>NZ_JONP01000032.1 GCF_000711725.1 Roseomonas aerilata DSM 19363 | reverse complement strand
CGTTGGCCGGTCAGGCGTACACCGCCCGATCAGACCGCCTCAAACATCGCGGCGCCCCATCCCTCACGCCCATCATGGGGCGGATCACACCGACCCCGGAGAGAACCATGACCCCGGCAGCGGGCAGCCTCCAAACCGGCGCTTGACCTGAAAACCCCGATTAGAGAACGGTCACTGAGCGGTCCATCCACGGCAAGGACACCCTTGGAGACTACGATCTCGGCTTCATGCATCGATCGTGCCCCAAGGCATGGCGCAGGAGCGGTGCCCCTTCGAGGCTGAGCCGCGATGTCAGGCTGCCGCGGCGGGCAGGCTGACGGAGGCAGTGTCGCTCACGGCGCCGATGGCCTTCAGCGTTATGTAGCGGGAGCGCTGTATGCCCCACTCGTCTCGCACCATCATGTGTCCTACAATCTGATTATTGTTGACAGGTGCATGGCTACGTTGGAGGTTGCGTGAACGCCCGGATACAGGGTGAGAGGAGACGTTCTTGTCCGAGAAGCTGCTGCTTCGCCGGCCGTGCCGCTTTGTGGCGACGTGCCTCCCGTGAGCTGGCCGGCGCCAAAGCACGCGCCCACCGAGCGGGCGAATGGGCCCAGCCTGGCCCGAGATGCTGCATCCGCAGCCTTGGCACCGCACCGCCATGACGAGGCCGCCGTCAGGAAGGTTCAGACCTGCCTTCTGGATGTAATCGGAGCCGCACTGGAATCGCGTGGCCTTCCCTGGGGGTGCCAAGCCGTGGGGATCGCATCCGAGGTGAAAGGTGGCGTTCCGATCATCGGCACGGCACGGCGCACGACCGTCGGCGATGCCGCATTCGCCAACGCCGTCCTTGCCCATGGGCTCGTCCGCGAGGACATGCACGCGGCCTCGATCAGCCATCTCGGTGTTGTCGTCATTCCGGTGCTGCTGGCGCTCTCCCGCAGCCATCGGGTATCCGGGATGCGCTTTATCAACGCGGCCGTCGCGGGATACGAGGTGGGCGCACGGATCGGCGCCGCGCTGTTCACGACCGAGCTGGCCCGCCTGTTTCGTCCGACCGGCATCACGGGACCAATCGGCGGGGCCGCCGCCGCCGCGGTCCTGCTTGGCCTTGACGTGAACCGCGCGGCGAGTGCGATCGGCATGGCGGCCAATGCCACTGGCGGGCTGAACGAGTGGCCGGCCGTAGGCGGCACGGAAATGTTCTTCCATCCCGGCTTCGCCGCCCGGAACGCTGTCACGGCAGCAAGGCTCGCGGAGCTTGGCGCAGAGGCGTCTGAAAGCGCCCTCGACGGCGAGGCCGGACTTTTCGCTGCCTTCCGCCGCGACGGAATGCGACCGGTGATCCGCTTCTTCGACGGGGCGCCGGAGATCATGGCCGTCTACAACAAGCCTGTTCCGGCCTGCAATTTCGCGCAGACGGCATGCCAGCTTGCGCTCCGGCTCTCGCGCGAGCACGGCGTGCGGGCCGGTGAGATCCAGGGCATCCAGATCCGCGTGCCGAGAGCCGCGGCGCGCTATCCGGGCTGCGACAGCACGGGGCCCTTCTCCAAGCTGCTCCAGGCCAAGATGAGCATCCCCTTCGGCGTTGCGGCCACCCTGCTTCGCGGCACCATTGAGGAGGCGAACTACCACCTGCCGGTCGGGGCGGAGATGGAGCGCCTGCTCGACCTGGTGACGCTGGAGGAGGACGCCGCGCTGACTGCCGCCTTCCCCGTCCAACAAGGCGCGGAAATCGCGTTGGAGCTGGCCGACCGCGTGGTCTGCGGGAAGCTCGACGACGTCGTCGCGGCAACGCCGGCGGAGGTTCGCGAGCGCTTCGAGCGCGCCGCAACCGACAGCCTTGGCCGGGAGCGCGCGGAAGCGATCCTCCGCTTCGTGGATGCCATGCCGGACGCGGTAGACATGGCACCGCTGGCTGACCTTCTGGCATTGCAGGAGGACGGTGCGCCATGATGCCACAACTGGAAGGCCTGCTGCAGGCGCTCAACGCCGGGCTGCTGCTCGGCGCCCATTACGGGCTGATGTGCGTGGGGCTCAGCCTGATCTTCGGCGTGATGCGCGTGATCAACTTCGCGCATGGCGACTTCATGATGGTGGGCATGTATGCCGCCTTCCACCTCTTCACCCTGATGGGCCTTGGTGCGCTGTTCGGGAAGGAGGCCGGGCCGTTCATCGCCGCCTTGCTGGCCGGGCCGGTGCTGTTCGTGCTCGGCTACGCCGCGCAGCGCTTCCTGCTCTCGCGCGTGACGGGCACGCGGGTGGGATCGTTGGAGGGCGAGGGACATTATGCCCAGCTGATCCTGACGCTCGGCCTGTCATTGATCCTGCAGAGCGGCGGGCAGATCCTGTTCGGCAGCGTGCCCGTCTCGATCCCGAGCGACATCTCCTCGGAGGCGTGGGAGATCGACCTGGCGGACGGAGCGCTCGTGCTGTTCATCAACCAGGCCCGCGCGTGGGGCGCCGCGATCGCGGCCGTTCTTGTTGTCCTGCTCGTGCTGGTGATCACGCGATCCCGCCTCGGGAAATCACTGCGCGCGGCGGCGGACAACGTGCAGGCCGCGCTCTACATGGGGATCGACGTGGACCGCGCGCACCGCATCACCTTCGGGCTGGGCGTGGGCATCACGGCGGTGGCGGGCGGGCTGCTTGCCTCGAGCTATCCCTTCACGCCCTATGTCGGGCTCGAATACGTCATCATCATGTATGCGGGGGTGGTGCTGGGCGGGCTCGGCTCCACCGTCGGCGCCTTCTGGGGCGGGCTGCTGATCGGCGTCATCCAGCAATGTTCCGCGCTGCTGCTGCCGACCCAGCTACAGAACACTGCGATCTTTGTCGTCTTCCTGCTGGTGGTGTTCCTGCGGCCGCAGGGACTGCTCGGCCGCGTGTCGGAAAGGACCTGAGCGCTGTGTTCCGTGCCCTGAGCCGTGCGCGCATGATCCTGCCCGTGGTCGCCTTCTGCGCGGCCTATGCGGTGCTGGCGATGTTCGTGACCAATTCCTACCACCAGCTCACGCTGACGCTGGTGGCCGTCTGGGCGATCTTCGGCCTGTCCTGGAACCTGCTCTCGGGCATGACGGGGCTGATCTCCTTCGGCCATGCCGCCTTCTTCGGGCTGGGCGCCTATACCGTCGCTCTGCTCTTCGCGAAGCTTGGCCTGACGCCCTGGTTCGGCATTCCGGTCGCAACAGTGCTTGGCGGCCTCGCCGGGCTGCTGATCGGCCTGCCAACCTTCCGGCTGCGCGGACACTACTTCGCGCTGGCGATGCTGGCCTATCCGCTGGCGCTTCTGAACATCTTTCTCTGGCTCGGCCACCAGGAAGTCTCGCTGCCGCTGATCCGGGAGCGGGGCTGGGCCTACATGCAGTTCACCGACCAGCGGGTGTACATCCTTCTCGTCGTGGGCCTGCTGCTGGCGAGCATGATCTCGATGCGGGTGGTGGAGCGCTCGCGCTACGGCTTGGCGCTGACGGCGATCAAGCAGAACGAGGCGGCCGCGGAAGCAGTGGGGATCGACACGCGCCGGCTGAAGCTCATCACCATCACGGCGAGCGGTGCGGTGGCCGGGATGATCGGCGGGTTCCATGCCGTGATCCTCCTGGTGGTCACGCCCGAGGCGGTGTTCGGGATGCTCATCTCCGCCCAGGCGCTGACGGTGGCGATGTTCGGCGGCGTCGGCACGGTATGGGGCCCCGTCCTTGGCGCGCTGGTGCTGATCCCGCTGGGAGAGACGCTGCATGCGCGGTTCGGTGCGGTGCTGCCAGGTGTCCAGGGGGTGGTGTTCGGGGTGGCGATCGTCGCGGTGATCCTCCTCGCGCCGGAGGGCTTGTACTGGAAGGTGGCCGACCTGCTGCGGAACCGGCGCAAAACGGGGGCTGCGGCGCCGCTGGCCGCGGGGGCCCTGCCTTCGGCGGCGGCAATGCCGTGCGGCGGGCGCCAGCCGGCGAGGACGCCCCTGGGGCCCGATGCGCCGGTGATCCTGCAGGCGGAGGGCGTCTCGCGCGCCTTTGGCGGCGTGAAGGCGGTGCAGGAGGTGAGTTTCTCGGTCCGGCAGGGGGAGATCCTCGGCATCATCGGGCCCAACGGCGCGGGCAAGACCACGCTGTTCAACCTGCTGAACGGCTTCGTGCGGCCCGATGCCGGGCGCGTGCTGCTGGACGGGCGGGACGTGACGGGCCTGCCGCCCAACCGCCTGTGCCGCCTCGGTGTCGGGCGGACCTTCCAGGTGGTGCGGCCCTTCGCGCGCATGTCGGTGGCGGACAACGTGATGAGCGGCGCCCGGGCGGCGGACGGCATCGAGGAGGCGCGGGCGCGGGCGCGCGCGGCGATGCAGCGGGTTGGCCTGGGCGGGCTGATGGACGTGCGCGCGGGCACCTTGAGCAACCTCAACCTGCGCCTGATGGAGCTGGCTCGCGCCCTGGCCGGCCGGCCGCGGTTGCTGCTGCTGGACGAGACCTTCGCCGGGCTCGGCGGACCGGAGGTGGAGAAGCTGCTGGGCGTGATCCGCGGCATCGCGGCGGAGGGTGTCACCGTGGTGATCATCGAGCACACGCTGCACGCCATGGTCCGGCTGGTGGACCGCTTTGTCGTGCTCGACCACGGCGCCGTGCTGGCGGAGGGCCTGCCGGAGGAGGTGACGGGCAACCCCGCCGTCATCGAGGCCTATCTCGGAAGCAAATGGAGCGCCCGTGCTGGAGATTGACGATCTGCACGCCGGCTACGGCGGCTCCTCGGTGCTGAAGGGCGTGAGCCTGCATCTGCGCCAGGGGGAATTCGTGGCCGTGGTGGGGCCGAACGGCGCGGGCAAGACCACGCTGTTCAAGACGATCTCGGGAACGGTCGGGGTGCGTTCCGGCCGCATCCGCTTCAACGGGACCGACCTGGCGGCCATCCCAGCCGCGCGCCGGCCGCATCTAGGCATCGCGCATGTGCCGGAGGGGCGGCAGCTCTTTCCCTCGCTGACGGTGATGGAGAACCTGGAGATGGGCGCCAGCACGGAGGCGGGGCGCCGGGACTGGGCGCGCAACCTGGCGCAGGTGCTGGAATGGTTTCCGATCCTGGCGGAGCGCCGGAACCAGCTGGCCGGCACGCTGTCGGGCGGGCAGCAGCAGATGGTGGCGGTCGGCCGCGGCCTCGCCTCCTCACCTAGTTTGCTCATGCTCGACGAACCCTCGATGGGGCTCGCCCCTGCCGTCGCGGAGTTCATCTTCGAGCGTCTGACCGAGATCCACCGCCAGGCCGGGATGACGATCCTGCTCGTGGAGCAGCGCGTGGCCGAGGCGCTGGAATCGGCCGATCGCGGCTACGTGCTGGAGGCCGGGCGCATCGTGCTGGAGGGCACGCATGAGGCGCTGCGAAGCGACGACCGTGTTCGGCAGGCCTATCTGGGCATGTGATGCAACGGCAGCCGGCGAACCGGGGCCATATCGGGGAGAGAAGCGGATGTTGATCTCTGGCAAGGGTGTTCTGCGGCCCACGCGGCGCGACCTTCTCGCGGGGGGTGCGGCATTGGCGGGAAGCGGCCTCCTGCCCGGCATGGTGCGCGCGCAGCCGGCCGAGGGCGGGACGGTGAAGGTGGGGCTGCTGGTGCCCCTCTCCGGGATTTATTCCCGCTTCGGCCAGCTGATGCGCATGGGCGCGGAGCTCGGCATCAAGCACGTGAACGAGCAGGGCGGCGTGCCCTCGCTCGGGGGCGCGAAGCTGGAGCTGCGTCTCTTCGATGCCGGCGATTCCACGGAGAAGGCGAAGAACGCCGCGCAGCGCATGGTGGCCGACAACCCTGATCTCGTGGCCTGCTCCGGCGCCTACCTGTCCTCCTTCACCCTGTCCGCGACGGAGGTGACGGAGCGGGCCGAGCTGCCGATGCTCACGCTCAGCTATTCCGACCTGATCACCACGCGCGGCTTCCGCTACGTCTTCCAGACCTCCGCCAAGGCGGGCGACCAGGCGAAGGAAGCCCTGCCCATCCTGCTGGACTTGGCGCAGCGGGCCGCGGGCAAGCGGCCGGAAACGGTTGCGATCCTGACGGACAACACCGCCTCATCCCTCTCCTTCGTGCAGCCGATCCGCGAGAACGCCGCGAAGTTCGGGCTGCGCATCGTGATGGACGAAACCTTCACCCCGCCGCTGTCGGATGCGACGCAGCTCATCCAGAAGGTCCGCTCGGCGCGGCCGGATGTGATGGTCATGCCGATCACCGTCATCTCGGATGTGAAGCTGCTGATCGAGAAGATGAACGAGTTCGGCCTCGGGCGGGGCCGCGTGCCGACGATCGGCAACGGCATCGCCATGGCGCAGTCCGACCTGTTGCAGAACATCCGCCCCGCGCAGATGGAGGGCTTCATCACCGTGGTGGGGAACTGGGACGCCAAGGGGCAGGAGGCGATCATCGAAGAGTTCAAGCGCGTCTCCGGGGAGCCCTGGATGGGGCAGAACAGCATCGCGACCTATGGCGACATCTGGATCATGCGGGACGCGCTGGAAAAGGCGGGCCGGGCCGACCGGCGCGCGGTAGCCGAGGCGCTGCGCACGATCGACATCACCGGGGGCGCGGCGCTGTATTACCCCGGCCGCCGCGTGAAGTTCGATGCCACCGGCCTGCGCGAAACGGCGGGCCCGGTGGTGGTGCAGTGGCAGAACAACAGGCCTGTCACCGTGTATCCCGGCGATTCCGCCACCGCCGAGATCTTCTGGCTGAAGCGCTGACGAAAAGGGCGCCTGCCGCGCAGCACGCGTGGCGGGCAGCCCCGTGGGGGGAGACGAGCATCATGCGGATTGCCATCACCGGCGCGGGCAGCGGCATCGGGGCCGCGACCGCGCGGCTGCTGATCGGGCGTGGACATCAGGTGGCGTGCCTGGACCGGGACCTGGAGGCGGCACGGCGCGTGGCCGGCGGGGAGCATCCGGCCATTGCCGTGGACGTGGCCGATGAGGAGGGGGTGGTGCGCGCCTTCGGCGAGGTGCGCGCGGCTCTCGGCGGGCTGGACGCGCTGGCCACCTGCGCCGGCATCTTCGAGACCACCGCCTTCGAGGAAACAACGGTTGCGATGTTCCGCCGGGTGCACGAGGTGAACGTGATCGGCACCTTCCTCTGCCTGCGGGAAGCGGCGGGGATGATGGAGGCGGGTGGGCGCATCTGCACGGTGGCGAGCGTGGCGGGGCTGCGCGGCGGCGGGCTGGCGGGCACCGTCTCCTACGCCACGAGCAAGGGCGCGGTGCTGGCGATGACCAAGAACGCGGCGCGCGTGCTGGGTCCAAAGGGCATCGCGGTGAACACCATCGCGCCGGGCATGATCGACACGCCCTTTGCCGCCACCCCGCTGAAGGACTCCACGACGCGGGCGCGGGTGGAGGCCATGACCTCCTTCAACCGGCTGGGCACGGCGGAGGAGATCGCGCCGGCCATCGCCTGGCTGCTCTCGCCCGAGGCCTCCTATGTGCACGGCGCCACGCTCGTCGCCGATGGCGGGATGGTCATGTACTGACGCGCCGCCGGCTCTGTCACCTGTTGGGAGACCTCCGATGAGGATCGGGATCGACGAGGCGCGGCGGCTTGCCGAGCGAGGGCTGGCGGGGCTGGGACTCCCGGCGGCGGAAGCGGCGCGGGTCGCGGAGCACCTGCTGGACTGCGAGTTGCGCGGCCTGGGCTATGCCGGGCTGGCACGGGTGCTGAGCATGGCGGAGCGCTTCGCCGACCGGCCGCATCAGGGCCGGCCCATCACGGTGCTCGCTGAGACCCCCGTCTCCGCCCGGCTGAATGGCGGCGACAATGTCGGCTACCTCGTCGGCCATGAGGCAACCCGCATCGCGACCGAGAAGGCGTTGGCGAGCGGCATCGCCGTCGTGGGCGCGAACGATACTTGGTACACCGGGATGCTGTCCTTCTACGCCGAGATGGCGACAAAGGCGGGGCTGGCGGTGATGATCGCCTCCAACGCCACGCCCTGGGTCGCGCCGGCGGGCGGCACGGAGCCGCGTTTCGGGACCAATCCCATCTGCTTCGGCTTTCCCGGCGATGAGGGGCCGGTGATCTGGGACATCGGCATCTCCAACATCATCCACGCGCAGGCGGTGATGGCGCGGCGGCTGGGGCAGGCCCTGCCGGAAGGCGCGGCCTATGACGCGCAGGGGCGGCCGACGACGGATCCGGTTGCCGCGCTGGATGGTGCCTTCATGGCCTGGGGCGGGCACCGGGGAAGCGGGCTCGGTGTTGTCGTGCAGTTGCTGGGCATGATCGCGGGGTCGCCGGTGATGCCGGAGCACCTGTCGGATTTCGGGTACCTGGTCATTGCCTTCCGGCCCGACCTCCTTTCCCCGCTGGAGGAGGTGAAGCGCAAGGTTTCCGCCTATTCGGCGCTGATCCGCGACACGCGGCCGGTGGAGGGCGGCCCGCCCGTGCGCATGCCCTTCGACCGCTCCGCGGCGCTGCGCGCGGAGCGGCTGGCGCAAGGGGAGATCGAGATCCCCGATGCCATCCTGGATGCGGTGCGCGGGCTGGCGGCGCGGGGGTAGGTGCCGGGCGCACCCGTCCCCGCGACACGGGTTCTAGCGCGGGGCGAGCCCGGCGCGGCTGACGACCTCGGTCCAGCGCGCCACGTCAGAGGCGATGCGGTCCCGCATGGCCGCGGGGCCGAGTTCCGCCGGCGGCGGGACGGTGGTGGCCAGGTCCGCGAAGCGGGTCGCCACGGCCGGGGTGGCCAGGGCGGCATCGATCGCCTTCAGCAGCCGGTCCACGCGCGCCTGCGGCAGGTTGGCCGGGCCGGCGATGGCGTTCCAGATGACCATGTCGAAGCCGGGAACGCCGGCCTCGGCGAAGGTGGGCACCTCCGGCAGCTGGGCGATGCGGCTCGAGCCCGTGACGGCAAGGGCGACCGCCGTGCGGCCCTGATGGGCCGGGATCATCGTGACGGTCTGGTCTATGACCGCCGTCACCGTGCCGGCCGCGAGGTCGCTCATGGCAGGGCCCGCGCCGCGATAGGGGACGAGCATGGCCTTCGCGCCGATGATCGAGAGCAGGTAGGCCGGTGCGAGATGGCCGGTGGTGTTGGTGCCGGGCGTGCCGAAGGTCACCTCCTCGCCGCGCGCGCGGATGCGCTCGATCAGCGTGCCCAGGTCGCGGATGCCGGAGCGCGGACCGGCGGCAATGACCATGGGGACGTTTGCGACGATGCTGATCGGCGTCAGGTCGCGGCGCGGATCGAAGTTCGGATCGGCGCCGAGGGCGACGGTTGCCGCCATCGAGGCGAGGTTCCCGAATCCGATGGTGTAGCCGTCCGGATCGGAGCGGACGAGGCGCTGCGTGCCGACCACGCTTCCCGCGCCGGTGACGTTTTCCACCACGACGGTGCGGCCGAGATCGGCCCCCATCCCCTGGGCCATGAGGCGTGCGAGGGCGTCGAGCGTACCGCCCGGCGCCGATGGCACGATGAGGGTGACGGTGCGGCTGGGATAGTCCTGCGCGGCAGCGGAGGCGATGCCGAGCAGGGCCGCGAGCCCGAGCAGAAATGCCGGGCGCCAGGCGGCGCTGCGCATGATGGAGTTCTCCCGTCTTCGTTCTCGTCGCGCCAGGGGATCACGGTGAAGGACGGCGATCAACTTATTTGTCGGACAATCCGACGGTGGGTTGATGCGGCGGTGCCGACGGTCCTAGGCTTCCGGAAAGACAAGCCGGAGGAGATGCCGATGAACACGAAGCCGATCCCGCAATCCGCGCAGCGCGACCGCGTCCGCAAGACAGTCCCGGCGTTGGTCGAGTACACGGAGGGCGTCGTCTACGGCGACCTGTGGGAGCGCACGGACCTGTCCAAGCGCGACCGCAGCCTGGTCACCGTGGCAGCCCTGGTCGCGACCTACCGGCCGGAGCAGCTCTCCGTCCATATCGGCCGGGCGCTCGACAACGGGGTGACGCAGGAGGAGATCGCCGGGCTGATCACCCATCTCGCCTTCTATGCCGGCTGGCCCGCGGCGATGTCGGGCGCGCAGGTCGCGACCGAGGTCTTCGAGAAGCGGGAGGGCTGAGCGCCGTGCGCGTCGGGTTCATCGGCCTGGGCACCATGGGTGCCAGCATGGCCGCCAATCTCGCCAAGGCGCCGGATGTGGCGCTGGTGGTGCACGATGTCCGGCGCGAGGCGGCGGATGCGCTGGTAAGCAACGGCGCGGAATGGGCGGCCTCGCCGCAGTCGCTGGGCGAGGGCTGCGAGGTGGTCTTCACATCCCTCCCCGGCCCCGCGGAGGTGAAGGCCGTCGGGGCGCAGTTGCTGGAGACCCTGCGCCCGGGATCGGTGCTCATCGACATCTCCACCAATTCCGTTTCCGCCGTGCGGGAGCTGCACGCGGCGGGCGCGGAGAAGGGCGTGCACGTGCTGGACGCGCCGATCAGCGGCGGGCCGCGGGGTGCTGCTAGCCGCAAGCTCGCCTTCTTCGTGGGCGGGGACGCGGCGGTGTTCGACTGCTGCCGGCCGTTGCTCGCGGCCATGGGGGACCGCCCCATCCGGGTCGGGGAAATCGGGGCGGGCAGCATCGCCAAGCTGGCGCACAACCTGTCCGGCTACGCGCTGAACGTCATCATGGCGGAGGTCTTCGCCATGGGGTCGAAGGCCGGGCTGGACCCGCTCGCGCTGTTCGCCGCCATACGGCAGGGCGTGCACGGGCGCCGCCGCACCTATGACGGGGTGACGGAGCAGTTCCTCATCAACAGCTACGACACCCCCGCTTTTCAGCTTCGCCTGGCGCACAAGGACGTTTCGCTCGCCTGCGCGCTGGGGCGCGAGGTGGGCGTGCCCATGCGCATGGCGGCGCTGACGCTGGAGGAGATGACCGAGGCACTGGGCCGCGGCTGGGGCCAGCGGGATTCGCGCTCGGCCATGCTGCTGGAGCTGGAGCGCGCGGGAGTGGAGATCGAGGTGGACCGGGCGGCGATGCAGGCCGTGCTGGATTCGGATGGTGCGCCATGACCCATGAGGTTTACGCCATCCGCTACGCCCGGCGGGACGCAATGCGCGCGGAGCACTTCATCGGTGGCGATCCGCATGACGGTCCCATGCCGATGGACTATTTCGCCTGGGCCCTGGTGAAGGACGGGCGCGCCATCGTGGTGGACACCGGCTTCACCGCCGAGGTGGCACGCAAGCGCCGCCGCGAGTTCCTGCGCTGCCCGGTCGAGGCGCTGGGGCTGATCGGCATCGCGCCCGATGCTGTGGAGGACGTGGTGCTGACGCATCTGCACTACGACCATGTCGGCAACTTCGACCTGTTCCCCCGCGCCCGCTTCCACCTGCGGGAGGAGGAGGTGCACTACGCCTGCGGCCGCTTCATGCGGCACAGGCAGCTCTCCCACTCCTTCGAGGTGGAGGATGTGGTGGGCATCGTGCGGATGAACTACGCCGGGCGCGTGGTCTTCCATGACGGCGTGGTGGAACCCTGGCCCGGCATCCGCCTGCATCCCACGGGCGGGCATTCGGCGGGGCTGCAGTTCGTTTCCGTGGAGACGGCGCGCGGGCGGGTGGTGCTCGCCTCCGACGTCACGCACTTCTACGAGAACATGGAGAGTGGCCGGCCCTTCACCACCGCCTTTCATGTTGGCGAGATGCTGGAGGGATTCGACCGCCTGCGTGCCGTGGCCGACAGCCCCGCGCACATCATTCCCGGCCATGATCCGGAGGTGATGCGCCGCTACCCCGCGCCGCGCCCGGAGCTGGAGGGGATCGTCGCGCGGCTGGACGTGCCGCCGCGCGCATAGGGCGGGGGGACCGGGCGGCGATCCCGGTCCGCACCCCTATTCGGCGGCGCGGTTTCCGCCGCCCAGCGTTTCGCCCACCAGGCGCTCGGAGAACTGTGCCATCGCGGTGTGGTCCTGGCCCGGGCCGAGCAGGCCCTGCGCGCTCGCCCACATCTCCCGGCACAGCGCCGCGAAGGGCGTGGGCGTGTTGGTGTCGCGCCCGACCTCGAGCGCGACGGACACGTCCTTGGCCATGAGGTCCAGCCCGAAGCCGGCGTCGAAGCGGCGGGACAGCACGAACTGCTTGAACTTCTTCTGCGTGCTGTTGTTCATGCCGGTGGAGGCGTTCAGCACGTCCACCATGACCGCTGGATCAAGGCCGAAGCGCTGGCCGATGAGCAGCGCCTCCACCCCGATGAGGAAGCCCGCGGCGCCCATGAGGTTGTTCAGCGCCTTCATCGCCTGCCCCGAGCCGACGCCGCCGACATGGGTGAGGGTGGTGCCCATGGCGCGCAGCACGGGGTCGGCGCGGGAGATCGCCTGCGCCTCGCCGCCGAGGATGATGGCGAGATCTCCGGTCTTGGCGCGCGGCACGCCGCCGGAGACGGGAGCGTCGATCATCGTCACGCCGCGTGCGGCGAGGCTCTCGGCGAAGCCGCGCGTGGCGGTTGGCACGCCCGAGCTCATCTCGATCACCAGCGTGCCGGCGGTCAGCGCATCCCCCATCGCGTCAAGCGCCTGCCCGACATGCTTGGAGGTCGGCAGGATGGTGATGACGGCATCGGCCCCGCGCACGGCGGAGGCCGCATCCCCGGCCGCATGGCCGCCGACCTCGGTCGCGAAGCGGGCGGCGCGGTCGGGCGCCGCGTCGAAGACCGCGAGGTCGAAGCCGGCCTCGATAAGGCGGGCGGCCATGGGCCAGCCCATGTTGCCGATGCCGATGAAGGCGATCCGGTGGAGGCTCCCGTTGCTCATTCCGCGGGCTTCGCGGGCTCGCCGGTCAGCGCACCCTCCCTTACGAGCACCTCATGCGCCGCCTTGAAGGCGTCGAGCCCGGCGGGGATGCCACAATACACGGTGGCGTGCAGCAGGATCTCCTTGATCTCTTCCACGGTCACGCCGTTGGTCAGGGCGCCCTTCACATGAAGCTTGATCTCGGGCGTGCGGCCGAGCGCGGTCAGCATCGCGAGGTTCAGCATGCTGCGCGTGCGGCGGTCCAGGCCCTCGCGGGTCCAGGCGTAGCCCCAGCACCATTCGGTCGTGATGCGCTGGAAGGCCATCATGAAGTCGTCGGCCTTGGCGATGCCGCCATCGACATATTCGGCGCCAAGCACCGCGCGCCGGACTTCCAGTCCCTTCTCGAACCAGGTGTCGTCGGACATGCTGTTTACTCCCTCTTTGGCTGAACCTAACGATATGTATGATTGTCGGTCAATTCCGATTGCGGACGATCTTGGCATTTCCATCTGGACGGGGGGCGGGGCAAGAACCAGATTGCCGGAACCGGCCGGGACTTTGCCTGCGGCCTGGGACGTGGAGACCCATGCCGAACGACGCGTCCCTGCGCATCACGCCACAACCTGTGCGGCGGCAAGTCGAGGAACGCCTCCGTGAGGCGATCATCAGCGGCCGCTTCATGCCGGGCGACCACCTGTCGGACCGGCTGCTCTGCGACCTGTTCGGCGTCAGCCGCGGGGTGATCCGGGAGGCGGTGCGGCTGCTGGAGGCGGAGGGGCTGATCGAGGTGGTGCCGAACCGCGGCCCCTTCGTTGCCTATCTCTCCCCGGCCGAGGCGAGCCAGGTCTATGAGGTTCGCGCGGTACTGGAGGCGCTGGCGGGCCAGGGCTTCGCCGAGCGGGCTTCCGAGGACGAGATCGCGGAACTGCGGGCCGTGTTCGAGGAGATCGCGGCGGCCCGCCCGGGCCTGAACCGCGTCGCGCTGCTCGGGCTGAAGCGGCGCTTCTATGATGTTCTGCTGCGGGGCTGCCGCAACGCTTATGTGGCGCGGATGCTGGACCAAGTGCTGAACCGCAACACCCAGCTGCGCGCGACCACCCTCTCCGACCCCGAGCGGCTGCCGCGCACGGTTGCGGAGATCCGCCGCATCGTGGAGGCGATCGAGCGGCGGGACGGGGAGGGCACCTGGCAGGCCTGCCGGGACCACGTAACCCAGGCCGCCCGCGTGGCGCTTCGCATACTGAACCAGCAGGCGAGCGAGAAGGCCGAGGCGGCGCGAGGCCGCGCCCCGGCGCCCGCGGCGGACTAGCGCGGCCTATTTCACCGCCGAGAAGCCCGTGGGCTGCAGCATCAGGTTGGTAATGCTGGCCACAATGGCGCCGTTCTTCTCCGTCTCGGCCCGCTTGGCGATCCATTCGGGGTCGGCCTGGAAGGCGTTCCATTTCTGCTCGCGTTCGGCCAGGGACTGCCACGCCAGCAGGTAGTAGAGATCCTGGTTCGAGTCGCCGATGGCCACCGTCCAGAAGCCGGCTTGCTGGATCCCGTGCTTTTCCCAGAGGCCCAGCGTCATCGTCTCGAAGCGCCGGAGGAGGTCGGGGAGGCGTCCGGGGACGCAGTGATAGATGCGAAGTTCGTGGATCATGGCGTGTTCTCCAGGGCCGGCGAGACGGGCAGCCCCGCTCGGTCAGCACAGCCTGACATCTGTCGGACAATCTGAAAATCGTTGACAGAGCACTCGCATCGCGGAACCTTGGCGGCCAAGGTCCGTCACAAGGGCCGCGACGGAAGCAGGAAACACGCCCCATGCCTCAGATCGCACGACGCGGGCTCCTCGGCGCCGCGGCCACGCTGCCGCTTGCCGCGCCGGCCCTGGCGGCCTTTCCCGATCAGCCGATCCGCGTTGTCGTGCCCTGGAACGCGGGTGGGCTGGCGGACGTGGTGATGCGCGCCATCGCCCCCGCCATGGCCGGCCCTCTCGGCCAGCCCGTGGTCATCGAGAACCGGCCCGGTGCCAACGGCGCTGTGGGCACTCAAGCGGTCGCGCGCTCCGCCCCGGACGGGCACACGCTGATCCTGGCCAATGCCGAGACGCATGCGATTAACCCGCTGATCTATCCGCGACTCGCCTACAACCCGGCGACGGACTTCACGCCGGTCACGCTTGTCGCGCGCGGCCCCTTCGTGCTGCTGACGCGCCCCGGCTTCGGCGCGGAAAACCTGGAAGGCTTCCTGTCCAGGGCGCGGGCGGAGCCGGGCAGGCTCACCTATGCTTCCTGGGGGATCGGCAGCACCTCGCACCTCGCGATGGAGTCCCTGATCAAGCAGGCCAGGCTGCAGATGCTGCACGTGCCCTTCACGGGCGCGGCGCCGGCCAGCACGGCGCTGGTGGCGGGGCAGGTGGACGTGATGTTCCTCAATGCCGGCCCGGCCGAGGCGGTGGCGCGCGACGGCAAGGTGAGGATCTTGGGCGTCGGCGCCGCGCAGCGCATCCCGCTGCTGCCGGAAACGCCGACCATGGCGGAGCTGGGCATGCCCGTGAGCGCGGGGAACTGGTTCGGCCTGCTCGGTCCCGCCCGCCTGCCCATGCCGGTCGCGGAGCGCATCGCGGCGGTGGTGGCGGAGGTGCTGAACCAGCCCGCCGTGCAGGGCATCTTCCGGTCCCAGGCCGCGCTCCCCGTGAGCACGAAGCCCGAGGAAATGCGCACCTTCATTGCCGAGGACCGGACGGGCTGGGCCAATGTGGTGCGCGACCTCAACATCCAGTTGGATTGAGGGCCGCGCATTCGGCGCCGGCGGGCGGTGCCTCAGGCGCCGCCCACCTCCACCCCCGCCCAACCCTCGACCAGCCTGGCAACGGAAGTGAAGTCGCTTTCCGGCCCGAAGGTCGCGCTGGTGACGGCAAGCATCTGCCGCACGGCGCTGCCAACCACCATCGGCACGCCCATTGCCCCCGCCTCGTCCACGCAAAGCCCGACATCCTTGAGCGAGAGCGCCGTGGTGAAGCCGAAATCGAAGGTCCGGGGGATGACGGCGCGCGGGAACTTGTCCTGCGTGGCGCTGTTGCGGCCGCTGCTGCTGTTGATGACGTCGCACATCAGGCTTGGGTCCAGCCCGGCCTTCACCCCCATCGCGATAGCCTCCGACGATGCGACGAGGGCGGTGGCGGCGAGGAGGTTGTTGCAAAGCTTCATCACCTGCGCCTGGCCCGGCTTCTCGCCGCAAAAGAAGGGCTTGCCCATGACGCGGAGCACCGGCTCCAGCGCCTCGAACTCGTCGCGCGGGCCGGAGATCATGATGGCCAGCGTTCCCTTCTCGGCGCCGGTGATGCCGCCGCTGACGGGCGCATCAATGGAGAAGCGGCCCTGTTCCGCGAAGGCGGCCGCGACCTGCTGGGCGACGCGCGGGCCGGTGGTGGAGAAATCCACGAAGCGCCGGGCCCGCTGGCCGCGCAGCACGCCCACCGGGCCCAGGCCCACGGCCTGTACAACAGCCGGTGTCGGCAGGCTGGCGAGGACGGTGTCGGCAAGGTCCGCGACCTCCGCGGGGCTGGAGGCGCGCCGCGCGCCGCTCGCGACCAGCGGCGCAACCGCGGCCTCCACGGGGTCGTACACCACCAGCGCGTGCCCGGCCTCGAGCAGGCGGGCCGCCATGCGGCTGCCCATCTGGCCCAGCCCGACAAATCCCAGAACCTCGTTCGCCATCACGTCCCTCCTCGGCCATTCCAGCCTCTCGTTCGGGTCTATGCAGCGACCGGCCGAGGTACAAGCGGGAACGTGATATCGATACCAGAAATCTGCCGGTCAGGTGCTTTCGCGCTGAATGATCTCGAACCCCAGGTCGACGACCACGCGTTCCTGCGAGCGCCCCTGGATGCGGTCGAGCAGCACCTCCGCGCCGCGCCGCCCGATGCCGGCGCGGGGCAGGCGCAGGGTGGTGATCGGCGGCACGACGTGGCGGAGCATGTCGATGTCGTCGAAGGCGGCGAGCGCGACCCGCCCCGGCACCGCCCAGCCGCGCCGCTGGCACTCGAACAAGGCGCCCGCCGCCAGCACGTCGCCCGCGAAGAACACCGCGTCCGGCGCCGCCTCGCCCTGCACCAGCCGCACCACCGCCTCCGCACCGGAGGCGAGGCCAGGCGGCATCTCGAGCATCAGACGCGGCTCGGCTTGCAGCCCCAGCTCGCCCATCGCGGTGCGGAAGCCGCGCTGGCGGTCCCGGCTGCGGTCGTTATGGGTCGCGGAGAGGCTGACGAAGGCGATGCGCCGGTATCCGAGCCGGTGCAAGTGCAGCACCATGGCGCGGGCGGCGTCGTGATTGGAATAGCTCACGGCCATGTCCAGCGGGTCGGGCACCAGCGTGCCCGTCTCCACCACCGGCACCCCCGCGCGGCGGATCATCTCGACGGCGGCCGGGGTGTGGCGCGTGTCGTGCAGCATGAGTCCCGCGACCTGCTGCGCGAGGAAGGCGGTGATCAGCGCCTCCTCGCCCTCCATGCTGTAGCCGCCATCGGCGATCATGAGTTGGAAGCCGCTGTCCCGCAGCACGGCCGAGACGCCCTGGATGGTCGGTGCGTAGAGCGAGTTGTCCAGGTTGGGCACGATCAGCCCGATCACGTTGGACCGCATCGAGGAAAGATTGCCGGCCAGGCGGTTGGGCACGTAGCCCACCGCGCGCACGGCTTCCTCCACCCGGCGCCGCACGGGTTCGGAAACCTTCGACGGGTCGCGCAGGGCGCGCGAGACCGTCATCGGCGAGACGCCGGCCCGTTGCGCCACGTCGCGCATGCGGCTGGACGTGCCGCGCCCGCCGGCGTCATCCGGCATGGCCGGGCACCACATTGAGGAACAGGGGAGGGGACATCCGGCCATGAGCCAGGACGAGGACAGCTACGAGATCCATGCGGTGCGCTACGCCCATCACGACCGGCCCGCGCATGAGAACTTCATCGGCGGCGACCCCCATGACAACGCGCCCATGCCGCTGGACTACTTCGTCTGGGCCATCCTCGGGCGGAACCGCCGCTTCGTGCTCGACACCGGCTTCGACGCCGGGATCGCCCGCAAGCGCCGGCGGGACCTGATCCGAACGCCGGCCGAAGGGCTTGCCATGATCGGCGTGGACGCGGCTGCGGTACCGGATGTCATCCTCTCCCATATGCATTACGACCATGCCGGCAACCACGCGATGTTTCCCGCCGCCTGCTACCACATCCAGGACCGGGAGATGGCCTACTGCACGGGACGCTGCATGTGCCACGACGTGCTGCGCCAGCCTTTCGAGGCCGCAGACGTGACGGCCATGGTCGGGCGGGTGTTCGAGGGACGGGCCCGGTTCCATGA
The DNA here is from genome assembly GCF_000711725.1 of Roseomonas aerilata DSM 19363. Classification (GTDB taxonomy): domain Bacteria; phylum Pseudomonadota; class Alphaproteobacteria; order Acetobacterales; family Acetobacteraceae; genus Roseomonas; species Roseomonas aerilata. The sequence goes on along the minus strand of NZ_JONP01000032.1, from coordinate 21,196 downwards.
CGGCTCCGCCGAGATCGCGCCGGGGCTGAGCGTGCACCATGTCGGCGGCCACTCGCTCGGATTGCAGGTCGTGCGGGTGCGGACGCGGCGCGGCTGGGTCGTGCTCGCCTCCGACGCCACGCATTTCTACGCCAATTTCCAGCAAAGGCGGCCCTTCCCGATCGTCGCCGATGTGGCGCAGATGCTGGAAGGCTACGACACGCTGCACCGCCTCGCGAGTTCCCCGGACCACATCATCCCCGGGCACGACCCGATCGTGATGCAGCGCTACCCGGCCTCCGCGCCGGGCCTGGAGGGCATCGCGGTGCGGCTGGACGCCGATCCCGCAGGTTGAGGCCGGCGGTTCAGACCGCCCGGACCCACCCTCCGTCCACGTCCAGGATGGCGCCCTGGATGTAGGAGGCGTCCGGCCCCGCCAGGAAGGACACCACGCCGGCAATCTCCTCCGGTTCGCCGAAGCGGGCCACGCCGGTTTCGGCGGCGATGGCGCGGGCGGCGGCTTCCGGATCCAGCCCGCGCTCCCGCGCCAGGGTGTCGATCCGGCCGGTCAGTCGCCCGGTGCGGATGCTGCCCGGGTTGATCGCGTTGACGCGCACGCTATCCGCCACGCCGCGATCGGCCAAGGCTTTGGTGAGGTTCATCAAGGCCGCGTTGACCGAGCCGCCGATGGTGAAGTCCGCGCTGGCCACGCGCCCGCCCACCCCCGCGATCAGCACCGCCGAGCCGCCCGATGCCCGAAGATGCGGCCAGGCGGCGCGGCACAGGCGCACCGCCCCGAACAGCTTCAGCGCGTAGCCATCCGCCCAGGCCGCGTCGTCCAGCAGCAGGAAATCGCCGCGCTGCGTGGCGCCGGCGCTGTGCACGAGCAGGTCCAGCCCGCCGAACTGGCGCACCGCAGCGTCCACCGCCTCCGCTGCCGCCCCGGGCAGGGACAGGTCGGCGGCATGGAAGGCGCAGCCGGGCAGCCCGGCCGTCTCGGCCTGCAGGGCGGCGGCGGAGCGCGCCGCCAGCATCACCCGCGCGCCATCTGCGGCCAGGCGCCGCGCAATCGTGAGCCCGATGCCGCGACTGGCGCCGCTTACCAGGGCCGACCGGCCGTCCAGCTTCCGTCCCATCCCGGCTGCCCTCCTATTCCAGCGTGACCTGGGCATCGCGCACCACCCGCCCGATTTCCTCCATGTCCCGGACGATCAGCTGGCCGAACTCGGCCGGCGTCCCGACCGCGACCTCGGCGCCCAGGTCCAGCAACCGCGCGCGTTCGGCCGGGGAGGAGAGGATGGCGCCCATCGCCGCGTTCAGCCGCGCCACGGCGGCCGGTGCCATGTCGCGCGGGCCAATGCAGCCATACCACTCGTCCCGCTCGAAGCCGGGGATGCCGGATTCCGCGATGGTCGGGATTTCCGGCAGATAGGGCGCCCGCCTGGCGGAGGTGACGGCAATGGCCCGCAGGCTGCCGTCCCGCACGAAGGGCAGGGTGGAGCTGGCATTGCCGAACATCAGCTGCAGCGAGCCGCCGACGAGGTCCGCCAGGGCCGGCCCGCCACCACGATAAGGCACGTGGACCATGTTCGTCCCCGTCGCCAGCTTAAACATCTCCCCCGAGATATGCACGGCCGAGCCGATGCCGGGGGAGCCGAAGGAGAGCCCGCCCGGCCGCTGCTTCGCGAGGCGGCCCAGATCCTCCACCGAATGCACGGGCAGCGAGGGATGCACCACCAGGATGTTCGCCACGCGCGAGTGCAGCATGATGGGCGTGACGTCCCGCACGGGGTCGTAGGACTGCCGCTGCAGGAGCGCCATGGAGACGAGGGTGCTCGTCACGATCCCGAAGCTGTAGCCGTCATTCGGGGCGCGGATCAGCTCGGCCGTGCCGATGGCGCCCGAGGCCCCGCCCCGGTTGTCGATGACAACGGGCTGCCCGAGGGCGGCGCTGAGCGGCTGCTGCATCTGCCGCGCCAGGATGTCCGCGCCGCCGCCGGGTGGCCAGGCGACGATCAGCCGGACCGGCCGGGCGGGCCATGCCTGCGCGCGAGCCAACCGCGGCGCCGCGAGCACGGCCGCACCCGCCAACAATGTTCTGCGATGCATCCCTCGTTTCCTCCCTCGCGCCGGTTTTCCGGTCATGTCCCGGGTCAGGCGGCGGACCAGCCTCCGTCCATCGGCAGCACGGCGCCGGTGATGTCGCGGCCCGAGCGGCCGCAGAGGAAGCCAACCATGTCGGCGATCGCTCCCGCCTCGACGAAGCGGCCGGTGGGCTGCTTGCCGTGCAGCACCGCCGCCGTGGCTGCCGCCTGGTCCATCCCCTCCACCTCCATCAGGCCGTGGATGCGATGCTCGATTCCGGGGGTCAGGCTCGTGCCGGGGCAGAGGGCGTTGCAGGTGATGCCGTGCTTCGCGGTTTCCAGCGCGACGGCCCGGGTCAGGCCGATCAGCCCGGTCTTCGTCACGACGTAGCCGACGCGGTCCGGCGTGCCAATCAGGCCGTAGATCGAGGACATGTTGACGATCCGCCCCCAGCCACGGGACCGCATGCCCGGAAGCGCCAGGCGGATCGTGTGGAAGGCGGCGGAGAGATTGACGGCGAGGTCCGCCTCCCAGTCCTCCGGCGCCATGGTGTCGATCGCGGCGAAATGGCGGGTGGCGGCGTTGTTGACGAGGATGTCCAGCGGGCCGGCGGCTTCGATGAGCGACGCAATCTGTGCGGGTTCGGCGAGATCCGCGCGGTGGTAGTCCGCAGCGACGCCGAACTCCCGGGACAGGGCTGCCCGCACCTCCTCGGCCGCACCCGGCGCGGCGAGGCCGTGCAGCACGACGCCGCAGCCATCGCAGGCCAGGCGGCGCGCCACGGCGAGGCCCAGCCCACCGGTCGAGCCGGTCACGAGGGCGCGGCGTCCGTGCAGCTCGCCGCTCATGCGTGCCCTGCTGCCTGCACCAATGCCATTGACCCTTCCCCCCGATCGCGCCCATCGTGATATCGATATCAAGAACGCCCCGCAAGTCTGGGAAACGGCTGAGCGGAAGGCGGGAGGAAAAGACCGTGATCAAGACCCATCGCCGCACGCTGCTGGCCGCGCTGCCGGCCGCCCTGGCCGCCCCGCGCAGCCTGCGCGCGCAGCCCGCCTGGCCGCAGCGCCCCGTCCGCCTCGTCGTGCCCTACGCCCCCGGAGGCGGCACCGACATCTTCGCGCGCTCGCTGACCGACGGGCTGGCGCAGGTGCTCGGCCAGACCGTGCTGGTGGAGAACCGGCCGGGCGCGAACGGCTCCATCGGATCGGAGGTGGTCGCCCGCGCGGAAGGGGACGGCTATCTGTTCCTCGTCGACACCGGCAGCCACGTCATGAACAGCTACGTGATGACGAACCTGCCCTATCAGCCGCTGCGCGACTTTGCGCCCGTTTCCCTCCTGTCGCGCTACCCGCTGCTGCTGACCGCCTCCTCGGCCGCGCCGTTCCGCGACGTCCCCGGGCTGATCGCGGCCGCGAAGGCCATGCCGCGCAGCATCGGCTTCGGCACCTCCGATGCGGCCATCTCCTATGCCGGCAACTTGTTCACGCGGCTCGCCGGAATCGAGATGGTGGAAATTCCCTATCGCGGGGCCGCACCCATCCTGAACGATCTCGTGGCCGGGCACCTGCCGACGGGATGGAACAGCACCGTGGCGGCCACGCAGCACCTGGCGGCGGGGCGGATCCGCGCGCTCGGCGTCACCACCACCACGCGCACGCCGCTGCTGCCCGAGGTGCCCACGCTCGCCGAGGCCGGCGTACCCGGCTACGACTTCGCGGGCTGGTACGCGATGGTTGGCCCTGCCACCCTTCCTGCCCCGATTGCTGCGCGCATGCATGATGCCGTGGTGAAGACGCTTCAGATCCCGCGCGTACGGGAGCGGCTCGCCGGGATCGGCGCCGATCTCGGCACAATGGGGCCGGGCCAACTGGCCACCTTCCTGCGCGAGGACGATGCGCGCTGGGCCCAGGCGGCGCGCGACGGCCTGATCACGCGGGCGCAATGATGATGGTTGCCGGCGAACAGCGGCTTTTCGCGGGCGAGGCGCTCGGCGCCTTCATCGCCGGATCGCACTGGGATGAAATTCCCCGCGCGCTGCGGCACGAAGCCAAGCGCTCGCTGCTGAACGCCCTGGGCTGCGCGCTCGGCGTGGCCTGGGACCCGGCGGTGGAAACGGCGGTCCGCGTGATGGCTCCCTTCTCGGGACCGGAGCGGGCCACGGTTATCGGGCGCCCGGAACGGCTCGATGCGATGGGGGCCTGCTTCGTGAACACCATCGCCGCCAACCTGCTGGACTACGACGACACCCATCTGGAGACGGTGATCCATCCCACCGCACCGGTGGCGCCGCCCCTTCTTGCCTTGGCGGAGCTGCGCGGCTTCTCGGGCGTGGAAGTGCTGCATGCCTTCCTCCTGGGCGCCGAGGTGGAGTGCCGCATCGGCGCCTCCGTTTCTCCCGGGCACTACGACCGCGGCTGGCACATTACCTCGACCACCGGCGTGTTCGGCGCGGCGGCGGGCTGCGCGCGGCTGCTGGGGCTGGATGCGCGCCAGTGCTGGCACGCGCTGGGGATCGCGGCCAGCCAGTCCGCAGGGCTGGTGGAGAACCTGCCCAGCGCAGCGAAGAATGTCGGCATGGGCAATGCCGCCCGCAACGGCCTGCTTGCCGCGCTGCTGGCGCAGGCCGGCTACGAGGCAGCCCCTGCCGCGATCGAGGGGCCGCTCGGCTGGGCGCGCGCCATGGGTGACGTGCCGGAACCTTCGCGCATCTTTGACGGCCTCGGCATGCATTGGGAGTTCGGGCGGAACACCTACAAGCCCTATCCGGCTGGCATCGTCTTTCACGCGATCATCGATGCCGGCCTGGACCTGCGGCAGCGCGTGCCGGCAGAGGCAGTTGAATCCGTAATCGTCGAGGGGGACCAACTTCTCCTCGACCGCGGTGACCGGATCGTGCGAACGGCGCGCGACAGCCGGGTCAGCATCCATCACTGCGTGGCGGTGTCGATGCTACGTGGCGCAGCGGGGGTCGGCGAGTTCGAGGCGCCCGCGGTGCAGGATCCCGCCCTCGCCGCCCTGCGCGCGAAAACCCGCGCGCGCCTTGACCCGGCCTTGCCCCGCGGCGCCGCGCGGGTGACGCTGCGTGACACGGCCGGGCGGGAGCACGTGTCGCTGGTCACGGAGCCCCGCGGCAGCGCCGGCTGCCCGATGACAGACCGCGAACTGGAGGCGAAGTTCCGTCAGAACGCGGCGCTGAGCGGACGTGAAGGGGAGGCAGGGAGCTGGTTCGATCATATCTGGGAACTCGAAGGGATCACGAACTTGGCGCATTTCGTCAGGTCCTTCGCGTCCAGCCCGAGGTGACACGGTGGAGGCTGTCCAGCCGGAGCGTCGGTCCTCGCGCTAGCCTTTCCGGTAGCTGAAGGACCGCGCCAGGCCTGGCCGTATGCGGAAGCCGGGTGGAACTCAGTTGTTCTGGCATTGGAAAACCGATTGGGACATCATCGTCGGAGCACTGTGGTCCTCAACCTGTCATGGCAATGATGCGGCCCTATGCCTCCTGCCTGGCGCATGGAATGCTGTTCCGCGCTGGGGTGACCGAACACCTTTCCAGCCAGCGCCAGGGCTGGCGGTCGCTGCATGCATCGATTCAGCGCGAGCAGCCCTACGAGCATAATTGCCCGAGCGTGCCGGACCACTTGCTCGTACTCCATATGGACGGTCCTGTCCCTGTAGAGCGGGAGCTTTCCCAGGGCCGGGGCGTCTCCGTCATTCCAGAGGGAGGCACCCACATTATCCCGGCGGGTACCTGCTTCGGCGTGCGGTTGCGCGCCCCGCTGAACAGCCTTCACCTCTACCTTTCGGATGCCGTCCTTCGGACAGTGGCTTCGGAATGCGCTGTCGGCGACCCGTCGCGCCTGGAGGTCATCCCCCGCTTCGGGGACGTGGACCCGGCCCTCACCCATCTCCTGCTGGCGGTGCGGGACGTGCTCGCCGACGAACATCCGGCGAACACCTGCTACGTGGACCACCTCGCGGCCGCAATCGCGGCGAGACTGGTCCGGCACCATTCCAACAGCTTGGCCGCCGTGCCGCAGACAAGGAATGCCACGGCGCGTGACATCGCGCCGGCGATCGACTTCATGCTCGCCAACCTTCAGCGGCCCATCACGCTCGCCGACATCGCTGCGGTCACCTCTTGCGGCTCTGTCCAGCTCACGCGGCGCTTCCGCCAAGTCCTGGGCAAGCCGCCGCACCAGTATTTGATCCAGCTTAGAATAGAGGCGGCCTCCCGCCTGCTCACAGCCTCGCGCCTCCCTATCGCGGAGATCGCTTTGGAATGTGGCTTTGCAAGCCAGGAGCACCTCACCCACCTTTTTCGACGGGCCATGGGCGTTACGCCAGCCGCCTTTCGCCGCCAGTCCGGTTGAGCCAAGCCCCACCCGGGCTCGTGAGGTTCGCCGGTGGACGCTCCGCGTGAGCGTTTCATGACTGAATAATGCGCGGTTTCTACAGGCGGAGCCCGGCTGCCTCCGCCTAATCTCTAGCCAAGGCCAGAAGGCCATGGAGGAGGAAACGATGGCCAAGGACTACGTGACGGGAATGCACCACGTCACCTCATGCGTCGGCCCGGCGCAGGAGGATATCGACTTCTTCACCCGCATCATCGGGCAGCGCATGGTGAAGCAGACCGTGCTCTTCGACGGCAGCACGCCGATCTACCACCTCTACTACGGCAACCGCGACGCCCAGCTCGGCACCATCATGACCACCTTCCCCTATCGCCAGGCGGGCATCCGCGGGCGGAAGGGCACGGGCCAGGTGGCGGTGACCGGCTATTCCGTTGCCGAGGACGCGCTGGAGTTCTGGGCCCGGCGGCTGGAGCGCCTGGGGGTGACGAACGACGGCATCCGGCAGCGCCTCGGCCAATCCGTCATCCGCTTCGAGCACCCCTCCGGCCTCGAGTTCGAGATGGTGGGCGACGACCGCGACACGCGCGCCGGCTGGACGACCGACGAGATCGAGGAGAAGGACTCCGTCCGCGGCTTCAACGCCGTCACCATGTCGGTGCGCGACCGGGTGGAGCAGGAGCGCTTTCTCGTGGACGCCGTGGGCTTCCGCAAGACCGCCGAGGACGAGCGCTACCAGCGCTTCGAGATCGCGGAGGGCGGGCCTGGCTGCACCGTGATCGTCCGCCACGACCCCGACGTGCCGCAGGGAAGCTGGACCTTCGGCGAGGGCACGGTCCACCACGTCGCCTTCGCCGTGCGCAACGACGCCGAGCAGATGGAGTTTCGCGAGCAGGTCGTCGGCATGGGTTACACGGACTGCTCGGAGTCGAAGGACCGGAACTACTTTCACTCCGTCTACTGCCGCTCCCCGGGCGGCATCCTCTGCGAGTTCGCCACCTCCGACATCGGCTTCACGGTCGACGAGCCCGCGGAGGAGCTGGGCCGGAACCTGCTGCTGCCGCCCTGGTTCGAGAGCCGGCGCGCCGAGATCGTCGCGCCTCTGGAGCCGATCACGGTGCCGGCCTCCTCGCTCGGCCGGAAGGTGCCGGCCTGACCCGGCCGGGGCGGCCCCTGCGGGCCGTCCGGCGTGCCTTGCGAGAGGGAGGACGGGTATGGAGCGGGCTTCAACGGCTGGCGCGGCGTGATGCTATGGGGGCGGCGACCATGGGGAGCGACCTCTTGCCCTCCGGGGCGGCGCGGGCACAGCCGGTGGCGCAGGCATCCGGGCGCGTGGCTTATCAGCCGCGCTTCATCGCCTCGCCCGACGGCATGCGGCTCGCGACCTATGAGTTCGGCAACCCCCAGGGGCCGGCGATCCTGTTCCTCCACGGCTTCGCCCAGGCCGCCCTGTCCTGGGACCGGCAGCTCCGCGACCCGGCGCTGGCGCGCGAGTTCCGCATGGTGGCGATCGACCTGCGCGGCCATGGCATGAGCGCCAAGCCGGAAGGGGACGCCTTCTACAAGCCGGGCCAGGTCTGGGCGGACGACGTGCGGAGCGTGATCGACGGGCTCGGGCTGCAACGGCCCGTGCTGGTTGGCTGGTCCTATGCCGGGCGGGTGGTCGGCGACTACCTCGCCGCCCATGGCGCGGGTGCGCTGGCCGGGATCAACTATGTCGATGCCAGCAGCTCGCTCGGCGATCCCGCCTTCTTCGGGCCGGATGCGGGGCTGCTCGGCCCGCAGGCCATGCTGGCGCCGGGGATCGACGGCTTTGTCGAGGGAACGGCCCGCTTTCTCCGCTCCTGCTTCGCCACCCAGCCCGATCCGACGGACTTCCAGACCATGCTCGCCTTCAACATGCTGGCGCCGCTCTACGTGCGCGCGGGCCTGGCGGGCCGCCCCGCCAACTATGCGGAGGTGCTGCGGGCGCTGAACCTGCCCGTGCTGGTCAGCCACGGCGAGAAGGACCGCATCCTCACCACGGCGATGGCGCGCTTCACCGCCGCCACAGTCCCGGGCGGCAGCATCTCCCTTTATGCCGAGAGCGGCCATTCGCCCTTCTGGGAGGAACCCGCGCGCTTCAACCGGGAACTGGCCGGCTTCGTGCGGCAGGCGCAGGCAGGGCGGTAGCGTGCAGGGCGCGGCCGGAGCCTTGAAGCGCTGGGCTTTAAAGAAAGGAGCCGGGCCATGCCCGAGAGGATCAATGGCGTGATGGTGGCCGGCGCAGGCCCTGTCGGCCTCGTGTCGGCATTGAAGTTGGCGCGGGCCGGGATCCGCGTGGTGGTGCTGGATGCCGCGCCGGACATCATCCAGGCACCGCGGGCGGTGGTCTACCACTCCCCGGTGGTGGAGGCGCTGGACCGGATGGGCCTGCTCGAGGACCTGCAGGAGATCGGCGTCCTCAAGCAGGACTACTGGTGGTGGACGATCGACGGCACGCTGATCGCGCGGATCGACATGGCGGTGCTGGGCCGCGACACCCGCTATCCCTTTAACCTTCATCTCGGCCAGAACAACCTGGCCATGATCATCCTGCGCCACCTCATGCGGGTGCCCGGCGTGGAGGTGCGCTGGGGGCACAGCATCACGGGCCTGCGCCAGGACGAGGCCGGCGTCGCCGTTACGCTGGAAACCGAGAACGGCGAGAACGAGCTTCGCGCCGATTGGCTGATCGGCGCGGACGGCGGGCGCAGCGGCGTGCGACGCGCGCTCGGCCTGCCGCTTGACGGCGTGACGTGGCCCGAATGGTTCGTGGCAACGGACATCCGCTACGACATGGAGGCCCATGGCTACGGCACGGCCAACCTCGTGATCGACCCCGACCACTGGGCGATCATGCCGAAGATCGACATGAGCGGCCTGTTTCGGTGCACCTACCGCGAGCACCCCGGCTTGTCCGAGGAGGAGGTGCGCCGCCTCGTGCCGGAGCGCCAGGCGATGATCCTGCCGGGCCGCGCACCGGTGGAGCCCGTCGCCCTTTCGCCCTACCGCGTCCATGACCGCTGCGTGCCGGGCTTCCGCGCCGGCCGCGTGCTGCTGGCCGGCGACGCCGCCCATCTGATCAACCCCATCGGCGGACTGGGTCTGACGGGCGGGCTGCTGGACGCCGTGCCGCTCGGCGACGCGCTGGCCGCCGTGATCGCCGGCGAGGCGGACGAAGCCGTGCTCGACGACTGGGCCGAGGAGCGCCGGCGCGTTTTCCTCGAGGTGGTCTCGCCCGCCGCGAAGGAGAACCGCCGCCGCATGAGCGAGCGCGACCCCGTCCGGCGGGAGGAAGATTTCGCCCGCCTGCGCCGCATGGCGGAGGAGCCGGAATTCGCGCGCCAGGGTCTGCGCCAGGTTTTCAACGTCGTCGGAAGGCATCCACTCGCCCAGCCGGCCTGATCGTCGCCGCGACGAAGGTGGACCCCAGATCCACCGTCGCCCACATCAAGGGAGGAAGAAATGGGTTTGCAGATCAAGCGCCGGGGGCTGCTGGCTGTTGGCGGGACTCTCGCATCCGCCGCCGCGCCAGGACTGTGGCGAGGCGCCGCCGCCCAGGCCCTGAACCGGCCGGCGCGCATCATCCTGGGATGGCCCCCGGGCGGCGCCGCCGACATCATCGCGCGGCTTTTCGCGGAGCGTTTGCGCGGCACCTATGCCAGTCAGCTCGTCGTGGAGAACCGTCCCGGCGCCGCCTCGCGCCTGGGGATCGAGGCAGTCAAGGCTGCGGCGCCGGACGGTGCCACCCTCCTGGTCACGCCGGAGAGCATGCTGACCATCTATCCGCACATCTACCCACGGACGCTCCGCTACGACGGGCTGAAGGACTTCATCCCGGTCAGCGGGCTCTGCTCCACGTCCTTCGCCCTGGCGCTCACGCCCGCCCACCGCGCCCGGAACCTGGCGGAGTTCGTTTCCTGGGCCAGGCAACAATCATCCCCCGTCCCCTATGCCAGCCCTGCCGCCGGATCGACCCCGCATTTCCTGGTCGAGGAACTGGCGCGCGCCACGCGCATCCGGTTGGAGCATGTCTCCTACCGCGGCTCCGGCCCGGCAATGCCAGACCTCCAGGCCGGGCGGCTGGCCATGGTGATCACCGTCACCGGAGACATGGCGGAGTACGAGCGAACGGGCTTCGGGCGGATCATCGGCGTCACCTCCAGCGAGCGCTCGCGCAAGCTCCCGGAGGTTCCGACGATGGCGGAACTCGGCCATGCCGACCTGACGGCCGAGGAGTGGTACGGTATCCTCCTCCCCGCCGGCACGCCGCTGCCCTTGGTCGAGGCGCTGCAGAAGGCGGTCGCGGACGCCGTGAAAGACCCGGACCTTCGGGCCTCCCTGGCCACGATGGAGCAGCGCCCACGTCCCTCCACCGCACAGGAGTTCGCCGAGCGCATCCGCACCGAGCGGGACCGGTGGGCGCCGATCGTGCTCGCGAGCGGCTTCAGTGCCGAGTAGCGCTCACCGCTCTCCCCTGGCTGGGCGGGACCTCATCCCCTCCACTGGCGCGCCCGGCGGAATGGCCCGGCTTGGAAAGAGCAAGTGCATCGTCCGGTAGGCGGGGCATCCAGCGGAGCGACGTCAATGCTACAAGGGGACGAGCCGCTGCGCATTGCAGGGCAAGGCGGCTTCTGGGTCGGCGTGACACGGGCCTCACGATCCTATGGCACCGCAGCAGCCGGACAGATGTATGTCCAGTATCAGGTACCGGCTGACCGGCGGCATGTGCTGCCGCTGGTGCTCGTGCATGGCGGCGGTGGGCAGGGAACCGACTATCTCCAAACGCCGGATGGCCGGCCGGGCTGGGCGAGCTTCTTCCTGCGCTGTGGCTACGCTGTCTATGTCGTGGACCGCCCTGCTCTTGGGCGATCCCCCTATCATCCCGACCTGCACGGACCGCTAACGCCTCCGCCCACCTACGAGCAGTTGTTCCGCCTCTTCGTCGCGCCGGAGCGATACCCGGACCTCTACCCACAGGCGCGGTTGCACAACCAGTGGCCGGGCACCGCCGAACTGGACGACCCGGTGCTCGGCCAGTTCATGGCGGCCCTTGGCGCCTCGCAGGCTGATCTAGGTCTGGTTCACCGGGAGATGCGCCGCTGCGGGGCGGAGCTGCTGGACCGGATCGGGCCGGCGGTCCTGCTGACGCATTCCGCCGGTGGTCCCTTCGGCTGGCTGGCCGCGGATGCGCGGCCCGAGCTGGTCCGTGCAGTTATCGCGGTAGAGCCCCTCGGCCCGCCCTTTGCCAAGACACCAACGGGAAGGCTGGACTGGGGACTGACTGCAGCGCCCATGACCTACGATCCCCCTGCGCCTGATGCCTCGGCGATGCAGCCCGAGGAGCGCGCTGCGCCGGCGCCTGACCTGAAGGCCTGCATGGCACAGGCGGAGCCTGCACGGCAGCTCCCCAACCTCCGAGGCATCCCCGTTGTGGTCGTCACCGCAGAGGCATCTTGGAAGGCGCAGGAGGACCACGGCATCGTCGACTTCCTCCGCCAGGCTGGCGTTCCAGCCGAGCACCTGCGCCTTGAAGAAACCGGCATTCATGGCAATGGTCACATGGTTATGCTTGAGCGAAACAGCGACGTTGTTGCTGCGCTGCTCGCCGGGTGGATCGAGCGCCGAACGGCGAAGTGAGGTGACCCTGAATACCGGACCGTTCGGAACGCCGCATTCGCCACATGGCGGGCTGTGACCGCGGTTGCATCCACCGCGTGAGGCCATCACCAGCCGTAAGCTCCCGACGTCGCCATCATCGCCAACGTGACAGCGCCGCCCCCGGCCCGCCCCGCTGCCGTGGCCGCTCCTCCTCACGCCGCTGAAGGGCTCGGCCGCGGGCGTGGCGCGCTCCGGGCGTCGGTTTTCCCATCGCCTTCGAGCGGCCTGTTCCGGCATGATCGCGGCAGGTGGTGCCGCCTACTCCATCGGAACGTTGTTGCGGCGGACGATCTCGCCCCAGCGGACGAACTCGCTCCGCATGTAGGCCTCAGCCTCCTCGGGGCTGCTGCTGTAGCGCGGCACCGCGCCGATACTGAGGAGACGCTCCTCGATCTCGGGGCCGCGCAGGGTGGCGTTGATGGCTGCGTGCGTCGCGACGAGGGTTTCCCGCTCGAGACCGTGCGGATAGATGGCCATCAGCCATGTCACGGCGGTCAGGGAGATGCCCTGCTCCATCAGGGTCGGCACGTCGGGCAGACTGGCAAGCCGCTTCTCCGTGCCGGCCGCGATCGCCTTCAGGCGGCCGGACTGAATGTGCGGGCTCGTGGAGGTCGCCGTCTCCAGCGCCAGGGAGACGGTGCCGGCGATCACGTCGGTCACACCGAGTGAGCTGCCGCGATAGGGAACGTGGGTGATTTCCATCCCCGTCAGGCGCTTCAACTCCTCCATCGCCAAGTGGGAGACGGTGCCGTTGCCGGAAGAGGCGTTGGTGAGCCGACCCGGGTTCGCCCGTGCGTAGCGGACCAGCTCTTCAAGGTTGCTCACGGGAATGGAGGGATTCGCCACCAGCACGAAGGGCAGATCCCCGACCAGCCCCGCGGCATCGAAATCCTTCAGCGTGTTGTAGGGCGTGTTGCGGTAGAAATGCGGATTGGTGCAGAGCGCCGACATGTGGGCCAGCATCATCGTGGTCCCGTCTGGCGTCGCGCGCGCAAGCTGGCCCAGGGCGATGCTGCCCCCCTGGCCCGGCCGATTGTCCACGATGAAGTTGTCAGGGGAGTGGGGCGCCAGGCGCTCTACCCAGAGGCGGGCAACCGTATCGGTCGCCTGCCCTGGGGGGAAGCCGACCATGATCTTCACGACGCGCTTCGGCGACTGCGCGACGGCGCATGGCGCCACGGCCAGTCCCATTGCGGCGCCGATGACGGCCCGCCGGCCGATATGCGTTGCAGTCATGCGTCTTCCTTTCTTGTCCGCTCCGTCCCGCTATTTTTTTTGTTCAGTGCGCCGCGCGCTTCATGGCGGCGGCGGTGTTGACCATCGAGTGCAGGCTGCGCGCGTAGTCGGTCGCGCCCTGGTCGTCCATACGCGGCGCGACGCGCAGGTACTCCTTGAGGCCCAGGATAGCCGGGCGCGGGCGGCTGAGCAGCAGCTTGCAGAACCGCTCCGCCTCGTCCTTGAGCGAGCCCGCGGGAACCACCTGGCTGACGATGCCGTAGGTCAGCGCCCGCTGCGCATCGATGAATTCGGCGGAATAGGCCATCCAGAGGACGGCGTTGCGGTTCATGCGCGCCGCCACCGCCGACATCACCATCGTCGGCATCACGTTGTGCTCGATCTCCGGCATGTTGAAGGTGGCCGTCTCGCTCGCGAACGAGACGTCGGCGAGGGTGGTGATGGCCGTGCCGTACCCCATGCAGCGGCCCTCGACGGCCACGATCACCGGAACCTGTGCGTTGCGGATGGCCGTGTAGCTGCCGAAGATGCCGTCGTATTCCGGGCGGCGGCTGTAGGCCTCCGTGGAGGGCGGGCCTTCGGCCTCGCGGATGCGGCCCGTGCAGAAGTCGGCGCCCGAGGCGGTGATCAGCACGGCGTCCGATTCCTCGTGGGCGCGTAGGAGGGCCTGGCTCATCCGCGCAGCCATGCCGTCGGAGACGCCGCCGCCCTCGCGCCCGAAGGTGACGCGCAGCAGACGTCCGTCCTGGACGATGGATAGGGGATCGGACATCAGCACTTCTCTCCTTCAAAGGCCGGCGCCAGTTCACGGTGCGCCGGCGTGGATGCGGTGGAAGCGGCTGCCAGAGCGCGCCAGATAGCGGGCGGCGTCATCGGCAGCGCGTCGATCGAGGCGCCGCGCGCCGCCAGGGCGTCGTTCACGGCGCCAGCAATGGCGGCGGGACCGCCGAGATAGCCGGCCTCCCCCGAGCCCTTCTGCCCGAAGCTGGTGAGCGGTGAGGGCGTGCAATGGTCGGCGATAGAGATGGACGGCACCTCGTGCGCGCTCGGTATTAGGTAATCCGCAAAGCTGCCGGACAGGAACTGTCCGTCCTCGGAGAAGGCGAAGCGCTCCATCAGCGCGGCGCCGAGGCCGTGCGCGATGCCGCCATAGGTCATGCCGTGCACCACGTCGGGGCTGATCATCACGCCGCAGTCGTGGCCGACGGCGTAGCGGTGCAGCGCCACCTTCCCCGTCTCGGGGTCGATGCTTGCCAGCACGACGTGCGACTCGAAGGAGTGGCAGGGATACATCTGCACGCGGCCGTCGGCCGTCGGCATCTTGCCGCCGGTCGGCACCTCCCAGACGAACTTCTCCTGCAGCCCGGGCTCCATCCCCTCCGGCATCTCGTGGTACTTGCGGTGCGCGATCTCGACCAGAGCGCCCCACCGCATGCCGCGGGAGGGATCCTCCCGCAGGACGGCGTCGCCGCCGTCCCAAAGGATAGCGTCGGGTGGCACCTGCATGGCGTGGGCCGCGATGCGGATCATCTTGTCCCGCAGCAGGCGCGCCGCCCCCGCCGCGGCACCGCCGAGCATGATCGCCATGCGGCTGCCGACCGGGCTGTTGGACGGCAGCGCGCCGAGGGAGTCCGCGTGGATGACGCGGATGCTGTCGGGCTCCCGGTGCAGAACCTCCCCCACTACGGTGGAGACGAGGGTCTCATGCGCCTGACCGGAGGTGGACGTGCCCATCGACGCCGTCACGGCCCCGTTCAGGTCGATGCGGACAAGGCAGGAATCCATCCAGGTCGTGGTGGGGTTCTTCGGGTTGAAGAGCGGCTCGAAGGCCGAGTTGCCGCCCGATGGCTCGAGGCAGGTGGAAACGCCGATGCCGGCGAGCAGGCCCCGGGCGCGGAGCGCGTCGCGCTCCCGCAACAGGTCGGGATAGGCGGCGGCGTTAAGCGCCTTGTCCAGCACCGCCTGGTAGTCGCCGGAGTCGTAGGTCGTGCCGCTGGGAATGAGGTAGGGGAACTCATCCTTGCCAATAAGGTTCCGCCGCCGCAGCTCGATCGGATCCAGGCTGAGGAAGCGCGCCACGCGGTTCATCCCCGTCTCGATGGCGTAGTTCGTGGGTGCCTGCCCAAAGCCGCGCACCGCCTCCTGGGGCGTCTTGTTCGTCATGACGGAGATCGCGTCGTACTCGACGCTGGCGATGCGGTAGGGGCCGACGATCGCGCCGACAGGCTTGCCGAGCTGCAGCGGCGAGCGGCCGGAATAGGCGCCGATGTCGTCCACCGCGCGCATCCTCATCGAGCGCACCGTGCCGTCCGCGTCGAAGGCGAGGGTGACGTCGAAGATGCGGTCCGGCCCCTGCATGTCGCCGCCGCGCATGTTCTCCAGTCGGTCCTCCAGGAAGCGGACGGGACGGCCGAGCATACGCGAGAGATAGCCGACCAGGATGGAGTGCTTCAGCCCGCGCTTGACGCCGTAGCTGCCGCCCACGTCGACGTCGAAGTGCACGCGCACGGCGTTGCCGGGTAGACGCAGGCAGCGAGCCAGGAGCTCCGGGTATTTCGGCATCTGGATGGAGGCCCAGACGTCAAGGAGGCTCGTCGCGTCGTTCCAGTCGCAGGTGACGACGAAGGTCTCGATCGGCACGGTGGAGGAGCGACCCCAGCGCACCCGGTAGGAGAGCTGGTGGTCCGCCGCCCCGAAGTCCTTCGCCACGGGCCCCCATTCAAAGACCCGGCGGAAGATGACGTTCGACCCGTGCGCCGGGTGCACGAGCGGCGCACCCGCCTCCATGGCCCGTTCAGGGTCCATGATGTGCGGCGCGGCCTCGTATTCGATCTCGACGAGCTCGCTCGCATCCTCGGCCAGGGCACGCGTCTCGGCGACGACGGCCACGACCCACTCGCCCGCGTAGCGGACGACGCCGTTCGCCAGCGGGTAGCGCTCCACCTTGGGAGCGTCCACGCCGGGAAGCATCGGTTCCAGCTCCGGTGTCAGCTGGTCGCCCGTGACGACCGCGTGCACGCCGGGCATCGCGAGAGCGGCGGAGGCGTCGACAGAGACGATCCGCGCGCTGGCATGGGGGCTGGCGACGATGGCGACGTGCAGCAGGCCAGGGGGCTGGATGTCGGCGGCGTAGCGCCCCTGGCCGACGACGAAGCGCCGGTGCTCCACCGCGCGGCGGCGGCGCCCGATATAGCGGAATGCTTCGTAGGCCTTGTCGCGCGGGGCGTCAGCCATGGGCGGGGGCTCCGGCGGCAAGCTTTACGGCGTCGACGATCTGCTGGTAACCCGTGCAGCGGCAGAGATTGCCGCCGATTGCGTCACGGATCGCCGCCTCGTCCGGCTGCGGGTTGTGGGCGAGTAGGTCCTGGCAGGCGATAAGCATGCCGGGCGTGCAGTAGCCGCACTGCATGGCGTGGGATTCGCAGAAGGCGTCCTGCAGGGCGGAGAGTTTGCCGCGCTCCGGCGCCAGGCCTTCGACAGTGGTGACGGAGAGGCCATCCGCCTGCACGGCGAAGATGAGGCAGGAACGGACGGGGTCGCCGTCCAGCAGGACGGAGCAGGCGCCGCACACGCCGTGCTCGCAGCCGACATGCGTGCCGGTCAGGCCCAGCGTCTCGCGCAGGAAGTCCACAAGGCTGGTGCGTGGCTCCACGGCCCGGCGATAGGCGCGACCGTTGACGGTAATCTCCACCGTGGCAAGGGCGGGGGCGGGGAACGTCGAGGACATTGCGGTACCTTCGGTCAGGCAGCGAGGGCAGTGACGGGCGCGGCGCCAGCACGCAGCAGGACACGCGTCAGCAGCACCGCGGCGAGGTGGCGGCGGTAGGCAGCATCGGCCTGCAGATCGGTCCCGGGCTCGCTTCTCGACACGGCGGCCTCAGCCACCTCCCGCGCGGCGGCGGCGTCGATCCGGCGGCCGACAAGCGCCTCCGCCAGGTCGGGGAAGGCGAGCGGGGCGCTGGCCATCCCGCCCAGCCCGAGGGCGGCGCGCCGGCAGGTTCCGTCGGGCGCGAGCTGGATCTGGCAGGCGGCGGAGGCCATGGCGAAGTCGCCGTGGCGGATCGACGTTTCCTCGAAGGCGCAGGCGACGCCCGGCCCCTCCCAGACCGGCCAATCGATGCCGGTCACGCACTCGGTCTCGCCCGTGGCGGTGTACATCGCGGCGATGAAAAACCCGGAGGCCGGCACGACGCGCGCGCCGCCGTCCTGGCTGCTGAGATGGATCCGTGCATCGAGAATGAGGGCGGCGAGGGGCAGTTCGGCCGAAGGATCGGCGTGGACGAAGCTGCCGCCGACGGTGCCGCGGTTGCGGGTCTGGACGTGGCCGACCCAGCGTAGGGCGGCGCCGACGAGCGGAACGGCCCCGCGTAGGACGGCGCTCTCCTCCAGGTCCCGCTGCCGGGTGGTGGCGCCTGTCGTCACGGTGCCCGGCCCGGCCGCGATGCCGCGTAGCGAGTCGAGCCGATTGACGTCCACCAGCACGGCCGGGCGCGCCAAGCGCATCGCCATCATGGGAACGAGGCTCTGGCCGCCGGCGATCAGCTTGGCCTCCGGCCCGTGCTGGGCCAGCAGCTCGAGAGCGTGAGCCACAGTCACAGGGCGGATATAATCGAAAGGTGCCGCCTTCATGCTCGCGTCCTCCGGTGACGGGGCGCGAGGCAGCGGCGCGGCAGACCAGTGTTCATGGCGCCCTCCCGTTCATGTTGATCGAGGAAACCTCGACAGGCTCGAACATCAAGTACGATCCGCCACCCGGCCAGCCAAACCAGTTTTTCTCAGGCCCCGTGAGGAAGAGTCACGCCGCCGCTCCTTTCCGGCCGCGCATCGTCGCTGGTCGTCCTGCCGAGCCGGGCGGGCCCTGGCCGAGATACCGCGGGCTCGCCGCGGCGGCCGCGTTGCTCGCCACCGCGCACGCGCGCCCCACCCGACCGGCAGTACCCCGGCGCGGCCGAGCCAGCGACGTTGCCACGGCAGGGCAGGCCCGCTATTCTTGACTCGTCATCGCAATGAACCGTCGCCTTCCGCCTCTCAACGCCGTCCGCGCCTTCGAAGCGGCGGGCCGGCACTCAAGCCTGACCAAGGCCGCGGCGGAGCTCGGCGTCACCCACGGTGCGGTCAGCCGGCACGTGGCGCAGCTCGAGGCTTGGCTGGGCGTGCCGCTCTTCCTGCGCCGGCCCGCCCAGCTCGTGCTGACCGATGCGGGACGTGGCTACCTGGCGGAAGCCACCGCCGCGCTCGACCGGCTGGCCCTGGCCTCGATACAACACCGGGAGCTGGCCTTCACCGGCACGCTGCACGTGAACGCGCCACCCACCTTCACCATGCGCTGGCTCATCCCGCGTATGTCCGGCTTCCAGCGCCGGCATCCCGAGATCGAGGTCCGCATGACCACCTCGCTCGCGCCGGTGACGTTCGACGGCACCTACGACATCGCGATCCGGGGCTCCTTGGTTCCGCTGCAGGCCAAGGTTTCAAGGTCTATCATGACGGAGGTGATCGTCCCGATCTGCCACGCGGACCTAGCCGAGGCCGGACGGCTGAGCAGCCCGGACCAGCTCTCCGCCCATACCCTGATCGCTTATGCGACGCAGCCCTACTCCTGGCCGGAATGGCTGGCCGCGGCCGGCAGTCCGCATCTGCGGCCGGCGGGGACCCTGCAGTTCGAGCAGATGTACTTCGCGCTGCAGGCCGCGTCCGAGGGGCTGGGGGTCGTCCTTGTGCCGATCTTCCTCACCATTGACGACATCATTGCCGGCCGCCTCTGCGCGCCCTTCGGCACGCTCGCCGCGCGCCAACGGCAGTACTACGCAATTGCGAACGCCCGCACGTCCGTCATCGACGACTTCATCGAATGGCTCGTCAGAGAGGGCAGGGAAACCGAGAATTCCATGGCTCTCTCGACGATCGCGGGCCTCTAACAGCGGCGCGGCGGGCCTTGGGCAGGATCGACGGCCGCGCCGGCCCTGCGCCCCTGGTCAGGCCTGCGCGCCGATGTCGGCCGATGTGCCCTTCCACTTCGTCGCGGGCCGGTCGTCGATGATGCCCTCGCGCCGGACCGCCTCGGCTCCGGGAACATGGATGCAGGGGTCGTGTTGCAAAGTCGATGTTTGATGGTTGACCAAAATTTATAGCTCGCTGGAAATATAGAAGAACTTCGTTTCTGAGAACGCGCGAAACGGAGCTTTGCAACAGAACCTCCGAGACGGTGTTGGAAGACTACCTTGCCCGGACGCCGCGCGAATACCTGTCGCCGTACACCATTACAGATGCACAGCTTTGCTAAGCGAGGTCGAGCGGACCGGGCCGGACGGACCTGGCTGCAGCCGGGAGGAACGCCACCTTGGCATCACTAGGCTCGCCCGCCTTGTGCGCGACGGAAGTGGCGACGCAGTCGGCGCCTTCAACGTGGCGCTGCCGAGCGAGCCGTTCTCGGAGGCAGCCGAGACGCGCAGCATCGCGACGCTCGACCGCGCAGTGACCATCCTGGTAGCGCAGCTCGCAGGCCGAGCCTGACCGTGCTTGACCCTCGAAGGGAACCGTCGCTTGGTGACCTTGCGACAGATCGAGGTTTTCCGCGCCGTGCTGCGCACGAGGAGGGTGGTTGGCGCAGCATCTCGCGCCTGCATATTCGTCCGTCGCGTAATATGTGTTATGTAAAATAAGCCTGTTTGATTTTGTTTTTGCTCGGCAATTTGCTCGTGCTGGCTACAGCCAGTCCTCACAGCGTAGTCCCTCTACGCGGCTGAACTCGCTGAGGTTACCGGTGACCACGACCAGTCCGCGGCTCCTTGCGTGGCCTGCAATCATCAGGTCATAAGCACCGATAACCTGCCCGGCGCGCTCCAGCATCGTGCGGATCTCTCCCGCATGTGCAGCTGCTTCTGCGTCGAAGGCCAGCACATCAAGGCGCGCTGCGAAGCGCTCGACCTCCCGTCGGTTCTCAATCGGGCGTGCCGACTTACCGGCTCCGTGCAGCAACTCCATCAGCACCACAGTCGAGATGCAGAGCGATCCGGCCTCGGCGTTAAACCGTGTCCGTAGGCCCTGCGGTCGATCTCGCAGCACACGGATGCAGAGGTTCGTGTCCAGTAGATAGCGCAACATTAAAAGCGCTCGCGTTCCTCGGCCTGCGGCTGCTCGCGATTCGGCAGGTCAATACCGGGTGCACCAAAGAAGTCGTCCCAACTGGCATCAGCCGGTACGATGACTCGGCGCGTGCCGTCACGCAGGATCGCGACCTCCCTAACGCCTTCTGGAAAGGCCACTCCCTTCGGCAGACGTACAGCCTGTGTCCGGTTGCTCTGAAAGAGAGTGGTTCGGGTCATGTGAGTCTCTCGGGATATACATTTTATATATCCCGATCGTGCTGAGGTGCAAGGTTCAGGAAGGCCTAGACACACGAATCGTTCTGAATCAGTGTTTTGAGGTGTTCTATTTAGATCATCTGGCACTGTGACCCGCCCCCTTCGCTCGCATCAGCAGCGCCTCGCGGGCGTGATTGAGGCGATTGCCACGAACCAAACCGAGGCACGTGACATCCTCGCCGCGGTCACCCCGGGCGGTGGCAAGTCGCTGTTGCCGGTGATCGCGGCAAGCCGCCTGATTGCCGCAGGCGTCGTTGACCGCATCTGCTGGGTCGTGCCACGCGACAGCCTTCGGCTCCAGGCCGAGGAAGCCTTCGCCGACCCCTATTGGCGTGAGGCGCTGCGCCACAGCCTGTCGGTGCGCGCCGCCGATAACACTCCCGATCCGAGCCGGGGGCTCGCCGGCTACATCACCACTTACCAGGGCGTCGCTGCCGCCCCGGATCTGCACCTGGCCGAGTTCCGGCGCCATCGCACGCTGCTCGTGGTGGACGAGGT
>NZ_JONP01000031.1 GCF_000711725.1 Roseomonas aerilata DSM 19363 | reverse complement strand
CTGCCTCCCGTAGGAGTCTGGGCCGTGTCTCAGTCCCAGTGTGGCTGGTCGTCCTCTCAGACCAGCTACCGATCGACGCCTTGGTAAGCCATTACCCCACCAACAAGCTAATCGGACGCAGGCCACTCCAAAGGCGCATCACTGCTTTGAGCCTCAGCTCACATGCGGTATTAGCGCCAGTTTCCCAGCGTTATCCCCCCCCCCTGGATATGTTCCTACGCGTTACTCCCCCGTCCGCCACTAACGGCCGAAACCGTCCGTGCGACTTGCATGTGTTAAGCATGCCGCCAGCGTTCGCTCTGAGCCAGGATCAAACTCTCAAGTTCATCAGATCCCACCAACCAGAACCCTAAAGCCCCAATCAGCAAAACCTTCAGAAAACCCTGACCATCACGCGCACTCGCTACTCACCCGTACCCCACCCCAACGGCTCAGAACACGCGGCACTGGCCACGCATCCCTCCCCACATAAGGCAAGATACAACTCTCTCTCGTCTTCAAGAAACAGATGCTGTTGTGAAGGAACAAAACGAGCAAGGGTTCCGGGTTTCCCCAGCTGGGCAAGCCCAACCCTCTCTCGATAATCCCGACTGAAGCAGCGGGGCGGCGGATATAGCGGCCATCGGCCGCTCCGTCAACCCCGCTATCTTCCCTTCCGGGCTCCGTCAGCGCGCTTCATTCAGCGGCGCCGTCGGTGTGGGCGGCTTATATGGGCGCCGCCCACGCCTGTCAAAGTGTCACACAACACTTTCCGCCATCGAATCGACATGGCGTACTTCCAGCCCGTCGGGCCCGACGGTGACCCGAAGCGTTTCCCCGTCGCGCACCCGGCCCTCCAGCAACAGGCCGGCCAGGCGATCCTGCAAGTTGCGCTGGATGACCCGCTTCAGGGGGCGCGCGCCATAGACCGGATCGTAGCCGGCCTCGGCCAGCCAGTCCCGCGCCTCCTCGTCCAGCTCCAGCGTGATCTTCCGCTCCTCCAGCAGCTTGCGCAGCCGGCCGAGCTGGATCTCCACGATGGACCCCATGTCCCCGCGCGCGAGGCGACGGAAGAGCACGATCTCGTCCAGCCGGTTGAGGAACTCCGGCCGGAAGCGCGTCCGGACGATGTTCATCACTTGGCCGCGGACAAGGTCCACGTCCTCCCCCTCGGGCTGCGCCGCCAGCACCTCGGAGCCCATGTTGCTGGTCAGGACGATCAGGGTGTTCCGGAAATCGACCGTCCGCCCCTGCCCGTCCGTGAGCCGCCCGTCGTCGAGCACCTGCAGGAGGATGTTGAACACGTCCTCATGCGCCTTCTCTACCTCGTCGAAGAGGATGACCTGATACGGCCGACGGCGCACCGCCTCCGTCAGGGCACCGCCCTCCTCGTAGCCGACATAGCCGGGGGGCGCGCCGACCAGGCGGGAGACCGCGTGCTTCTCCATGTACTCGGACATGTCGATCCGCAGCAGCGCCCGGTCGTCGTCGAAGAGGAAGCTCGCCAGCGCCTTCGTCAGCTCGGTCTTGCCGACGCCGGTCGGGCCGAGGAACAGGAAGCTGCCGATCGGCCGCCCCGGATCCTGCAACCCCGCCCGCGCCCGCCGCACGGCCTTTGAGACGGCCTCAAGGGCCTCCTCCTGGCCGACGACGCGGCGGCGCAGCTCGTCCTCCATGCGAAGGAGCTTCGCGCGCTCGCCCTCCAGCATCTTCTCCACCGGCACGCCAGTCCAGCGGGAGACGACCGCCGCGATCCCCTCCTCGGTCACCGCCTCGTTCACGAGACGGCCGCCGTCGTCGGCACCTTCGGCGATCTTCTTCTCCAACCCGGGAATGACGCCATAGGTCAGCTCACCGGCTCGGGCATAGTCGCCGCGGCGCTGGGCCGCCTCGACCTCCGTGCGGGCACGGTCGAGCTCCTCCTTCGCCTTCTGGGCCTCGGAAAGCTTGTTCTTCTCCGCCTGCCAGCGGGCGGTCAGGGCGGCAGACTGTTCCTCCAGCGAGGCGATCTCGCGCTCCAGCTTCTCCAGCCGGTCGCGGCTGCCCGCATCCGTCTCACGCTTCAGCGCCTCACGCTCGATGCGGCTCCGCAGGAGGTCGCGGTCGATCGCGTCCAGCTCCTCCGGCTTGCTGTCCACGGCCATCCGCAGGCGCGACGCCGCCTCGTCTACGAGGTCGATCGCCTTGTCCGGCAGGAAGCGGTCGGTGATGTAGCGGTTCGACAGCGTCGCCGCCGCGACAAGCGCGGAGTCCGCGATCCGCACGCCGTGGTGCAGCTCGTACTTCTCCCGGATGCCACGCAGGATGGACACGGTGTCCTCCACGCTCGGCTCACCCACGAAGACGGGCTGGAAGCGACGGGCGAGCGCCGCGTCCTTCTCCACGTGCTTGCGGTACTCATCCAGCGTGGTCGCGCCGATGCAATGCAGCTCGCCGCGCGCCAGCGCCGGCTTCAGCAGGTTGGAGGCGTCCATCGCGCCGTCCGCCTTGCCCGCGCCGACGAGGGTGTGCATCTCGTCGATGAAGAGGATCACCTCGCCGGCCGCGTTCTCAATCTCCGTCAGAACGCCCTTCAGGCGCTCCTCGAACTCGCCGCGGTACTTGGCGCCCGCCACCATCGCACCGAGGTCGAGCGCGAGCACGCGCTTGCTCTTCAGCGCCTCCGGCACGTCGCCGTTGACGATGCGGTTCGCCAGGCCCTCAACAATCGCGGTCTTGCCGACACCAGGCTCGCCGATCAGCACGGGGTTGTTCTTCGTGCGGCGGGCGAGAACCTGGATCGTGCGGCGGATCTCCTCGTCGCGGCCGATCACCGGGTCGAGCTTGCCGTCGCGCGCGGCTTCCGTCAGGTCGCGGGCATACTTCTTCAGGGCGTCGAACTGCTGCTCGGCATTCGCGCTGTCCACCGTGCGGCCCTTGCGGACCTCGGCGATGGCAGCCTCCAGCTTCTGCGCGGTCGCGCCGCTCTTCACCAGCACACGGCCAGCGGGCGTCTCGCTCGCGGCGATCGCCACCAGCAGCCGGTCCTGCGCCACGAAGCTGTCGCCGGCGCGCGTCGCCGTGCGCTCGGCCGCGTCCAGCACGCGCACCAGCTCGGGCGTTACCTGCGGCTGGCCAGCGCCACCGCCGGAGACGCGCGGGTTGCGCGATACTTCGAGGTCGATGTCAGCCTTGGCACCCGCGGGATTGCCGCCCGCCGCACGGATCAGGCCGGCGGCCGCACCCTCCTCGTCGTCGAGGAAGGCCTTGAGCAGGTGCTCGGGCGTCACGCGCTGATGGTATTCGCGGATCGCGATCGTCTGCGCGGCCTGCAGGAAGCCCCGGGCGCGCTCGGTGAGTTTCTCGATGTCCATGCTATGTCCCTCCGCCGCGGGCGGGCCCGCGGGATCATTGGCGACCGCCCTTCCCGCCCCTCAGGAGGCAACGGGTTCGGCGTTGTGACAAGGATGTGGTAACGCCCGCGGCCCGGCTTCAAGAGGCTCCCGATGCGCGTGGAACAACTCTTCCGCTACCCCGTGAAGGGCCTGACGGCCGAGAGCCTGGAGGAGGTTTTCCTCAGCCCCGGCGAGACGATCCCGCACGACCGCCGCTTTGCCCTCGCGCAAGGCGATTCCCCCTTCGACGAAGCCGAGCCGCGCTTCCTGCCGAAGCAGAATTTCGCCTGCATGATGAAGAACGCGCGCGTCGTCCTCGTGCGCGCGGCCTTCGACCCGCATGACGGCACCCTCTCCCTCGCGGCCGAGGGTCACCGTCCCCTCTCCGCGCCCACCGCCACGGCAGAGGGAAAGGCCGCCCTCGGCGACTGGCTCATCCGCTTCCTCGGGGAGGAAGCGCGCCACGGAACGGCACCGGACGGAACCGCGCGTGCACCCCGCTTCACGGAGGCGCCGGGCCACGCCTTCACCGACCAGGCGCGAAAGGGCGTCTCGCTGATCAACCTCGCCAGCCTGCACGCGCTGGAGGCGGCGCTCGGCCAGCGGCTGGACCCGCTTCGCTTCCGCGCAAACATCTATTTCACCGGCCTGCCCGCCTGGGCCGAATTCGACTGGGTAGGGCGGGAGGTGCTGCTGGGCGGCGCGCGGCTCTCGGTCTTCAAGCGCACTGTCCGCTGCCCCGCCACGCAGGTGGACCTTGCGACCGGCGAGCGCGACCTCGACATCCCGAGGCTGCTCCGGGAGCATTTCGGCCATGCCGACCTTGGCGTCCACGCCACGGTGCTGGAGGGCGGGCGCGTCGCGGTGGGCGATGCGCTTGAGGAGGCTTAGCAACAACCGCCGGTAGAGTGTCCGGAGCACCTTGCCCGCCCGCCGGCCGGCCCGCATCCTTGCGCCTGCCCCTCCGGCCCCGCGCCCCCTACCAGCCGGGGCGGGAACCGGGCCGGGGCAGGGAGTGACAAAATGGACCACGAGCCAACCGGCCTGCCGCGGCCGGAGGACGAGAATGCCTGGAGCGTCGCCTCCACCGCCGCTACGGCCCTCGCGCTCTACCGCCCGCGGACGCTGAAGAACGGTTCCTCCTTTCTCGTCCTCGACCATTTCGGCGACGCCCAGGCGATCGGCTCGACCGCCGAGGGCCTCTTCCACGAGGACACGCGCTTCCTCTCCCGCGTGTCCCTCCGCCTCGCCGGGCTCCGGCCGCTGCTGCTCTCCTCGGCCGTCAGCGCGGACAACACCGTGCTCACGGTGAACATGACCAACCCCGACATCCCTGTGGCGCCCGACCGGCGCCTGGTGCGGAACTCGATCCACGTCGAGCGCCAGATCGTGCTCGGCAACGGCCTCGTGCGGGAGCGGATCACGCTCCGGAACTTCTCCGGAGCCCAACTCACCTCGGAACTCCTGCTCACCTTCGCGGCCGACTTCGCCGATATCTTCGAGGTGCGCGGCCACCGGCGCGCCGGCAGGGGAGAGCGGCGCCAGCCGGAGGGCCGCGAGGGCGGCGGCCTCGTCTTCGCCTATTCCGGGCTGGACGGGGCCGAACGGCGCACCCGCCTGTCCTTCGACCCGCCGCCGGATGGACCGCCCGGCCGCGACAACCGCTGGGCGCTGGACCTTCCCCCCGGTGGCGCCCGCGTGATCGAGATCGCCATCACCTGCGAGTCCGGCCCCGAGAGGGCACCGCCGCCCTCTCCCGCCTTCGACGGCCTCCTCGCGGGCATCCGCGAATGGAGCGGCGCGCGCGGGGCCGAGGGGGCGCGGGTTCTCTCCTCAAACAAGGTCTTCGACGACTGGTTCGCGCGCGCGGCCGCGGACCTGACGATGCTGACCACGCAGACGCCCTCCGGCCCGGTGCCCTATACCGGCATCCCCTGGTTCTCCTCGCCCTTCGGCCGACACTCCCTTCTCACGGCCATGCAGTGCCTCTGGGCGGACCCGGCGCTCGCGCGCGGGGTGCTCCGCTTCCACGCCCGTCACCAAGCGACGGAGTTGGACCCCGCCCGCGACGCGGAGCCCGGCAAGATCCTCCATGAGCTCCGCAGCGGCGAGATGGCCGCGCTCCACGAGGTGCCCTTCGGCCGCTACTACGGCTCCGCCGATTCCACCCCCCTCTACGTCATGCTCGCCAGCCAGTATGCGGATCGGACCGGGGACTGGGCGCTGATCCGGGAGATCTGGCCGAACATCGTCGCCGCGCTCCGATGGATCGAGCGGCACGGGGACCTCGATGGCGACCTGCTCCTCGAATACGAGCGCCAGTCCCAGGACGGCCTGCTGAACCAGGGCTGGCGGGACAGCTGGGACAGCGTCTTCCATGAAGACGGGCAGCTGGCGGAGGGGCCGATCGCCCTCATCGAGGTCCAGGCCTACGCAGAGGCCGCCTGGCGCGGTGCCGGCCGCATGGCCCTTGCCCTCGGCCTGGAGGACGAGGCGGAGGTCTGGCGCAGCAATGCCGATGCCCTCCGCGCCCGGGTGGAGGAGGCCTTCTGGTGCGAGGACCTCTCGACCTATGCCATGGCGCTGGACGCGGCTAAGCGGCCCTGCCGGGTGCGCTCCTCCAATGCGGGGCACGCACTGCTCACCGGCCTCGCGCCGCCGGAGCGCGCCCACCGGCTCGCCCAGACGCTCATGGCGCCGGAATCCTTCGGGGGCTGGGGGATCCGCACGATCGCGGAGGGGGAAAGCCGCTACAACCCCATGTCCTACCACAACGGCTCGGTCTGGCCGCACGACAACGCGCTGATCGCCCTGGGCATGAAGCGCTACGGCCTGAACGGTCCGCTGGAGCGGCTGCTGACGGGGATCTACGACGCCGCGCAGGCCGGCGACCTGCGCCGCCTGCCGGAACTCTTCTGTGGCTTCCCGCGGCGGGAGGGAGAGAGCCCGACCGCCTATCCGGTGGCCTGCCTGCCCCATTCCTCCGCCACGGCGGCCGCCTATGCGGCGCTCGGCGCCATGCTCGGCCTCTCCTTCCGCCCAGAGGAGCGGACGGTGCGCTTCCACCGCCCCATCCTGCCGCCCTGGCTGGAGGAGCTGCGCATCGAGAACCTGCGACTGGGCGAGGCATCCGTGGACGTGCGCCTGCGCCGGCACAAGGCCGACGGGGGCGTCTCGCTCAATGTCCTGCGCCGGCAGGGCCAGCTGGAGGTGGCGGTCATCACCTGACCGCCGCCCCGGCGGACCAGCCTACTGGATGGTCTCGCGGGCGTCGCCGTCCATCGGCTGCCCGTCATAGCCGTTGACGCCGCCCTCGCTGTCCGCCTCGGGATAGGCGTCCTGCTGGTTGTCGCCGCCCTGGTAGCGCCGGCCCTGGCCACCCTGCTGGCTGCCCTGGTTCCCGCCCTGCTGCTGCTGGGCCTGGTTCATGGCGTTCAGGATGCGGAAATAGTGCTCCGCGTGCTGGAAGTAGCCCTCGGCCATGACGCGGTCGCCCGAGCCGGTCGCGTCGCGGCCGAGCTGGAGGTACTTCTCGAAAAGCTGCTGGGCCGTGCCGCGCATCCGCATGTCCGGTCCGATGGAATCGAACACGTGGTTGCGGTTCATGGGCTGGTTGCCACCGCCCTGGGGACGGGGTCCACCGCCGCCGCCGCCATGGCCGCCGCCATGCCCTCCCTGACGGAAGTTCCCACGGCCGCGCATACGCTTCATGTTCATCTGGGTCTGGTTCGCACTTCCATGCTCGCGCCAACGCCCTGCAATCGGCCCCAACTTTGGATCCTGGGTTGCGGCCCCTGGGTTCGCCCGGGGCTCCGGCTGGCGAGATGATGATCGTTGTGCCGAGCGGCTTGCCGGTGACATGGCCAGCCCTGCATTGGCGAGGGGACCGGGGCTCCGGCGGACCCGGCGCGCTGCATGCGCGATAGGTGCCACAAGGTCAAGGTAGTGGGCCCCATCGATTCCACCAAATCATTTTTTTGGAAGCCCTACCGGCCGACCACCAGCGCCCGCGGAACGCCGCCGAGATCGGGCCGGCAGCCGAGGGGCCGCAGCCCTGCCCCGCACATCAGAGCCCCGACGGTCTTCTCCTGCCCCTGGCCGAGTTCCAACACTGCCCTGCCCCCATGGGCCAGCACCTGCGGCAGGAGTGCGGCGAGGGCGCGATAGGCGTCCAGCCCGTCCGCCCCACCATCCAGCGCGAGGGCCGGCTCGTGCAGCGCCACCTCCGGCATCAGCCCGGGAATGGCCGCGGACTCGATATAGGGCGGGTTGGAGAGGACGAGGTCGAAGCGCCCCGCCAGCGCTGCCCCCCAATCCCCAGCCAGGAAAGCGGCGCGCGAGGAGAGGCCGTTGCGCGCAGCGTTCGCCCGCGCCAGGGCCGCCGCTTCCGGGCTCCGGTCCACCCCGACCCCGAAAGCGTCGGGGAACTCCGACAGCGCGGCGAGCAGCAACGCCCCCGTGCCGGTACCGAGGTCCAGCACCCGCCGGACCGTCTCCGGAGCCGGAAAGGCTGCCAGCGCCGCCTCCACCAGCGCCTCGGTATCGGCGCGTGGGACGAGGGTGGCGGGGGTGCTCAGCAGGTCGAGCGTCCAGAATCCGGTATGGCCGAGAAGATAGGCCATAGGCGCGCGCCGCGCGCGGGCCGATAGCACCTCGCGGAAGCGCGCCTCAGCCTCGGGCGGCACCGGGGCACGAGGGTCGCGCAGCAGGTCCTCCTGCCGGCATCCCATGGCATGGGCGAGCAGCAGCCGCGCTTCCTGCCGAGGCGCCTCGATTGCCGCGGCGCGCAGTACCTGCCCCGCCTGGCAGAGAAAGGCGCCGACCGAGCCGCCTGGCTCGCAGCCGCTCACCCCTCCTC
Organism: Roseomonas aerilata DSM 19363; assembly: GCF_000711725.1. Lineage (GTDB taxonomy): Bacteria > Pseudomonadota > Alphaproteobacteria > Acetobacterales > Acetobacteraceae > Roseomonas > Roseomonas aerilata. The sequence goes on along the minus strand of NZ_JONP01000031.1, from coordinate 33,247 downwards.
GGCCGCCAGCCGTGCCGCCTGGTCCTCGGCCATGAGGGCGGAGATGATTTCGTCCAGCTCGCCCATCATCACCCGCTCCACCTTGTGCAGCGTGAGGCCGATGCGGTGGTCGGTCACGCGGCCCTGGGGGAAGTTGTAGGTGCGGATGCGCTCGCTGCGGTCGCCCGTGCCTACCTGACCTTTGCGGTCCGCGGCGCGGGCACCCGTCAGCGCCTGCCGCTGGGCCTCGTAGATCCGGGCCCGCAGGACCGTCATCGCCTTGGCGCGGTTCTTGTGCTGGGACCGTTCCTCCTGCATCGCGACCACCGTGCCAGTGGGGATGTGGGTGATGCGGACGGCGCTGTCCGTCTTGTTCACGTGCTGCCCGCCGGCACCGGAGGCGCGGTAGGTGTCGATGCGAAGATCGCTCTCGTTGATCTGCACGTCCACCTCCTCCGCCTCCGCCAGCACGGCGACCGTCACGGTGGAGGTGTGGATGCGGCCCTGGGTTTCGGTGGCGGGTACGCGCTGCACGCGATGCACGCCGCTTTCATACTTCAGCCGCGCGAAGACGCCGCGGCCCGCGATGCTGGCGCTCGCGCCCTTGATGCCGCCCGCGTCGCTCTCGTCCCACTCCAGCACTTCGAAGCGCCAGCCCTGGCCCTCGGCGTAGCGCTGGTAGGCGCGGAACAGCTCGGCCGCGAAGAGCCCGGCCTCGTCGCCGCCGGCCGCCGGACGGATCTCGAGGATGGCGGATCGCTCGTCCGCGGCATCCCTGGGCAGGAGCATGATACGGATCTCGTGCTCCAGGGCGGGCACGCGGTCGCGCATCTCGAAATATTCGGCCTCAGCCAGCTCCCGCATCTCGGGATCGGCCATCATCGCCTCGGCGTCGTCGCGGGCGCGCTCGGTGGCCCGCAGCTCGCCCATCTTCTCGACGACCGGCTCCAGCTCGGCCAGTTCCTTCGACAGCGCGCCGAAGCGGCTGCCGTCGGCGGTGCCCAATTCGTGGCGCAGCTCCTCCGCGCGGGAGAGGAGGCGGTCCAGCTTCGCGGGAAGTGCCATCAGCCGAGCCGCGCGGCCAGTTCCGCGAGCGGAACCCGCTCCTGCGTGCCGGCATCGAGGTCGCGGAGCTGAGCGACGCCTCCGGCCATCTCCTCCTCCCCGATAATGACGGCGGCGCGGGCGCCCAGGCGGTTGGCACGCTCCATCCGGCGCTTGAGGTTGCCCTTATAGGCGATCTCCGCGACCACCCCGGCCCGGCGGAGCGCCTGGACGGCGTCGAGCGCCGCGCCCTCCGCCGCCTCGCCCACGGCGATCACAGCCACGGGCCGCGGGGCGCTCGGCGCCGTCTCGAGCAGCATGGAAAGCCGCTCGATCCCGGCCGCCCAGCCGACGGAGGGCGTGGGCGGGCCGCCCATCTCCTCCACCAGCCCGTCGTAGCGGCCGCCCGCCATGACCGTGCCCTGGGCGCCCAGGCGCTCGGTGACGAACTCGAAGGCGGTGTGGCTGTAGTAGTCGAGGCCGCGCACGATCCGCGGATTCTCCCGGAAGGGCACGCCGAAGCGCTCCAGCGCCCGCTTCACGCCCGCATAGAAGGAAGCGGCGGCCTCGGTCAGATGGGGCGCGATCGTCGGTGCCTCCGCGACGAGGGCGCGGTCGCCGGGATCCTTGCTGTCGAGGATCCGCATCGGGTTCTTCTCCAGCCGCGCGCGGCTGTCCTCCGAGAGCTTGTCCGCCGAGGCCCGGAAATAGGCCACCAGCGCGGCGCGATAGGCGTCCCGGCTCGCGGCGTCGCCGAGGGTGTTGATCTCCAGCACCGTCCCCTCGCTGATCCCCAGCTCCTGCTGGATGTGCCAGCCGCAGGCGATCACCTCGGCATCGGCCAGCGGCTCGGCCGCGCCCATCACCTCGCAGCCGATCTGGTGGAACTGGCGGTAGCGGCCCTTCTGCGGCCGCTCGTAGCGGAACATCGGCCCCGCGTAGAACACCTTGCGCGGCAGGTTGGACTGGGTGAGCCCGTTGGTGACGAGGGCCCGGCAGGCGCCGGCCGTCCCCTCGGGGCGCAGCGTGATGCTCTCCCCGCCGCGGTCCTCGAAGGAGTACATCTCCTTCGAGACGACGTCCGAGGTCTCGCCGAGGGTGCGGGCGAAGACGCGGGTGTCCTCGAAGATCGGCGTCGCCCACTCCTCGAAGCCGTAGAGGGCGGCGATCCGCCGGGCCGTCTCCGTGACGTGGCGGTGGCGGCGGAACTCCTCCCCGATCAGGTCATGCGTGCCGCGCGCGGGCTGGAGGTCTGGTTTCGCCATGGTGGGCGGCGGATTAGCACCGCCCGCCACGGATGTCCCTACCCCTCCCGAAGGACGGCGACCGCCCGGCGCAGGTGCTCCTTCGCCGCCTGGAACACCTCGGCGTCCCGCTCCTCCATGGCCCCGTGCCCCTCCTCGAACTCCTCCAGCAGGTCGAGAATAGCCTGTTCGAGGGCCGCGAGGACCGGGTGCTGGTCTTCCTCGGCGGAGGGCATCACTCGGCCGCCGGCGCCAGCTTGGCGGCCGCTGCCGCGGCTTCGGCGGCCTTCGCCGCCTCCTTCTCCGCCGCGAGCTGCGCCGCCCGTGCCTCCACGAGGGAGACGATGTGGTCCACCATGTCCTCGCTCCGGGTCGTGTGGCTCGTCTTGCCCGCCGAATAGACCATGTGCGTGCCGGCACCGCCGCCGGTGAGGCCGATATCGGTCATCAGCGCCTCGCCGGGGCCGTTCACCACGCAGCCGATGATCGAGAGGCTGATCGGCTGCTCGATATGCGCCAGCCGCTCCTCCAGCGCCTCCACGGTCTTGATGACGTTGAAGCCCTGCCGCGCGCAGGAGGGGCAGGAGATGATCTTCACGCCGCGGTGGCGGATGCCGAGGGACTTGAGGATGTCCCAGCCCACATGCACCTCCTCCTCCGGCTCCGCCGAGAGGGAGACGCGCAGCGTGTCGCCGATCCCCGCCCAGAGAAGGCTGCCGAGGCCGATGGAGGACTTCACCGTGCCCGTACGCTTCCCGCCCGCCTCGGTGATCCCGATATGCAGCGGGTGGTCGCAAGCCTCCGCCAACTGCTGGTAGGCGGCGACGGCGAGGAACACGTCGCTCGCCTTCACGCTGATCTTGAACTCATGGAAGTCATTCTGCAGCAGGTGGTCGGCGTGCCACAGCGCGCTTTCCACCAGCGCCTCGGGGTTGGGCTCCCCATACTTCTCCAGCAGGTGCTTCTCCAGCGAGCCGGCGTTCACGCCGATGCGGATGGAGCAGCCGTGGTCGCGCGCGGCGCGCACCACCTCCTTCACCCGCTCCGGGGAGCCGATATTGCCGGGATTGATGCGCAGGCAGGCGGCGCCCGCCTGGGCGGCCTCGATGGCGCGGCGGTAATGGAAGTGGATGTCCGCGACGATCGGGACGTTCACCTCCCGCACGATCTCGGCCAGCGCCGCCGTCGCCTCCTCGGTCGGGCAGGAGACGCGGACAATGTCCACGCCGGCCAGCTCCGCCCGCCGGATCTGGGCGATGGTGGCCGCCGCGTCCTCGGTGGGCGTGTTCGTCATCGTCTGGACGCTGATCGGCGCGTCGCCGCCCACGGGCACGCGGCCGACCATGATCTGGCGGGACCGGCGGCGCTCGATCTGCTGGTAAGGGCGATAGGACATGCGCGGGCTCTTCCCCGAAATGCTGCCCCGATATGGCAGGGCCGGCGGTCCCGGCCAAGGCCCGCGTGCCCGGTCAGGCCCGACCGGACCGGCCCCCAGGGCCGCCCCTAGCGCGTGGGCGGACGCCCGGCCGGCGCGGCGCGGGGCGGGCGAAGCTGCTCGGGCGCGAGGTCAACGTCCCTGGCCACGCCCACCTTCCCCGCCAGGGCCTGGGTGGCCTGCCCGTCCAGCAGCACCTCCACCGACTGGGCCTTGCCGGTGGTCAGCACCAGCCCCTCGCGCGGGATGGCGAAGCTCTCCCCAGGGCGCAGCACGCGGTTCAGCACGGTCTGGCCGGACCGGGGATCGCGCACTTGCACCCAGGCCTCGTCCGTCGCCCGCAGGCTGACGCGGGAGGGTGCATCGCCGGGCGCAGCGGGGGTTGCGGGCGCCACCGGAAGACCAGCCGGGGCCCGCGGCCCAGCGGTCGCCGCCGCGAAGGCGCCGGCGGGGGCGGTGGCCGGGTTCGCGGACGGCGCCGGCGCGTTGGAGCGTGAGGCGCCACCCGGAGTCGCCTGCCCGAGGGTGGGGGGCAGCACGGGCGCGGTCTCGGCCGCCGCCTGGCGAGCGTCGCGCGCCGCCTGTTCAATCCGCGCCGGCACGGGAGGCACGGCGTCCACCGTCCGCCCCGCCGAGCCGCTCCACTTCCACCAAGCGGCGTAGGTGCCGGCCAGGATCATGAGTCCGAGCAGGATCACGGCCCCGGCGGGAAGGCCGCGCTTCGCCGCCTCCTCGGGGAAGACGAAGTCGGTGTGGCCTCGTCCGGCCGTCGCGCTCTCGCGGTAGCGCCTGGCGAGGCTGCCCGCGTCAAGGCCGAGTGCGGTCGCGTAGCTGCGGATGAAGCCGAGCGCGTAGGCCGGGCCGGGAAGGTCGCCGGGACGCCCCTCCTCCAGCGCCGCGATGTAGCGCCGGTTGATGCGCAGCTCGTCCGCTACCTCGTCGAGCGTGGCGCCGAGGGCGAGGCGCGCGTCGCGCAGCTCCTCGCCGACGCGCGCCGCCTCGGCCGTCATCATGTCGGGCTTCACCATCGGGGTGCTGGAAGGCTCTGCGGAGGGGATGCGGCGGAGCGTATCGCGGCGGCGCGGGGCGCGGAAGCCCCGCGCGTCAGGCAGCCCGCGCCGCGACCACGGCGGCCGCCTGGTCCACCAGCTCGGCCAGGATCTCCGCGACCGGGGCCTCGCGCGTCACCATGCCGACGCTCTGCCCGGCCATGAGGGAGCCGTTCTCCACGTCGCCATCGATGACGGCGCGGCGCAGGGCGCCCGCCCAGTAGTGCTCGATGTCGAGCTGCGCCGCGTCCTTGTCCAGCTCCCCGGCCCGGTGACGGCGGATCACCTCCGCCTGGTGCTCCAGGAAGCGCTTCGTGCCCTCGTTCTGAAGGGCGCGCACGGGAATGACGGGGAAGCGGGCGTCGAGCTGCACCGTGGGCAGGGCGTCGCGCGCGTTGCCGCGGATGAAAGCGCGCTTGAAGAGCGGATGGGCGATGCTCTCCGTCGAGCAGACGAAGCGCGTGCCGATCTGCGCGCCCGCCGCGCCCATCTCGAGATAGGAGAGCAGCGCCTCGCCCCGGCCGATGCCGCCGGCCACGAAGACGGGCACCTCGGCCGCCATCGCCGGCAGGATCTCCTGGGCGAGCACGTTGAGCGAGACAGGGCCGATATGCCCGCCCGCCTCCGATCCCTCGATCACCAGCGCGTCGGCGCCCGAGCGCACGAGCTTCTTCGCCAGCGCCAGGGCCGGCGCGAAGCAGACCACCTTCGCGCCGCCGTCCTTCGCCTTGCGGATGGCGTTCGTGGGCGGGATGCCGCCCGCGAAGACGATGTGCCCGACCTTGGCGGCGAGGCAGACATCCACCAGCGCGTCGAGGCGCGGATGCATGGTGATGAGGTTCACGCCGAAGGGCTTGCTCGTCAGCGCCTGGGTGGCCGCGATCTCCTCGGCCAGCCGGTCGGGCTCCATGGCCCCGCAGGCGATCACCCCGAAGGCGCCGGCATTGGACAGGGCGGCGACGAGGTTGCGCTCGCTGATCCAGGACATAGCGCCGCCGAGGATCGCGACGCGGCTGCCGAGGAAGGCGGCGCCACGGGCCATCAGCCGTTCCAGCCGCGCGCGCGCCGCCTCGTCCGGCGCCGGGAAGGCGGGCGCTGCCGCCGGCGGCACCTCGGGCCTCTCGGCCGCGGCCTGCGCCGCCGCGCCGCCGATGCCGGCGCCGCCCTGGGAGGCCGGGATGTCGGTGAGGTCCAGCGCGCTCATCCCGGCGCGTCCAGCCCATAGGCGGTGTGCAGCGCGCGCACCGCGAGCTCCGTGTACTCGCCGCCCACCAGCACGCTCGTCTTGATCTCGCTGGTCGAGATGACCTGGATGTTGATGCCCTTGGCCGCCAGCGTCTTGAACATGGTGGCCGCGACGCCCGCATGGCTGCGCATGCCGATACCGACGACGGAGATTTTCGTCACTTCCGGGTCCGCCACGACCTCGGCGAAGCCGATCTCGGGCCGCGCACCCTCCAGCACCTCCCGCGCGCGCGGCAGGTCGGCCTTGCCAACCGTGAAGGTCATGTCCGTCGTGCCGTCCGTGCCGAGGTTCTGCACGATCATATCGACGTTGACATTCGCATCGGCGAGCGGCCCGAAGACGGTCGCCGCGATGCCCGGCTTGTCCGGTACCCGGCGCAGCGTCACCTTCGCCTCGTCGCGGGAATAGGCGACGCCCGTCACCAGCGGCTGTTCCACGATCTCGTCCTCGTCCACCACCAGGCTGCCAGGCTTGTCCTCGAAGGAGGACAGGACCTGCACCCTAACCTTCTGCTTCATCGCCAGCTCGACCGACCGCGTCTGCAGCACCTTGGCGCCGACGGAGGCGAGTTCCAGCATTTCCTCATAGGCCACGTGCGTGAGCTTCCTCGCGCGCGGCACGATCCGCGGGTCGGTCGTGTAGATGCCGTCCACGTCGGTATAGATATCGCAGCGATCCGCCCGCACCGCGGCGGCCACGGCAACCGCCGAAAGATCCGAGCCGCCGCGCCCGAGCGTCGTGATGCGGTTCCGCGGGCCGATGCCCTGGAAACCCGCGATCACCGGCACCTGCCCCTGCCCCATCCGCTCGACCAGCAGCGCGCCGTCAATCTCCTCCACCCGCGCCTTGCCATGGGCGCCATCGGTGCGGATCGCGACCTGCCAGCCCTGCCAGGAGCGGGCATCCACCCCGAGCGTTTGCAGCGCGATCGCCAGCAGCCCGGTCGTCACCTGCTCGCCGGTCGCGACCACCGTGTCGTATTCCCGCGCGTCGTGCAGCGGCGAGAGGTCCTGGCACCATTTAACGAGCTGGTTCGTCACGCCGGACATGGCGGAGACCACCACGGCAACCTCGTTGCCCGCCTCCACCTCGCGCTTCACGCGGGCGGCGACGTTGCGGATGCGGTCGAGGTCGGCGACGGAGGTGCCGCCGAACTTCATCACGATGCGGGCCATCAGGGGATCGGGAGCTGCCGGGTAGGGGTTGCCCGGGTTGCGTCCCGGCGTGGGGCGGCACAGATACCGGCCCAGGCCCGGGGGAGCAACCTCGGTCACGACTTCGGGGGCAGCGGGTGATGCAGGGCTCGGTCGCAGGAATGGAGGGCGGCACCGTCCTCGCCGGGGAGGTCGCCAAGTTCGACAGCCTGGCTGCGGACTGGTGGAACCCGCGGGGCCCCATGGCGCCCCTGCACGCCATGAACCCCCTCCGCACCCGCTGGATCGCCGAGCGTCTGGGGCGCCCTCCGCAGGATCTCGGGGGCCTCACCCTCCTGGACGTCGGCTGCGGCGCTGGGCTCGCGGCCGAGGCTCTGGCTCGTCGCGGGGCGCGTGTTACCGGCCTCGACATGGCGGCCGAAGCCCTGGAGGCCGCCCGCTTCCACGCGGCGGCCGAAGGTCTCCGCATCACCTATCGCCATGGCCGCCCCGAGGACCTGGCCGAGACATTCGACGCGGTGACGGCGCTCGAGGTGGTCGAGCACGTGGCCGACCGCGACGCCTTCCTCGCCTCCCTCGCCCGCTCGGTCCGGTTGGGGGGAATGGTCTTCGTCTCCACCCTCAACCGCACGGCCCGCAGCTTCATCATGGCAAAGCTCGGCGCGGAATACCTGCTGCGGATGCTGCCGGTCGGCACGCATGACTGGCGGATGTTCGTCACGCCCGCCGAGCTCGGCGCAGGCCTGCGGCGCGCCGGGCTGCGCGTGACGGACGTGGCCGGGATGGTGCCGGAGCCGCTGACCGGCGGCTGGCGGGAGAGCCGGGACACGGCCGTGAACTACATCATGGCCGCCCGGAAGGACTGAGTCCGGCGGACGGATTTTGCAGGCCTGGGGCGCCCCCTAGCCGTCCGCCCGGGGCACCCAGGGGATCTGGCCGACCTCGATCCCCTCCTCGGCCAGCGCCTCCGCCTCGTCGGCGGTGGCCTCGCCGTAGATGCCGCGGCGCTCGCTCTCGCCCCGGTGCATCCGGCGCGCCTCCTCGGCGAAGTCGCGGCCGACATGGTCGCAGTTCTTCTCCACCTCCGCCCGCATCCGCTGCAGGAGGGAGAGGAGCTGTGCCGGCATCGGCCCCGCCGTGGTCACGGCCGGGGGTTCCGGGGTGGCGGCGGCCGGCGGCGGTGGCTCGGCCGGGGCGGGCTCGGGACGGGCCTTGCCGATGGCAGGCGCCATCAGGTCGCGCCTGACCTTCGTGTCCCCGCAGATCGGACAATCGACGAAGCCAGCTGCAGCCCCCTTCTCGAAGGCCGCACTGTCCTTGAACCACCCGTCGAAGCCGTGGTCCTGGCTGCAGCGAAGCTGGTAGTGGATCATGCCTGTTCTTGAAAACTTCCTATCCGGCCAGAACGACCGGCCCCGCCCATTCTGGCACCCGGGCGTGCCGAGTGCCAGCGGCTGCGCGTCAGGCCGCGAGCAGCGCGTCCAGCTTCCCGGCCCGGTCCAACGCAGCCAGATCGTCGGAGCCTCCGATCGCCTGTCCGTCGATGAAGATCTGCGGCACGGTGGACCGGCCGCCCGAGCGCTCGATCGCCGCCTTGCGGGCCGCCGAGCCCGTCGGCGCGTCCAGCTCCTCGAAGGCGGCGCCCTTGCGGGTCAGCAAGGCCTTCGCGCGCTCGCAATAGGGGCAGAAGGGGATGGTGTAGATCTCGATGCGTGCCATCCCCGTCATTTCGGCAAGGGGGCGCATCTCTTCAAGGCGGCGCGCCTCAATGGCCCGGTGGGGCGCTCCGGGGGTCAGCCACCCGCGCGACGGCGAGCACCTCGACGCGCGCGGCGCCCGCGGCCAGCAGCGCCTCGGCACAGGCACCGGCCGTCGCCCCGCTCGTCAGCACGTCGTCCACCAGCAGCACCCGCCGCCCCGCCAGCCGCGGGGCGGCCCGCGGGCGGGTCCGCACCGCGCTGGCCAGCACGGCGCGCCGGCGCTCCGCCCCGAGCGGCCCGAGCGACGGGGTGGAGCGCACCCGCTCCAGCGCATCCGGCAGCACCCGCCGCCCCGCCAGCCGCCCGAGCCGCAAGGCCAGCAGCGCCGCCTGGTTGTAGCGCCGGGTGAAGAGCCGCCGGCGATGCAGCGGCACCGGGACGAGCACCTCCGCCTCCTCCAGCAACGCGGACCCGGCCGCGGCCATCCAGCGGGCCAGCGGCCCGGCCAGATCCGTGCGGTCTCCGTGCTTCAGCGGGAGGATGAGCCGCGTCACCGCGTCGTTGTAGAGGAAGGCGGCGCGCGCCCGCTCGAAGGCCGGCGGGCGGGCAAGGCAGGCAGGGCAGAGCTCGTCCTCGCCCTGCCCCTCGTGCTCGAAGGGCAGGCCGCAATTGTAGCAGAGGGGCGCGACGATCGTGTGCAGCCCCGCGAAGCAGCCGCCGCAAAGCGTACCCTGGTCGAGTACCGGTTGGTCGCAGGCAAGGCAGTGCGGCGGCAGCAGGGCATCGAGCAACCCCTGTCCGCCGCGGCGCGCCAACCGACCCAGGCCCACCGCCAACGCCATCGCCCGCCCCTTCCGGCCCATCCGGTCCTGATTAGCAACAAGGAGCGAGCGCGGGCACCCCTGGCAGCGCGAACCCGCGCGCGACATATGCGGGCGATGAGCGATCCCCACCTCATCTTCGACCGCCGCCTCGTCCGCCTCCGGCGGGAACGGGCCGCCGGTACCCAGCACGCGGTCGCCCCGGTGCTGGAGGCGGCGGCCGAGCGCCTGCTGGACCGGCTGGACGACACGACCCGTCGCTTCGAGCGGGCGCTTGAGATCGGGGGGCGCGGCCTGGTCGCCCCGCGGCTGCGGGAACGCGGGATCGCCTCGGTCGCCTCGATGGATCTCTCCCCGCGCCAGGCCGCCTCCGCCGGCGGGCTGGCCGTCGCGGGGGATGAGGAATGGCTGCCCTTCGCCGCCGGCTCCTTCGACCTGGTGGTCGCCAGCCTCTCCCTGCACTGGGTGAACGACCTTCCGGGCGCCCTCGCGCAGATCCGGCGGGCGATGGCGCCGGACGGCCTCTTCCTGGCCTCGCTCCCCGCCCTGGGCACGCTGCAGAACCTTCGCGAAGCGCTCACGGGGGCGGAGGCCTCTCTCCGCGCCGGCGCCTCGCCCCGGGTCTCGCCCTTTCCCGAGCTGCGCGACGGCGCCGGGCTGCTTCAGCGCGCGGGCTTCGCCCTTCCGGTCGCGGATGTGGAGGATATCTCGCTCGCCTACCGCAACCCCCTCGCCCTCCTGCGCGACCTTCAGGCCGCGGGGGAGACAAGCGCCCTGCGAGCCCGCGACAACCGGATCCCGCCGCGCGACCTCTTCCCCGCGGCCCTGGCGAGCCTGCCGCCGGGCACGGACGGAACGCCGGCAACGCTGCGCCTTCTCACCCTGACCGGCTGGAGCCCGGGCCCGGACCAGCCCCGCCCGGCCCGCCGCGGCAGCGCCGACACGCGGCTGGCGGACGCCCTCGGCACGAAGGAACAGGGGACGGGAGAAGCGCCGGGCTGAGCGGGGCCTTACTCGGCGAGGGCCATTCCGAGCCCACGGCCGCCCTTCCCTTGCCGCCAGGCCCGGCTTCAGGCGCCGTAGCGAAGCGTCGCGGTCCCTTGCCCGCTGCTGACGACATGCGGCTGCAACTCCGGCTCGGCGCCCGGCTGGCCGGAGATCCAGCCGGCGTGAAGACCTTCGAGGACCGGCACGATCCAGGCGCCCGCCGCATCGGATCCCGTCGGTAGCATCGGCAGGTGCTCATGCGTGAGGACGAGGGCGGGCCCGTTCGAGTCCAGCGAGATGGAGACCACGCCCCAGCGCCGCTCGGCCAGCCGCTCGTTCATCCGCGCCTCCAGCCCGGAAAGTGTCTCCTCCGGCGGAATCGGCGAGAGGGCTGCGATCTGCGTCCCGATGGCGCGAAGCAGCACCGCCCGCTCCTCGGGCTGCATATGCGCCTCCAGCGTGTCCAGCAGGGCGCGCGTGAAGACACCCCAGCTGGGGCCGTTCTCGGACGGGGCGGTCATCGGGCGCGGCGCCTCATGGGTCGAAGCGGTATCGGGCATAGACAAGGGCGCGCGTCTCGTTGAAGTCGGCCGCGCGGTCATAGCGGGCGGTGGCCCCGACCCGCAGGGTCGGCGTCAGGGCGTATTCGAGGTCCAGGCGGGCGCCGGCCGTCACGGTGGTGGAGCGCTGGCCGGCATAGCGCGTCGCGATCGTCGGGTCGGAGAGCGCCTGCTGCTCCAGCGTCGCCTGCAGGTCGGGGTTGTTCGGGAAGATGCGCGACGCACTCTCGCGGAAGTTCGCCACGCCCACGCTGGCGCCGACTCGATAGGCGAAGTTGCCGATCCGCTCGCGGTAATCCACGGGGATGGAGGCGTTGTAGTAATTCTGCGGGCTGAAGTAGCCGCCCTGGCCAAGGGTAAAGCCGCGCAGGTTCTTCTCGTAGCCGATCGCGGTCAGGTCCAGCCCGGCCGTCAGCTCGTTGGTCGGCGAGCGGAGCAGCGCGTAGGAGAAGCCGCCGGCGGCCTCCCAGCGACGGTTGTCCGCCACGTTGCGACCGGTGATCGCGGAGTAGCCGCCACCGCCATAGGCGCTCACCCGGCCCTCGTAATACTCGAGCTGGCCGCGCCCGGTGACGCGCGTGACGCCGCCGAAGGGCGTGCCGCTCGCACCGTCGCGCATGCCCGACCAGGAAAGCAGGCTGTCCGTTACCGAGCGCCGCTCGCCGCGAAGGCGGAGCTGGAAGGTCTCGGACAGACGAGGCACCCACTCGATCCCGCCCAGCACCGTCTGCTCGCGGAAGCCGAGCGGCGTCGAGCCGACATCCACCGTGACCGGCCCGCGCGTGTAGCCAAGGGCGAGCGAGGTGCCGGTGGCACTGTCATCCCGCGGGCGCAGCGCGGCGGCCCTCGCGTCGGACACAGTGGCGCCCGGCCCCGGCAGCACGAGCGCGTTGCTGCCGAAGCGGCGCAGGTTCGGCACGGTCGCGTCCAGCCGGCCGGTGTCGATATGGGCAGCCTGCACGCGGGCGCTCAGCTCGCCGCCAAGCTCGGGCAGCGGCGCCGCGACCTCCGCCCCGCCGCCGTACTCGCGCATCCTCTCCAGCCCGCGCCCGCCGGAGCGCGCGCGGAAGGTGAAGTTGGGAACCACGCGCCCATCCGTCCGCTCGTTCACCTCGGCGAGCTGCCGGCCGATCTCGCTCAGCAGCGGGTCGTCGGAGGCGCGAAGCTGGCTCGGCGTCACGCCGCCGGCCGAGGGTGTCGCCGGATTGGCGTCGAGCGGCACGAAGGAGGATCCCTGCCCGTCCCCGGAGAGCAGCGTGCGGCGCCCGTTCGCGGCCGCGACGGCCAGTGGCGCGTCCTGGCCGATCTGCGCCCGGCGCTGCTCGGCCGCGAGGCGGAGCGCCGTCTGCGCGCGGCCGAGGTCGCCCTGGGCGAGCGCCAGCCGAGCCTCGGCGTAGGAGAGCCGTGACTCGTTCCCGTTCACCTGCTGGCCCTCGGCCAGCAGCACCTCGGCGGAGGCCAGGTCGCCCAGCGCCACGGCGGCGTCGATCGCCCCCACCCGTGCCTCGGCATTGCGCGGGTCGCGGCGAAGCACGGCTTCGGCGATGCGTCCGGCGACGCGGGGGTCACGCGCGCCCTGGAAGAGCCGCGGCGCCTCCTCCACCACCAATGGCGGGCGGACACGGTTCAGTTCCGCAGCCTCACGGTTACCGGCAGTTTGAAGAGATGCATCGATCGCGGGCGGCGTGGCCCGGACCGGCGTGACACGCGGAACCGGCAGGCCCAGCGCCTCGGCGATGCGCGCCACCCGGGTGTCCTCCGGCGCTACCTGGCGCAGCCGGGCGAAATAGCCCTGCGCCACCGCCGGCTGGCCAAGCTCGATCTGCGCCATTGCTGCCGCGGCGAGCGCATCGGCATGCGCTGGGTGGACCGCCAGCACCCGCTCCAGAGTCGCTGCCGCGCGCGCGGGCTGACCCTGGGCGCGCCAGAAGGCGGCATGCTCTAGCAGCACGCCGGCCCCGCCGCCCTGCGCGAGGGCGGGCGCGACGCCGAGGACCGTGGCCATCGCGGCGGCCGCGAGAAGCCTTTGCCGAAGCGGGGTCATGCGCGGATCCTCAGCCGGCGGATGGCCCGGCGACGCAGCGTCCAGTAGAGGGGCACGGCGATCACCAGCGCCGCGAAGACGAGAAGGCCCAGCATCAGGTCGGGGCGAGTGGTGAGATAGCGCTGCGGCAGCAGCGTGATCGGCAGGCTGCCCACGCCGTAGTTCCGCGACACCTTGAAGGAATCCACGCGGCCGTTGACGAGGTTCGCCACGTCGCCCTGGATCCGCGGCTGCTGCTCGGGGTCGCGGAGCGCCCCCACCATCGCCTCCATCGCCTGCGGCGTGGAACCCGTCAGCGCGATGACCGAGCGCTCGCCGTCGAGCGGGCTCTGGAAGCCGATGAGCAGCCCGCTTCCCTCGCCCTGCGCTCCGCCGAGGGTCGCCGTCAGACGCTCACGGTCTAGGCGGCGGTCGTCCGAGAGGAAGATGTTGCGGAAGCTCTGCAACGTGTCCGGCAGGGCGACCGCGACCCGGTTGCCGTCCACCGTGATCGGACCGTCCCGCAGGAGGGTGGCGAGTGCGGGCTGCCGGGGGAGCGAGCCGACGACGAACAGGTCCCGCTTCGCGACGGCGTCGAGCCCGCCGGGCCGCGCCACCTCGATCCGCGTCGCCGGATAGCCCGTGATCGCCGCCATCCGCCCGATGACGTTGAGCGTGGCGGAGATCTCGAGCGGGTTGGCGCGGTCCGGCAGGACCACCGCGGTCGAGGAGAGGTCCGCCATCTTCGTGTACGGGAAGCCGCTGCCAACGAAATAGGCGAGGTTCGGCAGTTCCGTGAAGCGATAGGCAGCCGAGAGGTCGATCGTGCTGTCAGGGTCGATCGAGGAACGGATGTCCCCGGGCACGCTCACGCAGTCCCCGCGATGCAGCGGACGCAAGTCGAAGCGGAACTGAAGCTCGTTCAGGCCGAAGACGAGATAGGGCGGCAGGCCCACCTGCCCCTCGGCCCGCTCCGAGCCGCTACGCCCGATGGTGCGGTAGAGCCAGTTCCAGGGCCAGCCCGGCTCGCCTTCGCGCAGCGGGAAGGACTTCAGGTAGACATCGTTCAGCGCGGCATCGAGACGCGAGACGGCAAGGTCGAGGATGGGCCCGGGCGGCGCGCGGAAGCGCACATCCACCGGCAGGTTGCGCTCGCGCGCGGTGTAGAGGTCGGGCGCCGTGCGGAAGGGCACCGAGATGGGGCCCGGCGCGTAGCCGAAGGACTGCAGGTCCGTCGGGTCCACCAGCTCGCCGAACTTCACCGGGCGGTCGTTCCGGATCCAGCGCGGCGCGTCGTAGGGCTGGCGCGCGGGAAGCTCCGTGACCTGCACGGTCGCCGATTCCCCCGAGAGCCCCTCCTTCGCCGTCGCGAGCACCTGGGCGGCTGTCGCGGCCTCGGCGCCCGTGCGGCCGCCGACGAGCAGCAGGAGCGAGTTGGCGTCGTTCGGGTTGGGCAGGATCGCGAGCGTCGGCCCTTCCATGCGCGGCAGAGCGAGCCCGGGCACCGAGTCCGGGCCGGTCGCGACGACGATGGCGTTGCCGCGCGCGGGCACCACGGCACTGACCGGGAAGGTGGCCCCGCGGTAATCCGCCTGCACCGCGAACCAGGAGGAGGCGATGATGGAGGCGCGGACCGCGTCGTTGCCCGAGCCCTCCGCCATGATCACCGGCAGCACCAGCGGCTCACGCAGCAGCCGCGGGTCGAAGAAGGGCTCGGGCAGCCGCGCGAGGTCGCGGTTCAAGGGCAGGCGCTCGAGCGTGAGCTGCAGCGTCGAGAGATCCGAAACCGTGGACCAGAGCAGCCCGGAGAGCGGATCGCTGCACTCCACCGCGTAGCGGCCGGTGAAGCGGATGTTCAGGCGGTTGCTGTCGGCGAAGAAGACCGGGTTGATCGCGAACTCGACCGGCCCGAAGGCGGGGCGGGAACGGTCCGGCGTGATCGTGCCCACGAACTGCTCGTTGATCGTCACCGCGATCTGCGAGAGCTCGGGGATCAGCGCGGGGCTCGTCGCGCCCTGCAGGGTCAGCTTCGCGCCGGTGACCACCTCGTCCGAGCGGATGCCGAAGAGGATGCCCTGGAGGTCCGCCAGGCCGCGCAGCTGCATCGGGCTGCGAAGGCCGAGCTGCCGCAATGTGCGCGTTTCGACCCTTGACCCGACCCCGGGCGTGGTCTCCCCACCGAAGGTCACGGGGGCGGAGGGCGCAACCTGGGGTGCCGCCGGCTGTGCCGCAACGGGCGCGGGCTGGAAGGAGGGCAGCGACGGCGCCGGGGCGGGGGAGGCCGAAGGCAGCGCCGGCGGCTGGAATGAGGGCAGCGCCGGTGCCGGCCGCGGCTGCGCCAAAGGTCCGGCGGCAGGAGCGGGCGCAGCCGGCGCGGGTGCCACGGCAGCGCCTCCCGGAAGCGGCGGCGGCGAGAAAGCGCTGCCCAAGGGCTGCGGCGGGGGCGGAGCCTGCGGGCGCGGGGACTGGGCCGCGGCCTGCGAAGCGCCGAGGCCAAGCGCGAGCAGCACGGCCGCGCTCCGGCGCGCGCGGGCCGCGGCACGTCGCTGCGCGGCCTCGGCCGCACGGCTGGCGCTGGGCGGAAGCGGCGCGGCGCGCATCGCGGACGGCGCCGGACTGCGCTGCGGGGCCCCGCGTGCCACCCTGGCCGCCGCCTCGCGCCTCGCACGGCGGGCGCGGAGCGAGAACTGACTGTTGCCGCGGAAGAGACCGCCGATGCTGCGAACCACCTCGCCCAGGGAGCGCATGGGGCGGTCGGGGCGCACGTCGTCCCAGTCGACCCAGGCATCGGCCCGGCCGAGCACGATGCGGGTAATGTTGCCCTCGTCGCGCACGTCCTGCGGGGCGAAGCGCACCTGAAGGCGGGTATCCTGCCAGCGCAGGGCCTCCGCGGGGATCGACACGCGTTCCGGACCCAAGTCGATCTCCAGCGTTACGTAGGCATTGTCTGCCAGGCCATCCGGCCGGGGCGCCGCGACGGCCGCGCCACCAAGGGAAAGGTCGAGTGTCTCGCCGGGAACCAGGCGCCCATCGGGCAGCACCACGCCCACTGGCATGATCGCGTTGACCCGCGCGCGCTCGCGCACCTGCCTGCGCTCGCGGCCGACCGCGAGTCCGGCAAGGACCGTGAGCAGCGAAAGCATCACCCAGAGCGTGTTGAGCGCGAAGGCCTGGAACTCAAGGCTGTCCACCGGGTTCGCGGCCATGCCGTAGATGCCCGAGAGCAGCCCGAAGACGAGAACCACCGCGAGGACGAAGTTCGGCCCCGTCGCGCGGAAGTCAAAGTAGCCCTCCTCCAGCGTCCCGCCCTTGTCGGTCACGTTGAACTTGCCGCGCGTTGGGTCGAGCAGCGTCGTGAGCACGACCGGCAGCAGGTAGAGCG
Organism: Roseomonas aerilata DSM 19363; assembly: GCF_000711725.1. GTDB lineage: Bacteria > Pseudomonadota > Alphaproteobacteria > Acetobacterales > Acetobacteraceae > Roseomonas > Roseomonas aerilata. Next base: position 16,623 of record NZ_JONP01000031.1, on the reverse strand, counting down.
AGAGCACCGTCTCGTAGATTTCAGACCAGAAGGAGTGGCGCACCTTCGACTGGAGCTTCGAGTTCGTGAGCACCGCGTGGACCACGTGCGGCCCTGCATAGGCCACGATCGCGAGTGGCGAGGCCGCGATGAGGTTCTGTCCGAAGAAGAGATAGGCCAGCGGAGCCGTGAGGAAGATGAAGCGCGGCAGCGGGAAGAGGAAGTGCCACATCGACGCCACGTAGCAGAGACGCTGCGTGATGCTCAGGCCTGGCCCCAGCAAGGGATTGTCGACCCGGAAGATCTGCACCATTCCGCGCGCCCAGCGCATCCGCTGGCCGACATGCGCGAGCAGGCGGTCCGTCGCGAGGCCTGCCGCGAGCGGCAGGCGCAGATAGGCCGTGCGCCAGCCGAGGCGCTGCATCTTGAGGCTGCAGTGGCAGTCCTCGGTCACCGTCTGCGTCGGCACGCCGCCCACCTGCTCCAGCGCGACGCGGCGGATGACGGCGCAGGAGCCGCAGAAGAAGGCCGCGTTCCAGAGGTCGTTGCCCGGCTGGATCAGGCCGTAGAACAGCAGCCCCTCGTTCGGCACGCGCGTGCCGGAGGCGAGGTTCCGCTCGAACGGGTCGGGCGAGTAGAAGTGGTGCGGCGTCTGCACCATCGCGAGCTGCGGGTCGCGCAGCAGCCAGCCCACCGTCATCTGCAGGAAGGCGCGGGTGGCGACGTGGTCGCAATCCAGCACGAGGACGAACTCGCCGGAGGTGCGGGAAAGCGCGTGGTTGATGTTGCCGGCCTTCGCGCCCTTGTTGTCGGGGCGGACCATGTATCCGCAGCCCACCAGCTCGCAGAAGGCCCGGAATTCCTCGCGGCGTCCGTCGTCGAGCAGGACGACGTTCATCCGGTCCCGCGGCCAATCCATCGCCATGGCGGCAAAGATGGTCGGCTTCACCACATCCAGGGGCTCGTTGTAGGTCGGGATGAAGACATCGACCGAGGGCCACTCGTCCGGGTTCTCGGGCAGCGGCACCGGGCGGCGCTCGAGCGGCCAGAGCGACTGAAGATAGGAGAGCAGCAGCGCGAGCACGGCGTAGATCTCGGCGAGCAGCAGCCCGGTGCCGAGGAAGGTCGCCCAGAACTCCGTGTAATCGAGCGTGTCCGTGATGCGCCAGTAGATGTAGCGGCTCGAGATCACGCCGGAGAACAGCGCGAGGAAGACGAGCACGCCGCGGCCGGGCACGAGCGAGCAGATCGTGAACACCAACAGGCCGCCGATGGCGACCCAGGCCTGCTGCTCGGCCTCCAGCGGTGCGACGATGAAGGGCAGCGCGATGATGAAGCCGAACGCGACCGCGAGCCGTGCCAACCAGACATTCCCGCCGACCAGGCGACCCAAAGCCCTCACGGGCTGACCTCGACGGCCGGGAGCTGGGGCGAGGGCGCGACGGCCGGCATCGCTGTGGCCTCGCCGGGCGCGAGCGTCGCCGGCGCCGGGGCAGCGGCGTGCGGGGCTGGCACTGGCGCCGGCAGCGCGGCAGCGACCAGCCGGGCGATCTCCTTCAGGTCCGACGCGGCCCGGCTCTCCGGCGCGTGGTCCAGCAGCAGCCGCTGGCAGGCAAGGCTCTCGGCCACCGTCTCCTCGCGGCTCATCGCGCCGAGCATCCGATAGCCTAGATGGCGCGCCACGGCCTCCGCGGAGGCGCGCGAGAGGCGCGAGGCGAGGTCCACCCCGTTCAGCACCACGCGCAGGCGGCCGGCCAGCAGCGCCGCCATGGTCCCGGTGCCGAGGAAACGGCCGCTCTCGATCTCCGGCACCAGGGCGGCGCTGATCGCCTCGGCCTGCAGCACGCCAACCACCATCGTCGCCATCGGCGCGAGCAACGCGAGCGCCTGCGAGGGGCCGGGCGGCAGATCGGCGACCACGACGAGATCGGGATCGGCCAGCATCTCGCGCATCGGGTTGCCGAGAAGGTCGGGCTCTCGGTCGAGCGCGACCGCGAGGTCCAGCGCGCCGCGCAGGTCCATCGCCCCGTGCGGGAGAAGAAGCACGCCGGACGGCGTCTGCCTCAGTTGCGAGCGCCAGGCGGATCCGCCCTGCGCAAGGCCCGCGACGAAGCCTGACCGGTCGCTCAGCGAGACGCCGAAATGCAGGCGGAGCGCGTTCTGCGAATCGAGGTCAACCGCGAGTACCCGGTGCCCCAGGCGATGCAGCGCGTCGGCAAGGTTCGCGGTGAGCGTGGTCTTACCGACCCCACCCTTGGGCGAAGCGAAGCAGATCAGCGGCACGGTCTTGCTCCTGAACTCAGGCGGCGTTGCGGGCGACGCGGACACCCGCGGCCACGCGCCGCAGGAGTTCGGGCAACGCGACATCGACGCGCGCGGCCGGCCAGTGCCGCGGGGAGGGATCGACAGGGCTCCCCTGCATGGCGGCGCCGAGCGCGTCCAGCAGCGGGTAATGGATGCCGGCAGTAGGACTGTCGGCGCCGAACAGCGTGTCGAGCAGCGAGGAGCCGGTGCCCGAGCCGTAACGGAAGGACGGCCAGGCCGGCGATGCGCCGAGCGGAGCGGGTGCCGCGTCGACCTTGGACGACGCCGGGGCGGCGACCACTACCGCCGTGGCGCCCGCCACCGGTCGGGGCGGGGCGGCCACCGGCGGCGTACCGAGCAGCATCTGAAGCAGCGACGCGCCCTGCGCGTCGTGGCGCGCCGCGGCCGCGGCTTGCACTGGCGGCGCGCTGGCTGGTGAAGGCACCGGCGGTGCGGCCGGCCCCATCGCGGGCCACCTCGCGGCATTCACCGGCGGCCCTGAAACGGCGCGGGGCTGAGCGAAGGAATGCGCTGCGACCGGCTGCCGGACGGCGGCAGGCAGAGGACGATCCCAGGCAGTGTCGCGAACCGGTTGAGAGCGGGATTCGGGCGCCGGCGAGCGCTGCACCAGTGCCTCCTCGCCCGGAACCGCCTGGGCCAAATGCCCCGCCGCCGGCGCTTCGCGGCGCGGCGGCTGGCAAGCGTCACGCGCGGGCGGAGGGGACAGATCCGTGCGTCCGGCAAACTCCGCATAGGTGGGGGCGTAGCCCCCGTCGCTGGGGACCGACCGATCGCCGAGCACGGCATCCGGCGGCAGCTCCTCCGCGCCTGCCAGCGCGTCGCCAAGAATGCTGAAAGCCTGCTCCTCGTCCGGAGGCGGCGGCGCCGGCACGTGCCGCACGGGCTCGTTCCCGAAGCTCCGGTACCTCAGCGACGGCGTCCGCAGGGCCGCCGCCATCCGAGCGACATCCGTATCCTGCGGCATGAACCACTCTCCGTCAGCTTGACGCCCGCGAAGCACGCTTCGCACCCCGCACATATCTTAATTTTGATCGGTTCGTCCCTTGTCTAGAGGGACTGACTGCGCTCAGCGGCCGCCATACGCGCTAGAAGGACCAGCGCTGTATCATAATAATCACGCTTCTCATGCGATGCGTCGGATCCAAAACGATCCTGTAGGATACCGCGTTGTCGGGCAGCGAAGCGGCCGATAAGCAGAACCCCCTGCCCCGCCGCGTAGGGCGCGACTGAATCAGTGGACAGGTCGGCCCAGGCGGGCACCTGGCGATGGCTGGTGTCGGACCAGAAGTTGAGCGGCGCCTCCACCGCGGCCTCGTCAGCCAACCCCGCCCATGTCAGCCAGAGCGGCACGCGCACGGCGTCGTAGGAGAAGCGCGCGGGCCAGCCCTGCGCCGGAGAGACGCTGCGGTCCGTCCGCGAAATGGCCATCCAGTCGGGCGGGAGTCCCCACCGGCCGAAGCGCGCCACACGCAGCAGCCGCAGCCCATCTGAAGCGACGCGCAGCCAGGCCGGATCGGGCACTGCTTCGGCGACCGTCGCGATCGCCGGATAGGAGTAGTAGGAAGGATTCACGACGACATGGGTGCGGTGCTCGAAACCCTGCGCTCCCGGCAGCAGGACGAGCCGCCCGCCCGCCCGGCGCACGAGCAGCCGCAGCACGTCGCGCGCGACCGCCGTCCCCTCTTCCGTCAGCGCCGGGTCCGACCAGCGCCGGCCGCCGCGCAGGAGCGCGCTAGCGATGAAGAGGTCGCCATCCGTCGCGTTGTTGCTGTCCGCGACGGCGGGCTGACGGTCCGGCCGCCAGCGCCAAGCGTGCAGGTTGTCCGTTTCCCGGCGCAGGTTGCGGCGCGTCCAGAGGAGCATGCGGTCGAAGGCGGCACGATCGTCGTGGTGCTCGGCGAGGGAAAGTCCCCAACCCTGCCCCTCCGAGTGCGACTGGTTGCCGTTGCCGTTGTCCACCACCCGGCCGTCGGACAGCAGGAAACGCGCCTTGAAATCCATCCAGGCGGCCGTGTCCGCGGCGGCCACCGCCGTTCCGCCCCGCAGCATCGCGGCCGCCCCACCGGAGAGCAGGCCGATCGCGGCCCGTCGTTGAATATGGATCGGCATGAACTCGATGCTGCACGGGTGACGTTACGGAGCGCTTATCGGAGGGTCCAGTCAGGCCCCCCGTAACGCCCAGTATAACGCTCGCGCTTCCGTGATGACAGGTATTCCGCTCGTTTCCCCATGATTCATATACCCCGTGCCATCTGCCCCCGCAGGTGCCATATCCGCCCGCGATGGCACCCCCTCTCCTTCTCCTCCAGGGCATCCGGCAGGGCTTCGGCTCGACCCCGCTGCTGCTCGACGCCACCCTCTCGGTCGCACCCGGCGAGCGGCTCGCGCTCGTCGGCCGCAACGGCTCCGGCAAGTCCACCCTGCTGAAGGTCGCGGCCGGGCTCGTGGCGCCCGACGGCGGCAGCCGCTTCGTGCAGCCCGGCACCACGCTCCGCTACCTGCCGCAGGAGCCGGACCTCTCCGGCCACCCGAACACGCTCTCCTATGTCGAGGCAGCCCTCGGTCCCGGGGACGACCCTTACCGCGCCCGCCACCTGCTGGAGGAACTGGGCCTGACCGGTGAGGAGGCGCCCGCCAGCCTCTCGGGCGGGGAGGCGCGACGCGCGGCGCTGGCGGCCGTGCTCGCCCCCTCGCCCGACATCCTGTTGCTGGACGAGCCGACCAACCACCTCGACCTGCCGGCCATCGAGTGGCTGGAATCGGAACTCTCCGCCATGCGCTCGGCCATGGTGATCATCAGCCACGACCGGCGGTTTCTCGAATCCCTCTCCCGCGCCATGGTCTGGCTCGACCGCGGCACCACCCGCCGCCTGGACCAGGGCTTCGCCGGCTTCGAGGCCTGGCGCGACCAGGTGCTGGAGGAGGAGGAGCGCGACGCCCACAAGCTCGCCCGCGAAATCGTGCGGGAGGAGCACTGGCTGCGCTACGGCGTGACCGCCAGGCGCAAGCGCAACATGCGCCGCGTCGGCGAATTGCAGTCCCTGCGGGAGAAGCACCGCCAGCGCCGCGGGCCGCAGGGCGGGGTGCGCCTCGCCTCCTCCGAGGCGGACGGCTCCGGCACCCAGGTCGTGGTCGCCGACCACATCTCCAAATCCTACGACGGCCGCGCGGTGGTGCGGGACGTCTCCGTCCGGATCCTGCGGGGAGACCGCATCGGCATCGTCGGCCCGAACGGCGCGGGCAAGACGACGCTGCTGAACATGCTGACGGGCGTGCTACCGCCCGATTCCGGCGAGATCCGCCTTGGCACGGGCATCGAGATGGTGACCCTCGACCAGCGCCGCGCGAGCCTCGACGACAGCATGACGCTCTCCGACTCCCTCACGGAGGGGCGGGGCGACATGGTCCATGTCGGCGGCGCGCCACGCCACGTCATCGGCTACATGAAGGACTTCCTCTTCCTCCCGGAGCAGGCGCGCACGCCGCTCGGCGTGCTCTCGGGCGGGGAGCGTGCGCGGGTCATGCTGGCGCGCGCCATGGCGCGGCCGAGCAACCTGCTCGTGCTCGACGAGCCGACCAACGACCTCGACCTCGAGACGCTGGACCTGCTGCAGGAGATGATCGCGGACTACGCCGGCACGGTCCTGGTGGTGAGCCACGACCGCGACTTCCTCGACCGCGTGGCGACGAGCGTGATCGCCTACGAGGGCGACGGCCGCTGGGCGGATTATGCGGGCGGCTACTCGGACATGGTGGCGCAGCGCGGCCACGGCGTGCGGGCCCGTGCTGCCGCCACCGGCGCACCACCGCCGAAATCCACGCCTGCAGCACGGCCGGCGGCTAAACCCGAACCCGCGCGCCCGCGCCTCACGATGGGCGAGCGCCAGGCGCTTAAGACCTTGCCCGGGGAAATGGAGAAGCTCTCGGCGGAGATCGCGAAGCTGAACGACATCCTGGCGGACCAGCAGCTCTACGCGCGCGACCCGGCCCGGTTCGCCAAGGCGACGGAATTGCTCACCGCCCGCCAGCGGGCCCTGGCCGAGGCCGAGGAGCGCTGGCTGGAGTTGGAGATGCGGCGGGAGGAGGCGGAGGGCGCCCCCGCCCGCTGAACCCTGAGCCGCTCAGCGGCACATCATCACGGGCATGTCGGCGTTCTCCAGCACGTGCCGGGTGACCCCGCCGAGGATGAGCTGGCGGATGCGGGAATGGCTGTAGGCGCCCATGCAGAGCAGGTCCGCCCCGAAGTCGCGCGCGGCACCGAGAAGACCCGCCCCCACCTCGCGGGTGACAGGGGAGAACTCCACCGGCTCCGCCCGGATGTTGTGCCAGTGGAGGTAGGAGAGGATCCCCTTCACGTCCGGTCCGCGGCGCTGGTAGTCCTTGCTGTAGAGGATCCGCACCGCCTCGGCGCGGTGCAGCCAGGGCAGCGCGGCGGCGATGGCGGCGGAGCTTTCCGCCGTGCCGTTCCAGGCGCAGCAAACCCGGGTGCCGATCCCCGCCGGCGGCTCGCGCGGCGCGATCAGCACGGGCCGGCCGCTGTCGAAGAGGATGGCGTGCAGCGCGTCGGAGGAGGAGACGTCCTCCCCCGAGTCAGGGTGCGGCACCACCGCCATGTCGTAGAGGCGCGACTGCTGGGCCACCAGGTCCTCCTCCCGCCCCGCGACGGAGGCGAAGGAGATGGTGGCGCTGTCCGCCTTCTCCGCGGCCTCGGCGCTGGTGGCCACCACCACGTCGCTTCCCTGGACGAAGCGGTCGAAGAGGGCCTGCACGCGGCTCGCGCGGTCACCTGATTCCCTCTCCGTCGCCGCCATCATCTCCTCGATCATCGCGCCCGACAGGCCTTCGCCGGCCAGGGGCGCCACGTCGCGCGCATCCACGCGCACGTGGATGCAGTGCACGTGACTATGCCAAATGCGCGCGGTGAGAAGGGCGGTGTGCAACGCCGCCTCGCCGGCGGAGGTGCCGGTCAGCGGCAGCAGGATACGGCGGTAGGCCATGTCGGCGGGACTCCGTAGTCGTCCTTGGGCGAGGTCCGCGGGCGGGGTGCGGCTGCACCCCTCCCGCCGCGTCACGGCCGATTCCGGCCGGGCGCGGACCTATCTAGCACATTGGCAGGCCAAGCGCCGCAAGAGCCGCCGGCAGCGGTTCCGACGAGGCGTCGAGCCGCGCCCAGCCGATGCGGCCGACGGGATGGCTCGCGGCGTAGTCCAGCACCTCGCGCGTCGCGTCCGAGGCATCCCCCCGGCGTGCATCCACCCTCGTGCGCAGCACCTCGATGGGTGCCTCCAGCCAGAACCCGGCGAAAGGCACGCCGCATTCCCGCGCCACGGCCTCAACTCCCTCCCGCCGCGCGGGGTCGAGGAAGGCGGCGTCAGCAATCACCGAGTGCCCGCCGCGCAGCGCCGCCCCCGCTTCCTTGAAGAGGGCGGCGTGCACGGCGTCGCTCGCGGCGGCGGTATAGGCCTCGGGCGGAAGATGCGTCTCGGGCGGCAGGCCCGCCAGGCGCTTGCGGATCTCGTCCGTGCGGAGGTGGAGCGCCCCCGGCGCGGCCCCGAAGCGCGGCGCCAGCGCCCGCCCGAGGCGGGTCTTGCCCGTGCCCGGCAGCCCGCCCACCGCGACCAGCTGCGGCGCCGGCGGCCGTAGGTAGGCCTCCGCGTCGCCAAGGAAGGCATGCGCCCCCTCTCCCTGCCCCTCCATGCGGGCGAGGCAGTGCGCCCGGATCATGGCGCGCGTGGAGAGCCAGAGCGGCAGCCCCGCGACCAGTCCGGCATCGTCCCGGACAGCGACCGCCCGCGCCAACACCCGGCAGGCGGTCGGCCTCCCGCAGCGCCGCAGGAGGTCTGCGATGAGGAAAGCCAGGTCGTAGCCGGTGTCGATCGTCGCCAGCTCCTCGTCGAACTCAAGCGCGTCGAAGGCCGTGGGCCGCCCCTGCCAGAGGACGAGATTGCCGAGATGCAGGTCCCCGTGGCAGCGGCGCACCCGCCCCTCGGCCGCCCGCGCCCGCAGCACCGGCGCCACGGCTCTGAGCGTCCGGCCGGCGGCGCGGCGCCAGGCGATCACCCGCGAGGGGTCGAGGCCGGAGGCGAGCGCGGCCCGCGCATTGCCGCGCAGCACCGCGTCCATGGCGCGCACGACATCCCCGGCGTCGCCCGGCGGATAGGTTCCGCGGAGCGCCACGACGGCGTCTCCCAGCGCATCCGCCATCGCTTCGTCGATCCCGCCGCGCGCGGCCACGGCGTCGAGGAAGGCGTCCGCCGACACCGGCGCCATCTCCACGGCCCATTCCACCGCCGCGGGATCATCGGGCGCGATTAGCCGGTCCGCACCCGCGGGGATGCCATGCACGGCGCGGTAAAGGTCGGGCGCGGCCGGCGCGTTCAGGGCCAGTTCCCGCTCCGCGAAGCGTCGGCGCGCAGCGGGCTCGGAGAAGTCGAGGAAGCCGAGGCTCACCGCCTTGCGCAGCTTCAGCACCCGCTCGCGCCCGACGAAAACGGCGGAGATATGCGTCTCGACCGGCCGCTCGGCCCCGGTCAGCCGCGCAAGGAGCGAGGCGGCCGGTGCCTGCGCGGCCGGGATGGTCACCGCGCGGCGCCGGTCAGGGGTAGAGCCGCCCGGCCCGCCAGCCCTGCCCCTCCCGCTCGAAGAGGACACGGTCGTGCATGCGAAAGGGCATGTCCTGCCAGAACTCGATGCGCTCGGGCAGCACGCGGAAGCCGCCCCAGTGCGGCGGGCGCGGCACCTCCTCGCCCGGGTTCGCCGCCTCCGTCTCGCGCACCCGCGCCTCGAAGGCTGCGCGGGAGGCCAGCGGCCTGGACTGGTCGGAGGAGACGGCCGAGATGCGCGAGCCGCGGGAGCGCGAGGCGAAATAGGCGTCCGACTCCGCGGCCGTGACGCGCTCCACTTTCCCCTCCACGCGCACCTGCCGGCGGGAGGACTTCCAGTGGAAGAGCAGCGCCGCGTGCTGGTTGGAGAGCAGTTCGCCGCCCTTCCGGCTCATCTCGTTCGTGTAGAAGACGAAGCCCCGCTCGTCCCGGCCCTTCAGCAGCACCATTCGGGCGGAGGGCCGCCCCTCGGCGGTCGCGGTCGCGAGGCACATGGCGTTCGGATCGTTCAGCTCCCCCGCCACGGCCTCGGCCATCCAGGCCTCGAAGAGGGCGTAGGGGTCGGCGTCCTCCGGGATCGGCTCGCGGGAAGCGCCGGGCGGGAGCTCGGTTGTCAGGCTCATGCGTTCAGGCCCCTTGTTCCGTCGGGAGCGGTGTGCCACCCCTCCCCGCCCGTCGCAACAGACCCGCCCCCGCCGGAGGACGCTCCATGAACGATGCCGAGACGGTGGCGCAGGCCGCCACGCTGCCCGTGACGGGGACGCTCATGCAGGGCCGCCGCGGCATCGTCATGGGAGTCGCGAACGACCGCTCCATCGCCTGGTCCATCGCCCAGGCCCTGGCCGCGCAAGGGGCGGAGGTCGCCTTCACCTATCAGGGCGAGGCGCTGGAGAAGCGGGTGCGTCCGCTGGCCGCCAGCATCGGCTCGGACATGCTCGTGCCCTGCGACGTCTCGGACGAGGCCGCGATCGACGCCGCCTTCGCCAAGGTCCAGGAGCGCTGGGAGGGGATCGACTTCCTCGTCCACGCCATCGGCTTCGCGGACAAGCAGTACCTGCGCGGCCGCTATCTCGACACGCCGAAGGAGGCCTTCCTCCAGGCGCTCGACATCTCCTGCTACTCCTTCGTCTCGGTTTCGCGCCGGGCGGTGGCGATGATGAAGCCGGGCGGCTCGCTCCTCACCCTGTCCTACCTCGGCGCGGAGCGCTGGACGCCGCACTACAACGTCATGGGCGTCGCCAAGGCCGCGCTGGAGGCCAGCGTGCGCTACATGGCCGCGGACCTCGGCGATGCCGGCATCCGCGTGAACGCCATCTCCGCCGGCCCCATCAAGACGCTCGCCGCCAGCGGCATCGGCGACTTCCGCTATATCTTGAAGTGGAACCAATACAACTCGCCCATGCGCCGCAACGTGACGCTGGACGAGGTGGGCGGCGCCGGCCTCTACCTCCTCTCGCCGCTCTCCGGTGGCGTCACGGGAGAGGTCCACCACGTGGACTGCGGCTACCACATCGTCGGCATGAAGCACCCGGACGCGCCCGACATCGCCACCGTCGGCGGCTGACGTCCGGCCGTGTCGCACAACAGCTTCGGCCACCTGTTCCGCGTCACCACCTGGGGCGAGAGCCACGGGCCGGCGATCGGGGGCGTGGTCGATGGCTGCCCGCCCGGCCTGTCGCTCTCGGAGGCCGACATCCAGCCCTGGCTGGACCTGCGGCGCCCCGGTCAGTCGAAGTTCGTGACCCAGCGGCAGGAGCCGGACGGGGTCCGCATCCTCTCCGGCACCTTCGAGGGCCTGACCACCGGCACGCCGATCTCCCTCCTCATCGAGAACACGGACCAGCGCTCCCGCGACTACGGCGAGATCGCGGACAGCTTCCGCCCAGGCCACGCCGACCTCGCCTACCACCTGAAATACGGCGTGCGGGACTATCGCGGCGGTGGGCGCTCCTCCGCGCGAGAGACGGCAATGCGCGTCGCGGCGGGCGCCGTCGCGCGCAAGGTGCTGGGCACGGGCGTCACCATCCGCGGCGCCCTCGTCGCCATGGGCGGCGACCCCGTGGATCGTGCGGCCTGGGACTGGACCGCGGTGCGCGAGAACAGCTTCTTCTGCCCCGACCGCGCGGCAGCCGCCCGGTGGGAGGAACGCCTTCTCGCCCTGCGCAAGTCGGGATCGAGCGTCGGCGCCGTGGTGGAGGTGGTCGCCGAGGGCCTCCCGCCCGGCCTCGGCGCCCCGATCTACGGCAAGCTGGATGCCGAGATCGCGGCCGCGTTCATGTCGATCAACGCCGTGAAGGGCGTCGAGATCGGGGACGGCTTCGCCGCCGCCGCCCTGACCGGGGAGGGCAATGCGGACGAGATGCGCATGGCCGCTGACGGTACCGTGGACTTCCTCGGCAACCACGCGGGCGGCGTCCTCGGCGGCATCTCCACGGGCCAGCCGGTGGTCGCCCGTTTCGCCGTGAAGCCGACCTCCTCCATCCTCGTCCCCCGCCGGACCGTGGATCGCCACGGGCAGGAGCGGGAGTTGGTGACCAAGGGCCGCCACGATCCCTGCGTCGGTATCCGCGCCGTCCCCGTCGGCGAGGCGATGATGGCCTGCGTGCTTGCCGATGCCCTGCTGCGGCACCGGGCGCAGGTGCCGGACGCCCCCACCACCACCCGCCTCCCGAGAAACTGAAGTACGGGATCCTTTATCCGACTTCCGTACTCGGGTATTACCCTCGGTGAAACCGGGGTTGCCGTCGCATGCCGATACCCGACCAGCATTCACAAAAGAGCACCGACAAGCGGACCGATCCGAAAGTCCTTGCGGGTTTCCTTGGTCTGGCCGGTGCCAAACGCTGGGAAGCGCGCATTGCTGAGATCGGCCGGCGGGCGGCCTGCCCCTCCCTCGCCGCCCGCGCCTTGCAGGAACGTCACGCGCTGGAACTGACCCTGCAGCGCCTTCTCTCCCCCGAGGCGGTGGCGGGCGCCAGCCCTGCGGAGCGCCAGATCCTCTCCTACGCGCGGGAGGCCGTGCGGCTCGCAGAATCCCTGCCTCCGGAGCCGAAGAAGCGCCTTCGCGCCCTCGTGCTCGAGGGGCTGACGGGCGAGGCGAACCTCATTCCCCTCTTCCACCTCCTGCGGGTGGCGGCGCTCCATCGGGCCCGCGGCTTCGAGGTGCGATTCACGGGGCTGGCGGACGGCACGCCCCACGACCTCGTCATCTCGCGCGGCGGGGCGGAGGCAGAGATCGCTTGCGAGACCGTCTCGGCCGAGGAGGGCCGCCCGGTTCTCCGCAACGACTGGTGCGCCTTCGTGGACGGGATCAACCCCGACCTGCAGACGTGGCTTGCCGCCCATCCCGGCCGCTACGTGCTGAAGATGACGCTGCCGGAGGGGCTGAAGCGCGACGCGCTGGACATCCACGCCCTGCAGCGCCGCATTATGGAGATGCTGCGGGACCGCCGCCGACAGGATTCGGCCGCGGACGCAATGCTGAAGCTCGACCCGCTTCTCCTCGCCGGCGCCCAGGCCGCGGTCCCCGCCTCCGCCTTGCGCGCCCTCTTCGGCCCCGAGGCACATCTGGCGGTGGCGCAGGGCGGCGGGAACATCCTCGTCCTCGCGGCGCGGGCAGGGCAGCCGAGCGATGTGGCACAGGCGGTCTGCCGGCGGCTCTGCACCGCTTCGACGCGGCTCAGCGGGCAGCGTCCGGGCATCATGGCCGTCTTCCTCGACGATCTCGGCCGGCAGGAGTGGCGCGGCCTGCGCGAGCGGATGGAGTTGGAGGGCGCGGTCCGCCGCTTCCTCACCACGCCGGAGGCGAAGCGCATCTCCACGGTTTCCTGCGCCTCCCGCATGGAGATGTTCCTGATGCCGCCGCCCGACGCGGTTCCGGGCGGGGAGCTGCGCTTCCGCAACCCTGCCCAGCCGGTGCCGCGCGACCCTGTCCTCGTGGCGGCGCTCGCCTCCACCGGTTGATCTTTCCTGCCAACGTAATCTTTTGAAACTTAGCGCAAAAGCTGTCGTTTCCCGCTGGCTAGCGACTAAGAAGAAGGCGGGTTCCAATGACCGAGATGGAGATGGAGAAGGCCCAGGCCGAGCTGGACCGGCTGCTCAACGATCCCGACGTGCGGATGGACCCGGAGCGGGTCTGGATGCTGGCCGACCACCTCTCCCGCGCGGCCGGCGGCAACACGGCCCGGCCCGCCACGCGCTAGGACACCGCGCTCAGCCCTCGCGCCGGGCCCCGATCAGGAACTCCTTGTTGCCCTCTGGCCCGGTGATCGGGCTCTCCGTAATCCCGAGCACCGACCAGCCCGGCAGGCCTGACCACCAGGCCCGCACGCGCGCGCAGACGGCGCGGTGCACGTTCGGGTCGCGCACCACGCCCCCCTTCCCCACCATGCCCGGCCCGGCCTCGAACTGCGGCTTGATGAGCGCGACCGCGAAGGCCCGCGGCGCGGCCAGGGAGAGTGCCGCGGGCAGCACGGTCGCGAGCCCGATGAACGAGGCGTCGCAGACGATGGCCCCCACCGGCTCGGGGATCTGCGCGGCCTCCAGGTAGCGCGCGTTCACCCGCTCCATCACCACCACGCGCGGATCGTTGCGGAGCGTCCAGGCGAGCTGGCCGTGGCCGACATCCACCGCATAGACCTTCGCCGCCCCGTGGTGCAGCAGCACATGGGTGAAGCCGCCCGTTGAGGCGCCGACATCGATGCAGACGCGCCCCTTCGGGTCGAGCCCGAAAGCCTCCAGCCCGTGCGCCAGCTTCAGCCCGCCGCGGCTCACCCAGGGGTGGTCCTGACCGCGGACCTCCAGCGCCTCGTCCTCGCGCAGTTCCTGCCCCGACTTCTCGATCCGCCGCTCCCCGCTGAAGACCTTGCCCGCGAGGATGAGCGCCTGCGCGCGGGTGCGGCTCTCGGCCAGGCCGCGCTCCACCAGGGCGGCGTCGGCGCGCTGCTTGCCCGGCTTCTGCACGGGCTTGGGCTCGGTCACGGATCGCCTCCCTCTCTCGCGCGCCAGCATACATCGCCCGGGCACCTTGCCGCAGGGGGGCCGGGAGTGGAGAACTGCATCCAGGCCCGCAAGAGGCCAGAGGAGCCGCCCCATGCCCACCCGTCGCGCCCTGACCGGCGCCGCCCTCTCGGCCGCGCTCACCCGCCCGGCCCTTGCCCAGGCCGCCTGGCCGGCCGGCCGGCCGATTGAGGTGATCGTTCCCTACCCGCCCTCCGGCGGCATCGACCTCATGGCGCGGCTGCTGACGCGGCACCTGCCGGCGGTTCTCCCCAGTGTGAACTTCGTCGTCACCAACCGCGTGGGCGCCGGCGGGCAGATCGGCAACGAGGCGATCTTCGCCGCCCGGCCGGACGGCTACACGCTCGGTGCCGTCGCCACCCTCGGCTTCATCAGCAAGGCGCTGGAACGGCCGATGCGTTGGAGGACAGAGGACTACACCTACCTTGCCAATGTGGTCGACGACCCCGGTGGGCTCTGGGTCCGCACCGATTCCCCGCTCCGCAGCGCCGCCGACCTTCGCGAGGCCGCGTCGAAGCGTGCTGAGGCCGTCTCGGTCGGCACCGCCGCCGGCACCTCCTCCGACGACCACCTGCTGCTGCTCGCCTTTGAGGCGGCCGCGGGGGTGAAGGCGCTGCACGTTCCCTATAACGGCACGGCCATCGCGATCCGCGATCTGCTGGGCGGGCAGCTCGACGTTGCCTCCTATAACCTGAGCGAAGGCATTACGCTCCTCCGGGAGGGCCGGACGCGCTGCCTCGGTCAGGCGGCGACGGAGCGCTGGTCCGCCATGGCGGAGGTGCCGACCTTCCGCGAGCAGGGGCTCGACGTCCTCGGCGGCTCCGCCCGCGGCTTCGTCGGCCCGCCCGGCCTGCCGCCGGAGATCGCGGTGCGACTGATCGAGGCCTTCCGCGCCGTCCTCTCCGACCCGGCTTTCCTGGGGGAGGCCGAGCGCCTCAACCTGCCGCTCCGCCCCCTGCTCGGCGACGCCTACAAGGCCGCCGTCATGGCGGAGGCCGAATCCGCGCGGCGCCTCTACGAGCGTTCGCCCTGGTCCACCCAACCCTGATCCCGAGTTCGTCCCGAATGCCCCATGTGGTTGTCGTCGATCCCATCCATCCCGGTGGGATCGGGCGCCTTGCCGAGGCCCCCGGCATCACCCTCGACCACCCTGGCGCGCCGGCTGGCCCCGACCTCGCCACGCGCCTTGCCCGGGCCGAGGCCGCGATCGTGCGCGGGACGGCGGTGGACAGCGCCTTCCTCGCCATGGCGCCGCAGCTGCGCATGGTCTGCCGCCACGGCGTCGGCTACGATCTCGTGGACGTGCCGGCCATGACGCGCGCGGGCGTCGCGGTGATGATCACGCCCGAGGCAAACGCCGCCTCCGTCGCCGAGCACGCGCTGATGCTCATGCTCGCCGTCGGCCGCCGCGTGCTGCCCGTGGACGCGGCCGTGCGGCGCGGCCAGTGGCGCGTTCAGGGCCAATCGGAGACCTTCGAGCTGGGCGGGCGGCGCGTGCTGGTGCTCGGCTTCGGCCGCATCGGCACGCGCGTTGCGCGGCTCTGCGCGGCCTTCGGGATGCGCGTTTCGGTGCACGACCCCTTCATGCCCGCCGGCACCATCCGCGGCGCCGGCTACGAGGCGGTGAAGGATCGTGACGCGGGCCTCGCCGAGGCCGATATCGTCACCCTGCACCTGCCGGCGAGCGACGCCACGCGCGGCATGGTGGATGCCGACTTCCTGGCCGCGATGAAGCCTGGCGCCGTCCTCATCAACACCGCCCGCGGCACGCTGGTGGACGAGACGGCGCTGGAGGCGGCGCTGCGCTCCGGCCAGCTCGGCGGCGCCGGCCTCGACGTGCTGCGGGTGGAGCCCATGCGCGAGCCGGTGCCGCTGCTCGCGCTCGAGAACCTCGTCGTCACGCCCCATGTCGCGGCCAGCACGGCCGAGGGGCTGCGCCGCATGTCCTGGGACGCCGCCGGCAACGTGCTCGACTTCCTCGCCGGCAACCCCGACCCCGACGCGGTGGTCAACCGCGAGGTGCTGGGGCGCGGCTGACCTGCCTCAGGCCCGCGCGGGCTTTGGCGTGTTGAGTTGTTCGAGGGCGTTTCTGGCGGCTTGTGCGATTTGCGGGGCGTTGAGGCCGGCGGTGTCGTACTGCTTTTTGGGGGCGTCGTGGTCGATGTAGGTGTCGGGCAGGGTGAGCGGGCGGAAGCGCAGTCCGCCGTCGAGGAGCCCGGCATGGGCGAGGTGGTGGGCGACGAGGCTGCCGAAGCCGCCCGTCGAGCCCTCCTCGACGGTGAGCAGGACGGCGTGGTTGCGGGCGAGGCGCTCGAGGAGCTCGGTGTCGAGCGGCTTGGCGAAGCGCGCGTCGGCGACGGTGCAGGAGAGGCCCTGGGCGGCGAGCTCGTCGGCGGCGCGAAGGGCCTCGGCCAGCCGTGTGCCGTAGGAGAGGATGGCGATGGTCGAGCCCTGGCGGAGCACGCGACCCTTGCCGATGGGCAGCACGGTGCCGCGGGCGGGGATCTCGAGCCCCGTGCCCTCGCCGCGCGGGTAGCGCAACGCGATCGGCCCGGCGTCATAGGCGGCGGCGGTGGCCACCATGTGGGTGAGCTCCACCTCGTCGGCGGCGGCCATGAGCGTCATGTTCGGGATGCAGCCGAGATAGGCGATGTCGTAGGCGCCGGCATGGGTGGCGCCGTCCGCGCCCACCAGCCCC
>NZ_JONP01000030.1 GCF_000711725.1 Roseomonas aerilata DSM 19363 | reverse complement strand
CCGGGCGAGCTGCGGGTGGAGCGCTTCGGCTGGACCTTCTGCCCCGGTGACAAGGTCATGCAGGTGGCCAACAGCTACGATCGCGAGGTCTACAACGGCGACCTCGGCGTGATCTCGGCCATCGACCCCGAGGAGAGCGAGCTCACGGTGCGCTTCGAGGGGCGCGAGGTCATCTACGGCTTCGGTGAGCTCGACGAGCTGGTGCTGGCCTACGCCACCACCATCCACAAGGCGCAAGGCTCCGAGTACCCGGCCGTGGTCATCCCCCTCACCACCCAGCACTACGCCATGCTGGCCCGGAACCTCCTCTACACCGGCGTCACCCGTGGCAAGAGGCTGGTCGTGCTCGTCGGGCAACGACGCCCCCTCGCCATCGCCGTGAAGAACAGGAACACGCGACGCAGATGGTCCAAGCTGAGGGAGTGGATGGAGGCTGGTAGGGCACCTGGCATTTGTGGTTAGCGCCTAGCGTAGATCTTCAACAGGCGCAGAGCCCCTCGCCGGTCGTAGCGCAAACCGCATCTTGCTAGATACCGTAATCGGGTCGGCCTGTAATGCGAGTTGCCAAAGCGGCACACTCGTCGGCTGAGCGAGCCACCGATAATTCAGCGAAACAGCGCCTCCTTCAGGAAGGCTTGTACATTGGCGCGGACGGCAGCGGCATCGGTGGGGTCGTGGCCAGTATGGGCTCCAATGGCGACGCAGGCAGAGGTCTTCTGCACGAACTGCTCGTTCGTACCGGCCAGGTTGATGACGCCGCTCTGGCCCTCCTGCATGCGGCAGTTGCGGGTGCTCTGCGCGCTCGGTACGTCGACCAGGGCGGGAGCCATGGGGTTGTCGAAGCTGTGCTGGCCGTTGGGGTACTCCGTCAGCGTGGCGTCGGCACCAGCGGCGCGCAGGCGCTCGACGTAGTCGCGGCAGGGGGCAATCGGGACGTAGTCGTCCACCACACCGTGGTGGAGGCGGATCGGCACGGCCGCGACCTGGGCGTCGCCCTCGTAGCCGACGTTGCAGGGGGTGTAGAGGCCGATGTGGGCGGCAAAGCGGTTCTGCGGGTCGCCGTAAAGACCGCGGAAGCGCGTGCTGGCCGAGTAGACGGCCGCGACGGCTCCCTTGGAGAAGCCCATCACCGCAATCCGGTCGGCACGGATCCGCGGATGAGCGGCCAGCAGATCCAGCGCCCTGTAAGCGTCTACCATCATGGCCAGGGAGTTCAGCAGGTCCTGGTCGGTGACCGTGCTCGTGATACCCCGCCCGGCGAAGCTGTCGAGGATAAAGGCGGCAATCCCGGCCTCGTTCAGCTGGCGCGCCCAGAGATCAGTGGAGCCGCTGATGCCGCCGGAGCCATGGACGAGGACGACAGCCGGCACCCGGTTCGTCGCCGGGCCAGGTGGCAGGCGAAGCTCGCCGGCCAGCGAGGCCTCGGCGCCCCGCACGCCTCGCAGAAACTCGGTGCCGGACGGCGTGGTGCTGCGGACGGGCAGAACCTCGATGCGGCCGGGCAGGTCCTTGGGCGCGGGCTGCGCCAGGACTGGGCTGGCCATTCCCAGTGCCGCTGCAAGCAGGGCGCCAAGGCGCAATGGGGCGGTCCGACCAGCCATGCTTGTTCTGTCTCCTCCTGCGCCGTGTCGATGCGTCTCGCCGGCGTCCTTGGGGAGGCATTCGGCCATTCGTGCTGGTGCTCGTCAACGGGGTGAGGGGAACTCGCCCAAGACGGATGTCCGAGGGGGATCAGCCGGCTGTGCGCTGGATGGTGCCGCGAGGCTGACCTGATCGTGCTGGCACGACGGGGTGCCGCGCCCGGTTCCTTTCTACTGGGTCACCCCTCGCCTCGGCTTACTCGAGCAACGGTAAAAAAAGCGGCGCCCGATGCTGCCAAGATCGTAGTTGTACAATTGCTGTTGCGGGGCTGCAGAACGCAGGTGCCCTGAGCGGAGCAACCAGAAACAGCGACAGCCTGCGTGCGAAGAGGGGACGATGCGGTTGGCCGAGCCCGATCGGCCGCGGCATGCTGCACACGAGATTGCCCGCCGGGGGCGGAAAGAAGGCAAGGAACCCACCATCCGCCTATCTCCCCTGAGCACCACTCCGGAGGTGGTGCTTATTATCTCTCGGCGTTAGCCTTCGTCCTCTCAGCCGGCTCTTACCAAGAGGCCCTCGCGCGCGGCGCGGCCGAGGCGGGCGTCGTCCTCCAGCGTGCGCCGCGCGAACTCGGTAGGCCCCTCGATCACGCCGAAATTGCCCATCTCCACCAAGCGCTGATGCAGTACCGGCTTCGCGACTGCCTCGGTCAGGGCGGAGTAGATCCGATTGCAGATCTGCGGTGGCAGGCCGGCCGGACCGTAGAGGCCGACCCATCCCAGCATCTCGAAGCCTGGGAACCCCATCTCTGCCACTGTCGGTACAGCGGCCAACGCTTCGGCGCGTCGAGCGCCCGTCTGAGCGATCACGCGCGTCTTGCCGCTCTGGATCTGCGCGAAAGCGCTCTCCGGGCTGGACCAGCCGGCGTTGAGCGCCCCGGACATCATGTCCGTCATCATCGGCGCGGACCCTCGGTAGGGAACTTCTGTCATCTGCAAGCCGGCCAGGCGGGCAAGTTCGGCCGCCGCGTAGCTGCTGGTGGAGGTTGTCGTGCCGTAACTCACCGCGCGGGGGCTGGCGCGTGCGTACGCGATCATTCCCGGAAAGTCGGGAAAGGGCGCCTGCATGCCGGCGGTGACCACCAGGGGATAATTCGCGATCAGCGAGACCGCTGTGAAATCCTTCACCGCGTCGTGCGGGATGCTGGGGATGGTGTACTTGTTCCCCACATGCCCCGCTGTGACGGAGACGAGGGTGTAGCCGTCCGGCTGAGCGCGGGCGACGAGGTCCGTCCCGATCACGCCATTCGCGCCCGGCCGGTTCTCAATTACCACGGGCTGGCCGAGCGTGACGCGCATGGCCTCACCGAAGAGCCGCGTCACGATGTCCGTGCCGCCGCCCGGCGTGTAGGGGATGATGATCCGGATGGGGCGGCGCGGCCAATCCTCCTGCGCGCGGAGGACGGAGGGGGCGAAAAGGGCTACGAGGCCGCTCCCCATAACGGTGCGGCGCTGCGCAACCAGGCCTGACGATGTCGCCATTCTTTCTCTCCTCTCCTCATCCGCGGACCCTGTTCCGGGCCTTTCTCTTTCTCGTTGGGGGCAGCACCTAGACCACCGGCTCGCTCCGGAACCGCGTGCGAAGCGCACCCCACTCGTCCGCGCCGAAGCGCGCGAAACGGGCCGAGACGGGCGCCTGCCCGGCGCTGCTCGTCGGGCGGTCTGTCTCGCGCACGGTCTTCAGCACCGCGTCGCAGGCATTCATCACCGTGCTCAGCAGCAGGCTTGGCATGATGGCGATGCGGTATCCCAGGGCCTCCGCCTCGCCGAGGCCGATATCCGGTGTCTTGCCGGCCACCACGATGTTCAGCAGGCACCGCCCCTTCACCCGCCGGGGGATAGCCTCCACCTCCTCCATAGAGGCGGCCGCCTCCACGAAGGCCACGTCCGCCCCGGCCTCCAGCGCTGCGTTCGCGCGCGCCACCGCCTCATCCAGCCCCAGCACGCCCCGCGCGTCGGTGCGAGCGATGATTACAAAGTCCGGGTCGCGCCGTGCCGCGACGGCAGCGCGCATCTTGGCGACGAACTCCTCGCGCGGAACCAGCTCCTTGCCGTCCAGGTGGCCGCAACGCTTCGGCGCCACCTGGTCCTCGATGTGCAACCCGGCCACGCCGCCGCGCTCGTACTCCTGCACGGTGCGCGTGACGTTCAGCTCGTTGCCGTACCCCGTATCGGCGTCGGCGATCAGGGGCAGGCCCGTGGCGCGCGCGATCATGCTGGCATTCGCGGCCATCTCCGTCAGCGTCAGCAGCCCCAAATCCGGAAAGCCGCGCGCCATGGAGGTGCCGGCCCCCGTCATGTAGAGGGCGGAGAACCCGGCCTGCTCGGCCAGCTTCGCTGTGATGCCGTCATAAACACCGGGCGCGCGGACCATGCCGCCCGTCGCCAGCAACCCTCTCAGCTTCCCCGCGGGTGTCACGGCGCTCTCCTCCTCAGGACGCGAAGGCCGCGCGTTGCGGCCTCTCACCGCCAGCGAGCATCCGCCGCGCCTTCACATGGTCTGCGGGCCGGTTCACGGACTCCGCGCCGATCAGCACGCCGTTGCGGAAGCAGTAGACGGAGAAGGCCTCGGGCCCGCCCTGCGTCACTGTCTCCTCCGCATCCGCCGTCAGCCCGGCGATTTGCAGCCGCTCCCCTTGGTCCGACCAGAACCAGGGCACGGCCTCGTAAGGCTGGGGCTTGCCGAGGATGTCGGCGGCGGCGCAACGAGCCTGGTCCACGGCGTTCTGCACGGACTCCAACCGCGTCAGCCCACCGCCATGGGCGCTTGGAAACCGCGCGCAGTCCCCGATCGCGTGGATGCGCGGGTGCGAGGTGCGGAGCGCGTGGTCCACGATGATGCCCCGGTCCACGGCCAGCCCTGCGGCCTCGGCGAGCTCCGTGTTCGGCACCACGCCCACCGCCACCACGATGAGGTCGGCTGGGATGTCGCGGTCCTCCGTGGTGGTCACGCCCTCGGCGCGCGCTTCGCCGAGGATGGCGGAGATCGTCTGCCCGAGTTCCACCACCACGCCGCGGGAGCGGTGGTACTCCAGAAAGTGGCGGGACACGGCAGGGCTGACGGCACGGCCCATCAGCCGCTCCCCGGCCTCGATCACCGTCACCTCCGCCCCCACGGCGCGGGCGGAGGAGGCAACTTCCAACCCCAGAAAGCCACCACCGATGATCACCACGCGGCGCGAGCGGGCCAGCGCGGCGCGCAGGGCCAGCCCATCCTCCGCCCCGCGCAAGGCGACGACGTTTTCCAGCGCCGCGCCGGGCAGTGCCAGCGGCCGGTTCCGCGCGCCGGTGGCGAGGACAAGGCGGTCGTAGCTCAGCCAACCTCCCGGCTCCGTCAGCACGCGGGCGGCCTCGCGATCAATCCGCATCGCGCGGGTGGCGAGGCGGAGCGCGATGCCGTGCCTCTCGAAGAAGGAGGGCGGGCGGAAGCTCAAGCTCTCCGGCCCGTCCCCACCCTTGAGGAAGACCTTGGACAGGGGTGGGCGCTGATACGGTGGCTCCGCCTCCTCGCCGACAAGGGTGATGGGATCCGCGTACCCGCCCTCGCGCAGTGAGGCGGCGAGTTGGAACCCGGCCTGCCCGGCGCCGAGGACGACGACCCCCGCGCTCACAGCTGCGTCTCCGGCAGCCGCACCTCGAGCCCTTCCAGCTCCCGCGAGACGAAGATCTGGCAGCCCAGCCGGCTACCTGGTTCGCGCGGCACGGCGGTGGCTTCCAGCATCTCGTCCTCAATCGGGGTGACCGGCGGCACGCGCGGGTCGTCTACGAAGACGTGGCAGGTGGCGCAGGCAGCCGCACCGCCGCACTCGGCCACGATGCCCTCCACGTCGTTTGACAGTGCCGCGCGCATCACGCTCTCACCGTCCTGCGCCGTGGCCGGCCGGCGTGTCCCGTCTGCCTGAATGAAGATGATCTCGGGCAAGCTCGCCCCCGTGTCAGACCGTGACGTAGACTTGGCTGTCCTCGACCGTGACGGGGTAGAGGCGCAGCCGCGTCGTGCCCGTCTCGTACATCTCCCGGCCGCTCTTCAGGTCGTACTCGAAGCCGTGCCAGGGGCAGACGAGGACCTCCTGCGTGCCGTCATAGTCCAGCTTCCCTGGCTCGCTCGGCGGCCAGGTACCGCCGATGATGCCGCGGCAGATCGGCGCGCCCTTGTGCGGACACCAGTTCCGCATGGCCCGCAGCTCGCCGTCGCGAAGCCGGACGACGCCGACCTCCTGATCGCCGGCCTGCACCATCACCATCTTGCCTACCGGGAAGTCTGCCGGCGCGCCCACCGCGAAGCGCGGCTTTTGCCGGGCTTGCACACCTGTCTCCACGGCTCCCTCCTATCGCGGCAGGCGCAGCACGTTGCGCGCGTTGGTCCGCATGATCCGGTCCCGGTCCTCCTGCGGCAGGAGGCGGAAGGCCTGCATGGGCATGTCGTTGTCCCAGTGTGGGTAGTCCGTGCTGAAGCAGAGGTTGTCCACGCCCACCATCCGCACGAGGCGCTCCAGATCGCGCGGATCGCCCGGCTCCTCGATCGGCTGGGTGGTGAACCAGACGTGCTCCGCCACGTAGTCGGTGGGGGACTTCTTCACCCAGGGCACCTCGTGCCGCAGGCCGCGCCACAGCCGGTCCATCCGCAACATCAGCGGTACCGGCCAGACGAAGCCGTACTCGACGAAGAGCACGCGCAACCGCGGGAAGCGCTCGAAGGTCCCGCTCATGATCAGGCTGTTCAGGTTGCTCTCGGCCCCCTGCCCCAGCGTGACGTAGCGCTCGATATAGGTGTCGGGCATGCCGCCCGCCGGCATGGGCGCGCCGTTGTACACGCCCTCGGATCCGCTGACGTGCAGCAGCAGCGGCAGGTCCATCTCCTGCGCCGCCTCGAAGATCGGCCACCAGTAACGGTTGCCCATCAGGATAGCGATTGGCGGCACGGCGACGGCCACGACCTGCTTGTGCCCGCCGATGCGCCGGATCTCCGCCGCCGCCGCCGCCGGGTCCTGGGACGGCACTACCGGCGCGTAGGTCAGCCGCTCGTCCACCGTGAGCCAGTTCTCGATGTAGTAGTCGTTGGAGGCCGAGGCGATGACGATGCTTTCGTCCACCGAGGCATGGACCGAGCAGAAGCGCGCGGACTGCAGGCTGTTCAGCACCGCGACGGAGATGCCGTTCGCGTCCAGCAGGTCCCGTACCAGAAAGTGCGGATCGCTGCCGCCGGGCATGCTCGCCTCGGGCTTCGCGTCGTCGCGCACCACCGTCCCATTGGGTTGGGCGTAGCGCAGGGTCAGTCCGCTCTCGGTGGTGTGGGCCCGCTTGCGGATGAAGCGCTCCCGCCAGGCCACGGTCATGTAAGGGTAGAGGCTGCGGATCCCGTTGGGCAGAAGCGGGTGCACGTCGCAGTCGATGACCCCGTCCGTGCTGCGTGCCGCCACCGAGGGCGTGGCCACCGGCATGTCCATGGCGTTCCTCCTGCCGCGTCGTCGCGGCCCTGTTGGGGGCATCGTCGGTTGAGCAGCATTGAACGACAAGGTTTATCATTCTATCGATTGATCCATGTCACGGATCAATCTTTCCGCCACTGACCTGGATGCCTTCCTGCAGGTAGCCGAGGCCGGCAGCTTCCGAGGAGCCGCGGAAAAGATGCGGCTCTCCCAGCCGGCCGTCTCCGCCCGCATCCGGCACTTGGAGGACGGTCTAGGCCTGCGACTGTTCGACCGCACCACACGCCGCGTTACCCTGACTTCCGCCGGGGTACGGCTGCGGCAACGGGTGGAGCTAATGTTCGGCGAGCTGCGGGTCCTGGTGCACGAGCTGGATGATGAAGCCCATCTGCGCCGCGGACGCGTCACGATCGGCGCCACGCTTTCCGTCGCGACAAGCTTCCTGCCGAAGGCTATCGCCCGGTTTCGTCAGCAGTGGCCTGCCATTGAGGTCATCCTCCATGACAACTTGTACGGACGGGACCTGGAGCGGCTTTCGCGTGGTGAACTGGACCTTGCGGTGACGCCTTTTGTGAACGGCGACCAGAGCTTCTGCTTTGAACCTCTGCTGACGGATCAGTACCTCGTCGCGGTGCCATCTCGGCACCCGCTCGCTAGCCAGGAAGTTGTGCCGCTTGCGGCGCTCGGCACAGAGCCGCTGATCACGATGCCACCGCAATCTGCCGCCTGGTCTAACTTTCAGGAGGCGTTCGCGTCGATCGGTGTAGAGTTCCGGCCGGCGTTCCAGACGCGGAGCGCTCTGACCACGCTGGCGATGGTTCGGGAGGGAGTTGGGATCGGCTTCGTGACCCGACTTATGGCCACCTCCGTGAGAATGACCGACATCACCCTGTTGCCGTTGGAAGATGCCGTGCTGAGCAGGGAAGTTGGTATCGTCACCGTGCGCGGGCGCGCGCTCCTGCCGAGCGGTTTAGCGTTCGCACAGGTGATACGGCAGACCTGCGTAGAGTAACACTCGTAGTGGCGGGTTATCGCGCCCGAGGGGCGGCGGGAGGGGCGGGTTTGGCCCGGTTTGGCGGGGTTTTCGGTGCGCAACGCAGGCCGATCCGGGGCTAGTCCCCGGCCCTGCCGAGCCCGGACTGCACCCGCCCAACGCGCATGGCGTTCCGGGCTGTGACTGTCGGACGCCACGGGGCGCGGTTCCTACCGCCCCCAAGCCTTGCGCAGCGCCTCGGCGGGGGACGGCTTTTTGGCCAGAGAGGCCTGGGCCATGGCCAGCACGGCCTCCCGGGTTGTGGCGATGGCCAGGTGGCCGCTGCGGTGGACGAACACGGCCCCGGGAATGCCGCATGCTTCTTCCAGGGCGGCATCCTGCAGACCGCGCCACGCCTCAGGCATGTCGAGGCGGTTTCTGAGGCTGCCCTTTTCGGCCGGCATCGCCTGCAGCTTCCAACGGCCGTCCGGCTCGGGGCTCATCACGTAGAGGATGGGCATGGCCAGTTCAAAGGCCGTTCGCTGCCAGGGCATGCCGCGCGGCAACTCCAGCACATCGGGGTGGAGGCCGCTGCTCCCGGACCGGCAATCCTCCCAGGCCTGCGCCACGGCCTGGGAGGCGAAAGCGGCGCCGCGTTCCTTCTCGACATGCTGCTCCAATGCCACGGCGACCATCTGGCTGGCCCGCAGGAACCCTGCGCGCTGCCGCGCCTCGAAGGCGACGGGGTCGGACTGGCTCGGCTCGTCCCAGGCGCTGTTGAACGCTTCAACCATCGCGGTGAGGTCGGTTGGAGCAGCGCGCTCGACGCCGTTGTCCACCAGATCGACGTGGCGCACAAACTTGTACCGGACGTTTTCGGCAATGCGGGCCACCACGTCGCCGGCGACCTCGTGAAAACCTGACCTCGCCAAGGTGTTGCGCACGTAGAGCTGCCCCAAACTTAGGCCGCTGTCCGGGCTGTCGGCGCGCCAAACCAAGCCTGCCGAGCTCAGCGGGTCGCCGTTCGGCGCTTTAGGTGCGCCGGGCTGGTGGTGGTCAAAGCGCCAGCGGGTCTCGTCGGCGACGCAGCCGACGTCCCAGACGATGTCGGCAGCGTCCAGGGCGGCGCGGTCGCGGGTGCGCAACAGCACGTGCGTGCCGTCCTCTGCACCAAGCCCCAGGGCGCCGGTGAGGACGACGTAGGCAAGGCAGTCATCGGCGTGGAATGTGCCGCCGTGAGTGGCCAGTCGCAGGGGTCGATCGGTGGGGAGCATGGGCCTTCTCATCTACGCGCACGGGCCCAATGGTAACCGGGACGGCGCGGCACTCGTACAGGGACTGCTCACCGAGCACTACACCATACTGGCCCGCAATCTCCTCTAGACCGGCGTCGCCCGCGGCAAGAGGCTCGTCGTGCTCGTGGGACGGCGACTTGCCCTCGCCATCGCCGTGAAGAACAGGAACACGCGACGCCGGTGGTCCAAGCGGCACAGTCAAGTTGACCGAGCACCAGCTTGTCCGAGCAGCTCACCACCAGGTAGTCGGCTGGGATGATTACCCCCGCTGTCTGCCCCAGCTTCGCCGGTTATCGTTTCCCACCCGAGATCATCAGCCAAGCAATATGGCTCTACTTCCGCTTCCCGCTCAGCTTGCGGATGGTGGAGGAGATGCTGGCCTTCCGCGGCATCGTGGTTAGCCACGAAACACTGCGGCAATGGGGTCGCAAGTTCGGCCAGGCTTTTGCCAACGGGATCCGCCGCTGGCTGCCCCAAGCCGGTGACAAGTGGCACCTGGATGAGGTCGTCCTCAAGATCAACGGTGTGACGCACTGGCTACAGCGTGCCGTCGATCGGGCCGGGATGGTGCTCGATGTGCTGGTGCAGAGCCGACGGGATAAGCAAGCTGCCAAGCGGCTCCTCAGGAAGCTGCTGAAGCGGCAGATGCGGCCTCCGCGCGTCATGATCACCGACAAGCTAGCAAGCTACGGCGGCGCGAAGAAGGAGGTGATGCCTTCAGTCGAGCACCGGCGGCACAAGGGGCTGAACAACCGCGCGGAGAACTCGCATCAGCCGACACGGAGACGAGAACGAGGGATGAAGCGCTTCAAATCAGCAGGCCAAGCGCAGCGCTTCCTCTCCGCTCACGACGGGATCAACAACCTCTTTCACCTTCGGCGCGACCACCTAACTGCCAGCGAGCACCGTGCCGCAAGGGCGCGCGCATTCGAGGTGTGGTCCGACTTCAGCGGGGCCGCCGCGGGAGCTTGATCACCCTTGATCCCACTGCCGATCCGTTAGCGTCCTCGCCTTGAGGCCGGCAAGTTGACAATGTCGTCCGGGGTTCTGCCTTCCATGTCGCGATCGCCGCGTCCGTGAACCAAATCGTCAAACTACCGCGCCCGCGCAGAGCAGCGTCGTACTCACTCCAGTTCGTCGTCCGGAACCGCTGCTTCGGAATGCGATCGCGGTGGTCGGCATTCGCCTTGAAAGGCAAGCTCAGGTTCCTCCGACAATGGCAGGGGATAGTCCCTACCATCCTACCTCGGGCGCGTCGCTAAGCCGATCGGTGCAACACACCCCCTTGGCACCCCCAATCTCGCGGCGGTCTCATACGAAGAGCATAACACGGCAATGACATGGCCTGCCTCGCGATAGGCTGTCGCTCAGCTGTGGCTGCTCATTCGCCCTGCTGCAGTTCCGCCTCCAGTTGGCGCATCTCCTCTTCAATTCGCGCCCGCTCGCGTCGCAAACGCTCCAGTCGTTCGCGTTTCTCAATCATGGGGTCAGCGCCCCCTATCCTCTTCCGCCGCCACTCGATCAGCTCTGCCCGCTTCAGCTCAGGACGGATGAGACCTTCCTTCTGCGCAGCCTCCAAGATCGGCGGCTCCAACGTCGAGAGCAGGTAGATCGTGGAGTAGCTTCCAGGCAGGCGCTCTACTGGCACTGGCCCACCCACGGCCCATCTAGCCGCCTCGCGAAGCTGGTACGCCGTGCGGCTTGAGAACGGCAGTTCGGCTTCCACAGCGGCGACGTACATTCCGTGCGGCAACCTGTCCTTAGCCCGGATCAGAAGACGACCAATTTCAAGGAACGCACCCTGCGCGCGGCTCCACAGGCGGGAGATCTCGGAGACGTAGTCCTCTGGCTTTTGCGGTTCCGACCGAGCAATCTGAAGCGCTTGCACACGCGCGTCACCCTCAATCAGGACGGGCGGAGGGGGAGCATCAAGTTTAAGCCGCCGCGACATGTTTCTTCCCCCGCTTCTCTTCGCGTCCCCACACCTTACCTCGGACAAAGCTCCACACGGCCTGCATCTCATCTGATCCGGCATGACCAGGCACATCGACCAGCCCTAGGCCCTTGGCGCCTGCCCGCGCGTAGTCCGTGCGATCTGCCACCTCCACGGGGCAGAGTTCCCCGGCTTCGAGCAGGAAGGACTTAACCGCGTTAATGTTGACCCTTGGCTTGACGAAGTTCAGCACTGCCACCGTTGGCCGTCCTTCCTCGCGCAGGTGCTTCAAAAACGGCGCAACGGATTCCGCGTCATCGAACGTGGCGCGGGTTGGCACCACGATCAGATCTGCCTTGGCCAGAAGTCCCTGAAATGCGGCGGGCTGGGTTTCGATGGAGGGTGGAGTGTCGATGAAAAGCGCGTCGTAGCCATCCATCTCACCGTCATCGAGCAGCGCATCCGCTTCGGACCAGGCCACTTTGAAGTGAGGGATCGGGGGCGCGGTTCTAGGCCTGCGACGAGACCAGATGGTCAGTGTGGCCTGCGGATCGAGGTCGGCGGTGACGGTCCTCAGGCCACTTCGGGCTGCAGCAGCGGCGAGATTGCGACAAAGTGTGGTTTTACCCACCCCTCCTTTCCCCGCCGAAAACAGGATGCGCTTCATATCGCCACCCAACGAAAGTTGCGGCCCATCTGTAGCCGTCGCAATGATGCTGACGCAACACCGCAAAACACTGACCGGTTAAACCTTCCCAATCCGGATAATGGTAACGTGGTTCACGGGTAGCTACAGCCTGACAAATCCGTCCGAGTAGTCCGTTGGCTCCTACACCCGGATAATGTCCACCTGTCAATTCTGAAGGGCGCCTCATGGCGCGGAGTGTCTCGTTACGCTCAGTCGCTCCAGCGGTTCGCCCCTGCCACAGCTTGCCATTGCGCCGCGGCGGCACGACTAGGTCGGCCTGGCGCGATGCTGAGGCCTCGTAGACGCCTCGGGTGTCGTAGGCACCTTCGCCGCTGATGACGCTGATCCGCTCGTCGTCCGGCAACTGCGCCAGCAGGCCCGGCACGATCTCACCCTCGCCGTGCCGGTTGTCGGTCATCTCAACGGCCCTGATCTAGCGGCGGTCGCCATCGATGACGAGGTGGACCTTACGCCACATCCGTCGCTTGTCAGCCCCATGCTTCCTGACCTTCCACTCGCCCTCGCCCAGCACTTTGAGCCCCGTGCTGTTGATAACGAGGTGCAGCGGCCTGTCCCGAGGGCTGTAGGGGATCGCGACTGTCAGGTCCTGTTGCCGCCGTGAGAGGGTGCTGTAGTAGGCACCCGCCAGTCGAACCCTGCCAGACGGATTAGACCCCCTGCCATACCTTGGCCTGCCCGCAGCGGCAGCTGGTACAGCACCTTCAGCGTCAGCACCGCCTGGATCGCCGCATCCGTGAAGACCTGAGGACGGCCGGGCCTGCCGGTGCCCTCGGGGGCATGCCACGTCGAATCCGTCGGGATCCTGACGGTCACGTCACCCCGGGCGATCAGCCCTTGGTCGTAGTCACGCCAGTTCCGTGTCCGATAGTGCGTCCTAGGGCACTCGCCCTACTTCGGTGCCTTGCTCATGCAGGCCTATCGGCAAGATTTGCCCAACAACGCCCCTCTCAGTCAGTGAGCGGGCGCTCCAGGGCGTGCAACTCGGCCACCAACCGATCGTGCTCGGCGCGGGTGTTGGTCACCGTAATCCTGCGCCGCCAGGCCTCGGGCAGCTCGATCAGCACCTCGTTCCTGAGCGTGGCGACGTCGATGGCGTCAAGGACAGCAGTAGGGGTGTGGGCTGGCACTTGGTCATGGCCGGTCGGCTCCTCTTCGTGTGGCTCGACACCATCACTGTGGAGGCTCGCTGGCCAGTCGTGGCGGCCTTTGGACCGGGTCATACCCCGATCCGGTTCATCCTTCCCGATGTGCTGTGGGCCGGAGTTCGTCTCGAGGGTGCTAAACCGCTGGGCCTTTGAGCACGGTGTGACGCTCGACTTCTCTCGACCGGACAAGCCGACCGACAACAGCCTCATCGAGTCCTGCAACGGGCGGCTGCGGGACGACTGCCTCGACACGCATCCGTTCTTATCGCTGGAGGATGCCAGGGCCAAGATCGAGGCTTGGAGGCGGGACTATAACGTATCCCGGCCTCACAGTGCTCTGGGGCACCTGACGCCCTTTGGAGTTTGATGCTTAGGCGGCGCGAGATAGCCCTTCAAGAAGTCGGAGGGCTCTCCCGTAAGCCGCACCATTTCCGGGTACAGGGGCACAAGCCCGAGAAATGCCGTAGACCCCGGACCTAAGTTGGGGGTGGGACTGTCGGGCTATTAAAATCTCGAACGGTGGGGTTGGGCGGAGGGTTGATAAGAGCACGCCCACTATGAGCAGTTCCCCAGTTTTCGAGCCCCCCAGGGCGGGTCAGGAGTCGCCGGCCACCGATGCCAGCCTTGCTCCGAGAGGCCCATCGCTGCTTGCCTTGGGTGTGCGCCGCCGTTGGTTGCAATCCTCGGGGCGTGTTTTCGCGGCCTTCCACCCGCTGCGGGTTCGGTCGCTCATCTCGGGAACATCGCCAGCCGCGTCCTGCGCCACGCTCAGCACGCGCTTGACCTCGTCGTAGAGCCGGCCCAGGCTATAAGTGTTAATAGGTTTCAGCCCTTGCTCACACCGAAGCGCTCCTTAGCCTCGGTGCCGTCGCACCTTGCCGGATAAGGCGCCCCAGCTTCTCGGTCGGGATCCTGCGCTTTCCTCTGTTCACTTTCCGGTTCAGGGCACTACCTTCCGTGAACAGATTGTCCGAGTTGCCTTCGACGACCCGGGCCTGGCGGGCGTTCACGAACGACTGTGACAGGCATCCAGCCGCGGAGCCGAAAGCCGCTTCGCGGCGAGTGGTGGGCTGGGACGGGTTCATGGCGATCACCCTGTAGGCCTTAACGCCCGCCATCTCGGTACGAAGCCGTTTGAGGTTGCCGTCAGGTCCTCCCAGGTGTCGATCACCCTGACCCGGGTCTGCGCCTCCTCCAGCAGCTCGTGGGCATCTGCCGCGAGTCGGGCTGCCCGGTACTCCAGGGGCTTTGAGCGGTCGTCGCGGAAGCGAGGGCGTATCGGGTCCGGATCAGGATGGCCGATACCGTTGCGGACCTCGAATGCCTTCTCGCAGAGGCCGATCGCCGGGCGCCCATGCCCACAACACGGATGATGGCGCTCTCTACCCGCTCCCGCTTCACCCTCCCGCCGGGCCGTCCTCTTCAACAACGTTCACCGTGACGTCGATCCTATGGTCGGCAGCCACCGCCGCCTAGCGCAGGATCTTCCAGGCACCAAGACGGACAGCGGCATTGCGGACGCGCTCCGCTGGAAAGCGTGCCGCTCCCCTCAGGTTTTCCAGTTGGTCAGCCGAACTGGTTCAAGTCGTCTAGACTGACATGGGCGGCTTCAGCCCAGGCTCTCCGCGACGGGGAGAGGGCCGCCGGTCACGCTCCAGGCGATGCAGCTGCGCGAGGGCCTTCGAGGTGTCAGTGGCGTGGTGTGCGATCGTCTGGTTCAGGGCGTCGATCGTCCAGACCAGGCCTTCGAACTCCGTGTCTTCCGGGTGCTCCCTCAGGGCTGAGGCGATCTGTCCGGCGTCCGCGTCGAAGGTCTGCCAGAATTTTGGCGAGTATGCCTGTGTCAGCCTGGCCTCCATTTGCTCCGTCAGATCCTGGGCGATGCTTGGCCCCGCGACGTCGGCCTTGTCCAGCAGGTGATGGAGCGTCCCGGCCGGACCGTCGCGCGGAGTGCCGCCTGACGGGCGGGGGTCAGTGTCTCTTCGAGGGATCTGGTCGGCGAGGATGGAACGGGTTCGCCCCTGGTCTTGAAGGGTCAGAGGGAAGGGAGCGAGGATTCGTAGTTTTCGGCCACTCGGGCCTGCTTGGGATTAGGTCCTCCTCAGGAAGCCAACGCGGTCAGCAAGCCGCCATCAGGTTCTCACGGCGGCGTGAGGGAGCGGTTCACTAACTCATGCTCCCTCTCTTACGGACCGTTTCGCCAACGGCCGTGGGTATGATCCTGCTCAGGGGCCTACCCGAATGGAGACCGCAGCGATGGATGCGTCGCATGCGCCACGCCACCACTGCGGGCCGAGCGGAGGATGACCGCTGCCGCCGCTGCGACATCTGGCCTGACCAGCGGACCGCCGTCTCCGGCGACTGGCTGATCTATCTCCTGCGCCTCTGCCCGCGCCGCCTGGAGCAGGTCTTCTACTGGATCGAGCATGGTTTGGTCCGGAACTTGGGAGAGCAGCGCGAAGCCATTCTGCAGCTCTCTCAACGATGGCCACAGCGCGGCCTCTTCCATACCGAGGTTCGTGCCCCCTCGATTCCCTCTCCTGGGTCGGAACCGGCATCGCAGCCCGCGCCCTTTCCCGAGCTTCTGCTTCATCGGCCGTCGGCACCGATGCCTTGAAGGTTGTCCACAGCCCCGCGTCCGTAGAAAGTCCTTAGTAGTCCTTGATTCGTCAGTACGCGGAATTACTTGGCGAATCAGGGACTTCCACGCGATTCGTGCTCCCACCTTTACGACCTGTGCTCCCTCTCTTCCCGCTGGTGCTCCCTGGCCTACCGTTCGTGCTCCCTCTCCTACGTTCGATGGCCACTCATCCACAGGAAGTAGGTCTGTCCAGCGGTTTAGGGCACCTTCCCGGCCATTCCTCGGCGTTCATGCTCTCTCTATTCCAGCTTCCAGATACCCCTGATGACCGGCTTCCAAGGACCAGGAAGCCGTTCGTGCTCCCTTGATTCCCAGTTGTTGGAGGAGACTCCGAGTACCGGCTACACGGGAACCATGCCCCGGAAAGCCCAGACGGCCGAAGAGAAGGAAATCGCCCGCCTCCAGCGGTTCGAGAGGACCCATGCGAACCGGCGCGGCCGCCAGAACCCTGCCGTCCTGCCCGCCAAGCTGACTCGGACCTCGGCCTTCGCGCCGCGGAAGAAGGGCCTGGACCTGGACCACACCACCCGGATCTATGCGGTGAAGCCGCACAGCGTGGTGGAGGTCCACGGCCGCGAACTGGGTAGCCAGCACCGGGACGCCCTCTACGCGCTGTTCAGGGTCCGGGCAGCCCGGTTCGAGCTGAGCAACCCGGAGTGGCGGGAGGGTGCCGACTTCCGAGTGCCCAAGAACATCGTCATCTACGAGACGTCGACGACGTGGAGGGCGCTGCTGCAGGCGACGGGCCGGACAGCACACGTCAACAATCTCGCTACGCTGCTCCGGTCGCTGGAGGAGATGCGGTCCGTGTCCTTCCGGATCTACCCTGGGACATACGAGCAGTACGAGTCCGGGATCGCGAAGGGACGGCTCCCTGGCGCGGGTTTCTCCGACACGCTGATCAGTGAGATATCGTGGTCCGGCGTCGATCTCGATAGTCGGCTGAGCATCCGCTACGGCAAGTGGGTGAGGGACATGTTCGAGAGCCGGACGCTCGTCTCTCTCGACGGTGACACATACTTCAAGCTCAAGAGTGACTACGCGAAGTCGATCTGGCCGTTCATCGACGGCAAGCCCACCCACAGCTGGATCGACGACGTGGATATCGCGGCGCTATGCGGCGAGGACTACCTGAACGCTCCGATCAAGCGGCGTGTCAAGTTCAGGGGCGAGATTCGCCAGGCCTTCGACGACCTCGTCCGCGCCGGTGGTCTGGCATCGTGGAGCTGCGACGCCATCGGCACCGGGCGGGTGAAGACCTACAGGTACCGCTGGAACCACCAGCGCCTCCGCCAAGCCGAGCTGGATCTCCAGCCCGACGCTGGAGAGGCACCCCAGGCGGGGTGACCGGACACTTCGTGCTCCCGCGATTCCCGCTCGTGCTCCCTCCTTTCCGGAGGTCAGCGCCCTGGATCGGCGCCGATTGACAGAACCTCCACGCCGAACTTCGAGGCGTAGGAGCTGCCGTCGTCCATGAGGCGGCGCCCCTGGAGAGGTGATCGATTAGCCGATTGAGAAAGGCCGCGGCGCAGGTGCTCCCCCATCCGGCCGAGGATCACCGAAGCCTCGGTCAAGGTCCGCAGCTCGCGCTCGTCCAGGTCAGCCCCGTCCTTCTGGAGGTTCTCCTGCAGGTCGAAGTTCCAGCCATATCGCGACCGGATGTAGTCCTGCCTCGCCTCCACCGCTTCGAAGAGGACCTTAGTGGTGATCCGCCCACCATCGGCCGCCTTCTGGAAGTCTACAGGGCTGACGCGGAGATGAGCCGCGATCAGCTGGTCGCGTGAACGAGCTGGTCGAGGACGTGCTTCATGTCGCGGAGCGACAGGCCCTTCAGCGCGCTAAGCTTTTGAACGAGATCCGCGAAGGTCATGCCCCGCTCCCACGCTTGCGGCAGGGTCTTCCACATGGCGGCAACTGTAGCCCTGAATTTCATGATGACCGACATGCTGTTTCTCCATGGAGCTGTCTGTCCAGGGGTTTGGGGCGCGCTTGCATCTACGGCGTAGATAGGGGAGGTGCCTTGCAAGCCGGGTACGGATTCTCCGTCCAGCAGGAACGCCACCATGTCAAAGAGGAAGCCGGACGCCGGGCGCTACAAGGACCGCACCGTGTCGGGCGCATGGAATGACCCTCCCTTGGCGACATGAATTCGCCCCCCTGGAGAGGGGGAGAGGGAGGTCGATGGATGGGCGTGGGCCTGATCCAGGTTCCCCCGCTGGAAAAGGCACGTAGGAAGCCGATGCGGACGCCGGACGAGGTGGCGGCAATGCTGGCGCCAAAGGCGCGGGGCTGGGGCGTCAAGCGCATCGCGCGGGAGTTCGGCGACCGTCCCAAGACGGTGCGGCGCTATGTGCGGGAGGGATCCTGGTCCGGGTACTCCGGGCGCGGCGGGTGCCGGCCCTGGAGGAGCTGTCGGGCTGACCGGAGGAGCGGCTGGTACGGCACGGCGGCAACGCCGACGTGGTTCGGCAGGAACTGGCGGCCGAGCACGGGCCGGTGGTCAGCCTGCGAACGGTGGAGCGGGCCTGTGCGTCGTACCGGCAGAAGCTCTTGGCCGCGGCGTGGGCGACGGTGGTTCGAGGCGCTGCCGGGACGACAGCTGAGGATCGACTTCGACGAGCGGCGAGCGATGGGTGGCGATCGGGGGCGTGCCGGTGCGGGTGCACCTGTTCATGGTGGCAAGCGTCTCGGGATCGCTCGCCAGTGGCTCGCGGCCAAAGAGGCGCACTAGGTCTCGTAGGCGCTCCAAGCCGAGCGGTAGGCGCGGCGGGTGCCCTCGCCGCGGGTGCGGATGGTGTGACATCGACGTGCGCCGAGAGCGCCTGCAGCTTCGCCGCCTGCGCGGCAGTACCCGGCACCCACAGGTCGCCGAGCAGGCGCGTGTGCCGCACCGGAGTCTCGGCCGCAGCGGATGTCTGGGACGGTGGGGAGGGCGGCCGGGGCCGGGGAGGGGGCGCACTGTTGGGCATGCGCCACTCCGGCGCGCCGGGTTTCGTCCGGAAAGTTGGATTGGCGGACGGAATGAGGCTTTGGCGAGTAGGATGGGGCGCCGGCTTCTCGAAAAGCACGAAGAACCGAGCTTTTCCGGTAAGCCAGGCACGATAGGCCCCCAATACCGTGCCTGAGGCGCAGATCGAATAAGGTACCCGTTCCTCGTGAAATCTGTTTTCGGCAACCTCGCGGTTATACCCGGTTCAGTAATATCCGGCGACACGGGTACTCTCCGGCTCAAGAACGCGAAAGCACGCGCGGGCAGCCTTCTATGCGCTGCCGCTGGGAGAACGTCGGTATGCGCCTCTGGTACCAATCGCTCACGCGACCCGATGCTTGGCCCGCCTACAACGCGGCGCTCCGGCGCCTCCTGGATGCAGCCGCCGAGCCAGGCACTATCATTGACGTGCATGGCATAGAGGCGCGCGGAGGTATCGGTGACCAGTACCGCTACCTCGAGTTCATCGAGACAATCGAAGTCCTGGAAAATGTCCGGCGTGCCGAGGCAGAGGGCTACGACGCCGTCCTGCTCGGCAACATCGCCGATCCGGGGCTACAGCAGGCTCGCGAACTAGCGACTATACCCGTGCTCGGTCTTTGCGAAACAGTGACGCACCTCGCCTGTATGATGGGCGCTCGGTTCGGAATTGTCGCTTCCAACGACAAGCATCGCGTCAAGGTGGAGGAGAACATCGCTGCCTACGGGCTGCGATCTCGTCTTGTGGCGAGCGGACGGATGCGGGTCGAGCGGTTGGTCGACCTCGACCTCGGCTTTCGTGAGGCGGTCGCCCGGGACGACCTGCTCGCTCGCTTTACGGCCGCGGCGGCAGAGGTCTCGGCGGCTGGCGCGGAAGTGGTGATTCCGGCCGTGGGCGTGGTGATGACGCTAGTGGCGGAGGCTGGGATCAACCGCCTCCCCGATGGGGCGATCGTGCCGAATGGCGTGGCGGCGCTGGTGAAGGCAGGGGAGATGGCGGTGCGGCTGCGCGCCCTCCAGGGCGGGCACTTTACAAGCCGCCGCCTCACTTACGCTCGGCCGCCCGAGGTGCAGATGGAGGAACTCACCCGCGCCTATGGCGGGATCTACCCCCGGGGCCAGGAGGATTGACGATGACGGCGCGCAACGCGATGGGCCGGCGCAAGGTTCTTGGTGGAGGCGTAGCGCTTGGACTACCTCTAGCAGCGCGGGCGCAGGCCGGCTTCCCGGATCGGCCGATCCGATTGGTCGTTTCATTCTCCGCGGGCGGGTTCAACGACATTCTCGCCCGCTTCCTGGCGCAGGGAACGACAGCCGTACTTGGCCAACCTGTGGTCGTGGAGAACCGCGCGGGTGGGGGCGGAATGCTCGGCAGCGATCTCGTCGCCCACGCGCCAGCCGACGGTTACACCCTGCTCATGGCCTCGGTACCGCACGTCGTGAGCCCAGCCATGGTGCCCCGCCCGAGCTACGACCCTGTGCGAGACTTCGTGGGGGTCACGCTCGCGGCCGAAGTGCCGAACGTGCTGGTGGTACATCCCGAACTTCCCACGCGCACTGTGCCGGAGCTGATCGCGCTGATCCGGTCCCGGCCCGGCACGTACAGCTACGCCTCCAACAGCGTCGGCGGCAGCTCGCATCTCGGCATGGAGCTGTTCAAGCTGCGAGCGGGCGGGCTCGACATCACGCACGTACCCTATCGCGGCAGCGCACCGGCCATGGCGGACCTGCTCGCGGGACGCGTGCAGATGACGATCGACAACCTCAACTTCCAGCTTCCCTCGATCCGCGAGGGCAAGCTACGCGCGATCGCCGTGACGACGTTGGAGCGCGTTCCCGACCTGCCGGCGGTGCCCACGGTATCGGAATCGGGGCTGCCCGGCTTTGTGGTGGCTCCCTGGTTCGGCGTGCTCGCCCCAGCCGGTACGCCGGCGCCGGTGATCGGGCGGTTGAGCGCGGCTTTCGATGGCGCGCTACGCGGGCCAGAGGTCGCGTCGCGTCTGCCCGGTGCCCGGATCATCGCAGGAGGGCCTGCGGAGATGACGCGCTTCCTCGTGGAGGACCAAGCACGCTGGGTCGAAGTCGTGCGGGCAGCGAACATCCGGATGGAGTGAGCTCCGACTTCGCTTTGCGGTAAGTCAGGTATGCCGGCGCACCGGTACCGGTGCAGACGGTCCCGGAACATTGGGGAAGAGGCCCGCAAGGAAGGCGATCAGCGCGTGCACCTTTGGTGGGGTAAAGCGCGCCTTCGGGTAAACGGCGTAGAAGCGCTGCTCATCCGTCTGCCAATCCTCTAGAAGGCGCACCAGTGCACCGCTGGTCAGATACGGTTCGGCCAGCGCGTCGAGCACGTACACCATGCCTGCGCCATCCATGGCGGCTCGCATCAGCGCGTCGCTGCTGTTAAAGAACAGGTTGCCCTCCGGCAACAGCTCCACCGCCTTGCCCTCCCGGTGAAAGCGCCAGGGACGCGGCAAGCCGGCCTGCTCGGCGAACCCAAGACAGTGTCGGGGGTTGAGCGCGGCAGGCTCGGTGGGCGTGCCATTCGCCTCCTGGAACGCCGGGGCGCCGCAAAGCACATGGTGGCCATGGTAGATCGATCGCGCCACGAGGTCGCCCGTATCCACCGCGTCGTATCGGATCGCCACGTCGACGCCCCGACGGATAAGGCTGTCCACCGCGTTGGTGAGGCTGACGACGACCCGCAGCTCCGGATGCGCCCGTGCGAAACGAGCCATAGCCGGCGCGATGATGAGGTGACCGAAGGCGATCGGCGCCTCCAAACGCAGCATACCGCGTAGATTGCCACCTCCGAGGCCGGTCTCAGCCTCCTCCACCGCGGCCAGGATGGCGCGGCAATGGACGTAGTAGGACTCACCGTCCTCGGTCACCTGCACGTGACGGGTGGAGCGGCGGAGTAGCATGACGCCGAGATGCATCTCCAGGTTGCTGAGCAGCGTGGTGACAGAGGCGTTGGCGAGGCCAAGCTGCGCAGCGGCCCCGGAGAGGCTTCCGGCCTCCACGGTCCGCACGAAGACCTCCATGGCCCGCAGGCGGTCCATCCGCTCCTCCCGTATCCATTCCGTCGAACTGTCAACGATCTCGCGGGGCCGGCCAAGCCACTCTTCAGGCGGAGCGAAAACTGTCTTCGGCGGAGATGCGGGGACAGGGAAGGGCTGCCGCCGCATAGTCGCGGTGGGATGGAGACGGAGCCGCGCATGCGGGAAGAACGCTTCGACGTGGTCGTGGCTGGCTCGGGCATCGCCGGGCTCTCAGCCGCCGTTGCTGCCGCTCAGGGCGGAGCACGGGTGGTAGTTCTCGAGCGTGCCCCGCGGGATGAGCGTGGCGGGCAGAGCCGCTACACCGAGGCCTACCTCCGTATGAAGAGCGAGGCGGAAGTCACGGACGACTTCGAGACCCACATAGCGGCGAATGGTAGCGGCGCCATCGACCCGGACTTGGTGATGGAGCTAGCTCGTCCACCGAGCGACCGGGCGCCTTATGCCCGCGCCCTCGGGATTGTTGATCCGGACGTGCTGCAGACCTTCTCGGAGCGGGCTGGGCCGACTATCGCTTGGCTGAAGGGCTTCGGCATCCGCTTCGATTTTCTTCCGACACAGTTCCTGACGAAGTCGCAGCCGCGCCTGCTGCCAGTAGGCGGTGGCTTAGCCGTGGTGGAGGCGCTAGCCGCGGAGGCAGAGCGGCTGGGCGTGGCGTTCCGCTACGAAACGACAGCACGGGAGCTCGACCAGGACGACGAGGGGCGCGTGACGGCGCTCGTCGCACGTGACGCGGACGGCACAGTGCGCTTTGCCGGGCAGGTGGTGCTGGCCTGCGGCGGCTTCGAGGGTAACGGCGAGATGGCGACCCGCTATATTGGGCCGCGCGCCGTTCACCTGCGCCCGATCTGCAAAGGTGGTTACTTCAACCGTGGCGAGGGCATTCGCATGGCGCTGGACATCGGTGCCACCGGCGCCGGGGAGTTCGGCAGCTTTCACGCGGAGCCGGTGGACCCGCGCTCCGGCGTCTCGGAACCCTCTGTCTTCATTTTCCCCTACGGCATCCTCGTGAACAAGGATGGGGGCCGCTTCGTGGACGAGGCGCCCGGCACGGTGGATGCGCATTACGAGCGAGTGACGCGTCGAATCTTCGAGCAGCGCGATGGCATCGCGTGGGTGGTGCTGGACGCGCGGCACACCCGCATCCCGAACTATCGCCTGGGCATCCGCACGGACCAGCCGCCGGTCGTGGCGGAGAGCATCCCGGCTCTAGCGAGGGCGTTGGAACTGCCGGAGGATAGGCTGGCGGCGACGGTGGCCGAGTACAATGCGGCCTGCCGCCCCGGTGCCTGGCGGCCGCTGGAGTTGGATGGGCTCGCGACGGAAGGTCTTTTGCCGCGCAAGTCCAACTGGGCCCTGCCGATCGATGAGGCGCCCTTCCACGCCTACCCCATCATGTCCGCCAACGTCTTCACCTTCGGCGGCCTGCAGGTGGATGCGGGTGCGCGGGTGGTGGACGGCGACGGGCGGCCCATTCCCGGCCTGTACGCCGCGGGCGAGATCATCGGGATGTACTACGGCACGTACACCGGTGCGACCTCTGTGCTGAAGGGTATGGTCTTCGGGCGGATCGCTGGAGAGGACGCGGCGCGGCCGCGGAACAGCTGATGCGGCTGCGGGACCGCGTCGCGCTCGTCACGGGCGCTGCCGGCGGGATCGGGGGGGCGGTGACGCGCGCCTTCGTGCGGGAGGGGGCCTCGCTCTGCCTCGCGGACCGGGCCGGAACGCGGGTGATCGCGACCGACCTGGCCCGGACGGGCGCGCGCACGATTGAGGCGGTGCTGGACGTGACGCGGCGAACGGAAGTCGATGCGGCGGTAGAGGCGACACTGGCAGCCTTTGGACGCCTGGACATCCTCGTCAACGTCGCGGGAGTCGTGTCGATGGGCCCGGCGGCGACGCTGGATGAGGCGGAGTGGGACCGCGTGCTCGGGATCAACCTGAAGGGTAGCTTTCTCTGCTGCCAGGCTGTCATCCCGGCGATGCGCGCCCAGGGGTATGGGCGGATCGTCAACCTCGGTTCGGTGATCGGCAAGAACGGTGGTAATCCGCGGCCCTGGATCGACCCTTCGGAGCAGGCGCGCGCGAGCAACGCGGCCTATGGCGCCTCCAAGGCCGGCGTGCACGCGATGACTTTCTTCCTGGCGCGGGAACTGGCAGCGGACGGGATCACGGTGAACGCGGTCGCTCCCGGTCCGGTCGCCTCCGCCATGACGGCGGATTTCCCGGCAGCGCTGAAGGCGATGATTCCTGTCGGTCGTATGGGCCGTCCGGAGGATGTGGCGGAGGCCGTGCTGTTTCTCGCGGGCGAGGCGGCGGGCTTCATCACGGGAGAGGTGCTCGACGTCAACGGTGGCATGTGGGCGGATTGAGGAGGGCGGCTTGAGCGAGATACGGATCTACCACCAGAGCTTCACCGTACTGGAAAAGCTGCCCGCCTACGCGGAGGCGATGGCCGCGCACTTCCGTAAGGTGGCGGCGCCCGGGACGGAAGTGGTGATGCACGGCATGCACCCCGATACGTACCGAACCAACTACCCCGGAAATGACATTCAGTACGCCTGGATGCAGACGATCCACAGTCAGCAGTTCGTCCTCGGCGCCATCGAAGCGGAGGAGCAGGGATTTGACGCCTTCGCGTTGATGACATTGCCCGAGCCGTCCCTGATGGAGATCCGCAGCCTCGTGGATATTCCGGTGGTCGGCTACGGGGAGAGCGCGATGCTCGCCTCCATCATGCTTGGACAGCGCGTCGGCGTGCTGCTCTTCATCACGGGGATGGCGGAGACGATCGACCGCAACGTGGCGCGGATGGGGCTGTCAGATCGCTTCCTCGGTGCGCATCCGGTGGGCTTCGCTTTCGACGACGTGCTCGCAGCCTATTCCGAGCCGGCACCGCTGATCGAGCGCTTCCGGGAGTCAGCCCGCGCGCTGATCGCGCGCGGCGCGGACGTGATCATCCCCGGCGAGGCGCCGCTCTGCATGCTGCTCGCCCGCGCGGGCGTCTCGGAGGTGGACGGGGTGCCGGTGCTGGACGCCGTCGCGGCCACGGTCAAGGCAGCGGAGATGATTGTCGGCCTGCGCCGCGCGACCGGGGTGCGCCCGAGCCGCCGCGGCTACTACCAGGCCCAGGCGCCGCGCGAGCGGGTGCGCGAGATCCTCGGCTTCTACGGGATCGCCGCCTCCGCACGGAGGGACTGAGGTCCGAGATAGGACCGATGAGGGAGACCACAGGATGCGCAGACGATCCTTGCTCTCAGCCCTGGCGGCGGGCGGCCTCGTGGCCCGACCGGCAAGGGCGCAGGAGCGGTTCCCGAACCGACCGTTGCGGGTGGTGGTGCCTTTCGCGGCAGGTGGCAGCACGGACATCCTGGCCCGACTTTGCGCCCAAATGCTAACGGACGGGCTGCCGGGGAACCTGCCTGCCGTGGTGGACAACGTCACCGGCGCGGGCGGAACGGTCGGAGCGGGGCGCGTGCTGGACGCGCCAGCGGATGGCCACACGTTGCTGGCGGGTACGCCGGGGCCGGTGACCATCAACCCGCATCTCCTGCCGCATATCGGCTACGATCCGCTACGTGACTTCACCCCGGTGGTCTTCGTGGGTGACAGCCCGGCCGTCGTCGTGGTGCGCCGGGACTCCCCGATCGGCTCGGTGCGCGACCTGCTGGCCCGCGCGAAGGCGGCGCCTGGGCGGCTCACCTATGCCTCGGCGGGTATCGGCTCCTTCGCGCATCTCAGCGGTGAGCTCTTCGAGTGGCGCGCCGGGGTGGACATGATTCACGTGCCCTATCGCGGCACCGCCCCGGCGGCCACGGACATTATGGCTGGGCGGGTGGACGTGATGTTCGAGAACTATCCCTCAGTGCAATCCTACGTCGCGTCCGGCGATTTCCGCACTCTGGCAATCGGGACGGCGCGGCGGAGCGAGCTGCTGCCAGGCGTGCCCACCGTGCAGGAGCAGGGGGTCC
Organism: Roseomonas aerilata DSM 19363; assembly: GCF_000711725.1. Classification (GTDB taxonomy): domain Bacteria; phylum Pseudomonadota; class Alphaproteobacteria; order Acetobacterales; family Acetobacteraceae; genus Roseomonas; species Roseomonas aerilata. The sequence continues at coordinate 21,654 of NZ_JONP01000030.1, read as the reverse complement.
CCGAGTACGACTCCAGTTCCTGGTTCGGGCTCTTCGCCCGGGCCGGATCGCCGGCTGCGGCGATCGACGCGATGAACGCCGCCGTCGATGCGGGCCTCCGCAAGCCAGAAACCCGCGCGAAGCTGGTCACGATGGGCGTCGTCCCGGTCGGCGGCACGCCCGCGGAGTTCAGGGGCTACATCGCGCGCAAGCTGGCCGAGACCGGGGATCTGGTCCGCGCCGCGAAGATCACCGTGGAATAGGGGAATGCGCGGGAGGGCGTGCACGGACAAGGAGAGGACGGATGCCAGGTAGGGGAACGGTGCTGCTGAGGCGGCGGGGTGTGCTTGCGGCGGGGCTGACTGCAGCAGTTGGCCCCGCCTTCGGACAGGAGGGTGCCTGGGCACCGAACCGTCCGGTGCGGATCGTGGTAGCCTATCCGCCCGGCGGGGCAACCGACCTGCTGGCGCGGTGGGTGGCGCGAGAGCTCTCCCCGCTGCTCGGGCAGCCTGTGGTGGTGGAGAACCGGCCGGGCGCCAACGGCATCATCGGCTCCCGTTTCGTGGAGCAGTCAGCGCCGGACGGTCACGTGCTGCTGTTCACCACGGCGGATACGCATTCGGTGAACCCTTATGTGTACCGTCGTCTCTCCTACCGGCCCGAGACTTTCGTGCCGGTTTCCTCCGTAGGGCGGCTGATCTTCTCACTGGTGTCTCGTCCCGGCCTTGGTGTGGTGGACGGGCCGGCGCTTGCCGAGCGGGCCCGGCGCGCCTCGCCGGTGATGACTTTCGCATCGTGGGGTGTGGCGAGCACCTCTCAGGTGATGATGGAGAGCTTTAAGGCGGAGACGGGGACCGAGATGCAGCACGTGCCCTTCCAGGGCGCCTCGCCGGCCGTTGCGGCGCTCTTGGCGGACCAGGTGGACTGCATGATGCTACCGATCGGCGTGGCGCTTTCCCAAGGCGGGCGACTGCCGGTTCTCGGCATCGCCTCGGCCACGCGCTTTCCCGCAGCACCGGAAGTTTCCACGCTGACGGAGCAAGGCATCCCGCTCGCGGGTGACCTCTGGCTCGCGCTGCTGGCGCCGCCCGGCACGCCGGCGGCCGTAGCGGATCGGATTAGCGCGGCCGTGCAGGGCTTCGTTGCTGGTCCGGGCGCGGCGGGGTTCCTGACGCCGAACGGGATGGTGGCCGATCCGATGAGCCGGGATGATTTCATCGCGTATCTCGCTTCCGAGGACCGGATCTGGAAAGCGCGGGTGGAGCGCCTCGGCGTCCGCCTGGACGAGTAGGGCTTGGCCCGAAGATAAAGAAGGGAGATCAGATGAAGTCCATCTACCTCGTGCTCGACATGGAGAACGACTTGGTTGCCGAGGAGGGTCCGAACGGGAAAGGGCCACTCGGCCAACAGGTGCGCGAGAGGGGAATAATAGAGAATACCGCAACGGCTATCGCCAAAGCGCGCGCCGCGGGCGTGCCGGTGGGCTACGTGCGTGTTGGCTTCTCCCCGGATTACCGGGAATGCCCCTCCACCTCGGCAATCTTTTCCGGCGCGAAGCAGCATGGACTGTTCAAGCTCGGCACCTGGGGCACCGAGGTGCACGCGGCACTCGCTCCTCAGCCGGGGGACTTTGACATTGTGAAACACCGCGTTAGCCCATTTTATGGCACCGGGCTGGAGCCCATCCTACGGGCGCAGGGTATCGAACGGATTTTTCTCTCGGGCGTCTCTACAATCGCGGTCGTGCAGGGCACGGTGCGGGATGGGCACGATCGCGACTACGTCATGACAGTGATCGAGGACGGATGTGCCTGCCCCACCGCTGAAGATCATGCGGCCGCGATCCGCGTCCTGCAGCGCTTCGCGACCTTCACCACCTCGGCGGAGGTGGATTTCCGTGGCTGAGAATTGCGGATCGGCACCGCTGGACGGCCGATCATCTGCTATTTCTGACTTGTGAGGCTCGACGGTGCACCGTCAGCCCGCAGGCGCTGCCGTCGTGTTGAATGTTCAAGGTTAGCTTGATCAATCCGCGTCCTCCGGCGCACCCCAGATCCCTCTCGTCAGGGTATTTCGCCAAAGGTCGGCCGGCCGGAGGTAGGCGGGGGCGACATCGGCGGAGCGGTGGCGGATCTGGCGCATAACCTGGGCGAGGTCGGCGCCGGCCTCGCCGGCGGCGGTGACGAGCCCCGCGCGCAGCGATGACGAGGCGCAGGTCGCGGAGGTCAGGGCGAGGCCGGCGAGGCGGTGGGCGGCCTGGATGGTGGCGAGGTGAACGCGAAGGCTGACAACCGTGAGGCCGCGGTCGGCGCCGCGGACGGCGTACATGGCGAGCGTCTCGGCGTCGCCCGCCAGCGGTTCACGGCCGAGGGAAGCGCACCACGCCTCGAAGGCGCTCCAGGCTGAGCGGTAGGCGCGGCGGGTGCCCTCGCCGCGGGCGCGGGTGGCGTAGACGGCGGCGCGCGCCGAGAGCGCCTGCTCGGCGGTTCCGGGCACCCGCAGGTCACCCAGCAGCCGCGTGTGCAGCAGCAGGGTTTTGGCACGTTGCGGCGGGGAGGGGGCTCTTCGGCATCCATGCGTCCCCTGGGCCCCCCTTCCGTCCGGACAGGGGATTAGCGGACGGAACGGAGCGGCCCGTCGCGGGACGCGGCGCTGGCTTCCCGCGAGGCAGGAAAACCTCAGCAAAACCGGGTATCTCCCACAAGTAAGGCACGATAACCCTCTAGCAGCGTGCGTGATAGGCAGGGTAGGGGCCCTTGCCACAATCGGCGGGCGCCGTGAGGTTCAGCCTTGCTCGGGCCATCAGCCAGGATCTCATCCCTGCTATCCGGCTAGTATCCCGAGCCGTCCGGATCTTCGGCAAGCAGAGAGTGCAGCCTTGTTTGGGCATTTGCCGCCGCACCTACCATGCGCGGTCTCGTCTCGAGAGAGCAGTCGGTCTAAGATCGTTGCGGAGATGCTCTCTGCCACCATGTCAAACATCGATCATAGACGGGCTGTTAAGGCGACGAAGGTCCGCCTCCTGGCATTAGCGCTCGCCGCCATCGCGCCGGCCTCGCTCAGGCCAGCGCCCGCGGCCGCCTTCAGCGTGTCAGAGGCTGTCCGTGCCTTCTACGACCTTGCCAATCCTTGGGGCATCGCTCTCTCGCCCGACGGGCAGCAAGTCGCGATCTCGGTGCTAACGGGCGAGGATCAGCGGCGAGTTGTCGAGTGGGCCCAGAGACGGCGCATCGGCGTCTTCGCCGCCGAAGATGGGACCGGCCGTCGCGATGTCGGGCCAGTGTTCGCCTCATCCGGCCCTTTCGCCTTCTCGCCGGATGGCCGCCGCCTGGTTTCTGTCCGCTTCTGTCTCACCGAGGCCGAGTGCGCGACCCACGACCCGAACCGGGGTACCTTTTTCGTCGAGACGGACCTTGAATCTGGGGAGGAGCGTGTCCTTCACCGGACGCTCCTCGGAGCGGTTCGCTCCATCGCCTACGACGCGCTGGAGCCGCGGCGCGTGCTGTTCTCGGCCGACGGGCTGCAAAAGGACGGCTCGCCGAACCTCCTCGCCTCCTTCGAGCAGCCATCCGACCCAGCGGCACCACCGCGTGAAGCTGTCCTCCTCCGCTGGGGCAGGGCTGATGGCTACATCTGGCGCATCCTTGGAGGCTCAGCCGAGCGGCGAGTGCTGTTCTCGGGCGACTCGTTCGACGACACGATCCCTGGACTGAGGGAGGAGGCGCGGGCACTCCCATCCGGCGACAACCTCGGCACGCTCCGGCTCTTCGCGTGGGACGTTGAGGCGGGCGGTACACCCGCGCGCGTCGTGACCGTCCCGCTCGCGCCCCGCGAGGGGCCGGCGCCGCGCTTCGCACTTCCCCTCGCGGCGACGCCGGACGGCTCACGCGTCCTGCTCGCCGCCACCGTCCCCGGGCGGCCCAACATCGCTTACGGCCCGGGGAACGGCTCGTTCGGGCTCTCGACTGACCTCTACCTCCTGGAGGCTGGGCGTGCCGCGCGCCTCACGCGCCTCTGCGGCATCGTGCGGCAGGCTGCGATCACTCCGGATGGGCGCCGGGCCGCGGCCATCGCAGGAGCGGCGGTGACGCGTGGACGCGGCTACACGCCCACTGAACTCTACGGCCTCGACGTGGATGCCGCTGCAGCATCGGCCGGGATTCTTCCGCACCCAACCGGTATTCTCGCCCGCGAATGGGGGACCGACCCTTCTATCGTCGAGGCCGCCGCGACCGAGGCAGCCTGCTCGAGCACCTGGCCCGATCCGCCCCCGGGCCGTACCAGCGCGGCCGACCTGCTCCAGCGCGTGGCGGCTCTCGCGGAGCGGCATTCGATCGCGGACCCGGCGGTGGTGGAGGCCGCGCTCGCCGTGCGCCTTCAGCCCGTTCCGGAAAGCTCCGGGAACGAGACCCGCTATCGTGTCGTGGGCGAGGACCTCGCGTATGGCGAGGCAGGGCACGCCTTCCCCGCCTCGGAGTACCGCGTTCGCCAGAGCGGCGGGAGCGCCCCCTTCCGCGAGATGACAATCGGGCTCGCGCGGACAGGGCCATGCGTCACGCTGTCCGACGTAGTCGACGTCCTCGGACCGGACTACCGCGACGAGCGTCCGCGTGGCGGAGGCATCAGCTTCCTCCATCACATGCATCCACGGCCCGTCGGCGCGGGGCGGAGTGAGGTGGACACCGCCGTTTATGAGCGCGGGACGGCAACAACGACATTCCGTATCGGCATCCGCTTCGGCTTGGAACGCTGCGCGGATTTGATCACCCTCTCCGAGAGCGCGCGCTTCGATAGTCCGGCCCTGCGCTCCCCGGCCGCCCTCGCGTGCCGCGCGGCACCAAGTGTCGCCTGTCTTGCAGACGTTGCTGCCGCAGCCGCCGCGGAGTCGGCGAGCGAAGCCGCCCTCGGGGCGATCGCCCGCGGCCTTGCCGGAGCTGGCCGCATCACTGAGGCGCAGGCGATTGCCGAGCGGCTGCCGAACCGGTGGGCGCAAGGGGAGGCGAGGGGGCGGATTGCGCTGCTGGAGATCGCGGCCGCGGCGAGAGAGCGGCCCGACGTGCTGGCCGACCTTGCCCCGCTGGAGGCAACGGCCGCCGCCGCCGAGTTTCCAGCCTCGGATCGCCTTAGCCTCTACTTCCGCCTTTCGCGCCACCTCCTCGGCCTGGAGGACCTTGAGCCCGACGGCACGTTCCTCGTCGGACCCTACGCAGGGGCGCTGCGTAACGACAGAATTGCCTACGCCACCGTCGATGAGCTGCTCACCCGCTGGCGGGCGGCTATCCAGGAGTTGCCGGCAGTGAGTGCCGAGCCGCGCCAGCCGACGCGCAGCGGAGCCCTACGCTCTCTCGCTCCCGTCCTGTTCGCGCGTGGCGACCTGGCCGGCGCGGCCGAGGCCGTCGAAGCCGCGATCGACGTAGGCAGGCTGCAGCCGAACCTCATCGCCGAGGCTTGGGCAGAGATCGGGGACGTGGCGCGCGCGACCGCGGCAGAGGAGGCCCTCCCTCAGCCGCGAGCCTCCAGCTTCTGGACCCTCGCACGGACGATGCGGCAAGTGGGGGAGCCACCTGAAGCGATCCTGCCAGTCCTCCGCCGCGCCATCGCGCTCGGGTCTCCCATGTTGCGGGAGGTCATCCGTCTCGTCGCTGACCTGGGCGACCTTGCCGCTGCCCGGACACTCGCGGCAGAAGCTGCTGCGCGGGCGCGCGCCGCCCCACGGATCCGGCGCGCGGCCCTGACCGCCGAGGCCACGCTGCTATACCTCGACCTCGGTGACCGCGAGATGGCGCGGACCCTCGCCGAGGACGCCGCCGCGAACCTGCCGGATGGCCTCCCGATGCCGTCGAGCCTCGCCGTCGCTTTCTTCCGCCTCGGCGAGCAGCAGCGGTTCGTGGCTGCGCTGCCGCTCATCGACAGGACCGACCGTGCCAACGTCTGGTACGCCCTCGTGCGCGACCCCAGCCTCGAGCAGGACGCCTCCGTCGTCGCGGGCGCCGATGCCTGGCTGCGGCCCCACCTCCTCGCCGAGATCGCGCTACGCCGGATCGCCGAGGGCCGTGGCGGTGAAGTGCCCGCCCTTGTCCGGGCTATCATCGCGGGCGAGCGGATTGGCCGCGACGAGAGGGGCCCACTACTCGGGGTCAACGCGGTGCTCGCTGGGGCCGCCCGCCTTGCCCAGGCCGTGGACGATCGCGCGCTTGCCGCCGAAGCCCTGCGGCTGATGGCGGGGGCAGCGTTCGATGCCGAACACCTCGCTCCTCAGAACCTAGCGGCTGTCGCGTCCTTCTGGCGGCGCCGGATGCCTGACATCGGTCGCTGATCCGCAACTAGGGATCAGCATCCTTCGCTTCCGCCGCCCCCGCACGATAATCCCCTACTTATCGTGCCTGATGGGCGAGGGGGGACTCCCAGCACCGATCCGAACGGCCAGCGCTGGCCGTGAGCGGCAGTTCCGCTCTTGGGCGGAGCGTCGAGAAACCTGCCATCAGAGGACATGCTGCGACTTGGCTGGTCCGGACCTGAACAGAGCTGGACCTTGGCAGGATGCGTCCCGTTGCAGGCTGGCATCATACCGCGGATCAGCTCGCCAGTGATGCGCTCGGCCGTTGCGACCCAGTGGGCTCCGCTTTGTGAACCCACCGGGTGGTTTGAAATGCTGGTCCCCTACTACGGTGCTGTTCAAACCCGCCTCTAGCCCACGAAACGACCGAACCAGTCGATCATCGGCTCCGAGTTCGCGGGCAGGTAGTTGTAGCCGTCAAAGCGCCGGTTCGTGCCCTCGATCCAGAGGAGCTCCTTCTGTTCGGTCGGCATGGCGTCGAAGATGGCCTGCACGTCGTCGGGCGTGGTCAGGGTGTCGTTCCGAACCTGCAGGAGCAGCGTCGGGACCGTCACGGCCGCGGCATAGGGCGGCATGTCCATGTCCTTCAGCTCCATGCTTGTCGCACGCCGCAGGGCGTCTGTTACTTCGGGGAGCGCGTCCGGCATGCCCATGTGACCGAGGATCGTGCGGTAGAAAGCGCTCAGCGAGATTGGCTGGGGGGCCACGATCGCCCGGACGTCCCGGAACTCCTCCGGATGCTTGGCCAAGCCGACCATCGTGGCGTTCATGCCGCAGCAGCGGCTGAGGAGGCCGATCTTCATCTCACGCAGGTCAGGGCGTGAGCGCGCGTACCGCAGGGACCCGACCACATCGCGGTATTCCCGGATGCCGTTGCCGATCACGCCGCCACTGCCGGCGGCGCTCTGGCCGAAGTTCCGCAGGTCGTAGGCCAGGACATTGTAGCCCGCGTCATGGAGATGCTTGTAGTCCGGCATGAAGTTGACTTCGATGTTGTTCCCGCTTGCCTTCCAGGCGTTGCCATAGGGCTCCAGGTGGCCGGGGAACCCGTAGCGGTTGGCCCAGATCGGGTGGTTGGCAATGATCAGGCGATCGCTGTCTGCCGGGATGAACCAACCCTCGATCGTCACGCCGTCCATCGCGGGAAAGAAGACGTCCGAGTACGCCAGGCCGTCGTCGGCCGGTGAGCGGAGAATGGGCGACCGCGGCGAGTTCGCCATCATCGAGACAAGGCCAGCGACCAGCTCGGTGCGGGTGGGATGGGTCGTCGCCGCTTCAGCTACCTGGGTCATATGGAGTGGGTCCTCTTCGAAGCTCAGCCTGTTTGGCTGGCACCCCCCTTCTGCACCTTGCCGACTGCGCCGATAATTCGTTCTATCGCGCACGGGCTGTACGGAAATCCGGACACGTGTCCACGAACCTCACGGACCTCAATGCGTTTCTCGCTGTCGCGCGTGCGGGTGGGTTCCGCGGCGCGTCCCGCAGCACGGGCGCGAGCGCATCCACGCTAAGCGAGCAGGTCCGGCGGCTGGAGGAGCGCCTCGGCGTCCGGTTGCTGCACCGGTCAACCCGCAGCGTGACCGCGACCGAGGCGGGTGCCCGCCTGATGGATCGTCTCGTTCCTGCCCTGGGCGAGGTCGAAGCCGCCCTGGAGACCATGAAGGGCTTTCGCGACACGCCCGCCGGGACGCTGAGGCTCAACGTACCCGTCGCCGCCGCGCGCGTCGTCCTGCCGGGGATCCTTCCTGGCTTCCTGGCCCGGTACCCGCACATCGAAGTCGAGATCGTCGCCGAGGACAGCTTCATCGACGTGCTCGCCGCCGGTTCGGACGCTGGCATCCGGTACGACGAGCGTCTCGAGCAGGACATGATCGCGGTGCCCATCGGCCCGCGCGTGCAGCGCCTCGCCCTTGCCGCGGCGCCGGACTATCTCCGGAGACGAGGGGAGCCCGCCCATCCCCGGGACCTCCTGAACCATGCTTGCCTGCTCGGCCGCTTCCGGAGCGGAGGATTAACGGGACCTTGGGAGCTGCAGCGTGGGGACGAGGCCGTGAGTATCGAGCCGCGCGGCCCGCTCATCGTCAGCGTGGCCGGCGCGATGGATCTGGCCGTTGACATGGCCGCGGCGGGCGCAGGCATCATCGGCTTGTTCGAGGACTGGCTGCGCCCGCATCTCGACAGCGGTGCGCTCCTGCCGGTGATGCCGGAGTGGTGGTCCTCCTTCCCAGGCCCGTTCCTCTACTACTCCGGGCGACGGCTTGTGCCGCCTCCTCTTCGCGCGTTCCTGGATTTCATCAAGGAGCAGCCACGCGAGGGATCGGGGCAGAGGTAGAACAACAGGGCGAAAGGTATCCCGCCGCTCGATCGTATTTTCCCAGCTCGCTTCTTGAGGTCCGCTCACCACCCCACCCAGCGCTTGCCCCTCAGTGAGAGGCTGGTTCCAGTGCCAACCCGAGGTGCGCCCATCTAACCCAACAAGGTACGGACGCCGTGCAGGTCGGCAGCGATTGAACGGCAGAGCGGCCTGATCTCGTCTGTCGCGGGCAGAAGGTCAGGGACCATGATCGTGTGCATGCCGGCAGCGGCAGCGGCACGAACCCCGTTGTAGGAGTCCTCAAGGGCAAGGCATTCTGCAGGGGGCACACCAAGCATCTCGGCAGCGCGCAGAAAGGGATCCGGCGCGGGCTTTCCCCGAGCATAGTCGCCGGCGGCGACGATCGCGTCAAAACGGCCGGTGAGAGCATGAAGTTGAAGGTTGTGCTCCACGTCATCCCGGCTGGACGAGGTGCAGATCGCGCGCGGAATCCCTAGCTCATCCAGGCGGTCCAGCAGCTCCACGGCACCGGTCTTGAGCGCAAGCGTGGCCCTCATAAGCTGGCAGTGCCGCAACCAGGCCGCGCGGAACTCCTCGACATCGTAGGCAGGGCCGATGTGCTCCTGTATGGCGAGGCGGTTAGTCGCCCAAGGACGCCCAACCAGCTTGAGGAAGTCGGCAACCGTGAAGGCGTGCCCCAGTTCGCCAGCTGCGGCGAGGATAGCATCCCGATAGAGGGCTTCGCTGTCGAACAGCAGCCCGTCCATGTCGAAGATCACAGCAGCCGGGAACACGCCGAGGATAGTTTCCGAGGTCTTGAGCATCCCTCCTTCATGGCTTCCATCGTGCCGGTCGGCAAATGAAAGTCTGGTTTCCACTCCGAACAGCGGTGGCTCTTGCCTGGGTGGCTAACCGCGGCAGGCAACCCGACGCAGGCTTAACCCCCCAGCCAGTCAGAGCTCGCGAAAGTAGCGAGCGACCGGCCATCGGCGAAACCCGGCATTCTCATACGTTGCTCTCGAAGCCGCATGTCCGGGATCATCGCCCGTCTCGACCATGACAATCCTCATCCCGGCTCGCCGCATCTCGCACTTGGCGCGCTCCATCAAGCACGCGGCGACGCCCTTCCGTTGGCACCCGGGGTCGACGGCCAGGATATAGATTTCGCCCATCCTGTCCTGAGGGTGCAGGCGCAGTCCGACCCAGCCCACGATGGCCCCAGCGGCCTTGGCAACAAAGGTTTTCTCGCCTTCGTCCCTCAGGAACTTGCGAATGTCCGACACTTGGCGCGCTGCCCAACCATCTGGATAGAAGGCTTTGAACACATAGTTCGGAACCGCGGGCTCGAGTTCCTCGAACACGGGCGCCCAAGCACGGATGGAGATCTCAATGATCTCTGCCTCGTCCCCGGACGAGAAGGGACCGATCTCGATGTCCAAGTGCCGCTCCATGCTTGTGCCGAACTGAAGTCCTTAGCGGCCCACCGCCAGAGCGTCAGCTTCCATCCCCTTCAGCGGCTTCACCTGCTTCGCAGGTCTGCCACGGGCATTGCAATGGCACACTCGAAGATCGGCCAGATCGGTGATCCTGTCTGTTCAATCACCTCACAACCTTCATCGAAGTTTGTTCTGTCGAGCAAAACGTCGGCAGTCTAAAGCGTTACTGCTGTCCGTGACTGGCCATGACGGTTGGTGCTCGGAGGAGAGAGAACATGGCCGACGACAATCTGAAGCAGATCGTGGCGCAAGGTCTCAGCGCGATGAAGGCCGGGAGCGACGTCGCTGCCAAAGCCACCGACGAGATCAGCAACGATGTGAGTTCCCCCGAGCTGAAGGCCGCGCTGCAGGAGGGCAACCAGACCTCGCAACAATGGGCCCAGCGGATCGATCGGGCGATGCAGCAGGCTGGCAACGGGCAGCAGGGCGACAATCCCGTGCTGGAGGCGCACTATGAGGTGAGCCGCCGCATTCGCCAGCAGGCACCCGACAGCAATAGCCGCGACCTCGGCATCATCGCCAACGGACAACTCGCGCTGCACTACTGGATCGCTGCTTTTGGAACCATGGCCAACTACCTGAACAAGCTAGGCTTGGAGGACGCCGGGCGCGAGATGAAGCAGTCCACCGACGAGGCAAAGCAGGCGGACGAGAAGCACACGATGCTGGCTGAGCAACTGCTGCGTAGCTGAGCGGCTGGGGTGGGGGCCCGACCGGATTATCAGGGAAGGTCCGCTCTTCACCTTTCCGGCGCTAGACTCTGACCAGGGGCTTAGCGCCGCCCTCGGCCTGAAGCGGACTTAGAATATGCGGCCAGGGGCCCTTTGGCAGCTGACAGGCCACGCGTTCCTCGCACCAATGTCGCTGGTCCACATTCAATCGTCAGCTATTGCTTGACGACTATAGGATCTTCGGGGGGGCCTGCCTCAGCAGGGCCGGTCACAACGAAACTTTCCAGTAGTGTCAAAACGCGTGTGCGAAACCCGCGCCAGTCAGCGAGATAACCCCGGTCTACCAGCACAGAAACTTCGAGATCACGCCACACCAACATCCACATGCATCTCAGTTGATAACGCTGTGAGGGTGCTCGGTACGGCAGGAACAGGTCATGCACCGAAGCACAGAAGATCGCCTCCGGTAGAGGCGTGCCCGCGAGATCGAGCCTCGGCTCATCCGGCACGAACAGATCTTCGCGTCTTGTAGAGTTAGGAATCGATGCGGGCAGCGCGCGGTAATAGGTGAGCCCTTGCGGAACTAGCGGCCCATTTGGACCATCAAGCCGGTCCGCCTGCTCCGCTGGAACGTGGTTCTGGCCCTCCGCACGGATGATGATACCTCGTCGGACCCAGTCGTGACCGGGGAAGCGCCGCTGCCCGCCAACAGCGACGGTGATGGTATCGCTTAATTCGGTCCGTGCACCATCAGGGACACTCGTCGGTTTATACGGTCGCAAGTCATCAGCGTAGGCTTGGATATCGAAGCCATAATTTCCGAAGACGAACCGGGCGTATGACTTTGGTAGATGGACGGTGATGCCCCGAATGGTTTGCTCGTAGTGGTCCGGAAAAATGCGAGCGGGGCTCAATCCTTGTGCTGCCGCAGGGCTGGCTATACCGACATGAAGCCCAACACACAGCGCGGCCACATGGCCGAGGCAACTCAAGTAGGCGTACATTCGGTTACCTCTGAAGCTTCATAGAGGATCGTGCCCAGTTCGTCCTGGCGCAATCGGTTAAGTCCGCTCACCGCCCTATCCACCGCTTGCCCCCGCCTGGGCCGCTACCGCGGCAGGCGACCTCAAGCAGATGTACTTGTTGAGGCTGAAACACTCAGGCGAGATGAACGAGGGTGAGTTCAGGCGGGACGCCCAGGCGAACCGGCATCATGCTACAGCCCAGGCCACCCGACACGATCAGGTTTCGCGCCTGCTCTACCACCAAGCCGTAAGCGTACCGGTTCCCATAGGCCGAGGGCACCATGGGGGAGTAACCATTTACCCGGACCTGCCCACCATGCGTATGGCCTGACAGCGTCAGGGAGATGCGCGCCGGTACGGAAGGGAAGATGTCCGGCTCATGGGCGAGCAGGATAGCCGGCGCATCGGTACTGATCTGCGCCAGAGTGCCTCGGAGGTCATCAGCACCTTGCCGCCTTCGGAAAGCCCACATGCTATCAGTGCCGCAGAGCCAAATTCCGTCGCGCCCGTGGGGTAACAGCGTGGCGGCATTCGCTAGCACCGGGACGCCGGCACGGTTCAGGTGCCCTTCGATGGCGGGCCTGCCAGTTCCGCTTCGCTGCACCTCCAGGTCATCCCACCAGTCGTGGTTGCCTAGCACGGCAAACCTTCCGAGCGGCGCATCGAGTTCTGCCAAGATGGCAGCCACTTCCGTCATAGGAAGTCGCTTCGACACGAACCGGTGGTGAGCAGGTAAGTCCCCAAGGACGATCTGAATATCGGGCTGCAAAGAATTGGCGAGCCGAACAATCCCTTGCAGGCGGGAGAGCGGCATCCAGGGCTCGCAGCAGTGCGGGTCTGCAAGCAGGCAAAGCGTCATGGGTGGTCGCTCACCCCATCCGGGGAGCGACAGCCGATACTCCTGGACGATGAGACGGTAGCCGGGTTCCAGCACCACGGCGTAGGCCGCGACCGCCCCGGCCGAGGCCAGAACGGCAACACCCCCGAGCGAAGCCGTAAGGAAGCGGCGCCTCGTGAGAGGTTCCATGGGTGGGTTCCCTATGGGGCATCTGGGGCAGCAGATGCAAAGGCTGGTTCTGAGCCCACGGCTAGCGACTTCTTTCGCACCGTACACCCTGCGTATGAGAATTGTATCATTACGGAATCAAACTGCACTAGGACCGCTTCCCACCCCTTGCGGCTAATTGCTGCTTGGGCAGCGATGTCCGCTTCCGGGAGGCGACAAGCCCCACGCGAATGGCCGGGGTGGGCGCAAAGCAGCAGTAGAACTGGCCGACTGACCAAGTCCGTGTTCCCCCAGTCGTCTACCGCGCCTCGCTGTGTTGACGGTCAGACCTGCGGCCGGCTCTGCTCCGCCACCTTGCCCCAGATGCACTGAGGGCGGCCTGGGCGGGGGAGGGGGCGCGCTGTAGTTCATGCGCCACCTTGACGTCCCCTTCCGTCAGGAAATGAGGATTAAAGGACGGAATGGTGGGAGAGGGCGGGGAAGTAGGCCCGCCGCATGGCGATGCTGGGCCAACGGCCCATAAAATCAGTGCGTTAGGCCGCTCAAGCGACCACTTAAGCACGATAATTTATTATTATCGTGCGTAAGGGTTGGAGAAGGGGCAGTTGCCACGGTGCTGCGCCTGCTGGGGCGCACGGAAGGCTGGTGCAATCGCACTGGGGTACTCGCCGGATCAGCCGAAGACGGCGGTGAGCTCAGGAGGGGCGTGCGCGGATGACGGATGGTTCGCGCAGCAAACCGGGGCTTTCTGGCTTTCGGCACATTGGAAGCAGGTCATGACGCGGGTTCCGCGAGGAGGGCCGCCGGTGACGCCGATTGTAGGCTCGCCTGCTCGAGGCTCGTCACTGCCCCGGTTGCTCCCCCTAATCATCGGGGTGGGAAAGGCCAGCGCTGAGGCGTCACGGGCTCATCAAAGCTCGAGGGGTGGATGTACACGATACCATGGACCTCGCACCCGCCCCGTACCGCCGAGGCGTCGTCGTCGATCATGACGGTGATGCCCGCCTTCTGGCAGGCGCGGCCCTTCCACCCGTCCCAATAGCGCTCGGTCAGGGTCTCGGCACCGTTCCAACCGCGTCGGCGCTTCGTCATGATGCGGTTCCAGGAGTAATGCGCCCAGCCTGAGATGCTGAGGATTGCCACGAAGTCCGCGCGGCGCGGGGCGCCAGCGTAGTAGGCGCCCCGCAGCAGTGAGAAGACCTCCTCCTCGAGACCGTGAGAGCGAAAGGTCACAATCCAGTGCCGCTTCGCCGGAAAACGTCGAATGTAGTCGTGCATCAGGGGCGAGTTAGGATGTCCCATCAGGGTGCCGTCGAAGTCCCAGCCGATGTTGCGGTGGGGTGCCAGCAGGGCATCGATCTGGGGCATACGGCCGCCTAGAGCAGACTGTGGCAGGGTTCAACACTCAGTATCGAGGACACGCGGCTCAAGCGGCGTACGGGACCTTCGCCCTTCTTGGATCAGGTCCGCTTGGGCCGGCCTCGAAGGATCCGTGCCACGCCTCTGCGGGCCACACTTACAGGACCGCCAGCGCCACTGCGGCGCCCGCGCGTAGTGACGGTGCGCTGCCGACGCGGCGCCATGAGCTTGGCCCCATCGGGTGACCGCATGAGCGTTAGCGTGCGATCATGGAAAAGGTCCAGACCCGGGCGGTGGCCGATCGACACAAGTGCGCTGTCCGATAATTCTTCCCGGAACAACCCCATCATGGCGTCCTGATTGGCTTCATCCAGAGCGGCTGTTGCTTCGTCCATGAACACCCACCTCGGGTGGTGCAGCAAGAGGCGTGCAAAGGCAAGCCGCTGCTGCTCTCCCAGAGAAAGCATACGGTCCCAGCGCTCATCCTCGTCCAAACGACCCGTCAGGTGCGCCAGCCCGCAGCGCTCCAAGGCGGCTGTCACAGCAGCGTCGGGGAACTTTTTAGGGGCAGCAGGGTAGGCTATGGCGCCGCGAAGTGTCCCGAGTGGCAGATAAGGGCGCTGCGGCATAAACATCATATGGTCTCGCGGCGGCACCCTGATCTCCCCGGAACCCCACGGCCATACACCCGAGATCGCCCGGAAGAGAGTCGACTTGCCGGTACCGCTCTCCCCGACGATCAAGACCTTTTCGCCCGCCTGGATCTCGGCATTAGCCTCGCCAACCAGGATGTTACCGTCTGCCTGTGCGATCTGGAGATCACGGAAGGCCAACACCTCCCGCCCGTCCGGCAAAGGACCTTCGGTGACGCTGATCCGAACCTCTCCTGCGTCCAGGAGGTCAGCTGAGTCCAGGCTGTCCTCGAGAGCGACCACGCGCTCAAGGTGGGAGCGCCAGTCAGCAATGCGTGGGAAGTTATCCACGAACCAGTTCAGTGCCCGTGTCACCTCGGCGAAGGCAGAGCCGATCTGCATGAGAACACCGAGCGTGATCGCCCCGGCGAAGTAGCGGGGACTGGCCACCAGGATCGGGAACACCCCGGCCACCATGCCGTAGGCTGAGGTCAGCCACATCAGCCGGCGCTCACTTCGCATGAGGTCTTTCATGACCAAAACGACGTGGGAGAACGACCGTCGCAATCCGCGATCCTCGTCCGCCTCTCCCCGGATGAGGGCTACACCCTCACTGTTCTCGCGGATCCGAATGAGAGCGAAGCGATGGTCGGACTCCGCCTCGTTGCGGCGAATATTTATGTCCACCATGGGCCGGCCCATGAAGTAGGTCAGCGTCGATCCGATCACGGCGTAGATAAGCGCGGCGAACACCATATAGCCTGGGATCTCGAACTCATTGCTGCCGAAGGCGACGAGCAACGGGCCGGACAGCGTCCAAAGGATGCCCACAAAGGAGACCAGCATCACGGCCGACTGAAAAAGTCCGACGGCCATGTCGACGGCCATAGCCGTCGCCCAGCGAGTGTTCTCACTGATCCGCTGGTCAGGATTATCGGCACTGCCTGGCAGGAAGTTCATCTGGTAATGACGGCTACCAGCCAGCCACCGTGCTTGCAGGCGAAACACCAGCCACTCCCGCCAGCGGAGTTGCAGCATCTGGCGGACGTAAAGTTGGAACACCGCTACCGCCATGCTGCCAGCGGTCAGCAGCAGGAAGGTGCCCATCTGACCGAAGAAGGCCGTCCGGTCACGAGCTTCCAAGGCATTGAAGAAGTCGCGGTTCCAGAGATTGAAGCGCACCTGGATACCGATCTGCACCAGCGTCAGTCCGATCACCCCTGCGGTGAGCAACCAAGCGGAGCGGCGCTCGTCGCCCGTATAGTAGCCACGAGCCAGCCGCCAGAAGCGGAGGATGAACCCCTCGCGGCCGCCGCCCTCATCGCCATCCACAGGGCTGCCCGGATCTCTGCGGCGATCGCTCATCGGTTAGCGGCTCCCTAGGGGCGGCTGGGAATTGATCGCTGGCCCGCCGTCAGCGCCAGAGACCGCTTGCATCGCACCGGGCTCGCCTAGCCGGTCCGCCAGTACTGCGCGGCCAACCTCGCTCTGGTACCCGAGACCTTCGGCTTCGAGACGTGCACCCGGCCTGAAGGACCGCCGGGCTATCTCTGCCGTCGCGGCGCCGCGGGGCAGCAGCACCACTGTTCCGTCCTCAAGGATCGCGCCAATGATCTCGCCTTGCGGAGCATAGTAGGGTGACCGGACAGCCCCGGTAACCGAGAGCCGCGCCGCCCCCTCGTTCACGCCTGTGCCTTGGCGCCTCCAGTAGAACCGATCCAGCACCACTGGCGTGACTTCACTGCTTGGGGCGAATGCAAGCATGGTGATGGCCGGCGCCGTACGGGCGCGTACTCCCCAGACAATCAAGGGTCGGCCCGGCACCGCGATACGACGGAGTTCATCGGCTACGTCCGGTGGGAAGGAGACCTGCGGCCCTTCGCGAAATAGTAGCGCATCCACCTCACCTCGCGGGTTTACCAAGAAGCGCTCGACCATCCCTGTGAACGACGGCAACTGGGTCGGATCGAACCACAGCTCGCTACTGTCTCCGGCCGCCTGTCGGGACTGCGCGAGCGCTGGCCACGCCGGCAAGGCGGGCGAAGACGCTGTTAGCGCGAGCAGAGTCAGGATCGGTCTGAAGCGCGCTGAGAAGGGAAAGGCGGGGCGCCACCGCGGCAGGAACATGATGTTGACGCCTCCAACCCCATTTCATTACAGAACGTCACCGGAAGAATTAAGCTTCATTGGCCACCGCTTTCGTCGCTGCCGGTATCAGAGGGAAGGGTCATGCCCAAGGTGAGCTTCTGCTGCTCAAAGCACAGCTCTCGATTCCCGCGGGGCCCAAAACGGGCCGAGGAGGCCGGCGCGGAGGTGGCACGACACGTGGCGCAACTCGGGTTATTGGTTTTGGACCAGGGCAAGGGGAAAGAAGCCCGATAGCAGGCGGCCTTTATGGCGGCGCCCCGATGCAACAATTGCATTGGCGAGCAGATCCATCAACGTAGGCTCGATTGGCCGTTCGCATCACCGCCAGCGACACAGGTGAACAAGCGTGGTCAGATTGTTCGGAAGCCTGACGCAGGAAGCGAGATCCAGGGAAATTCCGTACGCCGCAGCCACCTCGCGGTCGTAGTCGTCCGGGTCTTCCACAATCGCGAAAGCTGGCCCTGTGTGTGACTGCGCTGTTGTTCGGACTGCCTCGGCCATGGCTGTCCGAAAGGCAGCTGGCCCAGCTTCACCTGGATGCGGCGCACCGATGAAGCGTACTCCAGAGCCTGTTATGAATGGCGCTGTGAAGGACACCGCGGGTCCTACCATCGCTACCAGTGCTTCCGGGGGTAAAGTGACGTGCGTGACAGCAACCGCCGCTGCACCTTGGGGCTCATCGACCCAATGGAAGGGCTGGCGGTTCCACTCGGGATACAGAGTGGCGAGGGCACAGGCACCGAGCACGATGGCGACCCATCCCGTTCCAATCCGGTAGAACAGCTTTGTTCCTACTAGTCCATATGCGACAGCAAGCGCCTGCGCTCTGCGTAGCAGCAGATCACGTCCCATTGCCCAGACGGGCACGCCGAGCAGCGCCTCAACGGGACCTGCGTAACGCAGGATGCTGAACATGGCGAGCCAAGCGACATAGCCGGCAACGATGAACCCCATGACGGCCCAAGAGGCTCGCTGCGCAGCTAGCCTCTCCATCGGCAGGTGTTGTTGGGGCTGGTCGTCAGGAGCATTGTACGCTGACTTGGCCAGGCATCTCCACATCCCGGCTGCGGAAGCAATCAGCAGCGCTACCAGGCCGACCGCGAGGCGAGGATCAGCGACGGGCCACTCGGTTACCAGCCAAGCCGACCGGCGCGCCCAGAGCAGCGGATAAATAAGAGCCTGCCAAGCGCTACTTGGGAGAAAGCGCGTGTCACGGATGGTCTCCTGCGGGAACCAGGGCGAGTGAAAGACCTCGTTCAAGAATGGACCGAAAGGATTCCCAAAGCGCTCGAGCAGGAACCAAGCCCATGGTCCTCCCGTGAGCAGAAAGCCAACAGCGCCACCACTCCCGAGCAGGACCAGGGTGCGCAACTGCCGCCGCATGCCGAAGGGACCAGCAATCATCGCCGTAACCATCAGGGCGGGCGGAAAGATCATTGCGGTCAGCTTCAAGCCAATCGCAGCTCCTCCAAGCACGCCGGAAAGCAGGCGAAGGCGTGCCGCCCTGCCTGTCGCGAGGACGTCATCAGCTCTGGCGGCAAGGAGTAGCGCGAGCACCGCCCCCACTACGAGGCAGGCGATCTGGAGGTCGTTGAAGGTGGTGCCCGCCTCTGGCAGCGTCGCCGCTCCTGTCAGCCCGAAGGCGGCGACCAATGCGCTCGTTCCGGTCACCCGCTGCGGATCACCGTGGCAAACGATGTTGGTGATGAGGAGAACGAGAAAGGTGAGTAGGCCGAGGTAGCCTGCCTGCAGTGCAGCGATGAGACGCGGCGAGTGGTTCAGAACACTTCGGGTCATCATATAGAAGGGTAGATCAAGGGCGGGGTTGAGGAACGTGTGGCTTCCTGCTGGCGCAAGATCCAGGTTCCAGCGCCCCTCAAGCAAGGCATAAGCATTGTAGTAATGGTAGTTGCGCAGGTCCCAATTGGCGTCACGGCCAAGCGCGAGAGCAATGACAGCTGCCAGCGCCCAGGAGGTAAGGAACACGCCCCAACCCATTCGCACGCCACTAATTGGCCGCGACTGGTGCATCTGTCCCTCCCTGAGAACAAGCCTGGCAAGTTTTTGGAGCACGAGTAGATTGGTCGTATCTAGGTTTTGACCTCTGACAGAGTGGGCCTCGTTAGGGAACACCTTGGGGTCTGTTCCAACAGGCTTCGTGCCAGCTTCGACCGGCCCGTACATGGACCAGCGTGTGGCAGGCTATCCACGTGAATGGTTGCGCCGGCTTGATTGCAAAGCTGAAAGTCGTGCCCGATCTGCGGCATACCCCCCCCCTAAGTTCCTCATGCTTGTAAGGAGAAACCTCTGGCGGGAAGGTTCAGGGCCGCGGGGGAGGCGCGCCCGGCTCTGCATCACCTTCAGCGGCTCGCTTCCGGAGGTCGCCTTCGCGCAGCAGGTTCCGAAGCTCTTCATCGCCGATCTCGTCGCGCTCCCGGAGGTCAAGCAGCGTGCGCCGCTCCGCCGCCAGACCGTTAGCGTCCGCCACGTCGTCTCCCGCTCCGGCACTCTCCCGTGCCCTTGCCGCGAGCGTCCGAGCTCGCGTCTCCTCCTGCTTGGTGTCACCTCCATTCTGGAGGGCTGCTGCCCGCGCAGCGCGAAGCAGCGTCAGGCCCTGCAGACCAACCGAACTAAGGACGACCAGGGCAACCACGACGAGGAGCAGCCCACCTTCCGCAAAGGGGGTGCCATCCGGCCATGCCCGGGGAACGGAGAGGACGACAACGAGGCCGAGGACTGAGCGTGTCGAGGCCCAGGCCATCACCCCCGCTGCCGCCGCCCGCCCTGCCGCATGTTCTCCGGCGAGGGCGGCCGCAAGCGGGGGAAGGCGTGTCGAGACAAGGGAGTCAAGCCAGCCGAGCGCAATCACCGTGGCGAGAATGCCAGCCGCTGCTACTCCTGCCTGCCAAGTCTGCCAAGTCTGCCATCCGCCGGGACCGGTAAGCGCTTCCGGCACGGCGAGTCCGGCGAGGAAGAACAGGAGAGAGGAGACGAGGAGGCTCACCTCCTCCCAAAACGCCATGGCGGAGATGCGCGCCTCGGCCGAGCTGCGGGCCTCGCCTGCGACAAACTCGACGGTGCCCATGCTGACGCTCCTGTCCTGGCCGCCCTCGGCAGCTCGGCCGTGACAGAGGAAACGCAGGGCCGTCGGGATAGGTCCTCCCCGGCGACTTGGCCTCTGTGTTCCTTGGCCTCGAGGCGGCAGGCGAGTTTCTCGGCAGGAACCCGGACTTGATAACCCGATCGTGGCGGGCACGTTCCCCTGAATGTCTGAAGCCTCCGCTATGCGGCAGCAACGCCGGGGGCAGCGTTTAACTACCCACGTCGAGCGACTGTCGTCCAGCAAAGGAACCGAGCATTGACTGGAAAGCCTCCCGAGATCCCCGGCGGCGCACAGCTGCGGACGATCGCCATGCCACGTGACACCAATGCCGGAGGCAGTATCTTCGGCGGCTGGACCCTGTCGCAGATGGACTTGGCCGGGGGTACCCTTGCGGCCGAGCACGCGGAAGGACGCGTGGCGACCGTCAGCATCGACGCCATGCGCTTCCTGCGGCCCGTTTCGGTCGGCGACGAGGTCAGTTGCTACTGTACGCTGCAGGAGATGGGCAAATCGTCCGTTGCCGTCAGGATTGAAACCTAGGCTCGCGAACGCGGCGGCAAACCGGCAGAGAAGGTGACCGAGGGCGTTTTCACGTACGTTGCGATCGACGAGAAGGGTCGCCCGCGTGACCTCCCGGCGTCTGAGGCAAGATGACGATCAAGGCCCCGCGCCCGCCGCTGTCTGACGCTTGCCAGGGCCATCGGCAGAGCTTCGCCAAACCTTTCTTGTCGAGACTAGGGCCTGTTAGCGCTTGGATCCGATGTGCAGCCCTGACGTTCTCCTGGCTTTGGGGAGAGCGGCATGGGGCTGACGGACGAGCAGTGGTCGGTGCTGGAGCCGCTGATCGAGGCGTGCCGGCCAGCGGCCAAGGTACCGCCGCAGCATCTGCGACGGACCATTAGCGCAATCGTCTGGCGGCACGACAACGGGGCGAAGTGGCGGGCGCTGCCGGAGGAGTTGGGCCCGTGGTGGATGGCGGCCCAGACCTTCATCCGGTGGTCCCGCCTGGGCGTCTGGGAGCGCCTACTGGGTCTGGTGCAGGAGAGGGGTGTCTCGCTCGGGATGACCTTCCTCGACGGCACCTCGGTCCCGGCGCACCAGAAGGCGGCAGGAGCAGCCAAAAAGGGGAGACTGCGGCGGGACGGGACGCGCGTGAGGCGCTTGGCCGCTCTCGCGGCGGCTATGGCACCAAGGCCTGCGTGGTCGCCGACGGTTTCGGCCGCGCCGTCGCCTTCTCCCTGGCCCCTGGCCAAGCCCACGAACTGCCTCAGGCCATTCCCCTACTCGACCGCTTGCCCGGCGTGCCCCGGTGGGTGGTGGCCGACCGCGGTTACAGCAGCCACGCCTTCCGCGAGCACATCTGGAACCTCGGCGCCCGCCCCGTCATCCCGGCCAAGTGCAACGAGGAACCGCTCGCCTGTCCTGAGTGGATCTACAACAACCGCAACCTCGTCGAGCGTCTCTGGGCCAGGCTCAAGGAATGGCGTGCCGTCGCCACCCGCTACGAGAAGACCGCCGCATCGTTCCTTGGTGTTCTCCACCTCGCCGCTTCTTTCGACTGGCTCAGGCGTTAACAGGCCCTAG
>NZ_JONP01000029.1 GCF_000711725.1 Roseomonas aerilata DSM 19363 | reverse complement strand
CTAATCGCCCGATCGAACTCATCCCCCACACCGCGTGAGGCCTAAAGCCTCGCCGCACGCAGCACCAACACGCAACCCTCACCAAACCATCCCCCCCTCCCCATAAAGGAGGAAAAACTATCAGACGTTCTGGCCCGGTGGCCTGGTGCCTATAGCGAGTGTGACACACCCGATCCCATCCCGAACTCGGCCGTGAAACCACCCCGCGCCTATGGTACTGTGTCCTAAGACACGGGAGAGTCGGTCGGCGCCAGACCACCAGACCAGAACGTCACATCATACCCCACCCACCTATAAGGTCGGTGGGGTTCGTGCTTGCAGGTCCAGGGAGTGCTGCCTCCCACCTATGGCCGAGTGAACCATCGAACTGCATAACTGATGCCGTTCGCGTTAGGCTCAGGACTTATGGATGCTGCCCTGGTCAATCCGCCCTGAGGCGATTCGGCGCTAATCATCACGGCACCCCCGTCGCGGGACCGGCGCAAGCGTCTGGCTCCGGCTATCAAGAGGGCGTCTCGGCACGAGTGTCAGCAGTTTGGTTTGCCGTCAGCGCATCACGCGGCGCTCAAGCTTGTGCAACGGGTGTCCGGAACCGGCAGCGTGACCTAGAGCATGATCCGAGCATTCGGATTTGAATGTTCTTGCCCGACGCGGTGGCATCTTATTCACCCTCCTGGCTGGTAGGGAGGCCAGCATGGATGGGTCGGACCTTATCGGAGGATCGTCGCAGCCGCGTTGTCGGGGCAGTGGAGGGCGGGCTTTCGCGCCGCGCGGTGGCTGAGCGCTTCGGGGTCGGAGTGGCCACGGCCATCCGCTGGGTTCGGGTGTTCCACACGACGGGCGCGACGAGAGCCAAGCCAAAGGGCGGCGACCAGCGCTCGCGGCGGATCGAGGCCTATCGTGCCGCGATCCTCGGTGCGGTGGAGGCCAAGGTGGACATCACGCTGGTCGAGCTGGCGGGAATGCTCCGGCGTGAGCACGGCGCGCACTTCACCCCGAGCACGATCTGGCGCTTCCTGGACCGCCACGCCATGACCCTCCAAAAAACGGCGCACGCCAGCGAGCAGGACAGGCCCGACGTCGCGGCCAAGCGCCGCGCCTGGTTCAATGCGCAGCCTGACCTCGACCCTGAGCGCTTGGTCTTCATCGGCGAGACTGGCGCCTCGACCAAGAAGGCCCGCCTGCGTGGACGGGCCAGACGTGGCCAGCGCTGCCGTGCCCCGGTCCCGCACGGCCATTGGAAGACCACCACCTTCACCGGCGCCCTGCGGCTGTCAGGCATGACCGCGCCCATGGTGCTCGACGGGCCCATGAACCGGGTCGCCTTCGCCGCCTACATCGACCAGGTGCTGGTGCCGACACTCCGGTCCGGTGACATCGTCATCATGGACAACCTGCCTGCCCATAAGGGCCAGCACACCCGCGCCGCCATCGAGGCCACGGGCGCCACCCTCCGCTACCTGCCGCCCTACTCGCCCGACCTTCGAGGCAGTGCCTCAAAGCCCAACGAGAACGCCTTCGCCAAGCTCAAGGCCGTCCTGCGAAAAGCCGCCGCCCGCAGCCTCGACGACCTCCGGATCGTCATCGGGACCGCACTCCCCCAGTTCTCACCAGCCGAGTGCGCCAACCTCTTCACAGCCGCACGCTGTGAGCCCGGATGAATGGAGTCTGCTCTGGTGCTTTGGCAAGATCGTTGTGGCGCGACAGCCCGATTTGGCCTTTGAGCATCCAAACTCAGAGAGCGGCAGCCAGCGAGGGTAGGGGCATGGGCAAGCAGAGAAGATCAAGACCCTGGCAGTCCCCCAGATGACGGCACGTCTGGTTTGGAGGCTGCCGACTGAGGTGCCGGCGGCTCTGGCTGGTAGGTGTTCAGTCTGGCAGCGCGGCCGCGCCGATGCACATGCAGGGTCTGCGAGCCGAATCGGAGGCTACTCGACGCGGATATCGCGGGCACGAATTACGTCGCGCCATTTGGCACTCTCAGCCGCCAGGTAGGCTGGGAACGCCTCCGGGGTGCCACCGACCGCGTCGATCGAGAGGCCCTGCAGCCGCTCGCGCAGGTCGGGTGTGCGCAGGCCTTCAATGACCGCCTCCGAAATGCGGCGGATGATTGGCTGGGGCGTGTTGGCGGGAGCGAACATGGCAAAGTCGCTGGACGCGTTGAGGCCTGGCGTACCGGACTCGGCCAAGGTGGGCACGTCCGGCGCTTGGGCAGAGCGCTGCTCCGAGCTCACCGCCAGCGCCCGCAAGTCGCCCGAGCGCATGAACGGTAGTGCCACGCCCGTGTCCACGAAGGACATCGGGATCTCGCCGCTTATCACAGCCTGCATGGCCGGGCCGCTGCCGCGGTAGGGCACGTGCTGGAGCTTAACGCCATTGGCGGCGGCAAACATCTCCGGGGCGAGGTGGTTAGCCGAACCGATGCCGCCCGAGCCGAAGCTGATCGTGTCAGGCGCCGCCCTAGCCGCCGCCACGAAGTCGGCTACCGTGCGGAACGGTGAATCGCCGCGCACGCACAGAAAAAACCCGTTCTGGACCAGCAACCCGATCGGCGCGAAGTCGCGCTCCTGATTGTAGGGCAGGCTGCTGTAAAGATGGGGATTGATGGCATAGGTGCTGTTGGGGGTGACCAGCAGGGTGTAGCCATCGGGGCGGGCGCGGGCCACGAAGCCGCTGCCCACCGCGCCGTTGGCACCGGCTCTGTTATCTACCACGAATTGCTGGTTCAGGCGCGCCGATAGCGGCTGTGCGATCAGCCGTGCGATGAGGTCGGTTGAGCCGCCGGCGGCAAAGGGGGCCACGATGGTCACCGTGCGCGTCGGGTATGCCGGCGCCTGGGCGGCAGCCGGTCGGGCCCCCGTGGCCGCAGCGGCCATCAGGCCCAGGGCTGAGATACCGAGTTCGCGTCGGTGCATGATCTTTGTGTCCTGTTCTTGGAACGCTTGCTGATCGTCCGGCCACGCGATGCGGCCGGACGCGTCGAGATGAGGGCCGAACGGTCCCGGCCGATACCATGGTATTCGTTCGGCCTAGCCGCCCTGGCGTCGGCCGCGCTAACGAGGGGCCGCCGCGCCGCGCGGCGGCCGGTTCTGACGCCGGGCCTCAGCCCGTGACCGCGTGCGGCGTGGCGAGCAGACCCCATTCGCCGAGCCGGCGGCGAAGAGCCTTTGCCTGCCTCTCCGTTAGCGGCCAAGCTCCGGGCGGGCGCACATGGCCGCAGTCATTGCCCATCATGGCGAGCGCACTCTTCACGACCGTCACGTTGGTGCCGTTGCCCTCCTCTGCACGCAGCTCTTCGAACGCCCCCATCACGGCGATCAGTTCGTTCGCGCGAGCGTAGTCGCCTGCCGCCAGGGCAGCGTGGATCGCGACCGAGTGCTCCGGCCAGACATTGATCAGTCCGGACGTGAATCCGCGCGCGCCGACCGCGCAGAGGGGCGGTGCCCAGGTCTCGGCCAAGCCACCGACCCAGACGATCGAGGGGTCAGCGCGGCGGATCGCCTCCGCAAGGCGCAGCGGGGTCGGGCTGGCCCACTTCACCCCGGCCACCCCGGGGATGCGACAGAGCTGCTCGATCGCCTCCAGGCCTATGCCATCATTGCGGAGGTAGAGTACGATCGGCAGGCCCTGCGCGGCGTCAGCAATGCGCTGCACATAGCTGATGACACCGCGGGGTGCGACAAAGGGATCGGGCGGCTGGTGGACCATCAGCGCTGCGGCCCCCGCTACCCGCGAGGCGCGTGCGAGCGCCACGGCATCACCTATGCCGCGCCCGACACCGCCGATCAGCGGCACCCGCCCGTCGATCATCTCCGCGGCCGCATGAACCATCCGCTCCGCCTCGGCGGTGGTCAGGCCGTAGAACTCGCCCGTGTTGCCGTTGGCCGTCAGGATGTGCACGCCCGCCGCAATGGCGCGATCGATCACAGGGCGGAGCAGCGCCGGCGCGATCCGGTCATCCTTGTCGAAGGGTGTGACCAGGATGCCGGAGATGCCCGGCAGCGCGGTGAGAAAGTTGGGGTTCGGCGGCGGCATGGCCATTTCCTTGATGGTCGAAAGGTTCAGCGCGAGAGGGAGCGGCGGCGCTCCGGCGGCGTGTAGTCGAGACCGACGAAGCCGCCGCCCTGGAATTGCTGCCCCAAATCGTCCAGCGGGTTCGGCTTCGCCAGGATCTCGGCGGCGTAATCCTCGGCATTCTGGGTGGGGTAATACCCGAGCGTCTCGCAGGAGGTGGGGGTCCACCAACTGCGCGTGTTGGCGGAAACTCCCCAAGCAACCAGGAAGCCGACGGAAGGAGCTTCGATGCAGCGCAAGGTGAACTGGAGCAGGTCGTCGAGGCCGAACCAGGTGCTGAGATGGCGCGGCTCCGTCGGGCGCGGCAGGGCGGAGCCGATGCGGACGCAGACGCTCTCGATGCCATGCTTGTCCCAGTAGAGCCGAGCGAGCCCCTCGCCCCACATCTTGCTCAACCCGTAGAAGCCATCCGGCCGGAAGTCGCAGCCGAGCCCGAGTTTCTCCGTGGCCTCATGCATGCCGATCGCGTGGTTGGAGCTGGCGAAGACGATCCGTCGGACGCCGTGGCGGCGCGCCCCTTCGTAGACCGCATTGAGGCCGACGAGGTTGTTCTCGATGACCTCAGGCAGGGGGCGCTCGACGCTCGTGCCGGCCATGTGGATCAGCACGTCCACGCCCTCCAGCAGGCGGTCCACAACCGCTGAGTCGCGCAGATCCCCATGCATCACTTCCTCGCCGTGCCGCAGCGCTTCGAGGGGAGTGCGTCCACCGGCCGACCGAAGGTCGATACCCCGCTCGGAAAGGGCGGTGCGCAGGAAGCGGCCGATCTGCCCGCTGGCACCAGAGAGTGCGACCTTCGTCATGCGGGAGACCCACTCGCCATGCCGGGCAATCCGCGCTGGACTGTTGGCAAGCTTTGCGTCCAAGGCGCGTCATGGCAGTCCGGCATCGTCTCCCCCCTGGATAGCAGGCGCGGGGGCAACAATGCTCCCCGCTGGGCGCGAACTTGTCATTCAGACTGACAGCCTGTCAACATGTCTGACAAGATGACTGGTGCTGGATGGTGAATATCAGGCGTGCACGGCGCAACACGATCGCTGGTTGAACGATGGAGACGATCATGAGCGAGTTAAAGCTGGTTCGCCGGCAACGAGAGAGGCTCGGCGATCAGCTCTATGGTCAGATCCTGGAGCAGATCATCTCCGGGGCCTTGCGAGAGGGCGACAAGCTGCCCTCGGAGAACCAGATCTGCCAGGCATTCGCGGTCTCGCGCCCAACGGTGCGGGAGGCGCTCATGCGCCTGCATGCCGACGGGCTGGTGATCACCCGCCAGGGTTCGGGCACCTTCGTGCAAAAAAGACCATCCGATCAGCTTACGCGCCTCGTCAAGGTCTCGGACATAGCTGGGATGCTGCGCTGCCTCGAGGTGCGTATCGGGCTTGAGGGGCAGGCTGCTTCACTGGCGGCACAACGGCGTAGCGCCCAGGAAATGGAGCGCATCTTAGATGCGCTGACCGCTCTGCGGGCGAGCTTCGCAGGTGAGGCGGTTCCGGCCCGCACCGACTATGCCTTCCATCGGGCCGTTGCGAAGGCCAGCGGCAACGCCTTTTTCGCCGAGTTGCTGGAGATGCTGAGCGATCCAATCCAGAGTGCCATGACGGTGGCGCTTGGCCTGACCCGCGCCGGCTCGAAGGAGCGCGCCCGGCGAGTGGTCGAAGAACACGAGGCCATCGCCGAAGCAATTCAGGCGGGTGATGCCGAGGCCGCCGGCCTGGCCATGCGCTACCATCTGCATCGTTCACGTCAGCGCGTCACAGATGGGCAGCGGGACGTTTAGGAAAGCGCTGACATGTTAAGCGTATTGCCACCAACTTGGATTTTGTAAATTCGTCTGGCAGGTGGGTAGGGGCGTTCTACGAGGCTGGAGTTCCCAGGCGTGTGGAACAAATGGGCTCTGGCCGCAGCAGGAACTTGCCCTGCTGACGGTACTGGCAAGTTGTTCACCAAAGGTGCGAGCTTGGCCGCCTGACGGAGACGGCAGCAGTATCAGAAAGCTAGTGGACACACGTTTCCTGTCGACCTCGGTGTCTGCTGCGGCGGTACGAATTCCCCGCCCGGAGATCCAAATGGCGGCTGCCTCAGATGCGGCATTCATCGAGCAGTGCATGCACAAGTTCAGGCTGAAGTCGTCCAATCTCGGCAATCAACACGAGCCGCACCGCCGGTGCGTCGAACAAAGGGGAGGGGGCCGCACCGAATGTGGCGCGCTGCCCGACCATCTGGAACAACACCGGACGCTCCTGACCTTCGAAGTGTATGATGCCTTTGGCCCTCACGAGGAACGGTCCCAAGCGGCTGATCGTAAACTGGAACTGCGGCAGCGAGATGGGGCGGTCCGCCGTCCAGCTGACGCTTTCAAAGCCTGGAGTTGCGAAGCGGCTGGCTGTGGGCATCGCCCGATCCGGGAAGACGTTCAGGTCCTCCGAAAACAAGAGGCTGGCCGGCACGCCACCCCACTGGGCTTCCAGAACAGT
This sequence comes from Roseomonas aerilata DSM 19363, assembly GCF_000711725.1. GTDB lineage: Bacteria > Pseudomonadota > Alphaproteobacteria > Acetobacterales > Acetobacteraceae > Roseomonas > Roseomonas aerilata. The sequence goes on along the minus strand of NZ_JONP01000029.1, from coordinate 46,916 downwards.
TCGGCCCGGGAGCAGAGCCGCAAGCCGGTCGCGGATGCCCGCCAGCTGCTCGGCCGGCACGGCATCGGTCTTGTTCAGCGCGATGACGTCGCCCGCCCGGAGCTGGGAGAGCAGCAGCGTGTCCTCTAACGTTTGCGGCCGCTCGGTGAGCGCCTGCGCGTCGGCCACGCAGAGTACGGTGTCGAGCGCGGCTTCCCTCCAGACCACGGGGTCGAGCAGGCTGCGTACGATCTCGGCGGGGTCGGAGATGCCGCTGGTCTCGATCACGATACCATCCAGCGCCGCATCGCGCCGCAGGAGGAGCGAGAGGGTTCGCAGCAAGTCACCCTGCAGGGTGCAGCAGATGCAGCCGTTCTGCAGCGCCACCATTCCCTCGGCGCTTCCGGCCAGCAGCTCCGCGTCGATGTTGATCGCGCCGAAGTCGTTCACCACTGCCGCGAGCCGTTTGCCATGGGGCGCGGTCAGCAGGTGGTTGATCACCGTTGTCTTGCCCGCTCCCAAGAATCCGGTGACAAGCAGAACTGGAACGGCCATCAGCGGCGGACTGGCTTTCCAGGCCGGGCGGCAGTTCCAAGTTCTCCGTCGATGATGACCGCCTCGCCGTTCACCAGCACGTGGCGCATGCCCTTCGCGACAAGGTTCATGTGCCGGAAGTCGGCGCGATCGGTGAGGGCCTCCGCGTGGAAAACAACGATATCCGCGTCGCAACCCGGCTGCAGGCGCCCCTTGCGACGCATCTGCGGCGTGCTTTCCTCGAGTACCCGTGCGGGGATCAGCGTGCACTTGGCAATGCCATCCAGCAGCGACATCGTCCTCCGGTTCAGCACATATTGCCGGAGGAAGCGTGTGAAGGTGCCGGAAGATCGAGGGTGGGAGGATGCTTCCGCCGGCAGCGGCCACTCGTCACCCATGTACACGGAGGCGTCGGGCAGGGTCCAAGGCATGGCGTCCGATGCGATGGCACCACCGGGGTAGAGAACAGAAACGTCCAACAGGTCCCGGTGCCGCGGCTGCACCTCCACGTCGAGGAAGTGGAACAGCACGAGCGAGGCCGGCATTTCCTGCTGCGCTGCCAGAAGTTCGTCACGTGAGGTGAAGCGATGCCCGGTTGAGACCATCTGCACCGAACCGTAGTCACGGCCCGTGCGTTCGGAAAAGGCGGGATCGGTGAAGAAAGCCGCGCCGAGCACGGTGGAACCAGACCCGTAGGGATAGGCCTCCACCGTGATCTTCAGGCCGAGGGACTGCGCCTTCCGCACCAGCTCCGCCGCACGCTCCACATCCAGCAGGCTCGTGCTGTTGAAGTGACAGATGTGCATGTGCGCACCGGTCGAACCGGCATAGCCGACGAGGCGTGTATAGGCCTCGATGGAGCTTTTTGGGTCGACGTTCGACATGTAAGCGATGTGCGTGAAGGTCGGCACCCCGCGCTCCGCGGCGAGGCTGCAGACAAGTGACATCTCCTTCACGCCCGTTCCGGGGGCGTAGGCGCTGGGCAGGCCGATACCGATGCCGCCCTCGTCCAAGCCTTCGCGCACGCGGCGCAGCACTTCCGCCACCTCGCCGTCGGTTGCCACATCGTCCATCCAGCGGCGCTCGCGGGTGGCGCGTCCCATGAAGCCGAGTTCCGGCTCCGGCTCCATGCCCGCCATGGCGGCGATGCGAGCCGAAACCCAGGCGGCGGCCGTACCATAGTTCAGTACGCGACCTGCCTGCGCCTGGCGCTCATACCAGAGCCCGACCGGCAGCACGCCGACCTCCAGCTCCAGCGACGTGGTCACGCCGTCGAACGCCTGCATGCGGTCGGCAGGAATGGACTGACCGTGGGCGTGCAGGTCGATGAAGCCCGGCGCAACGACGAGCCCGGTTGCGTCGATCTCACGCCGCGCCGGTCCCTCCACTACGCCCACGGCGACGATCCGGTCGTCAACGACGGCGACATCGCCCGTGGAGTCCAGGCTCGTCTCCGGGTCAAGCAGGCGTCCGCCACGTATGATGAGGTCGTGCATGAGATCAGGCCTTCCGCAGGTTCCAGAACACCGGCGCGGTACCCGGCAGCACGTCCCGAAGAGTGTTCCGGTAGGCGGTCGGCTGCTGGATGGTCCCGATCGGCACATACGGCACAGTGGCGAAGGCCTGGCGCTCCATCTCCGCGGCCGCCACCTTCTGCGCCGCCTCGTCCCTCGCGCTGAACCAGTCGGCGCGCAGCGCCTCCAGCTTCTCGTCGGTGAACCAGCCGGCCCAGCCCGCCCTGCCGTTCCCGCGCAGCGCGAGGTGAGAGGCCGGGCTCATGAACTCCGGGGCCACGGCGGTCGTGTGGAAGATGTTCCAGCCGCCTTCCTCCGGCGGCTTCTGGGAGGCACGGCGGGCCAGCACCGTGCCCCAGTCGGTGGTCACGAGTTCCACGTTCATCCCGAGGCGCTTCAGAAGGTCCGCCGTGACGTCGCCCATGGGTGCCAGGAAGGGCATGTCGGTAGGGGAGATGACGACCACCTTGCGGCCATCATAGCCGCTGGCCCTCAGCATCTCACGTGCCTTGGCAAGGTTGGCTTCCATCGCCTCTCCGCCAGCGCCGGTCGAGAGCGGCGTGCCGCAGGGAAAGAAGGCCTTGCACTCGCTGAACAAGGACGGGTCGCCCACCATGGCCTGGAGGTAATCCGGCTGGCTCACCGCATGCAGCACGGCCTGACGCACACGCACGTTGTCGAAGGGCGGGAAGAGGTGATTGAATCGCAGCAGCACGTAAACGCCCAGCGGGTCGCGCGTGGTGATGGTGATGTCGCGTGAGCGGCGAAGGATCGGCAGCAGGTCCGTGGGAGCATTCTCGATCCAGTCCACCTGCCCGGTCGAGAGGGCGGAGACGGCGGTGGAGCTGTCGGGGATGACCTTCCACTCGACGCGGTCCACGTTGACGCGCTTCCCGCCGGCTGCGCCATCCGGTGCCTCCGCGCGCGGCACGTAGCCGTCGAACCTCGTGTAGACGGCCTGGCTGCCAGCCACCCATTGATCCCTGAGGAAGCGGAAGGGGCCGGAGCCCACGGCTTCCCGGATCTGCTCCTGCGGCGAGGTTTGGGCCAGCCGCTCCGGCATGATGAAGGGGACGGGGCTGGAGAGCTTGCCCAGTGCTTCCGCAAGAAGCGGGAAGGGCGCCTTCAGCCGGAAGCGCAACGTGCGGTCGTCCACGGCCGAAAGGTCGTCCGTCTGCGCCATGAGGGTCGCGCCGAAGCCGTCCCGCGCGGCCCAGCGGCGGATGCTCGCGACGCAGTCCCGCGCACGCACGGGCTCGCCGTCATGGAACTTCAGGCCATCGCGCAGGCGGATGGTCCAACTGCGGCCGTCATCCGCCACCTCATGGCCTTCGGCCATCTGGGGCTTCACCTGAAACCTGGCATCCATGCTGTATAGTGTGTCGTAAACCATGTAGGCGTGGTTCCGGACCACGTAGCCCGTCGTCCAGATCGGATCGAGCGCGGCGAGGTCGGATTGTGGCACGAAGCTCACAACCTTCGCCCCCTGCGCCAGCGCCGGGCGGCCCAGATTGGGCACGAGCGCCGTGGCGGCGGTTGCACCGAGGAGCGTGCGGCGGGTAGGGGCGTTCATGCGGCGGGCTCCTGGAGAGCGTTGGTCGGCGCGAAAGGGTCAGTCACGCGGGGCCAGTACGGGCGGGTGCGCTTGCTGAAGGGAATGTTCGCATAGTCCGGCGGAATGGCACCGGGTGCGGCCACGTAGCGGATCTCGCGCGCAACTGGCGCGAAGGCGGCGTGGAAGTGCTGGGTGGACTTGACGACGACAAGAGCCTTGTCCGCCAACGAGATGCCAAGGCCGGTGAAGGCGTCCGGCGCGAAGGTCTGCTGGCGCCTGCTGACGAGAACGATGTCGATGCCATCGGCGGAAACCCATGCGCTCGGCCCGAAGCTTGCGCGGCCGCCGCTCAGCCCCGTTTGGGTGAAGTCGGGATCGAGCCTCCGCACCGTGACCATCAGGTCCACAGGGTCGCCGGAGGAGGGGCCGCACTTGCCGCCGATCCGCAGGGGAAAGGTCGCGCCCTCGCCCGCCTCGACGCAGAAGGCGACCGCTTGCGGATCCCAGAAGCAGCCGATCACTGCGTCCTTCACGCCTCGGTCCACCAGCCGAGCAAGAATGGCGGTGTTGTCCGATGGTGCGCCGCCACCGGCGTTGTCCGCCACATCCGCTAAGACCACCGGCCCTCCCTGACCGGAAAGCGAGCGGTCGATCCCTTCGTCGATCGTGTCGTGCCGGGTGGAGGTAGCCTCTCGCATCGCCCAGATCTCGTCGCCCAGGCGCTTCGCCAGCGCTTCGGCCTTCAGCCTGTCGCCGTCGGCGATCACGACCATCTTGGCGCCCACCTCCTCCACGTCGCCCCAGGGAAAGCCGTGCCCAAAGGAGATGGAGAGGATGCCGTCCTTGCCTTCCAGGAGTTGCATGCGCTCGACGAAGGACCGCATCGGCTCCTGCGGCGTCCGCCACATGCTGATCATGCGGCAGTCGTGATAGGCCGTGACCGGGGTCACCTCGCCCCGCGCCGCGCGAGTGCAGAGCGCGTATAACTCCGCCGCACGCTCGGCCATGTCGATGTGCGGGTACTCCTTGTAGGTGATGATCGCGTCCGCGGATCGTCGCATCAGCTCCGTCAGATGGCAGTGCAGATCCAGCTCGATGCCGATCTTCGCCTGAGGGCCGACCACCTCACGAACATGGGCGAGCGTGTCCCCTTCGCAGTCGTCGTAGCCGTGAGCGACCATGGCGCCGTGCATGAAGAGCAACACGACGTCGATCGGCCCGGCCCGGCGAAGGTCGTCCAGCAGCATGTCCCGAAGGCCTTCGTAGACATGGCGTAGGGTGGTGCCGGCAGGCTGGGCAAAGGTGCAGAGGCTCTCGACGACTTCGTGCCCGTCGGCCTCTGCCAGGCGGCGCCAGGTGATCAGCGGCACGTTACCGGCGACGGGCGGCTGGCGGCTGCCGTCGTTGCGGAACCAGACTCGCTGCTCCTTGAAGCCTGACCATCCCGTGGGGATCGGGGAAAAGGTGTTGGTCTCGGTAGCAAGCCCCGCAATGAAGATCCGCACGAACCCGACCTCCGTCTTTCCGACTGGCATCCGCGTTGACGAACACCTACGATACGTCAAAATTTGACCGATAGTGAAAGTCGACGAGCAGGTATGTCAACATAATGGAGGTTCTCGACAACACCGCTGGCCGCCCCTCACTGGGAGAGTCCGTGCGTGCCGCCAGGCAGTCACAGGGCCTGACCTTGAAGGAGGTCAGTGCCCGCTCGGGCCTTGCCGTCTCGACGCTGTCGAAGGTCGAGAATGGCCAGATGTCGCTGACCTACGACAAGCTCCTTGCGCTTAGCGAAGGGCTGCGGGTGAACGTGGCCAAACTCTTTGAAACGCCAGGCGCGCCGCGGCAACCCGTTACCGCGCGCCGTGGCGTCAGTCGCGCCCGGCAGGGCCAGCGGGTTCAGACGGACTGCTACGACTATCTGTACCAATTCGCGGATATCGCGCGGAAACGCATGATCCCGATCGTCGCCGAGATGCACGCCCGCTCTCTCGCCGAATTCGGGCCCCTGATTCGGCACGCGGGCGAGGAATACTGCTACGTCCTCGAGGGACGCGTCGCGGTGCACACGGAATTCTACGCGCCGGACCTGCTGGATCCCGGCGACGGCATCTACCTGGATAGCAGTATGGGTCACGCTTACCTCAACGCGGGGGACGGCCCCGCCCGTGCCGTCGTCGTCTGCTCGGGCATTGATCCGGACCTGGACGCGGCGCTGATCGCGTTGCTGAGCGGACGCCGTAGCGCATCGGAACCATAGGCACGTCGATGCGTGCGCGGCGCGGATGGAGGGGCAAGGCATGACGCGATCGGCGATTGTGCTGGGGGCGGGGATGGTCGGCGTATCGACCGCGTTGCACCTGCGGCAGCGCGGATGGGATGTGGCGCTGATCGACCGGCGGCCGCCGGGGGAGGGGGCCTCCTTCGGCAATGCCGGCCTGATCCAACGGGAGGCGGTGCATCCCCATCCCTTTCCGCGGCGCATTGCGGAGCTCACGCGGATTGCCCGCAACCGCAGCGTGGATGCCGTGTACCATCCTTCGGCCCTGCCTGGTTTGGCTTCGCCCCTCCTGCGCTACTGGTGGCATTCGGCGCCGCGGCGCTACGAAGCTGTGTCCCGGGCCTATGCCCGCCTGATCGTCACCTGTTTGGACGAGCACATGGCGCTCGCGTCCGCGGCCGGCTCAGCAGAGCTTCTGCGGCCGATCGGCTGGATGCGCCTGTTCAGCAACGAGGCGCAGATGGACGCTGCCCGGCTAGAAGCTGACATGGCGCATCGCGACCATGGCGTGGGCTACCGCATGCTGGACGGTGACGCCCTGGCAGAGGCTGAGCCGCACCTGATGGTTCGGCGCGTTGGCGCGCTGCACTGGACGGATCCCTACTCGGTCAGCGATCCCCACGCGCTGACCACCTCGTATGCGCACCTGCTGGCGGCGAAGGGCGGCCGATTCTTCCTCGGTGATGCCACGACGCTGGAGCGGGCCGGCGCCGGCTGGCGTGTCCAGACGGCGGAGGGACCGGCCCACGCTGCCCACGCCGTCGTGGCGCTCGGTGCAATGGCCGGAACGGTGACGCGACGCTTCGGCTATTCTCCCCCTCTTTTCGGCAAGAGAGGCTACCACCGGCACTACGGCATGAGGGGCAACGCAGTCCTGAACCACCCCTTCATCGATGAGGTCAGCGGCTTCTGCCTCGTTCCGATGCGGGCCGGCATCCGACTGACGACCGGGGCCGAGTTCGCCCGCGCCGGTGCGCCAGAAACCCCGCTTCAGCTCGAGCGGGCCGAGCCAATCGCGCGGTCCCTCCTGCCTCTCGCGGAGAGGATCGAGGATCGGCCCTGGATGGGAGTGCGGCCCTGCACGCCGGACATGCTGCCCGTGATCGGGCGCATTCCAGGCCAGCACCAGCTCTGGGGTGCCTTCGGCCATGCCCATCAGGGCCTGACCCTGGGCCCCACGACAGGCCGCATGCTGGCAGAAATAATGACGGGGACGAGACCCTTCATCGACCCGGCGCCTTACGGAGCCGAGCGGTTTAACTGATCAATTTGCCGATCCGCGGCCCTCGCGGTGCCTCGTCATGGCCTCAGGCGGCGTGCAGATTGATGTACGCTACGTGGGAAGGGAGGCGGACGATGAGAAGAACGTTCCTGCAGGGGGCGGCAATGACCGTCGCGGCCGCGGCACTGCCAAAAGCCTCGGGGGCCCAGGGTACCGCACCAGGGAGGGCAGGGGTTGTCGCGCCGGTCCCGCCCGCGGCGCGTGCGCCGATTACCCTCGCTGACTTCGGCTCCTTCCATGTCGGCGGGCGCGACTTCGTCATCGCCGGGCAGCCGACGCGAGAAGTGCTCTTCTCGCCGGGTGGTCAGCCCGCGCGGGTCGATCCCAACGGTACTTACCTCATCGGCGGCATGTATGCGGGCTACATGATTCCTTCGCCCCAGCACGGCCGCTTCCCCCTGCTGATGTGGCATGGCGGTGGCCTGACCGGCGTGACCTGGGAGACCACGCCAGACGGGCGGGAGGGCTGGCAACACTTCTTCCTGCGCCGCGGCTGGCCCGTCTATGTTTCGGATGCAACCGAGCGCGGGCGCTCGGGCTGGACGATGATCCCGGAAGCGACCGGCGGACAGCCGGTCTTCCTGACGCAGGACAATCCTTATGAGCGTTTCCGCATCGGCGATGGGCCCGGCTCCCTCGCGCGCGGCACCGTCCTGCCCGGCAACCAGTTCCCGGCAGACAAGGACAGCTACCGCAACTTCATGCGGCAGAACGTGCCACGTTTTACCACAACGGACGAGCTGACGCTGGAGGCCTACGGCGCCCTGCTCGACCGTGTGGGCCCAAGCGTGGTGATGGTCCACAGCCAGGGAGGGTTCTTCGGCTGGCGCGCGGCTCAGGAACGGCCGGACAAGGTCCGTGCCCTCGTTCTCGTGGAGCCGGCCGCGGTAGGCGATATCTCAAAGGTCGCCGCACTCAAGAACATCCCGATGCTTGTCCTTTATGGCGACTACATCGACGGCGATGCGCGCTGGCCCGCCATTCGCGCGAATGGGATGCGCTTCGCTGAAGCGATCCGCGCCGCGGGCGGTAATGTGGACGTGGTGAACCTTCCGGAGCGCGGCATTCGTGGAAACAGCCACATGATCATGATGGACCGCAACAGCGACACCGTCGCTGAGCTCATCCAGGACTGGCTGGTGAGCAAGGGGATGTGGGCCTGACGTCGCTGTAGAACTGCCTCGATACCACGAAAGGCGGAGGAGCGAGGCAGGCGTGGCTGGCGGCGTGTGCTGGTCAAACCGGGCGCCACAATGAAGTTCAAGGCGACGCCACTTCCTTTGAAGGCGGTCTGCACGGGCACCAAGAAGGCAAGCCAGCGGCGGACGAGGTGACCGAAACACCTCCTTCGCCGACTCACGAAGCCAAAGACCGCACACTCAGCGCGGCCTTTACGATGGCTGCTACGGAATAGGCTGGGTCACGGCACCCGCAGCGCCATGCCGTCGCGCTGCGGGTCGGCACCGCCCTCAAGGCGTCCGTCGATGTTCTGGATGCCGTGAAGGGCGGCGAAGGGGTAGCTCATCGAGCTGCGCTTGATGTCGTAGCCTCGGGCGGCGAGTTCGTCGGTAACGTCGCGGCGGATACGGTTGGAGACGTCGATCGAGTCCGAGACGGCGACGATGCGCGGGGCGGCGACGGCGTCGGACATGGACATGCCGAAGTCCAGCACGTTGGAGATGCCCTGGGCGACGGCGGGCGCGATGTAGCTGCCGCCGGGCGCGCCGATGACGATACGCGGCTGGTCGCCCTTGAAGACGATGGTGGGGGCGGAGGAGGAGGCGCGGCGCTTGCCGGGGGCGATGGAACCGGCGCGGCCGGGGCGCGGGTCGAAGCGGCTCATGGAGCCGTTGTACATAAAGCCCAGCCCCTCGGTGATGACGCCGGAGGGGCTGCCGAGGGTGTGGGTCATGGTAACGCAGTTCCCCTCGCTATCCATCACCGAGACATGGGTGGTGTCGCGCTCGGTCTTGCGTTCGAGGCGGGTGACGCGGAGGCGGCCTCCGCGGCGGATGCCTTCGGCTACGCCTGCGGTGTAGTCGCGGGAGAGAAGTTGTTCGGTCGGCACCGGGACGAAGGCGGGGTCCGACATGTTGCGGTCCTTGTCGATGGTCATGCGCTTCATGGCCTCGGTGAGGATGCGGATGTGCTCGGTGCCGGAGTGGGTGAGCGCGCCGATGTCGAAGTGCTCCAGGATGTGCAGGACCTGGAGCATGGCGAAGCCGCTGCTGGGCGGCGGGTTGGTGGCGATGCGGTGACCGCGGTACTCGCCCCAGATCGGGTCCGCCAATGAGGTGCGGTAGGCGCGGAGGTCCTCCATGGTGATGAGGCCGCCATTCGCCTTGAAGTCGGCGGCCATCTCCTCGGCCATCTCGCCGGTGTAGAAGAGTTCGGGGCCGCCAGCGGCGAGGCGTTCGAGGCTGCGGGCCATGTCGGGGTTGTGGATCGTGTCGCCGAGGCGCTTGAGGGTGCCGTCCTCGCGGAAATAGACACGGCGGCCGGTGGCAGTGAGGCGGAGCTTGTCGATCGTGTTAACCTGACCGCTGGCGGACTGGTCCTGAGACCAGAACCAATGGACATGGGGGCGGACCATCCAACCCGCTCGCGCCTGGGCGATGGCGGGGGCGAAGACGTCGCGCCACTCCATCGTGCCCCAGTTGCGGAGCGCTTCCGCGTAGCCGGCGACGTTGCCAGGGGTGCAGACGGCGAGGTGGCCGGCCTCGCTGATGCCGCCTTCGAGCAGGAAGGCGAAGCCGTCGCGGGACTGGCCGACGAGCTTAGATTCCCACATCTCGGGCGTGGCGGCGAGCGGGGCGCGGGAGAAGAATTCGAGGACCTTGTGCACGCCGCGCCTCGGCAGGAAGACCTGCATGGAGCCGAAGCCGCCGATGCCGACCATTTGCGGGTCCACCACGCCTTGGACGAGGCCGCAGGCGATGGCGGCGTCCACCGCGTTGCCGCCGCGCTCGAGGACCCGGGCGCCGGCTTCCACGGCTTCCGGCTGGGGAGCGACGATCATGCCAGGCACTGTCAGGCGCTCCGCTTCTTCTTCAGGAGGTCGGCGAGGAAGTCCTGCACGCGGTCGATGACGAGCATGCGACTATGGGCGACGCCGGGGACGAGGTCGAACCGGACCTTCACGCCGGCGGATTCGAAGGATTGCTGCAGGGCGCGGAGGCGTTCGGGGCGGGTGCGGCCGGCGTCGTTGGCGCCCTCCATCCAGTAGGTGCCGCCGGGCTTGTGGGTGATCTCCCAGGTCTCGAGGTCGGCGTCGCCGACGAGCATCTGGACGGGGATCTGTGCCAGCGCCTCGCGGTCGAACTCGATGCCGAAGACATCCTGGAGGTTGCGGATGCCGACCCACCAGTCGCGGTTCGTGTCGAGGAGCGTGACGCTGCCGGAGGCACCGATGGAGGCGGCCCAGAGCTTGCGCGGGTGGAGGATGGCGAAGCGGTGGGTGAAGTGGCCGCCGCCGGAGAAGCCGAAGAGGGCGAACCTGTCCCAGTTGCGGCCGTACTTTCTCGCGACTTCATCCACCATGCCGAGGAGGACGCGGTCGTAGCGGATGTCGCCCTCCTGCATGTACTTGTAGCCGCTGCGCGCGCCGTCCCCGAGCGGGCCGATGGGGAAGATGGGGCAGAGGATGACGCAGTCGTTCCAGCGGCCGAACTCGGCGAAGCCGTCGCGGAAGTCGAGGAAGCTCGTGCGCGAGGTGCCGTGGACGCAGACGACGAGTTCCGTGTTCGGGCCGATGCTCGGCGGAACGTAGAGGCAATATTGGAAGCGCGGGTCGATCTTCGCGGAGTAGATGGCGGTCTTGCCGGTGTCGTAGGTGGCGCGCAGCAGCCTTGCCTGGGTGTCTTCGGTGGTGCTGGACACGGGGATCAGGATTCCTTCGTGACGCCGGTGGCGAGCGTGTACTGGTCGGCGCGGGTGACGTAGCCGAGGCCCTTCTTCGCCGCCCAGACGGAGACCTCGTGGTGGAGGGGGATGAGGGCGACGTCGCGGAAGGCGATGCCGCTGGCCTCCGCCAGCAGTGCGTTGCGGGCGGTGTCGTCCATGGTGCGGAGGGCACTCTTCAGGCGGCGGTCCACCTCGGGGTTGGAGTAGCGGCCGGCGTTTGAGATGCCGAAGCCGGCGGGGCGGTCCTCGGTGGCGACGAGGGCGGCCATGGGGTTGCTGGTCTCCCCGGTGTTCACGCCCCAGGCGCCGAGAAAGAGGGACTGCTCGGTGCGCTGACTGTTCTTCCCGGCATAGGTGGACCACGGCATCACCTCGGCCCGCGTCTCGATGCCGATGCGGGTGAGCATTCCGGCCACGGCCTGCACGATCTTGGCGTCGTTGATGTAGCGGTCGTTCGGGCCGTGCAGGGTGACGCGGAAGCCGCGGGGATAGCCGGCCTCGGCAAGCAGGACCCTGGCGCGGTTGGGGTCGAAGGGGGTGGGTTCGAGGCTCTGGTCGGTGCCGGGGCCGCCCGGAGGCAGGAACTGGGTGGCAGCAACGGCTTGGCCCTCCATCACGCGCTCCACGATCGCCTGGCGGCTGATGGCCATGGAGAGGGCCTGGCGGACGCGGTGGTCCTTGAAGGGGTTGCGGTCGAGCGGCTTGCCGTCGGGGCCGGTGACGAAGGGGGAGACGTCGTTCACCTGATCGAGGCCGATATAGACGAAGCGCGAGGAGACGCCGCTGATGAGGTGCAGGCGGGGGTCGACGCGGACGCGCTCGGCATTGCCGGAGGGAACGGCCTCGATGATGTCGAGGTCGCCGGCGAGGAGGGCGGCGAGGCGGGCGGCGTCGTCGGTCGCGACGCGCAGCTCCACGCGCTCCCATGGCGTGGGGCCGCCCCACCAGGCATCGTTGCGGTCGAGGGAGATGCGGTTGCCGGGGATGTATTCGCGCAGCTTGTAGGGGCCGGTGCCGATGGCGGCGCGGCCGGCGTTGAACTCGGCGCTGGGGGCGTCGGTAAGGCGGGCCTGGATGATGCGGACGCGGCCGATCGCGTTCAGCAGGAGGGGATCGGGCCCGTGCGTCTCGACCACTAGGCTGCGGGGGTCGGGCGCGGACATGGCCTTGATGCTGCGCGTGTAGGTGCGGAAGGAGGCGGCGCTGGGGATCTCGGTCGCGCGGCGTATGGAGGCGATGGCGTCGTTGGCGGTGAAGGGGGTGCCGTCGGTGAAGCGGGTGTCGCGCAGGCGGAAGACCCATTGGGTTTCATCCTTACGCGTCCAGGACTCCGCGAGGCCGGGGACGGAGCGCGAGGCATGGTCGTTCACCGTGAGGCTGTCGAAGATGTGGGTGGCCACCGCGTTGTTTGGGGCGTTGCTGAGCAGGTGAGGGTCGAGGGTGGTGTTCGGCGCGGCCATGCCGATCCGCAACACCCCAGCACTGCCCTGCGCTTTCGCCGCCCTCAGCAATCCCGGCCCCACCCAGGAGGCTCCGAGGCTAAGAGCGAGGGTAATAAGGTCGCGCCGTTGGTTCACAATCAAACCTCCTGGCCCGACTGCCATCGAGCCAATGAAAAAAACAGTTCGATTTCGCCCTCAAAGCGCAATGGTACTCTCCGGAAGTGGAGCCGGGAAGGCGCAGGGCGGGTAGTCCCATCTCCAGCAGCCGCTGGCGGCAGGCCGTCCGAGACAGCCGGATTCCTTATGGTTTGCAGTCCACGCAAGGCAGGTGCTGGGTGAACAGCGTCCTACTGGACGACTGTTACTCTGCCCCGAGTTCGGAGCTAGAGCTAGCTCGAGACGGCGTTGAGGACGGGGCTCCCGCCGGCGACGTACTGGTCAAGAATGCTGAAGTGATCATGGCCGGGGATCACCTGCACTGCAGGGTCGCCACCGTGTCGGCGCAGATGGTGCGAGTAGCGGAAGGTTTGATCGATCCAGCGCCACGGCTCCTTCCCGCCGACGAAAAGGCTTACCTGGGCACGTGTCCTCGGCGCGGCCCGTTCATAGTCGTGGCGTGCCACGATCTCCGGCGTGAGGCGCAAGTCCTCGTTGACTGTCGTCAGCATGGCCGGAGCAGGGTCATACACGCCGCTGATCATAGTTGCGGCCCTGAGGAAGGAGGGATCCAGGCCGCGCGCGGTCCAGTCCGTCGCCAGTGCTGCCGCACAGAGATGCGCCCCGGCGGAATGGCCGGAGAGACTGATGGAGGCGGGATCCCCACCATGGGCGTCGCCATTTCGCACAGCCCACTCGATGGCGGCGAGGGCGGAGTCGACAGTGCCGTCCAGCGTGGACCCGGGGCAGAGCTCGTAATTCGGGATCACGGCCATGAAGCCGCGCTGCACCAGGGCCTGGGCGACGAAGGCGAAGCCACTCTTGTCGTTTGCCCGCCAGTATCCGCCGTGGAAGAACACGTGCATCGGCGCGCGCGGACGGGCTGCGGGGTAAATGTCCAGGCGGCGGCGAGGGTGCCCGCCGTAGGCCAGGTCGGCGGTGTGGCGCAAGTTGCCGAGAGCGGCGTCGTTCATGGGTGCCCTTCGCGCCCGGTGCGTGGCGAAGTCGGGAAAGGCGCGCTGCGGGTTGTAGTGGAATTCGTGCTCCTCGGGGTCAGCCGGGGCCGAGGGTGCGGTCGTGGTCATGGGCGGTTCGTCCTCGGGATGATTCCTGACAGGGCGGCGCCCGTCCTCTCCGGAATCCTACAGCCGGCCTCGCTCGATCGGCCAGGGGCACACTGCCCGAGCGGCGAGGTAGGCTGCCCCTGCCGGAGGACGACGTCCTGGAGGCGGCCATAGAGCTGATTGCCGACCTGCCGCTACCGGCGGATCCATGCCTCCTGTCAGCCAAGGGGAGCGCTGCGGCCGTGAAGTGGTTCTTCTGCAAGGCGCCCAGCCTGCCGTACACGGACGACCCGTGCACGATCGGCGTCGACAAGAACCCGGCCTGTTGTCCCTCATCTTTGCAACACAACTGACCAGAACCCGCTGCGGAAGAGCATCTGCTCTCGTTCTTCACGGCTCACCGACAGCTGGCAAGGTGAAGTGGAAAACCGCACCCTCGCCGGGCGTGCTTTCCGCCCAGAGGCGGCCACCATGCGCCTCCACGCAATTCCGGCAAATGGCAAGGCCCATCCCCATACCGTCCGCCTTGGTCGAGAAGAAGGGTTCGAAGATGCGCGAGAGGCCATCTGCGTCGATGCCGGGGCCACGATCCCGCACTTCCACAGATACGCCGTCATTCGTTCGGGACAGGCGAACGATCAGGTCGTGCGGCCCGGGCTGGCCGGCCATGGCCTGCGCACCGTTCAGCATCAGGTTGACCAGAACCTGCTGGATCTGGACGGGATCTGCCATCACCAGGGGCAGATCTCCTCCCGTGTCGAAGTGAACGGATGCGCCACTTGAGCGTAGATCGCGCTCGACCAGGAGGATCGCCTCCCTCGTGAGGCGCGCAAGATCGACGGGCTCGGCGCGACGGACGGCGTTGCCGATGAAGGAGCGGAGGCGGGTCACCACCTCTCGCGCGCGGATGGAATCGCGCACCACGTGGTCCAGCGCCTCGCGCGCCTCAGCAAGGTCCGGATCGGGGCGAGCCAACCATCTGCGGCACGCCTCCGCATGGCCGACTATAGCCGCGAGCGGCGAGTTTACCTCGTGCGCAATCAAGGCGGTAAGCGTGCCGGCAGTGGTGACGCGGGCGCTGCGCGCGATCTCCGCCTCGGCCTGCAGCAGCCGCGCCTGGGTCACCTTGTAGGCGGTGACGTCGACCGCGGTAACGACGATGTCGCGGAACCCCTCCATCGTGTCGGGCAGGTCAGCCGCAAAGAGGCATTCGAGGTCGCTGCCGTCGGGTCGGGTGATGTGCGCCTCCGAGCGGTAAAGAGCTTCGCCGTTGGAGATTGCGACGAGCCACTGCATGAAGGTCTGGTCCGTATCCGGCAGGATGCGGTCCAGCGGGCCGATGAATGCCTCCTTGCCTGGGGCGCCCATCATCGTCGCGGTGAAGCGGTTCACATCCTTGATCTGCACTTGCCGGCGCAGCTGACGCGCCTGGTCGGGATGGGCAGCAAAATAGGCCTGCATGTCGTGGATGCCGGCCTGTCGCAGAGACAGGATCGCCTGAGCCACGGACGACCAGTCCTCGCGCCAAAGAGAGACACCTCCGCGCTCGAACAGCGTTACGTAGTCCGCCTCGGCCTTCAGTAGGCGCGCGAGGAGCCGTCCTCCTGTGAACAGGGCGCTGGCGGCGAGAAGGGCGGCGACCGGCCCCGCCCATGCCGTGTCTTGCAGGATGGCGACGGCAGCCGCGGCACCCCCACCCAAAGCGAGCAGGAGCGGGATCGATGCTGGCCCGGCGGCCGATAGCAGCAGCGCCAGCCGTTCGCTTCGGCTGACCCGACGGGCCCAGCGCGGAAGCGGGCCAGCAGAACTCTGCGGCGCATCCTGCGCATCCGGTGCCGGCCAAAGCGAGAACACCTGCGTCATCGGCGGACCTGGTGGATACTACGCTCGTTCATCGTCTCTCTCCGCGCGGGGGAAGGTGCCTGCGGTGGGGGCTGCTGAAAGACGCTACCGGGCGGCGGCGACCCGCGTGAATGGTCCAAATTTCGTGGCACCCACGCAAGCTACCCGACCGCCCCCTCGCCAGGTTGGCCTGCGGCGTTGTAGCGATGGCGGCGGCAACCATCATCCTTCCGCCGGAGATCGCCCCCGTCCAGCCTCAGATGGCTTCCAGGCGGGGCTTGTTGAGCGTGGGGCGGTGCTGGCTGGGATCGGAGACTGCATCGTCTGCCAAACTGCCCCGGGCCGGGCGCTCGCGACGCCTTTCGGAACGCTCGACGCCACCATCATCACGCCCGACGAGCCGGCGGGTTTCGGGCGGTGGTTGCCCGAAGCCTTCCGGCGAGCGGTGCGGGAAGGCGTGTCGCGCGACGGGCGCCATCTCTACCCCGCGCCGCAAGCTGGAGGGTCGAGGCGCTGACCTCCTATCTCCGCGCTCGGCTGGAGCAGCCACCCCATCTTCCGCTTCGAAGACGTGCCGGACAGCGTCGAGGATCACCTGCTGGGCCAGCCGAGCCAGCCCTTCTTCGGGGCCACAGAAGCACGGCAGGGACCGACCTCGGCGGCGCTCGCGAAAGCATTGGCGGATCCGATGGGGAAGCGGATAAGGGCATCTCAGCCCCTTGCGGGTGAGCCGCGCCATCGGTGCTTCATGAACGGCCCCGGCCGCGGCCTTAGCCGAGTTCGACGCCGAGCCGACCGCCTGGGCGGCGATGGTTGCGCCCGCCATGCTGCGGAGAGGCGACGTGGGCAGTGAAGGGTACGATCTCCGGTGCGACCGTTGAGCAAAGCTCGGCGGCGCGGGAGGCGGGCGCGAGTATCGGCGCGCTCGAGGCCAGCACTGCCAATGCGCGCGCGGCCGCGGGCGAGAACTACTCCTCCTTCCCCCTACTGCGCCGGCGCTTGCTGGTGCTGCCGGCGCCAGGCCAGCGGCGTGCTGCCCGTCAGGCGGCGGAACACGCGGGAGAAGTGCGCCTGGTCCGCGAGCCCGCATGCCAGGGCGATGTCGCACAGGGGCGCCTGGCTCTCCAGCATCAGGGCCTTGGCCCGCTCGATGCGGCGCTCCATCACATAGCTATGCGGAGATTTGCCGAAGCTCTGCTTGAAGGCGCGGCCGAAATAGCCGCAGCTCAGCCTGACCTGGGCGGCGAGGTGCTTGTGCAGGATCTGGCGCTCGAGATTAGCCTCGACGTAGCGGACGGTGCTGACAATCTGCCACCGTGCCAGCCCGCCCGGGATGGCATTCCGGTCGGCGTTGCCCGGCCGCACCGCGTCCATCAGTTGTGTGGCGCGGGCCAAGTTGACCGCTGCCGCGCCACGGTCGCTGTCGAGCAGGTCGAGCGCATCCCGTAGGAGGCGGTGGATCGCCCCCGCCTCACCTCGCCTCCGGGAGTCCTCATGACCACCAGCCCTGATGGCATGCTGGCTAGAGATCATCGATCTGCTCCGTTGTCCGTCGGTTTCTGCTGACGGGAGAGTGAGGGAGCAGCGGGGCGATCGCCATTCAGCACAGGTTCGGGCCGGTAAGCTGTTCGGCCCGTGGAAGCTATACCTTCGTATAGGGGAACCGGGAGACGATGGGCGGCCGGCCCCCAGGTCCTGCGATCCAAGCCGCCATCACTGCCGACGCCGCAGGGCTACAGGAGCGCCGGAGGCTGGCCGCGGTGCGGCAGGCCGATAATGACCTTTCGGCGCGCGAGCGCGAAGTGATGTCGCTCATGGTCGATGGCTTGATGAACAAGCAGATTGCCGGTTGGCTGGACGTCTCGGAGCCGACCGTTAAGGGGAACCGCTTTTAAATCATGCGCAAGATGGGCGTCCGCAGCTTCGCAGACCTCGTCCGCGCCGCCGCCCTGATGGATCCGGGTCGGGGCTCCGCAGGGTGGAGCGCAGGCCAGCCGAGTTCTTGTTCCGCCAGGACCGGAATGGGACCGTCCTTCAGTCGTCGCCCGCTCCCGACGGTTCTCACGGGAGCGGCCTACCTCACTTTCCTGGACATGCCTGACAGCGTAGTGCCCCCGCCCCAATGGGGGACAGGGCGGGGGCAGGAGCCGCCTCAGCCCGGGGGAACGGGGGAGGCTGAAGATGGGCGGATCCCGACCGGCCCCGCGCACGGGCACGGCCGGCGCGGAGGCTGCGGCCATCGCGCTTGTCGGTCTTGTCCGATCCCGCCGGGATCCGCCCTGACGCCTCACGCCGAAGCGGGCAGGCGGATCAGGAAGCGGCTTCCGGAAGGACCCGTTGCGACGCATTCCAGCCACCCGTCATGCGCCTCCATGATGGATCGGCAAATGGGAAGCCCCATACCCAGGCCGGTGGACTTCGTCGTGAAAAAGGGATCGAAGATCCTGGCGAGGTCGGCAGCGGCGATTCCCGGCCCGGTATCCTCGACCGTGAACTCGACCGCGCCGGCCGCAGCGTGGTGGCTGGAGGCAATGACGATGCGGCGCGGGAGGCCGGGTCTGGCCTCGATCGCTTCCGCGGCGTTAAGGATGAGGTTGAGGAAAACCTGCTCCAACTGGACAGGATCGGCGAGGACGCTGGCATCCGGCGCACCTAGCACCTGCTCGAGCGCCACACCCTTCAGCTCAATCTCAGCCGAGACGAGGCCGGCCACCCTTCGGACCAACGCGTCCACCGCGACCTGGCGGCGCTCCGGCGCGGCCTGGCGGGCGAGCGCGCGCAGCGAGCGGACTATGTCGCTCGCCCGCTGCCCGTCATGGAGGATGTCGGCCAGCCCGGCCATGGCCTCCCCGATCTCGGGCGCCGGGCGGCTCAGCCAGCGCCCCACGGCCCCGGCTTGCGCGACGATGGTCGAGAGAGGCTGGTTGATCTCGTGCGCGATCGATGCGGCAAGCTCCCCCATGGTGGCCGCCTGGGCCGCCTGGGCCAGCTCTGTCCGGGCGCGGCGCAGGGCCGCCTCAGTTGCGCGGCGCTCTGTCACGTCAGCGAGGACACCGACGAAAACCTCCGGCTCCGCCGATCCGATCATAAGCTCCACATGCCGCGCCGCGCCGTCCGCAGCAGGGTCGAGAATGCGGAACGCGTGTGGACCGGTTACCCCACCACCCCAGGGCTGCATCATCACTGCCTCGAGGCGCGCTCTGTCCTCGGGGTGCGTGCGCGTTCGCATCTCGTCGAGCGACAGCGGGTTGCCCGAGGGGGCCGCGCCCCAGAGGTGGAACAGCCCCTCGGACCAGCTGTGCTCGTCTCTCGCGCGGTTCCAGCGGAAGCTGCCGGAGCGGCTGATGCGCTGACTGAGGGTAAGAAAGGCCTCGCTCGTCCGTAGCGCGGCGTAGAGGCGGGCATTCTCCAGCGAGATGGCCGCTTGGCTGGCGATGATCTCCAGCAGCACTTGGCGGGATCCGTCAAAGGCATGGGCGGCAACCTCGTTCTCCAGGTGCAGCACGCCGATGAGCGAGCCCTGCTTGATCAGCGGTAGCGCCAGGAGGGAGCGGGCGGGGTGGATGGCGAAGTAGCCGTCGAAGGCGTGTTCGTGCGGTCCGCGCAGATCAGGAATGGAAACCGCGATGCGGCGCTGGATTACCCCGTAAAGAATGGAGAGCGGAAGGTCGCTCACGGAGGGGCTGGTGCGGGCGAAGCGAACGGAGATGTCACCACTGCCGGGCGGACCGTCATCCACGTTGCCGAGCGCTTCCAGCACCGTGCGGCCCTCATCGATCATGACCAGGGCGGCGCGGCTTGCGCCCGCCACCGCCATCGCCTGTCCGAGCAGGCGCTCGACGAGGCGATCCGTGTCGATCTCACCCGAGAGGCTCTGCACGGCCGCCATGGCGGCGCCGAGATCCAGCCCGTCATGGCTCTGCGGGCCGTCGCGCCGTGCGGCCCGGGCGGGGGCTGGCAAAAAGGAGTGCCGGGCCGAGAGCCTTGCCATCCGTTGCACCGCGCCCCAGGCTTCGTACTGGGAATGGGCGCCGCGAAGATGGTGGCGGGCCGCGCCTTCCAGGCCGTGCGCGGCGTAGCATGCGGCGGCCCGTTCATGCGCGATGGCACGCACCTGCGGCCTGTCCGCAGCCGTGGCGGCCGCGACGGCCTCCTCGTACAGGGAGAGGGCGCGCAGCGTGGCGCCCTCAAGCCGCGCCGACTCCGCCTCCAGCAGAAGTGCCTTGTCACGGAAGTTCCCTGGGCTGAGCCCGGCCCAACCGCGCATCTTAGCAAGGTGAGGCGCGAGCCCCGCCGCATCGTCCCGAGCCGCGCGGATCAAGCCGGCAAAGAAGTGGATGCACATCACGTGGATATGCGCCGGCGTGGACCAGGCGAGCGCCCGCGCACGGTCCAGGCACTCCTCCGCCCCGTCCGGATCGTCCTCCGTGAAGGCAAGAATGCCGCGGAACATCCAGTACCAGCAGAGGAGCGGCGTCATTGCACTCCGAGGCGGCTCGGCCGGCAACGCCCCGGTCCCGCGGAGCGCGCCCACGAAGGCATGCTGCACGCCGAGGATGGCTTCCACATCCGCGAAATGGACCTGCCGCGCGAAGGCGAGCCCGCGCGCGATCTCCTCCTCCACCCGGATGAGAGGCACGCCCATCACGATGAGGTCGGAGACGATGTGGTTGCAGGCGTAGCAGGCCATGGCGCTGTCGCCGCTGTCCCTGCTCTCGGCCAGGGCGGCACGGGCGCAGCCGAGGGCGAAGTCGAACGGGCGGCTCCAGGCGCTTACCTGGTCCAGGGCGACAAGCGTGGCGCTTCGTATCTCGGCGCTTCCCGAAACCTCGGCAAGGCGCATACCCGCCTCTGCGAACTCCATCCCGCGCCCGTACTCGCCGAACCGGTGAGCGAGGGCGACGCCGAACCAGGCAATGCCCTGTGCCGAAGCGGGCGCGATCCCGTGCAGGACAGTGAGCCGCACCTGCTCGCAAAGCAGCACGAACATCAGCGCGTCATCGACGAAGTTGGCCGGAATCACGAGGCTTGCGAGCAGGTCCATCCCCTCCTGCAGGAGCGGATCGGTCATGGGTGGCAGATCGGGCAGTGAGGCCGGGCCTCGCGCGCCCAGCGTGGCACGCAGACAGCTGTAGGCAGCCTCGGTCTCGGGAACGCCGTGGCAGGCCGGGAGCCTTATGCCGAGCAGCGGCAGCGCCTCGGCTCCTGCCCGGATTGCGCCCGCGAAGTCTGAACGCAGGCTTCGCAGCCGGATGTCGAGACGGAGCGCGGCGAGGTGCTCCACCTCTCCCTTCGCTTCCTGCCGGAGGCGCGCGATCTCCACGGCGGCTTCCGGAAAGCGGCCTTCAAGGATCAGGCATTCTGCCTGCGATCGCATCCCAACCGAGTCCGATGGCAGGGCTCGCGAGGCGATGCCCCTGCGGGACACGGCGGGCACGGCGCCGTCCCCTGCCGCCTCGCCCGGCTCGAACGGCTCGATAGCCCCCCTCTCCTCCCAGGCCGAGAGGCAGCACCGCAAGTCGCGCTCCAGCGCGGAGGCGGAGGGATAGCGCCGTCCGGGCTCCTTCTCGATCAGCTTCAGCAGGATCGCGTCCAGCATCGCCGGCACTCCGGTGCGGAAGCGGCCGGGCGGGGGCGGCCGTCTCGCGGCGTGGGCGTGAATCCAGCTCAGCGGGTCCTGCGCCTCGAAGGGAAGGCGACCGGCCAGCAGCGCGTAGAGGGTCATGCCAAGCGCGTAGAGGTCGCTGCGGGCGCCGCTGGAGGGATCGGTCCGCCGCGCGCGCTCGGGCGGGGTGAAGGCCGGGTTGCCGAACCCGCTCTCGCCCGTCAGGAAGACTTCACCTTCCGCGAGTGTCAGGCCGAACCCGGCCAGCCGGACCACGCCGTCCGTCCCCTCGAACAGGCTGGCCGGCGTGAGGTCGCGATGGAGCAGCCCGGATGCATGGGCCTGGCCCAGCGCATGGGCCGTGCTGGCCGCAAGGCGGAGGAAGCCGGCGATGTCGCGCACCGCCCCATCCGGCGGTGGCCCACCCCCGTCGTCGCGCTGGATGAGGACCGGCCCGTCCAGGGTCGGAATCAGGTGCAGCGGCAGCACGGCCCAGTCGGGGGAGAGCACGTGTCGCAGCGCGAAGGCGCGGCGGAGCCGGGTTGCCGCAGTGGACTCCTCCGACACCATGGCTCGGGAGATCAGCCAGCTCCGGCCATCCTTCGGGCAGCGGGCGCGAAGGGTTTCGACCAATCCATCGGTCGCCAGGGGCTCGGTCGTGAGGGCCGCGAGCCACTTGGCATCGGGCGAGCGGTCCGTCGGCGTATCGGGCGTCGAGGGCAGCAGGTCCGTCCTCATGGGTCGTCCGCCTTCATCGCCTCCGCGAGCCGTGTGACGAGGAGGTTGGGGTCGCAGGGCTTCTCGAGGAAGAAGCGCGCCCCGCCGCTGATGGCGCGTTGTTGGATGCGCTCGTCGGGGTAGGCGGTGATCAGAATCACCGGCAGCTCGGCGCGGCGGGACCGCACCGCCTGAAGCAGGTCGAAGCCGGACAGCTTCGGCATCTGAATGTCGGAGACAACGCAGTCGAAGGGTGAAAGATCCTCCGCCAGGAATGCGTCCGCCGAGGCGTATGCCCTGGCCCTGAGCCCGGCGGACCGCGCGAGGCTTGTCAGCGCCACCCTGACGCTGTCGTCGTCATCCACGATGGCAATGAGGTGATCTCGCAAGCCGTCCGACCTTCCCGGGACCCCGCACGGGCACGACGGTCCGGTTCAGCTATACCGCGTCGGACCTCGACACGACACTATACGAAAGATCAGGCCTTATCTCCCTGTCCTGCCCTGCCGATTTCGCGCACCGGGCCGCTGACGATGTGCGGATCGTTCAAATCCGTCGATGCCTGACAAGAGGGCTACTACGCCAGCGCCTAGCCTCCGTCCTGTCCGAGCGAGAGCCCCGCGCGTCGTGGTGCCCGGGCACGGCAGGAGAAGCGGCATGGATGACAGATCACCCGCCGGCGCGGCTGCCCGCCGTGGCCTGGTCCTGGGCAGCATCGGCGCCGCGGCTCTCCCGACCCTTCCTGCCGGCGCGCAGACCGCGACGGCGCATCACACCCAACAGCTTCTGGAGCATCGCAGCATGTCCACCTTCACTACGCGGGACGGCACCTCGATCTACTACAAGGATTGGGGCAGCGGCACGCCAATCGTATTCAGCCACGGCTGGCCGCTGAGCAGCGATGCCTGGGAGGCGCAGATGATGCATCTCTCCTCCAACGGATTCCGCTGCATCGCCCATGACCGGCGCGGCCACGGGCGTTCTTCCCAGCCCTTTTCGGGCAACGACATGGACACCTACGCGGACGACCTCTACGCGCTGATGGAGCACCTCGACCTGCGCGGCGCGATGATGGTTGGCCATTCAACGGGCGGCGGCGAAGTGCTGCATGTGGCAGGGCGCCACGGCACATCCCGCATCACCAAGCTCGTGCTTGTCAGCGCGGTCGCGCCCCTCCTGGTGAAGAACGAGGCGAGCCCGGAGGGCGTGCCGCTGGAGGCGCTGGACGGGTTGCGCGCCAGCATGCTGAAGGACCGGTCCCAGCTTTTCCAGGATTTCACCACGGTGTTCTTCGGCGCGAACCGCTCTGGCGCCCAGGTGACGCAAGGCATGCGCGACAGCTTCTGGCTGCAGGGCATGATGGGCGGGCTGAAGAACGAGTACGACTGCATCAGGGCGTTCTCCGAGACGGACCTGACGGAGGACTTGAAAAAGCTGACCATCCCCGTGCTGGTCCTGCACGGCGATGACGACCAGGTGGTGCCGATCGCGGCCACCGGCATGCGCTCCGCGAAGCTTGCGCCACGGGCGACCCTGAAGGTCTATCCGGGTGTCGCCCACGCGCTGCCCGATACGGCGCGCGACCAGCTGAACGCCGACCTGCTCGCCTTCGCCAGGTCCTGAACGGGAAGGGCGCCCGTAGCGGCGCCCCGCGCCTCAATTGCGCGCATGCAATCCTCGTATTGCGGTCGCCGTCATGGCCTTGCGCCCGTTTCGCCGCAATCATCGCACCACACCAGCCACGATAGGGATGGCCGATATGCCCACCGCAACCCCAAGCCCTGGCAAGCTCCTGCTGAACCCTTCCGACCACACGCTCATCCTGATCGACTTCCAATCGCAGATGGCTTTCGCGACCAAGTCGATCGATCCGGTCACGCTGCGGAACAACGCAGCCCTCGTTTCCGCCGCTGCCGCCGGCTTCGGCGTCTCCACCATCCTTACAACGGTAGCCGAGAAGTCCTTCTCCGGTCCGATGTTCGAGGAGGTCACCGCGCCCTTCCCGAACCAGGCTCTGCTTGACCGCACCTCCATGAACACCTGGGAGGATGCGGCGGTGATCGAGGAGGTGAACCGCATCGGCAAGCACCGCATCGTGCTGGCCGGGCTCTGGACGGGCGTATGCATCGTCGGCCCGGCGCTTTCCGCGCTGGACCAGGGCTTCGAGGTCTACTTCATCGCCGATGCCTGCGGCGACGTCTCGACCGAGGCGCATGAGCGCGCGGTGGAGCGCATGATCCAGGCCGGCGCGCGGCCGATGACCGCGCTGCAATACCTACTGGAGCTGCAGCGTGACTGGGCCCGCACAGGAACCTACGACATGACCACCGGGATCGCGAAGAAGTACGGCGGTGGCTACGGCCTGGGCATCATCTACGCCAAGACGATGTTCAACGCCCACGAGGGCTGAGACGGCAACCGTGCGCCGGGACACAGCGCCCGGCGCCCCTCGGAAGTAGCGATGAAGCCCTACCTGCTATCCCTCGGCGCCGGCCTGCTCGTGGGCGCGGTGTACAGCCTGATGGGCGTCCGCTCTCCGGCACCGCCAGTGATCGCGCTGGTGGGCCTGCTCGGCATCCTGCTGGGCGAGCAGGTCGTGCCGGTGGCTCGGCGCCTGCTGGAAGGGCATTCCCCTTCCGCAGCGGTCTCGCAGGCCGGCTGCGCCCGGCACCTCTTCGGCCGGCTGCCCGGCCACGACGCCATCGCAAGGGACCACACGTGATGCCGAATCTCTCCCGCCGCAGCATCGCGGGCGGCCTGACCGCCTTTGGCCTGTCCACCCTTGAACGGAGCCCCGCCATGGCCGCATCCGCGCCCGACCTGATCCTGCACAACGGCGAGATCACCACGCTGGACCGGAGCAATCCGGCCCCGCAGGCTGTGGCGGTCACGAATGGCCGCTTCTCGGCAGTGGGTGACAGCGCGGCGATCCTGCCGACGGCAGGGCCTGGCACACGGGTGATCGACCTGAAGGGGCGGCGGCTTATTCCAGGGCTGATCGACAACCACCTGCACGTCATTCGCGGTGGCCTGAACTTCAACATGGAGCTGCGCTGGGACGGCGTGCGCAGCCTCGCCACCGCGATGGAGATGCTGCGCAAGCAGGTGGCTATCACGCCACCACCGCAATGGGTTCGCATCGTCGGCGGCTTCACCGAGCACCAGTTCGAGGAGAAGCGCCTGCCGACGCTGGAGGAGATCAACGCGCTCGCGCCCGACACGCCGGTCTTCATTCTCCATCTTTACGACCGCGCGCTGCTGAACGGCGCGGCGCTGCGGGCAGCGGGCTATACGAAGGACACGCCGAACCCGCCGGGCGGCGAGATCCAGCGCGCCCCGGACGGCACGCCGACCGGCCTGCTGCTGGCCAAGCCCAGCGCCACCGTTCTCTACGCCACGCTGGCCAAGGGACCGACGCTACCCTTCGACTACCAGCTGAACTCCACCCGCCACTTCCTGCGGGACCTGAACCGCCTGGGGGTGACGGGCGCGATAGACGCGGGCGGCGGCTACCAGAACTACCCGGACGATTACAAGGTGATCCAGAAGCTGGCCGAGGACGGCGAGCTGACGGTGCGCATCGCCTACAACCTGTTCACCCAGAAGCCGAAGCAGGAGAAGGAGGACTTCCTCCGCTGGACGGGCAGCGCGAAGTACCAGCAGGGCGACGACTATTTCCGCCTGAACGGCGCCGGCGAGATGCTCGTCTTCTCCGCCGCTGATTTCGAGGATTTCCGGGTAGAGCGGCCGGAGATGCCGCCAGAGATGGAGCCGGAGCTGGAGGCGGTGGTCCGTATCCTCATCCAGAACCGCTGGCCGTGGCGGCTGCATGCCACCTACGACCAGACCATCTCCCGCGCGCTCGACGTGTTCGAGAAGGTGAACGCCGAGATGCCCATCGGCGACCTGCACTGGATCTTCGACCACGCCGAGACCGTCACCGAACGCAACCTGGAGCGCATCGCCCGCCTGGGCGGCGGCGTGGCCGTGCAGCACCGCATGGCCTACCAGGGCGAGTACTTCGTGGAGCGCTACGGTGCCCGGGCGGCAGAGGCAACGCCACCGGTGGCGAAGATGCTGGAGATGGGTGTGAAGGTCTCCGCCGGCACGGACGCCACCAGGGTTTCATCCTACAATCCCTGGGTCGCTCTCTATTGGCTCACCCAGGGCAAGACCCTCGGCGGCCTTCGCATCACGCCGGAGCGCAACACGCTGGACCGCGAGACGGCGCTGCGGATGATGACAGAGAAGGTCACCTGGTTCTCGAACGAGGAGGGCAAGAAGGGCCGGATCGCGGAGGGCCAGCTTGCGGACCTCGCGGTGCTCGACCGGGACTACTTCAAGGTGCCAGGGAATGAGATTCAGGACGTCACCTCCATCCTTACCATCGTCGGCGGCAAGGTGGTGCACGGGGCAGGGGACTTTGCCTCCTTCGCGCCCGCCCTGCCGCCGGCCATGCCGGACTGGTCACCCGTGCGCCACTTCGGCGGCTACCAGAACCGCCGGGCGGAGAAGCCCGGGGCGGCCGGCGCCTTCGCCCGTGCCGTCGCCCGCTGCTGCGATGCTGCCTGCGGCGTGCATGGGCACGACCACGCCCGTGCCTGGGCAGCCTCCGGTCCGGCGGGCAACGACCAAGGGTTCTGGGGCGCCCTCGGCTGCTCCTGCTGGACCTTCTGAGGGTGAGTACGGCCACGCGCCGCGCACTAACGTTCCCCGGGCTTCTCGCGCTCTGCGCGGCCTACATCCAGGGCGGGGTGAACAAGCTGCTCGACTATCCTGGCGCGGTAGCGGAGGCAGCCCATTTCGGGCTGCCTCTGCCGCGCGCCACGGCCGCCGCCACCATCGCCCTGGAACTCGTGGCCAGCGCGATGGTCCTGGCGGGCCGGCATCGCTGGCTCGGCGCGCTGGGGCTGATGGCTTTCACGCTTGCCGCGGCCCTCATCGCGAACCGCTACTGGGAACTGCCGGGCGGCATGGAGCGATTCATGATGGCGAACTCGTTCTACGAGCATCTCGGCCTGGCCGGGGCCTTCCTCCTCGTCGCACTGTGGGATCGGAGGCCGGCATGAGTGGCACGCCCGGCTCCTTCGCCCCGCTGCGGCAGACCACCTTTGCGGTGGTCTGGGCGGCCACCGTCCTCGGCAACACCGGCAGCTTCATGCGGGATGTTGCCAGCTCCTGGCTGGTGACGGACCTCGCCGCCGGCCCCGCAGCCGTCTCGCTGATCCAGGCGGCGGGCACGCTGCCGATCTTCCTGCTGGCAATCCCGGCCGGCGTTCTTTCCGACATCCTGGACCGCCGGCGGTTCCTGATCGCCGTGCAGGTGCTGCTCGCCGCGGTAAGCGCGGCGCTGATGGTCCTGTCCTCGCTCGGGCTGATGACGGTCACGGCGCTCGTCGCGCTCACCTTCGTCGGCGGCATCGGTGCGGCCCTGATGGCGCCGACCTGGCAGGCCATCGTGCCGGAACTCGTGCCGGCGAAGGAGATGAAGGGGGCTGTCGCGCTCAACTCCCTTGGTATCAACATCGCCCGGGCCATCGGGCCGGCAGCGGGCGGGCTGCTGCTCTCGGCAGCCGGCGCTGCCGTCACCTACGGCGCGGACCTGGCGAGCTACGCCGTCGTGATCCTCGCCCTGCTCTGGTGGAAGCGCCCTGCGAAGGCGGAGGACGCCCTGGCCGAGAACTTCGGCGGCGCCTTCCGGGCCGGCATCCGCTACGCCCGCGCCAGCCGTGAGCTGCACGTGGTGCTGTTGCGGGCCGCCATCTTCTTCGCCTTCGCCAGCGCGGTCTGGGCGCTGCTGCCGCTGGTGGCGCGCAACCTGCTGGGCGGCGATGCCGAACTCTACGGGATCCTGTTGGGCGCGGTCGGGCTGGGGGCCATCGGCGGGGCGCTGCTGCTGCCTCGCCTGCGCACGGTGCTGGACGCGGACGGCCTGATGCTGGCGGCCAGCATCGCTGCGGCAGCTGTCATGGCCGCCCTGGCGCTCGCACCACCTACCTGGCTGGCGCTGCCTGCCCTGCTACTCCTCGGCATCGCCTGGATCGTGGCGCTGACCACCCTCAACGGCGCGGCGCAGGCCATACTGCCGAACTGGGTCCGCGGCCGGGCGCTGGCCGTCTACCTCACCGTGTTCAACGGGGCGATGGCGCTCGGAAGCCTCAGCTGGGGCCTCGTGGCGGAGGTGGCAGGGGTACCGGCCGCGCTACTTGCTGGGGCAGGGGGCCTCGTGCTGGTGTCCTTCGTGCTGCACCGCGTGAAATTGCCGGCCGGGGAGGCGGACCTCGTCCCCTCCAACCACTGGCCGGAGCCGCTGACGACCGACCCCGTGCCCCACGACCGCGGCCCCGTGCTGATCCTCATCGAGTACCGTGTCGCCAAGGCGGATCGCGGCCCATTTCTCCGCGCCGTGGAGGACCTCTCCACGGAGCGGCGGCGCGATGGCGCTTTCGATTGGGGGATCACCGAGGACGCGGCCGACCCGGAGAAAATAGTGGAATGGTTCATCGTGGAGAGTTGGGCCGAGCACCTTCGCCAGCACCACCGCGTCTCCCGCGCTGACGCCGACGTGCAGGGAGCCGTGCGCGGCTTCCACAGGGGGCCGGAGGCGCCGGTGGTCCGCCACTTCCTGACCATCATGCCGGGCCGGGGCTGAGGGGCGACGAGGCGCCTTCGATCAGCGGGCGCTTCGCCGCTATCGCCCCGGCCAGGTGATCCAGCAGCGCGCGTACCCGCGGCGTGTGCCGGAGGTCGGGATGGGTAAGGAGCCAGAGGTCGGAGGCATAGGCCGGGTCGGGCGGTGCGAGCCGCACCAGGCCCGGCCAGGCATCGCCAATGAAGCAGGGCAGGTGCCCGACCCCGATCCCAGCCGCCACCCCGTGAGCAAGCCCGAGCACCGTGTCGAAGCGCGCGGCCAGCCGCCCGGGGGCAACGATCGCCTGGGCGAAACGCACGACCCTCAACCCCGCCAGGTTGTCGCCAAGGCAGACCCAGCGTGCGCTCTCGGCCGGGTCTTGCGGGTGGTCCGCGCCGGCGGCGCCGTAGAGCGCCCAGGCGATGCGTGCGGCGCGCCGGCCCACCAGCGTGTCCGGCGGGTTGTCCGTCGCGCGCACCGCCACGTCCGCGTCGCGGCGGGAAAGGTTCAGCGCCGCGTTGCCGGTCACCACGTCCAGCCGGATCGCCGGGTTCGCTGCGCGGAAGGTGGTCAGCATCGGCAGCAGGAGATCCGACAGCAGGCTGTCGCTGGTGGCGACCCGCACCTCGCCTGAAGGCGCGACGGCCTGGCCGGCCAGGCGGCGCGTGACGGTCGTGATATCCTCGTCCACCCGCGCCGCCAGGGCCGCCATCTCCTCGCCCGCCGGCGTCAGCGTGTAGCCGCTGCGGTGCCGCTCGAAGAGCGACTGGCCGAGTGTCGCCTCGATCGCCTTCAGGCGCCGGAAGACGGTAGAGTGGTCCATGCCCAGCCGGGCGGCCGCCGCGGGCAGGTTGCGCGTGGCGGCCACCGCGTCGATCAGGCGGAAGTCGTCCCAGGCGAGGGTGCGGGCTGGTTCCTTCACGGCGGTGGTCCTGGCGCGCGAAGCCGGCGGCACGGAAAAACCGTGCCGCCGACGGGTTGCGATGATGCTAGGCCGTTCAGGCCGCAGCGGCGAGGGCCCGGCGGGAGGTCGGCACGGGCGTGGCCCGCAGCGCTAGCGCGCCGTCGCCGGCGAGAGCCTGCACCAGCGCGCCGACGATCAGGAAGGCTGGATACTCCCAGCCGCCGTTCGGCGCGTTGAACACCCAGCCGTTGCCGGCATGCACCATCAGCGCGCCGGACAGCACCGGCAGCAGGGCGAGTGAAACGGCACGGGCATAGAGGCCGAGAAGGAGGGCAAGGCCCCCGATTGCCTCCGCTACGATCACGGGCAGGGCAAGTGCGGGCGGGAAGCCGGCCTGGGCCATGAAGCCGGCGAAGCCGGGCACGGTGAACACCGCCACCTTGAGCCAGGCATGGGCGAGGAACATCACGCCGAGCGAGAGGCGCAGCAAGGTAAGGGCGTAGGGCGCGAGACGGGTATCGATCATCGGGGGATCTCCGTTGAGGCGGGTTGACTGCGCAGCAAGGTGGCAGGCCCGAAGTCGCAACGCCATCGCGCAGCCAGCAATGGCAGGATTGCGTCAGTGCAATCAACTTCCTCTGTCCACTTGGCCTTTGGCTGCACAATTGTGGGGCCACCGGAGCCACCGAGGTTCCACCCGACAGGAGACACGACATGAACCGCAACGGCATCCACCACGTCACTGCCATCGCCGGAAGCGCGCAGCGCAATCTCGACTTCTACACCCGCACCCTCGGGCTGCGGCTGGTGAAGAAGACCGTGAACTTCGACGACCCCGGCGCCTACCACTTCTACTACGGCGACGAGGCGGGCTCCCCCGGGACCATCCTCACCTTCTTCCCCTGGGAGCACGCCGCCCCGGGCCGCGCCGGCGCGGGCGAGCTGCAGGAGACGGTGTTCCGCGTTCCGCAATCCGCAACTGGCTACTGGATGCAGCGGCTGGTGAACCACGGCGTGGAGCGCGCCACCCGCTTCGGCGAGACGGTCCTGACCTTCCGAGACCCGGATGGGCTGCGCCTCGCCCTAGTCGGCCTTCCCGGCATCGAGGCGGAGCCGGCCTGGAGCGGCGTCGAGGTGCCCGTGGAGCACGCGCTCCGCGGCTTCCACAGCGTCAGCCTCATGCTGGACCGCACGGAGCGTACCGGCGCCATCCTCACGGATGTCTTCGGCTTCCGAGAGGTGGCGACGGAGGGTAACACCACCCGCTACGCCGTGGAGGGCACCGCCATCGGCGGCATCGTGGACCTGCAGGCAGTCGGCGGCTTTCTGCCGGCGCGGCTGGGCCGTGGCTCCGTCCACCACCTCGCCTTCCGCGCGGCTGACGACGCGGCAGAGATGGAAATGGTGCGCAAGCTCGCCGCCGATCACGGGCTGCACACCACCGAGCAGAAGAACCGCGATTACTTCCGGTCCGTCTACTTCCGCGAGCCCGGCCACGTGCTCTTTGAGATTGCGACCGACATCCCCGGCTTCGCCGTGGACGAGCCCACGACGGATCTCGGCACCGCACTGAAGCTGCCTGCCTTCTTGGATGGGCACCGCGAGGCCATCGAGGCCGCGCTTCCTGTCCTCGCCTGAAATTTCCAATGAGGGCCGCGCCCCTGGCGCGGCCCTGGAGCCACGGCCGTGAACCCTACCACTGACTTCGTTCATGTCTTCGACCCCGGCACGGACACGGCCCGTCCGCCCGTGCTGCTGCTGCACGGCACGGGGGGCGACGAGACGGACCTCCTCCCGCTCGGCCGCATGGTCGCGCCCGGCGCCGCCCTGCTCTCCCCACGCGGCCCGGTGCTGGAGAACGGCATGCCGCGCTTCTTCCGCCGCCTCGCCGAGGGTGTGTTCGACGAGGAGGACCTGCGCCGCCGCACCGACGACCTCGCGGACTTCATCCGGGGAGCGCAGGCTCGTCACGGGATCGCGGCCCCTGTCGCCCTCGGCTTCTCGAACGGCGCGAACATCGCGGCCAGCCTGCTGCTGCGGCATCCCGGCCTGTTGCGCGGCGCCGCCCTGCTGCGCGCGATGGTACCCTTCCGCGAGGCCACCGACGCGCGGCTGGACGGCACAAAGGTGCTGCTGCTCTCCGGTGCGGCCGATCCCATCGTGCCCCCCGCCAACAGCGAGCGGCTTGCCAGGGTCCTCGAGGACGCGGGCGCGGCCGTGAAGCATCACGTATTGCCGCTCGGGCACAGCCTGTCCCAAATGGATCTGGCCCTTACCCGAGACTGGATGGTGGCGCTTTAAGGGCCGCGCAGGTTGGCATGGCCGATCAACCCCGGGCACATTCTTTGTGCCCGGGCAACCGAGCGGTCCAGACGGTATTCACGTTGCTGTGGGCGAGGGCAAGCCGCTATGAACGCGCGCGGCATTTCCGGCGGGAGGTTGGATGGAGGAGGGCAGGAATCCGGATGAT
Source organism: Roseomonas aerilata DSM 19363 (assembly GCF_000711725.1). Lineage (GTDB taxonomy): Bacteria > Pseudomonadota > Alphaproteobacteria > Acetobacterales > Acetobacteraceae > Roseomonas > Roseomonas aerilata. Next base: position 15,037 of record NZ_JONP01000029.1, on the reverse strand, counting down.
GAGCAGGAGCCCAAACCCCTCGTGCTTGTGGTGGACGACGACGTTCGGGTTCGCCACGCGATTGATAGCCTTCTCCGCTCTGTCGGCCATAGCACCCGCCTCTACGAGGTCGCTCACGAAATCCTCGATGCTCCCCTGCCGGAACAGGTTGGATGCATCATCATGGATGTGCGCATCCCCCGCATGAGCGGACTCGAGTTCCAGGCGCGTCTTTCCGAACGCGGAGAACACCCACCCATCATCTTCGTCACAGGCTATGGCGACGTGCCGATGAGCGTGCGCGCCATGAAGGCGGGAGCGGCCGATTTTCTCGTCAAGCCTTTCCGCGACCAGGATATGTTGGATGCGGTCGACGCGGCGTTGGAGAAGTACCGTGAGCGACGCCGCAGTCTCGAGGTGGCCGCCGCTGTTCGGTCGCGCTATGCCACTCTTACTCCCCGCGAGGCGCAGGTCATGGCTCTCGTCGTAGGAGGGTTTATGAACAAGCAGGTTGCCGCCGAACTTGGCCTGAGCGAGATAACGGTGAAGCTCCACCGCGCGAGCGTTATGCGGAAGATGGATGTAAGGACCCTCGCCGACTTGGTGCGAGCGGCGGAGTTGGCCGGGCGGAACCTGCAACGTAGCTAGCCGCATGGTTGTAAGACCTCCTCGGCGTCCTCACCGATAAGGCGTCCGCAGGCGATTTTGTCTGGCCCGGCACGCCATTCGGGTGTGTCGGATTCGGCGCGCCGGCTCCCATCGCGCCCAGAGGCGCTTCTTGACCACTTGATCGGGCGCCTTGCCAGTGAGGACGCGCTGGCGCTGGGAATTGCAGGCGGCGTTGAAGCCCCTTAGCAGCTGCTCGGACTAGGCATGCGACCAGGTGGTGATGCCGAGCACCTAACTGCCCATCCGGCCGCTGCAGCTCTCAACCAAACTCGCCGTCGAGTTGTTGAGAACGGCGGAGGGTGAGTTATCCAATCGCGCGGCCGCTTAGTGCTTTGAGGGTTGGGCTTTCGTCGCGCGCCAGACTGCGGGCTTGCCGGCTCATGTAGCCGCCAAGGTGGCCTGATCGCGTTCAGCTGCGGCAGCCTCGATGCGTGCCAATATAGTCGGAACTTCATCTGCAACGCAGGGCCTGCTGAACAGGAAACCCTGGGCCTCTGTGCAGCCGTTGCGCGCCAGCGCCTGGAACTGCTCCTCCGTCTCGATACCTTCGGCGGTGGTGCTCATATTGAGGCCAGCGCACAATCTGGTCACCGCGCCTACGATGACCTCGCTTTGGCGCGAGTGGTCGAGCCCGTAGGTGAAGCAGCGATCGATCTTGATCTTGTCGAACGGAAAGCGCTGAAGGTAGCTGAGCGAAGAGTAACCGGTCCCGAAATCGTCCATGGCGATCCGGACGCCCAGCGCTTTCAGCCGATGCAGGGTGGCCAGCGTTGCCTCAGTATCCTGCAGCATCACCGTTTCGGTAATTTCGAGTTCCAGCCGCTCCGGGGACAAGCCCGAATCCTCCAATGCCGCTGCGACCGCCTCGACCAAGCCACGATTGGCGAACTGGACGGGCGAAAGGTTGACGGCGATCTTGGGTGCGCCGCGCCAGGTCACCGCCTCAGCACAGGCCTGGGCCAACACCCATTCACCGAGCGGCACAATAAGGCCAATCTCCTCGCAAAGCGGGATGAACGAGTCCGGCGGCACCGAGCCGCGCGCCGGGTGGCGCCAACGCACCAGCGCCTCAAGACCACTGACCCGACGGGAGCCGACGTTGACGATGGGCTGATAGTGCACCTCGAACTCGCCTAGGGCCAGGGCCCGGCGCAGGTCGGTTTCCAGGGCGCGGCGCATCTGCATGCGGGCGTCCATCCCGGGCTCGAAGAAGCGCCACCGCCCACGTCCTTCGGCTTTGGCGGAGTAGAGCGCCATGTCAGCGGCCTTGAGCAGGACATCGGCATCGAGCGAGTCATCGGGCGCGGTCGCGACGCCGATGCTCGTCCCGATCACGAGGTGATGGCCCTCGATGTCGAACGGCTCGCCGAGCACCTCGACCAGCCTGCGCGCGAGCGAGGTGGCCGCGCCTGGCTGATCGACGTTCGCCTGTATGACGGCGAACTCGTCGCCGCCCAGCCGGGCGAGCGTGTCGACTGCTCGGACAGCTGACTGAAGCCTCTCGCTGACAGCACGCAGCAGTGCGTCGCCGATCGGATGGCCAAGGGAGTCGTTCACCTCCTTGAAGCGATCGAGGTCGAGGCAGAGCACGGCAAAGCCCTCGCCCCGCCGTGCCCGCGCCAATGCGGCATCCAACCGGTCGCGGAGCAGTACCCGGTTCGGCAGGCCGGTCAGGGCATCATGGTAAGCGAGGTGGGCTATGCGAGCCTCTGCCTCGCGCCGCTCGGTCAGATCGATGATAACCCCCACTGCCGAGAGCGGACTTCCCTCCCGATCGTATTCCAGGCGTACCCGCGCCTCGACATGGCGGATCCCGGCGTCCGACGGGCGCCGGATGCGGTACTCAACGGCGCCCTCTGGTTCGCGGGCGTCAATCGCACGGCCGATCGCGATCCGGAGCCCCTCTGTGTCCTCCGGCAGCACCGGGTCGAACCATTGCTTCGCGGTGATGGTCTTCTCGCAGGAGGGCAGGCCTAGCATGGCGCAAGTTTCCGGCCCGGGCGTGACCGTGTCGCTGGCAAAATCGTGGCGGAAGCTCCCGATCCGGCCCACCTCCAGGCTCAGCCGCAGCAGTGCCTCAGCCTCGTGCCGCTCGGTGAGGTCCTGCACGATTGACACGAGACGGACTGGGGCGCCCGTCGCGTCGCGCGCCACGACGGCGACGCTGAGGCGCGCCCAGACTGTGGTGCCATCCGGGCGGAGGTAGCGCGTCTCGGCTTCCCAGTTGTCGCGGTTGCGAGCGTGCTCCCATTTATGCCTCATCGTGTCACGGGCGTCCGGGTGGACAACGTCCATCGGGCCCAGCCCGCCGAGAAATTCTGCCTCGCTCCGGCCCGTAATCTCGCAGTAACGTCGGTTGACCCGGACGAAGCATCCCAGGGCGGCGTCGATCTCGGCGAGACCGGCCGTCCCGTTATCGAAGATGGCGCGCAGCGAGGCCTCGCGGTCGGCGAGCACTTGGGCATCGCGAGCATGCGCCTCGGCGATGCTCATTCTCATCTCGGCCTCCTTGCGAGCGTCCTGCAGGCGGCGCACGGCCGCTCGCTGCCGGGCCTGGCGGTTCGTCAGCAGCACGCCAACAAGGATCAGGACGTCCAGCAACACCGCGCCAACGCCCACGCGCCGTGCCTCACGTTGCCAATGCTGTAAGACCTCATCTGTCGCGCGGCTTGCCACCACAACGAGTGGGTAGGAATCGAGAGCTCGCACCCCGAAAATGCGCTCTTCGCCGTCGACACTGCTGCGACTGCGAAGAGTGCCGTTGCTGGCTCTGGGTAGAAGCGTCGTGAACACCTCGCTCCGGGCATTGGACATGCCGATGAGGTGCTCCGGCCAGGGATGACGCGCCAGGAGAATGCCATCCCGGCGCATGAGGGTTACCGAGCTACCGGCTCCGAGCGCCAGCCTGGCGAAGAGGCTCTCGAAGTAGGAAAGATCGATGCCGGCGGCAACAACGCCGAGGAAGCGGCCATCCGGAGTCCGGAGACGCTGGGCGACAAAGATGCTCCACTGCCCATCGACCTGGTTGTGCGAAGGCGCGCTAAGAAAGGTATCGGGCCCGGTCTCCCCGCGCAGCGCGTCGAAGTAGTCGCGGCCTACCGAGTTGATCCCGGGCGCAGGGTACGAGAAGGTGTTCGCTGTGTTACGCCCCTCGTGATCGACCAGGAAGAAGCGGCTTACCCGCGGCAGCGCCGCGACGCGGCCGCGTAGCATATCATGCACCTCCCGCTTCGAGAGCCGGGCGTAGAACTCCGAGGGGTTGTCAACTCTTTCGGCACGCACCCAGTCCGCTATGCCTGCTTCAAGTTGCTCGATCGTGCGGAACCCGTCGCCGATCCAATTGGACAGCGTCAGGGAGAGGTTCTGCATCTCGCGTTCTGCATCACGCAACACCGCCTCTCGCTGGCTGCTCAGGAACCCTGCCGTCCCGATGATGACAGCTATGCATAGAAGGTAGCCGAGGGCTGCCCGCCTGAACGCTGCTTGGCGATCGCCCGTGCCATCCAGCGTCGCCGGACCAGACCTGCCGAGTTTAGCCCGTCTGATCTTTGTGAGAGCAGCGGAAGCAAGGGAGAGCATCGAGCGGATCTGACCCCCAGCATATGACGCTCTCTCCCATAAGGGGCTGGCGCCAAGCAGATCAGCACCGGCTTCGACGGCGGTGCTGAGGCTTACCTACGCCAGCTTGGATGAACGAAGGGTAAGTCTGACTGGTCCCTATTTGTTGTAAGATTTTTGGAAAGATTGCTCTTGAGAGGAGGGATCCTGCGCCGCCTTGGATTTAGGCTCAGGACCCGTTGATTAGGACTAGCGGCTGATCTGGACGGCTGATTCCATAGCCGCCGGAGGTGCTGTCATATCTGACCTGTCCTGGCGCACGAGGGCGCAGATCCGACGGATGGCGCCCCACTCCCCGCTCTCGCACGGGGTGCCCTGCGTCGACGATCAGCGGGTGGTCAGCGGCATTCTCCATGCGATCCGCAACGTGCTGTGCTGGCGTGCTGCCCCGACCGAATACTGGCCGCGCAAGACGCTGTGGAACCGCTTCGTGCGCTGGAGCCGCCTCGGGGTGCTCAACCGCATCTTCGCTAGTCTCGCGGGCCGGGCGGGCAGGCGGTGACAAAGGCCTGTTCCACCTGGAGGGCGGGCGGTGTCCCGATGCATCCCACATGTTTGTGGAGCATGGCGGAATACCTAACCAAAGCTCCCGGCGAAGCGCTCGGCTAGCTGCTGCTTTCCGAAAGCATCGGTCACCCAGTCCACGAAAGCGCGCGTCTTGCCGGGCAACAGGGTCCGCGACGCGTAGTAGATCGAGATCGCTCCCGCATCGGCGTACCAGCGAGGCACGAGCCGCATGAGGGCGCCGCTTTCCAGCGCGGGCACCGCGTCCGCCATCGCCAGCATCGCCACGCCCAGGCCGAGCAGCGCGGCCTCACGCATCGCGACGGGATCGTTGACCACAATGCTTTCTGGCAGGAGCACGGGCAACTCGTGCCCTGTGGCATCGCGCATGGTCCAGTGGCGGACCCTGTTGGTTCGGGTCGAGCGCATCACCACTCCCGCCAGGGACTGAAGCCCGGAGGGATCGGTAGGTCCCACCCGTCCGGCCATGTATGCGGGCGACGCCACGGCAACGATGTGCGCCGGCGCCAGCGCTCGCGCGACGATCCCGGGCGACAAATCGAACCCTCCTCCGATGGCCGCATCGTAGCCCTCCGCCACGAGGTCAACCTGTCGGCTCTCGAAATGCCACTCCGGCCGGATGCGCGGGTAGCGCTCGAGCAGGCCGGGCAGAAGAGGCAGGATGTAGGAGAGACCCAGGGTTGGAGGGAGACTCACCCTCAGCGTGCCGGCTGGCTCCGTACTGCCGGTCGCGGCCTCCGCGATCGCGGCCTGGATCCCGTCCAGCCGGTCTCCCAATCCCAGGCGGAACGCCTCGCCGGCTTCGGTCAGGGTAAGCCGCCGCGTCGAGCGATGGAACAGCCTGATACCGAGATTGCGCTCCAGCATCGCGACGTTGCGGCTGACCGCGGCGGGAGTCAGGGACATCCGCCGCCCGGCCTCGGAAAAGCTGCCATGCTCCGCCGCGCGAACGAAGGATTCCAGATTGGCCAGGGTTTCCACGACCAGAACCTTCAAGTGATCGTTGAAAGACTACCAATCTCAATCCACCTAATCGATAGGGAATGGCGCGCGCATCTTCACTCCCACGAACGCCACGGAGTGAAGACCATGACCAGCCTGCCCCTTCCCCTCGCCGGCAAGGCCGCCCTTGTGACCGGAGGTTCGCGCGGTATCGGCGCGGCGATCGTCCGCCGCCTCGCGCGGGACGGTGCGGATGTCGCTTTCAGCTACGCCGCGTCCCGCGGGCAGGCCGACCAGGTTGCCGCCGAGGTCGAGGCGCTGGGCCGCCGCGCCTTCGCCATCCAGGCAGACCAGGCGGACCCCGCCGCGGTGACCGCTCTCGTGCGCGACGCGCACGCCGAGCTGGGCCGGTTGGACATCCTCGTCAACTCCGCCGGCGTCTTCGTCACCGGCATGGTCGATGACCCGCAAGCCGATCTCGCCGCCTTCGACCGCCAGCTCGCGGTCAACGTGAAGGGCGTGGCCAACGCGGTGCGCGCCGCCGTGCCGCTGATGGCTGATGGCGGCCGCATCGTCTCGATCGGCACGACCGGTGCGGTGCACGTCCCCTTTCCCGGCGCCGCCGACTACATCGCTACCAAGGCGGCGGTCGCGGCCTATACCCGCGGCTGGGCACGCGACCTCGGGCCACGAGGCATCACGGTGAACCTCGTCCAGCCCGGCGCCATCAACACCGAGATGAACCCGGATGACGGACCCTTTGCGGCGACGCTGAAAAGCCTCGCCGCGCTCGGCCGCTACGGCCAGCCCGAGGACATCGCCGCGGCGGTCGCGTTCCTCGCCGGACCCGACGCCGGATACGTCACCGGTGCGACGCTGAACGTCGATGGCGGCCAGTCCGCCTGATCCGCCACAGCTATTCGAAGAAAGGGAACACCACCATGCCCAGCATCGGCATCATCGGCGCCGGCAACATCGGCCGCGCCATCGCGGGCGCGCTCGCCCGCAACGGCATTGCCGCCACTCTCTCGAACAGTCGCGGCCCGGATAGCCTGCGGGACACTGTCTCCGCGATAGGGCCGACGATCCTGGCCGGTACGCGGGAGGAGGCGGCGGCGAAGGACATCGTCTTCGTCGCGGTCAACTGGTCCAAGCTACCCGCGGCCCTCGCCGGTCTGCCGGATTTCGGCGGGCGCATCGTCGTCGACGCCAACAACCCGATTGAGGCACCGCTGTTCCGGCCTGCCGAGTTGGGCGGCCGCGCCTCTTCCGAAATCGTGGCTGAATTCGTGCCTGGCGCCCGGCTGGTGAAGGCGTTCAACCACCTCCAGCCGCCGCTCGTGGCCGGCGATCCTGCCGCGGAGGGCGGGCGGCGCGTGCTGTTCCTCTCCGGTGACGACGCCGGGGCGAAGGCGCAGGTCGGCGCCCTGATCGACCGGCTGGGCTTCTTCGGGATCGATCTCGGGCCGCTCGCGGTCGGCGCCCGGCTCGTCCAGTTCCCGGGCGGCCCGCTCCCGGCTCTCAACCTGGTCCGCTTCGCCTGACGGTAGCTGGCTGCGGGCGGAAGGAGACCCGATGTTCGACCTGGAGGACCTGAGAAGCTTCCTGGAGGTCGCCGCGGCCGGCGGTGTATCGCCCGCTGCCGCGCGGCTTGGCGTTTCGAAGTCGATCGTGAGCCGCAGGCTGCTCCGGCTGGAGGCACAGCTCGGTACCCAGTTGCTCGCGCGCACCACGCGAGGCTCCTCGCTCACCGAGGCCGGCATTACCTTCCGCGAGCATGCCGCGCGGGCCTACGCGGAGATGGAACTTGCGCGGGACCTTCTTAGGCCGGACGGCGAGGTTCGCGGCCGGCTCCGCCTTGCCCTGCCCGTTACCTTCGGCATGACGCATGTCGCGCCGGTCCTGGCTGAATTGGGAAGGCAGCATCCGCTGCTGCAGATACACGCCTCCTATAGCGATGCCTTCGTGGACGTCGTCGGCGGGGGCTTCGATGCCGCGGTGCGCGTGGGACACCTGCGGGATTCCAGCCTCGTGACCCGTCAGATCGCCCCGGTCCAGGGGAAGGTCGTCGCCAGTCCCGGCTATGTCGAACGGCACGGGGCGCCGCGGAGCCCGGCGGACTTGGCCGATCACGAAGCGCTTATGCAGGGCTCCGAGACGTGGCGGCTGCTCGACGGCCAACGAACCGTGGCGGTCCACCCGCGCGGCCGGTTCAAGGCGGACAGCGCGTCGGCGCTGGTGGCGGCGGCCTGTGCCGGGCTCGGCCTGGCCTATCTTCCGGACTTCGTCACCGATCCCTTTGTGGCATCGGGCGCCCTGGTTCCCGTCATGACGCGACACCCCGTTCCCCAGGCCGGTCTTTACGTGGTCAGGCCACCGGGGTCCTACCCGTCGCGCAACGTCCAGGCACTGATCGATGCCATGGTGAGGGCCTTCGGTGAGGCCCGCCCCTTCGCCTCGCTCGATGCAGCCGCGTGAAATTCCGGACGGTCAGCCAGCAAAGCGTTCCCGGTTCCGGGACACAGTTCTCCGACTGGCGCGGCTACCCGGACGCGCCTTTGAATGACCCCATGGCGGCGGACCGGGCGTTCCCGGGCAAACGGCATGGAGCGGTGAGATGGTGGGACAAGGCGTCTTCAGGTACGAGGAAACCGCCCTGGTGGTGATCGACTACCAGCAGGAAATGTTCGACCAGATCAGGTCCGAGACGCCGGCGAGCCTGATCGACCTGAACATCCGCTATCTCATCAGGACGGCCAGGGCCTTCGACATGCCCATCGTGCTCTCCACGGTCGGCGTCGAGCTTGGGGTGAACGGGCCGACCCGGGCCTCCGTCCTCGCCGAGCTGCCCGGGGCACGGGAGATCGACCGCTCCTCCATGAACGCCTGGGAGGATGCGGCCTTTCGCGACGCGGTGCGCGCGACCGGGCGCAAGCGGTTGATCGTCGGCGCACTGTTCACCGAGATCTGCCTTGCGTTCCCCACCGTTGAGCTGCTGCGGGACGGCTATGACGTGGCGTTCCCCGTGGATGCTGTCGGCGGCCTGTCGCAGCTCGCGCACGCGACGGCGATCCAGCGCCTCGTGCAGGCCGGGGCCGTGCCCACCACCGCTCTCGCATTCACCACGGAGTTGTTCCGGGACTGGAAGTCGCCGCTGGCGGACAAGGCTCGCGAGCTGGTCAAGGGCTATCTGGCCGACCTACCCGGCGTCACGAGCTCCCATGTCGAGGGGGCCTGATCGCCACCACGAGGAGAAAGCCCGCATGGTCCATAGCGTTGCGACACTTCTGACCCGCAACCTCCACGAGGTCTTCGGCGAGGACGACCCTGAGCGCCGCCGGGCTGCCATCGACGAGATATTCACCGAGGACGCCGTGTTCTATGAGCCGGAGGGTGTCCATCATGGGCGTGAGGCGATCGACCGGGTCGCGGGTGCGATCCGGACAGCCCAGCCCGGCCTCCGGTATTCGCCTCTTCGTCCGCCTGAGGAGATGCACGGCCTGGCCGGACGCATCCAGTGGGTAGCAGCCCATTCGCGCGAGGCCCCGGCCCATGCGGGCACGGACGTCATCCTTGTCCGCGACGGGCGGATTTCAGCGATCTACCTTTTCTTCGATCCCGTTCCTGCCTGAGTGACCCTGTCCACCTGCGCGATAGGGCTGGAAGGATCACCGCCGGCCGGTAGCAGCAAAACCGGTTCCGGCCGGCGTACAGGCGATCCTCTCCCGCTCTCCCCAGCACCGAGGAACCCTCTACATGAGCTTCATCACCACCACGGATGACACCCGCATCTTCTTCAAGGACTGGGGATCGAAGGACGCCCAGCCGGTCGTGTTCTCGCATGGCTGGCCGCTGTGCTCGGATGCCTGGGATGGCCAGATGCTATTCCTGCTGCAGCACGGCTTTCGCGTCGTCGCGCATGACCGGCGTGGCCATGGTCGTTCCGACCAGCCGGGTCAGGGCAACGACATGGACACCTATGCCGATGATCTCGCGGCGGTGATGGAGGCCCTCGACCTCCGCGACGCCGTCATGGTCGGGCATTCCACCGGCGGCGGTGAGGTCGCCCATTACATCGGCCGGCACGGCACGGGACGTGTCGCCAAGGTTGTACTGCTCAGCGCGGTGACGCCGATCATGGTGTCCACGCCGCGGTGGCCAGGCGGGCTCGACACCTCGGTGTTCGACAGCATCCGTAAGGGCGTGTTCGACAACCGCTCGAACTTCTATCTCGACCTCGCACTGCCCTTCTTCGGCATGAACCGCCCTGGCGTCGCGGTGAACGAGGGGCTGCGCCACACCTTCTGGAACCAGGGCATGATGGGTTCGGTCCTCGGCCACTACGCCTGCATCCGCGAGTTCTCCGAGGTGGACTATACCGTCGACCTCGAAAGGATCGACGTGCCCACCTTGGTGATCCACGGCGACGACGACCAGATCGTGCCGGTAACCCACGCGGGCGCACTGGCTGCAAGGGTGATCCGGGGCGCGACGCTGAAGATCTACGAAGGTGCACCGCACGGTCTCGCTTCGACTCACCAGGTTCGGCTGAACAGCGATCTGCTTGCCTTTGCCCGCGCCTGAACACCTTCGCGGTCCTGGCAGAATTTTTTGGAGCAGGAGGGAATAAGCGGGCGCGGCCGGTGTCTTCCTCATCAGAGCAGGCAGCAAAGGACCAGTGCCGCGATGGAGAACTGGGCATTTGGGCGCTGCCTCGGCGCCGCGGTGGTGGTGCTGGCAGGGCTCGTGGGCGCGCCGGCACTGGCGCATGAGGGACATCATCACCCTGAACCGTCATCGGCCGTCCCCACCCTTGCGGGCGAGGCAGCCTTCCTTGGCGAGAACGAGGCAGCCATGACGAGAATGATGGAGGCCATGGCCGTCCCTCCCACGGGCGACATCGACCGTGACTTCGTCGCGATGATGACCCCGCACCACCAGGGAGCCATGGACATGGCCGTCATCTATCTTCGCCACGGCAGGAACGTGCAGCTGCGGCGCCTGGCGCAGGAAATCGTCGTCACCCAGCAGCAGGAGATCGCGGCCATGCAACTCGCCCTCGGCGAGGCGCCGCCTCCTGCAGCGCCCGCGCCTACCCAGGCCACCCCCCTCCCGATCCGCTAGGACGCCCCTCATGAAATCCCTTCTTCTGGCCACCGCCTGCTTCGGCGGCAGCCTTCTCTCGGCCGTTGCCTGGGCCGGTCAGGCCCCCGATGCCGCATCGGCCCCCGATCGCCCGGTCTCCCACCAGGACCGCGTCTACGCGGCCGAGCAGTTCTCCAACACCGTCTCCGTTACCGATCCCGCGAGCAACACGCTGCTTGGCGTGATCCGGCTCGGCGACCCGCAGCCGGGCAATCTCAGCCCGCTCTACCGCGGCCAGGTGCTCGTGCACGGCATGGGCTTCTCGCCCGACCACCGCACTCTGGCCGTGGTCTCGATCGGCAGCAACTCCGTCACCTTCATCGACACCGCCACCAATGCGGTGAAGCACACGACCTATGTCGGCCGCTCCCCGCACGAGGCCTTCTTCACGCCCGACGGTTCCGAGGTCTGGGTCACCGTGCGCGGGGAGGACTACGTCTCCGTGCTCGACGCGACGAGCTACGCGGAGAAGATGCGTATCCGCGTGCCGGCCGGGCCGGGCATGACGATCTTCTCACCCGATGGGGTCTACGGCTATGTCTGCTCCTCGTTCAATCCGGAGACGGTGGTGATCGCGACCGCCAGCCACGAGATCGTCGGCCATGTGAAGCAGGAGAGCCCCTTCTGCCCGAACATCGCGGCGACACCGGACGGCACCCAGGTCTGGATGACGCTGAAGGATGTCGGTCGGACCATGGTGTTCAACGCCCGCCCGCCGTTCAACGTCATCCACACGGTGGAGACCGGCCCGATCACCAACCACGTCAACTTCGCCAGGACGCAGCGGGGCACCTTCGCTTACATCACGGTGGGTGGGTTGAACGAGGTGAAGGTGCTGCGGACGGATGACTTCTCCATGGTCGCCACTATTCCAGTCGGCAAGCTGCCACACGGGCTCTGGCCGTCCGGCGATGGCAGCCGGATCTATGTCGGCCTGGAGAACGCGGACGCGCTCGCGGTCATCGACACGGCGACGAACACGGTGATCGGCAACGTGCCGATCGGGCAGGCACCGCAGGCGCTGGCCTATGTGCCGGATGCGGTGCCGGAAGGGGAGGGCAGGGCCAACCTTCAGCCCCTGGGCCTGGCCGGCCAGACCGCTCACATCGCCTTGGGCGAGCCGGACAAGACCGGCATGCCGACGAGCGTCTCGCTTTTCGACCAGGGGCTGACGCAGGTGTTGCAGGCTGCCGTGACGGGGCTCGAGCCCCGCAAGGCCTACACGCTGGCCCTGGCGGATCATCCGGACGGGCGCGGCACGCTGCAGCCGCTCGCTGACTTCATGACCAACCCCGCGGGCTCAGCCATCGTCAACACGGTGGGCCCGATCCGCCAGGTGCTGGGGAGCAGCGCGGGGCAAGACGCGCAAGCGACGCGCCGCTACCTGGTCATCGCCCCGAGCAGCGCGGGTGGCCTGGGCGCCCCCGTGCAGGTGCAGCAGCACTGATGCGGCGGGCCCGTCCGATCACCACCGGGTGGGCCCTCGCTCTGGTGGGGCCACCTCTCCATGAATGACATGGCGCAGCTGGTCGAGCCGCTGATCCCCGCCCTGCGTCGCTACGCCCGTGCCCTGCTGCGCGACCGCGTTGCCGCTGACGACCTCGTGCAGGACGGGCTGGAGCGCGCCATCGGTCGCTGGCACCAGCGACAGGCCGACGGCAACGCGCGCAGCTGGCTCTTCGCCATCGTGCACAACCTCGCCCTCAACCGGATGCGCCAATCCGGCCGGCGCGGCCCACACCTGCCGCTGGAGGCCGCCGACGGCGTCAGCTTCGGCACTCCCGCCCAGGAGCAGGGATTGCAGCACAGGGACCTGGTGCGCGCGCTCCAGACGCTGCCAGAGGAGCAGCGCAGCGTCGTTCTCCTTGTCTCCGTCGAGGATCTTTCCTACGCCGAGGTGGCCGAGGTGTTGAAGATCCCCATCGGCACGGTGATGTCGCGGTTGTCCCGGGGGCGGGAGAGGCTGCGGCTGGCCATGGAGGGCGCCGCCGCGGCCGAAGCTGCCGGCGTCCCGCATCTCCGGAGGGTCAAATGAGCACGCGCCCGGTCACCGAGGACGATCTGCACGGGCTGGTGGACCTGCGGCTCGATGCATCGCGGCAGGCGGAGGTTGAGGCTTATCTCACCCTGCATCCCGAAGTGGCGGCGCGTGTTGCCAGCTATGGCAGCCAGCGCGCGGCCCTGCGCGAAGCCCTCGCGCCCATCGCTGAGGAGCCACTGCCGCCCGGGATGCAGATCGGGCATCTGGTCGCGGCGCGCCGCCGCCCCGCCCTGGCCGGTTGGCGCGCGGCTGCGGCCGCCCTGCTGATGCTCGGTGTCGGGGGCGCAGGAGGCTGGGGCCTGCATGGGCTGGCAACGCCGGTAGTCCAGGAGCGAGCCCAGGGCATAGCGGCGCTGTCCCAGCAGGCGGCCGACAGCTACGCCACCTACGCTGCCGATCGCGAGCGCCCGGTTGAACTGCGTGCGGACAGCCGCGCCGAGCTTGTTACCTGGGCCTCGGACCGGCTCGGCCGGCCGGTCACTCCGCCTGACCTCTCCGCCTCCGGCTATCGGCTCATGGGTGGGCGGGTAATTCCAACGCCGCAGGGCCCGGCCGCGATGTTCATGTTCGACGACGACCGCGGCACGCGGCTGGTGCTCCTCACGCGCGGCATGGCGGTGGATCGGGATACCTCCATGGCCCACCATGCCCGCGGCGCGATCGATGCCTTCACCTGGTCGTCCGAGGGGAACGGCTACAGCTTGGTGGGCGCGCTGCCACCGACGGCACTGCACCCGTTGGCCGACGAGGTCCGCCGACAGATGGGGCGGGTCTGAGCGGCCTGTCTCGTGCAATGGCAACCGGTGGCAGTCTGTGATCGCCGCCCCAGCCTGAGACGCCTCAAGACCGTGCTGGTCCGGCCGATATTGTCCGCGCGTACTTCATCGTTGAAGCCGTAAGGAGGGTCAAAACCGAACGGTTAGACGCGTGAAGCGCCGTGTAAGGCAGTCCACCTTTCCTGGCTCGCCCGTATCAAAGCTAGCTTGTGAAGTAATATTTCTCGGCCCAGGTCCATGGAGGATCCGTCTGAGCCACCGTGGCGTCGTGTTGCTGAGATATGGCGGGGTTCGTATGTTCGCCGGCGAAAGGATATTGGGTGGCGCTAGCCAATGTAATAAGTGGCCCCGCGAACAATGCCAGCTGGCCAAGCATTAAAAATCCCGTCCTGCCGAAGCTGCGCAGATCATTGATCAATGGCTTGCTCGTCATCATCAGGTGCCCCTTCGTCGTTTCCGTCGGGGTTTAGACACCAGAGCAATACGCTTATTCCCTCACTCCCCGGAAAAGAGTGCCGGGAGGCTCCAAGAGCATATCGGCGCTCTTCCGTCTTGGAAGAATAGCGATCAATCCACTCAGCCGACCATCGACCGGGAGCATCGCGGAGCCGTGCACAAGAGCCCACAATGCTGTCGATTGAGCTGCCGGGAATGCGCTTCATCCAGGACGACTGCTCTCCCGGACGCGGTACCCCTCTACCTGAACCAGGTCAGCTTCTGAGCGGGTCCGTACAGGTAGAGCGGTTTCCCGCGTGGCTGGTTCACCAGTGATCCACGAGGTCGTGGAGAGGTGATTCAGTGTTCCTGGCGAGTAGGTCAGGGATGTGTCGAAGGCGCTGTCGGTGAATCTGCGCGAGCGTGTGGTGGCGGCGATTACCGCTGGTGCGTCATAACGACAGACGGCAGCCCGGTGCGGGGTGAGCGCTTCGGGCGCAATCCGTTGGGCCACGTTAGCGCGAAAAGTGGGCTCGGTCGCCGCATCTCGACGAAGGGTGCCCCGACCGTGTGGCGGTCTAGAGCTTTTCCACCTTACTCGAACGCGTAGCCTGAGTTGACGAGGTAGTTCCGGCATTCAGTTGGGGTGAAGGTCTCGAGCAGGTGGCCGATGGTGGTCCAGAGGGCCTCTCGGGTGCGGGCCGTGGCTTTGCGGAGCAGCGCCTTCAGCTTGGCAAAGGCTTGCTCAATGGGGTTTAGGTCCGGACTGTAGGGCGGCAGGTAGAGGAGACTGGCGCCGGTGGCCCTGATCGCCTCGGACACACCGGCGACCTTGTGGGCGGGTAGGTTGTCGAGGACCACCACGTCGCCCTTGGACAGGACGGGCGCGAGGAACTGCCCCACATAG
>NZ_JONP01000028.1 GCF_000711725.1 Roseomonas aerilata DSM 19363 | reverse complement strand
ACGCCGCTTCAGCTCGTTCGCGAACAGCCGGCCGAACCGCAGGCCCCACTCGCGGATGGTTTCGTAGCTGACCACGACCCCACGCGCGGCAAGGATCAGCTCGACGTCACGCAGGCTGAGGCTGAAGCAGTGATACAACCACACTGCATGCTGGATAACCTCGGCTGGGTAGCGGAAGCCTCGATAAGGGCTTGGAGAGGTCATGCGATGTAGGCTGCCACGCCCCTCCGGCCTCGCCAACCTGACAACGCCGTTTGGACTTTGGCAGGAGTTGGCGCCGTTCGACAGCTCGACGGGGCGACCAAGCGGAAGCCGTACCCTCGTCGATGTCATCCGAGTTCTTTAACAGAATAGGCCGAAGGCGAACGAACGGCTTGTGGGCCATCGGGGCGGTGCAGTGGGTGGAATTAAGGAGGACAAACTGTCAGAAGCGGAATGACAGTGGAAAGGCTCCCCGCCGTGCTGAAGGGAAAGATGGGCTGGACTATCATAGACGGGTCTGTTCGCCCACTTCGTGCCCCGAAGCTGTCCAACCTGCTCATCGGCCTTGTGGCCGTCGCCCTTGTGCCGGCCGTTCTCGCCGGCGGGACCGCCGTGTGGAGCGTGGCGGAGAGCCGTCAGCAGGTCGCCGAAGCGCGCCTGCGGACCACCGCGCAGGCCCTCGCCCTCGCGGTCGACCGTGAGTTCGGGGGCATCGAGGGGGCCCTCTCCGCCTTCGCGACGTCACCCGCCCTCGGCGATGACCCACTGCGACCGTGCGACCTTCCTGCCTTGCACGCCCAGGCGGTTCGAATTGCTCAGCAGTACGGGGCGACAATCGCCATCCTCGCCCCCGATGGGGAGCAAGTGTTCAGCTCCTTGCGGCCCCTCGGTGTTCCCATGGCTCGTGCCGCATCGTCGGCAGCGGTCGAGAGGGCCTTCGCTTCCGGCGAAGCCGCGGTTGGCGACTTGGTCATCGGCTCCCTCTCCGAGAAGCCTGTGGTATCGGTCGCCCTTCCCCTGAAGGACGAAGAGGGTCAGGTCACGGGCGTCGCGGTCGCAGCTATCGGTGCCGAGCGGGTGCGCGGCCTGCTCGCGCGGCAGGCCCTGTCCGAGGGCGCCATAGCCTCGGCCGCCGATGCCCGAACCGTCCTTGTCGCGAGCACCCAGGCTGAGATCGACCGCTTCGTCGGGCAGCCCTTGCCGGCCCAGAATCGCCACTACTTTGTGGGACGGGACAGTTCCTCTTACCGCGCCGTCTCCCTTGACGGTGTGGAACGCGTCTTCGGCTTCGCGACTGTTCCTGCCGCGAAGGGATGGACTGTCTTCGTCGGCGAGCCTGCCGCCCTGTACGACGTGGCCTGGCGCAAGCCGCTCCTGGCACTCTTGGTTGGCAGCGGCGCCGCCCTCCTCCTCGGGGGGCTGGCGGCCGTACTCACCGCTCGCCGCATCCTCCTTCCTGTCCAACAGCTGAGCCGCCACGCCCATGCCCTGGCGGCAGGCAGCGCGACGGCCGCCGCTGCCGACCTTCCTCCTGCGCGCGTCGAGGAGTTGGAGATCTTGCGGCGGGGCTTCGCCGAGGCCGAGGCTGCTGTGCGGGCCGGCGACGCAGCTCTTCGCCGGTTGAACGAGGAGCTTGAGACGCGCGTGCGGCAAGAGGTGGTGGCGCGGCAGAAGGTCCAGGCTCAACTCGCCCATGGGCAGCGCATGGAAGCGCTTGGCCAACTTGCCGGCGGCATCGCGCATGACTTCAACAACGTCCTTCAGGCCGTCGGCGGCGGCGCGAAGCTCATCGAGGATGCGGGCGACAACTCGGCCCGCGTTCGTCGTATCGCGGCCATGGTGCGGGAGGCGGCGGGGCGGGGCGCCGCAGTTACTCGACGACTGCTTGCCTTCTCCCGTCGGGCCGACCTCCGCGCTGAACCGCTCGATGCAGATGACCTGCTCCGCGGGATGCAGGAGGTGCTCACTCATACCCTCGGGGGCGGGATCAGGGTCGAAGTGGACGTCGAGGTCCGCCTGCCGCCCTTGCTCGCTGACAAGGGGCAGCTGGAGACGGTACTTGTGAACCTGGCCGCCAATGCGCGGGACGCGATGGGCGGCCAGGGAACGATCACCTTCTCCGCCGTCGCGGCACTGGTATCTGGGGAGGACGGCAACGCTCCAGCGCAGGTTGCGCCGGGCGCCTACATCCGGCTCTCGGTCCACGATGCCGGCGCGGGCATGTCGCCCGAGGTGCTGGCGCGGGCGTCGGAACCCTTCTTCACAACAAAGCCACGCGGCAAGGGCACGGGGCTCGGCCTCGCCATGGCCCGCGGCTTCGCGGAGCAGTCGGGCGGTGCCTTCGCTCTGGAGAGCGAATTGGGTCGGGGCACGACAGTTTCGCTGTGGTTGCCCATCTCCGAGGAGGAGACGTCTGCGGCGGGGCTGCCCGCCTTGAGTCAGCCGGCCCCTGCCGAGGGCAGGCGCGGGCGCCTCCTGCTCGTGGATGATGAGGCAATCGTGCGGGAGATCACGGCAGAGGGGCTGAGAGCAGCAGGGTTCGTCGTCCGTGTCGTGGCGGAAGCGGCCGAGGCGCTGGACCTCCTGGCCGGCGCCGAGGAGGTGGACCTCCTCATCTCCGACCTGTCCATGCCGGGGATGGACGGTCTGGCGCTGATCCAGAATGCGCAGCGGCTGCGACCTGATCTGCCGGCCATCTTGCTCACTGGCTACGCGACAGACGCAGCGGAGCTGGCACTTGGTGGGGCGCTCAGCGGTACCTTCTCGCTCCTTCGTAAGCCGGTCGACGCCAAGATTCTTGCTGACCGCGTAGCGGTGCTCCTCGAGGCCCGTGAGGCCTCCTCGACGAGCCTCTGACGACCAGTCATCATCCCGCCTTGCCTCAGATGGCCTGCATCGGGTTGTTGCGCCAGACGTTGGCGAGGTGAAGACAGTCCAGCGTCACCTCGGTGCAGCGGTGGCGGATTCCCAATCATGAGCCGGAGGTCCTAGCTAAAGGGCCGGATCCCCTTGGAGACACTCAAGCGTACGCCCGATTGATAATCCGGATGGCACGGCAGGCACGCCAAACCCGATAACGTGGCGGCGGTGGCGCTGCTCGCCATAACCTGCCGGCTGCTCACTCGATCACCCTCGTCAAATGGTCCGCTTTTCGGCAAGAAAGCTTGCGCCTGCAGAGGATGGTCAGCGTGGTGTCTTGCGGGAAGTTGCAGCTGCGATGATGGCAGATGATGCAAGTGAGACCTTGTCACCCTGCGACCCTGCCGCAGTGGTTTTGACAGATCTCGCGCCAAGCGACCCGTATGGCCGGACGGGGTGGGGCTGGTAGGCTCCGGATCGAGCGGGGTGGGGATCGAGGATGGACTGTGTGACGTGCGGCTCCGGGGCCGTGACAGAGCGGCCGGAGCGCACGGCCCGGGGGTATCGCCGGTTCCGCTGCCGCGCCTGCGGGAAGGGGTTCAACGAGCGCAGCGGCGGGCTGCTGAACCACACGCAGTATTCGAGTGATGTCATCGCGTTGGTGGTGCTGTGGCGGCTGCGCTACCGCCTGACCCTGCGCGACCTGGCGGAGATGTTTCTCCAGCGCGGTTTCGTGTTCAGCCATGAGGCCGTCCGAGAATGGGAGGCGAAGCTGACGCCAGTGCTGGCGGACGAACTCCGGCTTGACCGTCCCGGTGAGGGCGGAGCTGGCCGTCGCTCCTGGCACGTGGACGAGACCTACGTGAGGGTCCGCGGGCGCTGGTGTTTTCTCTACCGCGCCATCGACCGCAACGGTGATCTCGTCGACACGGTGCTCAGCGAGCACCGGGACATGGCGGCCGCAAAGGCGTTCTTCCGTTCGGCCAAGTCGGTCATGGGCATGACGCCGGAACGCGTCACCACGGACGGTCATCGTCCCTACCCACGGGCGATCCGCTCGGCACTGGGTCGAGGCGTCCAGCACCGGACCAGCCGGTTCAAGAACAATAGGCTGGAGCAAGACCATCGGGCCATCAAAGGCCGGATCCGATGTATGCGCGGCTTCAAGGCCTTCGAGGCGGCAGCCCGGTTCTGTCGCGCCTACGACGAGCTACGAAACCACCTCCGTACCCGCTCCTGCCACCGCCCGCATGTTCCCGCCAACCGTCGACGTCTCCTTCACCTCCGTCGCGCGACGGCGGCGCTCGCCATTCTGCGAACCGCGTAGGGCGAAATGGCGCACCATGCCTTCCCCGTGCCCGCCTTGGCGCGAGCGCTGCCAGAACCCTGGCTCGAGCAAGATCACCGAGGCATCAAAGGCCGGGTCCGATGTATGCGTGGGATCAAGAGCTTCACCTCAGGTGACCGGTTCTGCCGAGCATATGATGAACTCCGCAACCACCTCCGCCCTCGCACTGGCCACAACCAGCATGTTCCGGCCAACCGCCGCCGCGTGCTTCATCTCCGTCATGCGGCCACCGTGCTCGCCATCCTCAAGCGAGCATACCCGGCAGCATCCGCCTGCATTGACGGCATCTCTGGCGTGAGCGCTGACAGAACCGTTTGGCCCGGCACGGGCAGGTCGAGACCGAGCAGGGCGATGATGGAGCCGATCAGGCCTTCGGTCTGACGCAAGGCCAGGCTGAAGACGGCTCGAAGCGTCAGGGCCGTGGAGATGGCCAGTTCCGAATGCCGTGGCTGTCCGCCCCGCGTGGTCCGGGGCTCGCCCTTCCAGGCCGCGATCGGCCGCCTCCGTGAACCAAATCGTCAGACTGCCACGTCCGCGTAGGGCGGCATCGTACGCCGCCCAGTTCGTGGCCCGGAACCGCTGCGTTGGAATGTGCTGGCGACGGTCGGCGTTGGCCTTGAACGGCAAGCTGAGCTCTCCTGGAGGATGACGGGCCGTCGACCGCTCAGGATTCTAACCTGCCAAGACCGCCAAGCCGACCCATGCACCACAGTGGAGTGCTGTCCGACCTGTTCATCCGACGCAGCCTGCCGGATTATGGCCGCTCTGTGTATCGATGCCCAGGAGGCGGACCGATTGTTGTCCGGCCCGCCGGAGCAATTTCAGGCGTTTCCAGGCAGATCGGCGACCGAAACGCCCTCGTCGATAGCGGCGCACTTCACCTCTTCTGCTTTGAACTTCGTCTGCGCAAGCGCGAGCACCTCGGCTGCTCGGGCAATAGGGATGAAGCAGACACCCGTCTCGTCCGCGACTACGATGTCGCCCGGCGAAACGCGGATACCCGCGATCTGGATGTCGCCGTTGATCTCCACTGTTTGGATGCGCCACTTGCCCGTAATCGGTGTGATTTCGGTTGCCCAAAGTGGATAATCCACCCGGCGGGAATGGCCGATATCGCGGATCCCGCCCGACACGATAGCGCCTGCCCCGCCCTGCCGCTTAGCGGTCTGGGCGGAGATGCCACCCATGTTGGAGATACCTGGTACGCCGTCGATAACCACCACGTCGCCTTGCAGCGTTAGGTTGTGCGCCTCGAATTCCGCCATGCCGTTCACGTGGGCGCGTGCAGTCTCGTAGACGTGCTCGCGTTGAAGGATATTCCGTACCGTCAAAGCCGGACCGACCATGGCGACGCCGGGAAGAGTAGGCTTCAACACCGAGGCGCCCACCGCGCCAGTGATCCCGAGCTCGTCCATGACATCGGAGATGACGCTAGAGGCATCGGCAATCGTGCGGAAGCCCTCGATCAGCCCGGCTGGCGGGCGCGGCACGCGCATCATTCGAATTAGATCGGGGCTGATTTTCCCTGTGAGCTTCGGAAGTGTATCGACCGAATTGGTGTCGCTCACTGGTGTCCTCCATGTGTTATCCGCCAAGTTGATGACTTCGGTTCCAAACCAGAGCCATCCTTCGCTCACGAAGAGACTGGACCGGCGGCTAGGCCGCGTCCAATCCGAAGACGACAGCAGGCGTCATAATAGATCTACTGAGATACGACTGAGCCTGAATCTTTCCCGACTAGGTCACCACGGACGTGGTTAGCTCGTACCCGCGCGCGATCCGCTCGACGCTGGGCAGGCGGGTTACTCACCGTACCAGCGCCTATATGAACAACAGGCTTAAGCAGGGTCACCGAGGCATCAAAGGCCGGATCCGATGTATACGCGGGTTCAAGAGCTTCATTACAGCGGAGTGCCTCTGTCGCAGACAGGAGGAACCCCGAAACTACCTTTGCCCTCCCGTCTAACACAACCAGAATGTTCCCGCAGACCGCCGTCGCATGCTTTACCTGCGTTGCGCGACAACGGTGCTCGGCATCATCAAGGCAGGATAGGATGGTATCTACAACTGAGGCGTGACAACAGCTATGGCGCGAGGGCTGACAGAACTGTTCGGAGCGGGGCCATCGTCATTTCAGTCCACAGTCGCGCCGGATTTCCGCACGATCTCCGCCCAGCGGGGCACCTCGGAAGCGATGTAGGCCTTGAACTCCGCCGGACTGTTGCCGATCGGGTCCGCACCCTGCTCGATCATCTGTCGTTCAATTATAGGGTCGCGTACAGCGGCTGCCGCGTCGGCTGCGATTTTGGCGATGATCTCGGGCGGGGTTGCCGCCGGCGCCACCACGCCGAACCAAGCGGAAGCGTTGAAGCCGGGGTATCCGGCCTCGATCATGGTTGGCACCTCGGGCAAGGACCGTGAACGCTTCAGGCTCGACACCGCGAGCGCGCGCAAGGCGCCTCCTCGGATCTGCTCCATCACGGACGGGATGGTAGCGAACATGTAGTTAAGCCGACGGCTCAGCAAGTCGTTGAGCGCGAGCGCTCCGCGGTAGGGGATATGGATGGTCTGAATGCCCGCCATCTGATCCAGAAGCGCCCCTGCGAGATGAGAGGCGGTCCCGATGCCCGTCGACCCATAAGAGAGCCGGCCAGGCGCACGCTTGGCCTGCTCCACAATGTCGCCGACGCTCCAAAGAGGACTGCCTGATGGGACGACGAGGGCGTTAGGTACGTCGGCGAGAAGGGTGACGGGTGCGACGTCCTTGCGGGCGTCGTAAGAAAGGTTGCGGTAGAGCGACTGGTTCACGGCCAGTGGTCCGTTCGAGCCCACGAGCAGAGTGTAGCCGTCTGGCGCGGAACGGATGGCAAATTCCGTGCCGATGTTCCCACCGGCGCCCGGGCGGTTCTCGATCACCACCGGCTGACCCCAGCGCTCGGAAAGATGGGACCCAACAAGGCGAGCGATGATGTCCGTCGTGCCACCAGGGGTAAAGGAAACGATCAATCGAACGGGCCGATCTGGCCAAGTGGTGGCGCGCGCCGGAAAGGCTGAAAGGGAATTTGCCAGCGAAAGAGCCGGCGCGGAAAGGAAAAGGCTGCGACGGGTCAGAGGCATGGGCGGCACCTTGTCCATTTCGGCTTATTTGTTGGAACAGTTTGCCGCGGCTCCCAGGAACCGAGGGCGCATCGCTCTTCAATCCTTGGAGTGCTGCGGTACTGCGCATGGCTTAATGGCAGTGCGCCCCGCCCTGTGGTCCTGGACATCGATCCTCCCCAGAGTGCCATGGCCTTCGGCCAGGATGAATGGGCGCGGGTTGGTTGCGTAGGCCATCTCAATCCGTCCCGACCCTGTCCCGGCAACTAACAAGAAGGAAGAGGCACATGACCATTTGGAATGTCACTCGAGGGTATTGACGGATCGCGTCCCGCGGCATCGACAGTAGGATGGGGCAGAGCAAGGCAATCCGGCCTCAGGCCGGGAGACAGAAATGCCGGAGAACCCGATGTCCAACCCGCTTCTGCAACTGGCCGAGGAGGCCGCAGCGTGGCGGACGCGGCCGCTTTCTTCCGGACTGGAACACCACGCACGACGCGCCCTGCTGGATTGGTTCGCGGCCCTGCTGCCCGGTTGCTCGCGCGCGCCCGCCACCTTGCTGGCTGCCGCGCTGGCGCCCGAGCGCGGGCTCGGCCAGGCGATCTGCTACGTGGACGGCACGCGCGGGCCGCTGCGGCAGGTCGCGCTGCTCAACGCCACCGCGAGCCATACGGTGGAGTTCGACGACATCTACCGTGACGCGGGCTACCACCCGGCGGTGGCGACCATTCCGGCGGCGCTGGCGGCAGCGCAGTCAAGAGGCGCCTCAATGGCCGCACTGCTGCGCGGCATCGTGGCGGGGTACGAAGTGGGCTGCCGGATCGGCCTTGCTGTTCAACCCAGCCATTACCGCTACTGGCATACCACGGGCACGGTGGGGACCTTTGGCGCGGCTGCGGCCACCGGCTTGATCCTCGGCCTGGACGGGGACAGAATGGCTCACGCCCTGGCCACGGCCGCCACGATGGCCGGCGGCCTGCAACAGGCGTTCCGTGGCGAGGGAATGAGCAAGCCGCTGCATCCCGGTCACGCGGCAGAGGCCGGGGCGCTCGCCGCTTTGGCTGCTGCGGCGGGCGTGACCGGTGCGCTCGATGTTCTGCATGGTCCCAGCGGTTTTGCGGCCGCTACCAGCGAGGACGCGGGCAAATGGGATCGCGCACTCGCGGGGCTCGGCGAGACCTTCGTGATCGAAGCCATGACCTTCAAGAATCATGGCTGCTGCGGTCATATCTTTGCTGGTTTGGACGGAGTCGAGGCACTCCGCAGGATGCACGGCTTCAGGGCCGACGACGTGTCGGCAATCCATGTCGCCGGCTACGGTCCGACCAAAACGGTCTGCGACCGGCCCGCCGCGCGGACGGAGCAGGATTGCCGCTTCTCCATGCAGTACTGCGCTGCGGCGCTACTGCGCCTGGGTGGGGTGCGGCTGGCCGCTTTTGAGCCCAGCGCCCTGTCTGACCCTCTGATACGCGCCGATATGGAGAAGGTCACCGTCTCCCTCGCGCCCGACCTGGCCGACGCCTATCCCGCTCGCCGCGCGGCCCGGGTGAAGGTGACCCTGCGCGACGGCTCGGTGCTTGACCATTTTCAGCCCACCCGGAAGGGCGACCCGGACTTGCCCCTGAGCGACGCCGAGCTCGCGGCCAAGTTCCGGGAACTGACCGTGCCGGCGATCGGCGCCCCGGCCGCGGCGCAGCTGGAGGAGGCCTTGCTGCGCGGCGATGCGCTGCCCGGCCCCTTGCCGCTGCTCGCACCGGGGAAGGGGGCGGCTTAGCCGTTCGCCTCCCCGATCAGCCAGGAAAGGAACGCGCGGCCTCGATGGTCGAGCGGCACCCCCTTCGGCCAGACCACGTGGTAGGCGATGGACCGCTCCACCGGCATGCCCAAAACCGCGACCAGCGACCCCGACGTCAGGTCCGGCTCCATCAGCCGCATCTGGCCGATGGCCACACCCAGCCCTTCCATCGCCGCCTGGAAGGTGAGGACCGAACTCGTGAACTCCAGCCCGTCCTGCAGCAGGTCCGGCCGGCCGATCCCCTCGAGCCAGTCCTTCCAATCGTCCCGACGATAGCGGGAGACGAGCATGCGGTGACGGCGCAGGTCGTCCGGCACGCGCAGCGGCGGACCGGTTTTCAGCAGCCGTGGGCTGCACACGGGCTGCAGGACGTCCGGCATCAGGCGCCGTGCCTCGAGGTCTGGCCAGCGGCCATCACCGAGCTGAATCGCTAGGTCCACGGGGTCCCGCCGGAAATCGACGGGCGCGACGATATGGCTCAGCTGCACGCCGATGCCGGGATGCGCCGCCTCGAAGCGGTGCAGGCGCGGCAGCAGCCACTTGGCGGCGAAGGTGCTGTAGACGCGAAGGCGCAGCGGCTTCGTCCGCGAGCCTTTTCGCAGCCGCTCCGTGGCCGCGACGATGCGCTCGAAGGCGGGGCCGACCTCCCGCTGCAGGGCTTCGCCCTCGGAGGTCAGCGCGATGCCGTGGCGCTCCCGCCGAAAGAGAAGCGCTCCGATATAACCCTCCAGCACGGCCACCTGCCGGCTGACGGCGGACTGCGAAACGCCCAGCGCCTCCGCAGCCCGCGTCAGGTTGCCCAGGCGGGCGGCAACGGCAAAGACGTGCAGGGGGTTCAGCGGCGGCACAGGCGCATCCACGGACAGCTCCTCCCGACGTCTGGTTGCCGGAGGCATACCAAAATCTCATCGCGGCATGAAGAGCGGTTGGTTCTCGGAGCGCCGCGCGCTGCGCAGGATGAAGCCCGATCCGAGAAGCCGGCCCGGGAGCAAGCGCAGCATGGACTTCAACCTGACCGAGGACCAGCGGATCTTCGCCAACAGCGTGCGCCGCTTCGCCGAGGAACATCTGGCCGCCGGTGCCCTGAAGCGCGCCCACACCCCGGGCTTCCCCTACGACGTGGCGCAGCTCATAGCCGGGCAGGGCCTGCTCGGCATCACCATTCCCGAGAAAGACGGCGGCCAGGGTGGGACGCTAATGGATGCGGTGCTGGCGATCGAGCAGGTAGCCGCTGTCTGCCCGCGGAGCGCCGACGTGGTCCAGGCCGGCAATTTCGGCCCCATCCGCACCTTCGCCGAATACGCGACACCTGAGCAGAAAGCGAAATGGCTGCCCGACCTGCTGGCCGGTCGGAACACCATCTCGCTCGGCATGAGCGAGCCGGAAGCGGGATCGGCAGCCACCGAGTTGAAGACCTCTGCGCGGCTGGAGGGCGACACCTACGTGGTCAATGGCTCCAAGGTCTTCGGCACGCACAGCGCCGAGGCCTCGCTCTACCTGATCTATCTCCGCTTCGGGCCGGGCATCGACGGCATCGGCTCCATGCTGATCGAGCGCGGCACGGCGGGCTTCACGGTCGGCCAGCCCTCGCGCTTCCTGAACGGTGAGGACTGGAGCACGCTCTACTTCGAGGACTGCCGCGTCCCGCGCGAAAACCTCCTGCTCGGCCCAGGCGGCTTCAAGAAGCAGATCGCGGCCTTCAACGCGGAGCGCGTGGGCAACACCGCCCGCTCGCTCGCCGTCGGCCGCTTCGCCTTCGAGCGCGCGAAGGAACACGCGGAAACGCGCCGCCAGTTCGGCCGCACCCTCTCCGAGTTCCAGGGCATCCAGTGGAAGTTCGCCGACATGGCGCTGAAGCTGGAGGCAGCGCAGCTCCTGCTCTACCGCGCGGCCGTGAACGCCGACCACGGCCTGCCCTCGGCTTATGAGACGACGCTCGCCAAGCTCGCCTGCAACCAAGCCGGCTTCGACGCGGCGAACGAGGCCGTGCAGATCATGGGCGGTACCGGCTTCTCCGAGGAAGCACTGGTGGAGTACTGCATGCGCCGGTGCCGCGGTTGGATGATCGCGGGAGGCTCCATCGAGATGATGAAGAACCGGCTCGCCGAGGAGGTTTTTGGGCGCCGCTTCTCCCAGCGCCCGCCCCGGCCGGCTGCGGCGCAAGAACCCCGGGCAGCGGAGTGAGCGCGATGCGGGCCGCCCCCGCCGCGCTGCTGTCGCCGCGCAGCATTGCCGTGGTCGGCGCGTCAGACGACGTGACCAAGACCGCTTCCCGGCCCTTCCGCTTCCTGCGCGCGGGTGGCTACGAGGGCGCCATCTATCCCGTTGCACGCCGTGACACGGTGATGGGGGAGCGCGCCTTTCCCTCCCTCTCGGCATTGCCGGAGCGGCCGGACCACGCCTTCGTGCTGCTGCCGACCGACGGCGCGATGGAAGCGGTCGCGGAGTGTGCGCGGCTTGGCGTTCCGGCGGTGACAGTGTTGGCTGGCGGCTTTTCGGAAACCGGGCCTGAAGGCGCCGCGCGGGAAGAAGCCCTGCGCGAGAGCCTGCGTGGGAGCGGCACGCGCCTGCTCGGGCCCAACAGCATCGGCTTGGCGAACCTGCACCACCGAATGGTGCTCACGGCCAACGCCGCCTTCACCGAGCGCGACCTGCCCGTGGGCGGCGCATTCGCCGCCTCCCAGAGCGGCAGCATGATTGGCGCCATTCTGTCGCGCGGGCGGCAACGGGGGCTGGGCTTTGCGGGCCTCGTCTCGGTCGGGGCCGAGGTGGACCTCGACATGGGTTCCATCTGCGCGGCAACGCTCGACGACCCGAAAGTAACCTCCTACCTGCTTTTCCTGGAGACGCTGCGCGGCGCCGGGGCACTGCGTGACTTCGCGGCGGGAGCAGCGGCGCGCGGCAAGCCTGTCGTCGCCTACAAGCTCGGCCGTTCGGAGGAGGCCGCGGAGCTGGCGGAGTCTCACACTGGCGCCCTGGCCGGCGAGGACGACGTGGCGGACGCCTTCCTGCGCGATTGCGGCATCGCCCGCGTTCACACGCTGGAGGGGCTTTTGGAAGCCTCTCTCTTGCTTCGCCGGCTGCCGATCCGTCCGGCCGGCGCCCGCAAGCCCCGGGTTGGCATGGTGACTACAACGGGCGGCGGCGCGGCCATGGTGGTGGATGGTTTAGGCGTTCGCGGCGTGGCTGTGGAGGCGCCGTCCGACGCCACCCGCGCGAAGCTCGCAGCGGCAGGCGTCGACCCCGGACACGGCCGCATCCTCGACCTTACGCTTGCCGGTGTGAAGCCGGAAGTGATGGCAGCGGCGCTCGACGCCCTGCTCGCCGCGCCGGAATACGACCTGGTGGTTGCGGTCGCCGGCTCCTCCTCCCGCTTTCAGCCGGATCTGGCGGTGCAGCCCGTGGTGGAAGCCGCGCGGAACAGCGCCCACCTCGCCTCCTTCTGCGTGCCGGAGGCGCCCGAGGCGTTGTCCATGCTCGCCGGGGCGGGCGTGCCGGCTTTCCGCACGCCCGAGGCTTGCGCCGACGTCATTGCCGCGGCTTTTGCCAGGCGTGAACCCCGATCCGCCGTGCCCAGCGCCACGCCCGGAAGGAGCCCGGAGCGCATGCTAGACGAAGTGGAGGCCTACTCGCTGCTCGCCGGCCTCGGCGTGCCCCACGCGCCCTGCCTAGCGCTGCCCGCCGCGCGCGCGGGACAGGAGAGCTTGCCCTTTCCCTATCCGGTCGCAGTGAAAATCCTGCACCACGCCATTCCTCACAAGACGGAACTCGGCGGCGTCGTGCTCGGCGTGGCATCCGATACAGCCTTGGCGGAAGCGGCGGGCTGGATCGTCGAGAGCGTTGCCGCTCACCGCCCGACGCTCGGTGCCGATCGGGTGCTGGTGCAGGCCATGACCAAGGCAGTGGGCGAGGTCCTTGTGGGCTACCGCCACGACCCGCAAGTCGGACCCATTATCCTGCTGGCCGCGGGCGGTATTCTGACGGAGATCTACCGCGACCGCAGCGTGCGCCTGGCGCCAGTGGACCAGCCCGCCGCGCGGGAGATGATTGCCGAGGTCCGGGCTCTGCGGGCGCTGGAGGGCTATCGCGGCAAGCCGCGCGCCGACATGGAAGCGCTAGCCGAGGCCATCGTCGCCGTTTCCCGCCTCGCGGAGCGTGGCGACGTCACAGAATGCGAGGTGAACCCGCTCATGGTGCTGGAGGAAGGGCGCGGCGTCATGGCGGTGGACGCGGTGATCCGCATGGGTGGCGACGTGTCATGAGGAACGGGCATCCTCTCCACCTCACCTACCCGGCCCCACGCCTTATCGTCGTGGGCCGGGCGGTTGAGGCCGTGCGCGAAATGGAGCCGGTGCTTAACCCTGCTACCGGCGAGGCAATCAGTGCAGTGCCTGACGCGACTGATGCCGATCTGGCCGATGCCCTTGCCGGCGCCGACGCTGCCAGCTTTGCCTGGCGTACTGCAGAGCCTGCGGTGCGCGCCCAGGTGCTTCGTGCTGGAGCAGCCCTTCCGCGGGAACGCCGAGCGGCCATTGCAGGCCTCATCACCCTGGAAATAAGCAAGCCACATCCTGAGGCCTTCGCTGAGAACCGCTGCCGTCCGACCACCCGCTACTCGCTGCGCCCAATGCGGTGCTGACGCCGCATCTAGGCTACGTCACGCGGCAGAACTTTGCCGCTTACTTCACCGGTGCTGTCGCAGCCATCGAGGCTTGCTCGCCGGCGCACCAGTCCAAGTACTCGGATCACCCCGAGTCAACTGAGCGCGAGACGCCGACGAGCACAATGAGCCCAAACATAAGGGCTGTAGAAGGAGAAACGACCATGCAGAGACGCACCATTCTGGCAGGGCTGCCAGGGATACTCGGCGCCGGCACCCTGGGCCGCCCGGCCCTGGCGCAGCTCGGCTTCCCGGAGCGCCCGCTTCGGCTCGTAGTCGGCTTCGCACCAGGCGGGCCGACCGACCTCGTGGCACGCGTTGCCGCACGCACTATGTCGGCCGCGCTCGGTCAGACGGTAGTGGTGGAGAACCGCCCGGGCGCAAGCGGCGGGGTCGCGGCCGGCCTCGTCGCCCGGGCGCCCGCAGACGGCTACACGCTGCTAGTCAACGTTGTGGCCGACGTGGTGAACCCGGTGATCGAGCCCGCAACGCGCGAACCGCTGCTGAAGTCCCTCGCGCCGGTCGCCCTCGTCGGCACGGCGCCGAACGTGCTCGTGCTCCATCCCTCGCTCGGTGCGAACGGTGTGGCCGAAGTGGTGGAGATCGCGAAGCGCAGGCCGGGGACGGTCAGCTACGCCTCCGCGGGTGTGGGCACCGTCAGCCATCTCTCGGGCGTGCTGCTGTCGGCCGTTTCCGGCGCGGAGATGATTCACGTCCCCTACAACGGCACCGCGGCGGCGCAGACGGACCTGCTGACCGGGCGCATTTCCATGATGTTCGACAACCTCGACAACGGGCTCTCCAACGCACGAGCCGGAAAGCTGAAGGCGGTGGCGGTGACCGGTCAGTCACGCTGGTTCGCAGCGCCCGAGGTGCCGACCATGGCGGACGCCGGCTTCCCAGGGTCAGAGATGTTGTCGGTTTTCGGCGTCATGGCGCCGGTCGGCACGCCCACCCCGATCGTCGAGCGGCTTGCCGCTGGGCTGGTCGAGGGGTCGCGTACCGAGGCGACCCGCCAGTCGCTGCACCAGATCAGCATTGAGCCCGCCTCCATGGGGCCGGCGGAGTACGGCGGCTACATCGCGGCGGAGACGGCACGATGGGAGGCGCTGGCGGCGCAGGGACGGCTTGGCGAGGCGGCTGGACGGCGGCCACAATGAGCTGGCAAGGAAGCGGCGCCATCGCGGGCCGCGTTGCCGACCAGGTTGTACAAGCCCTTGTTAACGAGGGTGTGGAACGGATCTTTTGCGTGCCCGGGGAGAGCTTCCTCGGCATCACCGACGCTCTCCATGAGGCGCCAAGCATCCGCCTCATCGTCTGCCGGCATGAGGGCGGGGCAGGCTATATGGCTGTGGCCGACGGTCAGCTTTCGCGCCGCCCCGGGGTCTGCATGGTATCGCGCGGGCCCGGTGCCTCCAACGCCATGATCGCCCTGCACTCCGCATTGCACGATGCCATGCCGCTAGTGGTGCTGATCGGCCAAGTGCGGACCGATGAGCGCGGCCGCCAGGCGCTGCAGGAGCAGGACTACACGCGCTGGCTGACCGACGTGACAAAAGCCGTGATGCCGGTCGACGTGCCCTCCCAGGCCGCCGAGATGATTGGCCGGGCCTTTCACGTCGCCCAATCTGGCACGCCCGGCCCGGTGGCCGTGATCCTGCCGGAGGACGTGCTGGAGATGCCGGCGACCGCTACCCTAGCCGCCCCCGCGCCGCGCGCAGTGGCCGGCCCCGCCGCTGCAGACCTCGACCGCCTCGCCACCACGCTGCGCGAGGCGGAGCGGCCAATCGTCCTAGTCGGCGGCGCCTTCGAGCGGGAACGCTCCGGCGCGGCGCTGGAACGATTGGCTGAGAGCTGGGGCCTGCCCGTCCTCTCCACCAACCGGCGGCCTCACCTTTTCGACTTTGGGCACCAGAACTTCGGCGGCTATGTCGGCCTGCGCACCCCTGCGCCACTGATGGAGGCGCTCCGCACGACGGACCTTCTCGTCGCACTCGGCGAGCGGATGACCGACCCGCTCAGTCAGTCCTACACCTTTCCGGCGGCGCCGGAGCCGCAGGTGCCCTTCGTGCATGTCTGGCCCGATCCGGTCGAAGTGGGCCGCGTATGGCGCCCAACGCTCGGCCTGCCCTGCGATCCCGGAGAGGTGATCGCCGCGCTCTCCCGCTTGGCCGCTCCCCGGGTGACTGAGGCGCGGCGCGCCTGGGTGGCGCGGCTCCACGCTGTGCAAGCCGACCTTATGCGCCCGGTCTGGCAGCCCACGGAGGACGGCGTGAACTTCGCCGCTGTCGCCTGCGCCGTGGCGCGCCACCTCTCGGCTGAGGCGGTGGTGACGAGCGACGCCGGCAATTTCGCGACCTTCATCCACCGTTACATTCCCTTCGGCTCGCGGCAGGTCTTCCTCAGTTCGGTGGTCGGCGCGATGGGTGCGGGGGTACCCATGGCGGTTGCCGCCGCGATCCGCGAGCCCGGACGGCAGGTGGTCGGCTTCGCAGGGGACGGCGGGCTGATGATGACGGGCAACGAGATCGCCACTGCGCGCCTGCACGGCGCAGCGCCGGTGATCATCGTCTCCGACAACGGCGGCTACGGCACCATCGCCATGCACCAGCGCGGCCGCTATCCCGGGCGGCGCTTCCAGGCCGACACCGCGCTGCACCGGCTGGACCTCGTACAATGGGCCGGCGCCTTCGGCGCGCGCGGCCTGCGGATCGAGCGCGAGGACGAGGTGGATTCCGTGATCGCGGAGGCGCTGAGCCCCTCCCCGGTACCAATGGTAGTGCAGGTCGCCTCCTCCATGATGCAGGCGACGGCCTGGAGGAGGTTCGAGGCATGAGCGACCCAATCGCGGTTACCTGGGACCACATTCATCTCCGCAGCCTCGACCCCGAGGCGGCGGCTCGGTTTTACGTATCGAACTTCGGCGCGCGGGAGATTGCGCGGACCGAGATTCGAGGCAGCCCCCGCATCGTTCTTGACCTGGCGGACACGCAGCTATTCATCGAGCGGGTTCCTCCAGAGACGGCGGCGCCGCCCGCGCCACCCTTTCTTGGGCTGGAGCATATCGGCCTGCGCGTTGCGGACCTGGACGCCGCCGCAGCGGCGCTGCGCGCGCGGGGCGTGCGTTTTTTAACCGAGCCGCGCGAGGCCCGGCCGGGCACGCGCATCGCCTTCATCGCGGCGCCGGACAGCGTGCGGATTGAGCTGATCGAGCGCAGGCCGGACTGACACCGCCGAGCGGATGAACTGACTCTGGTGTGATTTCCGCAGAGGCGGGGAAGGTGATTCGCTTCTGGCCTGACCTGGCGGGGTAGGGTGATGGGGCATGCACTGGAGATCCAGACGGATGTGGCGAGTGCCGCAGAGCTTCGTCGATGGCATTGTCACGTTGTTTGGTGACCTGGCGAGTTTAACCGCACAGCGGAGCTTGCATGACCTTACGCCGTCATCTGGGCACACGTCTCCTGCCGCCAGATCCGAAAGGCTTTGGCGCGCTCACGCCGGTACTGATCGGCGGCCATCAGGTGCCGCCGAGGACGGAAGTGGCCATAGATCATCGCGTGCGCCGACAGGAACCGCTGGGCTTGCCTGGGTGACTTGAAGCGCTGCATCGCGCGCTCTCGACGCCGGGTCGGCCTATGGGAATTCTCGGCACGATTGTTCAGATAGCGGCTGGTGCGATGCCGCACACCGGGCATGATCTCTCGCTGCGCAACGCCATAGCTGCGGAGCCCATCCGTGACGATCTTGCGAGGCTTGTACTTGATGTCTACCAGCAGGCGCTTGAAGAAGCGCTTGGCGGCCGTGGCGTTGCGGCGTTCCTGCACCAGGATGTCGAGCACGACACCGTGCTGGTCCACCGCGCGCCAGAGATAGAAGAGCTCGCCGTTGATTCTCAGGTACACTTCATCCATGTGCCAGGTGTCGCCCGGCCTCGGTCGCCGCTTGCGCAGCTTGGCCGCGAACTCCGTACCGAAGCGGAAGCACCAGCGGCGGATGCTCTCGTAGCTGACCACAACGCCCCGCTCCGCCAGGATCAGCTCGATGTCGCGCAGGCTCAGGCTAAATAGGTGGTAGAGCCAGACAGCATGCTGGATGACCTCGGCCGGAAAGCGGTAGCCGGGGTAGGTGGTGGGCTCGGACGACATTCCGCCAGCTTCGCCTGACCATCTTGTTTCAGCCAGAGCTGGACGACGTGACAATGCCGTCTGAGGTCATCCAGGCAGACTGCCCCGGCTCGCTCGTACCGGCCATGGCCTATCAACTTGCCAATGCCCCCCAGGGGCCTATCCGCGCACAGTCCACCTGGTCGTTCGCCAGGGCGACGGCGATGCTGGCCCAGTCGGTGGTGACGGTCAGCTCGAACGGGCGGCCGACGGCCTGGGCGAGGTAGGCGAAGAAGGGCTCGTAGGCGCGGCGCGTGTCGCCGGCGGTGGGCTGGAAGGGGCCGACGGCGAAGCGGAGCGGGCCGGCCCGCGCCCGCGCAGGGAGGCCGAGGGCGGGCGCGGCCAGGAGCAGGGCGCGTCGGGAGGGGGTCATCGCCGGTCCTTCTATCGGCTGCACGCCGCGCCGCCGAGGACGCAGAAGCAGGCGCAGTGCGGATGGTTCAGCGACACGGGGCGGTTCGCTTCGGCCAGGGTCGCCCCCAGCTCGAATTGCGTGTCGTAGGCCAGAAGCGTGCAGGCGAGGACGGCGGGCGCTTCGGCGCCCCGGCGCCTCACCACCATGCGGGAGGAGGCGCACATCACGCTGTCGGGCGACTTGCCCAGGATGCCCCAGCAGGCCTCGGTGATCTCCGGCACCTCGGCGGCGGTGTCCAGTTCCGGGAACAGCATGAGGGTCACGGGATCGTCCGCGTCCACCGGGATCCCGCGCCCGGCGAAGAGCCGCGCATAGCCCTCGCGCATCGCCGCCTCCGGCTCGTGCCCGAAGGCGGCGCGGCCGGCGACATTGACCTGGAAGCCCGTCCCGGCAAGCCATTTCAACCCCTGCATCGTCTTCTCGAAGGTGCCGGCGCCGCGCTCCAGGTCGTGCAAGACGGGGGTGTGGTGGTCCAGGCTGACGCGGATGGTCAGCAGGCCGGGATGGGCGGCGTTCAGCGCGGCCAGGGCCGCCGCGTGGCGCATCATCGGGCGCATGGCGTTCGTGAGGACGAGCGTGCGGAAGCCGCGACCCATCGTGTTCGACAGCATCGGCAGGAAATCAGGGTTCATGAAGGGTTCGCCGCCCGTGAAGCCGATCTCCTCGACCGGCAGGGCGTCGCGGCGGACCTCATCGAGGTAGGACGCCACTTCGGTGGCCGAGAGGTAAACGAGGGCGTCGTTGCGCGGGGAGCTCTCGATGTAGCAGTTCGCGCAGGTCAGGTTGCAGAGCGTGCCGGTGTTGAACCAGAGCGTCCGCAGGGCCGAGAGGGCGACCGCGGCGCGGCGTTCCCCCTTCGCCGTGATCCTGGGATCGCGGAACCTGGCCGGGGCAGCCGGGGCGACGGGGATCTCGACTGTCACGGGCGCTCCGCGGCTCTGGCCGGGGATGATGTGGGCAGCCCTGGCCGTTCGGCCATACTCTCCTCCCTCAACATCGCGCTGGCAGCGCAGGCAACATCGCGCGGACAGCGCGGGAGGCGACTCTGGCGCGCACGCACGACCTGATCGTCATCGGTGCCGGCGCGGCCGGGCTGACCGCAGCCGGGGGCTGCGCCCGGCTCGGCCTGCGCGTGGCGCTGGTGGAGCGCGACCGGATGGGGGGCGAGTGCCTCAACATGGGCTGCGTCCCATCCAAGGCGCTCCTGGCAGCCGCCCACCGGGCGCAGGCGGTGCGGGACGCGGCGCGGCTGGGCGTGCTGGCGGCTGAGCCCGACATCGATTTCGGCCGGGTGCGCGCGCATGTTCGCCACGCCATCGCGACGATCGCGCCGCATGACTCGGAGGGGCGCTTCCGGGCCTGGGGCGTGGAGGTGATCCGCGGCGAGGCGCGCCTGCTGGACGGGACGGGGCGCGTCGCCGTCGCGGGGCGGGAGATCTCGGCCCCGCGGATCGTGCTGGCGGTCGGCTCGCGCCCTGCCGTGCCGGAGGTGGAGGGCCTCCCCAGGACGCCCTACCTGACGAACGAGACGCTGTGGGACCTTGACCGCCTGCCGGGCCACCTCCTCGTCCTGGGTGGTGGCCCGGCCGGGATGGAGATGGCCCAGGCTTTCCGCAGGCTGGGAGCGGCCGTGACGGTGATCGCGGGTGGCCGGCCCTTCCCGCGGGACGATGCCGAGGCGGCGGCGGCGGTGCTGGAGCGGCTGGCCGCCGAGGGCGTGACGATCCTGCGCGAGGCCCGCGCCGTGACAACATCTCCGACGGTGGGCGGCGTGCGCCTCGGGCTGGCCGACGGGAGCGCGGTGGAGGGCAGCCACCTCCTGGTGGCCACTGGCCGCAGGGCCGCTGTGGATGGGCTGGGGCTGGAGGCGGCGGGCATCACGGTGGACTCGGGTGGCATCCGGGTCGATGCGCGGCTCCGGACCACCAACTCCCGCATACTCGCAATCGGCGATTGCCGCTCCGGCCCGCGCTTCACCCACCGGGCAGGCCAGGAGGGGGCGGTGGTGGTAACGAGCCTCGGCCTTGGTATCCCCGCGAAGGCCGACGAGGCGGCGCTGCCCTGGGTGACCTTCACCGATCCCGAACTGGCTCAGGTGGGGCTGACCGAGGCCGCGGCGCGGGAGCGGCACGGGCGAGTGGGGGTGCACCGCGAGGGCTTCGCGGAGAACGACCGGGCGGTCGCGGAAGGCGACACGGCGGGCTTCGTGAAGGTCGTCACCGTTCGCGGCAGGGTGGTCGGCGCCACGATCGTCGGCGCGGGGGCGGGGGAGATGGTGCTGCCCTGGAGCCTGATCATCGCCGGGAAGGCCTCGCCCTGGGCCCTGTCCGGGGCGGTGGTGCCCTATCCCACGCGTTCTGAGCTCTCCAAGGCCGTCGCCTTCTCCGCCTACGAGGCACGGATCTTCGGCCCCTGGGCACGGCGCTGGGCAGGGCTCCTGGCGCGGCTGCGGCGCTAGCGGCTCAGCAGCTGCCCCCAGCGCGCGTCGAAGGGGTGGACGGCGTGGGTCGGGCCGCGGTCGTCCACCATGGGCAGGCCGAGGCGGGCCCAGCGGAAGATGCCGCCGCGCAGGTTCAGCACGCGCGCGGGCGACAGGCCGTGATCCAGGAGCGCCTTCGCCATGCGGCCGGACCGCAGGCCGACGGCGCAGGAGAGGACGATCGGGGTGGCCTCCGCGATCCCGGCCCCGGTCAGCACCTCCGGGACCGGGGTGCCGGGCGGCACGAGGCGTGCGCCGGGGATGCGGCCCATCGCGTGCTCCTCCGGCATGCGGACATCGAGCAGGATCGGCGGATCGCCCTGCAGCCGCACGAAGAGGTCCTCCGCCGTGATCTCCGGCACGCCCGGCAGGAAGGCAGCGATCGCCGCCTCGCAGAATGAGAGCGCGGCACCGCGGGCGGTTGGGTCGAAGGCGAAGGCGCCGCTCAACGGCCCAGCAGGTTCCGCAGCCCCCGGGCCGCCTCAGGCAGGGCGAGCGCGAGGGAGGCGATGGAGACGAGACTGGCGGTCTGGCAGTAGGCGCAGAGCGCCTTGTTGTCCGCCCATTCCTCCTGCGCCAGCTTCAGGTTGGTGCCGACATCGAAAAGCGTCTTGGCGGCCAGCGCCACGGGCAGCAGAGGCCGCTCCTCCGCCCGGTTCCGTCCGCCGGCGGCGGCCAGGGCGGCGGTGGCGGCGTAGGTGGCGATCATCAGCACCGCATCCGGCACCTGCAGGCGCTTGTAGGCGTAGTCCGAGGCGTTCACCCGCTCGGAATCGAAGGGGCCCACGGGCGGGTCCGGCAGGCGGCGGATGATGCCGGTCTGGTACAGCGTCACGACCTGCCCGATGGCCACGCCGACGAGGGACAGCCCCACCAGCCAGCGGCGGCGGCGGAGGTCGGGGTCGGTACGCCGCCGCAGGTCGCGGCTCAGCTCGGAGGGCGTGGGCATGGCGGGCTCCCTGATGATCGCCTGGGAACGCCGGGCGCGGCACCGCTGTTGCAGCGGCCCCGCACCGGCCCGCCCGCCTGCAGGTGCCGCTCGCGCGGGCGCCAAGCGTCGCGCTGGGGGTGGAAGGGCATCTCGAGCGAGGGGCGCAGCCGCAGGTCCGCCGGGTCGCGGTAGGCGGGAACCCCGATCCGCAGGTCGCGCTGCGCCACGTCCCAGCAGAAGGTGCGGTGCAGCCGGTCCCAGACGCTCAGCCCGCTCGTCCAGTTGGAGTTCGTTTCCGCCTTCACGGTGGAGTGGTGGATGCCGTGCATCCGCGGCGTGGTCAGCACGAGCGCCAGCACCCGCTCCAGCCGCTCCGGCAGGCGCAGGTTGGCGTGGTGGAAAAGGACGGAGAGGAAGAAGAACCCCTGCCACGCTCGGAAAGCGCGGGGCGAGACGCCGAGGAAGGCGACCTGCGCCGCCCGCCAGGGCACGGAGACCAGCATGTCCACCGCGTGGAAGCGCAGCGCGGTGGAGGCGTCCAGGTCCAGGTCGATGTGGTGGACCAGGTGCAGGCGCCAGAGGGCGGGCACCTTATGGGTCAGCACGTGCCACACGTAGATCGTGTAGTCCATCAGCAGGAAGGCGACGGCATCCCGTGCCAGGGGCGGCAGGGGCAGGCGCTGCACCAGCCCCTGCCGCCGCTCCTCCGCCCGGCGCGCCAGGCGCCGCGCCAGGGGCCCCTCCACCGCCGCCACCACCGCCATGCTGAGGGCGCCCATGGCGAGGTTGCGAAGGGTGCGGGACGGCTCGGCCTGGGAGCGGCGGCGCAGCGGCGCGCGTCGCTCGGCCAGGAAAATCGCCCCGGCCGCCAGGGCGAGGCCGGCATCCAGCAGCATCGCCCCGGCCTTTCCGCCGGCCGGCGGCGGGGCGAGACTGCGGCGAGTTCGGGACGGAGCGAGCGGCATGGCCGGTGAGATGAGGGGGGCCGCGCGGGGCGGCAAGGCGCCGCGCGTCGCGCTCTTCGCCCGCTTCCCCGAGCCGGGCCGGGCCAAGACGCGGCTCATCCCTACCCTGGGTGCCGAAGGCGCGGCCGCCCTGCACCGGCGCCTGACGGAGCGGGCGCTGAGCGCGCTCCGGGCCAGCGGCCTGCCCTTTGAGCTGCGCCACACCGGCGCGGCGCCCGAGGCCTTCCGCGCCTGGTTGGGCGAGGAGGTGCCGCTGGCGGAGCAGGGGGAGGGCGACCTCGGCGCCCGGATGGCGTGGGCCGCGGCGGACGCGCCGGCGATCCTGGTGGGCGCCGACCTGCCCGATCTCCTGCCCCGCCACCTGATCGCGGCCGCGGCGGCGCTGGAGAGCCATCCCGCCGTGATCGGCCCGGCCGAGGACGGCGGCTACTGGCTGCTCGGCCTGCGTGAGCCGATGCCCTCCCTGTTCGAGCCGATGGCCTGGGGCACGGAAACGGTGTTCGCCGAGACCATGACCCGCTTCGCCGCGGGGGGCGTGACCCCCGCGCTGCTTGAGACGCTGGCCGATCTCGACCGGCCGGAGGACCTGGCCCGCTGGCCGGAGCTCGCGGGGTGACCGGCGTCGCCATCGTCATCCCCGTGCTGAACGAGGTGGCGTCCTTGCCGGCGCTGCTGCGCAACCTCGCGGCGCTGCACCCGCCGCCGGACGAGATCGTGGCCGTGGATGGCGGCAGCGGCGACGGATCGGCCGCCATGGCCCGCACAGGCGGCCTTCGCGTGGTGGAGCACCCCGTGCGCGGCCGCGCCGCCCAGATCAACCGCGGGGTGGAGGAGGTGTCGGCATCCGTCGTCCTCGTGCTGCACGCCGACACGACCCTGCCGGAGGACGCCGTGGCCGTGGTCCGGCGCGTGATGGCTGATCCCGGCACGGCGCTGGCGGGCTTCACGCCGCTGCTCAGCGGGCTGGAAACGGTGCGGTGGGGCACCAGCTTCCACAACTGGATCAAGACTTGGTACGCGCCGCTGCTCTTCCGCCCGCATCTCTTCCTGCGCGGCGCAAGGCTGCTCTTCGGCGACCACGCCATGTTCTTCCGCCGCGCCGACTTTCTCGCGGTGGGCGGCTGCGACACGACGCTCGCCGTGATGGAGGATGCCGATCTCTGCATCCGCTTCGCGCGGCTCGGGCGCACGCGGCTGGTGAACCGCGTCGTCCTCACCTCGGACCGGCGCGTCGCGGCCTGGGGTGGGCTGAGGGCGAACTGGGTGTACCTGAAGGTCGGCGTTCGCTGGGGACTGGGGCTGCGAAAGAGGCTGGACCGGCACTACCCGGACGTGCGCTGAAGCTCCTCGCCGCGCAGAAAGCCCCTGGCGATGCAGTGGTCGATCATGCGGCGCAGAAAGGCCCAGTCCACCGGCGGGCAGGCGCGGCCGCTCAGGGCGTGCAGGTTGCCGTCTGCGAAGCGCGGGTCGCGCAGGAAGTAGCTGGCGTAGAGACCCGTGATGCGCGCGTGCCACCACGCCTCCGCGTCCCCGAGAGCAGAGGCATCGAAGCTCTCCGGCCGCACGAAGCGCGGCACCTGGAACTGCGGGTAGCTTAGCGCCAGGTCGCGCAGCTGGACCACGGGCACCGGCGCGCCGGAGACGAGGTGAAAGACGCGACCGGCTGCGGCCTCCATGCGCTCCGCAATGTCCGTCAGCCCGTGCACGACATGGTCGATCGGCACCATGTCCAGGCTCGCGCCGGGGGCTGCAGGGATGGTGCGGATGCGGCCTTCCGTCACCAGGCGGATCATGCCGTACAGGTTGTCGAAGCGCGCGATGGCGCCGTTCGTCCAGGCACCCACCACAATGGAGGGGCGTGCGATGACAACAGGCAGGCCACGATTCCCTGCGGCGAGAACCAGGCCCTCCGCCTCAGCCTTGCTCGCCTCGTAGCCATTGGCGAAGCGCGTACCGATCGGCGTGTCACCTTCCGCCACCGGGCCGCTGCGCTCGCCGCAGACATAGGCCGTACTGACCTGCAGGAGCGGCACTCTCTGCGGGCCGGCCCGCTCGGCCAAAGCTAGGATCCGCGCCGTGCCCTCGACGTTCACGGCGTGGTACGTGCTGGGGTCGAGGTCGAAGCCGGTGACGGCCGCGCAGTGGACAATGATGTCCAGCCCCGCGGCCAGGTGGGCGAGCTGCGCCGCACTCAGGCCCAGCGCCTCCCGCCGTAGATCGGCCGGCAGGACGAGGATCTCTCCGGGGCACGGGGCCGCACCCGCCCACGGCCGGGATGCCACGTCTTCCGGAGCATCGGCCAGAAGCACAGGCTTCCGACCGGTCATGGCGACGACGCCGTGGCCACTCGCGGCCAAGTGGCCGGCCAGGGCACCGCCGAGTAGCCCGGAGGCGCCGGTGATCAGGATACGCACAGGGTTGTCCTTCGCTGAGGATCAAGGATGCCGTTGGTCAAGGATTGGAGATGTCGTCCACGACCCCGGTGCTGAGGTGTCACTCAACCCTCGATTCGCTGGAGGATCGATACCTGCGGCCTCGATTCTCCTGCTTCCCCATTTTCAAGCACAGATGCCTAACCTTCACCGGATGACGTCATGGCCTGGCGGCGCCTCGCCATTCGCGATGCGCCTTGTGCTGTTCGCACGCTGCGTGCCGCTTCAATGCATGACGCAGCCGTTTATGGCGGTGGTGATACAGCGTCCGCTCCTTCTGTCACACCAGCCGACACGACGACGAAAGCGGCAGATGCAGGGGTTCAAGTCAGCGCCACGCGCAGCGCTTCCTTTCCACACACAGCCGGATCCACAACCGCTTCCAGCTTCGCCGCCACCGTTTGGCCGCCACTGAATACCGTACTGTTCGTGACGCCGCATTCGCCACATGGCAGGATGTGACCGGAGTTGCATCCGCCGCGTGAGGCTACCACCAGCCGTGAGCTCTCGGCGTCGACGTCCTCGCCAACCTGACAACGCCCAGTCATCGTTCGGCCTTCCCCGTCTGCTCGGCCCCGAGCCCAGCCTATCGTCGAACCAACTGCGAGGTTGCTTCTCCACAGCTTCGGCCTGCCATCTAGGCAATCTGCGGCTTGCCGCAGAGTTTACAACGCAACGGCTCAGCGCAGCGCTGTTCCCCAAAGACGGATCGGTGGCTAGCACGGTCAGCGCTCCGCGAGCGGCGCGACGTCGGCCTCGGTGGCCAGTCGGTCAAGCCCGGCAACGAGCGCGGCGGGCAAGACGACGCCCCGTGCGACGCGGTCCCGCCGGCGCTCGCCCCGCAGCTCGCCGGGGGTGCGGATCCGGTCCACCCCGGGCAGGCGTGCGGAGGCCCGCAGGTCCTCCAGGTGGCGCCGCACCTCGACCTGGAACATCGCAGGGTCCAGGAAGCGGGACACATCGAGCGCGATGAGGACGTGGCCCGTTTCCGTCACCGTGCGATCGTCGGCGTTGAAGTCCACCACGTCGCGCCCGAAGGCGGCGCGGTTGAGCGGGCCTGCGAGCAGGCCGAGCACCAGGGCGAGGCCGCTGCCCTTGTAGCCGCCGACGGGGAGTAGGATGCCCTCGTGGCTGCGCTTCGGATCGGTTAACGGCTCGCCGGTGCGGGCGTCGATCATCCAGCCCTCCGGCATCGGCCGGTCCTGCAGTGCGTGGCCCTTCACCGTGCCGTATGAGACGACGGTGGTGGC
The DNA here is from genome assembly GCF_000711725.1 of Roseomonas aerilata DSM 19363. Classification (GTDB taxonomy): domain Bacteria; phylum Pseudomonadota; class Alphaproteobacteria; order Acetobacterales; family Acetobacteraceae; genus Roseomonas; species Roseomonas aerilata. Next base: position 27,442 of record NZ_JONP01000028.1, on the reverse strand, counting down.
CATGTCCAGCACCACCGGGTCGTCCTCCCCCATGGGGATGGCGATGGCCAGCGGGTTGGTGCCCAGCAGGGATTCCGTGCCGCCCCAGGGGGCCATGTGGTTGGCGCTGGCCACTACCGTGTAGATGCCGACCATCCCCGCCGCGAGCGGCAGGCAGGCGTGCACCGCGCCCGAGCCCGCGTGGTTGGACTGGCGCGCGCCCACCCAGGCGATACCGCTCTCCCGCGCGACGGCGATTGCAGTTTCGGCGGTGCGGGACATCACGAGGTGGCCTGGGCCGTTGTCGCCCTCCACCATTGCCACGGCCGGCGCCAAGCGGCGCACCACGATCTCCGGTCGCGGGTTCATGCCGCCTGCGCGCAACCGGCGCACATACTGTGGCAGCCGGAAGATGCCGTGGGCGTCGGCGCCGGTGAGGTCGGCCTCCACCATCAACTCGGCGACACGCCGCGCCTCCTCCGCCCGCATGCCCTGAGCGGCCAGCACATCCGCCGCGAAGCCGACCAGCGCCGCCGCCGCGTGCCGGGGCGCCCCGGCCTCCTCGTCCACCACGGATCAGTCCTCCAAGCCAAGAAGGCGCCGGGCGTTGCCCGAAAGGATCGCGTTGCGTGCCGCCGGGTCGGCGATCGCCGCCTCCACCTCCTCGACACCGGACGCGGTGCCCATGTCGAAAGGGTAGTCGGTGCCGAAAAGGATCCGCTCAGGCCCGACCTCCTCCAGCAGGAAGCGCAGGGGCCCCGGCGCGTGGGTGATGCTGTCGTAGAGCAATCGGTCCAGGCTCTCCGCCGGATCGCCCTTCAGCCGCGCCCGCGGCTCCGGCCGCACGCGCCAGCCGTGGCGGAAGCGCCCGGCCTGGAAGGGCACGAAGCCACCCGCATGGGAGAGGAGGAAGCGGACGCGCGGGTGCCGCTCGATCACTCCGCCGAAGACGAGGGAGGCGGCCGCGATCGTCGTCTCCAGCGGGTTCCCGATGAGGTTGGTGAGATAGTAGCTCCGCATCCGCTCCGCCGCGACGACCTTGTGTGGGTGGACCAGTACGAGCAGACCGTGTTGGTCCGCCACCTCCCACACCGCGTCGAGCGCGGGGTCGTCGAGGTTCCGTCCGGCAATGTTGGAGCCGATGTGCAGCCCGCGCAGCCCGTGTGCCGTCACCGCCCGCGCCAGCGTGGCGGCGGCGCGGACAGGATCCTGCATCGGCGCGGTGGCAAGGCCGGCGAGACGGCCGGGATGCGCGCGCCCCAACGCACCAATCGCCTCGTTCTGGATCTCGGAGACGGCATCAGCTGCGCCTGCGTCCCCCTCGTAGAGAAAGGTGTGGGGGATGTTGCAAACCACCTGCATATCCACGCGCTGCGCGGCCATGTCCGCGAAGCGGCGCTCCAGGTCCCAGGCGGCACGGGGGAAGGGGTTCTGCCGGACGTCTAGGATCTCAAGAACGGCAGCCTCGTCGTCCAGCCGTGTCAGCCGCGGTGCCAGACCCGGCACGTCGCGGGCGATGCCCGCGATCATGGCCTCGGTCAGCACGTGGGCGTGGGCGTCGATCACGGGCACGGCGATCCTCCATTGCGGTCTGGCGCCGCGCTTCCATAACAACATATGATGAATTCTTCCGCGACCGGTCAAGATCGGACGGCGTGGACTTCATCCCGGCGAAGCGTGCGAGTGAAGGAGAAGCCGTCGGCGCGGTAATAGGTCCGCGTGCACTCGATCGCTTGCCCCAGCGCATCCGCGGCCACGCGCTCCGTCATCACCAGCGGCTCGTGCTCGGCGATTGTCAGCAGCCGCGCGCGGAAGGAGTCGGCCCGAATCACCTCGATCCGCTCCTGCGCCTCCCGGGCGATCAAGCCGAACACCTCCTCCAGCACGAGGTGCAGCGGCGGCGAGAGATCAACGCTTAGCAGGTCCGGCGCCAACGTCAGGGGCACGAAGCTTGTGCGGATTGCGACCGGCCTGCCATCGCGCTCCAGCAGCCGGCGGATCTTGTGCGCCGGCGCGTCGGTCGCGATCTCCAAGCGGGAAGCCACCCAGTTCGGCGCGGGCACTGTCTCAGCGGCGTGGATCCGCACGGCGCCGGGCGGCCCCTCGTCGAAGGCGCTGGACAAAAAGTGCCCGGGGTTCTGCAGCGGCGCCTCCCGCCGAGCCAGGCGCACGAAGGTGCCGCGGCCCTGCTGGCGGTGCAGCAGCCCCTCGTCCACCAGAGAGGTCACGGCCTGCCGCACCGTAATCCGCGATAGGCCGTAATGCGCACCGATTTCCGCCTCGGTCGGGATGCGGTCTCCGGGGCTGAGGTCGAAGCTTAGGTGATCCCGCAGTGCGTGTTTCAACTGCAGCCAGCGGGGAATGGCGGCACCGCCTCGCAGCGGCCGCAGTGGCGGTGGGGCTTCCGCTGCCGCCCGTTCCTCCGCCTGTCCCTCCGGCTGGCTCACCCGCGTTTCCCGTTCTTGACAAACTCGTCGGTGAATAGGTCTTATGTCGTTATAAAGCAAATGCGGCGGATGCGCCGTGACGGAGGGAACAGGATGGCGGGCAGGACAGGGCGGTGGCTGCTGGCCGCGGCGATGATGGCCCTCTCAGTGGCCAGCGCCTCCGCCCAGGCTCCCTATCCCGAACGGCCCATCCGCGTAATCGAGCCCCTGGCAGCCGGCAGTGCCGTGGACGTTGTCGTCCGCATCGTAACGGAGCGGATGAGCGAGCTGCTCGGGCAACGTCTGGTGATCGAGAACCAGACCGGCGCTTCCGGCCTCGTCGGCATGCGTGCCGGGGCGCGCGCCGCGCCGGACGGCTACACGCTGCTCGCCGTCAACGACGCGGTGGTCACGGCGCTGCCGAACATCAATCCGGCGGCTGGTTACGACCCGCGGAAGGACCTCGCGCCGATTGGCCAGATCGTGCGCATCCGCTGGGGCCTCGTCGCGCATCCCTCCGCCCCGGCACGGGATGTGGCGGGGCTGATCGCCGAGGCGCGCGCCAGGCCGGGCGCGATCGACTACGCCTCCGGCGGCTCCGGCAGCCCGCAGCAGATCGCCATGGAGATGCTGTTGAACGCCGCGGGCGTGCGGATGAACCACATCTCCTACCGCGGCGCGACGCCCGCCCTCGTCGCCGTCACGGCGGGCGAGGTGCCCTACGGCTTCTTCGGCCTGCCCACGCCCAACGCCTACGTTCGGGACGGGCAGCTCCGCATGCTCGCCACCGCCGGCCCCGCGCGACTCTCCTCTTTCCCCGACACGCCGACGGTGGCGGAGGCCCTGCCAGGTTTTAGCTTCTTCACGTGGGGCGCTTTCCTCGCCCCCGCCGGAACGTCGCCCGCGATCGTGGCCCGCCTAAGCGCAGCCCTTCGCGAGACGCTGGCGGCGCCGGCGATCCGAAGTCGCCTGGAAGAGCTGGGATACGAGGTGGTCGGCAACACGCCAGAGGAGTTCGGCGCGGCATTGGCGCAGGACTACGCGAGGATGGGCGAGATCATCCGCGCTGCCGGCATCCGCATGGAATAGACGCACCGCCCCGCAACGACCGGAGAGCTGGGGGTGGACCGCATCGGGAGGAAACGGACATGACCCACACCACACGACGCCTGCTGCTGGGTGCCGCAGCCCTGGCGGCAGGGGCGCGCACGGCCCGTGCGCAGGCGTGGCCGTCCCGCCCGGTGCGTCTGATCGTCCCGCTCGTGCCCGGTGGCACGACCGACCTTATTGCGCGAGTGATCGCCGATCCCTTGTCGAAGCTCATCGGCGGCAACGTCGTTGTGGAGAACAGGCCCGGTGCGAATGGCTGGATTGCCAATGACTACGTGATGCGCGAGAGGCCTGACGGGCACACGTTGATCGTCAACAACGTGTCCACCCACGCCATCAACTCGGCCATGGCGGCGCCGGAGCGGGCGCTCGTTCCCTCCCGCGGGCTGGTGCCGATCACGAACCTGATCGAGGCGCCTCAGTTCTTCCTGGCGCCCGCCGAGTATCCCGCCACCTCTCTCGCCGACTTCGTCGCGCGCGCCAAGGCCAGCCCCAAGCCGCTGGTCTACGCTTCCGCCGGGGTCGGCTCCTACCAGCACATCGACCTCGAGACCTTCGCCCGGCGCGCCGGCATCAACCTCGTCCACCTGCCGCTGCGGGGCGCAGGTGAGATTGTCCCGGTCATGTTGCGCGGCGATGCGCAGATCACCGAGTTCAACGTGTCCGCGGCGGCCCCGCACATCGAGGCAGGGCGCCTGCGGCCGCTGGCCATCGTCGCGCGCGAGCGCCTCGCGAGCTACCCGGACACACCGACGACGGTCGAGGCGGGCTTCCCGGACCTTGTCACCACCCTTTGGAACGGGCTCTTCGCCCCAGTCGGCACGCCTGACGGCCTGATCGTCGCGCTGCACCGCCATGTCGTGTCCATCCTGCGTGACCCGGAGGTGCTGGCTGCTCTGAATCGGCAGGCCGTGCGCGCGACGCCAAGCGACAGCCCAGCCGCCTTCGCGATCTACCTGGCCGAGGACGTCGCGCGCTGGAGCGCGCTGACACGCGAGTTCAACATCCAGCTTAACTGAGCGGGCGGTGGGTCGGTGCCGTTGCACCCACTTACGCTATGCACTGCCACATCCCGGCAGAGTTTGCGCCGCGGTGCGCAGGTGTGATTTGAGGGATGCTTGAGGGCAGCTTAGGCCGCCCCCCGCTCTTCACCTCGTCCGTCGCCACGTTGAACCCCGCCGCCGGCACCTGATGTCAGCCGGCAAGGTCCGGCGCACTCAGACCAAGACTTTCCGAACCTGGCGGCAGGAAACATGCGTGCGAACAGTCCTCTGATATTGCTGCCGCTTCGGTTACGCGGCCAAACTCGCACGCTCGACGAACAACTTGCCAATATCCCTCGGACTAATAAGAAGGAAGTGACAATGACGACCGAGACCCCCAAGGGTGTGGTGCTCTACCCAGACGAGATGAAGGCATACGAGCGCGGCGGCGGAGCGAAGACCATCCCTCTCATCGGCCCGAAGATCGGCGCGAAGAGCTTTCTCAACGGCATGACGATCTTCGGCCCGGGCGCCGCAATCCCACTCCACACGCATAACTGCGAGGAGAGCGTTCTCCTGCTGGAGGGAAATGCTGTTGCGGAGATCGACGGGGAGCAACACGAGATCAAGGCCGGTGACATCTCATGGATCCCCGAGGGCGTGCCACACCGTTTCATCAATGCCTCGAACACCGAGGGGATGAAGATCCTCTGGATCTACGCCCGCGTGGACGCCACCCGTACCCTCGTCGAGACCGGCGAGACGCGTCCCGTGCTCGCCGAGCATAAGGACTGAGGGCGATCAGATGTTCCGCTAGAGCGCACAGATAGAAGCACTGTGGTGGACGGATCGGTCTAGCGGTTCGGGTGGGTTAGGTTCCTGAGGGACCGATGGCCCGTCATCCTCCAGGAGAGCGATGATTGCCATTCAAGGCCAATGCCGAGCGTCGTCACCGCATTCCGAAGCAGCAGCTCCGGGCGACGAACTGGGCGGAGTACGATGCAGCCCTGCGCGGGCGTGGCAGTTTGACCGTGTGGTTCACCGATGCGGCGACTGCGGCGTCGAAGGCTGAGCCCCGGACCACGCGGGGCGGGCAACGACGCTACTCGGCGCTGGCCATCTCCACGGCCCCGACGCTTCGGACCGTGTTCCGCCTGACCTTGCGCCAAACTGAAGGCTTGATCGGCTCTATCATCGCCCTGCTCGGTTTCGACCTGCCGGTGCCGGGCCATACCACCCTCAGCCGCCGGGCCGAGACGTTTGGAGGTGCAGGAGCGCTAGTCGGGCACCCAACCCATACATCTGATCCTCGGCAGCACGAGCCTGCAGCTATGTGGCCTAGGCGAGTAGCCGGTCCAGAAGCACGAGAGCAGGACGCGCCGGCCGTGGCGCAAGCTGCACATCGGCGTGGATGCCAACACGGGGCGGATCGTCGCGCCCACCCTGACGATGAGCGGCGTCGATGCTGCCTTGCAGTTCAGGCCTCTGTTCGAGCAAATCACGAACTCAATCGCCTGATTCACCGCCGATGGCGCCTACGACCAGGACGCCGCCTACTGTGAGGTGGCGGCGCGGTATCCTGGAGCCACCGTGATCGTTCCATCCCGCTCCAATGCTGTGCCGAGTGCCCTGGCCAAGGCGGATAGCGTACGCTTCAAGCAGGTTATCGGTGATGGACTGCACTCGTTTGCCGACGGGCGCCGCGCGACGGAGGTGTCCATCGCCGTCCGCGCACTCGATCGCATGCTCGAACTCGGACGGCCGGAGTATGTCCGCAACATGTAAATGCGGACCAGCCCAGGGCCTACTGCGCCTGCAAGGTAGTGCCATCCAACGCAGTCTCGTGGCAGTAATCGCGGAGTTCTGCATGGCCTGCGGCGGGCACATCACCCTGTTATCACTCGGACAGGGGCGCCCGCGAGCCAGGCACGGACATCCTCGAAGGCATCACGGTAGCGGGCCAGGAGGTTCTCCCGCGTCCGGCCGCCAACGTGGGAGGTAAGGAGTACATTCGGCATCCCCCGCAACGGGTGGTCCAGTGGCAGGGGTTCCGCCTCGAACACATCGAGGCCCGCGCCGCCGATGGTGCCCGTGCGCAGGGCGGCGATCAGCGCGGCCTCGTCCACAATCGGGCCGCGGGCAGTGTTTATGAGTAGCGCTTCCGGCGGCATCCGGCCGATCTCCGCCGCGCCGACGAGGCCGCGGGAGCGCGGGGAAAAGCGGAGATGGATGCTCAACACGTCTGATTCCGCGAAGAGGGCATTTCGCGTCACGTGGTGCACGCCGACCTCGGCGCATCGAGCGGCAGTGAGGTTTTCGCTCCAGGCTGCAACCTCCATCCCGAAGGCTAGGCCGACCCGGGCGACTCCGGCGCCGAGTGTACCGAGCCCGAGCACGCCGAGGCGCTGCCCGGAGAGGCTCCGGCCGAGCCCCGCACCCCAGCCGCCGGCCCGGATCGCACGATCCTCCGCAGGGACATGGCGCGCAAGGCCGAGGATGAGGGCCCAGGCGAGCTCGACCGTCGCGCTGGGGTCGCCGAGGGTTGTACCGCAGACGGTGACACCGTGGGCGCGAAGCGCCGCCAAGTCGAGCGCAGCGTTATTCATCCCGTGGGTGACGAGGAGCCGGAGATCGGGGAGTCGGTCGAGAAGGGCCGCGTCGAACCGCGTCTCCTCCCGCGCAGTGACAACAACGGCATTTCCCGCGAGCGTCGCAGCAGGATCATCGATCCGGCCGGCGTGGACCTGCACCTCCACGCCGTCCGGCAGAGACGACCAGTCCGCAGCCTCGCGCGCTAGGCCCGCGTGGTCGTTGATGATCGCGACGCGGATCCGACCGGTCACCCGCCGGTCCCTGGGGTTCGGCGTTCACGGTCGTTCATACGGGTCTCCAGGTTCGAGCGTGGCGCAGCATGGTGCGGCTCGTTCCGGCTCGCTTGTCTGCTTGTCTCTTCATACCAGCTAGCCTCGCTTGTCGAAAACACAGCATGGTCGCCACGCGATGCTCATGAAGGGCAGGGAGGGTTTTCAGCTGCCCATCGCCGGAGAGGTGCTCACGCCGGACATTGCGGCTGCCCTGAAGGAGACGCGTTGGGTACCGGCTGGAGCGCTCCGCATTTCGGCGAACAACGACGGTGCCGGCGGCCTGGAATCGGAGGAGCGTGCGTATCGTGACCAGCGACAGCCCTGACCTTCCGCGCCTGCGGCTCGGTGGTGCCGACCCCCACGTGAGTCGGTGCTGCGGTCCGCGTCCAAACGTCTAACGAAGCGGACGCGAGCAGTGCGGCCGGTAGGGCTACGGACACTGGCATCTTGTGGGTACCTTGAACATGCCCCGCTCCTTTGCGTCGCGTCTGAGACAGTGCGGGCTGCCGTCGGACCGAAGCAGGAGCTGGCCATTGGAGTTGCCAACGGGCAACCGGCCGCTGCCCCGGCTACGTGCGCCCCCTCCACCACCACTTTTCGCCCGGGTTGGACGACGAAGCCTAGGTGGGACGGACTCAAACCTCCTCAAGCAGTGTGGTCGGCGCCTCTTTGCAGCCGACGCGGATGCTGTGAACCTCGCCACCGACACACCGGGAGAGAAACGATGCTGAGGACGGTACGCCGTGGCCTGCTCGGGGCCACGCTCGCCATGAGCCCTATGGGCAGCTCGTTCGCGCAGGGGGTGCCTCCGGCTTTCCCAACGCGCCCAGTGACCATGGTCGTCGGGTTCGCGCCCGGCGGGCCGGCCGACGTGATCGCCCGCCTCATCGCCCCCTCTCTCGGCGCCGATCTCGGCCAACCCGTGGTGGTGGAGAACGCGTCCGGCGCCGGTGGCTCCATCGGGCAGGCCCGCGTCGCCGCCGCCCGTCCAGATGGCCATGTCATCCTGTTCGGCAGCCTCGCCCAGGCGATTATCCCAACGCTCTATCGGACCCTGTCTTTCGACCCGACGGCGCTCCAGGCGATCGGGATGGTGAACGAGGTGCCGATGTCGGTCATTGCGCGACGCGACTTTCCGGCGGCGACGCTTGCAGAACTCGTGACAATGATCCGGCGCGAAGGACCGCGCCTCAACCTCGGCAACGCAGGGATCGGCTCAACGAGCCATCTGTGCTCCCTGCTGCTCATCGCGGCGGTCGGGACAACGGTGACGATCGTGCCCTACCGTGGCAACGGACCGATGATGAACGATCTGTTGGGTGGCCGGCTGGACCTGAGCTGTGACCAGACAACGAACAACTCCGAGCAGATCCGGGCGGGGGCGGTCCGCGGCTACGCCATCACCGGGGCCACGCGCACGGTCGCCTTGCCCGAGGTGCCGACGACAACGGAGGCGGGATTGCCGGCCGTGACAATGTCCGGCTGGAACATGCTCTTCGTCCCCGCGGGCACGCCGCGGCCGGTGGTGGAGCGGCTGAACCGCGCCTTGTTGGCGACGCTGAACGACGCGACCGTGTCGCGGCGGATGATCGAGCTCGGCAGCACGCCGGCGTCCGGCGAGCGGATCACGCCGGACGGGGCACAGGCCACTTGGCGCGCGGAGATCGCGCGCTGGAAGCCCTTGCTTGTGGCGGCGGGGCAGTACGCGGACTGACGGCGACGGCGAGCGTCGTGCCGATCCGGGCGCCTCCACCGGCGGCTGGGCGCGAGGGCTTGCTGCAGTGGCGAGGATGCCGCACATAGTCGCGCTGATCGCCAGCTCGCGCGTCTCACAGAGGTGCTTGGCGGGAATTGCCGGCCGGCATGAAGCCTTTCGCGCAGCCTTCATCCTCCAGCGCCCGAACCCGCTCCTGCAACTTCAGCGTCTCGTCTCTGGAAGCTAGGCAATCCGCCGCCGCCAGACACGCTCGCAATGCATCAGCAAGACGGCCTCGCCATTCGGCAACCTCGTCGCTCTTGGTCGTTTCCATGCTGCATGCCGACACTGTTTAGACGACCTGGTGAGCCCGGCCATCCATCAAATAAGGCTGTAGCCTTAGCCCACCCGCCGCACCAGGATGAGCATGCTCCAAAGCGCCAAGGAGAGCGACAACACAAAGACGAGGCCGCCGGCAAGTCCGGACGGGAACCCACTACCCTCCATCACCAGAACTCGGAGGCCAAAGCCTCAGGATGTTTAAGCACGTCGTTCGCAAGCGATATGCACCGCCAAATAGCTTTGATCATGCATTTGCTCCGCAACGGCCGGGATCGTGACAGACGAAATATCCTAAGCTCGAGGTTGGCCATTCATGCGGCATGGCAGAGGGCATGAGCAATGCCTTCGCGCAGGGCTGGCGGGAGTTTCGCAGCTTCGGCTGATTGCCGGAACATGCCGAGACCCTGCTCGCTCCAGATGGCACGTCGTACCGCGGCGAGGGTGTCGGAAGGTTGGCCGCTGCTTGCGGTACTTCGCCAACCGCTACGAGCAGCGCGCCGCCAACTATCTTGCCATCCCGGGCACTAGCATCACCTTTCCCAACCCCGCGCGATCGGCGACCAGGCGGTGCGCCTCCGCCGCCGCATCCAGCGGCAGGATGCGGTCGATGGTCACGCGGTAGGCGCCGCGCGCGGCGACTTGCAGGCTTTCGTCTACGTCCTCGGCGCGGTGGACGGCGGAGCCGATGACCGTGATGCGGCTGAGGTAGAGATGCTTCACATCGAGCGGCACGGTGCCGCCGCCATGCGCGCCCGCCGTCACCAGCCGCCCGTTGCGTCCGAGGCTGAGGAAGGCCTGGGGAAAGAGGGTGGGGTCGGCGATGTTCTCGAACACGACGTCCGCGCCGCGGCCGGCGGTGATCTCGCGGACGCGGGCCGTCAGGTCCTCCTGCCGGTAGTTCACGCCGTGCTCGGCGCCGAGTTCGAGAGCGTGCTGCACGCGCTCCGGCGCGCCGGCGGCGGCGATGACGCGGGCGCCGAGCAGCTTGGCCACCTGCACCCCGGCGGCGCCGAGACCGCCCGCTGCGCCCATCACCACCACCCACTCGCCTAGCTGAACCCGCGCCTCGTCCCGCAGCAGGCCGTAGGCCATCGGGGCGTGCCGCGCGACGACCGTTGCCTGCAGGAAGTCCAGCCCGTCCGGGATCGGGCGCGCGGCCTCGGCGGGAACGGCGACGTAGTCAGCGTAGCCGCCCCAGACATCGACGCCGAGCATCACCGGCGGCCGCCCGGGAACCGCAGGGCGCAGGCGCGCCATGACGGAGACCCGGTCCCCCAGCTTGCGTGAGGTGACACCCTCGCCGAGTGCCACGACGATGCCGGAGGGATCGGTTCCGAGCACGTGCGGGAAGCGCACGGGCCGCGCATAAGTGCCGGCGCGCACCGCGAGATCCAACGTGCGGTTCACCGAGACGGCGTGGACCTGCACCAGTACCTCGCCCGGGCTAGGCACCGGAAGCGGCACCTCCTCCATCCGCAGGACCTCGGGCGGGCCGACCTCGCGGATGACGGCTGCCCTCACGCGGGCCTCGGCGGCTTGGGGATGCCCCAGGAGTTCGTCGCGTCGACCCCCGGTTCCCAAACCATCGGGCGCTGGGGGTTGTCGAGGTGCCAGGGGCGTGGGTCGAAGCAGCCGGATGCCTCGTCGCTCATCCGGTCCAACTCGGTGAAGAGTTCGACCGACTGCCCATCAGGGTCGTCATGATAGGTGTAGATGTTGTGCCCGGCCCCGTGCCGGCCGGGCCCCCAGGTGAGCGGCACGCGGTGCCGGCCGAGCGTGTCGCAGGCCTCCTTCACGTGGTTCCAATCGCGCAGCTCGAAGGCCATGTGGTGCAGGCCGAGCTCGGCGTCGGGGCGGCGGAAGAAGTTGAGGCTGTGGTGGTCGGGGTTGCAGCGCAGGAAGGCGAAAAAGTCGCCGATCCAGTCGGAGACGCGGAAGCCCAGCACCTCGCAGTAGAAGCGGGTGGTCGCCTGCGGGTCGGGCACGAAGAAGGCGACGTGGCCGAGCTTTTCCGGCACCACGCCGCCTGCGGCGCGGGGGGACGGCGAGCGTTCCTCCGGGTGCAGGTCCACCTCAAGCCCGTTCGGGTCACTGAAGGTGACGGCGTCCGGCAGGTCTGGCCCGGTATCGCTGCGGCGTTCGGCGGAAAGGCCGTGCCCGCGCAGCTCACGCAGCACGTCCGCCGGATCGGCCGAGGGAGCGAGGCGGAGCGAGAGCCGCGCGGGCCGCGCCGCCGCGCCCTGCCGCAGAAGCAGTGCCGGCCCGCCATTGGGGCAGGCGAGCCAGACGGCATCCCCGCTGCGGTCGGTCACCGAAAGGCCGACGACCCGTGTGAAGTGGTCCAGCTTCCGCCCGACATCGGGCGTTTCGAGCGTGAGATGCCCGATCCGGCCTATCCTGATCAAAACCTGGTCTCCCGTGTTCCCGCGCGGCCGCTCACTGCACGGGGATTCCGCCCCCGCCGATGACCTCGCGCCAGAAGGCGAACTGCGCGGCGATATGGGCGCGTGCCTCCTCCGGCGTGCCGCCGGCGGGACGCATGGCCTGGGCGTGCAGCGCCACGCGCGTGGCGGCCTCGGCCAGCCAGTCGTTCACCACGCCGTTCAGCAGCGCGACCGTCTCGGGCCGCATGCCCGCCGGGCCGAGCAGCGCGTACCAGAGTTCGGGACTGGTGATCGGGAAGCCAGCGTCGGCCAGTGTCGGCACGCCCGGCAGGTCCTCCCAACGCCGCTCCGCCGCGACGCCGAGCACGCGCACCTGCCCGGCCTGCGCGAGTGGCATCGCCATCGGATAGGGCAGCATGGCGGCCGCGATGCGCCGCCCGATCAGGTCCTGCACCGACTGCGCGGAGCCGCTGTAGGGAATGTGGGTGAGGTCGATGCCCGCCGCGCGCGTGAACAGCGTCATCACCAGGTGCTGCGCCGTACCGTTGCCGGGGGACGCGTATTCGAAGGCGCCCGGCCGCGCGCGGGCGAGGTCCACGAGGCCCTGCACGCTGTCGGCGGGCAGATCCGGGCGCACGACCAGCACGACGAAGCTTGTGCTCAGCTTCGCAATGGCCGTGAAGCCCTCCACGGGGTCGTAGCCCATGGTGGAGGGGAAGAGGCTCGGGTTGACCACCAGCGGCGAGGCCTGGACGAGCAGCGTGCGCCCATCCGGCGCGGCGCGCGCCACCGCCTGCGTGCCGATGTTGCCGCTGGCGCCCGGCCGGTTCTCCACCACCACCGCCTGCCCGAGGCGGCGCTGCAGGACCGGCGCGAGGAGGCGGGCGAGGAAGTCCTGTGGCGTGCCGGGTGTGACCGGCACGACGATTGTCACCGGCCCGGCGACCTGCGCCGTCGCCCGCTGCGCGCCCGCCAGCGCCGGGGCGGCGAGGGCGGCACGCAGCAGGCGTCGCCGGTTCATGCCGGGCCTAAACGGGAGGCGAGGCCCGCGAATGGCGACGTCGCGTGCACGAGGCAGCTGCCGCGGATCGCCAGCGCTTCCCGGGCGGAGAAGTCGCGGCCCCCCGTCGGGACCTTTCCGTTGAGCAGGACCGTGTTTACCGGCTGGGCCGCGGCGATGCATCCGCGCGCGAACGTCGGCATGGACCAGTCTCCCCGTCCCGCCCTGCATTTCCGTTATCGGGCGATTTTAGGAAGGGTTGCACAGGTAACGCGAGGCTGTCGAGCAACGCATCAGGCACGTGTTGCGCGACCTGGCGACGGCGTGCATCCTTCATGCAAGGCGCGCCTAGCGCCTGCCGGCGGGACCTCGCTCGCGGGAGGAACGATGGGGAAGGATGCTTCCAGCGTGGCGGTGGGGCGCCCACGCGAACAGGAGACTCGTCCCCCCACGGCCAGCCGGCGCGGCGTGCTGCGCGGCGCATCGGCTTTGGCAGCGACGCTGCTTCCGACCTCTGCACATCCCCAGGCGTCCTGGCCGAGCCGGCCCATCACCATCGTCGTGCCCTTCCCGCCCGGCGGCACGCTGGACACCCTGGCGCGCACGCTGGCCGAGAAGCTGCGCGCCTCTCTCGGCCAGCCCGTCGTGGTGGAGAACCGCACGGGCGCCGCCGGCAATGTCGGCGCGAGCCAGGTCGCTCGCGCCCAGCCCGACGGCTACACGCTTCTCTGCGCGCCGCAGATGAGCTTCAACGCCGACCTGCTCTACCCTGATCTCAACTACGACCCCCGCGGCTTCGAACCGGTGAGTGTGCTCGCGACCTATCCGAACGTGATCGTCGGGCGGCAGGACCTCCCCTTCTCCACCATACCGGAGCTGCTCGCCGCCGCCGGCGCGCGGCCGGACGGGATCACCTACGGCTCGCAAGGCAACGGGCAGATTGCCCATCTTACCTTCAAGATGCTTGAGGCGATGACGGGCATCCGGATGGTGCACGTGCCCTATCGCGGCAGCGCGCCGCTGCTGACCGCCCTGCTCTCCGGGGAGGTGGACATCAGCGCGGACAACCTCCTGCTGATGAACGCGCAGGTCGCCGCCGGGCGACTGAAGCTGGTTGCGGTGACGGGAAGCGGGCGCCTCTCCTCCTTCCCGGCGGTGCCGGCGGTCGCGGAATTCGTGCCGGGCTTCGTCTCGGACACCTGGACGGCGATCGGCGCGCCGCCGCGCACGCCGGCCGAGATCCGGGAGCGCCTGGCTGTCGCCATCGACCAAGCGGTTCACACCGCCGACTTTCGCGAGAAGCTGCTGGATGTGCGTGCGGAGCCCTTCGGCCGCACGCCTGAGGCCATGGGCACCATGGTGCGCGAGAGCCGCGAGCGCTGGGCGCCCGTCATCAACAGCACGGGCATCCGGGTGGAGTAAGGCGCGCCTTAAGCGCTGGGGGCGGGGGAGTGGGCATGGCAGGGTACAGGCTGGTCACGCAGGAGACGGCGCGCGGCCCAAGGGCGGGGGTGTTGGTCGAGGGGCGCGTCCACGACATCGCGGACGCCACCGGGAACCCGGCGGACGCCACGATGCTCAGCCTTCTCGCGGACTGGGATGCCGCCCGCGCGCGCCTGGCGCGGCTCTGCGACGCTCCCCCAAGCAATGGCGCCGACGCCGCCTCCGCCCGCCTTCTCGCGCCGCTGCCGCTGCCGGGCACGGTGTTCTGCGCGGGCGCGAATTACGGTGACCACGTGCGGGAAATGGCGCGCATGCGCGGCAAGGAGCCGGATCCCGACCCGCGCAGTCTCGGGCTCACCGCCTGGCACTTCATCAAGTCCTCCCGCGCCGTCGTCGGGCCTGGGGCCGAGATCCCGCTGCCCAGGAACTCGCAGAAGGTGGACTGGGAGGTGGAGCTGGCTGTGGTGATCGGCCGGAAGGGGAAGAGCGTGCCTGTTGCGGAGGCACTCGGCCTCGTCGCGGGCTATGCTGTCGCCAACGACCTCTCGGCGCGCGACCTGGGACCGCGCGCCGGCGTGCCCGATGCTTCGCCGTTCAAGTACGATTGGCTGGCGCATAAGAGCTTCGACGGGTCCTGCCCGCTTGGTCCCTGGATCGTCCCGGCCGAGGATATTCGCGACCCGCAGGCGCTTCGCATCTCGCTCTCGGTCAACGGCGTGATGAAGCAGGACTCGAACACGCGCGAGATGATCTTCGGGATCGCGGAGCAAATCGCCCATCTCTCCGACCGGCTCACGCTCTGGCCCGGTGACGTGATCCTCACGGGCACGCCGGCCGGCGTCGGCAGCGCGCGGGGTGAGTTCCTGCGTCCGGGCGACCTCGTGACCGTCGCGGTCGAGGGGATAGGCGAGTTCTCCAACCGCATGGCCTAACCAGGGCTGCGCGCTTCCCTCATCCGCACCGAGGTTCCCATGATCCGCATCACCCGCATCGGCCATGTCACGCTTTCCACGCCCGATCCGGAGCGGCAGGTGGCGCATTACGCGGGCCTGCTCGGTCTTTCCATCGCCGCGCGCGAGGGGGATACGATCTGGATGGCCTGCCCGGACGACCACCGTTCCATCGCGCTGCGGCACGGCGAGGCGGCGGGCTGCACCGCGCTCTCGCTGCAGGTGCCGGCGGGCACCGAACTCCGCGACTTCGCGCGCCAGCTCTCGAGACAGGGCGTGGCGGCCGAAGCGCAGTCGGACGCCGCCCCGGACACGCCGCAGCGGCTTCTCTTGGCAACCCCCGACGGCCTGCGGATCGAGGTAGAGGCGGAGCGCCCGGCCGGGAGGGCGGCCGGGGAAGGGCCGATCATCCCGCGCAAGCTTGGCCACGCGGCCTTCCGCGTTACGGACCCGGAGCGGACGGTGGCCTTCTTCACCGAGGCCCTCGGCTTCCGCGTGTCGGACTGGATGGGCGACTTCTTCGCCTTCCTGCGCTGCGGGCCCGACCACCACACGGTGAACTTCATCCGCAGCCCCGCCGCACGCTTGCACCACATCGCCTTCGAGCTGCGCGACTGGGACCACGTGAAGGAGGCCTGCGACGCGCTTGGTGCGCAGCGCATCCCGCTCATCTGGGGGCCGGGGCGCCACACGGTCGGGCACAACCTCTACACCTACCACCATGATCCCGACGGGCAGATCGTGGAGCTCTTCGCCGAGCTGGACCGGATGAGCGACGAGGCCGGCGGCGCCTGGGACCAGAGGCCCTGGCACCAGGAGACGCCGCTGCGGCCGCGTCGCTGGGAGATGGATCCCTTTCTGTCGAACGCGTGGGGGATCGGGACGCCACAGGGCTTCCGCGATGCCTAGGTGTCCGGTTGTGAGACCTCGTTGGCGTGCTCAGCAATGAGGCGTGCGCGGGCGATGTCGTCTGGCCCGGCACGCCCTTCAGGCGTTTCGGGTTTGGGGCGGGCGAGCTTTCGTTGTGCCCGGAGGCGTTCCTTGACCATCTGGTCGGGTGTTTTTCCGTCGAGGACGCGCTGGCGGCGGGCGTTGTAAGCGGCGTTGAAGCCCTGGAGCAGACCCTAAACTGGACGTGGGACCAGATGGTGATGCCGAGCCCCTCGCTGCCGACCCGGCCGTTGAACCTCTCCACCATCCCGTTCGGTCGCGGCGAGTAGGGCCCTGTATGGCGGTACTCCGCGCCAAGTTCGGCACAGACACGAGCGAAGGCTGGTGTGAAGCAGCTGCCGTTGTCGGTCAGCACGTCGGTGAGGCGGAACGGGAAGGCTTTCGCGGCCTCGCGCCGAAGGCGATGGCGATGGCGCTGCGCTCGGTCTCGTCATCCTTGACGGCCAGGTGGACAGTGCGGAATCGGCGGTCGATGGCGACATAGAGGTGCGTTTGCGGCGCTCACCATTGGCGGTTTTCAGCTTGGGCAGGTTGTCGGTTTTCCTTATTGAGGAGAATGGCGCCGGTAAGCTCCGGCTTTTCCTTAGCGATGAGAACGGTAGCGCGGTCTGATCAGACCATCGCGATGCAAAGCAACAGCTTCATGATTGCGCGTTAGTGACGGACCTCGGCCATTATCCTTCTCAAGGATGAGCCATGCCGTGGCAAAGAAAATCTACCCTTCCAAGCCGCTGATTCCGTTGCACATTTGTTATCACCATTCAGGAAAACGAACAACGAATTTGACCTTCAAGGCGCCATTACAGAAGCATGGGTTGGCAGCGGGCAACGGGATACGGCAGGCGTGATCACGTCGAGACCGCGATTGGCCGCTACAAGCACCTGATCGGCCTGACGCTGCGTGCCCGCTCACTTCCTGCTCAGCAGGGCGGGGCGAGCATTGCTGTCGCGGTGCTCAACCGCATCATCCAAACCGCTAAGCCCATCTCCGTTCCCCGAAGCTGATGGTCCTTCGGTCGGTACCGAGCACGCCTGTTGCGGCTCCGCGCACCGACGCCGAGCGAAACTGCCGCTCTGAGCCAACATCGCTCCTCGCGTAGTTGATGCCCGGTGTGAAACGGCGAGCCACATGCGCTACTCCTCACCCCCAGAGCATCGGTCACCACGCGTACATCCGTCTTCGCTCTGCCATGTTGGCGAATGGATGAGGGCACGTCACCGGCGCGACGGAGCGTCTATCTCGGACAGCCTCACTGTTGGCGAGAGCGCCTTTCGCATGCGGAGCAGCGGCACTGCCGTGCCCCCGCGCTCATCCAGGATGACTTCGACTGCCGCGTAGCCGCAAGTGCGGTAGAGTGGCTCACCCGCTTGCGTCGCGACCAGTTCCGCGCGCGAGAAGCCTTCAGCCCCGGCCGCCGCCTCGCACATCCTGAGAATGCACCGGCCAACACCTCGGCGAGCAAACGCTGGGTGGGTGTACATGGCCCGAATGCGGGCGGCGTCCTGAGCCGGGTCCAGCAAGGCGGCGTCGCGCCCTGATGAGCCATCGCCACCGTACATCGTTGCCCGTCGGCTCCAGCCGCCACAGCCCACCAGGGCGTCGTCCTGCTCGACAACGAAGTAGGTGCGGTCGGCGATGAGCTGGCTATCCAGCCCCATGATGCTTCGACTGGCCGCGATCTGTGATGCGTCGAGGAACGGTTTCTGTAGCTCGGTGATGGCTGCCTCCATCAGCGCGACGATGGCGGGGACATCCCCAGCCTCGGCGAAGCGGGGTCGTAGGGCGACGTCGGCCACGGCAGGTCTCCCCTTCTGCAAGGCGCTCCAACCCTGCACGTCAAGTGACCTGCTCAGCAACGGTTACGCGAGGAGCAAGCATAATGGTCCCGAACGGTTGCTCCTGTTCCAGCGCAGTGTCCCCGTTCCGCACCATCTCGAGTGCTACAACGAAGCTGCTGGCCAGTGCCGCTCGGACGCGGATCAGCCGGTCAGGCGCGTCCTGCGGGATGGGTGGCAGGCAGCGCTCAAAGGAGAGATGACCTGAGTGGAGTCGAAGAAGTTCAGCAATGTGCTGGAACGCGTCGGGAATACGCCAGAGGTCGGGTGGGCAGGGTCGATAACTGGGTTTGGGCCCGGTGGTCTGCCCCTCTCTTCCTTCCAGCATGGCGAGGCTGGCCTCTAGGAAGGCGACGTACAGCTCTGCTTGGGGCCGTGGCGCCGGCGCTCGCCCTGCCCTCTCGCGAACACCTCCCGCCCAAGCTGCGGGCGCGCTGAGAGCCACGCGGCCGCAGCCCGCATGCGGGCGAGCTCGTCCAGCTGATCGAGGCGCCGCCTGGCCTCCGCGCCGGCCTCCTCCGCCGCCTCTGGGCTGGCGGGGGCGAAGAGCTGCGCCTTGAGCAGCAGGAGCTGGCTGGCCATGACCAGCCAGTCCGCCCGCCGTTCCAGCCGAACGCCGCCACTATTCTCAATGGCGCTCACCAGCTGATCGGTGAGCGTCAGGATGGAGAGCGGGCCGAGATCCACCCGCTGGCGGCGCACCATCTCCAGCAGGAAGTCGAGCGGGCCTTCGAAGCCCTCCACCCGCAGGTGCGGGCTGCGCTCACTCCGACCGGGTTCGAGGGCTCCCCTCCCCTGCCCTGTCCCTCGGGTCCCGTTCTCTAGGTCGAGCGCCTCACCCACGGCGGGTCCGTCCGCGACTCACCGGGGCGGGTTCATCCTTCTGATCAGCACTCGCCTCCGCGGCGTGCCCGCCCTGCCCTTTCGTTGCGCCCGGCGCGTAGTCTGGCGTGAGGACGGAGGAGACCTCGGGCCAGTTCCGCCGGAGCCGCACCACCGCCTGCCAGGGCGACCAGTTGGCCGACCAGAAGCCCACCCGCAGCTCCGCCATCCTCCTGCGCCGCCGGTCCAGGGTGGATGGCAATTCCTCCACGTGCCGGAGGAGACGGGTCACGCCCCAGTGCCGGGCGAGCCAGGTCCGGCTCTCCCCCTCCTCCGGCCCGAGCCGGAGGAGGGCGGCCGGCACCGGCAGCAGCCGGTGCAGGTCGAGGGGGCAGTTCCGATCGGTGCCGACCCGGGCGAGCGCGCGCTGATGGTTCAGGGACACCGCCTCCCTGAGCCTCCTCGCCAGGAGCTTGGCGCCCGCGAGGCTGATCGCCGGCGTGCCGTCCTCGGGGGCGGCCATCGGCAGCAGGATCTCCTCCTCCAGCCCGGCGAGGTCCGGCTGCCAGGGGATCACGCCCGAGCCCACGGCCGCGGTCCGGAGCCGCGCCACCTCCGCGCTAGGCCCGGTCACCACCAGCGTGTTGCGCAGCCAGTCCGTGTGGGTGCGCTCGGGCCGCCAGGACGGGTCCGGTGAGTCGGGGGCGTTAGTGGTGGCCACGGTCTCGTGCTTTGGCATCCTCTGCCGCTGCTCCTAGGACGCGGCCATGCTGACAAAGCCGCTCCATTCCTCGCACGAAGCCCCCGAGACGAAGGAGATCCGCATCAGCCGGGAGGGCTCCGGCCGCAACACCTGGCGCTGGTCCATCTGGAAGGGCTCGACCCTGGTGGCCCGCTCGCCGGCCGGCTTTGCGGGCGCCGAGGCCGCGTACGAGGCCGGCCGCCGCGTGCTTAACCGCTGACACGCTGGCCACCGCAAAGAGGCGCGTCCCGCACCCTCCCCTCCCGGCCCCGGGCTCAAAGGTCGAGCAGCCGCGCCGGGCTGTCCAGGGTGATCTTGGCCCGGCGGCGGTAGCCCTGGGTTGTGGCGATACTCTTCTGCCGCGTGTGGTGCATCACCTGCTCGTCGAGCGCGCCCTTGAGGTAGGCCTCGGTGATGAACCCGGCCTGCAGCCCGTGCGGCGAGAGCCGCTCGCGCTCGTCCACCACCAGGTTTGCCATCTCCGCCCGACGCCGGAGGATCCGCCAAACCCCTTGCGGGGTCAGCCGGTCCTCCAGCGAGCCGCCCGCGCTCACGCGGCGGAACACCGGTCCCCACTCGATCCGGCTCCGCTTCAGCCAAGCCTCCACCGCCCGCACCGGGCAGGAGAGCGGGTTCAGCCCGCGCGGGACGCCGATCGAGGCTCCCTCCCCCTCCTGGTCGCGCTTGGAGCGAGGGATCAGCACCGTCATGCCCTCCGAGGTGAAGCGCAGGTGCTCGCGGTCAATCCCCACCAGCTCGGAGCGCCGCAGTGCGCCGGCAAACCCCACCAGCAGCAGCGCCCTGTCCCTGAGCCCGGCCACGTCCGTGCCACAGCTGGCCAGCAGGCGCTTGACCTCGGCCGAGGTGAGCGCCGCGGCGGGACGGGCGGGCTTGCCGTGAGTCGCGAGGATGCCGCGCATCGTCGCGCTGATCGCTGGTTGGCGCGTCTCCCAAAGGTGCCCGGCCTGACGGTGGTGATGGGCGATGGCCGCGAGCCGACGGCGCAGGCCGCTGCGGCCGAGCGTGGCGGCCAGGCTCGCCAGGTGGCCGGCGATCACCACGGGCGCGGCCGGCAGGGCGACCACCCCGCCCGCCTCGCACCACCCGCAGAAGGCGCGCCAGTCCGACGCGTAGGCGCGCCTTGTGTTCTCCGACAGCGCCCGCCCCGCATAGCCCGCCGCCCGCGCCACCGCCTCGCCCACCGGACCCGCCAGCACCGCCAGCACCGCCAGCACCGCCAGCGCCTCCGCCGGGACAGCACCGGCTGCCAGGCGCACCACCGCCGAGGGAACGGCTGGCGGGCTCGATCCTGGGCGCTCTGTCACGCCGCGCTCCTCGCCGGCGGAGGCACGGAAAGCCCCGCGGTTGCGGACGATCTCCACGCGGTCCCCACCAGAGCCCCACTCCCCTGCCCTGCTCCAGCCATCCTGGCGAGCGCCCCCGCGCTGCCGTTCCGGCTCGCCTCAGTGTGCCCGCGCGGGCCCATGTGTGGCAACCGACCCCTCCCCGCCCCATGGGCACGATAATAGGCTGTTAGGATCCCGGCTCTATATCTCTGGTGTCCGACAATGATGGATTATCGGACACTGGACCGCGTGGGGGTTCTCACCCAGAAACCCTCCCCAATGGACCGGCCCGATCCCCCTGCCCGTGTGCCGGTCAGCGCCGCATGGCTCGCCGAACAGGAGCGCAAGCAGGCCGCTTACGCCGAAGCCCGGCGGGCCAAGGCGACGCGCTGGGAAGGCATGCGCCAAGCCGAGCCAGCGCCTGAGGAGGCACCACCGCCGTCCCCTGCCTAATCGGTCCCAGAGCTGCCGGCACAAGCCGCAGGGCGCCGCCCGCGCGGCCCGATCGTTGACCCGCGGCAAGGCCGCCTCTTCTGACGATGAAGGATTCTGTCGTGGGTTCCGAGGTTATCTCCACCGCCGCCACGATGCCGGCGTGGCCCCCACCCTCTCGGCCGAGGCGCGCGCCTACGCGCTTGAGGCCTCTGCCCTGAACACCCGTCGCGCCTATGGAGCCGCGTGGTCGGATTTCGCCACTTGGTGCGACGCAGCCGGGCACCCTCCCCTGCCTGCCTCCCCTGAGACGGTGGGCACCTTCCTCGTCGCGCGGGCCAGCACCCACAAGGCGGCCAGTCTCTCCATGCGCCTCGTTGCGATCGGCCAAGCGCACCGCCTCGCCGGCCATCGGTTGGACACCGGGCACCCTGCCATCCGTGAGACGATGAAGGGCATCCGCCGCACTCACGGTACCGCGCCCGCCAAGAAGGACGCCGCCGTCGCCGACGTGATCCGCGATGCCGTAGCCGCCCCGGTGCAACGGCCCGGGCCGCGGGCCCTGCGCGACCGCGCTCTGCTGCTGGTCGGCTTTGCCGCGGCGCTGCGCCGGTCAGAGTTGGTGGCGCTGGACGTGGCCGATGTCGCCTTCATGGCCGAGGGGCTGATCCTCACCCTTCGCCGCGCGAAGACGGACCAGGACGGCCGCGGCGTCGAGATCGCCATTCCCTTTGGTCGGTCGGAGAGGACGTGCCCGGTCCTGACGCTGCACGCCTGGCTGGGGGCGGCGGGAATCCAGGCCGGGCCCGCGTTCGTGTCGGTCACGCGGCACGGCCGAGCGACGGGGACCCGCCTCTCTGACCGGGACGTGGCGCGGGTGGTGAAGGAGACGGTGGCCGCGGCCGGCTATGACCCCACAACCTTTGCCGGCCACTCCCTACGATCGGGCTTCATCACGACGGCGGCCCGCGAAGGGGTAGCCGAGCGGCACATCAAGAACCAGAGCCGGCATAAGTCACTGCCAGTGCTGCGGGGCTACATCCGGCGCGGGTCACTCTTCGTAGACAACGCGGCGGCGCGAGTAGGGCTATAGTCGGCAAGCCTTCGTAACGCTTGTCCAGCAGATGCTCTAGCAGGCTCTGTAAGTCGACGCCGACGGGGCTCATCGGCGAGGAGTCTGGGCGGCCGCGGGTGGCCGGAGAATTCGTTTCGTGTCTTCCCTCCGTGTCCAGTTGATACCGTCGAACAGGGACGCGAACTTTATTGACGGCAGCCGCATGACCCCGTCGATCCATTGGCCAAGGGGAGAAGCGGCCCTGGCTTACCCAGGCGCCGCCTCTTCCCGGCCCGGATGCTCAAAGTCGAGCCAAAGTTATGCAGCACGCCGGCCGAGGTTGGATTTGCGCGCTATGGCTTGTTCCAAGCTGCCTCTCAGGCAGGGTGAGACGCGCCGCCAAGCGGCATCAGTTAGAGTAAACGTGGCGGCCGCAACCTCCCGCGCGCCGGCGGTCGCGGCGCTCTCAAGCTCGTCCAGTCTTTCAACCAGACGAGCGGCTCCAAGCGTACCGGCAAGACCTTTGAAGTCGTGTGAGGCCCGAGCAACCGCAGCCCATTCGGAGACCTCAACCAGTTCGCCGAGGCGCCTGATGCGCGTTCCACCCTCGACAAGGAAAGCATCAACGCACGCACGCGCTCGAGCTGCACCGGCCTCAGCAACTAGAACGTCAAGCCACTCGATCTCGATCTCTTCAAAACCATCGCTATTCGGCTCGGTACCGATCTCCGACAGCCGATCGCTAGCGATCACCTCGCGAATTTGGCCAGCCAGACGTGCCAGATCTACTGGCTTGTGGAGGACGATCATGGCCCCGGCTTCGAGGCATTCGCGCCGAACCGTTGCTCCAGTGTGCGCCGTGAGAGCTATGATCGGGACGTGTGCATTCGGCCCCTGGCCAGACCGGATGCGCCGGATCGCTTCAATGCCTCCAAGCACGGGCATTTGGACGTCCATGAGAATCACGTCAAAGCCTCCACGCTCGGCGGACTGGATCGCCTCCTCTCCATTGTTCGCACCGAAGGCCGAGAACCCGGCGCGCCCGAGGACATCAACAAACAGAACCTGGTTAATCTTGTTATCCTCAGCGACGAGTATCCTAGCCTCTGGCGAGGCCGGAGCCTTCGTGTCGAGGGCATGGAAGGGTGACTCACCTTCGAAGAAGCCGCTAACAATCCGTGATAGGTCGCGCTCCTCGACGGGGTGGGGCACAGTTGCATCCGCCTGCCCCTCCGCCCCGGCCGGCATCTCGCCCTGCGCGACCAGCACAACTCTCGCCCGGCCGAGTGTCCGGCCGGAGCGCAAGCGGGTGAGAAATGCGTCTGCGGGAAGTCCCGTCAGCGCCGCATCGAGAACAACGAGGTCCATTGCCCCATGTTCGTGCGCTGCACGCTCCGCGAGACCGAGCCCGAGGAAGCCGTCGCCGGCTGCATCGACGGTGAAGCCCAGCCGCTCCAGGTAGCCTACAACGCGCCTCCGCATAACTTCGGAGAGGCCAACAACCAGCGCTGAGCGACCCATCATCATGGTCTGCGCACGGCGGACTTCCGCGACGCGTTGCGCGCCGAAAGAAAAAGTAAAGGTGCAACCAGCTCCTACCATACTCTCCAAGGCAAGCTCGCCTTGGAGCAGGTCCGAAATCTCGCGGCAGAGCGCCAAGCCGAGGCCAACTCCTTCGCGTCCAGCAGCGACTTCGCTCCGACCGCGCTGGAAGCGTTCAAAGATCGTGGACCGCTCGTTGTCGCTAATGCCAGGTCCGGTGTCCGATACTGAAAGTACGAGCTGCTCCGCAGGGCCGACACCCCGCGTGGAGAGGCCCACTTTGATCGCTCCATGGTCAGTAAACTTGACCGCATTTCCGACGAGGTTGAACAGCATCTGACGGAGGCGGCTCGGGTCGGTGCGCCAAGAACCACCCGCGGCGTCCGAGATGGAGACCTCAAAATCAAGCCCTTTGTCGTTTGCACCCGGGCGGAACACCTCCGCGACCTCAGACACGAGATCGCTAACGTCGACAGAACTCATCTGTGTCTCTCGTCCGTCGACCTCCGCACTCGCTGCCTCCAGCATGCCGTTCAGCATGGCCATGAGAACCTCGCAGCTGGCGCGTACTCTGTGAACCCATCGCCGCTGCGCCTCCTCCAGGTCGCTGTCCAGGAGGACCGCCGATATTCCAAGAATGCTGTTGATTGGGGTGCGAACGTCATGACCAACCGCGGCAAGCACCCTATCTCGCTGCTCGATAACGGTAGCGAGGCGCTCCTCTGTTTCTGTCAACCTACGCGAGACGTCGTCCTTCTCAACGTTCATGGCAACTCGTGCACTTGGCCTCTTCCTTGCCGTTACCCAGCAGAGAAGGACAGCTGTGATCCAGACTGAAGAGAGTTTTCCGAGGTCGCCGGATCGCTCTACTGCAGAGTCGACGAATTCCATGACGAGTGAGTGACCCGGCCGCATCACCGACCACTTAAGCATACCTCTTGAGTCCGAAACCGAAACATCGCTTGGGTCTCGTGACAGGGTCGCCAGTCTCGCTAGAAGGGCCTCGATGCCACTCGGCGTCGCTGCTTCGGGTGTCTTCGGGGCGCGCACCGCTTCCGAGCCGACACGCGCCTCCGTCCACGATGGCAGCCACGCAGGAACGAGATAGCCGCCCGCTGCGTCAGTGCTGATGAAGGTGGCAACTATCCCCGCAGTTCCGCCCTGCCCATCGGCGAGACGCCGAACTAAACCGTAGGACGGCACGGCTTGGCGCGGGTCAGGGCCGACGCCCGTGAACCCTGCACCCTGTCCAGTCTGGTTCAAGGCAGAGGTGAACCACCAAGTCGGCCCAACGTCACTCGGTGGGAGAGGAAAAGAGGAAGCAGTCACGCGACCGCGGCCGCTCGCGATGACCAGTCCCGAAGCGGGCGCGAGCATCGGCTCGGACCTGAGAACCTTAGCGGTCAGCGTAATGGTGTCTGAGGCGACGTCCATAGGCCGCAGGCCGGCGGTAGTAGCCTCAAATCGCCTAAGGAGCTCGTCCGCTCTCCCGCCGATCTCCGCGTTAGCGGCGACTAGCATGGCCTCGGTGTGCTCCCTTAGGCGGTCTAGCTCCCATCCGGACCAGACGACTGTCGCCAGCGCCGGCGGGATGAGCAGTGCGGCGCCAAGGAACACCGCTCTAACGAGGCCTCCAGTGATCGGTCCGGCGGACGGCATGCTTGACTCCTTGCCCCCTCAGTTCGCGCGTATGCGCCGAGGAAGAGCCAAACGGAAATTAGTTAACGCATCCTTTCTATCCGACGGTTACATTCCGGATCGGCTAGCAATTAGAGAACCAGTTGTTGACGGATGCACTCAAACCAGTCTCCCCCCGGCTGCCCGGCCGGCGCCAGTCTTAACTGGGGCAACTGGGTACCGGGGCCCTTTGCCTCGAGCGTTCCTCCTGAGACGAGCGCCTGCAGGCGGCTAGCGCTCGCTTCGTCAAGGCGTTCGCTAAACTCCACGCCTCCGCCCCTCGACGTTCTGCCCTGAAGGTTCCAGGAGCCCACAGTTCCGGCGAGAGACAGTCGCGCGGACTGCCCGGCGCGGACGGGGGAGGCTCGGCTGGGGCGAACCGATATGCTGACCTGTCCGTTCCGGACGGAGGCGTTCAGTACCACAGTGGCGTGCGAAGCCCTGGCCTCGCAGAGATCGTCGCGCCTCTCGAAGTTCCAGACACCCTCAACCGGACGTGGCTCGGGCAATGGCCTAACCCGCGCGGCAGGCGGTGTAGGCGGAATGAAGCTTTGCCCAGCCGGCTCAGGTGGGGGAGTTGGTGCTTGGCAGGCAGCAAGGACCAGGCAGCTTCCCAGCCAAACCATGCGCGGCAACAAAGTCAGGGCCACTCGATGTCTCCAGCCGTGATTGCATGCTCAAACCGCCTTAAGCCGGCAGACGGCGAAAGAAAACTCGAAAACTTGGTCATGGAACAGCTCCCGGCACGCCTGAGGACGGTTGCTAGGTTGGCGAATGACCGTGTAGCCCGTTTGCCACAGGTGCCGCGCCATCTGCAGCGAGCGGCACCGAGAGGTTCCAAGAAATCGCCTGCCGAGGAACCGCTTTGGTGCATCGCTTGGCTGAGAGCGGCGGAGACAAAATCCCTCATGGAGGCGGCCGGGTAGTCTGGCTGTGGCGGCGGCGCGAAAATGGAGCGCTGGTGGGCTTTTCGTCGGAGGTTCTGACGAAAGGCCTGGGGGATGAAGGTCGTGGATCTTTATGCGCGGGTTCGGCGTGCCTGCCATGTGGATGGCATGAGCCAGCGGCAGGCGGCGCGGGTGTTTGGCATCGACGCCAAGACGGTGGCCAAGATGCTGCGGTTTGCGGTGCCGCCGGGGTATCGGCGGAGCAAGCCACCGGTACGTCCCAAGCTCGACCCGCTGCGGCCGGTGATCGACCGGATCCTGGAGGAGGATCAGGGCCGCCCCGGCAAGCAGCGGCACACGGCATGGCGGATTTTCGAGCGGCTCAAGGCGGAGCATGGCTTCGCGGGCGGCGAGACCATCGTGAAAGACTATGTCCGGGAGCGGCGGCTGCGCGGGCGCGAGTGACCTGCCCCCTAGAAGCGGTCCGCCGGTTATGTAGTCCGGCGGCGTTGTCAGGTTGGCGAGGACGTCGACGCCGAGAGCTCACGGCTGGTGGTAGCCTCACGCGGCGGATGCAACTCCGGTCACATCCTGCCATGTGGCGAATGCGGCGTCACGAACAGTACGGTATTCAGTGGCGGGCAAACGGTGGCGGCGAAGCTGGAAGCGGTTGTGGATCCGGCTATGCGTGGAAAGGAAGCGCTGCGCGTGGCGCGCTGACTTGAACCCCTGCATCTGCCGCTCTCGTCGTCGTGTCGGCTGGTGTGATACCTCGGCCCGGTTGTTGAGATAGCGGCTCTGCCGATGCTCCACGCTCGGCAGGATCTCGCGCTTGGCCACAGCATAGCTGCGCAGCTTGTCGGTTACGATCACACGGGGCACGTACTGCAGCCCCTTCAGAAGCTTGCGGAAGAACCGCTTGGCTGCTGTGGCACTGCGTCGGCTCTGCACCAGGATGTCGAGCACGACACCATCC
>NZ_JONP01000027.1 GCF_000711725.1 Roseomonas aerilata DSM 19363 | reverse complement strand
GTTCCTACGCGTTACTCACCCGTCCGCCACTAACGGCCGAAACCGTCCGTGCGACTTGCATGTGTTAAGCATGCCGCCAGCGTTCGCTCTGAGCCAGGATCAAACTCTCAAGTTCATCATGCCATGCCAAACTTACCATCCAGCATAACACCATGAGCCGACCACTAACTCCGCTCACCACTCTCGATCAGCTAAAACCATACCACCTCACCAGCAGCACCATCCCCATCACCACACAAGGCAACAGAAACAACACCACCAGCAGCAGCACAGCTCTAACTGCACTTCCAAAAAACAGATGCGAATTTGAAAGAACGAGGGATCCGATCCCCTACCCAGACAGCTACCCACTCGCCGTATCCAGCGACCAGAACGCCACCAGGGAATAGAACAGGACCGAAGAGGAAAAGCCAACTAGACGCTCTAGGCGTCACCGTCAGCATCCTCTTCGGAGCACCGGGCGGCGGGCTCAACCGCGCCGTTCGGTGAGCCCTATTTAGCTTCGCGCCCTCAGGGGATCAACCCCACAAAATCGCCTCCCCGTCAGAAAATCGTCACCGAGCGCAAGAAGCCCACTCAGGCCGCAAGGACGATCTCCCTCGGGTCACCGCCCCCTGCCAGCAACGCGACAATCCCCTCCGCGTGCTCGCCCTCAAAGCGCCCGGCGCGTCCACCGGTCTGCTTGATCTCCTGCACCGTAAGTGGGCGGTCCGCCTTGCCGTCGTATTTGGTCAGCGCGGAGAACACGACGCGCCTCAGGGGGCCGACGTTCAGCCCCACGCCGATCGCATCAGTGGCCACCAGCACCTCCGCCTCGCCCTCCCGGAACCTCCTGACCTGGGCGCGCCTTACCGGTGGACCAAGCGCGCCGTACACCACCGCCACGCTCCGGCCTCGGCGCTGCAACTCGGCGCGGAGAGAGAAGACTTCCCGGCGCGAAAAGGTGATGACCGCATCGCCCCGGCCAATTTCGGAGAGCGGCACAGGCTCCGGCGCAGCGGGAAGCGGTTCCATGCGCTCCAACCGCACCTCCTCCAGTGGATCACCGCAAAGGGCGGCGATGCGCTGAAGCATCGGCGCGGCGTCCGGCGCGTCCGGCAGGATCACCTGCCGCGCCGGCACCTCCATGATGACGGCAGTCCGGGCAGGACCGCGCTCGGGGTCGGCCAGCATCTGCACCTCGTCAATCACCGCCACATCGACCGGGTTCTGGAACGGGTACATCTCCACGGTCGCGGCCGTGTGGCAGCTGCCGGGAACCCGGAAGCGCTCCTCACCGGTCGAACGCGAGGCCGGCAGGCCCTGCGCCTCCAGCGCCTCTCGGTGCTCGTGCGCCAGTAACCGGAGAGGCCCATCCTATGCCACTCTCCGCCTCGGCCAATCGGCTCAAGCCGTAATAGGTCTGTCCCGAATTTGTTGGCCCTAGGCAGGCGATCACCCGTCGGTTCAGCGCTCGAGCCGTAACAAAGTGGCCTGCATAGCGATCAAGACCAGCCATGCGCGCCGCGGCCGCGCTGCTGACCTGCCGCATCTCTGTCAGAGTCTGCCGACTGCCCGCCTCCGCCTCGCGCCAGCCATGGCCAACCAGCCCAGCACGGATCCAGCGCTCAGCCTCCTCGCGCGTGCAGCCAAGCAAGCCGGGAACCGCCTCGGCACCGACCAGGGAGGTCTTCCAGGCCCTCAGGCGGAGCTCCTCCTGGGCGCACCAGATCGTCGAAGCACGGCTTGGTCGGTCAGGTCGCGGTCCGGCGAACAGGCTTTAAGCGTGGCTCCTTCCACCGGCATCCAAAACTGCTGAAGTGTTCGCCCTGGGTGCCGGCAAGACCCCGTCACGGGCCAGCTCTGATCCAACTACCAGAGTGCTTGCAACGACTTCCCGAAATTGCCTCTGTCCACCGGAAGCAGAGGTCGAGGTGAGCGGGAGGAAACACGCCGGAGGTCGCGCGTTACCGCGTGCTAGGTGGGTGGCGGTTTCGCCCCTCGCCTGTCCCGATCCTCCAGCATCGCGAGCGGCCGCGGAGCCGGCAACTCGCCCTGACCTATCGCGAACACCTCGTGGCAGGTTTGCGGCCGCGCACACGCGAGCGAGTTCGTCCAGCTGCTCAGGGCGCCGCCAGGCCTTCTGTCCTGCCCCTCCGTCAGCTTAGGCCTGAAGGGCGCAAACAGCCGCACTTTGAGCAGCAGGAGCCGGCTGCCCATGATCGGCCAGTCCGCCCGCTGCTCGAACCGGATGCCGCTTGTTCCTCTGGGAGCCCACTCACCGCCAGCCTGTTGCGGAGCCGGTCCGTTTAGGCCTGCGCATCATGCGAAAGAGTGGGCAGACCCTTCAACCTTCCTTGCTGCCGCCACGTTGATAGCGCGATCGCCGGAGCAACCTTGATGGTCCGCCTATGGCACCTCATGCCGACCTTGTGCGGGGCTGCAGCCGCTTTGCTCAGCCTGCTTGCCCCGGTTCCCTTGTCAGCTCAGTCGCGTCCACAGAGCGTCGCTGCGGGCAGTGGATCGGCCACGCTGGACGCCGTGCGTGCCCGGCGCCTGCTGCTGTGCGGCGTCTCGGGCGAATCACCGGGCTTCTCGCTGCCTGATAGCCGCGGTGAGATGCGCGGCCTTGATGCCGATACCTGCCGGGCAGTCGCTGCCGCGGCTCTGGGGAATGCCGAGCTTGTCCGCTTTATCCCGCTTTCGCCGCAGGCCCGTTTCACCGCGCTGCAGTCGGGCGAGGTGGACCTGCTGGTGCGTAATACGAGCTGGACACTGACCCGGGAAGCTTTGCTGGGGCTGAGCATGGCCTGGGTCAACTTCCACGACGGCACCGCCTTCGTCGTGCGGGGCGAGGCCGGCGTGACCTCGGCAAAGGGGCTGGACGGGGCCACGGTGTGCCTGCTGCAGGGCACCACCACGGAGCTCGACGTCGCGGCCTATTTCCGGGCCAACAACCTCCAGTTCACGCCCGTCCTGTTCGGTGGTGTGACCGAAACCGGAGCCGCCTTCCTGGCCGGGCGCTGCGATGCGTGGGCCAACGATGCCTCCTATCTCGGCGCGTTCCGTGCCACTCAATCCGACAAGGGGCTCGTGATCCTGCCGGAGCGGATCAGTTCCGAACCCGTAGGTGCCATGGTGCGAAAGGGAGACGATCGCTGGTTCGATTTGGTGCGCTGGACGGGCGCGGCACTGCTGGCGGCCGAGGAGGCCGGGGTGACCAGTGCGAACGCTGCGGAACAGAGGCGCACGACCGCCGATCCATCGGTGCAACGCCTGCTTGGCACGCAAGGCGACCTGGGTACGGCGCTGGGGGTGGATAACGCCTGGGCGTTCAATGTCGTCAGCCAGGTCGGCAACTACCGCGAGATGTGGGAGCGGAACCTAACGCCGCTGGGCATCGAGCGAGGAGCCAACCGCCTCGCTTCCCAGGGTGGCCTCATGTATGCGCCACCGATGCGCTAAGGCTTCCCATGGGATCGGTCGCCTGGGAAGCAAGGACCAGCAGGCCGCGAAGCGGTTGGCCCTGGCCCGCCACAAGGAGGGAAGGAGTTCACAGCAGGTGATAGGTTCGGAACTGAACCAGTGAGGTTTTGTGCGCACGAGCGTCCGCAGAACTGAGCGTGATGCTCGGGTCAACGCCTGCTTCACCGGTTCACATGGCCAGAGGGCTCCGTGACTCGAGCCGCGTCTGCACCAAGTCGGCCGGGGTGTAGCGATCCAACACCCCCGGGAAAGCCTGCAGTGCCTCACCCAGCCCCCCGCAGACCGCAGGCTGGCACGATGGGACAGGGTGCACCGACGGGCGTCTCGATCGATCTGAAGCACGGCACCAACGCCGTGTCCGGCCCGCCTACCGCACTACCTCTCCTAGGCATCTCCCCCGGCGGGCGAATCAGCCGCAGGCCACCCCCCTTTGCCGCGCAGGGTTTACATGCAGCCGGCACGGCCGAGTTGGTGCGTCACCGCGGTCAGGTGGTTCTCGGTGATAACATAGCTCCGCGCCACCTCCGAGATGGCAGCGAAACCCTCGTTCTTGGTGCCGAGGTAGATCAGCATGCGCAGCGAGCAGTTCGTATAAACCGTCAGGCGCATCTCCCCTCCATTGGGTCTCGCTCAGGGTGCACACCAGAGGCCGGTCTTAAATCTCTCCTCATGAGGTGTATCTTCCATGCATCTTCGCCGCCGGACGGAGAAGGCCGTCCGCATCCGGAGGAGCCCCGAGCCATGCTGTCCGATCGGCAACGTGAAAATAACAACGCCACAGCCCCGCCCTGAAGGCGCACGGGGAGACGAACCCTCGCACCTTCTACGGTAGCCTAAGCGTCGAAGGCGCTCCCGCTCGGCTCAGGATGCTACAGGAAGCGCAGCGGGATGCCTGGCTGCGCTGACGATGGCACAGTGGCCGGACCAGCTGCCGTCAGGCATCACCCAGCGCCCGCCTGATCTGCTGCTCCTCAAGATCCAGCTCTTCGCCCAGGGCCCGGTGCGCCTCGGCATCCATCGTCTCGGCACGCTCGGCTAACTTCGCGCGGGCCGCTGTGATGGCAACCAGCCGCAGGCGTTGCTGAGCCTCCAGCTGGCTGCTCTTCGTCTCGGGGTCCTGCCCTTCGATGCTCGCCCGGTCGGCGCGGACCTCGTACTCCTGCACCAGCTCGGCCGCCGCTTCGGTGTGCTCAGTGGCTTCCGCACCATCGAGGTGCTCCCGCACCGCCTCCAACGCGGCCGTCGTGATCTCAGAACGGGCTTGTGCCGTCTCGGGTTCGGGAAGTGCGGTCACCTCCTCGGTGACGCCCAGCCGCCTCACCACCCAGCCGAGTGTTGTTCCCTGGATCACCAGGGTGACGAATATCGAGCAGAAGGCCAGGAAAAGAATGATGTCGCGGCCTGGGAAGGGGTCGGGTAGAGCGAGTGCTGCGGCCAAGCTGACCACGCCGCGCATTCCCGTCCAGGAGACGACGACCGCGTGCCTCCAGGGCGTCGGATCCCGTTCCCGCAACTCCCGAGACAGGGCACGCGGCACCCAGGCGGAAGCGAAGACCCAGACGAAGCGGCTGAGAATGAGCGTCACCGACATGGCGCCCGCCAGCAGAGCGATTGACCGGAGGTCATCATCAGCCAGGCGCGCGGCAATGCCGCGCAGCTGCAGCCCAATGAGGATGAAGACGAGGCTGGTGAGGGTAAACTCCAGGAAGTTCCAGACGGCCACCAACTCGATCCTGGTGCGCGCGGTGAATTCGGCGTGCTGCTGCCGCCCCAGCACCAGCCCGCAGGTCACGGCCGCGAGCACGCCAGAAGCATGGACTGCCTCCGCCGCGAGATAGGCAGCGAAGCCGGCAAGAATGGTGATCGTGA
The DNA here is from genome assembly GCF_000711725.1 of Roseomonas aerilata DSM 19363. Lineage (GTDB taxonomy): Bacteria > Pseudomonadota > Alphaproteobacteria > Acetobacterales > Acetobacteraceae > Roseomonas > Roseomonas aerilata. The sequence goes on along the minus strand of NZ_JONP01000027.1, from coordinate 57,049 downwards.
GATCGAGCAGGGTGTCCTCAAGGTGCGTGAAGATCCACATCGCAACCCGGCCGACGAGCCAGCCCACCAGTGCTCCGCCAAGCGCCACGCCGAAGAACTGCAGGGCGCCCTCGCCGTAGCTGACCGTGCCGGCGCCGACCGCCGCGACCGCAAACTTGTACAGAACGAGCGATGAGGCGTCGTTGATCAGGCTCTCGCCTTCAAGCACCGTCACGATCCGCTTGGGCAGCTTGAAGCGGCTCAGGACGGAGGCGGCGGCGACGGCATCGGGCGGCGCCACGATGGCGCCAAGGGTGATCGCCGCCCACCAGGGCAAAGACGGCACGAACAGCTTGGCGGCGACCGCCACCAACCCAGCGGTGAAGAACACAGCCCCGATCGCCAGCAGCAGGATCGGGCGGAGATGATTGCGGAAGGCAGGCCAGTCCGTCCGGTAGGCGCTGACCTGCAGAAGCGGCGGCAGGAAGAGAGCCAGCACGAGTTCTGGATCCAGCACGAGAGGCGGCAAACCCGGGACGAAAGCCAACCCCATACCGCCGAGCACCAGTGTAACTGCGACAGGAAGGTTCAGCCGGTTCGCGAGCACCGCGAGGGCCACACAGGCGGCAAGAAGAACCAGGAGAAGCTCAAAAACGTGCATAGGACCAGCGCACGGCCGGACTTGCCCTGGCCGCCTTTCTCTGGGTTGAAGGGCGGGCAGCACGGGAGGGCACTCGTGCCGAGAGTTCGTCAGGATGGATAGTTCCAAAGCGCTCGAGCCAGGGCCTCTCCGGCCAGAACATCCAACCTCTGATGCTTAGCGCCCGGAGCCGTCCTGGACGCAACGGAGCGCGGCGGTGCGCTGCATTCTTCTTCTGGCAAGGTACAAGCAGTTGCTCAGTCCCTGCCAAGAACCGCGCCCTGGCCAGGTCCCGCCTTCAGATCGGCCGCGTTGCACTCGCGAAAGCCGGCCAGCGCAGCCTCCAGCAAGTCACCACCGGCTCCGGTCCGCGCGATCATCCAGCCTTGCCGCACACCCTCCGAAGTGTCACCCGCTGCGGCATCGGCCGGGCCAGCACCTGAAACCAAGGTGCCCGCGGAGTTCCCCTCCCCCTCAGCTTCCGCCAAGAGGGCCCAGCCGGGGCCGTGATCCTGCACAGGGTGCTCTACAGTCGTCTCCGCGTCGCACCGGGCGTTGAAGTCGCCTGAGGAAATCTGTGTCACGGACGATCTCCTGTTCCCCTCATCAAGCGCGGAAGGGAGATCAGGGATGCGCCGAGTAGGCTGCTTTGAACCTAAATCCTGGCCTGGCGCCGCAGCTTCATTGAAAATCCTGGGCGACGGCACTGAGTTGCGGAGTTCCGGGCCCTGATCAAGTTCGCCCAGGCCCGCTTGGGTGAGGAGTACGTTTTCCCAACCGGCGCGGCCATTGCGCGGAGCCGCCGGGCTGCCAACCGATTCCCACAATCAGGAGCAGGTCCCCCTTCCTCCAGCCCACCACGCGGAATAGTGGAATGACCGATGCCGATCACGGGCGGCCTGTACGCAGGCCAGTTGGGGCAGGCGCTCGACGTTGCCAGCTTCCGGCGCCATCCGGCTGCGGCCGAGCTGAACTCGCTCGCTATGTCGTGGGCTCGCGGGGAGCAGATAGTCTGCTTTCAACTGGAACGTCGGAGAAACGGCTGTTGAAGGGCAAACCATCTCTGGCTGCCTTCAACCTGAAACAGGCCTAAGAATGCAGCACTGCGCCTTTCGTGGCCTTGTCGACATCCTTCTTGGGACCGCGAAGAGCAAGGCCGACGAGGTCCGGCGCGTCCGGCGGCTCGGCCCGGAAGGCGTGGCGGTTCGCCGCGTCATGTCCGGTCGAGAACATGGCGCGGACGTAGACGGCGTGGGTCAGGTTCCGCTCGATGGCTTGCCTGAAGGCGCGCTGAAGCACCTCGGGACCGGCCGCGAAGATCAGCATGGGCTGGCCCAGGAGGCGGGCGTGGAGGCGGCCCCCTGCATCCTCGTAGGGCTCCCCCATCGCCTCCGGCGCGGCCGCGGCAATCCCGGTGGCCAGGAACGCGGTCACGTTGAGCTTCTGCCAGACGGCGAGATCGTCCAGCACCAGGATGGCCACCTTCGTATCGAACAGCATGCTGCCCCCTCCGCGGGTCGAGCGGGCACGTCAGGCGTTTCCGGCCATCCTGTCTGGAACGCCCGTGCACAAAGCGCGGTAGGCGGCGGGGGTCAGGCCGTAGGCGCGGCGAAAGCGGCGGCCGAGATGGCTCTGGTCCGCGAAGCCGCAGGCCGCGGCGACATCCGCCGGCCGCTCCCCACCCGCCAGGAGGTGGCGCGCCCGCACGAGGCGGATCTGCATGAGGTAGGCATGAGGTGAGGTGCCGAAGGCTGCCCGGAAGGAGCGGGCAAGATGGAAACGGTCCGCGGCGCCTGCCGACCGCGCCAGGGTATCCGCACCGGGGTTCGCCGCGAGGGTGTCGTGCAGGACCTCCCTTGCACGACGCGCCACCTGGGCATCGCGACGCGCCGCCATGGGCCGTGCCGGATGGCCGAGATGGGGGCGGAGCCGGTGCAGCACCGCGTCCAGCGAGGCGTCGGCTGCCAGCCGCTCGCCCGGCCGGAACAGGGCGGCGGTGGCCGCGTGGATGGCGGCCCCGAGGGCCGGGTCGTCGTGCAGGCAGGTCGCGAAGCGGGGATCGCCGCCGCCCAGATCGGCCAGTCCGCCCCGGAGCCAGCGCTGGGGCAGGTACAGCATGCGGTAGGCGAAGCCGCCCGGCGCCCCGGCCTGTCCGTCATGGACCTCGTCGGGCTCGATCAGGATGACCCGCCCGGCGGTGCTGCGCTGGCGCGCGCCGCGGCAGAGAAAGTCCTGCACCCCGCGCTCGGTGACGCCGACCAGCCAATCGTCGTGGCGATGGGCGTCGTAGGCATGGGCGGCGAAGCGGGCCCGGACCGCCTCGACCCCGGTTGCCTCGTCACGCACCAGGTGTACTTGGTCCGGTGGCTCAGGCATCGGGGAGGTTGCGGCGGGTGTCCTTGTCATCGCGCTGGTCATGAGATGCAATAAACGGGCCGAAATTAGGCCGTTGGATGGTGCCCATCGACCTTCAGCGACGACACGAAGGGGTCCCGGACCTCACGCCGGTGGGCAGTCGTGTTCGCTTTTGGAACAGCGGCGACGCTATGCTCAGATTGCATCGGGCGCAAAGCCGCCGATCACATCCTCCTTGAAGGTGCGGCCGCTCCGTCCGAGGAACGGAACTGTGGCCGTTGTCGGGAGCTTGCGCAGAGTTGACCGGCACCGCCCCCGGTTGTCACGGCGAGCTCCCCTCTCCTGCCCCTGGCGCACGCCGACACACGAGTATCGTGCCTGCCTCCGTGCTGGAGGCGGGGTTTTCACCCGCCGTTGATCCCAAATACCGCTGCCTCCTGCCGATGAGGCGGTGCATGCCACGTGTATATGCGCAGCGTCGACGGGACCGGCCGGATGGAACGATGGAACGCTCCGGGGCCATCGCCGTTCCAATTGCCCGGCCATAGTGGCCACCAGGACGCCGCAATGCCCGTGAACCCATCCTCCTTGATAGCGCGCCGACGGGCGTTCACTGCCAGTCTGGGTTTGACGCTGGGAGCCATTGTCCCCGCGGTCCGCCCAGCGCGCGCCCAGCAGGTCTCGGGTGGGCGGCCCATCCGGCTTGTCGTCCCCTACCCGGCCGGTGGTGCCGTAGACCTGGTGGGGCGGCTTTTCTCGGAACGGATGGAAGCCTTGTTGGGCCAGCAGGTCGTGGTGGACAACCGCTCTGGTGGGGCGGGCATTGTCGGTGCCGACTATGTCGCCAAGGCCCGTCCGGATGGAACGACGCTGGGCGTGGTCGGCATGACCACGCTCTGCGCCTACAAGGCGCTCTATAGCCGCCTCCCCTTCGATCCCGACAGCGACTTCGCCCCCATCTGCCAGCTCAGCGCCGGCACTGTTGTCTGCGCCGTCAACAAGCAGGCCGCGGCGCGGCATGGCTGGAGCGACTTCCGCAGGCTGATCACCTGGGCGCGCGACAATCCGGAAGGATTGCGCTTCGGCACCGCCGGCGTGGGCAGTACCGCGCACCTCACCATGGCGGCCGTGCAGAAGGCGACAGGCATCCGGGCGCTGCACGTTACCTATCGCGGGGCCGCTCCGGCAGTTGCGGACCTGCAGGCCGGTACCATCGACATGATGTTCGAGCTCACGCCGGCACTGATGCCGCTCATCAACCAGGGCGAGGTGACGGCCCTGGCCGTTGGAAGCGCCCGTCCCGTTGCCCTGCTTCCCGCCGTTCCCGGCATGTCCGGCTTCGCGGACCTTGGATTGGGCACGCTCGACATCGGCGCCTGGGAGGCTCTGATGGCTCCCGCGGCGACCGCCCCCGAGATAATCAGGCAGCTGCATGCCGCTGCCTTGCAGGCGGGCAACGATCCCAAGCTCGGTGAGCGGATGCGTGAGGTCGGCTTCACCGCCGAACCATCCGCTACGCCAGAGGCGCTCGCCGGCAAGATCAAGCATGAAACGCCGATCTGGCGGCAACTGGTGGAAGCCTCCGGCGCAAAACTCGACTGACCACCCAGGCCACGAGCCGCAGCCGCGGTCGGACCGGTTTGGAGGGTCGGGACCAGCTGTTCGGCCTTTGCTCCGGAAGCTGGTTCAGTCGCCGCGGATCGCGCGCCTACAGCGGCAGCGGACCGTTCGTCTTCACCTCCTCCATGACCGCGTAGGTGCGCGTCTCGCGGACTCCGGGCAGGCCGAGCAGAACCTTTCCCAGAAAGTCACGGTAGGCCGCCATGTCGCGCACGCGGGTTTTCACGAGATAGTCGAAGCCGCCCGCGACCATGTGGCACTCCAGCACCTCGGGGGAGCGGTTCACGGCCTCGGAGAAGCGGTCGAAGACATCCGGCGTGGTCTTGTCGAGCAGCACCTCAACGAAGATCAGGAGGCCGAAGCCCAGCCGGTGCGGATCAAGCCGAGCACCGAAGCCCGTCACCAGCCCCTCCTTCAGCAGCCGCCGCATCCGCTCGCTCGTCGCGGTCGCGGAAAGGCCGATGCGGTCGGAGAGTTCCAGATTGGTGATCCGCCCCTCCCGCTGGAGGATGGCCAGCATCAGTCGGTCCGTTCGATCCAGTTCCTGCATCTTTCACGCCCATGCACGCCCGAACTAGTGAATCCTGCGGGCCGCCAGCGTATCTATCGCATGTTGATGCGGCGCGACCAGCTTTAGCCTGGGGCCGCCCTGTCAGGACCGACGCGACGATGAGCACCGCCGCCCTTCCCGAGACCGACTGGAAGCTGTTCCAGCCGCTTGCTGACGAATTGCGCCCTCAGCCAGCGCTGCGCGCCGCTGTAACGGCGGCCTATCGCTGCCCCGAGGAGCGGTGCCTTCCCCCTTTGGTCGAGGCGGCCGTGCTGCCGCAGGAGGCGGATGCGAGAGTTGCCTCGCTCGCGCGCCGCCTGATCACGGCGCTCCGCGCCAAACGGCGGAGCGGCGGCGTGGAAGCGCTGGTGCAGGAGTTCTCCCTCTCCAGCCAGGAAGGGGTTGCGCTGATGTGCCTGGCCGAGGCCCTGCTGCGCATCCCCGACAGGGCCACGCGCGACGCCCTGATCCGCGACAAGGTCGGCGGTGGGGACTGGGGTGCCCATCTCGGCCATTCCCCTTCCCTTTTCGTCAACGCCGCCACTTGGGGGCTGGTCGTCACGGGCCGGCTTTCATCCACCAGCAGCGAGGTGGGATTGGGCGCGGCACTGACCCGGCTGATCGCCCGCGCGGGGGAGCCGGTCATCCGTCGGGGCGTCGATCTCGCCATGCGGATGATGGGGGAGCAGTTCGTCACGGGCCAGACGATCGAGGAGGCGCTCGCCCGCAGCCGCGCCCTGGAGGCCAAGGGGTTCCGGTACTCCTACGACATGCTCGGCGAGGCCGCGACCACGGCGGAAGATGCCGCACGCTATCTGCGGGATTACGAGAACGCGATCCACGCCATCGGACAGGCCTCCGCGGGGCGCGGCATCATTGAAGGCCCTGGCATCTCCATCAAGCTCTCCGCCCTGCACCCGCGCTATAGCCGCGCGCAGCGGGCCCGGGTGATGGCGGAGCTGCTTCCGCGCGTCGCCGGGCTGGCAGTGCTGGCCCGTCGCTACGATATCGGGCTTAACATCGACGCGGAGGAAGCCGACCGGCTGGAGCTGTCGCTCGACCTGCTGGAAGGCCTCTGCCACGACGAGCGGCTGGAGGGATGGAACGGCGTCGGCTTCGTCATCCAGGCCTACCAGCGCCGCGCGCCCTTCGTGATCGACTTCGTCGTCGATCTTGCCCGCCGCACGGGGCGGCGCATGATGGTGAGGCTGGTCAAGGGTGCTTACTGGGACAGCGAGATCAAGCGCGCCCAGGTGGACGGCCTGGAGGGATTTCCCGTCTTCACTCGCAAGATCCACACGGACGTGTCGTACCTCGCTTGCGCCCGCAGGCTACTAGCATCGCCCGACGCAGTATTCCCGCAATTCGCCACCCACAACGCACGCACCGTGGCCACGATCCACGAGATGGCAGGCCCGGCGGCATGGCGCCCGGAACAGTATGAGTTCCAGTGCCTGCATGGCATGGGGGAGCCGCTCTACGAGGAGGTGGTCGGACACAACCACCTCGACCGCCCCTGCCGCATCTATGCCCCGGTGGGCACGCACGAGACGCTGCTGGCCTATCTTGTCCGGCGCCTGCTGGAGAATGGCGCCAACTCCTCCTTCGTGAACCGCGTCAATGACCCGGACATACCGGTGGAAGCGCTCGCAGCGGACCCGGTGGCCGAGGCGTTGACCCTTTCGCCTTTGGGCCGACCGCATGACGGCATCGCGCAGCCGCGCGACCTGTTCGGCAGTACGCGCCGGAACTCGGCCGGGTTGGACCTGACGAACGAGGACCGTCTTGCCGTCCTGGCGGAAGCGCTAAGGACCGACGCCGCTCCGCTCCGCGCTGCCCCACTGCTGGGCAACGGCAGCGTGGACGGCGCAGCCGAGGAGGTTCGCAACCCGGCCGACCGCCGCGACCTGGTGGGCCATGTGGTGGAGGCGACCGACGTCATCGTGGACGCCGCGCTGGCACAGGCCGAGGCAGCCGCGCCTGGCTGGGCTGCCGTACCGCCCGCGGAGCGCGCCGCCATGCTGGAGTGCGCGGCTGGGCTGATGGAGGCCCGCATGGCCAGCCTGCTCGGCCCCATCGTTCGTGAGGCCGGCAAGTCTCTGCCCAACGCGGTCGGCGAGATACGGGAGGCCGTGGACTTCCTGCGCTACTACGCCGCGCAGGCCCGTGCCCTCGGCGCGGAGCACCGGCCGCTCGGTCCCGTCACCTGCATCTCGCCCTGGAATTTCCCGCTGGCGATCTTCACCGGCCAGGTCGCGGCGGCGCTGGGGGCAGGCAATCCCGTGCTGGCGAAGCCGGCGGAGGAGGTGCCGCTGATCGCCTCCCTTGCCGTGAGCCTGCTGCGGGAAGCCGGGGTGCCGCCCGCTGTCCTTCAGCTCCTGCCCGGTGACGGCAGGGTGGGGGCGCGGCTGGTCGCCGACAGGCGCACGCAGGGCGTTATGTTCACCGGATCCACGGAGGTGGCGCGGTTGATCGCGCGCAGTCTCGCGGGCCGCCTCGGCGCCTTCGGCGCCCCTGTCCCCCTGATCGCTGAAACGGGCGGGCAGAACGCGCTGGTCGTGGATAGCTCAGCATTGGCGGAGCAGGTGGTGGCGGACGTCCTCGCCTCCGCCTTCGATAGCGCGGGCCAGCGCTGCTCGGCCCTTCGCGTGCTCTGCCTGCAGGACGAAGTGGCAGAGCGTGTTCTGACGATGCTCAAGGGCGCGCTGGCAGAGCTTTCGGTCGGCACCCCCGATCGGCTCTCCACCGATATCGGCCCCGCCATCACCGAGGAGGCACGGGCCGGGATCCAGGGCCATGTGGACGCCATGCGCGCGGCCGCCCGCCCCGTGCATGCGCCACCCCTGCCGAAGGCCTGCCGCCATGGCAGCTTCGTCGCGCCGACCATCATCGAGATTGCCAGCATCGGGGAGCTGGAGCGGGAGGTCTTCGGTCCCGTGCTGCACGTGCTGCGCTTTCCGCGCGATAGGATGGACGCGCTGATGCGCGACATCAACGCCACCGGGTACGGCCTGACTTTCGGCGTGCATTCCCGCATCGACGAGACGATCGGGCGCCTCACGGCCCGGTCGGGCGCGGGCAATATCTACGTCAACCGCAACCTGATCGGCGCGGTGGTCGGCGTGCAGCCCTTCGGCGGCCATGGCCTGTCCGGCACGGGCCCGAAGGCGGGCGGGCCGCTCTACCTGCGCCGCCTCCTCTCCGCGTGCCCGGCGGAGCCGCCCCTGCCCGCCACCCCGCCGCTTCCTGCCCTGTCGGCCCTGACGGACTGGCTGCGCGCACGGAACGAGGCTGCGCTGGCCGACCGGTGCGCCCGCCAGGGCACGCCCGCACGGGCCGGGCTGGAGATCGAGCTGCCCGGACCGGTGGGCGAGCGGAACCTGTACGCCCTGCAGCCGCGCGGTACCGTGCTGTGCCGCGCCAGGACGCGGGACGGGCTGTTGGTCCAGCTAGCGGCGTGCCTGGCCACAGGGAATGCTGCGCGAGTGTCGGCCGAGGATCTCGCCAAACTCGGCGAACTGCCACCAGCCATTGCGATGCCTCTCGCCGAAGGAGACGTGGCCGAGACTGACGCGGCCCTCTTCGAGGGCGGCGAGGAGGCGTTGTGCGACTTGCTGCGGGAGGTCGCGGAGGCGCCCGGGCCCATCCGCCCCGTCATCGTCGGGCGGGATGGCCTCTACCCGCTCGACATGCTGGTAGCGGAGCGCTCCACCAGCACCAACACCGCGGCGGCCGGCGGGAACGCGAGCCTGATGAGCCTCTGACCCCCCGCCGCCGCTTAGGACGGCTCGCGGCGCGTCAGGCCGCCATCGCCACGCCGTCCCGCTGCGGGTCGGCGCCACCGGTGCAGCGGCCATCCCGGACCAGCAGTCCGTGCGGCGCGCCGAAGGCGTGGCTCTGGTAGGACCGGGCGACCGGGTAGCCCATGGCCTCCAGCGCCGCCTGCGTGGCGTGCGGGATGCGGTTGCACAGGTCGATCGTGTCGCTGAGCGCGACGATGCGCGGCGCGGCTACCGCGTCGCTCATGCTCATTCCGAAATCGGCCACGTTCATGACTGCCTGCGCCAGGGCGGGCACGATGTAGGTGCCTCCGGGCGCGGCCAGCACCATGCAGGGCGCCCCGCCTTCCGATCCGCCGTCGAAGAGCATGGTCGGCGCCATGGCGCTCGCGCGGCTCTTGCCCGGCGCGATGGAGGCGGCACGGCCTGGGCGCGGGTCGAAGCCGCTCATGCAGCCGTTGTACATAAAGCCCAGCCCGTCCGTGATAACGCCGGAGGGAATGCCGAGTGTGTGCGTCAGCGCGACCGCGCCGCCCTGGGCGTCCACCACGCAGACGACCGTGGTGTCGGGGGGATCGCGCGGCTCCTCCGCGCGGATCACGCGCGCCTTCTCCCCGGCGCGGATACGCGCGGCCAGCGCGGCGGTGTGCTCGTGGGAGAGCAGGCGCTCCAGCGGCACGTCCACGAAGTCCGGGTCGCCCATGTGGGCGTCCTTGTCCACGGTCATCCACTTCATCGCTTCGGCCAGCACGCGCAGGTGCTCGGGGCTGCCGTGCTCCATGGAGGCGAGGTCAAAATGCTCGAGAATGCCGAGCAACTCGATAAGGGATCCGCCACCGGCGGGCGGCGGGTTGGAGGCGACCCGCAGGCCGCGATAGGTGCCCCAGACCGGCGCCTTCTCGCGCACGCGGTAGGCCGCCAGATCCTCCATCGTGATCAGGCCGTCATGGACGGCCATATCAGCCACCATCTCGCGCGCGATGTCGCCGCGGTAGAACGCCTCGGCGCCGCCCTCCGCGATCCGCTCCAGCGTGCGGGCCATGTCGGGGTTGCGCAGCGTGTCGCCCGGCCGCTTCAGCGTGCCGTCGGCGCGGAAGTATACCCGCCGCCCCGTCTCGCTGAGGCGCAGCTTGTCCTCCACGTTGACCTGACCGTCGCCGCCGTGGTCGATCGCCCAGTAGTAGTGCATGTACGGCCGCACCATCACACCTCGATGGGCCTGGGCGATCGCGGGGGCCATCACCTCCCGCAGCGGCATGGTGCCGAAACGCGAGAGCGCCTCGGCGTAGCCGGCCACGTTGCCGGGGGTGCCGATGGAGCCGTAGCCAGCGTCGTTTCTCTTGTCGTTCAGCAGGAACACGAAGCCATCCCGCGACTGGCCCACGAACCTGTCCGCCCACATCTCCGGCGTGGCGGAAAGCGGGGCGCGGGCGAAGAACTCCAGCACCGTGTGCACGCCTTGGCTTGGCATGCAGACCTGCATCGCGCCGAAGCCGGCCAGCCCACACATCTGCGGGTCCACCACGCCCTGGCTGAAGGCGCAAGCGATGGCGGCGTCCACCGCGTTGCCGCCGGCCCGCAGCACCTCCACCCCGGCCTCGGCCGCTTCCGGCTGCGCCGCCACCACCATGCCACGCATTGTCGCTCTCCACAGATCCGGCGAGACCCGACCGCCCCGGTAACGGGCCGCGGCGGCGCGCCTCTTCGTCAGTCGATAGCCCGCAAGGGCAGCTCAAGGAAGGAAGCACGGTCGCCGCCGCGCAGCACGGTCAGCACGGGCGGGCGGCCATGGGGCACCTGCACGCAGTGGTCCGCGTCGGCGCCGGCGATGGAGAGCCGGATGCGGCTGCCCGCGCGGAAGCGCCACGCCGTGGGCAGCAGCGGGATGCGGATGCGCTCCGCCCTGTCCCGAACCAGCGGTGCAGCGTCCTCGCGTCGGAAGGAGCGGAATGGCCAGGTGGTCCGATAGGAAGCGGGCGCCGGGCTTTCCTTGCGGTGCAGGGCGCGCAACAGTCCCTCGGTGACGTAGCGCACCGTCCCCTCCGCCTCGACTTCGGAGAGGTAGACGAAGAGAGCGGCGTCCGGCTCGGAGGCCGCGATCCAGAGATCAGCGAGGCCGTGGCCCGCCATCTCGCTATCTACCTCGAGCGGCCGGGAGGTCCAGGAGAGCAGCCCTGCCTGCCGTTCCGCCCAGTCCGCGTAGTAGGTGGTGCTGTTGATGCCCGCGATGCGCTCGTAACGCGTGCCGTGGCCGGAGCCGGCGGCGAAGTTGGCACGCGCGCTGTCCTCACCCGCCTCACCCGGCCCCTCGGCCAGCGTGCCCTCGGCCGCGAGGGCGAGACGACGTGTCTCCGGCACCGGCGGCCAGGACGGCGCGGCGCGCCATCTCTCCGCGTGCATCGTGAAGTAATGGACCCGCTCCTCGGCATCGAGGCCGGTGTCGCGGCCCATGAGGTAGTGGTCGAGGAAGCGCGTAAGCTCGCCCAGCAGGTCGAAGTCGGGGGCCGCTTCCCGTCGCCAGGGGGAGACGTTACAGCGCGCCCCATGGTCCCAGGGGCCGAGCAGCAGGTGGACCGGGTTGCTCTCCAGCGTCAGGAAGCGGCTGATCGCGCCGTTCGCGTAGCCCGCGCCGTCCATCCAACCGGAGCAGGCGAGAACTGCGACGTCCGGCCCGATGCCGTCCCGCACGGAGTAGGGGCTGAAGGAGGCGGAGGAGAAGCCGGGATCATAGGGCAGCGACTCCTCGCGGAAGCGGAACTCGCCCATGAAGTCGGGTTGTCGGAAGTTGCCGAGGTGCTCGTGGATCGCCTGGGCGAGCAGCGCGCCATCCCGATCCTCGTCCACGGGGTGCGGGCCGCGCAGGTCGGGGTTTGCGTAGTAGACGAAGTTCCGCAGCAGGTCGCGCCGGTCGTGGTCCATGGCGACCATCAGCTCGTCATAGGACCGGGCCAGCTCCTTCAGCAGGATGCCGCCGGGATAGTAGTTGTCCGCATAGGTGTCCCAGACCGCGAAGAGCGGCGCGATGGCCTTCACCGCAGGGTGCCCCGTGCTCGCCAGGAAGTCCGCGGCGGCGCCGGGATAGGAGATGCCGGTCGCGCCGATGCGCCCGTTGGACCAGCGCTGCGCCACCACCCAGTCCGCGATCTCGCGGCTGTCCTCCCGCTCCTTGGGCGAGCGGAAGCTGTCGCGCGTGCCGAAGCTGGCGCCGGTGCCGCGCACGTCCACCACCACCACCGCGTAGCCGCGCGGGACCAGATGGCGCACGAACTTGCCCGCGTTGGGGATCGGATCGGCCTCGCTTCCCGGCGCGACGGCGAAACGGCGATAGTAGGGCGTCAGGATCAGTACCGCCGGCACGGGCCCCGTCGCGCCCTCAGGCAGCCAGGCATCCAGTGCGATGCGGCAGCCGTCCCGCATCGGCAGGTAGCGGGAGAGCGGACGGGGCGGCAGGGCGAAGGGCGCCTCCCGCATGGCCGCGTAGGCGCTCGGCGATACCTTCCAGGCGGTGCTTTCGCGATCGCTGTCGGACATGCGGCTCCTCTCGTGCGTCCCGGCCGGACAGGATGGAACCTCGTCGCGGGCGGCCAGCGATGGACCGGCAGGCGGCCCGCGTCAAACCCCCGCGACGGCCGGGGACCGGCCTCGTGCCACCCGGAGCGGTGAGGCCCTGGCGCGGACGCGGCAGTTTCCTCAACATGGCGGGTCTTTGTCCGGGGCCGTTTCCCTGCGCAGGCTCGGGACGCACGAGGGCAGGAGCTAGGAGCAGAGCATGCCGGGTGCGGACTTCATGCAGGAGCGCCAGGCGGGGTGGGGCATGCGACCGGCCGCGGCCCTGCTCGACCTGCCCTCCACCGGCACGTCGGTGATCCGGTGGAGCCGCGAGCTGACCAGTGCCTTCGAGATGCGGCCGCTGCTGTCCGACCACACCATCGTCTCGCTCAACCTTCGCCCCATGCGGGCGGAGGCCTGGCTTGGGCAAAGCAAGGTCTGGGCTGGGCCCATCGGGTCCCATGCGGTGCGGATCGTGCCTCCGGGCGTGGAGCGCCGCTGGTCCACAACCGATCCCTTCGACCTGCTGCACCTCATGCTGCCACCGAGAGCCTTCCAGTCCGTGGCCGGGCAGGGGTGCGGGCCGTTCACGCTGTCCGACCCGCTCTACGGATCCGATACCCTCATCCGACAGCTGGGCCTGCAGATCCTTGACGCGATGGAGGGAGGCGGCCCCTATCTGACCGAGCTGGCCGATGGCCTTTGCCGGGCGCTGGTTGCCCACCTGCTGCGCCGCTATCACCTGCCCGCCGCCTCAAGTCCGCCCTCCCTGCCGCGCGCCCTTTCACCCGCCCGGCTCCGGCGGGTCGAGACGCTGGTCCGCGCCCGCTTGGCGGAGGAGCTGACGGTGGCGGAGATGGCGGACGCGGCCGGCTATAGCGAGTTCCACTTCGCCCGGCTCTTTCGCGCCGCGACAGGCCGCACGCCGTACCGCTACCTGCAAGAGGCGCGCATCGCCCGCGCCTGCCGGCTGCTGCGGGATGGCCGAGCCGGAGTTCTGGCTGTGGCCCTGGACTGCGGCTTCAAGGACGCCTCTCACTTCTCCCGCGTCTTCCGGGCCCAGATGGGCATCACACCACGGACGTATCGGGACGGGCCCGCCTAGCCGGGAGCAGGATCAGCATGATTACCGCCGTTTCCGGCGGGCTGAGCGGGTCGGTCGGCCCTATCCTCCCTGCCCCAGGAGGCCGCGTGCGGCCGGTGAGGGGAGCGCCAGGATGACGAAGGCGGTCATCGACGACCTGATGGCTCGCCAGAGCGCCATCCGCGCCCGGCTGGACGCCTTCCTGCGCCTGCCGAGCGTCAGCGCCGATCCGGGCTTCGCGGAGGGGATGGGGGCCGCCCGCGACTTCCTGCTGGACTGGCTGCGCGGGATCAGCCTCTCCGACGTGCGGCTGCTGGACGGCGGCGGGGAGCCGGCCGTCTACGCGGCCTGGGAGGGGGCGCCGGGCCGCCCCACCCTGCTGGTCTATGGCCACTACGACGTGCAGCCCCCTGCCCCGCTCGCGGCCTGGCGCACCGACCCCTTCGAGCCCGTGGAAAAGGACGGGCGCCTTTACGCGCGCGGCGCCTCGGACGTGAAGGGCTCCACCACCATCGCGATCGAAGCGGTGGCCGCCTTCCTCCGCGTGACCGGAGGCTGCCCGGTGAACGTGAAGTTCTTCCTGGAGGGCGAGGAGGAGACCGGCAGCCCCAGCCTGCGGGAGCTGGTGCGGCGCCACGGTGACCTGCTGGGCGCCGACGCCATGATTTCGGCGGATGGTGGGCGGGCCAGCGAGACCATCCCCACCATCAATGTCGGCGCGCGCGGGATTGCGGGGTTGGAGCTGGCGCTGCGCAGCGCCGGCAAAGAGCTGCATTCCGGCCGCTACGGCGGGGCTGTGCGCAACGCACTGCACGAGATGGCCAGGATGGTCGCCTCCCTGCACGATGCGGAGGGGCGGATCGCGGTGCCCGGTTTCCTGGAGGCCGTGCCGGCGCTGACCCCGAAGCAGCGGACCGACACCGCGGCCTTCCCCCTGGACGAGGCCACCTTCTGCGGCGAGGTGGGCGCCGCCGCCTTCGGCGAGCCCGGCTACACCCTGCGCGAGCGCCTCACGCTGCGCCCTGCCATCGACGTGAACGGGATGTGGGGCGGCTACACCGGCGCGGGCAGCAAGACCGTGATCCCGGACGAGGCTTTCGCCAAGATCACCGTGCGCCTCGTTCCCGGCCAGGATCCGGAACGGGCGGTGGCGCTGGTGGCGGAGCACCTCGCGCGCCACTGCCCGCCCGGTGTCTCGCTACGGATCACGCCGAAGAGCGGCAACTCACCCGCCTCCAGCCTCGCGGAGAACCATCCCCTGCTGCGCGCGGGCTCGGCGGTGCTGGAGCGGCTGATGGGGCGGCCGCCGGTGCCGGTGCGGCTCGGCGCCACGGTGCCGGTGACGGCGCTGTTCCAGGAGCTGCTGGGAATCGACACGCTGATGTTCGGCTTCAACCTGCCGGACGAGGACGTGCACGCGCCCAACGAGTTCTTCCACCTCGAATCCATCCCGCTCGGGCTGCGCGCCTGGGCGATGCTGCTGACCGAGTTGGGCGGAATGGCGGAGGCGGATTTCGCGCCATTCCGGCGCAGCGTGAGAGGAGGCCCGGCATGAAGGGCATGGTGGTGGCGGCCCAGCCGGAGGCGGCCGAGGCCGGGGTGCTGACGCTTCGGCGGGGCGGTAACGCGGTGGACGCTGCGATCGCAGCGGCCTTCGTGCAGGGCGTGGTGGACCCGCTGATGACGGGAATCGCGGGCTACGGGACCATGCAGGTCTACATGCCCGGCCGCGGCGTCCACCAGCACCTGACCTTCTACGCCCGCGCCCCGCGCGCGGCACGGCCGGAGATGTGGGCGGACATGGTGACGGGCCAGTCCCGCGACGGCTTCGCCTATCTCGTGAAGGACCACGTGAACGAGATCGGCTACCTGGCCCCGGGGACGCCCGGGAACCTGCGCGGCTACACCGACGCCCTCTCCGACTTTGGTACGATGGAACTGGCCGACATCATGCGCCCGGCGATCGAGCAGGCGCGGCGCGGCTTCATGGTGCGCCCCTATGTTTACTACTACTGGACACTGGACCAGCGCGCGACGGGGATGCTGAACCCCGCGGACCTCCTTCGCTTCAGCCGCACGGGGCGCGAGATCTACTGTGCGCCGGACGGAACGCCGAAGCGGCCTGGCCAGCACGTCTCCAACCCTGACATGGCGCGCTCGCTGGAGCGGATCGCGCGGCAAGGGCCCGATCTCTTCTACTGCGGGGAGATGGCGGAGGAGATCGTAGCGGACTTCCGGCGCCATGGCGGCCTGCTCTCCATGGAGGACCTGCGGGAATACCGTACCCTGCGCAGCGATCCCGTATGGGGCAGCTACCGCGGCCACCGCGTGGCGAGCCTGCAGGCACCGGGCGGCGGGCTGAGCCTCGTGCAGCTGCTGCACATCCTGGAGAGGTTCGATATCGGCGCGCTGGAGCACGGCAGCGCCGAGCACCTTCGCATCCTCGCGGAGGCGATGAAGCAGGTGGCGATCGACAAGGACGTCCATATCGGCGACCCGGAGTTCGTCGACGTTCCCGTGGAGATGCTGCTCTCGAAAGATCGTGCGGCAGAGATCGCGGCCCGCATCCGGCGCGGGGAGAAGGCGCATGTCGCCCGCATGCCCTACGAGGCCGCGGACACCACCCATGTCACGGTCGTGGACGCCGACGGCAACGCGGTGGCGCTGACGCACACGCTCGGCAATCCCTCCGGCGTCATCACGGACGGGATGGGCTTCATGTACAACGGGCTGATGAACGGCTTCGATCCCCGTCCCGGACGGGCGGGATCGATCGCGCCGGGCAAGAGCCGGACGTCCTCACAGTGCCCGACGATCGTGTTCCGGGGGGACGACCCCTACATCGTCCTCGGCGCACCGGGGGGCACCGCCATCGTGCCGGCCCTCACGCAGGGGATCAGCAACGTGATCGACTTCGGCATGACGATGTTCGAGGCCGTCGCCGCGCCGCGCATCTCCGTCAACAGCGACACGATCGACGTATCGAACCGCATCCCGCGCTACGTGACCGACGCCCTCGAGGCGCAGGGCTACCCGGTCGCCCGCTCCTACATGGGCTTCGCCTTCGCGGCGATCCATGCCATTCGCGTGGAGGACGGGCGGCTGACGGGTGGCGCGGACCCGCAGCGCGATGGCGTGGCGCTCGCAGCGTGAGCCGGAAGAGGCCTTCCCGGTCGAGCCGGGTGATGCGAATAGCGCTTCTCCCGCGGCGAAGGCGGGCAAGAGAGGCAGGAATGGTGAAGGAGATGTCCCATGCAGCGCCGTGACCTTCTGGCGGCGGCAGCGTCGCTGACCGCTCTCCCGGCCGTGTTTCCCCACGGCGCCCGGGCCGCCGGCACCGATCTGGAAATCGGGCTGGGCGGAGCCTTCACAACGATCGACCCGCACTTTTTCCACGCAACGCCGAACCACACCGTGGCGATGCACATGTTCGAGCGCCTGGTGGACCGGACGCCGGACGGCAAGCTCGTGCCCGTGCTGGCGGAGAGCTGGAGATCCGTTAGCGACACCCTCTGGGAGTTCAAGCTGCGCCCGGGCGTGAAGTTCCACGACGGCGGCGAGCTGACCGCCGACGACGTCGTCTTCACCTTCGAGCGCGCGCCAAACGTGCCGAACAGCCCGGGAGGCTTCGGCACCTTCCTGCGCGCCGTCAGCCGGTTGGAGGTGCCGGACCCGCTGACGCTCCGCGTCCACACCCACCAGCCCGCGCCGGACCTGCTGCTGAACCTCACCTATGTCGGCATCCTCTCCCGCCGTGCCGGCGAGGGTGCCTCGACCGCCGACTACAATTCCGGCAAGGCCGCCATCGGCACAGGCCCATACCGCTTCGTCTCCTTCACACCCGGCAGCCGCGTGGAGATGCGGCGATTCGACGGCTGGTGGGGGCCGAAGCAGCCCTGGGAGAAGGTGACGCTACGATTGCTCTCGAACCCGGCGGCACGCAGCGCGGCGCTGCTTTCCGGCGACGTGGGCGTGATCGACACGCCCTCGGTCAGCGATCTTCCGAAGCTGCGGAGCGAGCCGCAGGTCTCGGTGGTTTCGGTCGGCGGCATTCGCTGCATGTACCTTGTCCCCGACTTCTCCCGCGAGGGCGAGAGCCCCTTCGTGCTGGGGAACAACGGCCAGCCCCTGCCGAAGAACCCGTTCCGCGACCGTCGGGTGCGCGAGGCGCTCTCCTGTTCCATCCAGCGCTCGGCGCTGGCAGACAGGATCATGCTGAACACCGCCGCGCCCACGAACCAGTGGATGCCGGAGGGCGGCTATTCCTACGCGCCCGGCGTTGCGGTTCCCGAGTACAACCCGAACCGCGCGCGGCAGCTCCTTGCGGAGGCTGGCCTGGGCCAGGGTTTCCGCCTCACCCTGCACACGCCGAACGACCGGTACCCCAACGACGCGCGTCTCGCTCAGGCCGTGGCGCAGATGTGGACGCGCATTGGCGTGCAGACGAACGTCGAGGCCCTGCCCTGGAGCAGCTTCTTCGGCCGGGGAACACGGCAGGAGTTCTCCATGGCGCTCTGGGGCTGGGGCAGCCCGACCTTCGAAGGCGGGTACATGCTGACGAACTGCATCGCCACCCAGGACAAATCCAGAAACCGTGGCTCCTACAACTACGGACTCTACTCCAATCCGGACCTGGACAGGCACATCTTCGAGGCGGTGGAGGAGATGGACGCGGCCAAGCGCGAAGGGCTCCTCATCACCGCGACGGAGCGCGCCATGGCGGATGTTCCCATCATGCCGATCCTGATGCTCGAGAATCTCTGGGCCACGCGGAAGGACATCTCTATCCAACCGCGGCGTGACGAACGCACGCTGGCCATGGACATCAAGCCGGCCTGACGCAGCCCGCTCCGTTGACCAGTGCGGATCCCAACAACGGGTGGAGATGACACCGGCTCATCTCCACCCTCGCGCCATCGACGCCTCGACTGGCGCGAACCCGACCTTATGGCTGTCGGATTATATAGCGCCCTTAGCAGCTTCGGCGGCGCGGGCCGGGCGACCAGCGCGTCGGACCAGTTCAACCCCCGGCTGATGAGCAGATTCGCTGCCAGCACCAGCATGTCAGCTTCTATGCATTGTTCATCGCGGGGCGGCCATTCCGTTGGCCGCCGCACTCGGCCGCATGCGTCGGTCGCTACTTCGCCTCAGCTCGCGGTCGCTTTGCCTGCCCTGCTCAGCCGGCGCACCTTCTGGGAAGGAATTATCCTTCGGGCGGTATCGCGACGCGAAGCCCGGCGCGCTTGCTGCGTCCCCATAGCTTTCCTGCACCACGCGAGTGCGAGGAACCACCTGTATGGCCATCCCCTGCCGGGACGAGCACGAGGCATGGTGTCTATATCCGGCCAAGTGCCGCTACCCGAGAGCAAGCCCTCGCCCGCTTGCTGATATATCTCTACGTACTTCGAACAAGGCCCCGAAAGACGCTGCCTGTGCGCTCAGCGGAACATGTCCGCCGTGATACTCCTGTACCAGTCGTCGGCATGACCCGCCTCCAGCCGGCGTTGTTCCGGCAGGTTGCCACGCGGCGACACGCCGCCGGAGTTCGGCACCTCTACGATCCCGGTCCCGTCTGCGCTGGGGCGGAAGATGTTGACGACGGAGATCCCGAACTCCGCCCCGACATGGGAGTAGCAGGTGTTGAAGTAGACCCCTTCCGGCGCCGCCTCCCCGCGCAGCAGGGCGGCGGCGCTGGCAACGGCCTGCTTCGCCGTGGAGTTCGCGACGAAGCCGGATTTCGGCATGGGCCCCGGGATGTTCGCGTCGCCGATCACGTGGACTCCCGGTGCCGCCCGCGCCTCGAAGGTGCGAGTGTCCACCGTAACCCAGCCCGTCCTGTCCGTCAGGCCCGCCGCGGTGGCGATGCGCGCCGCCGATTGGGGAGGGATGACGTTGCCCACATCCACCCGGTGCCGCGTGCCGAACTCGGTCTCCAGCACGCCCTCGCGCACGTCCACGCGGACAACCCGCCCGTCACCGGCCAGGGGCACCCACTCGATCATACCTGGGTAGAGCGCGGTCCAGCCGTCCTGAAAGAGTGCCTGCTTACTGAAGCTGTCCTTCGCGTCGAGGGCGAGGATCTTGGAGCGCGGCTTATGGCGCTTGAGGTAGTGCGCGATCATGCTGATCCGCTCGTACGGGCCGGGCGGGCAGCGGAAGGGGTTGGCCGGGATGGCGAGGCCGACGACGCCGCCATCCGGCATCGCCTCGAGCTGGCGGCGCAGCAGCAGCATCTGCGCGCCATCCCCCGCGATCCAGGCGTGGGGCATGGTCCCGGAAGCGGCCTCGTCGTAGCCATCGATCGCGCCGAAGCGGATTGCGATGCCCGGCGACAGGATCAGCCGGTCGTAGGGAAGTGCATCGCCACCGCGGAGCCGCACGCGGCGCGCGACGGGGTCGACGTCCTCCGCCCAGTCCTGCACCACCCGCACGCCCCGGGCGCGCAGGCCGTCATAGCCGTGGGTGATTTCCTCGATCCGCCTCTCGCCGGCGATGACGAGGTTGCCGTAGGGGCAAGTGATAAGGCGCGGCTGCGGCTCAACCAGCGTGACGTCGAGCCAAGGATAGCTCCGGCACGCAAAACTCGCGGCCGAGGCTCCGCCGAAGCCGCCGCCGATCACCAGCAGCCGCGCCTGTCCCTGCGCGCGGGGCAGCGCGGGGGCGCAGAGAGCCGCGCCGGCCGTGAGGAGGGAACGCCGCCTCAGGGTCGTCATGCGCGCCTCCTCACCGCGTTCCCGCGAAGTAGCCGACGGCTGCCGCGATCTCCGCCTCGGTATAGCCCCGCGCGATGCGGTTCATGATTGTCGCGGGCCGTTCGTTGGCGCGGAAGGCCGCCATGGCCGTGGCCAGCTCCGACTGATCCCGCCCGGCCAGGCTGGGAATGCCTCCGCTGCCCGCACCGTTCGGCCCATGGCAGCCGAGGCACCCCTGCGCCGCGAGCGGGGCGGGCTGCGACCGGGCTGGCCCCGCGATAGCAAGAAAGGTCAGGCCGACGATGCCCCACTCCAGGGCCAAGCGATGCCGCTGGCTCATCGACGCGTCTCCTCCCTCATCGCCGCAAGCCCGGTGCCTCGATCGGCTGGCCCTTCGCGCGGCTCGCCAGGAACAGCTCCAGCGCCAGGTATTCGGCCGAGCCGAGAGGCAACTGCTCCGCACGCACGCCGAGCGAACAGGCCCGCAGGCGCCGGTGCAGCGACCCCAGCGTGTTCCAGTCAAGGCGATAGGCCGGGTAGCCCGTCCCGATGCCATTCGAAATGACGTCGCCTCGCAGGTGCTGCCCGGCTTTGTCGTCATGACACTGGCCGCAGGCCAGGTTCAGCTGGCCCTGGCGGGTTTCGTAGAAGCGGCGCCCTTCCTCCAGGAAGGGCGCGGCCGGGCCCTCGGTCACGACGTTCACGGGCATTCCGCGGGAGCGGAGCGCAACCGCGGCGGTGAGGGCGAGGAGCGGCTCGCTCTCGTAGCCAAAGGCGGGCTGGCCCTGGTGCTGCGTGCGGCAGCGATCGATGCGGCCTTCCAGGTTCAACAAGGCGCCGTCGCCCGCCACAGCCGGATAGCGCGCAGCGACGCCCGACATGGTGCCGATCTCGCCGTGACAGGATTGGCAACTCCGCTCGCCGTCCTGCCACAGCGTCTCGCCCTCTTCGACCCAGAGCCAGCCGGGGTGGCGCGAGGGGTCGTCCTGCGCGCGGCGCAGCTCGGGGGAGAGATAGTCGCGCGTTGGCCGGATCTCCGCGGCCCCCGCCAGGAGCCCCACCGCGAGCCACAGCAGGGCCAGGAGGAGGGCGCGCGTCGTGCGGCGGCCCGCGGTCACGTCACGACCAGCGGCGCCTCGCGGCGGTAGATCGCGCCACCATCCTCGTGCCACTCGAAGACGAGGGTGCCGCTCTCGGCCGCGACGGTCGTGAACTCGACATAGGGGTTGGCGGTGATCCCGGGGGAGAGGTCCATGCGGAACACCTCCTCCTCGCCGTAGGTCACGCGGAAGGTGTGGAGGATCCTGCGCGGCGTCGGCGCCACGCCCGGCGCGTTGGCCGCGCGCTCCATCGCGTGGCGGACAAGGACGCGGACCGGAACGACCTCCCCCTTCCGAGCGGAAGCGGGCATGGTGATCCGGGCGGTGATCGGGACGGTGCGCATGGTCAGCCCGTCTCCACGCAGGCGCCGAGAATGACGATGACGTCCTTGCTGACCCGGTGAACGGCCCCGCGGCTGGTCTCGGCGAGGGCGACAAGCGTCTGGCTCGTGGCCAGCCGGACCCGCGTCGAGACCTCCGCGCGGCCGGAGCGCGGCGTCAGGTGGAAGGTCGCTACGCGCGGGAACGGGTTCTTCTCCGACAGGATGTGGATGGTCGTGACGTGGTCCTCCCCCGTCATCGGGCTTTCGGCCGTGACGGTCAGGTCCACGGAGTTGCCGTTCTCCGACAGCGGCGGCAGGTCCAGCACAACCCCCCCGGCGACCGGCAGCCGGCCGGCGAGGATGGCGCGCTCCGCATCGGCGAAGCTCTCGTCGCTCTGCGCCTGGGTGAGCACCGCCTGGGCGGGCGTCTGCGCGCGAGCACCCGCAGCCACACCGAACGTAGGCGGCAAGGACAGCACGGCACGGCGGGAAAAGCGCCCCATTGCATCACTCCTTCAAGCCGGCGAGGTAGGCGACGACGTCTTCCACCTCCTGCGCGGTCAGCACGGGTTGGCCTCGATAGCGCGGGTCCACCCGCAGCAGCCCCTCCGTCCGATAATAGGGCGGCATGATCGCCTCCGGGTTTACGAGCGTGGGATCCACGACCCGCAGCCGGATCTGCCCCGGCGCCAGGCGTGAACCAACCCCCGCGAGCGGCGGGCCGATGTCGCCCATGAACCGCTCGGTCGTACCGGGGATGGCGTGGCAAATAAGGCAGTTCGCCGTTTCCCGGTTCCGTGTCACGGCCTCGCCCCGCACGGGGTCGCCCGCGAGGCCGTCCAGCGGCGCGGCAATCGCATCCTCCTGAACCACGAAGGGCGCGACCCTGCCCGACGCCGGCGCGGCGGCGAGCAGGGCGATCAGCGCAACCACGGCTCCCCGCACGCGGTCCCCGTCGTGCGTCAGGCGCGGCGGAGGTCGTGGTGCTTCAGCGGCATGTCGCGGATCCGCTTGCCAGTGGCCGCAAAGATCGCGTTCAGCACCGCGGGCGCCGCCACCATGATCGTCGGCTCGCCCACGCCACCCCAGAAGCCACCCGAGGGCATGACGATCGTCTCGACCTTCGGCATCTCGTCCATGCGCAGGACGTTGTAGCTGTCGAAGTTCGTCTGCTCGATCGCGCCGTCCTTCACGGTGATCTCCTGGTAGAGCAGGGCGGAAAGGCCGTAGACGAAGGACCCCTCGACCTGCATCTCGATCTGCCGCGGGTTCGCGGCGTGGCCGGGATCGGTCGCCGCGACGATCCTGTGGATGCGGAGCAGGCCGGAGTCGCTGACCGAGACCTCCGCCGCCGCGGCGACGTAGCTGCCGAAGCCCATCTGCTGCGCGAGGCCGCGATAAACACCGGCGGGCGGGGGCGAGCCCCACCCGATCCGCTCGGCCGCCGCGTTCAGCACAGCCAGGTGCTTCGGGTGCTTCGCCATCAGCTTGCGGCGCAGCGCCAGCGGGTCCTGGTTCGTCGCGTGCGCGACCTCGTCTAGGAAGCACTCCAGGTAGATGGCGTTCTGGTTGTGGTTCACGCCGCGCCAGAAATGGGCGGGCACGTGCGTGTTCCGCATGGCGTGGTCGATGAGCAGGTTCGGGAAGCTGTAGCCGATCGCGCCCTCCGCCCCGCCGGCGTTCAGCCCCTGGAACTGCACGGGATCACGCCCGTTCTGCAGCCCGCCCGGAAAGGCGGTGGACAGGATGGACTGGCCGGAGATGCGCATGTGCAGGCCGGTGATCTCACCGTTGGCGTCGAGGCCCGCCGTCAGCCGGCACTTGGTGACGGGATGGTAGCGCCCCTGCACCATGTCCTCCTCGCGCGTCCACATCGTCTTGACGGGCACGCCGGGGACTTGGCCGGCGATGCGGACCGCGTCCTCCAGCCAATCATGCACCGTGCGCCGACCGAAGCCGCCGCCGAGGTCCACCCGGTGCACGTCACAGGCCGTTTGCGGCAGGCCGGCGGCACCGGCGGCGGCGGCCAGCGCTGCCTCGCCGTTCTGCGTCGGGCACCAAACGTCGCAGCGCGTGGGGGTCCACAGCACCGTGGCGTTCATCGGCTCCATGGGGGCGTGGTTCAGGAAGGGGTAAGAATAGGTCGCCTCCACCTTCCGGGCGGCGCCCGCGATGGCGGCGCGCGCGTTGCCGTTCTCGTTTCCGACGAAGGCCTCGGTGGCGGTCAGCCCCTCGTCCAGCATGGCGCCGACGGTGGCGGAGGAGACACGGCCGTTCTCGCCCAGGTCCCACTCGACCGGCAAGGCGTCGAGCGCCGCCTTCGCGCGCCAGAAGGTGTCCGCCACGACCGCAACGCAGGAGTCCCCGACCTGCAAGACGTGCTTCACGCCTGGCATACCCGTCACGGCCGCCGCGTCGAACGACTTCAGGCGCCCGCCGAAGACGGGGCAACGCCGCGGCACCGCGACGAGCATCCCGGGCATCCGCAGGTCCGCGCCGTAGACCTGCTTCCCCGTCGTCTTGTCTGCCGTGTCCAGCCGCGCCAGCGGCTGCCCGGCGATGGTCCATTCGCGCGGGTCCTTCAGCGGAACCTCCGCCGGCGGCGTCAGCTTGGCGGCCTCGGCAGCGACCTCGCCGTAGCGCAGCGTGCGGCCGGTGGGCCCGTGGGTGACGACGCTGTCCCTCGCGCTGCACTGGTCGGCCGGCACGCCCCATCGAAGGGCCGCAGCCTGGACGAGCATCATGCGCGCGGCCGCGCCGCCTTTGCGGACATAGTCCTGGCTCTGCCGGATGCCCTGGCTACCCGCCGTCAGGAAGGCGCCCCACGCACGGTTGCGGGCGAGGCTCTGGCCGGGCGTCACGTACTCGGTCGAGACCTTCGACCAGTCGCACTGCAGCTCCTCGGCGATGAGCTGAGCGAGGCCGGTGCGCGTCCCCTGCCCCATCTCCACCCGGGCCATGCGAAGGACGACGCGGTCGTCGGGGTGGATGACGACCCAGGCATTCACCTCCGGAACGGCGGAGGCGGCGGGTGCTGCCGGCTGCGCCAGGGCGCCCTTGGGCGGGACGTGGAAGCCGAGCAGGACGGCTGCTCCGGCACCCCTCAAGAGGGACCGGCGGGAGGGCCGCACGGTGTCGAGCATGGTCATGGCGCGTCTCCCCCTCAGCCCGTCGTGCCCGCGGCGGCGGCCTGGTGGATGCCGGCGCGCACGCGGTTGAAGGTGCCGCAGCGGCAGATATTGGTGATCGCCTCGTTGATCTCGTCGTCCGTCGGCTTCGGCTTCTCGGCGAGGAGCGCGGCGGCCGCCATGATCATGCCGGACTGGCAGAAGCCGCATTGCGGCACGTCCAGCGCTCGCCAGGCCACCTGAACCGGGTGGTTCCCGTCGGGCGACAGGCCCTCGATCGTGACGATCTTCTGGTCTTCGGCCATGGCGGAAACCGGCATGGAGCAAGCGCGGATCGCCTGGCCGTCCACATGAACGGTGCATGCGCCGCACTGCGCCACGCCGCACCCGTACTTCGTGCCGGTCAGGCCCACATGGTCCCGGATCGCCCAGAGCAGGGGCGTATCGGGTTCCGCATCCACCTCCACGAGGTTGCCGTTGATGTTCAGCTTGGCCATCTTGGTTGCCGCCCCTGGACGTTCTCGTTGCGCCGACTATCAAACGGCATCGGCCGTCGCTGCAACCGAAAGGTGAGCGGCCGGGCAGAAGCCGGCGGGTCTAGTGGCGCTCAGGACCCGGTCTGGTTCCGGAAGGTGCCAGGCCCTCAGCCGCGGCACGTCGCTTGCGTCGGCACACCGACGGCCTGGAAGGGGAGAGCTAGCGCGATGGTGCCGATCAGGCCGATGACGGATGACGCCTTTGCGGCATATGGTGAGGTGCTTACCCTTCCCGACGCGAATGCGCGCAGGGCCTACGACCGAGCGCTGCTATCCACCCGCCCCCATGCGCGGCCCAGCCTCACGCTGAGCCAGCGCCCCCCCCGCGGCGTTACCCTTGCAGGTGCGCCAGATGGAACGGCACGTCTTTTCCTCGCAGAGCTTCATCCCGCTTGGGCCGGCACGCTTCCTAGTCCTCGTGGCGCCCCATTCGCCGCTGGGAGGGCCGGACATGGCGCGTGCCGAAGCCTTCCTCGCCGCTCCCGGCCAGGGCGTCACCTATGCCGCCAATATCTGGCACTACGGCATGACGGTGCTCGATGCGCCCGCCCGGTTCGCTGTTCTGATGTGGCGGGACGGCACCGAGAAGGACGAGGAGTTCGTGGACGTGGCTCCCTTCACTCTCGATGTCACGGAGGCCGCGCGCTGATGGTCTATGAGGTACGTCGCGACTTCCGTGGCTACGGCGCAAGCCCGCCTGACCCGCGCTGGCCGGGCGGTGCGCGCATCGCCGTCAACTTTGTGATGAACTACGAGGAGGGGTCGGAGCTGTCCTATCCGGACGGGGACGGCGTCTCAGAGTGGGGCGTCTCCGACTCTGGCGGGCAAGGCGCAGGCAGCGGGCGCGATCTCGCCGTCGAGGGCATGTTCGAGTATGGCTCCCGCGTTGGCTTTTGGCGGCTCCTGCGGCTGTTCCGGGAACGTGGGCTGCCGATGACCATCTTCGGCTGCGCGCTTGCCCTTGAGCGCAATCCGGAAGCCGCCGCGGCTATCCGGGAGGCCGGTTACGATGTCTGCTGCCATGGCTGGCGCTGGGTGAAGCACTTCCAACTGCCGGAGGCAGAGGAGCGGGAACATATCCGCCGCGCCGTCGCCTCGCTGGAGAAGACGGTTGGTCACCGACCCGATGGTTGATATTGCCGCTACGGTCCCAGCGTGAACACGCGCCGCCTGCTCGCGGAGGAGGGAGGCTTTCTCTACGACAGCGACAGTTACGCGGACGAGTTGCCCTGGTGGGTCACCGTGGAGGGCAAGGGCCACCTTGTCGTGCCCTATTCGCTCACACATAACGACGGCAAGTTCACAGGCAGCGTGGGCACCGCCGACGATTGGTTCGCCTTCATACGCGATGGCTTCGACATGCTCTATGCCGAGGGCGCGGAGACGCCGAAAATGATGTCCATCGGCCTGCATATGCGGATGATCGGGCACCCTGCCCGCGCGATCGGTCTGGCACGCCTTCTGGATCACATCGCCGGACACGACAAGGTTTGGATCACGCGCCGCATCGACATCGCGCGGCATTGGGTGGCAACGCACCCCTATCCCGGTCACGGCCTGAACGAGTAATGGCATAAGGCTTGCTGACACAGCGCTGCCCGAGGTCCGGCCGTCGCGCGAGAGGCTTACCCCTGGCATCGATCACCACGGCCGCCCTGCGACCGGAACATCGAAGCGGAGCGACTTTCATGAACCTCCTGACAGCCCTGCGGCATCTCTGTGGTGCCTCGCTGCTGCTCATGGGCACGCAGCTCGGCGCAAGGGCGCAGGAGGCAGACCATCCCTCAGGCGCGCCGATGGTCGTGGGCTCGGACTTTGGCGTCGCGCCCTGGATGGTACGCGGCGCCGGTGGGCCGGAGGGCTTCGGGGCCGACCTGATACGTGAGATCGCCAAGCGCCTCGGCCGCCCGTCGGTCGAGATCGTGGACATCAACTTCTCCGGCCTGTTCCCCGCGCTCTTCTCCAAGCGCATCGAGTTCACGGTGAACCCCTTGAACATCACGGCCGAGCGCGCGGCGCGGATGCTCTACACCGAGCCGTTCTTTGCCACCGGCAACGGCTTCATCATTCGCCAGGCTGACACGATGAATGGCTTCGAGGACCTGCGCGGCAAGGTGCTTGCCGTCAATCGCGGCACCATTTCGGACACCTGGGCAACGGAGAACGCGACCCGCTACGGCTTCGAGGTACAGCGCTACGACACCTTCCCGGACACGGTGCAGGCTGTGCTGACGCGCCGTGCCTTCACCGCCCTGAACGAGATCCCCACCACCGTCTATGCCGCCTCCCGCAACCGCGGAATCAAGGTTGGCTTCAAGGATTTCAACGGCCGCAACTTCGGCTATGCCTTCCGTCTGGAGGATGCCGAGTACCGGAACCGGGTGGAAGGCGTGCTCGAGTGCATGAAGCGCGATGGCAGCCTGCGCGGCCTCTACGAGAAGTGGTACGGCGAGGCGCCTGCGGAGGGCTCCACCCTTCTGACCATCTATGACGGCTATGGTCCACCCGGCTTCGCCGGGCACGATACCACGCCGCACGCCGCCTCCTGCGGCTGAGGCCAGGGAGTAGGCGGGGCCTCTGAAGGCTCCGCCTCTCGGGGCAGAGCATGGAACGGCTGATCGAGCACTACTTCAATGCGGGTGTCATGGCGGGCGCGCTGCCCGAAGTCTTGCGCGGCTTCGGCATCACGGTGCTTGTCTCGCTCTGCATCATTGCCTTCGGGCTGCTCGTCGGGCTGGCGCTGGCGCTGCTGCGCTGCGCTCCTATCCGCCCGCTGCGCTGGGCGGTCGCGGCTTACGTGGACGTGTTCCGCACGTTGCCGCAGTTGGTCATCATCATCGTGCTCTATTTCGCCTTGCCGTATCTTGACGTCTCGCTTTCCCCCTTTGCGACCACCGTGCTCGCGCTGGGCTGCGTGCTGTCTGCCTTTGCGGCCGACATCTTCTTCGCGGCGATCATGGCGGTTCCACGTGGCCAGTGGGACGCAGCCCGAGCCCTGGGGCTGCGGACGGAGCGCATTTTCCCGCTGGTGGTGCTTCCGCAGGCCATCTCCCTGGCCGTGCCGCTGCTTGCCAACCGTGCCATCGCCATCGCCAAGGGCACCGCCCTTGGCTCCGCGGTAGCCCTGCCGGAGGCGCTCAGCAGTGCACAGAGCGTGACAGCCATCACTGCCAACCCCTCCCCCCTCACCCTGGCAGCCGCTTTCTACCTCGCCTTCTTCATCCCTCTCGTAATCCTCAGCCGCTGGCTCGAGCGACGCGCGGTACGGCAGGGCTAGGAGCGGGGCCATGCAGGAGTTGATCGACAACTTCGCCAATCTCGACAGCCTGAGCGAGGTTTATCCGCTGCTCGTGCAGGGCTTGTGGATCACCCTTTCGCTCGCTGCGGTGGCGCTGCCCACGGCGCTTGCGGGCGGGCTCGCCGTCGCGCTGGTCTATAGCTTTGGCGGCAAGGTTACGCGCCGTCTCCTCATCGTGCTCATTGATTTTCTGCGCGCCTTCCCCGTGCTGGTACTCCTCGTGCTGGTCTTCTACGGGCTCCCGTTCCTCGGCATCCGCCTTGGCAGCTTTGCGGCAGTGATCCTCGCGCTCGGGCTGAACAACACGGGCTATTTCGGAGAAATCTTCCGCGCCGGGCTCGCTTCCATTCCGCGCGGGCAGGCGGAAGCTGCATCGGCGCTGGGCCTCAGCCGTTTCCAAGTCCTCGTGCTCGTGCTGCTGCCGCAGGCCGTGCGGAAGGTGATCGCGCCGCTCGTCGGCAATGCCCTGGAACTGGTCAAGACCACGTCGATCGGGGCGCTGGTGGCCATGCCGGAACTGCTGCGCTCCGCCCGCGTGGCGCAGGAGCAGACCTACAACCCGACGCCACTGCTCGCGGCGGCGCTGATCTACTTCGTCCTCCTCTGGCCTTTCTCCCGCTGGGTAGCGGTGCTGGAGCGGCGGGCACTGGCGAGGCAGTGACTCCATGGCCGTTCTTCTCACCGGCGGTACCGGCTTCGTCGGCCTCAACATCGCCCGCGCGTTGCTTAAGCGGGGTGAAGAGGTGGTGCTCTTCGCACCCGCCCCACCGCCAGAGGCCCTTACCCAGGGCTGGATTGGCCAAGCGCGCTTCATCCAGGGCGACATCCGCGCACCCGAGAACCTGGACCGCGCCTTCGCTGGCGGCATCGACCGTGTCATCCACACCGCCGCGCTCACGCCCGATGCCGCAGCGGAAGTTGAGCGGCCTGACCTAATCGCGGAGGTGAACTTTGGCGGGACCGTTCGCCTTATGCAGGCGGCGCGCCGCGCCGGGGTGCGGCGGGTGCTCGGCCTCAGCTCCGTCGCGGTTTATGGCTTCGCCCCGCCCGCCAGCGATGGACGGCTGCACGAGAATTCCACCCTGCTGCAGCCCGCCGCCCTCTACGGCATCACCAAGCTTGCAGCGGAGCAGGCCATCAACCGCCTCGGCGCGCTCTACGGCATCGATACGCTGACCGTGCGCCTCGGCCCCTGCTTCGGCATCCGCGAGCACGCGACAGGCGTGCGCCCCCTGCTCTCTCCGCACTGGCAATGCGCCGAAGCGGCACGCGCTGGGCGCGAGTGCGTTCTGCCCCGCCCAATGGCGGCCGACTGGATCGACGCGGAGGTGGCAGCGGCTGCGATCGCCGACCTTCTCGCGTCGCCCTTCCCGCAGCACGCCACCATCAATCTCGGCGGCGGCGCCATGACCACGGTTGCTGCCTGGTGCGAGGCCCTCTCCGCCCTCTGCCCGGCTTTTCAATGGCGGATAGGCCCGGACGCCCCAACAGTGCGCTATGGATTGGAACAGGACCGTGCACCGATGGACCTCGGCCGTCTTCATGCGACGATCGGCCGCGCGCCGGTGACGGACGACCTGGCCGCAGTGGCCCGGCGTTACCTGACGTGGCGCGACAGCCCCGAGGGCATTGCCCTTTGCGGCGCCTGAAGAGGGGACGAGCATGACAAGACTGGCCGGCAAGGTCGCGATCGTGACGGGTGGCTCGTCCGGCATCGGCCGCGCGATCGCGCGCCTCTTCGCGCAGGAAGGAGCGCGGGTGGTTGTCGCCGACGCGACGGAGGGCGTGGTAGAGGGCGGAATTCCGGTCGTGGAGGCGATCCGCAGCGATGGCCACGAGGGCACCTTCATTCGGTGCGACGTAGCCCGCGAAGCAGAGGTGGAAGGCCTGTTCGGCGAAACTGTTGCCAGGCACGGGGCGGTGGACATCCTTGTCAACAACGCCGCCATCCGTGCGGGCAAGCCGTTGGCAGAGACGGAGGAGGCGCTATGGGACAGCGTTATTGCAGTGAACCTGAAGGGCGCCTTTCTCTGCGCCCGTGCTGCTGTTCGGCAGATGCTCCTCCAGCCCGTGGTGGATGAGGCACGTGGGCGGATCGTCAACATCTCCTCCCAGCATGGCATGATCGCGGCGCCGGAGGACTTCGCTTACGGGGTCAGCAAGTCCGGCCTCGTCTACATGACCCGACAGATCGCGGCGGATTACGGGCACCAGCACATCGTCTGCAACGCCGTGGCGCCAGGCAAGATCCTGACGGGGAAGACTGGCCGCGCCATTGAGCCACGCTGGATCGCCTATTCCGAGGCACGCACACCTTTCCCCCGCCTCGGCACGCCGCTCGACGTCGCCCGCGCTGCGCTTTTCCTGGCGAGCGGTGAAGCGAGCTTCGTTAACGGACACAACCTGATGGTGGATGGCGGCTGGATGGCCGCCTGAGCCGCGTGGAAAGGCCTGATCCGCGGCGACCCGCCTTGCGTGCTTTCTGGAAGCTATGCGGGCGGCCGTGCCAGTACCAGGCGCACGTCGATCCCACCGCTGCGCGGGCGATCAAGCCTGAGATCCCGCTCAGTTTAGACGAGATGATGCCGCATCACCGCGGCCGCGGCCCGGTGCCGCCGCCGCCGGACAAGATCGATGAAGACGGCGTGGTCGTCGTGCCAGCAGGCGAGGCCGCTGCCGTTTTCGAACAGCGCGACCACCAGGCTCGTCCGTGCCACGAGGAGCCTCACAGCCGAGGCCAGGATCGGGTTGCCCGAAAGATCCGCGACCAGGACGTGGAAACCGCCCGAAAGTCTGATCGCCTCGCGCAGCCGCCTCGCTTCCTGCCTTCGCGGCGGAGGTCGAGGCGCGGTGCGGCACGTCTGATGGCGGAGAGCGGCCTCGATCTCCGCCGCGCCGCCCGGGCGGGCTGGGACGGGCTTACGGTCGGTCGTGCACGGGGCTTCGTGCAGGCCAACCTCGTGGTCGTGCCGGTGGAATGGGCCAGTGATTTCGCAGCCTTCTGCCAGGCCAATCCCCGGTCCTGCCCCCTGCTGGCTGCGGGAGAACCCGGTGACCCGCGCCTTCCCGATCTCGACATCGACCTTGATGTGACAGGTGACCTTCCCGCCTATCTCGTGCACGAGACCGGCAAGGCGCCACGCCGCGTCCCCTTCCTTGGGGCGGAATGGCGTCCGGACTGGACGCCCTTCGCGGTCGGCTGCTGGTTCGGTGCCGAAGCCGCCCTCGCCGCCGCGGGCATCCGGCTGCGGCATGTCGAACTCGGCATACAGGGCGCGCTGTTTCGGACGGGGCGGGAGGCGGTGCCGGCCGGGCGGCTGCACGGACCCCTTGTCGTCTCCATGCGGCCCTTTGCGGAAGGGGACGTCGCACGCGTGGCGGCGATCACGGCCCGCCTGCCCCGCAGCCACAGCGCCCCGCTTCACATCGGCGATCCCGCCGCGCTCGGCATCGCCGATCCGGGCTGCCCGGACTGGGGCGGGCCCCTCCTCCCCGAAGAGGGAGAGAGTGCGGTGTTCTGGGGTTGCGGCCTCACCGCCCTCGCCGCGCTCCAGGCCTCTGGCGTGCCGCTCTTCGCGACTCATGCGCCCGGTGCGATGCTCGTCACCAACCTTCCGGAGAACGTCCCATGACCGCGCTCACGCGCCCTGCCCGTAAGATGACCCATGCGACCGTCATGGCCCTGCTCACCGCTGCGGAGGCGGAGGCGACGCGGATGGGCGTGCCGCAATGCATTGCTATCGCCGATGAGGGCGCGAACCTCGTCGGCTTCCTCCGGATGGACGGCTCGCGCGTCCTCTCCATCGCCTCTGCCCAGGCCAAGGCCGCGACCGCCGCCGCCACGGGTGCGCCGACTGGTGGCCTGGCGCCGGAGATGGAGACGCGCCTCGCCCTCGCGACCGGGCTCCGCATGACCAACCTGAAGGGCGGGCTGCCGGTCATTGTCGAAGGCGAGGTCGTCGGCGGCATTGGCGTCGGCTCCGGCACCGGGGACCAAGACCGCCAGGTGGCCGCCGCCGCCCTGCGCTCCGTCGGGCTGGCGGACGGGACTTAGCGCACCTGACGAAGCCGATTGCTCAGCATTGAGAGGGGCTTGGCTAAGCCCCTCCGCCTAGGCTGCCCATGGTCAGCGATCGAGCCGCTGATGCCGCACGGGTTGCCTGGGCCCAAGGGTGGGCCGTCGGGGCTGACAGATCGGGCAGCGTTGAGAGACATTCTCTTCGTGCCGAAGCAGGGCCTGCCCTGGGAGATGCAGCCCGCTGAGACGGGCTGTGGGCCCGGGCCAGGCTGCTCGCGCTCTTTGCGGAATTGGTCGGGGGCCGGTGTTGTTGCCGGCCTGCACCGATCGTTGCCTGAGCGTCAGCAGGCAGCCGCAAGGATCGACCACATGCCTCAGGCCGAGATTTTTGCCTCGCGCACCACTGCGCCCCACTGCTCGCTCTCGCGTGCCATCATCGCGGCCAGCTCGACTGGCCCCGCCGCCACGGCATCCCCACCGGATCGCCCCATCTGCTCGCGGAAGGCGGCGCTGCCGGTCAGTTCCCGCACCGCCGCCGCCACGCGCTCAATCACGCCCGGCGGCGTGCCCTGCGGCGCGAAGAGACCGCCCGTGGAGGCGGCCGCGTAGCCGGGCAGGCCCGCCTCCTCCATCGTCGGCAGCTCCGGCAGCAGCGGGTGGCGCCGGGTGCCGCAGAGGGCCAGCGCCCGCACGCGGCCGGCCTTCACCTGCGGCTCGGCCGAGGGAAGGCTGTCGAACATCATGTCGATCGTTCCGGCCACGAGGTCGTTCATCGCCGGGCCACCGCCGCGATAGGGAACGTGGGTGATGTCGATGCCGGCCTTCAGCCGGAACAGCTCCCCTGCAAGATGGATCATCGAGCCCGTGCCGGCGGAACCGAAGGTGAGCGTGCCAGGACGGGCCTTCGCCGTCGCGATCAGCTCGCCTACGGAGCGTGCGGGCAAGGCATTCGAGACGGCGAGGAGATGCTCGATCCGAAAGGCCAGGCTGATCGGCAGAAGGTCCTTCAGCGGGTCGAAGCCGAGATTGTGGTAGAGGTGCCGGTTCACCGCCACCGCCCCGTTCGTGCCCATGAGAAGCGAGTAGCCATCGGCCGGCGCGCGAATCACGTTCTCCAGGCCGAGATTGCCACCGGCACCGGTGCGGTTCTCCACCACCACCGTCGCCCCGAGGCGTTCGGAGAGCCCGTTGGCGAGGATGCGGGCAAGCACGTCGGTGCCCCCTCCCGCCGCGAAGGGCACCACGAGGCGGACGGGGCGAGACGGCCAGGCCTGGGCGAGCGCCGGGCGGGTCAGGGTGGTCGCGGTGGGGGCGGCCGCCAGAGCGGCCAGCCAGTCACGTCGTGTGAGCACGGTTCTGCATCCTTCGAACGGAGGCGTGACGGCATCTCGCGGGGACGGCCTCTTCCGGGCCGCGCCTCGCTTCAGTTCTGCAGCGCGACAGCGACCAGCGCCGCGCCGTAGTCGCGCTCGGCCTCGTCGCGCGTCAGTCGGCCGTCGGCGAGGTCCGCCGCCAGCGCCGCGGCCGGCCGCTCCGCCGGTGCGCCGAACCCGCCACCGCCCGGCGTCTCCAGCCGCACGCTCTCGCCGGCTGCGAGCACGAGGTTCGCGGCCTTGGAGGAGAGTTCCTCCTCGCGGTTCGTGCCGGGGTTCCGCAGCAGCCGCGCCTTACCGCCGGACAGACCGCCAAAGAGGCCCGGCGCGCCAGCCTTGTGCCCGTCAGACCGCGCGGAAAAGACGATCCCGTCCCGCGTCGCGCGGATCTGGCGGGCGATGCCCTGGCCGCCGCGGTGCCGCCCGGCGCCGCCCGATCCCTCCACCAGCGCGTACTCCT
Organism: Roseomonas aerilata DSM 19363; assembly: GCF_000711725.1. Taxonomy (GTDB): domain Bacteria; phylum Pseudomonadota; class Alphaproteobacteria; order Acetobacterales; family Acetobacteraceae; genus Roseomonas; species Roseomonas aerilata. Next base: position 22,565 of record NZ_JONP01000027.1, on the reverse strand, counting down.
CCACCAGCAGGGCGTACTCGTTCTCGAGCGCCTCGGCCGGCAGGTTGGAGGTGTTGGTGACGTGGACATGCACCCCGTCCATGCCGTCCGCCGCACCGCGTGCACCGACACCGCCGCCCATCGTCTCCAGGTAGACGAAGGTGCCGTCGCCGCGCCGCCGCTCGCCGGAGAAGATGATGGCGGGCACGCTGTCGAGGCTCGCGGCCATCGCGCGCTCCGGCGGCAGCAGCTCGGCGAGAGCGGCGAAGAGCGCGCGCGCCACCTTGTTGCAGGTGATGCTGCGCGCGCCCGTCGCCGCGGGGAATCGCGGATTGACCAGGCTGCCCTCGGGTGCGCGTATCTCGACGCGCTCGGCCAGGCCCTGGTTCGGCAGCAGCTCCGGGTCCAGTAGCGCCTTCACGGCGTAGTAGACGGTGGCGCGCAGTGCGCTCTCCGGCACGTTCATCGCGCCGCGCGCCTGCGGAGCGGTGCCCGCGAAGTCCACGACGAGTCGGTCGCCCTCGACAGTCACGCCCGCCACGATCTCCACGGGGTCGCCGTCCAGCCCGTCGTCGTCCATCCAGGCGCGACCAATGGCGCTGCCCGCCGCCATGGCGCCGATGCGGTTGCCGAGGCGGCGCGCCGTGTAGGACAGCAGGTCGTCGATCGCGGCTGTCGCGGCGGCGAGGCCCATCCCGGCGCAGAGGTCCTGCATGAGCCGCACGCCGCGCAGGTTGGAGGCGACCTGCACCTTCAGGTCGAGGGCGCGCTCCTCCGGCTCCCGCGAGTTCTGGGCGACGAGGTTCAGCAAGGCCTCGTCCAGCTCGCCCGCGCGCACGAGGCGGATGACGGGGATGCGCAGCCCTTCCTCGAAGATGGAGCGGGCGCCACCGGAGATGGAGCCGGGCGTCGGCCCGCCCACATCCGAATGGTGACCAACATTGGCGGCGAGGAAGCGCGGCGCCCCCTCCACGAAGACCGGCGTCACCACCGCGATATCCGGCGTGTGCGTGCCGCCCGCGAGGTAGGGGTCGTTGCAGATGAAGGCGTCACCCTCCCGCATCCGCTCGATCGGGCAGGCCTCCAGCACGGCGCGCACGCTGCCCATGAGGGAGCCGAGGTGCAGCGGGATGTGGGAGGCCTGGGCGATCAGCCGTCCTGTGGCGTCGAACAGCCCGACGGAGCAGTCCTTGCGCTCCTTGATGTTGGTGGAGAAGGAGGAGCGGATCAGCGCGTTGCCCATGTCCTCGGTGATGGAGAGGAGGCGGTTGCTGAAGACCTCCATCGCGATCGGGTCGGAGAGAGTGCGGGCGGCATCGCTCACATCGTCGCTCATGGGGCGATCTCCACGATCAGGTTGCCGGAAGGGTCCACCGTCACCCGCTGGCCGGGCTCGACGACGGTGGTGGAACTCATCTCGTCCAGGATGGCGGGACCCGGGATCGTGGCGCCGGCGGAGAGCGTGGCACGGTCGAAGATGGGCGTCTCTATCCGGCCCGCGTCGAAATGCACCTGGCGCATGGCGCGGGGCTCGGGCGTGCCGGAGGTACCGCCCTCGAAGCGCGCGGCGGGGCGGTCCACCCGGCCCACGGCCTTGAGGCGGGCGTTTACCACCTCCACTGCGCGGCCAGGCACGTCGTAGCCGTATTCGCGGCGATGCGCGGCGGCGAACTCGCGCTGGAAGTCATCCAACGTGAAGTCGCCCCTCTCCGGCAGCCGGACCTGCACCTCGTGGTTCTGGCCCTTGTAGCGGGCATCGATCACGCGGTGGACGGTGCGGCGCGCCGGCTCCACCTGGCTGGCCTCGAGCCATTCCCCGCCCTGGCGCGCCATGGCCTCGAAGCGGGCCATGATGCCCCGCCAGTTCTCCGGGGTGGCCTCGGCGATCTCGCTGCGGACGAAGTCGAGGCTGATATCGGACATGAGGATGCCGCGCGCGCACATCGTGCCCGGCTCCTGCGGGACGAGGACACGGCGGATGCCGCATTCCCGCGCCACCGCCCCCGCATGCAGCGGCCCCGCCCCACCGAAGGGAAAAAGCGCGAAGCGGCCGAGGTCGTGCCCCTTTTCCGTGGAGACGGAACGGATGGCGCGGCTCATATTGGCGACGGCGATGCGGATGATGCCCAGCGCGGCCGCCTCCACGCTGAGGCCGAGCGGCCTGGCGATCCGCTCCTCGATAGCGCGGCGCGCTGCGGCCTCGTCCACCTTCATGCGGCCGCCGAGTAGCGTCACGGGGTCCAACCGGTGCAGAACAATGTTGGCGTCGGTGAGGGTCGGCTCCTGCCCGCCGCGACCGTAGGCGACAGGGCCGGGATCGGCGCCGGTGCTGTGCGGCCCGACCTTCAGCGCGCCGGCATCGTCGATCCAGGCGATCGAGCCGCCGCCCGCGCCGATCACATGCACGTCCACCATCGGCGTGCGCACCGGGTAGTCGGCCACGAGCCGCGAGGTCGCGAAGGCCGGACGCCCCTCCGCCACCAGGGACACGTCCGTGCTCGTGCCGCCGACGTCGTAGGTGACAATATCCGGGAAGCCCGCCGCCCGAGCCACCTCCGCCGCGCCCACCACGCCGGCGGCAGGGCCTGACAGGCACGTGCGGACCGGGAAGCCGCGCGCGGTCGCGACCGACATCAGCCCACCATTGGAATGGATGGTGTCCGGCTCGGCCGTGATGCCAAGCCCCGCCAGCCGGTCCAGCAGCCGCTGCATGTAGGCCGCCATGCGCGGGCCGACATAGGCATTGATCGCGGTGGTGGAGAAGCGCTCAAACTCTCGGAACTCCGGAAGCACCTCCGAGGAGGTGCAAACGAAGGCGTCCGGGAGCCGCGCGCGGATGATGGCGGCAGCGCGGGCCTCGTGGTCGTCGCGCAGGTAGCTGTGCAGGAAGCAGATCCCGACCGCCTCCACTCCCTCGGCCGCCAGAGCCTCCGCGGCGGCGGCGACCGCCGGCTCGTCGAGCGGCTCGAGCTCCTGGCCGGCGGCGTCGATGCGGCCGCCCACCTCGAAGCGGAGTGCGCGCGGTGCCAGGGGCGGCGGCCGCACCTGGCCGTAGTCGTAGAGCGCCGGGCGCGTCTGCCGGCCGATCTCCAGCACGTCCCGGAAGCCGCGCGTCGTCACGATGCCCATGCGGACGCCGCGCCGCTCGATGACCATGTTCGTCGCGACCGTGGTGCCGTGACCGACGAAGCTGATCTCCTCCGGCCGCACGCCATACTCCGCGATGATGGCGGCAAGACCGGTCTCGATTGCCTGGCTGCGGTCGGCAGGGGTGGAGGGAGTCTTGTAGTAGCGCAGCATGCCGCTGCGCGTGTCGTGCACAGTGAAGTCGGTGAAGGTTCCCCCCACGTCGAAGCCGATCCGCACCATGGATTTCCGGTTCACCCTTCGCCGACTGTGTTGCGCCGGATCACGGTCCCACCCGCCGCACGATTGTTCCAATGCAAATTGTCGGCCATCCTATCCGGAAAGCTGATGGAAGACGCGATGCCCCATGCAATCAGCCAGCGCGCCCTGCAGGCCTTCCAGCTCACGGTCCTCACAGGCAGTGTCTCCGCCGCTGCCGAGGCGATGGGCCGCTCGCAACCTGCAGCCACGCGCCTGCTGAAAGAGCTCGAGGAGAATCTCGGCTTCCACCTGTTCGACCGCGTGCGCGGCCGACTGCAGCCGACCCCCGAGGGGCTTCTGCTCTTTCAGGAGGTGGAGCGCTCGCTCATCGGCTTGGACCGTATCGCGGCCGTGGCGGGGCAGATCCGCAAGGGACGGCGCGGCACGCTGACCCTCGGTGTGCTGCCCGCCGCGACCGGCATCCTGACCCCGGTGATGAAACGCTTCACCGAGGAGCGGCCCGGCACCGCCATCTCCCTCCATGCCGTTCCATCGGAGCAGGTGGTGCAGATGGTGCTGAAGCAGGAGTGCCACCTTGGCCTTGTCAGCGACGCGACGCCCCTCGCCGGCCTGCGCGTCGAGCGGCGCTACGCTCTCGGCTGCCTCTGCATCATGCCGCCAGGCCATGCGCTGGGCGGGAGGGCCATGGTCACGCCGCAGGATCTGGACGGCGAGAGGCTGGTCGCCCTCTCTCCCGCCACCCGCATCGGGCGACAGTTGGAAGCAGTATTGGAGCAGAACGGCATCGCTCCCCTGATCCAGGTGGAGACGCATCTGAGCCAGGTGGTCTCGGACCTCGTGCTGGCGGGCACCGGGATCGGGCTGGTGGACGCGGTGACGGCGGCGACGCACGCGGCCCGGGGCGGGCTGTCCCGCCCCTTCAGCCCGGCCATCGGCTTCGGCCTGGTCGCCGTGCGCGCGGCGGAGACGGAACGGCCCGGCGTCGTTGCCGCCTTCCTGGCCCTGTGCGACGCACGCTTCGCTCCGCTCGTCCCCGCCCATCAGGAAAAGACATAGGCTCCTGCACAGAACCGATTTGACCCCGCGGGCGCGCTCCCTGACTCTCCACCGCACGCAGCGTGGCGGGAGAGGCATGACGCGCGAATACGACGTGGCGGTGCTGGGCGGCGGGCTGATGGGCGCCGCCATCGGCTATGGCATGGCAAGGCTCGGCCGGCGCACCACCATCCTGGACGAGGGTGACCTGGCCTTCCGTGCCAGCCGAGGCAACTTCTCGCTCGTTTGGGTGCAGAGCAAGGGCATGGGGATGCCCGCCTACTCCGCCTGGACGCGGCGCTCCGCGGCGGCCTGGCCGGAATTCGCGGCCGCGTTGAAGCAGGAGAGCGCGGTGGACTGCGCCCTCGACCAGCCCGGCGGCTTCACCCTGCTGCTGTCGGAGGCCGAGATGGAGCGGCGCGCCGCCTTCCTCGCCCGGCTGCACGCCCAACCCGGCTTCGAGACATACCCTTACGAGATGTGGGACCGCGCCCGCGTCCGGCAGGTCTTTCCCGGCATCGGCCCCGACGTGGTCGGCGCCAGCTACTGCCCGCTGGACGGACACCTTAACGCGCTGCGCGCCTTCCGTGCCTCTCACCTTGCTTTTGCGATCCGCGGTGGCGACTACTTCCCGGATCATCCGGTAGAAACGATGGAGGCGCTGCCGGGCGGTGGCTTCCGCATCGCGACGTCGAAGGGCGCCTTTACCGCGGCCAAGGTGGTGCTGGCGGCCGGTACGGGCAACGCGCGCCTCGGCCCGATGCTCGGCCTCGCGGCCCCGGTGCGCCCGCAGCGCGGACAGGCGCTGGTGACGGAGAAAGCCTCCCCCTTCCTCACCCATCCCGTGGTCACGCTGCGCCAGACCGACGAGGGCGGCATCATGATGGGCGATAGCCAGGAGGAGGCGGGATTCGACACCAGCCTCGGCCTCGGCGTGCTGGCGGTGATGGCGCGGCGCGCGGCCCGCATGTTCCCGGAGATCGGGCGGCTGAACGTGGTCCGCACCTGGTCGGCGCTGCGCGTCATGACGAAGGACGGGTTCCCTATTTACCAGCAGTCCGAGGCGGCACCTGGCGCCTTCCTCTGCAACTGCCACAGCGGCGTCACCCTTGCCGCGGCCCACGCTCTGCTGCTGGCACCGATGATCGATGCCGGCGCTCTGGACGAGGCGCTGCTCGGCGCCTTCACAACGAGGAGGTTTGATGTTCCGGCGGCTGCATGAGGTGGCGCGGCCCGTGCTGCGCTTCCGACTGGACGGCGAGCCGGTGGAGGGGCGGGAGGGTGACAGCGTGGCCGCGGCCCTTCTCGCTCTCGGGCGCGATGCCTGCCGCGAGACTGCCGTCTCCGGCGCGGCGCGCGGCGGCTACTGCATGATGGGCGTGTGCTTCGACTGCCTGGTGGTCATCGACGGCACCGGCAACCGCCAAGCCTGCCTCGTTCCGCTGCGCGAAGGCATGTCGGTGGAGACCCAGCACGGGCGAAGGGAACCGGGGCGGTGAGCGACGAATACGACATCGTCATTATAGGCGCCGGCCCGGCCGGGATGTCGGCGGCTACCGCTGCCGTCGCGCAGGGTGCCTCCGTGCTGCTGCTGGACGAGGGCGCCGGCCCGGGCGGACAGATCTATCGTGCCGTCACGACCACGCCGCTGACCGACCGCGCCGTGCTGGGCCCCGATTACTGGAAGGGCGCCGCCATCGCCACGGCGTTCGCCGCGGCCGGCGCCACCTACCAGCCTGGCGCCACCGTCTGGCATCTGGACGCGGAGCGCCGCGTCGGCTTCTCCGTGGACGGGCAAGCGCGACTGGTGCAGGCCGGACAGGTGGTGATGGCCACCGGCGCGCAGGAGCGGCCCTTCCCCGTCGCCGGCTGGACGTTGCCGGGTGTGTTGAGCGCGGGCGCGGCGCAAACGCTGCTGAAGGCGCAAGGCTTGGCCGCGACGGGGCGCGTGGTGCTGGCTGGGTGCGGTCCGTTGCTCTGGCTGTTCGCCGCGCAATCCGTTGCGGCGGGCCTGCCGCCCTCCCTGATCCTGGATACGACGCCGCGCAGCAACTGGGGCCGCGCCCTGCCCCATCTGCCGTCCTTCCTCGCCACGCCCTACGCGCGCAAGGGGCTGGCGCTGATGGCGAGGGTACGGCGTGCCGTGCCCATCGTCTCTGGCGTGACTGAGCTGGCCATCGAGGGCGAGGTGCACGCCGAGCGGGTTGTCTATCGCCGCGGTATCCGCGCGCCGGTCACGGTGCCGGTGGACCACGTGCTGCTGCACCAGGGCGTCACGCCGAATCTCAACCTGCCCGCCGCGGCCGGCTGCGCGCTGGACTGGAACGAGGCGCAGGCCTGCTTCCAGCCGCGCACGGACGAATGGGGCGCGACCTCTCTCCCCGGCCTTTTCCTTGCCGGTGACGGTGCGGGTATTGCGGGCGCAGAGACCGCCGCCTCCCGTGGCGCGCTGGCGGGACTGGCGGCAGCGGCGGCGCTCGGCCGCCTCTCGGAAACGGCCCGCGACCGCCTCGCCGCACCAATGCGTGCGCGGCTCACCCGCCAAATGCGGGGCCGTGCCTTTCTCGACGCCCTCTACCGCCCGGCCACAGCTTTCCGTCGCGCCGCCGAGGAGGCGCTGGCCTGCCGCTGCGAGGAGGTGACAGGGCGCATGCTACGCGAGACGGCCGAGCGGCTGCAGGTCTCCGGCCCCAACCAGATGAAGACCTTCCTGCGCTGCGGCATGGGGCCCTGCCAGGGAAGGCTTTGCGGACTGACAGTGACAGAGGCCATCGCGCAAGCACGCGGCGTGTCGCCGGTCGAAGTCGGCTATTATCGCCTGCGTAGCCCTGTGAAGCCGCTGACCGTTGCCGAATTCGCCAGCCTGCCGAACACGGAGGAAGAGCGCCTCGCCGTCGAGCGGGGCTAATCCTGGCTATCCCAAATGGTGTTTGCCAATCCTGTTATGTGCGGCCGAGGACACACCATCCTTCCGACGTGTGAACACATCAAGCGGCGACGCTTGATGCACCATCGGCAAGCCGTCCTGTGTCAGCCGCTTGATGCGCCCGAACTTCGGCTGAGCCAATTCGCTCACCGTCCTGAGGCAATCGAGGACGGACCGCAGCAAGAGGAGGAAGATTGATAGCTATCGAACGCTGTGTCTAACTTAGCCCCTACGGGATCAGCGTTGCCCCAAGGGGAGACAGGCGATGGACAGCATGACGGCGGGCCACGGCAAGTCGCTTGATCCCTGTCCGCTTCCGCCTCGGCAGTTCATCGATATCGGCGGAATCCGCACCGCCTATCACGAAGCGGGCGAGGGGCCCGAGACGCTGGTCTTCATCTATGGCGGCAATTTCGGCGGCGCTGATTCCGCCTCCTCCGCCTATGCCTGGAACATGCAGGTCGCACCGCTTGCGAAGCGCTTCCGCGTGGTGGTGCCGGACAAGATCGGCCAGGGGTTCACCGACCCGCCCCTGCGGGACGAGGACTACACGATGGCCGCCGTAATCGCGCATATCCGCGATTTCATCGTCGCCCTGAAGCTGCCGCCGGTGCATATCGTCGGCCATTCCCGCGGCGGCTTCGCCTCGGCGCGGCTGGCGATGGAGCGTCCGGACCTGATCCGCTCCCTCACCATCGTCACCAGCGGCACGCTCAGCCCCGGCGTGGGCACGAACGAGGTGGTGCTGGCTCGTCCTCCGCATCCACCCTTCACCCGGGAGTCCGCCCGCTGGGTCTACGAGAACTACTGCTTCCGCAAGGAGGTCGTGACGGAAGCCTGGATGGACGTGGTAATGGAGACGCTCAACAACCCGGACTACAGGCGCGGTGTGGACAAGATCGTCGGAGAAGGCCTGGGCGCCAGCCTCTTCCTGCCGAACCTCGCCCGCTACAAGCGCGAGACCCTTACCTGGATTGACGAGGGACGTCTCCAGCGCCCCACGCAGGTGATCTGGGGCTTCAACGACCAAACCGCCCTGGTGGAGCGCGGGATTGAGCTGTTCGAGCGCATCGCGAAGCACGAGCGCCGCACCACCTTCAACGTGTTCAACCAGGCCGGCCACTTCGTCTACCGGGAACACCCCGAGCGGTTCAATGCGCTGCTCGCCGGCTTTGTCGATCTCCACAGCGCCCGTTGAGGACGAACCCGTGACCACGCTCCTCTCCCGTACCATCCAGGCGGATGGCCTGGCGACCCGCATCCTCGAAGCCGGTCGAGGCGAAGGCCCAGCGGTGGTGCTGCTGCACGGCGGCCTGCCGGGCCTGGTGCCTTATGCCGGCGGCTCGCATCTCTGGGGCGCCCTTCCGGAAGCCCTTGCCCGCGCGCGCCGGGTGATCGCCATCGACTCCCCTGGCAGCGGCGGTACCCCCGCTGGCGATGGCCCGCTGACGCTGGAGGTTCTGGCGCGCCACGCCTGTGCCGCGATCGCCGCGGCAGTGGACGGTCCCGTGCATCTCGTTGGGCACGATACAGGCGGGCTGGTCGGCGCGATGGTGGCGCTGGAGAAGCCGGCCCTTCTTGCATCCTTGACGATCGTCGCCAGCGCTGCCGCCGCGCCGAGCGGCGACGGGGTGGACAACCTCACCTTCTTCGCCGCGCCCTCCCCGGCCACCACGCGTCAGGCGCAGTTCTGGGCGTTCGACCGTATGTCCTATGCCCACCACCATATCGACGACGCGCTTCTGGACGCGGCGGTGGCGGCCGCGGAGAGCGAGGCGCACCAAGCCATGCTGCGGCGCATGGCCGATCCAGCCGCGGCCGCGGCTCTTGCCACGAGCGTGTTGCGCGCCAAGTTCGGCGTGTTCCGGGCGGCGCGGGAGGCCGCCTTCCCCGTTCCCACCCAGATCATCGCGGCGGCGGAAGACCCGCTCGTCTCACGCGATCACATGCTCTGGCTGTTCAGGATCATCGCGCAGCACCAGCCGGCCACGCAGTTTCATTTGATTAACCGGAGCGGCAGCTTTCCCTTCCGCGAGCAGCCGGAGCCTTTCCTGCAGGTCCTGACCGCCTTCCAGGATGGGTTGATAGCCGAGGTGGCGTGATCATGGATCGGATGCCGCATGCCGTGCCTCATCGCGAAGCTGGGGCTGCCAGGCTTCAGCCAGCCGCTCGCCAGTGACCTCAGCGTGGACCGCCTTCGGTAACATCGTCCTTCCAGGTCCTACTATTCCAGAGGCGGACGCAGAGATCACGCTCTGCTACAATGCCCTGTTCTTGGAGGTGACGTACCGGCTGATCGGGCACGTCTCGGCGCGCCGCTTAGCGACAGGAGACATCCGTCTGGCGTCCGTTTCAAACCTGCCACGAGGGTGATGCGCAGCCTCGGAGCGTCCAGCTACGCGACGAAACCCCGGGCGGGGTCACGGCTGCCCCGCCCTTCGTCCGGTCAGGCGCCAAAGCCGCCGTCGATGGTGCGCATCAACGACCCGCCTCGCCGGCTTGGCCCTGGCGGAGGCGCTGCGCGCGGGGGCGCCCCGCTGAGCGACGCTTCATCCGCCGTGGGGCACCACTCACCGGCAGTAACGGGTTCGAAGAGGCGCGGATCAAGCCTTGGCCGCCCCCTGGCGGTCCGCTTCGCAATGGCTGGCCGAACGTGGACGTGCTGCTTCAGGCAGGCTTTGCCTGCCCGCTAATTTCTTGCTCAGCCGAAGTCCATGCTGATCTGGCCGGAGCGCTCCTCAGCGACGTTGTCGAAGCCTGCGGTAGTCACGCCGAGAAGGCGCACGGCTTTCGGCAGCGGGAAGACGCCCCGTACCAGTTCCAGCGATATCCCCGCGAGTTCCTCCCTGCTGGTGATCGGCATCGGCGAGGTACGGCCGCGGGTCACCTGGCGGAAGTCGGCGAACTTCACCTTCACCGTGACGGTCCGCCCGAAGATGCCCGTCTTCTCGCACCATCCCCATACCTCCTCCGCGAGCGCCGCGATGCCCGTCTCCACCTCCGCTGCGGTGGTGAGGTCGCGCGCGTAGGTCGTCTCCGAGCCGGAGGACTTCCGCGGCCGGTCCGGCACCACCGGCCGATGGTCCTCGCCGCGTGAGATGGCGTGGAAGTGGGCGCCCGCTTTGCCAAAGTGCTCCTGCAGGAAGGCGAGGCTCCGCTCGCGAAGATCGCGACCGGTGCGGATGCCGAGCGCCTCCATTCGGGCGGCGGTCGCCGGACCGACACCGTGGAACCTTGAGACCTCCAGCGCCTCGACAAAGGCCGGGCCCTTCTCGGGCGTAATGACGAACATGCCGTTGGGCTTGCGCATGTCGCTCGCCAGCTTGGCGAGGAACTTGTTGTAGGAGACCCCCGCCGAGGCGGTCAGCCCGGTGCGCTCCAGGATCTCGGCCCGGATCCGTCGGGCTACGGCGGTCGCGCTTGGCAGCCCCTGCAGGTTCTCGGTGACGTCGAGGTAGGCCTCGTCGAGCGAGAGCGGCTCGACCAGCGGTGTGTGCTCCAGGAAGACCTCGCGGATCTGGGCAGAGACCTCACGGTAGCGCTCGAAGCGCGGCGACACGAAGTGAAGCCCCGGGCAGAGCCGGAGTGCCGTGCGAGACGGCATGGCCGAGCGCACCCCGAAGGCTCGTGCCTCGTAGCTGGCGGCGGCCACGACCCCCCGCTCCCGGGAGCCGCCCACCGCCAGCGGCAGACCTGCCAGCGACGGGTCATCCCGCTGCTCGACCGACGCGTAGAAGGCGTCCATGTCCACATGAATGATCTTGCGGGCGAGGGTCACAGGCTCAGCGGGGAGGGGAACGGAAAGAAGGTTCTAGCCTACCATGGTAGGGCCGGAGCGGGGCAGTGGTTGCCGCTTCCCTACCCCCCTCTCGCAGAACGGAGCCTCCTGACGCTTCAACGATCCAAGCCGGGAGCGGGTGGGGCGCCAACCTTCTGCCTGTGCGTGGGAGTCCGAAGCTGAGCGCATGGCGCCAGAAGAAGCAGCGTGCGCGCATTGGCGAAGCGCATCATCGAGGCGCCTGGCGGGCTGGAGCGGCGGTCGCTTTCGGCTCTCACCGCGGCCAACCTCGGGACACACGCCGCCTGTCCGTCGGGGCCGATCCGTTCAAGATTCATGCGCCTGAACAGGGCAAGGATGCCGGTCCCCAGAAGGCACCTCTTCCAGGAGAACCGACATGGACAGGGCAGAAAGGGCGCCCACCGCGATCAACCGGCGCGACACGATCCTGGCCGGAGCCGGACTTGGCGCCGCCCAGGCCTTCCCGGGGGCGGCGCTCGCGCAGACGGGCCAGCCGCCGACCTCCCCCACCAACCAGAGCGAAGGACGCAGGACCATGAGCTTCATCACCACCCAGGATGGCACGCAGATCTTCTACAAGGACTGGGGCACGGGCCAGCCGATCGTCTTCCACCACGGCTGGCCGCTGAGCGCGGATGACTGGGACGCGCAGATGCTGTTCTTCCTCTCCCAGGGCTACCGCGTGATCGCGCATGACCGCCGCGGCCACGGCCGGTCCAGCCAGACGGACAAGGGTAACGAGATGGACACCTACGCCGCCGACGTCGCGGCGCTGGCGGCCCATCTTGACCTCGAGGGCGCCATCCATGTGGGCCACTCCACCGGCGGCGGCGAGGTGGCGCGCTACGTGGCCCGGCACGGCGGTAACGGGCGCGTGGCCAAGGCCGTGCTGATCGGCGCCGTGCCGCCGGTCATGGTCAAGAGCGCTTCCAACCCCGGCGGCCTACCGATCGAGGTGTTCGACGGCTTCCGCAAGGCGCTCGCCGCCAACCGCGCCCAGTTCTTCCGCGACGTGCCCTCCGGCCCCTTCTACGGCTTCAACCGGGCGGGCACCGAGATGATCCCCGGCGTGGTAGACAACTGGTGGCGCCAGGGCATGATGGGCAGCGCCCAGGCCCATTACGAGTGCATCAAGGCCTTCTCCGAGACCGACTTCACCGAGGACTTGAAGGCGATCAACGTGCCGGTCCTGCTGATGCACGGCGAGGACGACCAGATCGTGCCGATCGACGACGCGGCCCGGATCGGGATCAGGCTGCTGAAGCACGGCACGCTGAAGACCTACCCCGGCTTTCCCCACGGCATGGCCACCACCCATGCCGAGGTGATCAACCCCGACCTCCTCGCCTTCATCAAGGGCTGAGGCCCAGCGAGGGCGATCCTCCCCTGTGGAAGGTCACCCTCGTCTCTTGCTCCGGGCAACGGGGTGCAGCGTTCCGCGCCCTGCGACGCGGAGGGGTGGTGCTTCTCTGCTGACGCTGGGTGCCAGCGGACGCGTGCTGTTCCTTAGGCCGGCGATGGAGGTGACGATCCCGTTTCCAGGCGGGGAGGCGCCGATCCTCGTCGATCCAGGGCCGCCCGCGCGGAGAGGCTCGAGGCCTGCAGAATGGCGGCCCGCAAGCCCGGCGAAATGACGATCGAGTAACACCTGGCCGGTCCCGTCCAACTGACCGGGGCGCTGATCAAGCACCTGAAGCGCCCGGCACGCGCCACCATCGTTGACCACACCTCCATCTTGGCCTGTCTGCCGCTCGCGCGGAGCGCAGTCTACTCGCCCAGCAAGGCCGCGCTGCACAGCGACACCCTGTCGCAGCGCCTGATGCTCCGGAAAAGCCCGGTGACGGTTCAGGAGATCGCGCCGCCGTGGATCGCCGCTGACCTGATCGGGCAGAACGACGATCAGTGCGTCAGGATCTCTCTCGCCGGGACAATGGAGAAGCTGTCCAGCAATGACGAAGCGGGCGTTGTGGAAGCCGCCCACGCCATCAGCGACAATCCCGGCACCGGCGAGCACAAGCTCGCCGATGCCTTCAACGCTGTCCCGACCGCGGCGCCCAAGCCGGCTTGACAAGGGACATCGCGTCGGCCGGCAGCGCCCGAGCGGTCGAACGCGCCTCTCGCGCGCCCGCACCCGGACGGCTTCGGCACAAGGGCGATGCATTGGCCAGTCACATAAGCCGTGCCGGGTGCCATCCGGACCTGTCTGGCATCCGCCATTACGCCGCGTGCGTGTCGCGGAGCTTGGCGCGGGCAAAGTACTCGTTCTTGCTGGGCTGGAGGTGATCGACGCAGAGCTGGGCGAGAACCCAGTTATCGTGTCCCTGGAGCATCTGGATCATGAGCTGGTGCTGTCCGTGCGAGACGCGGAGAGAGTCCACATCCGCGAGCGTCTTCGCCCGGACGGGGAGGCTGAGGCGCATATAGTGCTGCACGGTCGCCAGAAGGTGATCGTTCCCGCAGGCGCCGAAGAGTCGGAGATGGAACCGGTCGTTGGCCTCGTGCACCCCGCGGAGGTCGCGCGTCTCCATGTATCCGGCCAGTTCGGCGTTGATGGCGTTCAGCGCCTCGATCAATGCGGGCGGGGCCGGCAGCGGAATGCGGAGCGCGGCCTGGCGTTGCACGAGTTCCCGGACCTCGTAGATCTGCTCCACCTCAACCGGAGAGAGGGAGCGGACGGTGAAGCCCTTGTTGCGCTCGCCGACAGCCAGGCCGAGGCGTTCGAGGCGGTCCAGCGCCTGTCGGACATAGTGCCGGGAAACGCCGAAGCGGGCGAGGAGTGCGTCTTCCACCAAGCGGGTGCCCGGCGGCAGGCGGCCAAAGATGATCTCCTCCTGCAGGGCCTGGACGATCTCGGGTTCCGGCGAGCTCATGACGGGGCCGCCCGGGCGTAGCAGTCCTCCACCAGGCGCAGCGTCTGGAGGTTGTCGGCCGGGGAGGTTTCGAACGGTGCGCCGTCCGCCAGCCGGTCGAGGAAGTGGGCGATGACCGCATCGTAGGAACCCTGGTAGCAGGCCGCGAGATCGTAGCGGCGCTCGTCCCGCCCCTCCCCGTTCCATGTCATCAGGTCACCGGCGAGGCGGATCGTACCCTTGTCGCCGATGATGGTGACATCGTCGGTCTGGGTGGGAGCCGCGCCGGCGACGGACATGTTGCCGATGAGGACAGCAGCGAGGCTGTCCGGCCCCGTCATGGCGATCGTCGCGCGGTCCTCTCCGCGCAGTTCCGGGCAGGTGCGGCCAAGCGTCGCCGCTTCGACGACGAGCGGACCGAGGAGGAAGCGGAGGGTATCCAGGTGATGGATCAGAACCTCCGCCACCAGCATGCGGTCGAGGTCGCGCATGAAGGGTTGGCGGGTAAGCGCGGGGCGGGCGCCGTCCGGGCCGGGGAGCATGCCGGCGGTCAGGAGGGTCGCGAGCGCCTGGCGCGGGGTGCCGATGCGGCCCTCGGCAATCCAGGCGCGCATGTCGCGGTAATAGGGACGGAACCGCCAGTTCTCGTGGACCATGAGCCGGGCACGGCCGGCGACCCGCGCGACAAGGGCCTCGGCCTCGGCCAGGCTCGGCGCCAGGGGCTTCTGGCAAAGCGTCGGAATGCCGCGGCCGGTGGCGGCCTCCACGATCGCGACATGGGTTTCGCGCGGGGAGGCGATGTCGAGGGCGTCGAGCCCTTCCGCCTCGAGCATGGCGGCGGTGTCGGGATAGCGGCGTGGGATGCCGAACTCCTCCGCGCGCGTCGCGGCGGCGGCGTCGCTCGGATCGGCGATCGCGACGACCTGGGCACGGTGGGACTGGGCGCGCCAGGCGATGAGGTGGTGCCGGCTGACCATGCCGGCGCCAGCGAGGCCGATGCGAAGCACTAGTTCACGGCCCGGTCGGTGGCGATGGCACGGCCATCGGAGCCGAAGAGATAGGCGGCCGTGGAGGGAATTCCGAGGCGGACCGCATCTCCGGGGCACGCGGCCGTGTCGCGATGCAGCCGGGCGGTGACCTCCCCGCCCTCCGTGTCCACCAGGAGAAGGGTTTCGGCGCCGAGCGGCTCGACGCTGGCTACCGTGCCGGTGATGGAGGGCTGCGGCCCAGCATCGGAGGGAAGCAGAACCATGTCCTCCGGGCGTATACCGAAGCTTGCCTCCGCGATGCCGGCGAGAGCAGCGTCGGACCACCGAGTCAGCGGGACCTCGGCACCTGCAACCAGGGCAACCGTGCCCGCCGCGGCGTGGCGGAGGCGGGCGGGCAGGAGGTTCATCGGCGGGCTGCCGAGGAACCGGGCGACGAAGGTGTCGGCGGGGTTGCGATAGACGTCGAGTGGGGCGCCCACCTGGGCAATGCGCCCGCGGTTCATGACGCAGATACGGCTGCCCATGGTCATCGCCTCCACCTGGTCATGGGTGACGTAGATCATGGTGGCGCCGAGGCGGCGGTGCAGGCGCGTCAGTTCGTTGCGGGTGGCGACGCGGAGTGCGGCGTCGAGATTGGAGAGGGGTTCGTCGAAAAGGAAGACCTTCGGTTCCCGGACGATGGCGCGGCCGAGGGCGACACGCTGGCGCTGACCGCCGGAAAGCGCGGCGGGGCGGCGGGCAAGGTATTCGGTGAGGCCGAGCATCGCGGCCGTAGCCGTCACGCGGCGCTCGATTTCGGCGCGCGGGGTGCCGCGGCGCTTGAGGCCGAAGGAGAGGTTATCGGCGACCGTCATGTGCGGATAGAGCGCGTAGGACTGGAACACCATGGCGATGTCGCGATCCTTGGCAGGCACCGCATTCATCGCGCGTCCATCGATGGCCAGACGGCCGTCGCTGATGCTTTCCAGCCCGGCGATCATGCGCAGCGTGGTGGACTTGCCGCAGCCGGAGGGGCCGAGCAGCACCATGAACTCCCCATCAGCGACGGTGAGGCTGACATCCTGAACGGCGGTAAGGCCTCCCGCGCCGCCGTAGCGTTTGCAGACATCCTGCAGCTGGACAGTTGCCATGGTCGTTCCCCTACTTGACGGCGCCTGCCGTCATTCCCTGGATCAGCTTCTCGGAAAAAAAGGCGTAGACGACGATCACTGGGATGACGGCGATCATCACGCCGGTCGCGATCATGCCGATGTCCTGGAAGTAGTCGCCCATGAAGCGCTGGATGCCGACCGGCAGGGTCCGCAGCTCCTCGTCGCTGACGAGCACGACGGCGAAGAGGTACTCGTTCCAGAGATGGACGAAGTTGAGGATGACCGTGGTGACGATCGCGGGCATTCCCACGGGAACCACGATGCGGAGGAAGATCTGAAGATCGGTATAGCCGTCGATGCGCGCGGCCTCGAACAGGTCCTGTGGGATGCGGGCGAAAAAGGCCTCGAGGATGAAGACGGTGAGCGGCAGTTGAAGCGAGACATAGACGAGGATGAGGCCGATGCGCGTGTTGTAGAGGTCGTAGTTCACGAGGATCTGGAACAACGAGAGAAGGACGATCTGCGGCGGGAAGATGATGGAGGAGAAGAGGATGAAGTAGAGCAGGCGGTTGCCGGGGAACTTGTAGCGGGCCAGCGCATGAGCTGCCATGGCCCCGAGAACCGTCACGACCACGACCGCGGTGACGACGACGACGGTGCTGTTCCAGAAGTAGCCGGCGAAGTTGCTGTCCACCCAGGCCGCCCGGAACTTTCCCCAATGCGCGGGAGAGGGCAGGCCGTAGTGGTCGGCGCTGATCTCGGCGGTGGTGCGGAGAGACATGGCGCCAACCCAGAGGAAGGGTAGCGTGGTGTAGAGGGTGTAGAGCACGAGCACAGCGAGCAACGGGCCGCGGCGGAGAAGCCCCGTCAGCCGGTCGCCCCATCCCTGCGCTTTCATGGAGATGTCCGACACGCTCAGTACTCCAGCTTTTCGCGCTGCCGAAAGGCCAGATGCAGCAGGGCGGCGGCGGCCAGGACAATGACGAACCAGACGACGGCAATGGCGGAGGGATAGCCGAGGTCGAAGGTGTTCCAGGCGAAGGCGCGTTTGTAGACGTAGGTGGAGACGGTCTCGGTGGACCACATCGGGCCACCCTGCGTCATGATCCAGACGAGGTCGAAGACCTTCATCTTGCCGATGAAGGCAAGGATGTAGAGGTTGAGCAGCGTCGGCCGCATCAGCGGAATGATAATATGGCGCAGCTTGGCAACCCAGCCGCAGTGGTCGAGCTCGGCGGCTTCCAGCACCTCGGAAGGAAGCGCGTGCAGGGCGGCGAGGCAGACGACCATGTTAAAGCCGGCCCATTTCCAGGCATGGGTGACCATCAGGGCCGCGAGCGCGGTGTTCGACTCACCGAGCCACGCGCGGGCCCATCCGTCGAGACCCATTGCGCGGAGGGCAAGGTTCAGCGCGCCCCAGTCGTAGTTGTAGATCCAGAGCCAGAGGATCGAGACAACGACGTAGGAGAGGAGAACAGGCGTGAACCAGGCGATACGGAGGAAGCGGGCGAAGGGCACGCCGGCATAGAGGCAGAGGGCCAGTAGCAGCCCAGTCGCGACATCAAGGAACGGCGCGATGAAGGACCAGACGAGGGTGTTGCGGATCGCGCGGAGAAAGGTCTCGTCGGACCAGATCTGAAGGAAGTGGGCGAGGCCGATGAAGCGCGGCGCGTCCATGTTCTCCAGGTCGTAGAGACTATCGGCGAAGGTGCGGACAACGGGATAGGCGGTCAGCCCCGCATAGAGCACCAGCGCCGGCGCAAGGAAGACCATGAGGGTGAGCCAGGAGGGGGCGCCGGGATCGCGCCCCCCCTGCCGTGATGCGGGCCACCACCGGCGCGGCGTGGCGGGTACGGCGATGCGCGCGGTTTCGGCCTGTGCGGGCACGTGGCGCCCCTTACTGCGGCGCCGCGGCGCAGGCCGCGTCCATCTGCGCCGCCGCGTCCTGGGGCGAGATCTGCCCGCCGGGCAGCGCACGGTTCAGCACCTGCTGGAAGGTATCGGCGCAGCGGCCGGTCATGTACTGCAGGGGCGTGCCGATGAAGAAGCGCGCGCCTTCGGAACGCTGCTGCAGCTCACGGAAATAGGGCGCGTTAATACCCGAGATGCGGCTGGGATCGGTGCGGATGCCCGTCTGGAGGAGGACGCTCTCCATCCACTGGTTGCCGCTCTCGATGTTGACGAAAGAGTTGAGCAGGGCGCCGGCGCATTCCTTGTTCCGGCTGCGCGAGTACATGACGTAGCTGCCGCCAACGGCGAGCGTCTTGCACTCCGGGCAGTCGCTGTTGTCCATCACGGGGTACTGCATCAGGCCGAGCGGGAAGCCGGGAGGCTGGCCGCCGCTCTCGGGCGGTACGAAGGCGCGGCCGGTGTACCAGCTGGCGATCGGGAACATCAGCGCGCCCGGGTTGGTGTGGAAGTAGTAGTGGGATTCGCCGAGCTTCAGCGTCGCCATGCTGCGGGGATAGGCGCCGATGTCCACGAGCTCGCGCACCCAGGTCATCGCGGCCATCACGCGCGGGTCGCGGAAAGGCAGATGGCCGGTCAGGAGCTTGCGATAATCGTCGGGGCCGAGGCGGCGGAGCAGCACCTCCTCCAGGAAGTAGGCACCCGGGAAGGGCCGGTCCGCGACGCCCTGCGCGAGCGGCGTGATGCCGGCCGCGACGCCGCGGCGGACGAGATCGGTGAACTGCGCCTGGTTCAGCTGACCACTGGCCGGAACCTCCACGCCAAGTGCGCGAACGCGGTCGCGGTTATAATAGAGTTCGACCGTATAGGCCTCTAGTGGGAGCCCGTAGACGCGACCGTTATGCGACCAAGAGGTGCGCGCCCAATCCTCCAGGCCGTTCAGGTCGACGTATCTGTCGAGCGGCTCAAGAAAGCCGTTCCGTGCGAAGGCGATCTCGTCCGGCTCAAGCCAGAAGATGTCGGGAGCCTGGCCGGTGCGCACGGCAGCCCGGGCCGAGGTGTAGATGTCCGCCTTCTGAATGAAACTCAGCCGAATCCGGCACTGGGGGTTCGCTGCCTCGAAGGCGCGGACGCGGGCCTCGACATAGTTGCGCTTGGAGGCTTCGTCCGGCCAGTGGCTCCACATGGTGACGGTCTGTGGGTTGGCGGCGGTCGGCTGGGCCATCGCTGCCGGCATGGCGGCGAAGAGGCCCAGGGCCGCGGCGCCCGCGCGCAGCCAACCGAACGAGCTTCGAGACATTTCCTGTTCCCTTGTACGTTTGTTGCCAGCAGGGGAGCAGGCGGGCACGCGGATTGTCAACATTAATGCCGGAGCATCCGAGCGACAGGGCGCCGACCGCCGCTTTGCGGCGAGTGTTTGAACGGACGAGCGCTCGATCATTGACAATGTAAGGACCGTACCCCGCGTTGCCCCCTTCCCGCCCGGCGCTATCCCCAGCGCGGAAGCCGGGTGATCGCTTCAGCCGCGCTCTTCGGGGGGGGCACTTCACAACAGGGGCCGTTCAGTTCTGCCGGAGACGCTCCTCGAGCGCGGCAATGAACAGCCGCACCTTCGGCGGGACCAGCCGCGCGCTCGGGTAGACCGCCCAGATCGCCAGCCCCTCGGGTTCCCAGGCGCCCATCCGGATCGGTAGCAGGTGGCCCGCCGACACCTCCTCCCGCACGTCCCAGGCCGACAGCATGGTGACGCCGAGCCCGCCCAGGCATGCCTGATGCAGCGCCTCCACGGAGCTGGCGGTGAAGGGCCCGGAGACGCGCTGCCGCAGGGTTCTGCCGCCCTGCAGGAAGCTCCAGTGGCTCACCCCCGTCAGAGCGAGGCAGCGGTGGCGCGCGAGATCCGCCGGCGCCTTCGGCACGCCGTGCTCCGCGAGGTAGGCTGGCGCGGCGTAGAGCCCGCGTGGATTGTCGGCCAGCCTCCTGGCGACGAGCGTGTTCTCGCGCAGCGAGGCAATGCGGATGGCGAGGTCCAAACCCTGCGCCACGATATCGACGATCCCGTCGTTCAGCAGCAGGTCCACCTGCAGTCCTGGATGATCCCTTAGGAAGCTGGCGACCAGGGGCGCCACCACCTTCCGGCCGAAGGGCACCGAGGCCGTTACCCGCAGCGTCCCTGTCACCCCGGCCGAAAGCGGACGGACGGAAGCGCGGGCCATTGCCTCCTCCTCCAGCAAGGCGCGGGCATGGGGCAGGAAGGCCTCACCCTCCACGGTGAGGGACAGCGAGCGCGTGGTCCGGTGCATCAGGCGCGCCCCAACCTCCTCCTCCAATTCTGCCAGGCGGCGGGAAGCGAGCATCGGCGTGATCCGCAGGCGGCGGGCCGCAGCCGCTAGGCTGCCCGCCTGAACCGCCTCCACCAGCACGGCGAGGTTAGAGAGGTTGATCATATCCGCCGGCGTTATACTGCCCCATCAAAATGTAGATCTACAGCAGAGGGCTTTATGAGCCGAAAAAGCCGGCTCCGCAGAAAGGATAAGGTCCGTGTTGGACGCTTCCCTCCGACAAACGCCGCCGCCGTCTCCCCACCTGCCGCAACCCGCCACGCCCGAAGCGGCAACCACCCCGGAGCACGGCAGAGGACCGGAAGACGTTAGGCGGCTTCCTCCGGCGCTCGGCTCCGGCCTTACCTTTGCCATGGCCGGCGCGGCGGGGATCGCCGTCGCCAACATCTACTACAACCAACCCATGCTTGGGATCATCGGGCAGGATTTCGCAGGCTCGGGCGCCACTGCGCTGATCCCGACGGCCACGCAGCTCGGCTATGCAGCAAGCCTGTTCCTGCTCCTGCCGCTCGGTGATCTGCTGGACCAGAAGCGGCTGATCGTCGGTCAGTTCGTCGTCCTAGCCGCCGCGCTCGCTCTCGCGGCGCTGGCGCCCAGCGCACCGATCCTCGTCCTCGCTTCCCTTGTTGTGGGAATGACCGCCACGGTGGCGCAGCAGATCGTGCCCTTCGCCGCCCATCTCGCCTCGCCCGCGCGGCGTGGCGCGACGGTGGGCATCGTCACCGGCGGGGTCCTGACGGGCATTCTGCTCAGCCGGACCGTCGGGGGCTTCGTTGCCGCGCATGGCGGATGGCGGGCGATGTTCTGGCTCGCCGTACCCCTGGCGCTCGGCGCCGCAGCCGCGATGGCGGCCATCCTGCCCAGCCGGCCCGCGGCGGCCTCTATGGGCTACCGCCAGGCGCTGCGCTCGCTCGTGCATCTCTGGCGTGGGCAGCCCGCGCTGCGGCGGGCGACGCTGATGCAGGCCGCCCTCTTCGGCTCGTTCTCCGTCTTCTGGACCGTGCTTGCCCTGAGGCTGGCAGGACCGCCCTTCGCGCTCGGCTCGGAGGTGGCCGGGCTGTTCGGCATCGTGGGTGCGGTTGGGATCGCGGCAGCGCCCTTGGCGGGGCGTCTGGCCGACCGGCGCGGGCCGCGGCTGGTGATCGGGCTGGGTGCCCTGCTCACCCTCGCCGCCTGGGCCATCTTCGGCGCCTGGTCGGCGCTGGGCGGGCTGGTGCTAGGTGTGATCGTGCTCGACTTCGGGGTGCAAAGCGCGCTCGTTTCGAACCAGCACGTCATCTTTGCCCTGCAACCGGACGCCCGCAGCCGAATCAACACGATCTTCATGACCGGAATGTTCCTCGGCGGTGCGGCCGGCTCGGCCGGGGCCATGGTGGCCTGGGACTTCGGCGGCTGGAGCACCGTCTGCGGCCTCGGCGCCGTCCTCGCCGCCCTGGCCTTGCTGATCGAGACCACGGCCCGCCGCGCCAAAGGGGCCGCGGGATGAGGTGGCCCTGGACAAGCGTGGAGAGGGGGGGTGGAGTCACGCTCCGACAGGTCCAGCGCCTGAGGGATGGGGGGCCGGCCCGGCGCAATAAGGTGATGCGGCACCTTCCATGACCGGGAGCACACGGTTAACCCCAGGTCGCGCCCCGGTTGGTCCTGGTCCGGGCTCCACGATGCACAGGCTCGATCTCCGCGCCCTGCGCTCCTTCGTCCGCGCCGCAGAGACGGAGAGCATCGCGCGCCTCCGTGCTCCTCAACATCTCGGCCTCTCCGCTCAGCCGCGTCATCCGGGACCTCGAGACCGAGCTGGGCTTCTCTCTGTTTCACCGTGTGGGTCGGGGCCTTCGGCTCGACATCGCGGCGCGCGAACTGCTGGCGAATGCGCGTGGCCTGCTGGAAAGCCATGAGCGGCTGGCCCGCAACCTGCGCCGCCGGCCGGGCGGCGAAGGTGGCCTCGTCGTGCTCGGCCATATGCCCGGGGTCGCTCTAAGAGCACCTAACGAAACCTGCTGGTGAGCGTTTTGCGGGGCATGGCGAAGCCCCTGGTTCCGGATGATCTCTGGGCGGCGATCGAGCCGCTTCTGCCGCGTGAGCGGCCCAAGCCCAAGGGTGGGCGGCCGCGGCTGCCCGACAGGGCGGCGCTGACCGGCATTCTGTTCGTGCTGCGGTCCGGCCTGCCCTGGGAGATGCTGCCTTCTGAGATGGGGTGCGGCTCTGGGATGAGTTGCTGGCGCAGGCTCCGGGACTGGCAGGAGGCCGGTGTCTGGGCTGCCTTGCACCGGGCTTTGCTGGAGCGCCTTCAGGCAGCCGGGCAGAT
>NZ_JONP01000026.1 GCF_000711725.1 Roseomonas aerilata DSM 19363 | reverse complement strand
GGGCGGCATCGCGCGCTCCTACGGCACCTGCATGACCATGGGCACGGCGAGCACGATGACGGCGATCGCCGAGGCGGTGGGCATGGTGCTGCCCGGCGGCTCCTCGGTGCCCGCGGCGGATGCGGGGCATATCCGGCTGGCGAGCGAGAGCGGGCGGCGGATCGTCGAGATGGTGTGGGAGGACCTGACGCCGTCGCGCATCCAGACGAAGGCGTCCTTCGAGAACGCGATCGCGGTTGCCATGGCGATGGGCTGCTCGACCAACGCGATCATCCACCTCATCGCCATGGCGCGCCGCGCCGGGCAGGAGATCGGGCTCGAGGACTTCGAGCGCTTCTCCCGCCGCGTGCCCGTGATCGGCAATGTCCGCCCCTCCGGCAACGCCTACCTGATGGAGGACTTCTTCTACGCCGGCGGCATCCGCGGGCTGATGGGGCGCATCCGCGAGCACCTCGACCTCTCCTGCGTGACGGTGTCGGGCAAGACGCTCGGCGAGAACATCGAGGGCGCCCGCGTCTTCAACGACGACGTGATCCGGACCACGGAGAACCCGATCTACGGCGAGGGCTCGCTCGCGGTGCTCAAGGGCAACCTCGCGCCCGATGGCTGCGTGATCAAGCCGGCGGCGATGGACCAGCGCTTCCTCAAGCACTCCGGCCCCGCGGTGGTCTTCGACGACTACCCCTCCATGAAGAAGGCGGTGGACGACGAGAGCTACCCCTTCACGCCGGACACGGTGATGGTGCTGCGCAACGCCGGGCCCCAGGGCGGGCCGGGGATGCCGGAATGGGGCATGCTGCCCATGCCGAAGAAGCTGCTGCGCGAGGGGCACCGCGACATGCTGCGCATGTCCGACGCGCGGATGTCCGGCACCTCCTACGGCGCCTGCGTGCTGCATGTGGCGCCCGAATCCTACATCGGCGGTCCGCTCGCCCTGCTGCGGACGGGCGACATCGTGACCCTCGACGTGGACGCGCGGACGATCAGCATGGAGGTCTCCGACGAGGAGCTGGCGCGGCGCCGGGCCGAGTGGGTGGCGCCCGAGCCCCGCTTCGAGCGCGGCTACGGCTACATGTTCAGCAAGCACATCCAGCAGGCGAACGAGGGCTGCGACTTCGACTTCCTGCGCACCGAGTTCGGCGCGCCCGTTCCCGAACCCGTCATCTACTGAGAGAACCGAGCATGGCCCTGTCCGAAGAGACGCGCGCGAGGCTGAAGACCGTCAGCACCGCGACCGTCGCGACCATCCTGTTCAAGCGCGGCTTGCGCAGCCAGTTCATCCAGGACGTGCAGCCGCTGCGCGTGCGCGAGGAGAGCATGGTCGGCGAGGCCTTCACGCTGCGCTACATCCCCGCGCGCGAGGACCTGAACGGGATCGAGGTGTTCAAGGACCCGAGCCACCCGCAGCGCAAGGGCGTCGAGACCTGCCCGCCCGGCGCGGTGATGGTGATGGACAGCCGCAAGGACGCGCGCGCGGCCTCGGCGGGCTCTATCCTCATCACGCGGCTGATGGTGCGGGGCGTGGCGGGCGTGGTGACCGATGGCGGCTTCCGCGACGCGGCCGAGATCGCCCAGCTCGACATCCCAACCTACCACCGCCGCCCCTCGGCGCCGACGAACCTGACGCTGAACCACGCGATCGACATCAACGTGCCGATCGGCTGCGGCGACGCGCCGGTCTTCCCGGGCGACGTGATCCTCGGCGACGGCGACGGCGTGATCGTCATCCCCGCGGCCATCGCCGACGAGGTCGCGGCCGAGGCGGTGGAGATGACCGCCTACGAGGACTTCGCGACCGAGCGCGTGCGCGCCGGGCAGGGACTGCCAGGCCTCTACCCCGCAACCGACCCGAAGAACCTCGAGGCCTTCGCCTCATGGCGTAAGGAAAAGGGGCGCTGAGGCGCGGCGCCGGTCCCTAGACCGGCGCCTCCGCGGGCTGCTCGATGGCGCGCAGCACAGCGGCCGCGGCTTCGTCCCAGACCACCGGGCGGAAGTCGCGGGCGACGCGGGCCTGCCAGTTGCGCAGGCCCTCCGGATCCTCCACCACCTCGCGCACGACGCGATAGGCCTCCGTCGTGTTCTCGGGATCGAAGTAGCGGGCCAGCGCGCCGCCAGCCTCGGGCAAGGAGGTAGTGTTCGAGATGATGCAGGGCTTGCCGAAGGAGAGGCTCTCCGTGACCGGCAGACCCCATCCCTCGTAGAAGGAGGGAAAGAGGGTGAACTGCGCGCCCTGGTAGAGAGTGGTCAGCTCCCCGTCCGTCGGGTCCTGGAACAGCACCAGCTTGCCGCCGAGGTAATCGGCGTTCTTCAGCTGCTGCATGAGATCCTGCACCATCCAGCCGACGCGCCCGGCGAAGACGAGGGTAGGCACCTTCTCGCGCGGCATCTCCTCCAGCATGCGTCGCCAGACGCGGAAAAGGAGGAGGTGGTTCTTGCGGGCCTCGATCGTCGAGACGATGAGGGCGTAGCTGCCAGCTTCGGGATACTCGCGGCCGGGCAGGCGTACTGCCGGAGCCGGATGGCCGAAGCCGGTGCCCATGGGGATGGCAACGGGCCGCGCCAGCAGCTTCCAGCCGTTCTGGCGGGCGTAGAGGGCAATGTCGTCCGCGCTGGCCTGGGAGATTGCCATGACCACGTCCGCGTGCGGCAGCGTGGAACCGAGCCAGCCGCTGAACAGGTCCACCAGGGTATGGTCGCAGAACTCGGGGCGCCGGAGCGGAATGATGTCGTAGAGGAGGACGCCGAAGCGGATGCCCTTCTCCCGCTTCGCGGAGGCGACCAGCTCGGCGTAGCGCCGGTGGAACCAGGGCGAGCCGAGCACGAGGAGGATGTCGCCCGGCCGAGCATCGCGGAAGCCGTCGGGTCCTTCCGGCACCGCGTCCTCCGGACTGTCCTCGGCGAGCGCGAGCGGCTTCTGCTGGGGGAGCACGGGCTTGCGGCCCTGCAGCATCGCCTGCCAGGCGATCTGTCCGGCCTGCGCGGCCTGCCGCAGGGCGCTGATCTGCAAAAGAACCGCGCTGCCGAGAGCCGGGCGCACCCGTTCGGGCACCCGGCGGGCGCACCAACTCAGCAGGCGGCGTCGCAGGCGGCGGGGTGGTGGTGGGACAATCGATTCGGGAATGGAGGCGGCCTGCGTCCCTGTAGCAAGCATCTCTCCCTCCTCGGCCAAGGTAGGGCTGGAGAGCCCGGCGAAGAGAGTTTCCACGGCCGACCAGGGAACCGCCCGAAAGCCGGTGCCGCTCGTTCTATGGCGGAGGAAGCGCACCGTGCCCTCCCCGGCCGCCTTTATCAGGCAGCGGCAGATCTCGAACTCGACGCGCTGGATGCCGCTCGGGCGCGGGTTTGCCCGTGCGTAGTCGAACAGGTCCTCAACATCGATCCAGATGGTCTGCATCGGCTGGTCGCTCCGGCCTGGGGCAGCGGCACGCGCATCCGGGGGGACGGCAGGTCTCCGCAAATCACGTTTCCAGTCGCGGCTGGTCGCTGATATCGGCGCGGGAAGCAAGACTTGTGGGCGCGATTTCATGTATCCGGCCGGGCGGGGAACGGCTGCGGCGCCACCGGAAGGGGGCGGGGCGGATGCTGCCGCAGCGGCAACGAGAGCGTCGCGCCGCGCGTTGCAGGCGTCCGGGAGGATGCCGGGGCCGCGCCCGGCGAGCCCGGGCGCAGCCACGCCTTCCGATCACGCAACCATCCGCCAGCACCCGAGTTTGGCGCTGAAGGTGCACCCTCGAATGCCAGCCCAACTTGATCCTCGTGTCGCCCCGGCCCCGCCGCCGGCGATCGCCCGCGAGCAGCTCACCCTGGCGCTGCATGCCGCCAGCACCGCGCTCACCTGCCTCTCGCCGCGACGCCCGGCTGTGATCGGCGCACCGAAGCGGCGCACCCGGGCGGGCCGGGAATGAGCGAGGGCGAGACGAGCGGCCGATCCCGCCCTGAGGAGCCCGGGACGGGGCCCGAGGTCGCTGATCGAAGCCTCCACTTCCGCCTTAGGCAGCAGGAGATCCTCGCGGAGCTTGGCGCCTATGCTCTCAGCAGCGCGGATCTGGGCGCGCTGCTGCAGGAAGCAGCGCGGCTGGTTGCACTCGGGCTGCGCACGCCTTTCGCGAAGGTGATGGAATATCGCGCCCATGAGGATCAGCTTCTCGTTCGGGCTGGCGTCGGCTGGCGGGAGGGGATCGTTGGCCGGTACAGGACGGGCGCGGACCTCGCCTCTCCCACCGGATATGCGTTCAGGACCGGGGAGACGGTCATCTCCGGCCACCTCTCGGCCGAGGGGCGCTTCCGCACCCCGGCGGCATTGGCCGAGCACGGGATCCGGCGGGCCATCAACGTCGAGATCCGGACGGACGGCAAGCCCTGGGGAGTGGTGGAGGCCGACAGCCAGAATCCGGAGGACTTCGGACCAGACGACCTCGCCTTCGTGAAGGCCGTCGCGAACCTCCTCGGCCTGGCGATCGGGCGGCTTCGCACCGAGGCGTCGCTGGGCGATTCCCTGACCCGCACGAGCGAGATCCTGGAGAGCATCAGCGACGCCTTCTATGCCGTGGACCACGACTGGCGCTTCACCTACGTCAACCGTCGAGCCGAGGAGCTTTGGGGACGAAAGCGCGACGAGTTGATCGGCAAGGTCTACTGGGAGGAATTCCCGCAGGCTGTCGGCAGCGAGGCCTATGCCGCGCATCTGCGCGCCGCGCGGGAACGGCGCGTGGTTCAGATCGAGACGCTTTCCCCGATTGTCCACCACTGGGTCGACGTGAGCATCTATCCGAGCGAGCGCGGGCTCTCCGTCTATTTTCGCGATGTCTCCGGCCGTAAGGCGGCCGAGCAGGCGGTGCGGGAGAGTGAGGCACGCTTCCGGGCCCTGGTGGACGCCTCCGCTGCGGCGGTCTGGACCACCGACGCTCAGGGCATGGCGCGAGAGGATTCGCCGAGCTGGCGCGCCCTCACCGGGCAATCGAGGGAGGCGATGCTGGGTAGGGGCTGGTTGGACGCCCTGCACCCGGACGACCGTGCAGGCGTGGCGAAGGCCTGGGCGGACGCCGTGGCGACGGGTTCGCCGCTGGAGACGGAGCTGCGACTGCGTCATGTCTCCGGGGAGTGGCGCCTGACCACCGTCCGGGCGGTTCCGATCCGGAACCCGGACGGAAGCCTCCGCGAATGGGTCGGCATGAACATTGACATCACGGAGCAGCACCGAGCGGAGGACGCGCGCCGCGCGAGCGACGAGCGGCACCGCCTGGCGGTTCGCGCCACCAACGATGCTATCTGGGATTGGGATCTTCCGGGCAACCGGGTCGAATGGAATGAGGCGTTGGCGGATGCGTTTGGCCATCGGTTGCCGGACAGCGTC
The DNA here is from genome assembly GCF_000711725.1 of Roseomonas aerilata DSM 19363. Classification (GTDB taxonomy): domain Bacteria; phylum Pseudomonadota; class Alphaproteobacteria; order Acetobacterales; family Acetobacteraceae; genus Roseomonas; species Roseomonas aerilata. The sequence continues at coordinate 57,146 of NZ_JONP01000026.1, read as the reverse complement.
TCGAGCGGAGACTGGTGGCTGCAGCACATCCACGCGGACGACCGGGAGCGGATTCATCGCTCGATCCACGACGTAATCGAAGGTGGGGCGAGCCGATGGTCCGATGAGTACCGCTTCCTGCGGGCCGACGGCACCTATGCGGACGTGCTCGACCGCGGCTTCATGGTTCGCGGGCCGGGCGGCGAGCCGCTGCGGATAATCGGGGCCATGCTCGACGTCACGGAGCGGCGGCGCTCGGAGCGGGAGCTGCGGCAGATCAACGAACACCTGGAGGCCGCGGTGGCCCGCCGGACGGAGCAGCTGCGCCAGCACGAGGAGGCGCTTCGCCAGTCGCAGAAGCTCGAGGCCGTGGGGCAGCTGACCGGCGGTGTCGCGCACGACTTCAACAACCTGCTGACGATCATCCGTTCCTCGGCGGATCTTCTTCGACGCCCCAATCTGTCCGCGCAGCGGCAGCAACGCTATGTCGAGGCGATCTCGGACACGGCCAACCGCGCGGCCAAGCTGACCGGCCAGCTCCTCGCCTTCGCGCGCCGCCAACCCCTCAAGCCAGAGGTGTTCCTCGTGGGGGAGCGGGTGCAGGCGGTGACCGACCTCATCCGCCCGCTGGTGGGCGCACGTATAACCATCGAAACGAGCATCGAGTGCGAGGGCTGCGCCGTAGAGGCCGACCCGAACCAGTTCGAAACGGCCCTGGTGAACCTTGCGGTGAACGCGCGCGACGCGATGGAGGGTGGCGGGCGCATCGCGCTCCGCACCTGGCTCGCCTCCGAGCTGCCCCCGACGCGGGGACATGCGGGAACGCGGGGCGAGTTCGTGGCGGCTTCTGTGTCTGACGAGGGCAGCGGCATCGAGCCGGAGCTGCTCGGGCGGATCTTCGAGCCGTTCTTCACAACGAAGGAGGTGGGGAAGGGAACCGGGCTCGGGCTTTCGCAGGTCTATGGCTTCGCGAAGCAGTCTGGCGGCGAGTTGCTGGTCGAGAGCCAGGTGGGCCGGGGCACGACCTTCACGGTCTACCTGCCACGGGTGGCAGCGAGGCCGAAGGGCGAAGTGAGGAACCAGGCCGCCGAGGCTGGTGGGCCGGAGGCCGGGCGCCGGAACGTGCTGCTGGTAGAGGACAATACGCAGGTCGGGGAGTTCGCGAGGCAGCTGCTGGAAGACCTCGGCTATGCGGCCACCTGGGCGCCGAACGCGCAGGTCGCGCTCGGCATACTGGAGCGCGAGGCTGGCCGCTTCGACACGGTTTTCTCCGACGTGGTCATGCCGGGCATGAACGGGGTCGAGCTCGGCCATGAGATACGGCGCCGCTGGCCCAAACTGCGCATCGTGCTGACCAGCGGCTACAGCCACGTGCTCGCGAAGGGCGGCGCGCGCGACTTCCACCTGCTGAACAAGCCCTATTCAGTGGAGGGTTTGTCGAAGGCACTGCGCTCGGGTCATTGAGGCGCGGGCAACCACCCGCCGAGCCAAGCGATGACGCGCCGGCGGATATCCTCCTCGCTCAGCCGCTCCTGTGGCAGCCCCAGCAGGCGATGGCGGATGGGGCCGAAGCAGAGCTCGCCGTGAAGGGCCCAGGCGAGCTCGACCGCGACTGGCCCGGGGCGGAGCGCGCCGCCGGGTGGCCGCCCTTCCAGCGCCGCCGCGACCGGCTGGATGACGCGTGCACGGATGGAGGCCATGTAGTGCTGGCTGGCCTTCTGGTTGCCCAGGCCGGAGAAGGCGAAGATCCGCAACCAGGGGCCGTCCTCGAGGGCGTCGAGATAGGCGGCGTAGAAGCGCGTCAGCCGTTCCTCCAGCGGCAGGCCGGCATCCCGGAGCAGCGTGTCCCAGGCACCCTGCCAGCGGGTGGCGTAGAACTCCTCGTAGACGCGCTCGATCAGTGCCTCCTTCGTCGCGAAGTAGCGGTAGAGAAGCGGGTGCGTGACGCCGAGATGATGCGCGAGGTCGCGGAGCTGCGCATCGAGGCCATGCTCGGCGAAATACGCGATGGCACCGGCAACGATCCTTCGCTCACGTTCCTCGGGCGCTAGGCGCTGCGCCCGCGGTGGCACGCGGTTGCTGCTCAAGTCTCGGCCTGCGCCAGCGCGCGGGCACCGCGGCAGAAGCCGGCGATCGCGACAGCCAAGGCTTCGTCCTGGCTGCGGGGCGTGGCGCCGCGCCAGATCGCGCCGCGTGCGCCAAGATAGAAGACACGGCCGTGCAGTGCCCAAGCACGTTCCTCGGCGATGTTGCGCGGCAGGGGGCGATCGGACCCTTCGGCCTGGATGGCGTCGGCGAGCGGATGGATAATTCTGTCCTGCAGGAGGCTGCTCAGCCCGGACGGTGTGGCCGCGCCCGAAAGGCCGGTCATCACAGCGATCCGCATCCATTCCGGCGCGAGCAGGAGCGTTCCAGCTTCCTGGTAGAAGCGCAGGAGGCGTTCCTCCAGCGAGACGGCGGGGTCACGCAGGATCTCTATCCATTCCTCGCGCCAGCGGCGCTCGAACAGCTCGGTGCAGACGGTCGCGATCAGCTCCTGCTTTCCCGGGAAATGCCGGTAGAGCACCGAGTGCGATATCCCCAGCGACTGGGCGAGCTGGCGCGTCTGCCCGGAGAAGCCTTCCTCCGCGAAGAAGCCGATGGCCGCATCGACGATCATGCGCTCGCGTTCGGCCGCGGCGATGCGGGGCCGGCGCGGCTCGGCCTGGGGCGTGGCGGCTCTGGGCCCTGGCATCGGCGTCCCTCTAGAAGCGGAGGGGCGTTATAGCCTCGCCGTCGAGGTGTGAGATGCATTCTGGATCGCCTGCCAGACCCGCTGCGGGGTGGCGGGCATCGAGATGTCGCGGACGCCGGCCTCGCGCAGTGCATCGAGGAGCGCGTTCACGACGGCCGGCGGAAGCCCGACCGAGCCGACCTCCGCGCAGCCCTTCGCCTTCAGCGGGTTGTGCTCGCAGGGCGTGCCGTGTGTCAGCACCGTGAAGGCGGGAAGGTCGTGCGCGCGGGGCATGGCGTAGTCCTGGAAGCTGGCGGTCAGCATCTGCCCGGCCTCGTCGAAGCAGCAGCCCTCCAGCAGCGCTTGGCCTGCGCCCTGGGCCAAGCCGCCATGCACCTGCCCGTGCACGATCATCGGGTTGATGATGGCGCCGAGGTCGTCCACCGCCACCACCTTCTCGAGCGCGACCTCGCCTGTCTCTGGGTCGACCTCCAATTCGCAAACATGGCAGCCGCCGGGATAGGTCCAGTTCTTCGGGTCGTAGAAGGCGGTCTCGTCCAGACCGGGCTCGATCTCGTCGATGGGGTAGTCGTGCGGCGTGTAGGCGGCGCGGGCAACCTCGGCGAAGGTCATCGCGCGGTCCGTGCCGTCCACGCGGAAGAGACCCGGCTCGAAGACGATGTCCTCGGCCGAGGCCTCGAGCCGGTGCGCCGCGATGCGCCGGCCCTTGGCGACGATCTTGTCCATCGCCTTGACGATGGCGGAGCCGCCGACGACGAGCGAACGCGAGGCGGCCGTGCCCCGGCCGAAGGGGACCTGATCCGTGTCGCCCTGCACGAGCCGCACGCGCTCGAAGGGCACACCAAGTCGATCCGCCACGATCTGGGCGAAGGTCGTCTCGTGGCCCTGGCCGTGACTGTGTGCGCCGCTGAAGACCGTGACGGCGCCACTCGGATGCACGCGGACCTGCGCCGATTCCGAGCGCGCGCCGCGCCCGCCGAGCTGTCCCACCACGCGGGACGGTGTGCCGCCCGCGATTTCCACGTAGGTGGAGATGCCGAAGCCGCGAAGGCGGCCGCGGCGACGCGCCTCCTCCTTGCGGGCGGGGAAGCCGTCCAGGTCCGCCGCCTCAAGTGCGAGGCGAAGCGTCGATTCATGGTCGCCGGAGTCGTATTCGAGGCCGAGCGGCGTGGCGTAGGGGAACTGGTCCGCCCCGATGAAGTTCCGCCGGCGGAGCGCCACGCGGTCGATGCCCGTGACCTTCGCGGCCTCGTCCACCAGCCGCTCCAGCACGTAGCTTGCCTCCGGCCGGCCGGCACCGCGATAGGCGTCCACGCTGACGGTGTTGGTGAAGGTGAGCTTCACGTTGCACCAGATCGCGGGCGTCCGGTACACGCCCGCGAGCAGCGGGGCGTAGTAATAGGTGGGAATGGCGGTGGCGCCGCCCGTGAGATAGGCGCCGACATTCGCGAGCGTCACGACGCGGAGCCCGATGAAGGTGCCCTCCGCATCGAGCGCGAGCTCGGCCTCCGTGCGATGGTCGCGGCCCTGCACGTCCGTCAGGAAGGATTCCGTGCGATCGCCCACCCAGCGGATCGCGCGGCCGAGCCGGCGGGCGGCCCAGGTGAGCGTTGTCTCCTCGGGGTAGAGGAAGATCTTGGTGCCGAAGCCGCCGCCGACATCGGGCGAGACGACGCGAAGGTCCGTTTCCGGGATGTTCAGCACGCTGCCGCAGAGCGTGCCGCGGACGGTGTGCGGGTTCTGGCTCGTGGTCCAGAGCGTGGTGGTGCCCATCGCCGTGTCATGGGTCGCGAGGGCTGCGCGCGGCTCCATCGGCGCCGGCACGAGCCGGTTGTTTGTGAGGGTGAGGCGAACCCGGTGCGCGGCACGGGCGAAGGCTGCCTCGACGGCCGCGAGGTCGCCAATCTCCCAGTCGCAGCAGAGATTGCCTGGCAGGTGGTCCCAGACGCGCGGCGCCTCCGCCGCCAGGGCAGTGCCGAGATCGGCCGCCGCGTCCAGCACCTCGTAATCCGCCTCGATCGCCTCCGCCGCGTCGCGCGCCGCTGCTTGTGTCTCGGCGATCACGACGGCCAATGGCTCGCCGACATGCCGCACCTTGTCTGTCGCGAGGGGGTAGTGCGGCGGCTCCGCGTTCGGTCGGCCAGCGCGGTCCCGGACCACCCAACCCGAGGGGAGGCTGCCCACGCCCGCGGTGCGCAGATCGGTCCCGGTGAAGATCGCGACAACTCCCGACATCGCCCGCGCTGTTTCCGTCCGCAATCGAAGGATCCGCGCGTGGGCGTGGGGCGAGCGCAGGAAGGCGGCGTGCAACTGGCCAGGCACCGTCATGTCCCCGACAAAGCGGCCCTGGCCGCGCAGGAGGCGCTGGTCTTCGCGGCGGCGAACGGAATGGCCGATCCCGGTTTCGGTCCGGGCGAGGGGCTGCTCGGGCATGGCGATGGCTCGTGACGTTCTCAGGCGGCCAGGTGGCAGGCCGCGGCGTGGCCGGGGGCGAGTTCGCGCGCGGCTGGCTGCTCGACACGGCAGCGCTCCACGGCGATGGGGCAGCGGGGATGGAAGCGGCAGCCCTGCGGCGGGTCGAGGGGGCTCGGTGGCTCGCCGCGTAATGCATGCCGCTCCGCCCGGTCGCCGCTTCGTCCGGGAAGGGCGGAGAAGAGGGCGCGCGTGTAGGGATGGCGGGGCCGTTCCAGCAGCGAGGCCTTGGGCCCGATCTCCACGATCTTCCCGAGATACATCACGGCGATCCGGTCCGAGAGATAGCCGACGACCGCGAGGTCGTGGGAGATGAAGAGGTAGGATAGGCCGAACTCCCGCTGCAGCGAGCGCAGGAGGTTGACGATCTGCGCCTGGATGGAGACGTCGAGCGCGGAGACCGCTTCGTCGCAGATCACCAGGCGCGGTCGCAGCGCAATGGCGCGGGCGATGCTGATGCGCTGGCGCTGCCCGCCGCTGAACTCGTGCGGGTAGCGGTCGAGGTCGGCGGCGCTCAGGCCGACACGCTCCAGCAGGGCGGCCGCCATGCTCATGCGTTCGGCACGCCGGCCGACGGCGTGCACGCGCAGCGGGTCCTGCAGGATGGTGCCGATGCTGTCGCGCGGATTGAGGGAGCCGAAGGGGTCCTGGAAGACCATCTGCATCTCGCGCCGGTGCGGGCGGAGCGCGCGGCGGCCGAGCCCTACCAACTCCGCGCCCTGGAAGCGGATGGAGCCCTCCTCCGCGGCGTCCAGCCCGTTGAGGGTGCGGCCGAGCGTGGACTTGCCGCAGCCGGATTCTCCGACGAGGCCGAGAACCTCGCCGGGCGCTATGTCGAGGTCCACGCCGTCCACCGCGTGCACCGTGCCGGCAGCGGTGCGGTGATACTTGCGAAGCCCGCGCACGGTGAGGAGCTGTTCCGTGCCGCTCATGCCGCGGCCCTCTCGCGGCTGGCGACAAGGCAGGCGACCTGCCGCCCCGGGCCGATCGGATTGAGGGTGGGGATCACGCTCCGGCAGGCCGGCTCCGCCATGGCGCAGCGCGGCGCGAAGGCGCAGCCGGGCGGCCGTGCGAGGGGAGGCGGCACCACGCCGGGGATTTCGACCAGCGGCTGAGAGGCGTCCTGCCAGGGATCCGGACGGCAGGCGAGGAGGGCGCGGGTATAGGGATGCGCGGGGTCCGACAACACCGCCTCCGCCGGCCCTTCCTCCACCTTCCGCCCAGCATAGATGACGGCGACGCGCTGCGCGTGATCCGCCACGAGGCCGAGGTCGTGCGTGATAAGCACGACGCCCATACCCAGTTCTGCCTTCAGCCGGTCGATAAGGTCGAGCACCTGCGCCTGCACGGTCACGTCGAGCGCGGTGGTCGGCTCGTCCGCCAGCAGGAGGGCGGGGCGGCAGGCGAGGGCCATGGCGATGACGATGCGCTGCCGCATGCCGCCGGAGAGCTGGTGCGGGTACTCGTCCACGCGTCGCTCCGGCGCGGGGATGCCGACCAGGCGCAGAAGATCGAGAGTCCGCGCGCGGGCGTGCGCGCGCGTCACGTCCTTCTCGTGCAGCAGGATCGCCTCAGCAACCTGCGCACCGACGGGCATGAGTGGGTTGAGGCTTGTGGAAGGTTCCTGGAAAACCATCGCCATCTCGCGGCCGCGTATGTCGCGCATCGCGGCCTCATCGAGCGGTAGGATATCGCGCCCGCCGAGTAGGATACGCCCGGCAGCGACCCGCCCCGGCGGCTGGACGAGGCGGATGATGGAATAGGCGAAGGCGCTCTTGCCCGAGCCGGACTCGCCGACCACCGCCACCGTCTCACCGGCATGGACGGAGAGGTCCATGTCGGTGACGGCGGTGACCGTGCCCCGCGGCGTCTCGACGACCGTGCGCAGGCCTTCAACCCGCAGCACGGGCTCGCCGGTGGACGCGCTCATGTGGCGCCTGCCGCGCGCGGGTTCAGCGCCTCGTTCAGGCCATCCCCGACGAGGTTGATCGAGAGGACGGTGAGAAGGATGGCGATGCCGGGGATGCCGGACATCCACCAGGCCGTGCGGATGGCCGAGCGCCCGGCGCCGATCATCAGGCCCCAGCTCATGATATTCGGATCGCCGAGCCCGAGGAAGGAGAGGCCGGATTCGAACAGGATGGCTGTAGCTACCATAACGGATGCCGCGACGAGGATCGCGGGTAAGGCGTTCGGCAGGATCTGACGAGCCAGGACGCCCGCGTCACCCATGCCGATCGCGATGGCGGATTGCACGTAGTCACGACTGCGCAGGCCTGCCACTTCCGCGCGCACCAGCCGCGCGAGCGGCGCCCAGGAGACGACGACGATGGCGATGAGCAGCGCCTTCAGCGAGGGTTCCATGATGGCGACGAGCACGATGGCGAAGAGAAAGGAGGGAATGGTCTGGAACAGCTCGGTGAGGCGCATGAGCAGCGCGTCCACCTTGCCGCCGAGATACCCGGCCGCGCCACCGACTAGCACGCCGATGGCCGTCACCACGAGCGCGGCCAGCGCGCCGATCAGGAGGGAGACGCGCGCCCCGTGGACGATGCCGGATGCAAGGTCGCGGCCGAGCGTGTCCGTGCCGAGGAGGAACTCACCGCTGAAGGGTGGAAGATAGGGGCGGCCGACGATTTCGAAGGGATCCTCGGGATAGAGGATGTCGGCCGAGGCGGCGAGGGCGATGACGGCGAACAGCAAGAGCGCGCCGGCGACGGCCGCGGGCTGGCGCAGGAAGCGGCGGAACGCCGGGGGCATCCGCATCAGGCCAGCGCCACGCGGGGATCGATGATGGAATGCACGAGGTCCACCAGCAGGTTCGCCAGGATGACCACCACGGAGCTGAGCGTGAGGATGCCCATGAGCAGGTTCAGGTCGCGTGAGAAGAGGGCCTCGAAGGCAAGCTGACCCAGGCCGGGCCAGCCGAAGACGGATTCCACGACGACCGAGCCGCCGAGCGCGCCGCCGATCTGCACGCCAGCCATGGTGACGATCGGCAGCACCGCGTTGCGCAGCACGTGGCGCAGCACGAGGCGCCTCGGCGGAACCCCTTTCGCCCGCGCCGTGACGACGTAGTTCATGCGCAGGTTCTCCAGCACGGAGGCGCGCATCAGCCGGGTGTAGAGCGCCATGTAGAACAGGGAGAGCGTGACCGCGGGAAGCACGAGGTGGTGCAGCACGTCCAGGGCGTAGGCGATGCCGCCACCCGGCCCGCCAGCCGTGGTCATGCCGCTGGTCGGCACCCATCCGAGCTGGATGGCGAAGACGACGATGAACATGAGGCCGAGCCAGAAAATTGGCGAGGCATAGGCGAGCACGGTCGCCAGAAGGATCAGCGCCGCCTCGATCCGGTTCCGCCGGAGAGCGGCGACCAGACCGAGCAGCGTGCCGAGCCCCACGGAGATGAGGACAGAGGCGCCCATAAGCAGCAGGGTGGCCGACATCCGTCCCAGGATCAGCGAGAGATTCGATTCCTGGTAGCGGAAGGAGTAGCCGAGATCGAGCGTCAGGACGTTCCGGACATAGGTGAGGTATTGCAGCGCGAGTGGACGGTCGAGGCCGAACTGCGCGCGCAGCTGGGCCATGTATTCGGGCGTGGCGGCCCCGGCTTCCCCGGCCATGACGCTGGCGGGGTCACCGGGGGCGAGGCGGAGAAGGAAGAAGTTGACGGTGACGATCACCAGGATCGTCGGCAGTGCCTGAAGCGCCCGCCGGCCAAGGAAACGCCAGCGGCTGCCGGCTGCGGGCGTTCCGGCCATGCCCGCCTCAGCCCTCCAGCCGCGTTTCGTAGAGGCCGCCGCGCACGCCGAGGCCAGTGGTGATGAGGTTCTTCACGCGCTTGTTCTGCAGCGCGACGAGGTCCATCTCCATGATCCAGATGATCGGGCTGTCCTCCACCAGCTTTCGCTGGATGGCGTGGAACAGCTCGGTGCGCTTGCCGGGGTCCGTCTCCACCGCCGCCTGCGCCCAGAGCCGGTCGTTCTCGGGGTCGCTGTACTGGGCGACGTTGTTGAAGGGGATGCCCTGGCGGATGTTGCTCGTCACGTACTGGCGCTGCACGCCGAGGGTGGGATCGCCCATGCCGACATACCAGCCGGAGGTCATGTCGAAGTCGTAGTCGGTGTAGACGCGGCGGACGTAGGTGGCCTGGTCCACCGTGCGGAGGTTCAGGCGAACGCCGATACGGTTATAGGCCTGTCGCATGTACTCGCCCATGCGGCGGTAGTCGTCGCCATAGGGGCCGACATCCTGGGTCAGCTCGAAACGGATGCCGCCCGAGCCGCGCTTGTAGCCGGCCTCGTCCAGCAGGGCATTGGCGCGCGCCACGCGGTCGGGCACGTCGAAGCGGAGCACCTGATCGGTATAGAGGCCGGAGCCTGAGTAGACCGATGAAATCGGTCCGACCGCTGGCTTGCCGAAGCCGTACCAGATGTTGTCCGCAATGAACTTGCGGTCGATGGCATAGGCGAGGGCCTGCCGCACGCGCTTGTCGTCGAGCGGCTTCTTCTTCGTGTTCAACTCCAGCAGCATCATCGGCGCCAGCGCCTCGTAGCCGCCCTGCGCGATCTCGATGCTCGGCAGCCCGGCCAGGCGGCGCATCTCGGCGGGCGTGATCGTACCGAAGAAGGCGACGTCCACCTCGCCGCTCTCCAGCGCCGCGGCACGCGTCGCGGGGTCGTTGATGAAGCGGAAGATGAGGCGGTCGAGATAGGGCCGGCCGGGGCGCCAGTAGTTCGCGTTCTTCTCGAGCACGATGGAGGCGCCGCGGTTCCACTCGGCGAACTTGAATGGCCCGGTGCCGACGGGGCGGTTGTTGGCCGCGTTGTTGCGGATATCCGTGCCCTCGTAGAGGTGCTTCGCGACGATGGGGGATTCGAGGCTCGATAGGCCCTTCATCATCGGCGGGTAGGGATGGGCCAGCCGAAGGATGGCGGTGTGCTCGTCCGGCGTGTCCACCGCCTCGAGCGGGCCAAGATTTCCGGGACCGCGCGGGTGGAACTTCTTCACGACCTCGAGCAGGGAGAAGGCAACGTCGGCGCTCGTGAAGGGCCTGCCATCGTGCCAGGTGACGCCGCGGCGCAGCCGGAAGGTGACAGACTTGCCGTCGCCCGAGGTTTCCCAGGCCTCAGCGAGTGAGGGCTGGGGCTGCATCTGCATGTCGTATTCGAGCAGGCCGTCATAGATCTTGGTCGCCACCTCCGCGACGGAGGGCGCGGAGTTAATGGCGTTGGTCAGGACGGTCGGCTCCGGCGTCGTCACCACGACAAGGGTATTGCCGCGCGAGCCCTGCGCGCGCGACGCCACGGGATAGGCCAAGCCTCCCGCTCCGATGCCCAGAAGGGGAAGCGAGCCCAACAACTGACGACGAAGCATGCCTGCCCTCCAGGGAGATGACGCACTCCAGCGCGTGGCGACCTCTGCTCGAGGCGCGTGTCGGCTGCCGGGCGACTATTTACCGCCTGGTCACAAAGCGCAAGGAGCGAGTTCCGTGTTGCAGATGGCCGCTGTGAAGCCGGCGCCTTCGGTGCCAATCTGAACCGGGCGGAGCGGCCGCTTTCCGGCTGGCCCGGATGGATCGCGAAGGAGGAAACGATGAGCAAGCACTCGGCAAACCGGCGGCATGCGATCGGGTTGGGGGCCGCGGCCATCGGCCTCGCGCAGTTGCCGGTTGCCCCGGCCCAGGCACAGGGAGCCGCGGCACCGGCGGAGAGGGCGGCCTATAGGCCGCGCTTCATCACCTCCCCCGACGGCGTGCGGCTCGCGACCTATGAGTTCGGCAACCCGCAGGGGCCCGCGATCCTCTTCCTGCACGGCTTCGCGCAGGCCGCGCTCTCCTGGGACCGGCAGTTGCAGGACCCGCAACTCTCCCGCGCCTTCCGGATGGTGGCGATCGACCTGCGCGGGCACGGGATGAGCGCCAAGCCTGAGGGCGATGCCTACTACAAGCCCGGCAAGGTCTGGGCCGACGACGTGCGGAGCGTCATATCGGAGCTCGGGCTGCAGCGGCCCGTGCTGGTCGGCTGGTCCTATGCCGGGCGTGTCGTCGGCGACTACCTCACCGCCCATGGCGCGGCGGCGCTGGCCGGGATCAACTATGTCGATGCCAGCAGCTCCCTCGGTGACCCAGCTTTCCTCGGGGCCGATGCTGGGCTGCTCGGCCCACAGGCCATGCTGGCGCCGGGGATCGACGGCTTCGTGGATGGCACGATCCGCTTCCTTCGATCCTGCTTCGCCACCCAGCCGGACGCCTCGGACTTCCAGACGATGCTCGCCTTCAACATGCTGGCGCCGCACTACGTGCGCGCGGGCCTCGCCGGGCGCCCGGCCGACTACGCAGCGGTGCTGAAGGAGCTACGCCTACCTGTGCTGGTCAGCCATGGCGAAAAGGACCGCATCCTGACCCCGGCCATGGCGCGCTTTACGGCCGCCACCGTGCCGGGTGCCAGGCTCTCCCTCTACCCGGCCAGCGGTCACGCGCCGTTCTGGGAGGAGGCGTCGCGCTACAACCGCGAGCTAGCGGAATTCGTCACGCAGGTGCAGCCAGCGCGGTAACGCGCTGGCGACTGGCTCCAGGCTTCTGGCAACGGCGATATCGTCTCTGCTACGGCGGGGGCGGATTGCCGCAAGCCGGAGTTTCCGTCGAAGGCCACTGGCTGGCCGACGAGGGGCAGCCAAGCTGACGCAACAACAAAATTCAAACCCCGGTGGCCCGGCCGTACTGTGCCTGGGTAGGCATTTGTTACGTTTCCGCTTCGAGCCTGAACCTGCGCTTTGGGTGTGACGGCGAATGGGTTGCGGAGACAGGCTGTACGAGGGTTTTGAGGCGGCGTCGCCGCACGGTACGCGCCAGCATGGGCGGCGCAGCGCCGGAAGGATCGGTGCGGCTGTTCGCATGCCCAGGCCGCTACCGACTGTGGTAGGGGTGATATATCATATCTTGCTTCGGCACGATCATGGCATAGGATGAGGCACAAGAAGGCCGGAAGAGCCGACGACCTGCGTCAGAAGAGAGGAGGCGTCCTTGTTCAATGCGAGCCCCACCCGTCGCGGACTTCTGGCAAGCGGCAGTCTGGCCCTGCCGGCACTGCTCCTCTCACCTCGCGCGGTGCACGCGGCCGGATCGGTGACGGCGGTGCTGGAATCCGAGGTCGTGATCGTCGATCCCCACGCCACCACCGCGGCCATCACGCGCAGCTTCGGCTACCAGGTTTTCGACACGCTCTTCGCGCAGGATTCAAAGGGCGCGATCCGTCCGCAGATGGTGGAGGGGCATACTGTCTCGGCCGACGGGCTGACCTGGGCCTTCACCCTGCGTGAGGGCCTCGCCTTCCATGACGGCGCACCGGTCACCGCCGCGGATTGCGTGGCGTCACTGCGCCGCTGGGCGTCGCGCGACAGCCTGGGTCGCATGCTGCTGGCGGCGCTGCGCGAGATGCGGGCCGAGGATGCGCGCCGGTTCACCTTCCTGCTGAAGGAGCCCTTCCCGCTGATGCTGGAGGTGCTGGGCAAGCCGAACGCGCCCGTGCCCTTCATCATGCCCGAGCGCATCCTGCCGCCGGGCGAGGGGCGGATCACCGAGATCATTGGATCGGGCCCCTTCACCTTCGAGCGGGACCAGTGGCGCACCGGCGACCGCATGGTGCTGCGCCGGAACGCGCGCTACGTCCCTCGCGCGGAGCCGCCTGACTTCCTGGCGGGGGGAAAGGTGGTGAAGATCGACGAGTTGATGTTGCGAACGATGCCGGATGATCCCACCGGCGTGAATGCGCTGATCGCCGGCGAGATCGACTACATGCAGTACCTTCCCTTCGACTTCCTTGGGCCACTCGGGCGCAACCGCAACGTGCGGTTGATGGGCCTGAAGGGTATCGACATGTTCCAGGGCAATTTCCGCCTCAACCACGCGAGCGGCCCGTTTGCCGACCCGGCGGTGCGGCAGGTGCTGTGGAAGCTCGTGGACCAGAAGGGTGTGATGGACGCCATCGGCATCCCCGCGGAGTTCCGCGTGGAGAACTGCCCCTCCTTCTGGATGTGCGACACGCCGTTGGAGACGGCGGCGGGAGCCGAGGCCGCGCGCTTCGACCCGGAGGGAGCGAAGGCGGCGCTGGGGCGCACGGGCTATAGGGGCGAGCCGGTGATCATGCTGCAGGTGTTCGCCTCCATCTCCCAGACGGCGGCACATGTGCTGGCCGAGAACATGAAGAAGGCCGGCTTCAACGTCGACGAGCAGGTGATGGACTGGGGCACGGTGCTGGCCCGCCGGGCGCGGCCGGACGGATGGAGCCTGTTTCCCGTCTATGCCAATGGCGTGGACATGATGTCGCCGCTGAACCACTTCTATGTGGCAAACAACTGCTCCGATTATCCCGGCCGCAGCTGCGACGCGCGGATCACCACGCTTCTGGAGGAGTTCGTGCGTGCCCCGGACGCGGAGGCGCGCAAGGGCGTGGCGGAGCGGATCCAGCGCGCGGCTTACGAATTGGTGCCGAGCGTCATGTGGGGACAGTTCTCGCGCCCTGCGGGGTATCGGGCGCGCCTGCGGAACCTCATCCCCTCCAGCTTTCCGATGTTCTGGCAGGTGGAGGTCTGACCGGCGCGATGCTGCTCGGCGCGATTGCGGACGACCTGACCGGCGCGGTGGAGCTGGCAGGAATGCTGGCGGCCGGCGGGATGCGCGTGGCATTGGTGCTGGACGATGCGCCCGTGCCGACCGGGCAGGACGCGGTTGTCGTCGCCTTGGCCTCCCGCGTGGCGCCAGTGGAGGAAGCGCGCGCCGGCTTCGCTCGGGCAGCGGAGGCCTTGCTCGGCGCCGGAGCCAGGCGGATATTCTTCAAGTACTGTGCGACCTTCGACTCAACGTCGGCGGGGAACATCGGCCCCTGCGCGGACGTGCTGATGGAACGGATGGGCGCGAGATTCACGCTCTTCGCTCCGACCTTCCCGGAGGTGGAGCGGCGGGTCTTCATGGGGCACCTCTTTGTCGGCGCGCAGCTTGTGTCGGACTCGCCCAAGCGATTCGACCCGCTGACGCCAATGACAGAGCCAAACCTTGTGAAGGTCTTGTCGGCACAGACGGCACGAGCGGTCGGATTGATTCCGCTGCCCTCGGTTGCGCGGGGCCCGGAGGCGGTTGTGCGGCGGGTGGATGCCTTGCGGGCGGAGGGGGTATCCTACGCCATCGCGGACGCGGGTACGGAGGAAGACCTGGCCACGCTCGCGCGAGCGAGCTGGGATTGGCGGCTCACGACCGGAGGCTCCAACCTGGCGGCGCACTATCTGGCAATTTGGCGGGAGCATGGATTGCTGTCGCCGGCCCCCGCGGCGGCGGCGCTGCGCGCGGGTGGGGGCGGTGCGGTGCTGGCCGGGAGCTGCTCGGACCGCACGCGTGAGCAGGTTGAGCATTTCGCCGCGCGGCATCCGGTGCTGCGGATCGACCTGGCGCGGATGGAATCGCCTGAGGCCGCGCTGCGGGAGGCCGCCGATTGGGCCGTTTCGCTGCTGGCGCGCGGACCGGTCTGCGTGACCACGGCGGGCGATGCGGAAGCGGTGGCCGCCGCGCAGGCGCGGCTGGGGCGCGACGGTGCGGCGCGCGCGGCGGAAGGGCTGCTCGGCGCGCTTGCAGTCGCGTTGGTGGAAGCGGGCGTGCGGCGCATCCTCGTCGCGGGCGGGGAGAGCTCAGGTGCGGTGATCCGGTCGCTCGGAATTTCCCGGCTTTCAGTGGCGCCCTATGTCTCGCCGGGGATCGGCCTCTGCGCGGCGGAGGAGCCCTTGCCGCTGGCGCTCTGCCTAAAATCGGGGAAGCTGGGTCCGGTGGACATGTTCTCGACGGTGCTGGAGACGATGCGCGCATGAGCGAGCTGGCGCAGGCGCGGAACGAGGTGGCGCGGACCTATCGGGAACTGGGGCGGCTGGGGCTCAACTTCGGCAGCGCGGGCAACGTCTCCTGCCGCGTGGCGGAGGGGATGGTCATCACCCGCTCCGGCACTACGGTGGACGCCACGGCAGAGGGCGATACAGTGTGGATGACGCTGGATGGCAGCACGACGGATGCCGCCGCCGCGTCGAGCGAGTGGCCGATGCACGCGGCGATCCTCCGCGCCTTTCCGGAGGTGGGAAGCGTGGTGCACACCCACGCGGATGCCTGCACGGCCCTGGCCTGCCTTGGCGAGGGATTGCCGGCCTTTCACTACATGATTGCGGGCTTCGGGGGCGATGACGTGCGATGCGCACCTTACGTCACCTTCGGCACGCCCGAGTTGGCGGAAGTAGCGGTGGAAGCGCTGCGCGGGCGGACCGCCTGCCTGCTCGGCAATCACGGCATGATCGTCACGGGGCGCGACGTGAAGACGGCCCTTGCGGCCGCGGTGCGGCTTGAGACGCTCGCGCGGCAATATCTGCTCGCACGCTCCGCCGGCACGCCGCAGCTGCTCGACGCGGCGCAGCTGGACGCCACGCGCGAGCGCTATAAGACCTACGGCGGGGCCGCTCCCAAACGGGTGTGACGACCGCCCGGACGGTCGGGGCTAGCCGCGCGCCACCGCCCGGAACCCCGCCTCGGCCGCCTCCAGCGCCCGGTCGATATCGGCCTCCGCATGGGCGCAGGACAGGAACATGTTGTGGCGCGGGTGGAAGTAGGCGCCGTGCCGCAAGGCGGCGACGCAGAACGCATCGCCCTTCGCCCAGTCCGGATCATTGTCGAAGATCATCAGCGGCATCTGCGCCGGGCCGGTCTGTCGCACCGGCAGCCGGTACTGACGAGAGAGCGCGTCGAGGCCGGCGCGTAGGCGCTCGCCCATCGCCTTCATCCTTGCCGGGCCGTTGATGCGGCGCAGCTCGGTGATCGTGGCGAGGGCGGCGGCCATGGGCACGGCGCCGCACCAGAAGGAGCCGGTGGTGTAGACCTGCGTCGCGGCCTCACGGAAACGGTCGCGCCCGGTCACGGCGGCGAGCGCATAGCCGTTAGCAATGGCCTTGCTGAAGGCGGAAAGGTCGGGCCGGACGCCGAGGGGTTCCCAGGAGCCGCCGAGATCGATGCGAAAGCCGGCGCGCACGTCGTCGAGGATGAGGGCGGCGCCCGTCGCGTCGCAGAGCTCCCGCAGGTGGCGCGCGAAGTCGGGGCGCGCCAGATCCTGGTGCGCGGCGTAGTCGTGCCGCACAGCGGTGATGATGACGGCGGCAAGGTCGTCCTTCGCGGCCTCGGCCGCGGCCTCCAGGCTGGCAATGTCGTTGTAGTCGAAGGTCAGGATGTGGGCCCGGTCCTCCGCCGTCACGCCTGCGAGCGAGGGGGAGCACCAGGGGACGGCGCCATGATAGGAGCCGCGGGCGACGAGCACCTTGCGGCGGCCCGTGGCGGCGCGAGCGATCGTGACGCACGCGGTAGTGGCGTCCGTGCCGTTCTTCGCGAGGAGGGCCCAGTCCGCGTGCGGGATGGTGTCCACGAGGAGCTCAGCCAGCTCGACCAGGACGGGGGCGGGACCGTTCATGCAGTCGCCCTGCTCCGCCTGGCGCCGTGCGGCGGCCTCGACGACGGGGTGCCGATGACCGAGCACGATGGGGCCCCATGAGCACATGAAGTCGATGTACTCACGGCCATCGGTGTCGCGGAGGCGGCAGCCTTCTGCCGAGGTGAAGTACTGGGGGTAGCCCTCCGGCAGCTTCGCCACGTTGAGGTGCCCCCAGAGGCCACCCGGGATGACGGCGCGCGCCCGGGCGCGCAGGGCCGCGTCGGAAGAGTCAACGGCGGGTGCCTCGGGGCGAAGGGCCTGCGACATGGACGGATCCTCGTCTTTCACCCCTTGATATATCATATGCCGCCGGAGCGCAGGAAGTGCTTCGGGCGCTAGGCGACTAGCTTTCGCAAGGCAACTTCCACTTTCGCCATGTCACCCAGGGCAGCCATGTTGAGCGGGCGCGAAACCACCGGCGCGGCTTCGGTGCCGGTGACGCGGAGGATCTCGGCGTCCAGCCAGTCGAAGAGGCGTTCCTGAACCTCCTGCACGATCCGGGCACCGTGGCTCGTGCCACGCGCTGTCTGCTCGGCGACGAGCACGCGGTGAGTGCGCCTCACGCTCGCCCCGATTAGTGGCCAGTCGAGGCCGGCGGGATCCAGGCTGCGGAGGTCGATGACTTCTGCGTCGATGCCGGCGGCCTGGGCGGCCTGGATGCTGGCGGAAACCATGGTGGAGTAGGTGAGGATGGTACAGGCGGAACCGGGCCGCGCCGTACGGGCGGCCCCGAGGGGCACGAGGTAGTCCAGGTCCCCGTGAGGCACGGGGCCGGTGGTCTGGAAAAGATCCTGGTGCTCGATGACGAGAACGGGGTCGTTGCAGCGGAGCGCCGCGTTCATCAGGCCGATATAGTCATGTGGCGTGGAGGGGGAGACGATCCGCCAGGCCGGGTAGAGGGCGAAGAGGGCGGAGGGATCCATCGAGTGCTGGGATCCGTAGCCCGTCGCTGGCGAGACGCGCGCGCGCACCACGACTGGCACCTCCGTGCCTCCGAACATGTGCGAGAACTTGCCGATCCCGTTGAACATCTGATCGGCGGCGACGATGCAGAAGTCGCCGAACATGATGTCCACCACCGGCCGCAGCCCGCAGGCGGCGGCGCCGAGCGCCATGCCGGTAAAGCCATTTTCGCAGATAGGCGTGGGGAAAACGCGGCCGGGAAAGCGCTCGACCACGCCCCTGGTTGAGCCGGAGACGCCGCCGCGCAAGCGGTGCACGTCCTCTCCGATGAGGACGATGCGGGAGTCGCGCTCCATGTTCCGCAGAAGCGCCGCGGCGACGGCGTCGATGTACTTCATCTCCGTTCGCGCATTGGCAGGAACGGAGAGGGCTTCAAGGAAGCGCTCGCCCCTCAGCTCGGAAAGATCACCGCGGATGCCGTGCTCCACCTCCGCCACGTCCGGAAGGGCGCCGGCACGGATCTGTAAGGCATTTGAATCCCGCGGCATCTCGGTCAGGGCGGCGGCAGCGTCCTCGACCAAGCGGCGCGCGCGTGCCTCAAGGGCGGCGAGGCCCGCCTCGTCCAGCACGCCCATCGCCATCAGCCGCGCGGGCATGGTCGCCAGCGGGTCGCGCGCGCGCCACTCGGCCTCCTCCTCCTTGCTGCGGTAGCCCAGCTGGCTGCCGAGCAGCGGGCCGCTCTGGTGGAGGAAGCGATAGAGGATCGCCTCGATGAAGACCGGGCCGCCGGTCCCGCGGATGGTCTCCACCGCCCATTGCATGGCGCGGCGGACGGCGACGAGGTCCATGCCGTCGCATTCGACTGAGGGGACGCCGAACATGGCCCCGCGCGTGGTCAGCCGCGTCTCCCGCGTCTGTTCCCGTACATGGGTGGAGACGGCATAAAAGTTGTTCTCAAGGAAGAAGATGATGGGCAGGTTGTAGAGCGCGGCGAGGTTGATCGCCTCCATCGACTGTCCGGCCATCAGCGTGCCGTCACCGAAGAAGGCCACCGAGACATGGTCGTGGCCGAGAACCTTGTCCGCCAGGCCGTAGCCGACGGCGTGGGGCAGGTTGCCGCCGATGATGGCGCTGGTCCCGACGATCCCTGCGGGCGCCCAGCGCATGTGCATGGAACCGCCCCGCCCGCCGCAGAAACCTTCCGACAGTCCCATGATCTCGGCCATCGCACGCCGGACGAGGGTTGCGGCCTCCTCCGGCGGACCGTCACGCCGTGGGTCGTAGCTCCCGGGGAGAGCGCTGTTCAGCAGCTTGGCGAGGATCTGGTGGTGCGCGCGGTGGGTGCCGTTCAGCTTGTCCTTCGTGCCGAGGACCGACATGGCGCCGACCGCGCCGGCCTCCTGCCCGATCGAGGCGTGCGCGGGGCCGTGGACGAGGCCCTGGCCGTGGAGTTCGAGAATCTTCTCCTCGAAGCGCCGGATAATGAGAAGCTGCTCCATCCAGCGGGCGAGGGCGGCGGGGTCCTCCGCCGCCCAGTCGGACTCTTCCACCTCCAGCCGGAACCATGGCGTGTCGGTGAGGATAGGCGTTCGGTGCATCGGGCGTTTCCTGTGATGCGCCTTGTTCCGGCGCTTAGGCGTCGAAGCCCTCGAACGGCGCGGGGTCGAGGAAACGGCGTAGCACGTTGCCGGTAAGCCGGCTGACGGTGTTGTCGTAGCCATTGTGAGAGAGCGCGCAGGCCCAGGCGATGGAGCCGGTGGAGAAGACGGCGCCGCCCTGCGCGGTGGGAAAGAAGGCGATATCGGCGCGCACGCGGGCGTTCTGGTCACCCATCGTGCCGCGGTGAAGGGTTCGCAGTTCCTCCAGCGTCGGCACGCCGCCATAGTCCAACCGGTCCGCCGTGGCGAGCCAGAGGAGGTGCGGTGGCGAGCCGAGGGTTGTCTCCACGCGATCCACCTCCAGCCCTGCCGCGCCGCCGCCCCGCAGGCCGAAATCACCGAGCGGGGCGTCGAGGTCGATCCCCTCCACCGCCCATGCCACGCGAGGGTCGCGCGCCGGCTCGCGCCAGGCATAGGGGTAGGAGCGGGTGAAGACCTGCGCGTCGAAGCCGACGCCGACGAGGCGCTGCGGCGGCCTCCCATTGGCGCGCCAGAGGCCGGACGGCTCGCCAGTAAAGGAGAGTGCGTTCTCTCCGGGCTCGCCCTCCCAGGTGCGGAGGCCGTTCATGCCGCGGCGAATCTCCATCGCGTGCGGCTCGGTTGGGTGCCAGCCGATGCGCCAATAGAAGCCGTTCCCGCCGAGATACATGTGCCGCCCGCCGCCGCGCTGATAGGAGTCGAAGGCCTCGATCATCTCGCGGCTGAAGTACTCGGGATGCGAGCCGGTAATGACGGAGCGATAGGACGAAAGGGCTTGGGCGCCGTGGCGGTGGATGTCGTCATCCACGATGATGTCGTAGTCGTGCCCCGCATTCTCCAGCCAGTCGATGATGTGCGTGTCGTTGCCGTAGTTGAAGGTGGCGCCGCGCGGGCGCATGTTCAGAATCGGGCGCTTCGCCGTGGAATAGCACCAGCCGCTGCCGTCGCTATGCGTATCGTAGGTGGAGAGCCCGAGCTCGCGGTGCTCCTGCAGGTACACGTCGTCGCGCGAAAGGGCGATCAGGCCTTCCAGCATCGCCTCCGCATGCACCTGGTCTAGCCGAAGCGCCGAATTGGCGTAGGCAAGGAAGGTGGCGGTGCTGGCGACGAAGGCGAGCTCCGCGCGGGGCCTACCGAGCGGCGCGCGGACGAAGAAGGCGACGAAGCTTTCGACGGGATCCTCGCTCTCCTGCCGGGCGCGGAGGCGGAGCGCGTAGAAGCCGCTGCGCCAGGTTTCCGGGACGGTGAAACGCAGGTTCGGCGTCCAGCGGGCATCGTGCATGTCGTCACTGTGGAAGTGGATGGCTCCGTAGAGTTCCGGCGCCTCGGTCCACTGAACGGTACGGCCATCCCAGTTCGCTCCTGTCGCGGCGCGCATGGGCATCTGGCGCAGCGTGCCGTCCAACCGGTTCGCAGAGAGGTCACGGACCGTCTCGGTCGGGATATCGCGCGAAAAGTCCCAGGCCGCGAGGAGTGCGGGATCCGCGGGATGGGGAGAGAGGTTCTCCGATAGGGCCCGCAGCGCGGCCGGATCGGGCGCGGCGGCAAGCAGGCGCGGACGATCGATCTTGCCGTCCAGGTGCCCGGCGGTTCGGGGTGACGGGCCGGCCTCCAGCGCATGGGCGGCGATGACGAGGGCAGTGTCTTCCGGCCAGGTGGCGTCGCGTGGGCCATCAGTGGTCGCGGAGCAGCCGGTGTCGCGGCCAGCCTGAGGGTCGAGGCTTGTCTGGGATACGCTGATGCGGCCGGCCGCCGCGTCCAGCCCGGCAGCGACGAAGATCCACTCCCGTTCGATCACCGGCCGCGGAGCAGTCGCGCGCCAGACGCGGCCGCCGGCCCCCACGGCGAATTCGAGTTTCGCGTCGGCCGTGAGTGCCAGACGCCACCCCTCCTGCGTGTCGGCGCGCCAACGCGAAAGGATCGTCTGCTCGCCCGCGCCCGGTGCGGTAGGGAAGAGGAAAAGGCCGAGGGAAATCGATCCTGTACGACTCAGCGCGGGGCCATCCGGCACGATGGCGCAGGAGCCGGGGTGGAGAGGCTGTTTCCGCAGCCCAACGGGGCCGTCGATGGACGTACCGGGCTGGTGGAAGCGCAGGCCGGGGCCGTCCGGGTCCGGATCGGCGCAGCGCACGCGGAGCAGGGTTGCCTCCGCGCTCGCCAGCGTGGCGCTGGAGAGATGGAAGACCACCTCCTCGCCCGGGGAGACGACGAGCGGCCATGCATAGCCGAGGACGGAGTTGGTATCGGTCACGCGGGCTCTCTCTTGGCGTCCTGGATGCGCTGGCCGGTCAGCGCTTCCCAGCGCATCACGAAGACGGCCCATTCGGCCTCGGCGAGGCTGGTGAAGATGCGGTTGGGGAAGGTTTCCACGGGCACCCCACGACGGCCCGGTAGGCGGCCGAGCATCCAGCGCCGGTTCGGTTCGATCACAATGAGCACGTGGCGGTTGCCGACGCCCGACCAGCGCATGCGATGCAGCAGCTTCTGCAGCTCGTCACTATGCGGGCCGCGCGGCTTGCGGCGGAATTCCTCGACAAGGTCGAGGCGGGCCGGGTCCACCGGCCAGTGCGCCGCCTCGGGGTCATTCACCAGCATGGCAAGCGGTTTCCGGTGGCAGGGGAGGGGGCGGGCCGCGCGGACCCGCCGCGGGAGGCGATCACCGCGTGAGCCAGTTGACCCAACGTTCGCGCATCGCGTTGCGGTTGGCGGCGATCCAGTCATAGTCCGCAATCACCAGCTTCTCCCAGTTCTCGGGCCAGGAGGCGCGGTAACGGCGCTCCGATTCAGGCACGAGGGAAGCGGTTTCCCGGTTGTTCGAGTCGAAGGAGACCTTGTCGCTGAAGGGCAGGTGTTCCTGCGGGTTCTGCACGAAGAAGTCGAGGAAGCGCATGGCATTTGCCGTGTTCGGACCGCCCTTCAGCACCGCCCAGTTGCCGACGTCACGGATGGCGCCGTTCCAGGTGAAGTCGAACTCGCCGCTCTTCGCCAGTGGCACGGCGCGGGAGGAGTAGAGCACACTGAGGACGGCATCGCCCCCGCGGAGGATCTGCATCGAGTTGTCGCCGCTCTTCCACCAGGCCGCGACATGGGGCTTGAGCGTGTCCAGCTTGCGATAGGCGCGGTCCAGGTCCATCGGGAACAGCGCGTCGCGCGGCACGCCGTCGGCGATCAGGGCCGCGAGGGGAAGCCACCACTCGCGATCGCCCGTGTCAGGTAGCGAGCGCGGACCGGGATACTTCGCGACGTCGAAGAAATCTGCCCAGGAAGCAGGCCCGCCGTTCGGGAAAGCCTTCTTGCTCCAGGTAATGGCCATGCCGCCGGCGGTGCGGATGATGCCGGTCGGGAAGCAACCGCCGGGCAAGGCGTGCTGCGTCATGGCCGGCGTGGTGCAGTCTATCGGCGCAAGAATATCCGCGTGCTGGATCAGGTCCGGGGGCGTCGCCGTGACGACGTCGAAGGGGATGTTGCCGCTGCGCTGGCCAGCGCGGGCACGGGCCCACTGGTCCGGCAGCTCGATGGGGATGGAGCGGACGCGGATTCCCTGCTCGCGCTCGAAGCGGCGGTAGAAATGTTCCTGCAGGCTGCGCTCCATCAGGCCGCCCGTTGCGCAGACGATCACCTCGCCGGAGCCCTGCTGGGCCAGGGCCGGTCGCGCGAGCGACACGGCTCCTGCGGAGGCCGCGAGAAGTGCCCTTCGGTTCACGCCCATGCCCTATCTCCTCTTCGGGGTTGGTCGATGGTCAGGCCGGCGCGGCCCAGGCGGCGTCTCGCTCCATGCGCCCGAGCAGCGCGACGAGGTTGGCACCGCCCTCCGTCAGGTCGGCGCGCAGGGCCTCGCGTGTTGCGTGGGGATCGCGCGCGCGGAGCCCCTCGATGATGTCGAGATGCCGATGCCGACCGGGATAGGAGGGGCGCGCATCAGGGTAGAGAAAGGCGTGCATGGGGCCGTTGCGGAGCCAGATGCTCTCGATGATGGAAAGCAGCTCAGGCATGGCGGCGGCAGCGTAGAGCGTGTGGTGGAAGGCCCAGTTGGCGCGGTTGGCCGCCAGCGGTTCGGCCCCGTCCTCGGCCGCCACCAGCGTCGCGTGGGCGCGCTCCAGCGCCTCCACCTCGTGCGGGGCGGCGCGCAGGGAGGCGGCTTCGGCGGCCAGGCCCTCCAGCTCCAGGCGGATGGTGCGCAGCTCGAGATATTGCTCGAGGCTGAGGCCAGCGACAGTGATGGAGCGGGCCGCTTCCAGGCGGAGGGCACGTTCGCGGGCTAGCTGCACCACCGCCTCCCGCACCGGGGTCTCGGAGACACCCATGGCAGCGGCGAGGTCGCGGATCTTCAGGCGCTGGCCCGGGCGCATCCGCCCCTCGAAGAGCGCGGTGCGCAGCTCCTCGTAGACACGGCCCGCAAGGTTCTCACGGCCGACGGGAGCGACGAAGTCGAGCACCTTGGCGGTCTGATTCGCTGTGTTCACGGTTTTGTCCTGCGCGCCCGCCGCTCCATGCCGCGCCTCAGCGCGTAGCCGATCAGGAGGGCTGCGATGGTGAGCGCCGTCAGCATGGTGGCCACAGCGGCGAGGGTGGGGGAGATGTTGAAGTCGATATCCTCGAACATCTTCCGCGGCAGCGTCTTGCGGTCGAGGTCCGAGATGAAGAAGGAGACAACCGCTTCGTCGAACGAGATGATGAAAGCGAAGAGGGCGGCGGAAATCAGGCCCGGCGCAATCAGCGGCAGCGTAACGTGGAGAAAGGTGCTGCCCGGGCCCGCGCCGCAGGAGAGGGAAGCGCGCTCCAGCTCCGCGTCGAAGCGGTACAGGGCGGCCAGCACGGTGAAGACCACGAAAGGCAGGGCAAGCACGGTGTGCGCCATGGCGAGGCCGAGCAGCGAGCCGGTGAGGCGCAGCTGCTCGAAGACGAGGAACATGGCGACGGCCAGTGCGATATGCGGGACGATGACGGGGCCGATGACCAGCAGCTCGACTAGGCCTTTCCCGGGCAAGCGGCCGCGAACGAGGGCGAGGGCGAGCATGGTGCCCACTGTCGTGGCGCAGACAGCAGCAATCACACCTGCTTCCGCGCTGAAGAGGGTCGCGCGGATCCAGTCCTCGTCCCCGAAGTATTCCCCGTACCAGCGGAGGGAGAAGCCTTTCGGCGGGAAGCTCAGCAGCCGTTCCGGGCCCGCGGACATGGGGATGATGATGAGGGTCGGCAGCAGCAGGAAGACGGTGACGGCATAGGCCGCCGCGTTGAGCGCCGCACGACCCGCGCGGTTCGGGGCGGGCTGGCGGCTCATGCGGACCCCACGAAGCGATCCAGCCGCACGGCGCGCTTGAAGGCGACTGCAACCGCGAGGACGAAGAGGAGCAGGATGCCCACCAGGGCGCCGGCGAACGGCCAGTCAAGCATCTCCCGCACCTGCTGCGACACGAGCGTGGAGATCATCATCTGCTGCGGCCCACCGATGAGCGCCGGGGTGACGAAGAAGCCCAGGGCAAGGAGGAAGACCATCAGGCAGCCTGAGGTGACGCCGGGAAGCGCGAGAGGCCAGGTCACCTCCCGGAAGGTGGACCAGGAGGAGGCGCCGAGCATCTGTGCGGCGCGCGTTAGATCCTCGGGGATGCCCTTCAGCGCCGAGAGGATCGGCAGGACCATGAAAGGCAGCAGCACATGCGCCATGGCCAGCACCACCGCGCCCTGGGTGTAGAGGAAGCCTACCGGCGCGCTTGTCAGCCCCGCGCCCTGTAGCAGTTGATTCAGCAAGCCGTTGCGCTGGAGGAGGACCATCCAGGCATAGGTGCGGACCAGCACCGAGGTCCACAGCGGTAGCAGTACCGCCGCCGCCAGCAGGCCGAGCACGAGCCCGCGGCTGCGCGACATCACCAGCGCCAGCGGCCAGGCGAGGATGAGGGCGAGCGTCGTGACGAGCACCGCGATCAGGAGGGTGCGGAGCATGACGCGGAGATAGACGGGCTCGGCGAAGGCACGGGCGTAGTGCGCGGTCGTGGGTTCGGGGACGAAGAGGCTCTCGCGCAGAAGCACCGCCAGCGGCAGGATGAAGACGAGCGTGACGAGCAGCAGGAAGGGCGCCGCGAGCAGCAGGCTGGCCGCCGGGCTGTAGCGCCGCCCGCCGAGCAGGAAGGAGGAGGGGCGGCGGCTCACGCAGCGAAGGCTCGCGCATCGGCAGTCTGCCAGGAGAGCCGCACATGATCGCCCGGCCGGGCTTCGTGCAGGCCGCCACCGGCGGGAATGCGGGCGCGCAACCGCTGGCCGCCCTCTGCTTCGAGCATCAGAGTGGTGGCGTTGCCGGCATAGATCGCCTCCGTCACCCGCGCGGCCGGGCCGTCGCCCGTGGGCAGCACGCGAAGCCGCTCGGGGCGCAGCGCCACCTTGATGCGGCCGCCCGCCGGCAGGGCCTGGGCGGCAATGGCGCTCATTTGACCTCCGCCATCCAGTCCGACGAAGACAGGCTCGCCCGCCGCGGCGGAATGGTCGAGGCGGCCTTCGCAGAAGTTCGTCTCGCCGATAAAGCCGGCAACGAAAACGGTTTCGGGAGTCTCATAGAGGTCGCGCGGAGCACCGATCTGCTGCAATCGCCCGTGGTCCAGCACCGCCACGCGGTCCGCCATGGTCAGTGCCTCCGTCTGGTCGTGGGTGACGAAGACGACCGTGATGCCGATCCGCTGCTGGAGGTGCTTGATCTCGAGCTGCATCTCCTCCCGTAGGTTCTTGTCGAGGGCGGAGAGCGGCTCGTCCATCAGCAGCACGCGCGGCTGGTAGACGATGGCCCGCGCGATGGCGACGCGCTGCTGCTGCCCGCCCGAGAGCTGAGAGGGACGGCGGTCACCCATGCCGCCGAGGCGCACCGTCTCGAGCGCCGCGCGCGCCCGCTCCTCGCGCTCCGTGCGGCCGATGCGGCGCATCTTGAGCGGGAAGGCGATGTTCTCCAGCACCGACATGTGCGGGAAGAGCGTGTAGCGCTGAAACACCATGCCGAGGTTCCGCCGGTTTGGCGGCGCCCAGGTCACGTCCTCTCCCCCGATCAGGATGCGGCCCTCATCCGGGTACTCGAAGCCCGCGATTGCCATCAGGATGGTTGTCTTGCCAGAGCCGGAAGGGCCGAGCAGGGCGAGGAACTCCCCGGCGCCAACCCGCAGAGAGACGTTGTCGATCGCCTTCACAGGCCCGAAACGTTTGGCCAACGCCTCCACGGTCACCTGCCCTCGTGCCCCCTCCTGTACTCCCATCCCGGCTCCTCGGCCCATCGTCCAGAGGATCAGGCTATTTGATATATCGACAGGGCCGCAACCCCGTTTCACACTCCCCCCGAGCCTGGGGAGGGACGGGATGCCGGCACTGGACGAAGGGATGCTCCGGGGTGCGCTGCCGCCACTCGAAGGGGAGTTGCAGCTGCCCGGGCTTTCGGCGCCAGTGGAGGTGCTTCGCGACACCTACGGAATTCCGCACCTCCGCGCCGCCGGCAGCGGCGATGCCTGGTTCGCGCTCGGCGTGGTGCACGCGCAGGATCGCCTGTTCCAGATGGAACTCACGCGCCGGCGGGCACTGGGCCGCGCGGCGGAGTGGCTTGGGCCCGCGGCGGCCGAGGCTGATATCCTTGTTCGGCGGCTTGGGATGGAAGCCGCTTGCCGACGAGACTACGCCGCGCTGGGCGAGGCGGCGCGCACGATGCTGGAGTCCTACGCGGCCGGGGTGAATGCCTTCCTCGCCTCCGGTGCGCCTTTGCCGGTCGAGTACGCGCTGCTGGAAGCGCGGCCGGAGCCCTGGGAAGGATGGCACAGCATCGCCGTGATGAGGCGGCTCGGGCTGCTGATGGGATCGGTGTGGTTCAAGCTCTGGCGCGCGGCGGCCTTGCCGGTGGTGGGGGCGGAAGGCATCGCGAGCCTACGCTACGACGATGGCGGCGCCGACCTTCTCTGCATCCCGCCGGGGGAGGAAGCCAGCCGTCACGAGGCCGACCTCTCGGCGCTCGCACCCGCCATCCGCGCCTTGCTTGAGTCGCTCGGCCTGCCCGGCGATGAGACAGGCGGGGGAAGCAACAACTGGGCTGTCGGCCCGGCACGCAGCCGCACCGGGCGGCCGGTGCTGGCCGGCGATCCGCACCGCGTGTTCGAGATGCCGAACATGTACGCGCAGCACCACGTGGCCTGCGACCGCTTCGACATGATCGGGCTGACCGTGCCGGGCGTGCCGGGCTTCCCGCATTTCGCGCAGAACGGCCGCGTGGCCTATTGCGTGACGCACGCTTTCATGGACATCCACGACGTCTTCCTCGAGCGCTTCGATGAAGGCGGCGCGCGCGTGATGCACGCGGGCGAATGGACGCCCGCCCGCCGCCGTGAGGAAACAATCGCGGTGCGAGGGGAGGGGACCCGCCGCTTCGAGGTAGTGGAGACGCCCAACGGGCCGGTGATCGCGGGCGACGCGGGCCGCGGCACCGCCCTCTCGCTGCGCTCCGTTCAGTTCGCCGAGACGGACCTCTCCTTCGATTGCTTGCCTCGCATGACCGGGGCTGTCAGCGTCGAGGGGCTGTTCGAGGCGACGCGTGGCTGGGGCCTGATCGACCACAACCTGGTTGCCGCAGACACGGCGGGCAGCATCGGCCACCTCGTCCGTGCGCGCGTGCCGCGCCGCACGCGGGAGAGCGGGTGGCTGCCCATGCCCGGCTGGACGGGTGAGCACGGCTGGCGCGGCTGGATTTCACATGACGATATGCCGCGGGTCATCGACCCCGCGGAGGGACTGATCGTCACCGCCAACAACCGCGTGGTGGCGGATGACCATCCCGACTATCTCTGCACCGACTGCCATCCCCCCTACCGCGCCGCGCGCATCCTGGAGCGGCTGCGGGCGATGCCGGATTTCGGCGCGGAGGACGCGGGCGCGATCCATGGCGACACGCTTTCCCCCAATGCGCTGCTGCTGCGCGACCGACTTGCGGCCATGGCACCCTTAGTGGGAGGGGCGGAAGCGCTACGGGCGCGGCTGCTTGCCTGGGACGGCCGGATGGAGGCGGGCGCGACGGAACCGACCGGCTATGTCGCCCTGCGCCGCGCGCTGACGCGCATCCTCGCCGAGCGCAGCGGTCTCGCCGAAACCGGCGCCCATCCCTGGCTGGCGGTGGCGCCGGGCGTCGCGCCGATGAACCAGCTCTGGTGGGCGCTGCCGAACCTGCTGCGGCGGGATGACGCTTCCCTGCTCGGCGGCTGGAGCTGGGAGGACGCCATCGGAGCGGCCCTGCACGAGGCGGCGGCCGCGCCGCAACAGGCCTGGGGCGAGGCGCACCGGCCGCGCTTCGTCCATCCCCTCTCCGCGCTCTTCCCTGAGGCGGCGCCGCTGCTTGAGCCGCGTGCCCTGCCGATCGGCGGCGACAATGACACGGTGCTGGCGAATGGCTTGCTCGCCGCGGCCGGGCCCGCCGCCGGCTACGGGGCGCTGGCCCGCTACGTCTTCGACGTCGGTAACTGGGACAACAGCCGATGGGTCGTCTTCCACGGCGTTTCGGGGCAGCCTGGCAGCCCACATTATGCCGACCAGCACACCGAATGGGCCGCGACCCGCATGGTGCCAATGCTTTACGCTTGGGACGCCGTGCGTGGCGACGCACGCTCTGTCCAGGTGCTGCAGCCCTGAGTGGGAACGACCGCTCCACGGCGCTCTGCACACGACTAGGAACTTTGCCATGAGCCGGTAAGGGTCGCCGACCCACCCCGGGCCGATCGGAGGGAAGAACGATGAAGCGTCGTGACGTGCTGGCCTTTTCCGCCGCCGCGCTGGCGGCACCCTCCGTCGTCAGGGCGCAGGGAACGCCCGGCGCGCGGAGCGTCCTGCGCTTCGTGCCTCAGGCGGACCTCGCACTGCTGGACCCGGTGTTCAACACCGCGCTCGTCACCCGCAACCACGCGATGATGGTCTATGACCAGCTCTACGGGCTGGACGAGTCCTACGAGCCGCGCCCGCAGCTGGTGGCGGGACATGTCATCGAGGATGACGGCCGGCGCTGGCGCATCACGCTGCGCGAGGGGATCACCTTCCACGACGGCACGCCCATTCGCGCCGCCGACGCGATCGCCAGCATCGCCCGCTGGTCGCAGGCGGACGTGCTGGGGCAGAACATCCGCGCGATCACGGACGAGATGACGGTGGTCTCCGACCGGGCCTTTGACATCCGCCTGCGCAAGCCGTTCCCCCTGCTCGCCGCCGCGCTGGCCAAGCCCTCCTCCTTCTGCCCGGTGATGCAGGAGCGCTTCGCCCGCAGCCCGACCTCGACACAGGTGACGGAGATCGTCGGCAGCGGTCCGTTCCGCTGGGTGGCGAATGAACGGTTGGCCGGCGTGCGGGCGGTCTACGAGCGCTTCGCGGGCTATGTGCCGCGTGACGAGCCCGCCAGTTTCCTCGCCGGCGGCAAGCGCGCGATGCTCGACCGTGTGGAGTGGCACACGCTGCCCGACGCCTCCACGGCCGCCTCGGCCATGCAGCAGGGCGAGGTCGACTGGTGGGAGCAGCCGACGCCCGACCTGCTGCCGTTGCTCCGCCGAAACCGCAACCTGCGGGTGGAGGTGAAGGACCGGAGCGGATCGATGTCCATGATCCGCCTCAACCACCTCCAGCCGCCCTTCGACAACCCGGCGATCCGCCGCGCCTTCCTCCCAGGCATCCGGCAGGCGGACTATATGACGGCCATCCTCGGCGAGGATCGTTCCCTCTGGACGGACCGCTGCGGCTTCTTCCTTCCGGGCTGCCCCCTGGCGACGGAGGTGGGCCTGGAGACGATGGACGGCGCACCGGACCATGCCCGCGTGAAGCGCAACCTGGAGGCGGCGGGCTACCGCGGCGAGCGCGTTGTCTTCGTCGTGCCCACCGACAACGCGCGGCTGAATACGATGAGCGAGATCGCGGCGGACATGTTCCGCCGGAGCGGCGTGAACCTCGATTACCAGCCCGGCGACTGGGGCACGATCGCCGCGCGGGTGAACAACCGTGGCCCGCTGGACCAGGGCGGGTGGAGCGTCTGGTGCAACACCATTCCCGGCATCATCGCGACGAGTCCTGCCACCCAGTCCTATCTTCGCGGCCCTGGCCGCACGGGCACCTATGGCTGGCCGGACCTGCCGCGCATCGAGGCTCTGCGCGACAGGTTCATGGAGGCGCAGGATCCTGCGGAACAGAAGCGGTTGGCGGAGGAAATGCAGCGCCAAGCCTTCGAGGACATTCCTTACCTGCCGACCGGAGGCTTCACCCAGCCGACCGCGTTCCGCGCCGACATCACGGGCATGCTCAACGGCTTCCCGCTCTTCCATAACATCCGAAGAGGTTGACCGGGCGCTCGCCCGCGCGCTGCGATCCTCTCGCTACGCCGCGTCCGCAAGCTAGGGTGTGGAGGACGGAGCGTCCTGTGCCTGCCAGAGGACCTCCATGAAGGGGGCGGGGAGGAGAAGTTTGTTCTCCTGCCGCAGCACCATCGGCCGCACCTTCGCGGCATAGGTCTTCCACGCCGGATCGGCCAGAAGCCGCGCCCGGCGCTCCGCGCGCTCGGCGAGGTCCTCATAGGCCCAGAGATGGACCACCTGGTTCAGCGGCCCGAACTCGGTGGAGTAGTAGCCCACCATTCGGCCGAGGATCGGCTTCTGGATCGCCAGCCCCTCGGCCTCGTAAGCGGCCAGGTAGGCCGCGGCCTGCCCCGCCTGCAGGGTATAGATCCGCTCCTCGACGATCATCGGCGTCCTCTCCCAAAGACGAGCCTTGCACTGGCCCACTGATTGGTAATACCAATTCGGTAAGACCAATTCGGAGGGACGTCAAAGAGTGATCGGCCTCCCTGCCATCGGCGAAGAACGCGCCAACCTGATCGGCCGCCTGCTGCCCTTCATCGCGCATCGGCGGCTGGAGCCCGGAGACCGCCTGCCTTCCGAACGCGAGCTGGCGGAGCGCTTCGGCGTTGGCCGTGGCGCGGTGCGAGAGGCGCTGGCCGTGCTGGAGACGCTGCGGATCGTCGAGCGACGGCCGAACTCCGGCATCTACCTGCGCCGCGTGGATCGGCAGGGCTCCATCGAGGCCATCGTGCTGCAGGCCGAGCTGGGCATCCCGCTGACAGAGGCGGAGGTGCGCGAGGTCGTCGAGCTACGCCGCATCCTGGAGATGCAGGCCGTGCGCCTCGCGGCCGAGCGCCGCCAAGCGGGCGACATCCAGCGGCTGGACGAAATTCTGGACCGCACTGACGACGTGATCGCCGCCTCCGGCAACCCCGCGGACGAGGACGCCGCCTTTCACCTGGCGATGGTGGAAGCGACGGGGAACCATGTGTTCCTGCGGGTGGTGAACGCCTTCTACCTCATGTCCCGCAACCGGCGGCAAGCCTACTTCGCCGACGGCAGCCGGGCGCCGCTCTCCCAAAGGCAGCATCGTGCGCTGCGGGACGCCGTGGCCGCCGGCGACCCTGACGCGGCGGAGCTGGCCATGGCCGGCCATCTGCGGGGGGTCGAGAGCTACTGGATGGAACTGCTGGAAAGACGGGCACGCGGCGACTGAAGCGGCGGCCCACTCGGAGGAAACAACAAGAACATGAAGGTCACCGACGTCGTCTGCCACGTGCTGCAGTCCAAGGTGGAGCAGCCCTTCACCTCGGCGCGGGGCTGGCTCTACACCACGCGCGCCTCCTGCATCGTCGAAATCCGGACGGACGAGGGGATCACCGGCTGGGGCGAGTGCTACGGCCCTGCGGCGGTGAACAGGACGATCATCGAGACGCAATACCGCGCGCGCGTCATCGGCCGCGATCCCTTCGACGTGGAGGTCGTGTGGGAGGACCTCTACAACCGCATCAAGGACTATGGCCTCACGGGCATGACCATCGCCGCGCTGTCCGGCATCGACATTGCGCTATGGGACATCATGGGCCGCGCTGTGGGCAAGCCGGTCCACAAGCTGATCGGCGGCGCTCATCGGGCAGAGGTGCAGGCCTACGCCACCGGCCTTTACTTCATCGACATGGATCGACTGGTCGAGGAAGCGGTGGAAGAGGCGCAGGAATACGCGGCCCAGGGTTTCCGCGCGATCAAGATGAAGATTGGCCTCGGCGACCCGAAGCTGGACCTGCGGCGCGTGGCCGCCGTGCGGGAGGCGATCGGGCCGGACATCAAACTGGCCGTTGACGCCAACCACTGCTTCACCGTTCCCCAGGCCATCCGCCTAGGCCGTGCAATGGAAGAACACGACATCCTCTGGTTCGAGGAACCGATCAGTCCCGAGGACCACGATGGCTACGTGGAGGTCACGCGGGCGCTCGACATGGCGGTGGCGGGTGGGGAGAATGACTTCACCCGCTGGGGCTTTCGAGACGTGATCGCGCGCAAGGCGATGGATATCGTCCAGCCCGACGTCTGCGCGGCCGGCGGCATCAGCGAGTGCCGCAAGATCGCCGCCATGGCCTCGGCCCACGGGGTTGAATGCGTGCCGCATGCCTGGGGATCGGCCATCGGACTGGCCGCCACGGTGCAGTTCATCGCAGCCCTACCGGACACGCCGCCGGCCTTACGGCCCATGCCGCCCATGCTGGAATTCGAGCAGACCCCGAACCCGCTGCGGGACCGGTTGGCGAAGGACCCGATCGTGCAGCGCGGGGGCATCGTGCGCGTGCCGGACGGGCCCGGGCTGGGGATCGAGGTCGATCCCGCCATCCTCGACCAGTACAAGGTGGCCTGACCGTGCTCGTCGCGCTCACCGATCCGATCGACACCACCGGCGAGGCCATCCTGCGCCGGGCCGGCCATGAGGTGGCGCTGCCGGGCGAGGGGGGGCTGGACGCCCTGCTGGCACGGGCGGAGGCGGTGGTCGTCCGCCGCAAGCTGCCGGACGACCTCTCCGCCCGCGCACCGCGCCTCCTCGCCGCCGTGCGGCAGGGCGTTGGGGTGGACATGATACCGGTGGAGGACTGCACCGCTAACGGGGTGCTCGTGGCCAATGTGCCGGGGGCGAACGCGGACTCCGTTGCCGAGTTCGCGATCGCGCAGATGCTCGCCATCGCGCGACGCGCCGAGACGATGCATGCCGAACTGATCGCGACGGAGTGGAACACGGCCCGCGCACGCTCGGCACAGGCTTTCGAGCTGCGCGGCCGCGTGCTTGGCATCATCGGCATGGGGGCGATCGGCACCCGGCTAGCGGAGATCGCGCGGGACGGCTTCCGCATGCACGTGCTCGCCCACCGCCGCGGTGACGCGTCCATGCCCGAGGGCGTGGAGCGCGCCGAACCGGACCGGCTCTTCGCCGAGAGCGACTTCGTGGTCCTCGCCTGCCCTCTGACCGCGGAGACGCGCGGCCTCGCCTCCGCCGCGCGGATCGGCCGCATGAAGGGCACAGCCTGGTTGCTCAACCTTGCGCGAGGGCCGGTGGTGGAAGGCGCCGCATTGCTGGAGGCGCTGCGTGCCGGAAGGATCGGCGGCGCTGCACTGGATGTCCATGACGAACAGCCGCTCGCGCCGGACCATCCGCTGCGCGCGCTGCCGAACGTCATCCTCACGCCCCATGTGGCCGGGCTGAGCACCGAGGCGGTGGAGCGGATGAGCACCGGCGCGGCCGAGGAGGTGGTCCGCATCCTCGCGGGCGGCCGCCCCCGGTCCTTCATCAACCCCGTAGCCTGGGAGGCCTCCCGCAGACGACGTGCCGTTCTGGGCTATCCGGTCGAGGAGGTCGCGGCATGAGGATCTCCCGCGTGCATGCCACCTGGTGCCGCGTGCCCATCCCCTATGAGCGCCAGCACACGAGCGACTTCGGCCGTGTCCCCACCTTCGACTCGGTTATCGTGCGGGCGGAGACGGCGTGCGGCCTGACCGGCTGGGGCGAGGCCAAGGCGGGGGTCGGCAGCGCCGCAGCCTGCGCCGGGCTGGCCGCCATCATCAACGAGGATTACGCACCGCTCCTGCTCGGGCAGGACCCGCGCGACATCTCGCGCCTCTGGGACGTGATGTACAACACGCCGCGCGAGGGCTACGCAGTGGCCGGCGGCTACGCGCTGCCGCAGGTGGGGCGGCGCGGGCTTTCCATCTCCGCCATCGCGGGCGTGGACGTCGCGCTCTGGGATATTCTCGGCAAGTCGCTCAACGTGCCGGTCTGGCGTCTGCTGGGTGGAAAGCGCGTGGACCGGATGCCCGCCTATGCCTCCGGCGGCTGGGCGGATGCCACGAGGATCGGCGAGCAGCTGCAAGGGTACTGCGACCAGGCGGGCTTTCGGGCCGTGAAGATGCGCGTCGGCGTCATGGACGGCTCGCCTGCGCGCTCGGCGGCGCGGGTGCGGGCGGCGCGCGAAAGGCTCGGCCCCGACATCCGGCTCATGGCCGACGCCCACGGCACCTGGACAGTGGCCGAGGCCCGCGCCTTCGCGCGCATGGTGGAGGATTGCGACCTCTTCTGGTTCGAGGAGCCGGTGAGCGCGGACGACAAGGCCGGCATGGCCGAGGTGCGGCGCTCCTCCTCCGTTCCGATCAGCGCGGGGGAAAGCGAATTCACGCGCCACGACTTCCGCGAGATCTGCGAGCTACGCGCGGCCGACGTGTTGCAGCCGGACCTCGCCATTGCGGGCGGGTTGACGGAAGGGCTTCGCATCTCGGCCCTCGCTTCGGCCTACAATCTGCGCCTCGCGCCGCATCTCTGGTCCGGTGCGCCGGCCTTCGCGGCCGGCATGCACCTCGCGGCCACGCAGAGCGCCGGCTTCATTCTCGAGTACTCGCTCGGCCACAACCCGATGCTGCACGACCTTATAGAGGAAAGCTTCCCGGTGGAGGACGGCCACGTCGGCATCCCAGACCGGCCGGGCCTCGGTATCACCGTCCGTGAAGCCTTCCTGCAGGAGTACGGTCAGGAGGGCCGCGCATGAAGATCGCCGCCATCGAGGCTTTCCCCACCTCCTTTCCGGTTCCGGAGGGAGCGGGCGTGTCGCTCGGCGTCGGGCGCGCGGTGAAGCGGGACGCCGTGGTCGTGAAGGTGACGACGGAGGACGGCATCGTCGGCTGGGGCGAGAGCCATCACGGCCGCGCCCACACCGCCGTCGCCGCCCTGCTGCAAACCACGCTGACGCGGTTGGTGAAGGGCATGGACGCGACTGACGTCGTCGGTGTGTGGAACCGGATCTATCGCGGGCAGCTCGCGAGCCACGGAATGGGCGCGGGCTGCGCGCTCGCCATGTCCGGGCTCGACATGGCGCTCTGGGACATCCGCGGGAAGGCGGCGGGCTGGCCGCTCTACCGACTGCTCGGCGGCGCCGCGCGCGCGGTGCCGGCCTATGCGGGCGGCGTCGCCCTCGGCTACCAGCCGCCCGATGAATTGGTGGAGGAGGCCCGGCCGCACCTGGAGGCGGGCTACCGCGCCCTGAAGCTCCGCATCGGCGACACGGTGGCCAAGGATGCCGCGCGCATGGAGGCGGTGCGCCGTGCCTTCGGCGACGAGGTGGACATCCTCGCCGACGCCAACACCGCCTATTCCCTCGCGGATGTCCGCCGAGTGATGCCAGTCATGGACGGACTGGGGATGGGATGGCTGGAGGAGCCTTTCCCGCCCCACGACCATCGCGCCTACCGCGAGGCGCGCAGCTACGGGCGCACGCCGTTGGCGGTTGGGGAGAACCATTTTACCCGCTACGAGTTCGCGCCGCTGCTGGAAGCTGACAGTATTGGCATCTGGCAGCCGGATCTATCGAAGTGTGGAGGCATTACCGAGGCGCTGCGCATCGCCGCCATGGCCTCCGCGCACAAGATCGCGGTGCATCCGCACAGCTCCATGACCGGCTTGAACCAGGCAGCGTCCATCCACTTCCTTTGTGCCATCGACAACCCCGGCTACTTCGAGGCCGATGTGTCGCGCGGGAACCTGTTCCGCGATGCCCTCGTCAGCGAGCCCTGGCGGATCGGCGCCGACGGCTGCGTGCGCCCGAACGAGGCACCCGGGATCGGGGTGGAGGTGGACGAGGAATGGCTGCGGGCCCACCCCGCCATTGAGGGCCCCGGCTACGTGTAGCGCATGATCCCCGCGACCGCCCCGGCAGAGAGGCGGCGCAAACCGGAGGAGGAGACGTTCCATGGTTCACACGAGGCGCGGCCTGTCCGGCCGCATCGCGGCCGCCCTGCTGGCAGCCGGCATCGGGCTGATACCTGCCGCAGCACCGGCGGCCGATCCGTCCTTCACGCGGGAGGTGCGGTTCCTCAACCCCTTTGCCCCGGGTGGCACCTCCGACCTGATCGGCCGGATCCTCGCTGACCAATTGAGCAAGCAGATCGGCCAGAACGTCGTCGTCGAGAACAGGACCGGCGGCGGTGGCGTGGTGGCGGCGCAGGAGCTCGCACGCTCCAACCCGGACGGGCACACGATCCTTCTCGCCTCCATGGGTGTGCTGACCATCACCCCGCAGATGCAGTCGGTACCCTATGATGTGGAGAAGGACCTGCTGCCCGTGGCGAACATCGCCTCGGTCTACAATATCCTCGTCACGGGACCGCGTTCGCCCATCCGCCGCTGGCAGGATCTGGCGGAAATGGCGAAGGACCGTTCGCGCACGGTCACCTGCGCCACCGTAGGCGCCGGATCCAGCCAGCAGCTATCCTGCATTCTCTTCGCGTCCATGACGGGCGGGCAGATCACGCAGGTTCCCTACCGCGGCGGGGCGCCGGCCATCCTCGACATTTCGACCGGCCGCGTGGACGTCATGTTCGGCAACATGCCGGAGTTTCTCGGCCAGATTCGCGACGGCGGGCTGCGGGCCGTGGCTTACGGTGCAAGCGAGGCCTCACCGCTCATCCCGGAGCTTCCGGTCATCTCGCGTGACGGCCTACCCGCCTTCATCATTCCGAGCTGGTTCGGGGTGGTCGTGCCCGGCCGCACGCCGGACGCCATGGTGGCCCGCTGGAACGCCGAGCTGAACCGGGCCATGCAGGCGCCCGACGTCCAGCGCCGCTTCACGGAGAACGGGCTGCAGCGCCTAGGCGGCACGCGCGAGGACTTCCTACGGCAGATCGCAGCGGATCGGCAGCGCTGGGGCGGCATCATCCGTGAGCACAACATCCGCTCTGACTAGTATCGCGGGGCTGGTTGCAGCCCCCGCTCACTCAAACCGGCACGCCCTTCCCGGAGAGCCTGCCGGAGTCCGCTTTTCCGGCCTGCCGGCAGTGTCGGACCGCGGGTGCATGAACCCCGCTTCGCAGGGCGTTATCGAAGAGGGCCATGGGACGGCGCCGGAAGGGTCGATCTGGGTGAGGCGTAGCGCGTCATCCACGACTTCCGTCGGCCTATCCACAACAAGCTCACGGAGGCGCGGGCCTGTCTCAGCCCTGCTGTCGGCTGACATTTCCTCGGCCGGCATGGCGCCCGCACACATCGTGCGTCCTCCTCGCGCACGGGGTTGCTGGCATAGCCCTGGCTCGGCGAGGAAGCGCCGAGGCCGATCAGTGCCGGGGCGCCGTCCGTGGCGTAGCCCTGGAAGTTCCGGCGGAGCGTGCCCTCCGCCGCTGCCTGCGCCATCGGGTCGTTGGGTGGGGCGTAGTGATTGAGGCCGATGGCCGCGTAGCCGGGCTCCGAGCAACACGCGCCGTGCCGCTTCGTCGAGTGGCAGCCGCAATACCAGCGGAGCGTCTTGCAGAAGGGGATGTGCAGGTAGAGCGAAGCGGGCCCGCCACGCCGATGCCGCCCTGCACGGCCGAAGATCGTCGCGGGAAGGGTCGGCCCCCGGCCGAGAAGGGCGAGCACGCCCGCCGGCTCCTTCGGCCCCATGGAGCGAAGGATGATCTGCTGGCCGTCGGCCGTCGCCGGCACGACCCTCAGCCGCCCCTGCAGCAGAAGGTGAGGCGAGACCGTCTCCTCGCCCTGGTCGAAGAGACATGACGGTCGTGGCGGTGCCCTGCCGGCAGAGGCTCGGTATCGCGCAACGGAAGAACGGCCCCTGCGGTCGGCGGGAAAGGGGTCGGCTTCACTTTGCCCCTCTATGACTGGCGCTCCTATCCCTGGGGTCCATCGCCTCGAACCTACGCCCCGAGGACCCCGGCACCGCGCGGGACAACGCGCCCCATCCCTACCGAGAACCCCGATATCAACTAAATGTGGTGGGTGACGACCGGTTTGTGCCCCCATATCATGTGTTCGCGACTCGCTGAGATCGAACTGCGGCAAGGAAAGCAGCTCCCTTATGGATGGTTACCTCCCCCCGGCTGCGGCGACGCAGGCCAGGCTTCCCGGCGCTAGCTTCGGCACGGCCCCGCTCCCGGCCCGCCCGCTCGACCCCGGCATGGGCCTGGCCGTCGCCCGCCGCACGGTCTTCCGCCCGGAGGACGGGGAGGATTTCGGCCGCGTCGCCGACCGCGTCTCCGCCGGCAACATGGCCCTGCTCGGCACCGCAGCAGACCCGGTGGAAGCGGCCCGCCTGCGCAACGCCATCGCCACCGGCGCCCTCATCACCTCCGGCCGCCACCTCCAGCACGGGGACCCGGGCCAGCCCGGCCGGAACATGGAGGTCTTCACCAACTGCTCGACCGCCAACGCCTCCTTTAGCCTCTTCTACCTCCTGCTGAACGGCAGCGGCGTCGGCCGGGCCTATGACGACGAGCTGGTGGTGGTGGACTGGGGCCGCGCGCCCCGGCTGCTGCTCCGCCTCGACCCTGCCCATGCCGACTGGCCGCGCACGCGCGCCGGGCTGCACCGCTTCGGCACCGAGTTCGGCCTTCTGCCCTGGGACACGACGCTGGAGGGCTTCTCGGAAGCGCAGGAGGCGGAGGTCCGCGCCTGGATCGCCCGCGAGTTCATCGACGACACCGCGGCCCTGCCGGCGGGCACCCTGCGGCACGAGATCGCCGACAGCCGCGAGGGCTGGGCAAAGGCGGTCGAGCGGCTCGAGAGCATGGCCTTCGCGGGCGAGGCGGAGCGCGCGCTGCTGCTCGACTTTTCCGCGATCCGCCCGCGCGGTGCCCCGATCGGCGGAATGCAGGGGCGCCCCGCCTCGGGCCCGCTCTCGCTCATCCGCGCCTTCGTCAACCTGCGCCACCACGTGATCGAGCCCGCGCGCCGCCGCGCCATGGGCGACGAGGCCCTACAGCCCTGGGAGCAGGCGCTGCTGGTGGACCACCACCTCTCCGTCGAGGTCCAGGTTGGCGGCGCCCGCCGCGCTGCCCGCATGGCCACCAAGTCCTGGCGCGACCCCGGCATCCTCCGCTTCATCCGCGCGAAGTCCGAGGGCGGGCTCTGGACCGCCAACAACTCCGTCATGGTGGACGCCGAATTCTGGGAGGGCGTGCGCGCCGCGCGCGCCGGCAGCGAGGCGCCCGCCCACCGCCACGCCCTGGCCGTCTTCGACGAGGCGACGCGCTGCGCCTACATCAACGGTGAGCCCGGCTTCATCAACGGCGACAAGCTCGAGGACGTGCGTACGGGCCATGCCTGGGAGAAGCCCGTCCACGCGGACGGGCGCGACCTGCGCTCGGCGCGCTACCGGGCTGACCTCGCCGTGCCGCTGCTGGCGGCGCTGTCGGAGCGGGCTCGCGGGGCGCGCTTCCCGGCCACGACCAATCCCTGCGGCGAGATCACGCTGCACGTCACGGGCGGCTACTGCGTCATCGCGGATTTCGCCCCGCTCTTCGCCTGCCCCGCGGACCTCGCCACCCTCACCCCCGGCCTCGTGCCCGACGACCTCGCGGAGAGCTGGGACGCGCGCGTGGAGGACAGCGTGCGGCTCGGCGTGCGCTTCCTCATGCGCGCCAACACCATGGACGCGCTCTACGCCGAGGAGGTGCGGCGCACCAACCGCATGGGCATCGGCCCCACCGGCCTGCATGAATGGGCCTGGATGCGCTGGGGCTTCGCTTTCGACGATCTGCTCGACGAGGCCCGCTCCGCCCCCTTCTGGGCGATGCTCCGTCGGCTCTCGGACGCGGCGAAGCGCGAAGGGCTCACCTATGCCGCGGAACTCGGCCTCGAGGCCCCCGTCACCGTCACCACCGTCAAGCCGGCGGGCACCACCAGCAAGCTCTTCGGCCTGACCGAGGGCGCGCACCTGCCCGCGCGGCGGCAGTACCTGCGCTGGGTGCAGTTCAAGGGTACGAAGGACGGCACGGAGGCCTGGGCCGCCGATGCCGATCCGCTGCTCCCGGAATACGAGGCGCGGGGCTACCCGGTGCGGGTGCTCCGGAGCTTCCCCGGCATGTCGGTCGCGGGCTTCCCGACCCTGCCGCTCATCCAGCGCCTCGGCATTGGCGACCGCCTGGTGACGGCGCCCGACGCGTCGCCGGAAAGCCAGTACCGCTGGCTCGCGCTGCTGGAGCGCCACTGGATCGGGGAGGAGCGCGGAAACCAGGTCTCCTACACGCTGAAGGTCTATACCGACCGGCACGACCTCGACGCCTTCCGCGCCATGCTGCTGGAGCACCAGCCGCGCATCCGCTGCTGCGCGATCCTGCCCAGCCGGCCCGACCACGCGCTCGGCTATGAGTACCTGCCGGAGGAGGAGCTGCCCCTCGACCGCTTCACCGCGTTGGTCGAGGCGGTGCGCGACCCTGCCCTGCACGAGGCGATCGACCTCGCGCACCTGCAATGCGCCTCGGGCGTGTGCCCGATCTGACCCCGCCGCGGCGGGGTAGGGGCGGGGTCTACCCCGCCTACCCCGCTTGGCGCCGGAGGCGCGTGACGTAGGAAAAGCGTTCCCCCGGGTGCAGGCTGACGCTCACAGCGAGCGGCTTGCCCCCGGGGTCGAGGTAGCGGCGGGTGATGCGCAGCCCATGCCCGCCCGGCGGCGTCTCCAGCGCCCGAGCCACCTCGCCCGCCGGAATGCCGGAGGCTGTGATCTCCTGCACCACTTCCGAAATTGGCCGTCCCGACCAGGCGGCCAACACCGCAGCGATCAGCTCCGCGGCGTCTTGGCCACGCAGGCGTTCCTCAAGGTCAGGCGGGGCCGCTTCCGCATCGGCATGGGTCTCGGTCCAGCAGAGCGGGGGACCGCCGTCGGACGGCACGCGCCGGCTCAGGATCCGTAGCCAGCGATGGCCCGCCCGGAGCCCGTGCTCCCGATCCAGCGCATAGTCAGCCACAATGGGATGGACACCGAGGATCTCACGCCTCGTCTCGGCCGCGTATTGCAGCAGATCCCCCATGCCGGCGAGCGACTGGAGGTAGGTGCCGCGGCCGCTCGGGCCGAGAGCCGTGACCCTCGTGCCCGCGCGCCGCCGACGCGAGACGAGCCCAAGTTCCTCGAGCCGGTCGAGCGCCGCCCGCATCGTCGCCCGGCTGACGCCTCGCTCGGCGGCCATTTCGACCTCGGGCGGCATCTGCGAACCAAGTGGGTGAAGACCGCCCGCGATCTCCTTGGCGAGCTCGCGCGCGAGGGCGGCGTAGCGCGGCTCGGATGAGGTGGACGGCATGGCCAATTCCTAAAGCCTGAAACGTCGTTGACAAGGCGCACTGCGTCAAATAGGACCGTACCAATGGAATAGATCGTACCTTAACTCGGGAGGATTGCCCAATGAGGCGTCGCACGGTCCTGATGGCGTCGGTTGCTGCTGCTGCTGCCAATCCGCTTGCCTCGGCGGCACTTCAGGCGCAGGCGCTCAGCGGCTATCCCGACCGGCCGATCCGCCTGATCCTTCCCTTCTCCGCAGGCGGGCCGACGGACACGCTCGGACGCGTCTTCGCGGAACAACTTTCGAAGGGGATGAACGCGCGCGTGGTGGTGGAGAACCGCACCGGCGCGGGGTCCACCATCGGCGCCGACGTCGTCGCCAAGGCACCGCCGGACGGCTATACGTTGCTCTTCAACAATCTTCCTCACTCGATAAACCCGAGCCTCTACCGGCGGATGCCATACGACACGGTGGCCGACTTCGTGCCCGTCAGCGTGCTGATGGAGGGGCCCGTCGTCGTGCTCGTCGGTGCCAACTCGCCCTTTCGCACGCTGAAGGAGCTGATCGACGCCGCCCGTGCGAAGCCCGACGGCTACGACTACGGATCGGCCGGCAACGGCTCGGCCGCCCATGTCTCCATGGTGCAGATCCTGGCTAAGACTGGCGCGCGGATGAACCACATCGTCTATCGCGGCGTGGCCAATGCAATGACGGACCTTCTCTCGGGCGCCATTGTTTCGGTGAACGACACCTCGACCACGGCGCTCGGCAGCATCCGCGGCGGCATGGTGCGCCCGCTCGCCGTCACCTCGCCCGCCCGCGTGCCCTTCCTGCCGGACCTGCCGACGGTGCGCGAGAGCGGCATCCCGGAACTGGCGGACTTCCAGATGTCCACTTGGAACATGCTCCTCGCCCCCGCTGGAACGCCGCAGCCGATCGTGGATCGCCTGCACCGCGAAGTGCGGGCCGCGATGCGCGACGATGCCTTCGTCGCGAAGCTGGCAGAACTCGGCAACGTGCCAATGCCCGAGGCGGACCTCGCGGGAACCCGTGCCTTCCTCGTCTCAGAGATGGAGCGCTGGCGCGACGTAATGAACCAGGCGGGCGTTCGCCCCGAATAGTCGGACTTTTTCAATGCCCAGCACGCCCCTCGACTCCGTCCTCTTCCGCGACATGTTCGGCACGCCCGGAATGCGCGCGGTCTTCTCCGACGAGGCGCTCGTCGGCCGCTACCTTGAAGTGGAGGTCGCCCTCGCCCGCGCCGAGGCCCGTTGCGGGGTCATCCCCGCCGAGGCCGCGGAGCGCATCGCGGCTGCGGGCGCCGACTTCCGCCCCGATTGGGAGCGGCTAAAGCGCGAAACCGAGAATGTGGGCTACCCGATCCTGCCCCTCGTCCATCAGCTTGCCGAGGCGGCCGGTGAGGCGGGGCGGTACGTCCACTGGGGCGCCACCACGCAGGATATCATGGACACGGCGAGCGTGCTGCAGGTCCGCGCCGCGCTGGACCTTGTCGGCGCGGATATCGACGCCCTGCGCGGGATCCTCGCCGAGCTCGCGGCGCGCCACCGCGACACGCCAATGGCAGGCCGCACCCATCT
Organism: Roseomonas aerilata DSM 19363; assembly: GCF_000711725.1. Taxonomy (GTDB): domain Bacteria; phylum Pseudomonadota; class Alphaproteobacteria; order Acetobacterales; family Acetobacteraceae; genus Roseomonas; species Roseomonas aerilata. The sequence goes on along the minus strand of NZ_JONP01000026.1, from coordinate 13,952 downwards.
CCAGCAGGCCCTGCCGGTCACCTTCGGCTACAAGGTGGCGATCTGGCTCGCGGCCATGGACAGGCATGCCGAGCGGCTGGCGCAGCTGCGCCCGCGCGTGCTCCTCGGCCAGTTCGCGGGCGCCGCCGGCACGCTCGCCTCCCTCGGGGAGGATGGCTTCCGCGTACAGGAGGAGCTCTGCCGCGAACTCGGGCTGGGACAGCCGGTCATCACCTGGCATGTGGCGCGGGACGGGTTGGCGGAGGCCGTGGCGTTCCTTGGCCTCGTCACCGGCACTCTGGCCAAGGTGGCCACGGACATCATGCTGATGATGTCCACCGAGTTCGGCGGCGAGGTGATGGAACCCTTCGTGAAGGGCCGTGGCGCCTCCTCCACCATGCCGCAGAAGCGCAATCCTATCTCTTCGGAGATCATGCTGGCCACGGCCAAGGCAGTGCGGCAGCAGGTTGCACTGGTGCTGGACGCGATGGTGCAGGACTTCGAGCGCGCAACGGGCCCCTGGCACCTCGAATGGATGGCACTGCCGGAAAGCTTCCTCCTGGCCGCCTCCTGCCTGCACCAGGCGCGTTTCGCACTCTCGGGCCTGACGGTGGATACCGAACGGATGCGCGCGAACCTCGATATGTCCGGCGGTTTGATTGTCGCGGAAGCCGTGATGATGGCGGCGGCACCTAAGCTGGGGCGGCAGCACGCCCATGACATGGTCTACGACGCTTGCCGCGCTGCGATCACGTCTGGCCGTACGCTGGCCGCGGCGCTGATGGACGTACCGGAAGTGGTGGAAGCGCTCGGCGGTGCGGAAGCGGTCCGGCAGCGATGCGACCCGGCCAACTATCTCGGGCTGGCGCCCGACATGGTGGACCATGTGCTTGAAGCGCGAAAGGCCGCGCGCTGAAGGGCTGGCAGATGGCGTTGCAAGCCGATGGTTCGAGGAGGGGAGGGGACTCTTCTCAGGCCGTTTCCGGCTGGCGTATGGCGACGATTTCCTTGGCCGGTCGCTCGATCGGCAACTCCACCTCGACGGCGCCGGCCTGCATTGCCGCCTACGGCATGCCGTAGTCAGGCAACTGGCCTCGCTCTGCCCAAAGGTGCAGCTGCCGGCACGCCGCACCTTGAGGACGCGCAGGCTTGCCGAGAGATTTAAAAGGCTTTTTTACTGGGGAGAGGCCGGTCGGGGCTCAGGTTCCGGAACGGGTGGCCGGAACGGGTCCCTTGTAACGGGCGCGCGGGCGGATGAGGGCCCCGTCGCGCGCCTGCTCCATAGCGTGGGCAGCCCAGCCCACGCTTCTCCCCAGCAGGAAGATCGTGAAGGGCGCGCTGGGCGGCAGGCGCGTCGCCTTGGCCAATGCCGCGAGGGCGAAGTCGATGTTCGGCAGGGTGCCGGTCAGCTCGAGGACGAGGTCCTGCAGATCTCGCATCAGGGGCTCGACGGCGATCCGCGGCGCCAGTGCGGCCGCGCGGACATCGCCCTGCGGGTAGAGCGGGTGGCCAAAGCCCGGAAGGAAGCCGTGACGGTCAAGCCAGCCCTGCACCGCGCGCTGCGGCCCAACCGCCGCGGCCTCGTCGAGCAGACGCAGCAGCGCGGCGCTGGCGCCGCCATGCTTCGGCCCGGAAAGGGTGCTAAGGCCCGCGAGAAGGCAGGCAGTGACCGGCGCACCGGTTGAGGCGGCCACGCGCGCCGCGAAGGCGGAGGCATTCAGTTCGTGATCCGCGAGCAGGACCAGCGCCTGGCGGACCAGATCGGCCTCCGCAGGCGTGAGCGACCACAGGGTGCCGAGCGCAGCGTGGAGCGGCGCCTGGCCCGGACTCAGGCCGCAGGAGGCAGCGACGCGGGCGATCGCCGCCTGCGCATCGCGGGCCAGCCGCTCGGTGCTGCGGCCGATTGAGGCATGGCTCTCCGGGACAAGCGCGGCCAGCGCCTCGAAAGGGGTGCCGATTCCGGTCACGGGGATGGCGAAGCCGACCTCGCCTGTGCTGTTCCACAGCAGGCGAGCGGCCGCTTCGAGTGTCGCGTGCTGCGAGAAGTCCACGGCATCGAGCCCGCGGTAGATGAGGCGCCCGCGATGGATGGTGGAGATGGCCGTGACCACCGAGGGCTCGCCCCAGGCCATCGAGCCCGCGGCGACGGCCGAGGGACTGCGGCTGCGGCCGCGCCGACCTGCCAGGGCGGCCACGTCCGCCGCCCGGTACTGGCTGCTGCGGGAGTTCGCCTCTCGCCGCGCCTCGATCAGCCCGCGACTGACATAGGCGTAGAGCGTCTGCGGCTTCACCCCAAGCAAGCCGAGCGCCTCTGCGCGGCCGATCCAATCCTTCATGTTGATCAATCTTATCAAGATTGATCAACGGGTCGAGGGGCAGCAGCCTCCACGGGATCGTGGGAGCACCGGACATGACAACAGCGCTCCAGGTCGCCTCGGCGCTCGACAGGATGCTCGTGGAGATCCTGCAATCCCTGGAACTCGCGCCGGAAGCCGCGGGCCGGCTGCGGGTCACCGGGGAGGAGGCCCTGCCATCCTGCTTCCCGGTGACCGAACTGGCGGTGGCGTCCGTCGGGGCGGCGGGCCTGGCAACAGCGGAACTGCTCCGGCTCGACGGCCGCTCGCCGCCTGTTACGGTGGACCGGCATCTCGCCTCGGCCTGGTTCCTCCGCTCGCTGGCGCCAGTGGGCTGGACCCTGCGCGACCCCTGGGACCCGATTGCCGGGGACTACCGCGCGGCCGATGGCTGGATCCGCCTTCATACAAATGCGCCGCACCACCGGGCGGTGGCGCTTTCCGTCCTCGGATGCGCGGGTGACCGGGACGCGGTCGCGGGTGCCGTCGCGCACCGTGCCAGGGACGAACTGGAGGCAGCCATCCTGCAAGGCGGCGGCTGCGCGGCCGCCATGCATTCGATGGCGGACTGGCAGGGCCATGAGCAGGGCCGGGCGATCATGGCCGAGCCGCTCATTGCTTGGGAGAGGCGCGGAAAGGGGGCTGGGCGGCAATGGCAGCCTGAGCCTTTGCGGCCGCTGACAGGTATCAAGGTGCTCGACCTGACGCGCGTGCTGGCTGGCCCTGTCGCGACGCGCTTCCTCGCCGGGCTGGGCGCGGATGTGCTGCGCATCGATCCGCCCGGCTGGTCCGAGCCGGCGGTGGTGCCGGACGTGACCCTCGGCAAGCGTTGCGCGCGGCTGGACCTTCGCGAGCCCGGCGACCGGCGCGTCTTCGAGGCGCTGCTCGCCGGGGCCGACATGATGGTTCATGGCTACCGGCCGGGCGCGCTGGAGCGGCTCGGCTACGACGCGGCGCGCCGACGCGCGCTCAACGCCGGGCTGATCGACGTGTCGCTCTGCGCCTATGGCTGGAGCGGACCCTGGGCCGGGCGGCGCGGCTTCGACAGCCTCGTGCAGATGTCATGCGGCATCGCCGAGGCGGGAATGCGCTGGAAGGCGGCTGACCGCCCGGTGCCGCTGCCCGTGCAGGCGCTCGACCACGCCACAGGCTACCTCATGGCCGCCGCCGCGATCCGCGGCCTGGCCCATCGCATGGACAAAGGAGGCGCCGTCAGCGCCAAGCTCTCGCTCGCGCGGACCGCCGCCCTGCTGGGAGGCCGCGGCGATGCTGCGCCGGCCGCCCCTGTTGAACTGCGCGACACGGATTACGCGCCCGGCATCGAGCGCACGCCCTGGGGGCCGGCGCGGCGGCTGAGGTCTCCCGTTCTGATTGGCACCCTGACTCCCCATTGGGATCGCCCCGCCTCGGAACTCGGCGCGGCGAACGCCTCATGGTGAGGAGGCCCATGCCCGAGCCACAGTCGCCGCGCCTCAGTCCTGGCCGTTGATGAAGGGGTTGGACCGGCGTTCCTCCCCGAAGGTCGAGCCCGGGCCGTGGCCGCAGAGGAAGCGGATGCTGTCGCCCAGCGGCAGCAGCTTGCCTTTGATCGAGGCGATCAGCGCGGCGTGGTCGCCATAGGGGAAGTCGGTCCGCCCGACCGAGCCGCGGAAGATCACGTCGCCTACGACCGCCACCTCCAGCGCCGTGGAGATGAAGACGACATGGCCTGGCGTATGGCCTGGGCAGTGCAGCACGGCGAAGTCCTCCCCGGCGATGCTGACCGTCTCGCCCTCCTCCAGCCAGCGGTCGGGGGTCACGTTCTCCAGCCCTTCGATGCCGAAGCGCGCGCCCTGGTCAGCAAGACCCTCGAGGAGGAAGCTGTCGCGGCGGTCCGGTCCCTCGATCGGCACCGTCCCGCCCTGCCGGGCCTCCAGTTCCCGCTTCAGCGCGGCCGCCCCGCCGGCATGGTCGAGGTGACCATGGGTCAGGAGGATGCGGTCGACCTTGAATCCGGCCTTGTCCAGTGCCGCCAGGACGCGCGGCACGTCCCCGCCGGGGTCGATCACCGTGCCACGTCCGCTCTCCGCGTCCCAGATGAGGGCGCAGTTCTGCTGGAAGGGCGTGACCGGGATCTGGGCGGCCTGGATCTGGGGCATGGGCTTGGCCTGCCATGCCCCGCAGGAGGGGTCAACGGCGCCTGTGACCCTGCTCGCCCGCGCCTGTCCGCCGAGGCTAGCGGCGCGGCTTGACCATCCAGTTGAACGCCGCGCCCACCGCCATCAGCACCGCCGTCCCGAGGAACACCGCGCCCATCCCGAGATGCCCGCCGACGAAGCCGCCGAGCAGCGGCCCAGCCACCTGCCCGGCGTATTGCGAGGAGGTCGAGTAGCCCAGCATCGTGCCGGCGACGCGATCCGGCACGTTGTGCCGGATGACGCTGGCGACGCAGGGCAGCAGCCCGCCCAGCGACAGCCCCATCAGGAAGCGCAGGGCCACGAGTTGCCAGCTGGTGGAGACGAAGGCCTGCGGCACCAGCAGCAGCGCGGAGACGAGCAAGCAGCCGACAATGACGTTCCAATGCCCGACCCGGTCCGCCAGCCTGCCCAGGCGCGCGGCCGAGAGGATGCTACCCAGCGCCGCCGCCGACATGGCGAAGCCCGCCACGATCGTCACCTGCGCCGGGTCCGGCACCAGCTCCGCGACATAGAGGGTGATAATCGGCTCGACCGACATGTTGGCGAACATCAGCAGCATGCCCGTGGCCAGCATGGCCAGCAGCGGCCCCTTGTCCGGCACCGCCGCGAAGCCGCCGCGTTCCCTTGCCGCCGCGGTACCGCGCGGCCGCTTCTCCTCGTGGATCAGAAGCGTGGTCGCGAGGAAGGCTACGAAGATTACCGCCCCGGCCGCCAGGAAGGTGGCACGGATGCCGATGTGCTGCGGCAGAACGCCGCCGAGCAGAGGTCCCGCCAGGTTGCCGGCCATGATGCCGGAGCTGAGCATGCCCAGCGCCCAGGCCGAGCGCGCCTTCGGCGACTGCGTCGCGACGAGCACGAAGGAGCCGGAGGCATAGCCTCCGAGCAAGCCAGCAAGCAGGCGCAACCCCACTAGTTGGTAGACATCCTGCACCATGCCGGTCAGCGACATCGCGACGGCCATCCCGAGGCTCGCCCGGATGAGCATCAGCTTGCGCCCGTAGCGGTCGGCAAGCTGGCCCCAGAGCGGCGCGACGAGCGCGGCCGAGAGGAAGGTGGCGCCAAAGGCCGCGCCCGACCAGGTGGCGATGGCCGCCGGCCCGGAAACCCCGAGCTGCTCGACATAGAGCGGGAGGAAGGGCAGCAGCAGCGTCATGGCCACGATGGTGGTGAAGGATCCGAAGACGCAGACGATGAGGTTGCGCCGCCAATGGGCGGAGCCGTCCTCCTCCGTCGTCGTTCCGTGTCCCGCTTCAGTCCTGCCCATGCGGCCGAGATCCTCGCTGCGCCGATGCCTGAATTGAGAAGGCCACGCAGAAGGTCTCGCCGCTACCCTCCCTTGCGCAAAGGGTGCCGCCTATACGGACTGCCCGCCCGGCGCGCAGCGCATGTAGCGCGCACGGTGCAGCGCGGCGGAGCCGAAGGCATTGGCCGTCACCATCGCCTTCCGCAGGAAAAGGCCGATATCGTACTCGTCCGTATAGCCGATGGCGCCGTGCAACTGCACGGCCTCACGCGTGACGCGGAGCGCCGCCTCCGCCGCACGGGCCTTGGCGCGTGAGACGAGGGCCCGGCGCGCGTCGCCTGCGGCGCCCGCATTCAGGTCGGCCGCCGCGCCCTCCACGCTCGCGCGAGTGAGCACAATCTGAATCTTCAAGTCGGCCGCGCGGTGCTGCAAGGCCTGGAAGCTGCCGAGCGCCTTGCCGAACTGCTGGCGCGCCCGGAGGTAGTCGAGCGTCATCTCGAAGCAGCGCTCCATCAGGCCCAGCAGGTAGGCGGCCGTGCCGAGCGCCGCCTCGTCCAGGGCGAGATCCATCGCCGCCGACACATCCGCGGCGACGCGACGCGCACCGGCGAGGCTCGGGGCGAGGCTGCCGACATGGCCGCCATCCTGCGTCTTCAGGATCGTCGCCCGCGTGCCTTCCACGGCGTAAAGGGCGAGCCCGTTACCTTCCCGCACGGGGAGGAGGACGGTTCCCGCGGCGGCCGCCATCGGGATGAACAGCCGGGGGGCTTCGGGATCGCCCGGCGCCTCCAGGCTATCCGCTGATTGCTGCCAGGCGGTGAGCACCAGGTTTTCTCCAGCGAGCAGGGAGGGCAGCAGCGCCGTATCCCCGGCAGCGGCAAGAAGCCGGGCGGAAAGCGCACCAGGCACCAGGGGCTCCGGAACCAGGGCACGGCCGAGTTCCTCCTGCAGCGCGCAGGCCTCCGCCATGCCCAGGCCGATGCCGCCTGCCTCCTCCGGCAGGCGCAGCCCGATCCAGCCCATGGAGCCCATGGACCCCCAGACGGCGGGATCGATGCCCGGCAGGGTGAAGCGCAACGCGCGAACCCGCCCCAGCCCGCCATCCGCGGGCATCACCGCGGCCGCGCTGTCACGGATCATGCGGAGGGACTGGACGCGATCCTCGAAGGCGGTCTCTGACATGCCGGCCTCAGTCGATCTTGATGTCGGCGAGACGAATGATCTCGCCCCACTTCGCGGTCTCGGAGCGCACGAAGGCAGCGAGCTGCTCGGGCGTTCCGCCGGCGATGATGCCGCCCTGGTCCGCCAGGCTGCGGCGCGTGTCAGCATCCGCCAGCGCGGTGACGGCGGCGCGGTGCAGCACCGCGATGCGCTCGGGCGGCGTGCCGGCGGGCGCGAAGAGGGCGTACCAGGTCTCGGAGATCACGTCCCGCGCGCCCGCCTCCGCCATGGTGGGGATGTCGGGAAGGGAGGAGAGGCGCTGGTCGGCGGTGACGGCCAGCGCCGGCAGGGCGCCGCCGCGGATATGGGAGATCACCACGGGCACATCGGCCAGGATCAGGTCGATCGTGCCGCCCAGCAGGTCCGTCACGGCCGGCGCCGCGCCGCGATAGGGCACGTGGACGATGTCGATGCCCGTGCGCAGCCGGAAGAGCTCACCCGCCAGGTGAAGGGAGCTGCCATTGCCGGCCGAGCCATAGGTGAGCTTGCCCGGCTGGCGCCTGGCCAGCGCCACGAGCTCCGCCACCGACTTAACGCCGAGCTTCGGGCTGACGACGAGGATCTGCGGCACGGAGAGGACTTGGGTGATCGGTGCCAGATCCCTGCCCACGTCATAGGCCATGCGGGGCATGAGCTGTGGGAGCACCACCAGAGCGCCGGTGGAAGCAAGGACGGTGGTGAGCCCGTCCGGACGGCTGCGCGCCGCGGCCTCCACCCCGACCATGCCGCCCGCGCCGGAGCGGCTATCCACCACGATGGGCTGGCGCAACTCGCGGCCCATCACCTGGCCCATGATGCGCGCGATGATGTCGGCGGGGCCGCCTGCGGCGAAGGGCACGATCATGCGCACGGGCTGATCGGGAAACCCCGATTGGGCGAGGGCTGGGCGCCCCGCGATGGTGGGCGCGGCGGCGAGCAGGGCAAGGCCTTGGCGACGGGTGAGCACCGAGTTCCCTCCTTTGGCCCGTCGGACAGTCCGGGCATTACGGCTAATAAGCCAGTTGAATGACCTTTTAGGCGCGGGTGTCGCGGCCGTCCATGATCATGGTGATCAGGCCATCCACCGCGACCATCCCCTGAGCACTGCAGATGAGTGGGTTGATGTCGAGTTCCGCGATGCGCGGCTCTGCGGCCATCAGAGCCGAGACACGGCAGAGGATCGCCGCCAGCGCCGTCAGATCGACCCGCGCCGCGCCGCGGAACCCATCCAGCAGGGGGGAGCCGCGCAGGCTGCGCAGCATGCGCAGGCCCTGGGCCAGCCCGATCGGCGCGGGGGCCACCGCCATGTCGCTCAGCAGCTCCACCATGGCACCACCCATCCCGACGGCGATCACCGGGCCGAAAAGAGGATCCCGCTGGCCGCCGATGATCACCTCCACCCCGCGCGGCAGCATTGGCTGGACGAGAAGCCCATCCAGGCGCGGCAGGGGAGATTGGCGTGCTAGATGGGCGAGCATCGCGTCGCAGGCGGCGCCGAGCGCCTCGGCATCGCGCAGGTCCAGGCGGACGGCGCCGGCTTCGGTCTTGTGCGGCAGGTCCGCGCTCTCGGCCTTCAGCACCACGGGATAGCCCAGGTCCCCAGCGGCGCGGAGCGCGCCCTGGCGGTCAGGCACGAGGCGTTCCGGCACCACCGGCACGCCGATCGCGGCAAGCAGCGCCTTTGCGCGCGATTCAGTCAGTACCGGGCCCGGCGCCGCGTCGATCAGCGCGGCGACGTTGGCGCGCACGGCATCGTCCAGCACGACCGGGCGATCGGGCGCCAGGGCGGCGCGGTTCGCGCGTTCCCGCCAGGCCACGAGCGCCGCGAAGCAGCGGTCCATCGAGGAGAAGAGGGCGGCCCCCGGCACGGACTGCGCGCCTCGGGCGGCCGGATTCTCCCGCCATTCGGCCAGCCAGGGCACGCAGAGAAAGCCGCCATGGCGCGCGACGATTCCTGCCATCACCGGGATGCGGTCGGCCGAGAAGGAGTAGGAGTGAGTGTTGGGATAGAGCAGCGCCCCGAAGGCGGGATCGGCGGCCAGCGCGCCGGTGCAGGCCACCAGCGCCTCCGCGTCGTTCAGCACCTGGGCCGTCAGGTCGCAGGGGTTCCTCGCCGAACCGTATTCCGGGATCCGCGCGGCGAGCACCGCGGCCGCTGTTTCGCCGGGTTGAGGCAGGGCGACGCCGTGCCGCTCGGCAGCATCCGCCGCCAGGATCCCCGCACCGCCGGAGGTGGAAACCACCGCCACCCCTGCTGCGCGCGGCGCGAGCGGAGCCTTGGCGAAGAAGGCGGCCATCTCGATGAGCGCGCCGAAATCCTCCACGAGGATCGCGCCCGCTTCCCGCAGCGCGGCTTGCCAGACCGCATGCCCGCCCGCCACGGCGCCCGTGTGCGAGAGGGCGGCGGCGGCGCCCTGCGTCCCCGTGGCCATCTTGTGCAGCAGCAGCGGCTTGCCTGCCCTCTCCGCGACGGCGGCGGCGGCGAGGAGGCGGCGCGGCTCGGCCAAGCCCTCCACTACGCAGGCGATGGCCGCGCAGTCCGGTTCCTCCGAGAGGAACGCCACGAGGTCCGCCACATCCAACCCTCCCGCATTGCCGGCGGTGAGCACATGACTGACCGCGACGCCCCGCTCCACCGCCTGCGCCAGGGCGTAGCCGAGGGCGCCGGACTGGCTGACGATGCCGATCCCTGGCCCTTCCGGGGAAAGCGCCCCCGGCCCCGCGGAGAAGGTGACGCCCGCGCGCAGGGTGAAGTTCGTGAAGCCAAGGCAGTTCGGCCCAAGCAGCGGCATGGCGCCCGCCGCCCGAACCAGCGCAGCCTGCTCGGCCGCACGCTCGTGCAGGCCCGTCTCGGCGAAGCCCGCCGCGAAGACCACCGCACCGCCCGCGCCAAGACCGGCGGCCTGCTGCAGCACCGCCGCGGCTGCCTCGCGCGGGGTGGCGATGGCGACGCAGTCCGGCACCCCCGGCAGCGCGTCGAGCGAGGGGAAGCAGGGGCGCCCGGCAAGGCTCGCGTAGCGCGGGTTGACCGGCCAGACGGCGCCCGCATGATCCGCCAGGTTCTCCAGCACGCGCGCGCCGAAAGCGCCAGGCCTCTCGCTGGCACCCACCACCGCGATGCTCATCGGGTGAAGGAAGCGCCGCAGCGCCGGGTAGGGCAGGAGGGGCCGCGTCATGGGGCGGCTGGAGCTTCGGCACCCAGCCATTCGGCCAGCACCTCGCGCGTGTGCTCGCCCAGTTGCGGCGGCACGCGGGAGTAGGCGACCGGCGTCTCCGAGAAGCGCACGGGATTGGCGACGAAGGGCATGGTGCCGGCGCGGGGATGTGGCATCTCCTGCCACATGCCGCGGTGGTTCAGCTGCGGATCATCCTTCGCCGCGCCAAAATCGTTCAGCGGGCCGGAGGAGATGCCGGCGGCATTCAGGATTTCCACCCATTCCTCCGCGCGCCGTTTCATCAGCGCCGCCCCCAGCAGCGGCAGCAGCTCCGGCTTGTGCGCCATGCGCTGGCGGTTGGTGGTGAAGCGCGGATCGGCGGGCAGATCGGGCAGGCCCAGTGCCTCGCAGAACTGCGCGAACTGGCGGTCGTTCCCGACGGCGACCATGAGCGGCCGGTCGGCCGTGTCGAAGCTCTGCCAGGGCGTGTTGATCTGGGAGGCGGTGCCCGCGCGCACCGGCATCTTCCCCGAAACAAGATAGTTCATCGCGATGTGGGAATGTGCGGCGAGCTGCGCATCCAGCAGCGCCAAGTCGATGTGCTGCCCGCGCCCAGACACCGTGTCGCGGTGATGCAGGGCTGCAAGGACCGCGATGCAGGCATAGAAGCCCGCGTTGATGTCGGAGACGCTGTAGCCGACGAGGTTGGGCCCGGCGCCGGGCTGCCCGTCCGGCACTCCGGTGACGCTCATCAGCCCGCTCATCGCCTGGAAGATCGGGTCGTAGCCCGGAAGCGCCGCATAGGGTCCGGCCTGGCCGTAGCCGGTGATGGAGCAGTAGACGAGGCGCGGGTTCACCGCGGCGAGCGAGGCATGGTCCAGCCCGTAGCGCGCGAGACCGCCGGCCTTGAAGTTTTCGATGAAGACATCGGCCTTCGCGGCGAGGGCCCGGAGCGTCTCCTGCCCCTCGGGTGTCGCGATATCGAGCGCGATCGAGCGCTTGCCGCGGTTCATGGCCAGGAAGGAGGAGGTCTCGCCCGTTTCCTTCCCCTCAGCATCCTTCTGCGAGAAGCCCATGCGGCGCACGTCGTCGCCGCCGCGGGGATGCTCGACCTTCACCACCTCCGCCCCGAAATCCGCGAGGATCTGCGCGGCCCAGGGGCCCGCGAAGACGCGCGTCATGTCGAGCACGCGGATGCGGGGCAGGGCGCCGCTCACGCAGGCAGATCCAGCACGTTGCGCGCGAGGATGTTGCGGAGGATCTCGGAAGACCCGCCGAAGATCGTGGAGGGGCGCGCCAGCAGGAAGGAGCCGGCGGGGTGCAGCCCATCCTCCATCGGCTCGAGCAGCCCGGCATGGCCGCCCGCAATTTCCAGCATGGCGTCCGTGATGCGCTGGAAGAGCTCGGTCTGCACGATCTTGAGGATGGAGACGTCCGGGCCGATCGCCTCGCCGCGCTTCAGGCGCTCGACGTAGGCTTCGTAGAGCGCCTTGAGGTCCGCGAGCTCCATGCTGAAACGGGCATAGCTGTCGAGGAAGGCAGGGTCTTGGTCCTTGCCGACGGACACCGCCAGTTGCTTCAGCCGGGCGAGCCCGTTCGAGGAGAGCTTCGGCGAGCCGATCGCGATGCGCTCGAAGCCGAGAAGCGCCTTGGCGTAACCCCAGCCCTTGTCCACATCGCCCACCACCATGTCCTTGGGCACGCGGACATTGTCGAAGAAGACCTCGCAGAACTCGTCGTGCAGGTCGAGGTTCACGATGGGCCGCACGGATACGCCCGGGCTGTCCATCGGCAGCAGCAGGAAGGAAATTCCCTCCTGCTTCTTGCCCGTCTTGTTCGTGCGGGCGAGCACGAAGATCCAGTTGGCGTCGTTGGCCAGGGTGATCCAGGTCTTCTGCCCGTTGAGGATCCAGTGGTCACCATGATCCGCCGCGTCCAGGCGCAGGGCTGCGAGATCCGAACCGGCGTTCGGCTCGGAGTAGCCCTGGCACCAGATGTCCTCGCCCGAGAGGATCCGCGGCAGGAAGCGGCGCTTCTGCTCCTCGCTCGCGTAGCGGATCAGCATGGGTCCCAGCATGACCAGCCCCATGTCGTTCACGCGCGCGGCGCCGAAGCGCTCCATCTCCTCGAGCATGATGAGCTGGCGCGTGGCATCCAGCCCCATGCCGCCATGGTCCCGCGGCCAGCCGGGCGCCAGCCAGCCCTTGCGGGAAAGAGCCATGTACCAGGGCTTGTTCTCGTGCCAGTGCAGCCGGCGAGTGGGATGGCGGACGGGCAGGGGATAGTTTCCCTCGATCCATTCCCGCACATGCAGCCGGAACGCCTCCTCGTCGAGCGCGGCGAGCTCATCCAGCGGCAGGTCGGCGCTCATGTTCAGCGGGCCGCGAGGAAGGGCACGGACGTCTGCGGGAGGGCGAGAGGGGCGTCGGGCGCGATGTTGGTCGACATGGTCATTTGCCTCTGGCGTTCCCCGTTCGCGGTCGTCCGACTACTGGCCGGCCCACTGGGACAGGCTGTCCATCACTCGCCGATAAGTCAATAGACTGACCTTTCGGCAATTGTGGGTAGTGGTGAAGGTGAGGGGCGAAGCTGCCTTGCGTCCGGCGGTGTGAGACGGCCCCCCGCTGAGGGGATAGGGAAAGGATGGGCCAACGCTGGTGCATTCGTGACAGTGGGCTCGCTGCCCGAGAGAGCGCTCAGCCGGCATCCCTCGAACGCAGGTAGGGGAGTTGGGCTGGCGAGACGACTTTCATGTGCCTGCAGCGCCCCATGTCCTTCCGCGGCGCTGATGAGCGTGGGTACCCATACCCCCTGAATGGCTGCTCCTTCAGAGAGTTGATGCAGATGCGTTATCCCAGAGGCACGCCCATCTATAACTTTTGTTAGAGAGGTTCGTTACGGGTTACCGAATGGGCAGCGGCACACCGCGTCGCGCCACTTTCGCGCAAATGAGAGGAGAAGTGGACCATGGACGAGGATCGGGTGGGCGGCATCGCCGACAAGGCGACCGGAAGTGTAAAGTCGGTGGTCGGGGACGTCACCGGCGACACCAAGCTCCAGGCGGAGGGCACGGCCGACAAGATCGCGGGGACGGTTCGTAACGCGGTCGGCGGCGCGAAGGACGCGGCTCGCGACGCCGCTGACGATGTGTCGGAAAAGGTTGCGGATCTGGGCCAGCGCGCCAGCCGCGCCGTGAACGAGCAGGCGGGCCCCCTGCTGGACCAGGTTGGCCGCAAGGCCTCCGAGTACGGGCGCGAGGCGCGCGATGCGGTCGTCGCCGGTGCCGAGGGCGCTTCGAGCGTTGTGCGCGGCTATCCTATGGTGACCGTCGGGCTTGTCGCCCTGCTGGCTTTCCTCGTTGGCCGCGTCACGGCGCCGGAGCCGAAGCCCTGGTACCGCCGCGACTGGCACTGAACGCGGTCTGCCCGCAGGATCGCCGTGGGGCTTGCTCCCCACGGCGATCGCCGGCGGGGAGAGGCTTTAGCCGCCTTCCCGCTACCGCCGGCAGGTCGGTCAAGTTAGTCTTAGAACACCTAACAGAACCGCTTGATTTGGCCGAGGCAGACCAGGGCGCAGGCGAGCGTCGTGAACGCCAGGTGGATGTCGGCGCGGCGCTCATAGCGGATGGTCAGGCGGCGGTAGCGGGCGAGCCAGGCGAAGGTGCGCTCGACAACCCAGCGGTGTCGTCCGAGGTGGGTGCTGCTCTCGATGCCTCGCCTTGCGATGCGCGGGGTGATGCCGCGGGCACGGCACTCACGACGGCAGCGGCGATGGTCGTAGGCCTTGTCGGCGTGAAGCTTGCCCGGCCTGCGCCGGGGACGGCCCCGGTGCCCGGTCCGAATGG
>NZ_JONP01000025.1 GCF_000711725.1 Roseomonas aerilata DSM 19363 | reverse complement strand
CGAGCGGTCCTAATCGCCCGATCGAACTCATCCCCCACACCGCGTGAGGCCTAAAGCCTCGCCGCACGCAGCACCAACACGCAACCCTCACCAAACCATCCCCCTCCCCATAAAGGAGGAAAAACTATCAGACGTTCTGGCCCGGTGGCCTGGTGCCTATAGCGAGTGTGACACACCCGATCCCATCCCGAACTCGGCCGTGAAACCACCCCGCGCCTATGGTACTGTGTCCTAAGACACGGGAGAGTCGGTCGGCGCCAGACCACCAGACCAGAACGTCACATCACACCCCACCCACCTATAAGGTCGGTGGGGTTCGTGCTTTAAAAGCTTCTTAAGCTTGGCGTTCTCCTCCTCAAGCCCCTTCAGCTTGCGCGCATTCGACACGTCCATCCCGCCGTATTTGGACTGCCACGTGTAGAACGTCGCCTCACTGATCCCGTGCTTGCGGCACAGATCAGGCGCTGCCACGCCCCCCTGATGCTCCTTCAGCACGCCAATAATCCCCTCCTGCGTAAACCTTGATTGCTTCATCGTCCGTCTCCCTTCGACGGACCCTAGCTCAGGACGAGGGCATTCACGGGGGCAGGGTCACGCGGCATAGACTTGGCGAATGCCCTTGCCTCAGGCGTCTCGCCCATCAGGGGCATCCATTACTATCCGGCTCTCCCTTACGTCGCTTACCCGCGCATGCGTCCGGAGGATCTGCGTGATCTCTGGTCCTATCTCCGTACCCCACCTCCCCGTCCGGCCCGGTGCTGTAGCGCCGCCAGATCGGGCGGCCGGTGGCTAACTCCCGCGCCTCGATCCATCCACGCGCGCCGTTGTCGTCGCCGCCATTGCCGAGGAAGACACGGTCGCCGACCACCAGCGGCGCGGAGGAGAAGGTCTCGCCCTGGTCCGGATCGGCCGCGCGCATGTCCCAGGCCACGCGCCCGCAGCCCGCCTCGATGGAGATGAGGTGGCCGTCGAGGGTGGTGACCAGCGTGCTGCCCTCCACCGCCGTCACCCCGCCCGCGGCCCTGCAGCAGGAGAGGCCGCTCGCCTGCCCATCCGCCTCGGGGTGAGGCGCCAGCGGACCGGCGAGGCGGGCGAGGCCGGGTCGATTGCCAGGAGCGTATGCGGAAATGGCGTCAGGGCGAGAAGCGTGCCGCCCGCCGCCACAGGTGCCGCTCTATGGGGCTGGGGGCTTTCCGTGGGCAGGGTGACAACCGGGCGCAAGGTGCCGACATTTGCGGGAAGGATGCGGAGAGGTTCGTCGGGCTGCGCACGGGCCGCCAGCGGTGCGAGCGCGCAAGTGGCCAGGAACAGGGCCATCACCACACGGCGGTCCTGTCGCTGCCTGGTCCAGGCCTGAACAGCACAGGTCGCCTTTCTCAAGCCTCGCTCCCCCCTAGGCGTGTGCCGCCTCTTCTTTGCCAAGGCACGGGAGGCCTGGGAGGCTTCACCGCTTAGCCGAAATGCAGAGCGGCGGTCGACGCGCGGACGCTTGTGGCCATGGAGATTGCTGCTGGCGGTCCGACGGCCTAAATCGCCGCGCCCCCGATCGGGGGCCTGTGGCCGGTCAGGCCCTGCTCGGAGGAGTGGTTCCCCTATGGTCGCGCCCCACGATGCCAAGGCGCCCATGGCGCGCAAGCGGCCCGGCCATGCCGTGAAGCCGGAGGCTTCCGTCCGGGATCCGGGCGCGGCGCTGATGCAGCGGCCCGGCGTCCTCATCCGCCGGCTTCATCAGGTCCATTCGGCCATGTTCCAGGAGGAGACGGCGGGCTTCGGCGTCACGCCCGTGCAGTACAGCCTGCTGACCCTGCTGATGGAAACGCCGGGCATCGAGCAGGGGGTGGCCGCCGCCGGGCTCCGCCTGGACCGCTTTACCACGGCCGATGTCGTGCGCCGCGTGGAAGCGGCGGGGCTGCTGCGCCGTAAGACCGGGCTGGACCGGCGGGCAAGGACGCTGTTCCTCACCCGCAAGGGCATTAAAGTCTTCGAGGCGATGCAGGAGAGCGTCCATCGCGCGCATGAGCGGCTGGTGGAACCGCTGCCGGAACGCCGCCGGGGTGCGCTGCTCCGCATGCTGCAGGAGCTGGTGGATCGCCACGCCACCGTCGGCGCCCCACCGCCCAGGATACGCTGACTGGTGCGGCAGGGCAGGGGCTCCGCGCTCAGCCCCGCAGCAGCGCCTCCGCCGCGTGCAGCAGCTCGCCCTCCGGCTGGCGAAGGGCATCGAGGATGCTGAAATGGTTGGCGCCCTTCACGGCGAGCAGCGGCCCGGGGGCGCCGCCGGCGGCGCGGCGCGCGTGGAACTCCACGGATTGCCGGCACAGCTCCGGCAGCTCCGCCGCGCCATAGGCGACCGCCATGGGTTTTTGCACGAGGGCAAGCCGCTGCGGAGAGAAGGCCTCGATCTCCGCCTCGGTCAGCTTCAGCGCGTCGTTCAACCCTGTTCCCTGGATGGGCGCGAGGTCGAAGATGGCGGAGATGGGGAGGGCGGCGCGGACGAGGGGGTGGTCGGCCAGCAGCGCCGTCAGGTGCCCGCCGGCGGACCAGCCCGAGAGGATCACTGGGCCGGCGATGCCGCGGGAACGGCCTTGCGTTCCTAGCCAGTCCATGGCCGCGCGCATCTCCTCGACGATGGCGGTCATGCCCGCCTCGGGCGCGAGGGTGTGGCTGGGCAGCGCGGCCGACCATCCCTTGGCCAGTGCCCCCTCGATGATGCAGGAGAAGCCCTCCCGGCTGTTCTTCTGCCAGTAGCCGCCATGGATGAAGACGAGGCAGGGCGCATCGGCGCGGGCCGCGGGGAAGAGATCCCAGCCCTGGCGCGGCGTGGTGCCGTAGAGCTGGTCCAGGCCCGCCGGGTGATGGGCGCGCAGGGCAGCGGAGGCGGCGGCCCAGCCGGCTACCATCTCGCTGCCGCTCGGCACGGCGGCGTTGTTGTTGTAGGCGGCGCTCAGCGTCGCGCGGTCCCAGCTGCGCCAGGCGGTGCTGTCGGTCATCGGGTGCTTCCTTTCAGGCCGCGAAGGCCCGGCCGCCCAGATAGGCGTCGCGCACGTCGCCGCTGTCCAGCAGTTCGGCGCCCGTGCCCGAGCGCACGACGCAGCCGGTTTCCATGAGATAGGCGCGGTCGCAGAGGCTGAGCGCGGCGAGAGCGTTCTGCTCCACCATCAGCACCATCAGGCCCTGGAGGCGAACCTCCTCGACAATCCTGAAGACCTGCTCGACCAGATTAGGCGCGAGGCCGAGCGAGGGCTCGTCGAACATCACGAGGCGCGGGCGGGACATCAGCGCACGGGCGATGGCGAGCATCTGCTGCTCGCCGCCGGACAGCGTACCGGCCGCCTGGCCCGCACGTTCCTTCAGGCGGGGGAAGCGGTGGTACATAGCGTCCAGATCCGACGCGATGCCGGCGCCGTCCTGGCGTAGCAGCGCGCCCATCGCCAGGTTCTCGCGCACGGTAAGATGCGGGAAGACACGGCGCCCTTCCGGGCAGTGCGCGATGCCGCGGCGCAGGATCTCGCGCGGCGGCAGGCCGGCGATGGGCTCGCCATCCCAGGTGATGCGGCCTGAGAGGGGCTTGAGCAGGCCGCTGATCGTCTTGAGGGTCGTGGACTTGCCCGCGCCGTTCGCGCCGATGAGGCTGATCAGCTCGCCCTCGCGCAGTTCGAGCGACACGCCCTTCAGCGCCGCGACGCGGCCATAGGCGACGGAGACATTCTCAAGCCGCAGCATGGGCGCCTCCCTGCGGCGCGCTGCCGAGATAGGCGCGGATCACCTCCGGGTCGCGGCGAATGGCCTCCGGTGGGCCGTCGGCGATGATCCGGCCCTGGTTCAGCACCACGATGCGGTCGGAGATGCGCATCACCATGGCCATGTCGTGCTCGACGAGCAGAATGGTGGTGCCGCGGTCCCGGAGCTGGCGGATGAGCGCCATGCATTCGGCTGTTTCCGACGGGTTCAGGCCGGCGGCGGGCTCGTCCAGCAGCAGGAGCCGCGGCGTGGCGGCCGCCGCGAGGGCGATGCCGAGCCGGCGCTGCTCGCCATAGGCGAGGGAGTCTGCCCTCGCTCCGGCACGCCCGAGCAGGCCCACGAAGCCGAGCATGGTCATCGCCTCCTCGCGCAGCCGCTCCTCCTCCTGCTGGGTGGAGAAGGGGAGGAAGGCGGCGAGCAACCCGGCTCTGCCGCGCAGGTGCAGGGCCATCAGCGCGTTGTCGAAAACGGTGGAACTGCCGAAGATGCTCGTACGCTGGAAGCTGCGCACGAGGCCGAGGGCGGCGATGCGCTCGGGTGTGAGGCCGGTGATCTCCTGCCCCTCGAAGTGGATGGAGCCCTGGCGCGGCCGCAGGTAGCCCGTGATGGCGTTGAAGGCCGTGGTCTTCCCGGCGCCGTTTGGGCCGATAAGGCTGACGACCTGCCCCCGCTCCACCATGAAGCTGAGATCCGAGACGGCCACGAGGCCGCCGATCCGGATCATGACGTGCTCGACGGCCAGCAGCGGCGGGTTCATCCGGCGCCTCCCTGCACGGGGCTGGGCGCCGGGGCCGGGAGGGGGGCCGCGGCGCGGCGGGCGGGCAGCCAGCCGGCCACGGCCGGCACGATGCCGCGCGGCAGGAACATGACCAGCAGGATCATCGCGAGCCCGTAGGCGATCCACTGCGCCTCAGGCGGTGCTGATCCGCGCAGCATGTCGGGAAGGGGGCCGAAGATCAGCCCGCCCACCACCGGTCCCCAGAGCGTGCCCTTGCCACCGGTGATGACCATGATGACCATCGTCACGGTGTAGATGAACAGGAAGACGTCCGGGTCCACGATGCGGACATAGTGCGCAAAAAGGCTGCCGGCCGCACCGGCGATGGCCGCCGAGACCACGGTCGCGATGACCAGGTAATGCGTCACGCGGATACCGACGGAGCGGGCCAGTGTCTCGTTCTCGCGCAACGCGACCAGGGCACGGCCGATGCGGGAATGTACGATCTGCCGGACCACGAGGAAGGCCAGCACCGCCACGCCAAGGACAAGCCAGTAGGTCTGGTTCTTCGCGTAGAGCTCCACCACGCCCCGGCCGGGCAGCCAGAGCGCGAACGGCGGGATGCCGACCAGCGCCATAGGCCCCTGGGTGAGCTCAACCCAGTTGAGCGCCACCATGCGCAGCACCTGCGCGAAGCAGATCGTGATGATAACGAAATAGGCGCCCCGGATGCGGAAGGCGAGCCGTCCGAGCAGCCAGCCAAAGCACCCCGAGACGAGGATGGCCGCCAGGAAGCCGACGGCCACCGGCTGCGGTTCCAGCCGCAGACGGTGGCCGAACCCGATGCCGATATCAAAGCCGAGGGAGGTCAGCGCGCTGGCATAAGCGCCGAGGCCGAAGAAGGCGGCATGGCCGAGGCTGAGCTGGCCGGTATAGCCGAGCAGCAGGTTAAGGCTGATCGCGCCGATGATGAAGATGCCGGCGGAGGTGAGCACCGCCAGCAGGTACGGATCGGGCATGACCAGCGGCAGCGCCGCCATGGCAGCGACGAAGCCCCAGCCCAGCAGCGCGCTCAACCCACGCGCTCCTTCAACGCCACCAACCCCTGCGGCCGGACGGCGAGGACGAGGATGATGAGGAGGAAGCCGAAGGCGTCGCGGTATTCGGTCGAGAGGAAGCCACCGCCGAATTCTTCGACGTAGCCGAGGGCAAAGCCGCCGATCACGGCGCCGGGGAGGTTGCCCAGCCCGCCCAGGATGACGATCGCAAAAGCCTTCAGTCCCACGAGGTCGCCCATAGTGGGCGAGACCATGAAGACCGGCCCGAGCAGCGCGCCCGCCGCGGCGGCAAGGCCCGAACCGATGGCGAAGGTCGCCGTGCTCACCCAGCCGACACGCACGCCCATCAGCGACGCCGTCTCCGCATCCTGGAAGGTGGCGCGCATGGCGATCCCAGCGCGGGTGCGCTCCAGCAGCAGCCAGAAGCCGACGAGCAGCGCGCAGGAAATACCCAGCACGAAAAGCCGCAGCGGCATCACCGAGACAGGGCCGAAAACCAGCGGCGTGCCGGCGAAAGGGCTGGGCACCAGCTTCGCCACGCCGCCCCAGGCCCACATGTTCGCGTTCTGCAGGACCAGCGCGGCGCCGATCATCGCCAGCATGACGGAATCGATGTCGGCGCGGCGGAGCGGCCGGAGCAGGAGAAGTTCGATTGCCGCGCCGAGGGCAGTGCCGAGCAGCGTGGCAAGAAGAAGAGATAGGTAGAAATCCAGCCGCAGCAGCGCCACCAGACCATAGGCCATGTAGGCACCGAAGGCGTAGAGCTCGCCATGGGTGAAGTTCACGACCCGCATAACGCCGAAGATCAGCGTCAGCCCGATCCCCAGCAGTGCGTAGGTGCCGCCGAGGATGGTGCCGTTGACGAGGTGCTGGAGCGCTTGCTGCATGCCGGTCAGAGCTGCCCGGTCTTGCCTTCGGAGAGGGTGACGATCGCGACATTGGGCTTGTTCTGCCCGCTCTCACGGCCCGCCGGCCCCTCCTTGGTGAAGCTGATGTTGCCATTTACGCCCTGCAGCTTCACCTTCCAGAGGGCCTCACGGATCGCCTCTGGCTCCGCCTTGCCAGCGAGGCGGATCGCTTCCACCACCGTCAGCACCGCGTCGTAGCCGCGGAAGCCCTCGGTCAGGCCGGCGAACTCCCAGTTGTTCCTGTTCCACTCGGCCGTATAGGCCTGGGCGATCTGCGGGTGGGGCGCCTTCTCGGGGAACCACGGCGCGTAGAAGAGGATGTGGTAGCTCATATTGCCCGCTGGCAGCGGGTTCGCCAGCAACGCGTCGGGGAAGGAGCCGCCGGTAGTAACGAAGCGTTTGCCCAGGCGCTGCTCCACAGCCTGGCGCAGGGCGAGCGTTTGCTGCTCCACGCCCGTGGTCAGGAAGATCGTGTCGCCGTCCGACTGCTTGAGGGCGGTGAGCTGTGCGGAAAGATCGGTTGCCTCCGGTGTCATCGTCTCGGTGCGGCCGATGGTAATACCTTTGGCGGAGAGCGCCTTGGTGAACTTCTCGGCGGCGCCGCGGCCAAAATCGTTGTTGACGGAGAGAAAGTCGATCTTCCGGATGGCCGGGCTGAACTTGCCCAGCTGCTCGGCGAAGGCCACCGCCTCCATCTCCGAGGTCGGGGCGATGCGGAAGACATAGGGGTTGCCGGAGGTGGTGATGCGCTCGGCCGAAGAAGTCTCGACGACCATCGGCACCTTGTACTCGAGCAGCTTCGGCATGATGGAAAGCGTGAAGGTGGAGCTCCAGGCGCCGATCAGCACGGGCACCTTGTCCCGCAGCACGAGCTTCTCCGCGGCCGCGACCGCCTCGCGCGGGTTGGACTTGTTATCCTCGAGGATGAGCTGGATAGGCGCGCCGAGCACGCCCCCCTGGCGGTTCAGCACCTCCACCGCGATCTTCGCGCCGTTGGCGACATAGTTGCCGGAGGCCGCAACGGAGCCGGTAAGCGGCTGCGTCATGCCGATCTTGATCGGATCGGCCGCGAGTGCGGCCCGATGCAGCGCCGGAAGGGCAAGGCCCGACAGCAGGGTTGTGCGTCTCGTCAGCATGCGGGTGGCTCCTCTTTCGGGGTCAGGCGGCAGCGACACGGGTCTGGCGGTATTTCTCGTCCCGGTAGGCACCGGAGAGCACCGGCGGGTATTTCGCGGCACCTGGCGGCGCGATGCACTCGATGGAGGCGTCGTAATTCGGGTGGTGAAAGAAAGCGATCGACAGGCGGCGGCTGCGCGCGGCCTCGCTGTCCGGCGGGTTCACGACGCGGTGGACGTTGGATACCCAGCGGTCGTTCGTCCAGCGCATCAGCAGGTCGCCGATATTCACGACGAAGCTGCGCGGGTCGGTCTCGACATCCAGCCAGCGGCCGTCGCGGGTCTGCGCCTGGAGGCCGCCCGGCACGTTCTCGCCATTGAGGATGGTCAGCAGGCCGTAATCGGTATGCGCGCCAGCGCGAAGCTGGCCGGGGGCGGGTGCGGTGAGCTGCTCCGGGTAGTGGTTCAAACGCATCGCCGTGATATGGCGGTCGATCTTGCCGTCGAAGAAGTGCTCGGGGATGCCAAGACCCAATGCCGCGAGACGCATCATCTCGACGGTCAGGCTCTCCATCTCCGCGTAGTAGGCGGCGGCTGCGGCGGCAAAGCCTGGGGGGTGCTCCGGCCACAGGTTCGGACGGAAATAGCGCTGCCCTTCAGCGGAGGTGTAGTAGGGCTCGTCCGGCCAGCGCTCGCGCCCGAAGTGGTAGTACTCCTTCAGGTCAGGCGGCGTCTCGATGGCATTGCCGTGCGAGAGCGCCTCGACGCCGAGAGCGATGTAGCCGCGGGGCGTGCCCTTCACCGGGTGCACCGCCCGCAGCTTCTCCGCGAGCGGCAGGGCGAAGAAGGCGTTGGCGGTGTCGCGCAGGTTGTCCATCACGGCGGCGGGAACCCCGTGCCCGGTGATGGTGAAGAAGCCGATCTCGCGGCAGGTGTGATCCATCTCGCACCCAGTCCGAAGTCGGGCTGCGGGATCGCCGGCAAGGGCTTCGGACAGGTCTATGACCGGGATGTCCGACATGCGCGCTCCTCTAGTGGTAATAGGCGCCGCCATCGACCACCAGCGTCTGGCCGGTGATGAAGGCGGCGTCCGGGCCGGCAAAGAAGCAGACGGCGCCGACGAGGTCGTCCGGCACCATGTCGCGCCCGAGCACGCGGTTACGGAGGGAGGGCTCCTTCACCCCCGCAACCAGCATCGGGTTACGCAGCACGTTCTCGCTGAGCGTAAAGCCCGGCGCGACGCTGTTCACGAGCACGGCGTGGCGCCCCATCTCGGTCGCGAGCGCGCGGGTGAGGGACACCACCGCGCCCTTGCTGGCGACGTAATGCGCCATGTAGGGGTTGCCCTTGAAGGCCACGCCGGAGCTGATGTTGACGATGCGCCCGCCGCCGCGCCGCTGCATGGCCGGCAGCACGCCGCGGCAGCAGAGGAATGTGCCGATTACGTTGACGTCGAGCACGCGGCGCCACTCCGCCAGGTTCAGTTCGTCGAAGGGCTTCGGCGTCAGGCTCGCGTAGATCCCGGCGTTGTTCACGAGGATGTCGAGCCCGCCGAAATCGTGCTCCGCCGCGCCGACCATGGCGGAAACCGCTTCCTCCGAGGTCACGTCGCCGCCGATGCCCTGGGCCTGGAGCCCCTCCGCACGGAGCCGCGCGGCCGCGTCCTCCGCCCCTTGCAGGTCGGCGATGACCACCGCCGCACCGCGCCGGCCGAGGCCGCTGGCGAGGGCGAAGCCGATCCCAGCGGCCCCCCCCGTCACCAGCGCGACGCGGCCCTGCAGCGGCGCGTCGCTCACGGCATGCGCTCGACTTGGGGCGGCAGGAAATCGGTGGAGAACAGCGTCTCGGCCGCGGGCGGGTTCGCGATGCGGTTGACCTCGGTGTTGACGGCGGCCACGCGCCGCATCCGATCGAGTTCCAGCGCGCCGAAGCCGGTGCGGCGAACATTGCTGGTCATGATCGCCACATCGCGCGCCATGGCGAAGCGCTCCAGTTCCAGCTTCTCGTCGAAGAGCGGCTCGCGCTTCTTCATCGCGGCCATGCCCGCCGCGGGATCGGCCAGGGCCGCGCGCAGGCCCCCGATGGACGCACGGACGAAGGCGCGCACCGCCTCGGGGTTGCGCTGCGCGAAGGCGGCGGAGGTGATGATGCCGTGTCCGTAGAGGTCCACGCCTGCGTCGGAATAGGGCAGCACGACGATGTCCTCGGCCGCTACGCCGGCGGCGCGCAGGCTGAAGACGGCGGCCATCTGCAAGCCTGTGATGGCATCCACCTGGCCCGTCGCCAGCATGGTTTCGCGTAGATTGGCCGTCATGGACGTCCAGCGCACGGCAGCGGGATCAAGGCCGGCGGCGCGGGCATAGACGGGGAAGAGCACGCGGCTGGACTCCCCTTCCGGCGCGCCCAGGTTCTTGCCGCGCAGGTCGGCTGCTGCCTTGATCCCGGTGCGGCGCAGCGTGACCACGGCCGCCGGGTTGTTGTCGAAGACCATGCTCACGGCGATCACCCGCTGCTGCGGGTTGCGCGCGTTGAACAGCACGAGGGCGTTGATGTCGGCGAAGCCGATGTCATAGGCGCCGGTCGCGACCTTCGTGATGGTGTCGCCGGAGCCGTAGCCGCGGTCCATCTGCACCCGCAGCCCGGCGTCGCGGAATAGGCCGCGCTCCTCCGCCATGGCCCAGATCGCGTGGTAGCCCTGCGGTGCCCAGTCCCAGGCGAAGCGGAGCGGCGTCGCCTGTGCCCGGGCGCGTCCCGAAGCGAGGCCAGCGGCCAGCAGCGGCAGCGCCGCCATGTGATGGAGAAATTGGGACCGTTTCATGCGGAGGCGGCCTTTCGTCGGCGGCGTGCAACCGCCAGGCAGCAAGTGCCATGCCAGCAATCGGAGCGGCTGCGGCGGAGGCTTGGCAGGGCTGGTCGCCCAAAACTTGGGCGATGCTGCGCCAATCCGCCGAAGAAATGTGCCTGTACCCACCTATTTCTCGTGAAGCGCCGCCAATCCCTTGTTTCCCGCGCGCCGAGGGCTGTGGCACAAGCCTTGCCGCGATGCCTGCTGGTATCAGCCGGAACGAGGAGGCGGGGATGGATTTCGCGGAGTTGGGGCCCTACGACACCGTCCTGCGCGGCGGGCGCGTGATCGACCCTGCGCAAGGCCTGGACGGGATCGCCGACGTGGCGGTTCGCGGCGGCCGCATCGCAGCCATCGGCCCGAGCCTGCCGGGCCCGGCGAAGTCCGTGATCGATGTCACTGGCCGACTCGTGCTGCCGGGGATGATCGACACCCACGCGCATGTCTATCGCTACGTCACCGGCCGCTTTGGGCTGGAGGCGGACATGGTCGGCGTGCATTCCGGCGTGACCACGCTCGTGGACCAGGGCGGGCCGTCGCTGATGACCTTCCCGGGCTTCCGCGAATTCGTGGTCAAGCCCGCCGCCAGCCGCGTACTCGCCTTCCTCTCAGCCTATATGGTCGGCGGGCTTGAGGGGCATTACTACCCCGAACTCTATCGGCCGGACTGCATTGCGGTGGAGGACACCATCCGCAGCGGGCGTGAGAACGGCGACCTCGTCCGCGGCATCAAGGGCCACGCGGAGATCGGCGGCTTTACCCGCTGGGGCGACGAGGCCATGCGGCGCGCGGCGCAGATCGCGCGCGAGATCGACCGGCCGCTCTACATCCATTTCGGCCAGCTCTGGCCACTGCCGGAGGACGCGGCCTCCTACGACCCCGACGCCATCCTGCCGGAGATGTTGGAGATCATGCGGGAAGGGGACATCCTGGCCCATCCCTTCACTCGCCATCCCGGCGGCTTCGTCGATCGGCACGGCAGGCTGCACCCGGTGGTGCGGGAGGCCCTGGCCCGCGGGCTCAAGACCGATGTCGGCCACGGCTCGCACTTCTCGTTCAAGATGGCGCGCCTGGTGTTGGAGGCCGGGGTTCTTCCGGATACGCTGGGCGCCGACATGCACGGCTACAACACGACCCTGCCCAAGCCGCGCGGGACGCCGGACGAGCATCCCGACAAGGAGGAGATGCACCTCTTCGCCGGCAAGCAGAACTTCTCGCTCGCCTCAGCCATGACCAGCATGCTGGCGCTCGGCATCGATCTCACCCATGTCGTCCGCATGGTCACGGTCAATCCGGCGGACATGTTGCGGATGACGGGCGAGATCGGCAGCCTTCGCGTGGGAATGGAGGCCGACGTGTCGGTTCTCTCCGACGAGCGAGGGCGTTTCCTGCTCGCCGACAACGAGGGCACGCAGGTTGTCGCCGAGCGTCTGCTGCGCCCGGTCTTCTGCCTGCGCGCCGGCCGGCGCTACGACGCGGACGCCATCGTGCTTCCCAGTCCTGTCCTGGCCGAGGCGGCGTGAGTCGCGAAGGCGTCGGTGCGAGCATCCTTCGCAAGGAGGATGTTCGCTTCCTGCACGGGCGCGGCCGCTATGTCGGCGATATCCGGCCCGCGGGGATGCTGGAGGTGGCCTTTCTCCGCAGCCCGGTGGCGCATGCCCGCCTGATCGGCGTCGGGAAGCCCGAGGGTGCGGAGGGCCGCGTCTTCACCATCGCGGACCTGGAAGGGGTAGGGGCGATCCGCGCAGCCTCGGCCCTGCCGGGTTTCCGCGCCTCCGGCCAGTCGGTTCTCGCATCGGGCAAGCTCCGCCATGTCGGGGAGGCGATCGCCGCCTGCGTGGCGCCGAGCCGCGCGGCGGCGGAGGACCTCGCCGCCGCCTGCGCGCTCGATTACGAGGAGCTGCCGGCCATCGCGGACATGCTCTCCGCCCGCGAGCCCGGCGCGGCCCTGATCCATGACCACTGGCCCGACAACGCCTTCCTTGAGACCTCGCGCGAGGAGGATCTTTCCGGCCTAGACGGCATCGCGGCGGCCAAGGTCACGCGCCGCCTGCGCACCGCGCGCCAGTGCATGGTGCCGATGGAGGGGAGGGGGGTGCTGGCCGAGTGGGATCCGCGGCTGGAGCAGCTGGTCGTCACCACCTCCACCCAGCAGCCGCATGTCATCCGTACGGGCCTGTCGGAGACGCTGGGGCTGGACGAGGGGAGCATCCGCGTGGTGGCGCCCGATGTCGGTGGCGGCTTCGGCTACAAGGCCATTCTCCTGCCGGAGGAGATCGTCTGCGCCCATCTCGCTATCCGTCTCGGCCGGCCGGTGCGCTGGATCGAGGACCGGCTCGAGCACCTGACGGCCAGCGCGAACTGCCGGGAGCACCACTATGTCGTCACCGCCTGGGCGGACCGCGAGGGCCGGCTGCTTGGCGTGGAGCTCGATGCGACCGTCGATTCCGGCGCCTATTCCTCCTATCCCTTCAGCGCCTGCCTGGAATCCGCGCAGGTAGGATCGATCTTTCCCGGCCCCTACACCCTGCCGCGCTTCCGCTATCGCACCGTTTCCGCCTGCACGAACAAGCCGCCGATCCTGCCCTATCGCGGCGTGGCCCGAACCGGTGTCTGCTACGCGATGGAGACCACGCTGGACGCGCTGGCGCGGGAACTCGGCATGACCCCCGCGGCCATCCGGCTTGCCAACCTCGTGCCGCCGGAGGCGATGCCCTACCGCAACCTCGTCGGGAAGGTGTTCGACAGCGGCGACTACCCGGAGGCGCTGCGCCGCGCGGTCGCGCATTTCGACCTTGAACGCCTCGCGCAGCGGCAGGCGGAGGGCGAGTGCGTCGGCTTCGGCCTTGCCACCTTCTGCGAGCAGGGGGCGCATGGCACATCCGTCTATCACGGCTGGGGCATTCCCTTCGTCCCCGGGTACGAGCAGGCCATGGCGCGGTTCTCCCCGGACGGCGTGCTGGAGATCCGTACGGGGCTGCACAGCCACGGCCAGGGCATGGAGACGACGCTCGCGCAGGTGGCGCACGAAATCCTCGGTGTCCCCGTGGCGCGGGTGCGGGTGGTGCATGGCGACACGGCGTTGACGCCCTATTCCACGGGCACCTGGGGCAGCCGGGGCGCGGTGATGGGCGGCGGGGCCGTCGCCGAGGCCTGCCGGCTGCTGGGGGAGCGCGCGCTGGCCATCGGCGCCTTCCTGCTGCAGGCGGAGCCGGGGCAGGTCGAGCTTTCGGGCGGCGCGGTGCGGCGGCGGGACGGCGGCGCGACCGTCACCCTCGATGAGATCGCGCGCACCTGGTACCGCCGGCCGCAGAACCTGCCGCGCGACGTGGACACGAGCGGGCTCGAGGTCACCGGCGGCTACCGGCCCGATCCGGACACCGGCACCCACTCCTATGCCTGCCACGCCGTCATCGCGCGCATCGACCAGGACACGGGCGAGGTGGTGCTGGAGGACTATGTGGTGGTGGAGGATGGCGGAAAGCTGCTCAACCCCATGATCGTGGACGGGCAGGTCCTGGGCGGCATCGCCCAGGGCATCGGCACGGCACTCTACGAGGAGATGCCCTTCGACGCCGCCGGGCAGCCGCTTGCCGGCACGCTGGCCGATTACCTCGTGCCTGGCGCGACCGAGGTGCCGGGGATCCGCATTGACCACATGGAGACGCCGAGCCCCTGGACCCGCTTCGGCCAGAAGGGGCTCGGCGAGAGCGGCGCGATCGGGCCGCCCGCCGCCATCGTCAACGCGATCAACGACGCGCTGCACC
Organism: Roseomonas aerilata DSM 19363; assembly: GCF_000711725.1. Classification (GTDB taxonomy): domain Bacteria; phylum Pseudomonadota; class Alphaproteobacteria; order Acetobacterales; family Acetobacteraceae; genus Roseomonas; species Roseomonas aerilata. Next base: position 57,529 of record NZ_JONP01000025.1, on the reverse strand, counting down.
GCTTCGGGGCGGAGGTCTTCGATCTTCCCGCCAGCCCCGAGCGCGTGCTGGCGGCGCTGGAAGAGGCGCGCCGCGGCCGATGAAGCCCGCCCCCTTCACCTACTCTCGCCCGGCCGACTGGGGCGCGGCCGTGGCGCTGCTGCAATCGGGTGCGCGCCCTGTCGCCGGCGGGCAGTCGATCGGTCCTATGCTCAACCTCCGCGTGGTCCAGCCGGATGCCGTGGCCGATCTGCGCCACCTTCCGGGTTTCGGCGGCGTCGCCCTGTCGGGCGGGCTCTGCCGCATCGGCGCCGGTACGACCCATGCCGCCATCGAGGACGACGCGGTTCCCGGCCGGCTCGGTGAGATCCTGGCCGGTGTTGCGCGGCGCATCGCCTATCGGCCCGTGCGCAACCGCGGCACAATTGGCGGCAGCTTGGCTCATGCCGATCCGGCGGCCGACTGGGTGGCGGTGCTGCCTGCCTTCCGTGGCTCCGCCGTTGCCCTGGGACCCGGGGGAGAGCGGCGCATTGCCCTCGCGGATTTCGTGATGGGGCTGATGGAGACGGCGCTACGGCCGGACGAGGTGCTGCGGGCCATAGAGCTTCCCACCCTTCCGGCGGAGACGCGCTGGGGCCATTGGAAGTTCTGCCGTAAGCCCGGCGAATTCTCGAAGGCGACGGCCTGCGTCCTCGCCGTGCCGGGCGAGGTGCCGCGCGCGGTGCTGGCGGCCCTCGACGAGGCGCCCCTGGTGATCTCCGATGCCAGTGCCCTCCTCGCGGCGCCGGAAGCGGAGGCAGCGCGCATCGCCAATGCCGTCCCCGGGCTCAGCCCCTGGCGAGCCGCCCTCGCGCGCACCGCCCTGAAGCGCGCCGCCGCCATGGTGCTGGAAACCGCATGACCCGCCTGCCCATCCGCATGACCGTCAATGCCGAGAACGTCGAGCTGCTGGCGGAGCCGCGCAGCCACCTCGCCGATCTCCTGCGCGGCGAGCTGCTGCTGACGGGCACCCATACCGGCTGCGAGCACGGCGTGTGCGGCGCCTGCACGGTCGAGCTGGACGGTGCCCCCGCCCGGTCCTGCATTACCCATGCCGGCGCCTGCGACGGCGCGACGGTGCGCACGATCGAGGGGTTCGAGGGCGATGCCGTGATGGCTGCCCTGCGCGAGGCCTTCACGGCGGAGCACGCGCTGCAATGCGGCTACTGCACGCCGGGGATGCTTGTCATGGCGCGCGACATCGTCCTACGCCTGCCCGATGCCGACGAGGCGCGGGTACGCGAGGAGCTCTCGGGCAATCTCTGCCGCTGCACCGGTTATCGCGGGATCGTCGCCGCGGTCATGCGGGTGCTCGACAGGCGCCGCGGCCTCGCCGGACCGGCCGCATCGCGCGCGGCCTGAAGCGGGCGCGGCGCGGCTTACCAGAGGGGGCGCATGCGCTCGGCCACCACGTCCGCATAGGGCACGTCGGTGTCGAGAATGCCGATGGCCTGTGAGAAACGGTTCATGCCGGTCACGAATTCCGGCGTCAGCTGCGCCTGGTAGAAGGGAAGGTCGCGGCGGATCAGCGCCTCGATGCGGTCCGCTTCCTCCGGGAAGAGCCTCTCCCCGACCTCCCGGGCGCGTGACGCATCGGCCCGAAGGACGTTCTGCGCGTCCACGATGGCGCGCACGGCAGCCTCGGCCGCTTCAGGCCTTTCCGCGATCAGCCGATCTGTCGCGGCGATGGTCGGCATGGTGTAGTTGAAGGCGTCCTCCGGCCCATCGCCGCGGCGCACGTCGAGCACGACGGTGCCCACGCCGCGGCTCACCGCGATCTCCGCGCCCATGCCGTTCGCCCAGAAGCCGTCCACCACGCCGGCCTCAAGGGCGCCCACGGCCATGAGACCGAAATTGACCCGCGGCTCCAGCGACATCGGCGTCGGGGCGATGGTGACCTCGTCCCGCACGGGGTCGATGCCGGCCTGGATCAGGAGGTGCCGCAGGCCCATTCCGACCCAGGGCGCAGCGCCGATGCGCTTGCCCTTCACCACCTCGAGGTCCCCGCGCTTGGCGCCGAGATCGGCGCGCATGACCAGGAACCAGTACATGCCCTGCGACTGTGCGCAGAGCAGCTTCGCGCCCGCCCAGCGCGGGAAGGCCGAGAGCGCCGAATGGGCCGAGCCTGCGACAAGATCCACCGCCCCGTCGCGCATGGCCTCGTAAGCGCGTTCCACAGGCGAGATGAGCTCGATCTGTGCGTCGATCCCATGGGCGGCAAAGCAGCCGAGCTCCACCGCCGCTTCGGCGGGGAAGTAGGAGGGCGAGACGAGGTCGGGGATGGCGATCTTCATGGCGCCAGCCTCGCGCCAGGCGGCCGTCCTGAAAAGGGGCCCTGACCCCCTAGGCGCTTCCGGCGACGTCGTGCTCGTAGAGCCAATCCCCGCCGAGGCCGGTCTTCTGCGGGTTGATGAGGCCTTTCGCAAAATAGACGGCGTCGCGCCAGCGGCGCGCCCAGGGTGAGACGAGGTGGTTCTTCCGCCCCTGTTCCCGCGCCCGCAGCAGCACGCGGGTGGTGCGGGGGATGCGCTGGCGCTCATAGGCCGCGAGCGCCGCCGGAAAACCGGAGGCACCGGCCTCGCCGACCTCCCGGCCGAGGACGTAGCCGTCCTCAAGCGCCATGGCCGCACCCTGGGAAAGGAACGGGAGCATGGGATGCGCGGCGTCGCCCAGCAGGGTCGCCCGCCCCTTGGTCCAGCTCTCCTGCGGGTCGCGGTCGTAGAGGCCCCATTTGAAGACCTCCTCGGCCATGCCGAGCAACGTCAGCAGGCGGGGGTGCCAGCCAGGGTAGGCGGCGAGCATCTCATCACGGGTGGAACGGGCGCTCCAACTCTCGTCCTGCCACGCCGCCGTCTCGTGGACGGCGACGATGTTCACGCCCCGCCCACCGCGGATCCAATAGGTGACGACGTGCCCGTGCGGGCCGTTCCAGACGGAGGTGGCGGGGGCGACGAGGTCGAAGTCCGGCACCTCGAAGGGCACGATGCCGCGCCAGCACATGGTGCCGGTGTAGCGCGCCGGCACGTCGCCGAAGAGCGTGCGGCGCACGACGGAATGGATGCCGTCCGCGCCGACGACGAGGTCGCCTTCCGCCTCGCTGCCATCGGCAAAGCGGGCGACCGCCTGCTCGCCTTCGGTGCGGATGCCCGTGCAACGGGCGCCGAGATGAAGCGGGGCGCCCGCGGTGCCCTTCAGCAGGATGGCGTGCAACTCGGCACGATGTGCCTGCAGATAGGGGGCGCCATACATCGTCGTGCTGTCGGAAAGGGGGGTGCGGAAGGCTTCCCGCCCCGTGATGCCGTCGAGGCCGATGATGGCCTGCGGCCGGAAGCCGGCGCGCAGGATATCCTCCTCCAGTCCGAGGCCGCGCAGCGCCTTCACCCCGTTCGGCGTGATCTGGATGCCAGCGCCCACCTCGCCAATGGCGGCGGCCTGCTCGTGGATGGAAACCTCGGCACCGCGGCGGCGGAGCGCGGTGGCGGCGGCGAGGCCGCCGAGGCCGGCACCGATCACGATGACCTTGGGCGCGCGGGGCATGTCTGAACCCTCGTGATGCGGGGCGGCTCAGCCGCCGAGATAGGCCTGGAGCATCGTCTTGTCCGCACGAAGCGCCCGCGTCGGGCTGTCCGCGACGACACGGCCGGAGGAGAGGACATACGCGCGGGAGGCCAAGTGCAGGGCGAGGCTGATGTTCTGCTCCACCAGCAGCACGGAGACGCCGCGCGCGTGCACGGCGCGGATGATGCCGGCGACCTGCTGCATCAACAGCGGGCTGAGCCCAAGGGAGGGCTCATCCAGAAGGAGCAGCTTCGGTGCCGACATGAGCGCGCGTCCCACCGCCAGCATCTGCTGCTGGCCGCCGCTGAGTCGCCCCGCATATTCCGTGCGCCGTTCCCGCAGCACGGGGAAGCTCGTGAAGACCTCCTCCATGCGGTCGCGGATCGCGGTGCGATCCGAGACGGTATAGGCACCCAGTTCGAGGTTCTCGGCTACCGTCATGCGCGGCCAGACCTTGCGTTCCTCGGGGCAGTGGGCCAGTCCGAGCCGGACCACGGCGTCAGGCTCCGCACGGGTGATCTCCTGGCCGTTGAAGCGGATCCTCCCCGCGCGCGGGCGCAGCAGGGCGGAGATGGTGCGCAGCGTGGTTGTCTTGCCCGCGCCGTTCGGACCGAGCAGGGCGACGACCTCGCCCTCGCCGACGCTGAGGGAGACGCCCTGGAGGATGGTGACGGCACCGTAACCGCTCGTCACCCCGTCGAGCTCGAGCATCAGGCCGGCTCCTCCTCGAAGGGCGTGCCGAGATAGGCCTCGACGACGCGCGGGTCCTCCTTCACCTGGGCGGGCGTGCCCTCCGCGATCTTCTCGCCGAAGTTCAGCACCACGACGCGGTCGGAAACGGCCATGACGAGGTCCATGTCGTGCTCAACCAGAAGAATGGTGAGGCCGGTCTCGTCGCGCAGGCGGCGCAGCAGGGCCGTCAGGTGCTCGCCCTCGCGGCTGTTGAGGCCAGCGGCCGGCTCATCGAGCAACAGCAGGCGCGGGCGGACGCAGAGGGCGATGGCGATCTCCAGCAGGCGGAGCTGGCCGTAGGCCAGGCGCTTGGCGGGCGTCGCGCTGAACTTCGCGAGGTCGAGAAGTGCGAGGATACGGCGCGCCTCCTCCATCGTGCGCGCGGCCTTTTCGCGCGCCGGGCTGAGGCCGAGCACGTCGCTGGTCAGATCGGCGCGCAGGTGGAGGTAGCTTGCGAGGCGCAGGTTCTCGATCACGGGCAGATTGGCAAAGACATTGGTGATCTGGAAGCTGCGAACCATGCCGTGCCGCGCGATGGCCTCGGGCGGGAGGCCCGTCACCTCGTCGCCCTCCAGCCTGACATGGCCGGTATCCGGCCGTGCGAAGCCGGTGACGAGGTTGAACAGCGTTGTCTTCCCCGCACCATTCGGACCGATGAGGCTGACGATCTCGCCTTTCGCGACGGTCAGGTTGACGTCCTTCACGGCCTGCAGGCCGCCGTAGCGCTTCGAGATCCCGCTAATTTCGAGCATCGCCATCCTTCAGGGCCGCAAGGGGGAGTCGAGGGCCGCGGTGGCCTGATCGGCCTCCAGCGTCGGGCGACGCCAGCGCGCGGCCAAGCTGACCAGGCCGTCCGGCAGAAAGATCACGGCAAGGACAAGGAGGATGCCGAAGATGCTCAGCCGCGCCTCGTTCACCGAGCGCAGGAGTTCGAGCGTGATGCCGACGACCGCCGCGCCGAGCAACGGCCCGAGCAGCGTGCCGCGGCCGCCGATCACCACCATCATCAGCGCGGAAAGGGTGAAGCCGAAGCCCAGCACCTCCGGCCCGACGAAGGTGAGATAGTGGGCGTAGAAGGAACCCGCCAGTCCTGCCAGCGCGCCGCCCACCACGAAGGCCACGAGAGCGTGGCGGAAGGGGTCGATGCCAACGGCGCGGGCGAGGCGCCGGTTCTCCCTCACCGCGATGGCGCCGAGGCCGTAGCTGGATCGCGCGAAGCGCCAGGCGGCGAGGAGCGTCAGGGCGAGAAGGGCGAGGCCGAGATAGTAGAAATGGATCTTGGAGGAGAAATCGGCCAGCACCGTGCCGCCCAGGGAAAGGCGCGGCGCGGGGACGTTGGGATAGCCAAGGGGGCCGCGCAGCAGATCGATGGAATTGATGACGACGTAGCGCAGCACCTCCGCGAAGGCCAGTGAGATGAGGACAAAGAAGTGCCCCTCAAGCCGCAGGGTGATCGAGCCGATGAGCAGCGCGGCGAGACCCGCGACTACCCCCGCCACCGGGAGGCACGCGAAGAAGGGCAGGCCGGCTTCCAGTGAGAGCACGGCGGAGGCATAGGCGCCGAGGCCGAAGAAGGCTGCGTGGCCCAGCGACAGCTCCCCGACATAGCCGACGATCAGGTTCAGGCTGGTAGAGAGCATCGCGTAGAAGAAGGTCATGATCAGCAGATGCATGACGTATTGGCCACCCGCAAAGGCCGGCAGGATCGCGGCGAGCAGGAGCAGAAGCACGACGGTGCGGTTCTCGGTCATGGGGCTCAGCCCTCGCGCGCGGCGGGAGCGCCGAGCAACCCGCTGGGACGGAAAAGAAGGATGGCGATGACGAGGACGAAGCCGACCGCGTCCATGTAGCCGGTGGAGACGAAGCCGCCCCAGAGGCTCTCGGCAAGGCCGAGCAGGAGGCCGCCCAGCACAGCCCCGGGCAGACTTCCGATGCCGCCGAGAATGATGACGACGAAAGCCTTCACCGCCGCGGGCTCCGCCGTGTTGGGATGCACAACGAAAACGGCGCCGAGGAGGATGCCGGCCAGCCCCGCGAGCGTCGTGCCGAGGGCGAAGGTAAAGCGGTGGACGCGCGCGATGGGGATGCCCGCGAGAGCCGCGGCCTCAGGCTGCTGGAAGACCGCACGCATGGCCCGCCCCGCGCGGGTATGGGCGATCAGCACCCAGGTGGCGAGGATCGCGACCGCCGAGACGCCGATCGCCAGCACGCGGGACTGGGAGATGATGACGTCGCCGAGGAAGAACGGCGGGCCGGAGAAGCCGGTCTCCACGTTTTTCGGCTCAGTGCCGAAGAGCATGAGCATGGTGTTCACGAGAAAGGTCGAAAGGCCGATCGTTACCAGCGTGACCGGCAGAATATGCGCGTCCCGCATGCGGGCGAGCAGGCCGCCCTCGATCGCCACGCCCACGGCCCACATCACCAGGAGCACGGCAGGCACGGCCGCCCAGAAGGGCAGGCCGAGCCGGTTCGTCGCCTCGCTGGCGAGCATGCCCCCAAGCACGAAGAGCGCGCCATGGGCGAAATTGACGATGTTCATCAGCCCGAAGACAAGGGAGAGGCCGAGCGCCATCAGCGCGTAGAAGCAGCCCGTCACCACGCCGTTCAGCGCGAATTGCAGTATATCGCCCAGGAGCACCGATCTCTCCTCCGCGCTTCAGTCGGCGCGCTCGATGCGCGCCGTGCCGCGGACTTCCGGCCGGCCATTCTCGATCTCTACGACATAGAGCTGCAGGCCGTAGACCTGGTGCTTGCCGTCGAAGCGCAGGTTGCCGGTTGGGCCGGTATAGTCGGTAGCTTCCAACGCGGTCTGGATCGCGACCGCGTCCGTGGAGCCGGCGCGGGCGATGGCCTGGGCGATGAGGTGCATCGTGGTGTAGCCGGAGGCCGAGTACTTGCCGGGGTCCTCGTTGTTGGCGGCGCGGTAGGCCTGCACGAAGGCGGCGTTGAGGTCGCCCGGCGCAGTCGCCGTATAGGCGACGCCTGCCAGCAGCCCATTGGCCGCGGAGCCGACGAGATTCAGGAAGGTAGGCGTGGACCAGGCGCCGACGCCGAAGATCCTGGAGGAAAGGCGCAGCTCGCGTGCCTGCTTCACCAGGGTCGCGGCGGCCTGGGTCTCGGCCACGACAACCACGAGATCAGGCCGCGCGCTGCGGATGCGGGTCAGCGGCGTGTAGAAGTCGCTGGCGGAATGATCGAAGAACTCGGCCATCGATATGGTGACGCCAAGTCGTTCGAAGACGCCGCGGAATGCACCGACGGTGCCGCGGCCCCAGTCGTCGTTGACGGCGAGGAAGGCGACAGTCTTCGCCTTCGTCTGCTCCACCAGCCCGCGCGCGAAGGCAGCGGCGAGCACCGCGTCGGTTTCGGCGTTGCGGAAGAACCAGCGGTTGCCGGCCTCTGTCAGCGTGGGAAGGGAGGAGACGCCGGTCACTAGCGGGATGCGGTTACGCTCGGCAATCGGCATCACCGCCTGGGTTGCGCCACTGCAGAAGGCGCCCATCAGGGCGGCGACCTTCTCGGAAGTGATGAGGCGTTCCGCGGCAGCGACGGAATCGGCCGGGCGGCAGGCGCCATCGGCGATCACGAGCTCTAACGGACGACCGAGCACACCGCCGGCGCGGTTGATCTCCTCGGCTGCGAGGCGCGCGCCGCGCAGCACGCTCGTCCCGTCGAAGGCGACGGGGCCGGTCTGGGGTTCGATGACACCGATGCGGACGGACTGGGGCTGGGCGATCGCGGCACTGGCCGAGGCGCCGAGCATCACAAGACCAGCGAGGAACCGACGAAGGTCCAACATTCCCATTCTCCTTGCCCACTCGGGCCTTGGCGACGGCAAGCGCCGCTGGATGGAACTGCTTCCGAGCAAAGCAAGCAGAATGCCAGCCAGAGCGCCACAGATATTTGGTCAACCAATTAATTGAGCCGCTCTTCCGTCCTGCCGGCAGTAGTGGTTCCATGCCCTGCTCAAGAGGAGGAAGCCCCATGTCCGACGCGCTGGCGCGTCCGTTGCGCGACCCGTGCCGGGCTGTTCGTGAGTCGACGTTCGCGAAGCTCTGCCATCCCGCGGCGACGGCATGGGCCGTGCCTCGTGGCCAGTGGAGTGCAGCGTGATGCGTGCCGGAACTGGCCGTGGCAGCGGGTCAGCACCACCCGCAGCGACACCGGCCCTTGCTCTTCGAGGGGGCGCGAAGAAGGTTGTGCGGCGCCGGACCGGCCCAGGACGGCCGGAGGGTCCAAGCGACCTGCGGGAACGCATCCTCGATGCGGCCGAGCGCAAATTCGGCAACCTGGGATTCGATGGCGCCTCCCTGCGCGACATCGCGGGTGAGGCGGGCGTGACGCAGGCCCTGGTGAACTACTACTTCCAGTCCAAGCAGGGTCTCTTCGAGGAAACCTATCGACGCCGGGCGGAAATGATCGGGCAGGACCGGCTGGCGCGGCTCGCCGCCCTCAAGTTGCAGCCGACGCCGCTGACCCTGCCTGAACTGATCGAGGCCTTCATTGCGAGCATCCTCTCGCTTCGTGGGTCGCCGGGCGGGCGCGCCTTCATCCGCTTGCAGGCGCGGCTCAACCTGGAGACGGGACGTGCCGCGCTGCGGATGCGGCGCGAAAGCTATGACAGTTCGACCCACGCCTATGTGCAGGAGTTCCGGCGCTGCGTTCCGCACCTGACGGAGGCGGCTGCCTATATCCGATTCGTGCTGATGGTCGGTGCCTATCTCTACGCCGTTTCTGATACGAATCGATTGGACGAGCTGTCGAAGACCGCGGCCAACACGGCGGACCTGATGGCGGAGACCGTCGCCTTCATGGCCGGCGGCTTCGAGGCCGTGGCCGCGCCGGTGGGGAGCGCCTCGGCGCGGCCGCGGGCGAAGCGGCGCGCCTAGGCCGGTTGAAGCTGCGGCTGCACGGTCGTTGCATCGTAATCATAAACCCAGTTGGCGCCCAGACCGGTGGTCTGCGGGTTGATGACGCTGCGGACGAAGTATTTTACGTCTCGCTTGATCTGCGCGAAGCGGGAGCTGAGGTGGTAGGTCTTCCCGCGTTCCCGCGCCTCCAGTTGCACGCGCGCAGTGCGCGGGCGGCGCAGTGCCTCGTAGCGGGCCAGGCCTTCCACTGGGTTCTCCGCAGCGGCCAGGCTGCTGGCGAGCACGTAACCGTCCTCGATCGCCATGGCCGCGCCTTGCGAGAGGAAGGGCAGCATGGGATGCGCCGCGTCGCCAAGCAGCGTGGCCCGGCCCTTGGTCCATCCCGGCATCGGGTCGCGGTCGAAGAGGCCCCACTTGAAGGTGTCGGTGACGTTGGAGAAGAGCTTCTGCAGATTCGGGTGCCAGCCGGCATAGCCGGCCATCAGTTCCTCCCGCGTGCTGGGCGTGGTCCAGGACTCTGCCACCCAGTCCTTCGATTCAAGCACGGCGACGATGTTCACTGCCCGGCCGCTGGAGACGTAATACGTCACGACATGCCCGTTCGGACCGAGCCAGAAGGAGGAATCCGGGCTGACGAAGTCGAGCGGCTGCCGATCGAAGGGCACCACCGCGCGCCAGCACATGTTGCCGGTGTAGAGCGCGGGTTCGTCGCCGAAGAGCTCGCGGCGCACAATGGAATGAATGCCGTCCGCGCCGACGATGACATCGGCCTCGAACTCCGTGCCATCGGCGAACACGGCGGCGGCGGTGTTCCCGGCCTGTCGGATGCCAACGCAGGGTGAGGCGAGACGCGCCTCACCCGGCAGCAGTTGCTCGGCCAGGATGCGGTGCAGGTCGGCGCGGTGCACGTGGAAGAAGGGCGCGCCATAGAGGCGGGGGCAGTCCTCGGCGAGCGGCGTGCGCCACATCACGCGGCCGCTCCGCCAGTTCCGCCCGATGATGTTCTGCGGCAGGAAGCTGACGGCCCGCAACTCCTCGAACAGGCCCAGAGCCCGCATCACCTTCACCGCGTTCGGCGTCATCTGGATGCCGGCGCCGACCTCGCCGAAAGCCGCGGAGCGCTCGAAGAGCCGCGGCTCCAACCCGTTCTGCCGAAGCGCGGCGGCCAGGGCGAGGCCGCCGATCCCGCCCCCGACGATGCCGACGCGAAGCTTACGCTGCATGGAATGCTCCGTTTGGTCAGGCAGGATCCCGCGCGCCTATTCGGCGGCGAGCGCGACCTGGTCGAGGACCTTGCCGTCGCGCGTCACTTCCTGTCCGTCGAGGCGGACCGTGCAGTGCCGCAGCGGAATATCGATGTGGCAGGGCGTGTTGCGCGTGCCGCCTGCCTCGGTATTCGGGCCGAGCGAGAAGAGGAAGTTGCCCGCGAAGGCCCGCGCGTCCATCCCGATCGTCTGCTCGCGGTCGTAGAGCGACAGCACGGACCAGCGCGCCCGGTCCTGCAGCCCCCAGCCGATATGGGAGATGGCATAGGCCTCGGGATCGTTGAAGGACTGCATGTAGTCCTGCAGCAGATCCGCATCGAGCCCGCCCTCGACCTTCGTCACGTAACCGTTCCGGACGGTGAGCACGATGCGGTCCTGCACGTAGGACTTCTGCGGCAGCAGGATGTCACCACGGTCGATCACGATGGTGCCCTCGGACCGGCCCTCGTTGGGCCAGGTCGCCAGGAAGCCGCTCGGCCAATGGTCCCAGCGGCCCGGGGCATCCACGAAGCCGTACTCCTCCAGCAGCGGGTAGTCGCCCAGCGCGCAGCGGAGGTCCGTGCCGGCAGGGGAGGTGACGTGCATCTCGCGCGCGGCGCGCAGCTTCTCGGCCGCGGCCTTCACCCGCCGCTTGTCCTCCATGGTCGGCACCAGCCGCGCCAGCACCTCAGGCGGCTCCACCGCCAGCAGCATGCGCGTGCCGCTCTCCAGGATCTCGCCCTGCTCGGGCGAGAAGAGCAGCAGCATGAGGTCGAGCACAAGGTCGCTGGCCTTGAGCGCGGCCATGCCGGCGGGGTTCCCCGTCAACGGCGTATCGCCCACGAAGGCCAGGGCGTCGCGCGACAGCGAGGCGTGCCCATTCATCGCCGGCAAGTCCAGGCGGTTCACGATGGCGCCCATCCCTTTTGCCGCGATCAGCGCCGTGGATAGGGTCTGCGGGTGCGTCACCGGGCCCGTCAGCACCGTTACCACCTCGCCGGGCTTCAGCTCCGATAACGTCAGGACCTTTTTCCAGGCCTCGACCATGTCCGCGTCACTGATGGGCATCGGGCGGTCCTTTCATCCAGCGGCGTGAATTGAGCGGCTAATTAATTCTAGCCGCCGCGGATCACTTGTCGAGGGGAATGCGTCCTCCGCCCCGTGCTAACGTCCGGTCCGCTCGGCTTCGGGCGCCGGCTCGGTGCTGCCAGGGGGAAGCAGCTCCCGCGACAGCTCGTTCAGCTCGCGCAACTGGCTCCGCTCACTGTCGTCGCTCGGGGAGGTGCCGTCCTGGCGCAGGCGCTGTTCCGTCTCGCCGCGGGTGGGCTGGTGCTGCCGCCCGTTCCAGATGGGGCTGTTGCCCGCCGTGCCCTGGGCAAGGGCCGCCGGTGCAGCGAGGAACAGCGCGGACGCGGCGCAGGCGAGGATCCGGAACGACTGGTGCCGGAAGCCTTGTGAAATCTTCATGCTGCAATCCCTGCGGCGGTGATCCTCGCGGCACGGGTCTGTGCCGGGCTGCCAGGTTAACGCCCGAAGGAGGCCCGAGTCTGCCGGGCCTCAGCTCCCTGGCAGCAGGACGATCCGTTCACGCACGCTGCGGTCAAGCAACGCCCCCAGCGCCTCCCGTGCCTGGGAGAGGGGATAGGTGCGGAAGGGCGGTGCGTGCAGCTTGCCCGCCTCATGAAGGGAGAAGATCTCCTCGAAGCAGTGCCGCGCGAGCGCCGGCATGCGCTTGCGGTAGTCGCTGATCTGCAGCCCACTGACCTCTATGTTCTTCACCAAGAGGTAGTTCGCCTTGACCGCAGGGATGCGCCCGGCCGCGAAACCGATCACCACCAGCCGGCCGCGCCACGCAAGAGCTCGAAGTGCGGCGTCGAACGGGTCTCCGCCGAGCATGTCCAGCACCACGTTCGCCCCGGCGCTACCGGTCTCGGCCCGAACTTGGTCCCTCAGGCTATCGCGCAGCGGCTCGCGCGAGAGGTCGATCACCGCATCCGCTCCGGCCTCGCGCACGAGGTCGGCCTTGGCCATGGAGGAGACGCCGGCCAGCACCTTGGCGCCGAACGCCTTGGCGAGCTGTATGGCGGCGATGCCCACTGCCCCGGTTGCTCCCAGCACCAGCACGCTCTCGCCCGGCTCCACCCGCGCGCGCTCGCGCAGCGCGAACCAGGCGGTGTCGGCCGCCAGCGACATGGAAGCCGCCTCCTCGACGCTCATGCCGTCCGGCAGGCGGTAGCACTGGTTGGCTGGCGCCACTGCCAACTCGGCATAGCCGCCGATCTCCGCCATGGCGAGCACGCGCTCGCCTATCGAAAGGCCTGTCACGCCTTCTCCCAGCGCGGCGATCGTGCCTGCGGGCCCCTTGCCGGGGGTGAAGGGCCGCTCGGGCAGGAACTGGTAGGTGCCGCCGATCACCAGCGTGTCCACGAAATTGGCCGCCACCGCGCCGACGCGCACCAGCACCTCGCCTCGGCCCGGCACCGGGTCCGGCCGCTGCTCCACCGAGACGGCGTCGATCCCGCCGAACTCCCGCACGACAACTGCCCTCATCGCGCGTCCTCCCTCAGGCCCGCGCCGGCAGGCGGACGGGACGGGGCTGCAGCTCGCCCGCCTCCACCCGCGCCGCGACCGCGCGCTTGAGGATCTTGCCGCTGGCCGTCAGCGGGATCTCCTCCACCAGCAGGAAGTATTCGGGCTGGTCATATTTTGAGAGGCCCGCGGCATCGAGGTGCAGCAGGATATCTTCCGCCCCCACCACGGCGCCGGGGCGCGGCATGACGGCCAGGCACACCTTCTCGCCAAGGCGCTCGTCCCGCACGGGCAGGGCGGCGGCGCGCAGCACGGCGGGGTGCTGCATGGCCAGCGTCTCGATCTTCGCGGGGAAGATGTTGTGGCCGCCGCGGATGATCACGTCCTTCTTGCGGCCGGTGATACGGATATAGCCGGCCTCGTCCACCCAGCCGAGGTCACCCGTCATGAACCAGCCGGCCGTGTTGAAGCTATCCTCGGTCGCGCCCTGCTCGTCGAAGTAGCCGAGCATCAGGGAGGCGCCGCGCCCGCCGATCTGGCCGACCTCGCCCGCCGGCAGCTCGCGCTCGGCGTTGTCCCGGTCGAAGACGCGCACCTCATATCCCGGGCAGACGCGGCCGGAGGTCTCCACCATCCGCTCCGGCGGGTCGTCCGGCAGGGTGTAGTGGTGGGAGGAAGCCTCGGTCATGCCGTAGCCGCTCTGCGGTGTCACGCCGTGCTCGATCAGCCCCGCGACGACTGCCCGCGGAACGGCGGCGCCGGAAACGCGAAAGCCACGGACCCGGCCGAGAGTCTTCATCCCCCGCGCGCGCATCTCGTGCAGCAGGTCGATCGCGTGGGTGGGAACGCCGACGAGGTAGCTCGTGTTCGTCTCCACCAGCCGGTCCAGCAGGGAGCGACCGCGCGGCAGGTCGTGGATCACGAGTTCCGCCCCGCAGAGGAGGGCGATCACCATCGAGCCGAAGCCAAGATTGTGCGAGAGCGGGGAGAGGGTGGCGATGACGTCATCTGGGCCCAGGGACCAGTCCGCCACGATGGCGCGCGCATTGCCCAGCAGCGTGTTGTCGCTGTGCATCACGCCCTTGGGAGCACCCGTCGTGCCCGAGGTGAAGGCGAGATAGACCACACTGTCGGGGTCAGCCACCGGTGGCGCGGGGGTGGCCCCGCTTTCGGGCCAAGGCGGCGTGGCTTCCGAAGCCTTCTCCAGTCGGCGGACGAGCCGGAGGGAGGGAATGGTGGAGACCTGGGCGAAAATGTCGTGCCGGTCCGCGTCGGCGCCGTAGCCTGGCTGGGCGATCAGCGCTGCGGCCCGCATGCGCGTCAGCAGCCCCGCCACTTCGGCCACGGTGTGGTCCCGGTGCAGGGAGGGGCAGAGCACCAGCCCGTCGCGCGAGCAGGCGAGGAGGGCGACGGCCACCTCCACCCGGCTGGGCAACCAGGCTGCCACGCGCTGGCCCCGCCGCAGCCCGGCGCCGCGCAGTTCGGCCGAGAGCCGGTCGGCGGCCGCGACCAGATCCCCGATGGCGATACGCCGCCCCGCCTCGCGCAGGGCGGGCGCACCGGGATCGCGCGCGGCGCGCTCGGCCGCCAGGGCGTAGATCGTCTCCTCGCGCCAGAAGCCGGATTCATAGCCTTCGCGCAGGCGTTCGCGGCTGAGGGTGGTGAGAAGGGGGTTGCTCATGCGCCTCGCCCGGCGGGCCGTTCCGCCATAATGTCAGGACAATACTTCCCGAGCACGAGGTGGTGTCAACCGCCGGGCGCGTTTTTCGACGCGGGACCCATCCTGGTCTAGACGGAAAGAACGTCCGAGAAAGGCCGCCATGCCCCCTGTCCATCCCCGCGCCGAGCTCGTCCGAGACGCCCCGGACCGGATCCCCGGCCGCGACGCACCCGGCGCCTTCGCGCTGAAAAGCCTGCCGCCACTCGACCTTTCAAGCGCAATGCCACTCTACATGCAGCTCGCCGAGCGGCTCTCGGCCCCTATCCAGGCGCGCCACGCGGCGCTGGTGGGCCATTCCCTGCCGACCGAGCTGGAGTGCATGGCCTATTTCGGCGTCAGCCGGCCCACCGTGCGTCAGGCGATGGCGCAGCTCGTCTCCATGGGCCTCGTCGCGCGCGGGCGGGGGCGGGGCACCTTCGTGGCGCCGGAGCGGCTGAACCACGATGTCAGCCTCGCCTTCGAGGATGAGATGCGGGCCGCCCGCCGCACCGTGCGCTTCCAGCTTCTGGGGCGGCGGGAGGTGCCGGCCCCCGCGGTCATCGCCCAGCGCCTCGGGCTGAAGGCAGGGGAAGCGGTGGAACATATAGAGCGCCTGCGCTTCCTCGACGACGAGGTCTTCGCCTTCGAGCAGCGCTACCTGCCCCTGTCAGTGGCCCACCACGTCACGGCGGAGATGCTGCAGGAGATGGCCATCATCTCCCTGCTGACGGCCGCGCTGGGTGCGTCGCCCGCGCGCATCACCAACACCGTGCGCTGCATCCCGACGGAGGCGCGCATCGCCCGCGCGCTGGGCGTACCCGGACGCACGCCGCTGCTGCATACCGAGCACACCTATTTCGCCGCCTCCGGCGCGCCGGTGCTGCACGGCACGGTGTGGTTCCACGGCGAACGCTTCCAGTTCACCCTCGACTCGCCGATCCAAGCGGGGGTGCGCTGATCCGCCGGGCTTGACGTGGCGGCCTGCCCTGCGTCAAATGTCCTGACATTATGGCGGCGGGCGCCGGCCCGCGCGGAGGCGTCCCCATGGCGATGAACCGGAGCAGGAGGCCCCTGGGCAGGGCCCTTCGCCGCGCATGAAGCCGGCCCCCTTCCGCTACCACGCGCCCCGCACCGAGGCGGAGGCCCTTTCCCTCCTGGCGGCGCTGGCGCCGGAGGAGGGGAGGGTCATCGCGGGCGGACAGAGCCTCGTGCCCGCCATGGCGCTGCGGATCGCGCGCCCCTCGCACCTTGTGGACATCAACAACGTCGCCGGCTTCGACCGTCTGGCGGTCGAGGACGGATGGCTGCGCGTCGGCCCCCTCGTCCGCCACGCGGCGTTGGGGGAGGGGGCCGTTCCCGGCCCGCTCGGCCGGCTGCTGGAGGCCGTGCGCGGCCATATCGCGCACCTGCCGATCCGCACCCGCGGCACCGTCTGCGGCAGCTTGGCGAATGCCGACCCGGCCTCCGAATGGTGCCTCCTGGCCACAACCCTCGGCGCCCGCTTCCATGCGCGCAGCCTGCGGGGGGAGCGGGTAATCGAGGCCGATGCCTTCTTCGGCGGCTTCATGACCACAGCTCTCGCCCCGGACGAGATCCTGGTGGAACTCCGCCTACCGGTCCTGTCCGACGCCGCCCGCACGGGCTTCCACGAGTTCAGCCGCCGGGCGGGGGACTTCGCCCAGGCCGCCGCGCTCGCCGTTCTGGAACTGCGCGAGGGGGTGATCGCCGCGCCGCGCCTCGGCCTCGGGGCCGTCGAGGACCGTCCGCGCCGACTTCGCGAAGCGGAAGCTCTGCTCGCTGGCCGCGCGCCCTCCGAGGCGCTGTTCCACGAGGCCGCCGCCACTGCCCGTACCGGCCTCGTGCCCATGGACGAGGATCCTTACCGCCTCGATCTCGCCGAGACCGTCATCCGGCGTGCCCTCTCGGCCGCGGCGGGGATGCCCGCGCCATGAGCGACGCCATGCACGACTTCACCCTCACCGTGAACGGCCAGGCCTACGCCATCCGCGTGGAGGCGCGCCGCACCCTGGCCGACGCCCTCCGCGAGGATTGCGGCCTGACCGGTACGCATCTCGGCTGCGAGCACGGCGTCTGCGGCGCCTGCACCGTGCTGATGGACGGCCAGCCCGTGCGCGCCTGCCTTCTTTTCGCCGTGCAGGCGGAGGGCCGCGCGATCCGCACGGTGGAGGGCCTGGCCGAGGGCGGGGCGCTGAACCCGCTTCAGCGCGCCTTCGCCGAGAACCACGCCCTGCAATGCGGCTACTGCACGCCGGGCTTCCTCATGCTCGGAACCGCCATCCTGGAGACGGACCCTAGCATAAGCGACGAGGCGTTGGTGGAGGCGCTCTCCTCCAATCTCTGCCGCTGCACCGGTTACGCCAACATCGCGCGCGCGATCCGCGCGGCGGCAGACGCGATGAGCACGGAAGGGGCAACGTGATGGACGGCATCACCCCCGCGGCGGGCCGTCGCATCCTGCCCGCCGGCCCCGGCAAGGTGGTCGGCCGGGGCGTCGCGCGCATCGAGGACGGGCCACTGCTGCGTGGCGAGGGACGCTTCGCCGCCGACGTGAACTTCTCGCGCCAACTCCACATGCGCGTGGTTCGCGCCGAACTCGCCCATGCCCGCCTCCTGCGCGTGGACGCCTCCGCCGCGCGCGCCATGCCCGGCGTCGTCGCGGTCTGGACGGCCGAGGACGTGGCGGAGATCCCGCCCATCCCCTTCCGCGCGACGAAGGTGCGGGGCCTCGAGCCCTATTGCCAGCCGGTCCTCGCGCGCGACCGGCTGCGGTATGTTGGCGAGCCCGTTGCCGTCGTTTTCGCCGAGGACGCCTATCGCGCCGAGGACGCGGCCGAGATGGTGGTCGTGGAGGCGGAGGAGCTTCCCGTGCTGCTCGACGCCACCGCGCCACCGGCCGAGTTCGCCTCAGGTCTCGACACGGAGCCCACGGTTGTCCGCAAGGAGTACGGCGAGGTCGGTGCCGCGTTCCGCGCGGCACACGCGGTGATCGAACTGGAACTCTCGGTCGGCCGGCATTCCGGCGTGCCGCTGGAGACGCGCGGCGCCATCGCCCGCTACGACGCCTCGTCCGACGTGCTGGAGCTGCACGGCACCGCCAAGAAGCAGCACTGGAACCGCGACGAGATCGCCCGCCTGCTCGGGCGCCCGCCGAACGGCGTGCACCTCTTCGAGGGGCATGTCGGCGGCGGCTTCGGCGTGCGCGGCGAGCTCTATCCGGAGGACCTGCTCGTCTGCGCCGCGGCGCTGCGCCTGCGCCGGTCCATCAAGTGGATCGAGGACCGGCGCGAGCACTTCGTCGCCACCAACCACTCCCGCGAGCAGCACCACCGCATCCGCGCTGCCGTGGACGCGGAGGGGCGGCTGCTCGCGATCGACGACGTCTTCTTCCACGACCAGGGCGCCTATGTTCGCACCCACGGCGCGCGCGTGGCGGACCTGGCAGCGGGCATGCTGCCCGGCCCTTACCGCCTGCCGGCTTATCGCGTGGCCGGGCATTTCCGCCTGACCAACAAGACCCCCGCCGCCACCTACCGCGCCCCTGGCCGCTTCGAGACGACCTTCGTGCGGGAGCGGCTGATGGATGCCGTCGCCAACCGCCTTGGCCTCGATCCGGTGGAGGTGCGGCGCCGCAACCTCGTCGCCGCCGCCGAGATGCCCTTTGCGCGCCCGCTCGACACGCTCGGCACGGACATCATCCTCGACTCCGGCGACTACGAGGGCTTGCTGGACAAGGCGCTCGCACGCTTCGGCTGGGACGCGATGCAGGAGGAACTGGCTGCCAGACGCGCCACTGGCGAGTGCGTCGGCGCCGGCCTCGCTTTCTTCGTCGAGAAGAGCGGCCTCGGCCCCTCGGACGGCGTGCGCGTTTCCATCGATGCGACGGGCGCGGTGGAACTGGTCAGCGGTGCGGCCTCGGTGGGGCAGGGCGTCGAGACGGTCCTGGCGCAGATCTGCGCAGAGGCCCTGGGCGTGGACTACGCCCGCATCCGCGTTGTGCGCGGCCGCACGGACCGGATTGAGTTCGGCAACGGCGCCCATGCCTCCCGCGTCACCGTCATGTCCGGCTCCGCCACCTGGGAGGCGGCGCTGGCGGTGCGGGAAATGGCGCTGGAGACGGCGGGCACGCTGCTGCAACTCTCTCCCTCCGAGCTGACGATCGCCGAAGGCGTGGTGTGCCGAGCCGATGGCCCGGCCGGTCCTTCGGTGACGCTCGCGGAGGTCGCTCGCCGCATGGGCCCGAACGCGCCGGAGATGCGCGGCCGCACGCCCGGCCTGACTGCCGAGCGGTGGTTCTGGAGCGACCACATGGTCTATCCCTACGGCGTGCACCTCGCGCAACTGCGCATCGACCGCGGCACGGGCGCGGTCACGGTGGAGCGCTACCTCGTCGCCAACGACATCGGCCGGGCGATCAACCCGGTGCTGGTGGAAGGCCAGATCCGCGGCGGCTTCGCTCAGGGCCTCGGCGGCGCGCTCTTCGAGGAGTTCCGCTACGACCCGCAGGGCCAGCCGCTCTCCACCACCTTCGCCGACTACCTCATCCCCACCATTGCCGAGATGCCGGTAGTAGACGTGCTGATCGCCGAGGACGCGCCGAGCCCGCTCAACCCGCTGGGCGTGAAGGGCGCCGGGGAGGGGGGAACGAACGCGGTCGGTGCCGCCGTCGCCGCGGCTGTGGACGACGCACTGCGCCGGCCCGGTGCCGTTACCTCCCTGCCCATCCTGCCCGCGCAGGTGCGCCGGATGCTGGACGGCGCTGCATGAAGCCCGCGCCCTTCGCCTATCACGATCCCCGCAGCATCGAGGAGGTGCTGGAGCTGCTCGCCTCGCTCGACAACGCGCGGCTTCTCGCGGGCGGGCAGTCGCTGATGCCCATGCTGAACATGCGCGTCGCCTTCCCCGACCACCTGATCGACCTCAACCGCGTGGAGGGCCTGACCGGGATCGCGGAGGAGGGCGGCTCGATCCGGATCGGCGCCATGACCCGCCAGCGCGACATCGAGGAGAGCGCGCTGGTGCGCGCCCGCCTGCCGCTGCTGGCCGAGGCCCTCTCGCATGTCGGGCACCGCCAGACGCGCAACCGCGGCACGATCGGCGGCTCCCTCTGCAACCTCGATCCTTCCGCGGAACTGGTGGCGGTTGCCACGGCACTGGACGCGGTGCTGGAGGTGCAGGGACCGGCGGGCATGCGCGAGCTGTCCATCCACGACTTCCCAACGGGCTTCATGACCCCCGCGCTGGCGCCGGAGGAGATGCTGACCGCTATCCGCCTGCCCCTCCCGCCCGCCCGCCACGGTGCTGCCTTCACCGAGTTCGCGCGCCGGCACGGCGACTACGCCATCGTCTCCGCCGCCGCGCTGCTGGTCATTGAGGGCAGCCGGATCGCGCGCGCCTCGCTCACCCTCGGCGGCCTCGGGGCCGGGCCGCTGCGTCTGCGCAACGCGGAGGCAATGCTGGTCGGCGAAGCTCCTTCCGAAGCCGCCTTCGGCGCTGCCGCCGCCGAATGTGCGGGCATCGAGGCAATGAGCGACCCGCAGGCCCCCGCCTGGTATCGTCGCCGCCTGTCCGCCGTGCTCACGCGGCGCGCGCTGGAGACCGCCGCCGCACGGGCTGCCGTATGACGGCGCGCCGCATCGCCCTGACCGTCAACGGCACGCGCCACGAGGCGGAAACGCCCGTCCGCCAGCACCTCGCTGACTTCCTGCGCGGCACGCTGGGGCTGACCGGCACGCATCTCGGCTGCGAGCACGGCGTCTGCGGTGCCTGCACGGTGCTGCTGGACGGCCGCGCGGTCCGCGCCTGCCTCGTGCTGGCGGTTCAGGCCGAGGGGCGGTCCGTCACCACGGTGGAGGGGCTGGCACCCGAGAACGGCCCGCTTCACCCTCTCCAGGCCGCCTTCTGCGCCAACCACGGGCTGCAATGCGGCTTCTGCACGCCGGGGATGCTCACCACCCTCGCCGAATTCCTGAAGGACAGCCCGGATCCGACGGAGGAGGAGGTGCGGGTCGCCATCTCCGGCAATCTCTGCCGCTGCACGGGCTATGACAGCATCGTCGCGGCGACGATGGAGGCCGCGCGGGCGCTGCGGGAGGCGCGGGCATGACCGCCACGCCCGCGACGACGCGCCTCGTCGGCCGCGACGTGCCGCGCGTGGAGGACGCCGCGCTGATCCGGGGCCGTGGCCGCTTCGTGGACGACATTGCTCCGCCCGGCCTGCTGCACGCCGCCTTCCTGCGCTCCCCCCACGCGCACGCAGCGATCGCGCGCATCGACGCCGAGGCGGCCCGCGCATTGCCCGGCGTGCACGCGGTGTTCACCCTGGCCGATCTCGCGCCCTACCTGACCGACACCCGTCTGGTCGTCGCACTTCCCAGCCCAGCCTATCGGCAGGAGCTGCACCGCCCCGTGCTGGCGCAGACCGAGGTTGTGCATGTCGGCGAGGCCGTGGCGGTGGTAGTCGCCGAGAGCCGCCACCTGGCCGAGGATGCCGCGGCGCTGGTGGAGGTGGAGTACGATCCCCTGCCGCCGGTCGCCGACTGCGTCGCCGCCCTGGAGGCCGGCGCGCCGACCGCCCATCGCGACGCGTCCTCAAACCTCGCCGCGGAGCTGGTGCTCGAGTACGGCGCGGTGGACGCGGTCTTCGCCACCGCCCCACACCGCTTCGCCGAGCGCCTCTCGGTGCATCGCGGCGGCAGCCATTCCATAGAGTGCCGCGGCGTCGTCGCTCGCCCCGACCCGCTGGAGGACCGGCTGACGGTCTGGAGCAGCACACAGACCCCGCACACCGCGCATCGCCTCCTCTGCGACCTGCTGGGGCTGGAGGAGCGGGCGATCCGTGTCATCACCCCCGATGTCGGCGGCGGCTTCGGCCCGAAGCTCATCTTCTATCCGGAGGAGGTGGTGGTCGCGCTCGCGGCCCGCCTTCTCGGCCGCCCCGTGAAGTGGATCGAGGATCGCAGCGAGCACTTCGTCGCCACCACGCAGGAGCGCGACCAGTCCTGGGACGTGGAGCTGGCGACCGACAACGAAGGCCGCATCCTCGGCCTGCGCGGCACGCTGGTGCACGATCACGGGGCCTGGACGGCGCGCGGCGTGAACATCCCGCAGGGCGCGGTCTCGGCCATGCCGCTCGCCTATGTCGTGCCCACCTTCCGCATGGCGATGAAGGTGGCGGTGACGAACAAGGTGCCGACCACCCCCGTGCGCGGCGCGGGCCAGCCGCAGGGCGTCTTCGCCATGGAGCGCCTGCTCGACAAGGCCGCGCGAGGCCTCGGCATCGACCGCGCGGAGATTCGCCGCCGCAACCTCGTTCCCGGTGAGCGCATGCCCTACGCGACGCCGCTGAAGACGCGCGGCGGCATGCAGGTGGTGCTGGACAGCGGCGACTATCCGCGCTGCCAGTCCATGGCCCTTGAGGGGGCCGACTGGGCTGGCTTCCCCGAACGCCAGCGCGCCGCCCGGGCGCAGGGCCGCTACCTTGGCATCGGTATCGCCAACTACGTGGAGGGGACGGGGCGCGGCCCCTTCGAGCACGTTTCCGTTCGCATCGAGCCGTCCGGCCGCATCGTCGTCGCGACAGGGGCAGCGGCGATGGGGCAGTCCACCCACACCATGCTCGCGCAGCTCGTAGCCGAACAGCTCGGCGGCGACATGTCGCGCGTGCAGGTCATCGCCGGCGACACGGCGGCCGCGCCGATGGGCATCGGCGGCTCCAACAGCCGTCAGGCGGTGCTCGCGGGCAGTTCGGCGCATGTTGCCGCCACCCGCGTGCGGGAGAAGGTGCTGCACGTCGCGGCCACGATGCTGGAGGCGGCGGAGGGCGACCTCGAGATCGAGGGCGATGCCGTGCAGGTGAAGGGCGTGCCCGAGATGAAGGTCACGCTCGCCGCCGTCGCGCGCGCGGTGGCGGGCACGCCCGGCTTCGCCATACCCGGTGGCCGCGGCCCCGGCCTCGGCGCCAGCGAGGAGGTTGTGATCGACGCCATGGCCTATGCCAACGGCACCGCGGTGGCGGAGGTGGAAGTGGATGCCGAGACCGGCGGCGTCACCATCAACAACCTCGTCTTCGCGCATGACTGCGGCAACGCGCTACACCCGCGCATCGTGGACGGGCAGCTCATGGGCGGCATCGCCCACGGCATCGGCAACGCGCTGTTCGAGCACATGCGCTACGACGAGGAGGCACAGCCCACCTCCACGACGCTGGCGGACTACCTGCTGGTTACCGCGACCGAGATGCCGCCCGTGCGCATCCTGCACATGCACAGCCCCACCCCGCTGAACCCGCTGGGCATCAAGGGCGTGGGGGAGGCGGGGGTGATCCCCGTTCCCGCCGCCATCGCCTCCGCCATCGAGGACGCGCTCTCGCCCTTCGGTGTCCGCATCGCCCAGGTCCCGCTCTCACCGGTGGACCTGCTCGCGCTCATCGATCCCCAAGCCTCCGGGAGTGCCGCGTGACCCAGCGCCTGACCATCCGCAAGCCAGACGACTGGCATCTGCACGTGCGCGACAACGAGATGATGCGCGCGGCCCTGCCTTGGACGGCCCGCCACTTCGGCCGCGCCATCATGATGCCGAACCTCGTGCCGCCGGTCCGCACCACCGCGGATGCCGCGGCGTACCGCGAGCGCCTCCTCGCTGCGCGCCCACCCGGCTCCGACTTCCAGCCGCTGATGCCGCTCTACCTTACTGACCACACCGATCCCGACGACGTGGAGCGTGGTTTCAAGGAGGGCGTGGTCGCCGGGGTGAAGCTCTACCCCGCCAACGCCACCACCAATTCCGCGGCGGGCGTGACGGATTACGAGCTGATCCGCCCGGTGCTCGCGCGGATGGAGAAGCTCGGCATCCGCTTCCTGATGCACGCGGAGGAGGTGGACCCTGCCGTCGATGTCTTCGACCGGGAAGCCGTCTTTATCGAGCGCCGGCTGATCCCCTGGACGCGCGACTACCCGGGGCTGAAGTTCATCGTCGAGCACCTCTCCTCGAAAGTCGGCGTCGACTACGTGCGTTCTGCCGCCCCGCAGGTCGGCGCCTCCATCACGCCCTACCACCTGGAGCTGAACCGGACGGACTGGCTCGGCTGGGGCAACAAGCCCTACAACTACGTCATGCCCGTCATCAAATCGGAGCCGGACCGGCTCGCGCTACGCGGGGCCGCGACCTCCGGCGAGGCCTGCTTCTTCCTCGGCACCGATTCCGCGCCCCATTCCGTGGCCAAGAAGCTCGCCGTCGTCGGCGCCGCCGGCATCTTCAACGCGCCCGTGGCCATTGAGACCTATGCGAAGGTCTTCGAGGAGGAGGGCGCGCTGGACAGGCTCGAGGCCTTCGCTTCGCTTAACGGCCCCGCGCATTATGGCCTGCCGCCGAACGAGGCGACGATCACGCTGGAGAAATCCTCCTGGACCGTGCCGGAGGAAATCTCGGTCGAGGGGCCGGAGGAGCGCGCCCTCGTCTATCGCGGCGGGGAGACCATGGCCTGGCGCGTGGTGGCGTCGTGATGCGGGCCTCGCTACGGTGAGCCGCGTCCCGCTCAGCCTCTCCTGCGTCGCCTACGACCGCACGCGCGCGCTGTTCGACGGGCGCGTGACGGTCGCCGGCTGCGACCTCTACCCCGTCGCCATGTCACCGGAGGAGGCCTTCCACCGCAACTTCCGTCACCAGGAGTTCGACGTCACCGAGCTCTCCATGTCCAGCTACATGGTCCAGCTCGCGGAGGGACGCTGCCCCTATGTCGGCATTCCCGTCTTTCCCTCGCGCCTCTTCCGCCACTCCTCCCTCTACATCCGCACGGACCGCGGCATCGCGCGGCCGGAGGATCTTCGGGGCAGGATCGTGGGCGTGCCCGAATACCAGATGACCGTCGCGCTCTGGATGCGAGGCATCCTTGCCGACGGGTACGGCGTGCAGCCAGAGGAGATGCGCTGGCGCAGCGGAGGACTGGAGGAGGCGGGACGCGGCAATGTCGTCTCTATCAACCTCCCCGAAGGCGTCGAGCTGCGCCCCATCCCCGAGGGGGAAACGCTCTCCGGCCAGCTCGCCTCCGGCGCGATCGACGCGCTTCTCTCCGCCCGTGCCCCCTCCTGCTTCGGGCGCGTGCCGGAGGTCGTGCGGCTCTTTCCCGACTACCGCGCGGCGGAGGAGGCTTATTTCCGCGAGACGCGAATCTTCCCCATCATGCATCTCGTCGGCATCCGCCGCTCCCTCGTGGAGCGCTTCCCGTGGTTGCCCGTGAACGTGCAGATGGCCTTCGAGGAAGCCAAGCGCCTCTGCCTCATCGACAATGCGAAGATCGGGCATCTCTACACCACGCTTCCCTGGGCGGTGGATGAGCTGGAGCGCACACGCGCGCTCATGGGCCACGACTTCTGGCCCTACGGCGCCGCGGCGAACGCGCATGTGCTGGAGCGCATGACGCACTACGCCTGGTCGCAGGGACTGACCTCGCGGCCTCTCGCGGCCGAGGAGCTTTTCCCGGCCTCGGTGCGGGATCTGGCGAAAGTCTGAGGATTGCTGGGCAACGGGCTAATGTCTTGACATTACGTCCGGGCAAATGCTCGGATCGCTCGTGACACCGCGGCCCGAACCGGCCGCGCATGAACGACGGGTGGCCGCAAGAGCCGCCGTGAGAAACTACGGAAGCGCGTGGCACGGTCGGCGACACCTTCGGGCGGATGGCACCCCATGCTGATGTTGAACAGGCGCACCCTTCTTTCCGCCGCGGCCCTCGCGGCCGCTGGTGGAGGTCGAGCCTGGGCACAGGATTTCCCGGACCGCCCGATCCGCCTCGTGCTGCCCTACGCGCCGGGCGGCGTGGTGGACTATGTCGGCCGCGTCTTCGCGCAAGGGCTGAGCGAGCCGCTGCGCCAATCCGTCGTCGCCGAGAACCGTCCGGGGGCGGGCGGCGTGGTCGGCACCGATTACGTCGCGAAGTCGGCGCCAGACGGCTACGTGCAGCTCATCATGGACCCGGCGATCGTCATCAACCCCTCGCTCCAGTCGCGGGTGCCCTATGATCTCTTCAGGGACCTACGGCCGGTCTCCATCCTCACCAGTTCGCCACTCGTCCTCGTCATCGGGCCGGACCTGCCGGTGCGCAGCGTCGCGGAGTTCGTGGCCTATGCGCGGGCGAACAGGGGACGGCTGAGCTACGCCTCCGCCGGCACCGGCACCACGCCGCACCTGGCCGGCGAGATGTTCGGCCGCATTACCGGCTGCGAGCCGACGCATGTCCCTTATCGCGGCATCGCGGCGGGCTTCACCGACATGATGACGGGGCAGGTGGCCTTTGCCTTCAGCAGCATCGCGGGCGCCCGTGGCCTGGTGAACGACGGCAAGCTGCGCGCGCTGGCCACCACCGGCGCGCAGCGCAGCGCCGCCTTTCCGGACCTACCGACGATGCGAGAGTCCGGGATGGAGGACTTCGTCGTCGATCTCTGGCTCGCGCTGCTCGTCCCGGCCGCAACGCCGGACCGGATCGTCGCGCGCATGCACGCCGCAGCCATGGGGGTGATCCGCCGCCCCGAGACGGCCACAAGCCTCGAGCGCGTCGGCGCCGAGGGGCGCGGCAGCACGAGCGCCGAGGCGGCCACCACCCTTCGCCAGGAGTTCGACACCTGGCGGAAGCTCATCGCCGACGCCAAGATCACGGTCTAGCGCAATGGTCCGCCCTTCGCTCCCCCGCCGCGTCATCCTCGCCGGCGCAGGGCTCGCCACGCCCGCCGCACTGCGGGCTCAGCCCGCCTCCGCACGTCCGCTCCGCCTGATGGTGGGCTTCGCCCCCGGCGGCGCGGCCGATACCGTTGCGCGGCTGATCGCGCCCGCCATGGGTGCCGCGCTGGGCCAAACAGTCGTGGTGGAGAACCGCAGCGGCGCGAGCGGCACCAACGCCGCCGCCTTCGTCGCCGCCGCGTCGCCGGACGGGCAAACCGTCCTTCTCTCCACGCTCACGCAGGCCTCCAACCCGCACCTCTTCAGCGGCCTGCCCTTCGACTACGCGACGGCCTTCGCCCCCGTCAGCCTGGTCGTGCTCTTCCCGACCGTACTCGCGGTGCGGAGGGACTTTCCGGTGAGGGACGCGGCGGGCTTCCTCGCTCTCGCCCGCCAGCGGCCGGAGCCCATCGCCTACGGCACGCCTGGCAACGCGACCGCGCAGCACATGGCGGCGGAGCTGCTGCAGCTCCGCACCGGCATCCGGCTGGAGCACATCCCGTATCGTGGCGGCGCCGACGCGGCGCGCGACCTCGCGGCCGGAGTGGTGGAGGCGAGCTTTAACTCTGTCGGCACGCTGCAGCCCGCCCTGGCCGCCGGCGCCCGCCCCCTGATGGCCGTGACCGCCGAGCGCATCCCGAGCCTGCCGGACGTGCCAACGGGCGCGGAATGCGGCATTCCCGACCTCGCCCTCTCCGACATCTGCGGCCTCTTCTCCCCGGCCGCGACACCGCCCGAGCGGGTGGCGCGGTTGCAGGCGGCGGTTGTCGCCGCGCTGGCCACGGAGGAGGTGCGCGTCCGCCTGCGCGGCATGGAGGTGCAGGGCGTCGGCAGCACCGCCGCCGAGTTCACCCGCTTCATGGAGACGGAGAGCGCCCGGCTGGGCACGCTCATCCGCGCCGCCGGCATCAAGCTCTCCTGACCCACCCTCTCCCGACCCATTGCGGGCCCGAAAAAAGGAACGGCCCGCGTCTCTCGACGCGGGCCGCCCCCCCAGGCGATCAGCCGTGAGCGACGTGGCTCAGACCGAGTAGTACATCTCGAACTCGACCGGGTGCGGGGTGTGCTCGAACCGGTACACGTCCTGCCACTTCAGCTCGATGTAGCTCTCGATCTGATCCTTGGAGAACACGTCGCCGGCCAGCAGGTACTCGTGGTCGGCCTCGAGGGACTGCAGGGCCTCGCGCAGCGAACCGCAGACGGTCGGGATGCCCTTCAGCTCCTCCGGCGGCAGGTCATAGAGGTCCTTGTCCATCGGCTCGCCCGGGTGGATCTTGTTCTTGATCCCGTCCAGGCCCGCCATCAGCATCGCGGCGAAGGCGAGGTAGGGGTTCGCGCCCGGATCCGGGAACCGCACCTCGACACGCTTGGCCTTCGGGCTCGTCGCGTAGGGGATGCGGCAGGAGGCGGAGCGATTGCGGGCCGAGTAGGCCAGCAGCACGGGGGCCTCGAAGCCCGGGATCAGCCGCTTGTAGGAGTTGGTCAGCGGGTTGGTGAAGGCGTTCAGCGACTTCGCGTGCTTGATGATGCCGCCGATGTACCACAGCGCGTGGTCGGACAGGTCCGCGTAGCCGTTGCCGGCGAAGAGCGGCTTGCCGTCCTTCCAGATGGACTGGTGCACGTGCATGCCAGAGCCGTTGTCGCCATAGACCGGCTTCGGCATGAAGGTCGCCGTCTTCCCGTAGGAATGCGCGACGTTGTGGATGCAGTACTTGTAGATCTGCATGTGGTCGGCCTGGGTGATCAGCGGGCCGAACTTGGTGCCGAGCTCGTGCTGGCTCTGCGCCACCTCATGGTGGTGCTTCTCGCCGAGGACGCCCATCTCCATCATCGTGGAGAGCATCTCGGCGCGCAGGTCCACCTCGGAGTCCACAGGGTTCACCGGGAAGTAGCCGCCCTTCACGCCGGGGCGGTGGCCCATGTTCCCCTCCGGGAACTCCTTCATGGAGGCGCCGGGGCCCTCACCGCTCTCGAGGCGGTACATGCCGTAGTTGCCGCCCGTGCCGAACTTCACGTCATCAAACACGAAGAACTCGGCCTCGGGGCCGAAGAAGGCGGTGTCGCCGATGCCGGAGGACTTGAGGTAGGCCTCGGCCTTCTTCGCCGTGCCGCGCGGGTCGCGCGAGTAGAGCTGGCCAGTCGAGGGCTCGATGATGTCGCAGAAGAGGATCAGCTGCGGCTTCGCGCTGAAGGGGTCCATGCAAGCATTCAGCGTGTCCGGCATGAGGATCATGTCGGACTCGTTGATCGCCTTCCAGCCGGCGATCGAGGAGCCGTCGAACATGATCCCCTCGGAGAAGGTGTCCTCCTCGATGGTGGAGACGTGCTGGGCGGTGTGCTGCCACTTGCCCTTCGGGTCCGTGAACCGGAAGTCCACGTACTCGACGCTGTTCTCCTTGATCATCTCCATCACCTTGGAGACGCTTTCCTTACTATTCGCCATTCGATGGCCCCTATTCGGCTGAAACGCGTTAAACTTGCGGGACCGTTCCTGCCCCGCCTGGCCCGCCCGCGCCCCCTTGGGCCAGCGGGCGGGAGAGCTGCTACACGGCTTCCTCGCCGCGCTCCCCGGTGCGGATCCGCACCACGTCCTGCACCTCGGTGATGAAGATCTTGCCGTCGCCGATCCGCCCCGTGCGCGCGGCGGCGGTGATCGCCTCCACGGCGCGCTCGGCCAGGTCGTCGGAGCAGATCACCTCGATCTTCACCTTCGGCAGGAAGTCCACGACGTACTCCGCGCCGCGGTAGAGTTCGGTGTGCCCCTTCTGTCGGCCGAAACCCTTGGCCTCGACCACGGTCAGGCCCTGCAACCCGATCTCGTGCAGCGCGTCCTTCACCTCGTCGAGCTTGAAGGGCTTGATGATCGCTTCGATCTTTTTCATCGGCTCCGTATCCCGCGGGGTTCGGGGCACCCCGCTCCTCCCGCGTCTTGGCCGCGACCCCGTAGCGAGGGCCGCTGGCCGGCGGACGTTGCACGGCCCGTGCCGCCCGGGCAATGCCGCAGCCGGGCGATTCTGGAAAGCCCCTCCCTTGAGGGAAGGGGAGAAGGGGCAGTTTGCCCATTTATTAGGCAATTCGCCCAGGCGCGATTGCGCCAGAAGGCGCCTCACCCCATCATGGGTTCGAACCCCTCCCGGGCCCGATCCGCGCGGAACCCGCACCGCCGCCCCCCTCCGGAACGTCCAGGCCGAGCATGAACGCCCCCTCCCATCCGTCCCTCAAGCCGCAGAACGCCCTTCTCTCCGGAACCGGGACGACCGTCTTCACCGTGATGTCGGCACTCGCCGTGGAGCACGGGGCGATCAATCTCGGCCAGGGCTTCCCGGACTACGAGGGGCCGGAGCCGGTGCTGCGCGCCGCCGCTGACGCCCTCATGGACCATCGCAACCAGTACCCGCCGCTGACCGGCGTGCCGGAGCTTCGCGCCGCGGTGGCGGCCGCGAACCGGCGCTTCTACGGGCTCGAGATCGACCCGGCCTCCGAGGTCGTGGTCACCTCCGGCGCGACCGAGGCGATCACCGCCAGCCTTATGGCCGTCCTCGACCCCGGCGACGAGTGCGTGCTGATCGAGCCGCTTTACGACACCTATCTGCCGGTGGTGCGGATGCTCGGCGCCATCCCGAAGCTAGTGCGCCTCACGCCCCCGAAGTGGGAACTGCCCCGGGCCGAGCTGGCCGCCGCCTTCGGCCCGCGCACGAAGGCGATCCTGCTCAACTCCCCCATGAACCCGACCGGCAAGGTCTTCACGACAGCCGAACTCGCCTTCATTGCCGACCTGGTCCAGCGCCACGGCGCCTACGCGATCTGCGACGAGGTCTATGAGCACCTGACCTTCGACGGCTGGTCCCACATCCCGCTGATGACCCTGCCGGGCATGCGGGAGCGCTGCATGCGCATCGGCAGCGCCGGCAAGACCTTCAGCCTGACGGGCTGGAAGGTCGGCTACGTCACGGCCGATCGCTCCCTCGCGCCCAACGTCGCCAAGGCGCATCAGCTCCTCACCTTCACCACGCCGCCGAACCTGCAGCGGGCGGTGGCCGTCGGCCTCGGGCTGGACGACGCCTATTTCGCAGGCCTCTCCGCCTCGCTCGGGGCCAAGCGGGACCGGCTGGCGGCCGGGCTCTCGGCACTCGGCTTCGGGGTGCTGCCCACCCAGGGCTCCTATTTTGTGACGGCCGACTTCCGCCCGCTCGGCTTCGCCGGGGACGACGTCGCCTTCTGCCGCCACATCACCGAGGCCGCGAAGGTCACGGCCATCCCCGTCTCGGCCTTCTACGCGGGGGAGGGGGCGCCGAATCACTATGCCCGCTTTGCCTTCTGCAAGGCCGACGCTGTTCTGGACGAGGCACTGGGCCGCCTCGCCGCCTGGAAGGGCGCCCGCGGGGCAGTGCGCGCGGCCGGCTGACCCCGGCTCGCCATTACACCCGTTGACGGGAGCCCGTCCGGCACCCTAAACCGCGCCGCCGGCCGGAACTCCCGGTCGGTTGCCGGAACCTTTGGTTCCGGCGGTATGGCGGCCTTAGCTCAGTTGGTAGAGCGCCACGTTGTGGTCGTGGATGTCACGGGTTCGAGCCCCGTAGGTCGCCCATCTCCCCTTTCCCTTCCAGTCCTCCCGGTTGACAGCCGCGCCGCATCCTTCACGACTGGCGCCGCGAAGGATCGGAGGAACGGCCTTGCATCTCAGCCTCGAAGGGCGACGCGCCCTGGTCACCGGCGGCTCGCGCGGGCTCGGCCTCGCCATGGCCCGCGCCTTCACCGAGGCCGGCGCCCGCGTTGCCATCGTCGCGCGGGAGGAGGGGCCCCTCGCCGAGGCCGCCGCCTCCCTCCCTGCCAGCGTCCCAGTCCAGGCAGACCTCGCCACCGCCGAGGGCTGCGAGCGCGCCTTCGCCGCGGCCGAGGCGGGGCTGGGCGGCGTGGACATCCTCGTCAACAACGCCGGCACCTCCCGCCGCGCGCCCTTCACCCAGATCACCGACGCGGACTGGCAGGCCGACCTCGACCTGAAGCTCTTCGCCGCCATCCGCCTCACCCGCCTCGCCTGGCCGGGTATGGCGGAGCGGCGCTTCGGGCGGGTAATCAATGTGCTGAACACCGGGGCCAAGGCGCCGCCCGCGGGCGGGGCGCCCACCGCCGTCTCCCGCGCTGCCGGTCTCGCCCTGATGAAGGTGCTGGCGGGGGAGGGGGCCTCGCTCGGTATCAACGTGAACGCCCTGCTCGTCGGCAAGATCGACAGCGACCAGTGGGTGCGCCGCCACGCCGCCGACCCCGCTGGCCAGACCTACGAGGAGTGGAAGGAGGAGGCCGGCCGCGCCATCCCCATGGGGCGCATGGGCCGGGCTGAGGAGTTCGCCGCCATGGCCCTGGCGCTCGTCTCCGCAGCCGGCGAATACGTCACCGGCACCGCCATCAACGTCGATGGCGGCCTCTCGCCGGTTCCCTGAGGAGATCCCCGTGGAGAAGACTGTCGCGATCGCGGGCCTGGGCGCCATCGGCCTGGAACTCGCCCGGCTGCTGGACGCGCAGCCGGAAGGGCTGCGCCTTGTTGCCGTCTCAGCCCGCGACTCTGCGAAGGCCGAGGCGAACCTCGCCGGCTTCGCCCATCGCCCGAAGCTCGTTCCCCTCGCCGCCCTCGCGGACGAGGCGGAGATCGTCGTGGAATGCGCCCCGGCCGCCGTCTTCGAGGAGGTGGCGCGCCCCGCCATTGCCCGCAGCCGCCTCTTCGTCCCGGCCTCGGTCGGCGCGCTGCTACCCCGCATGCATCTCGTGGAGGAGGCGCGCCGCACCGGCGCCCGCATCCTGGTGCCCACCGGCGCCCTGCTCGGCCTGGACGCCATTCGCGCCGTGGCGGAAGGGCCGGTGGAGAGCGTGACCATCGAGACTCGCAAGCCGCCGCGCGGGCTGGAGGGCGCGCCCTACCTCGCGGAGAAGGGCCTCGACATGGGCGCGGTGACGGAACCGACCCTTGTCTTCAAGGGCAACGCATTGGAGGCGGCGCGCGGCTTCCCCGCCAACGTGAACGTCGCCGCCGCCCTCGCCCTGGCCGGCATTGGGCCGGAGCGCACCACAGTGGAGATCTGGGCCGTGCCCGGCCTGCCTCGCAACACCCACACCATCCACGCCGAAGCCGGCGCCGCCCGCCTGACCATGACCGTGGAGGGGGTGCCGAGCGAGACCAACCCGCGCACGGGCAAGCTTACGCCGCTCTCGATCCTCGCCCTGCTGCGCGGCCTCGTCTCCACGCTCAAGGTGGGCAGCTAGGCTCCGCCACCTCCTCCAACAGCCAGTCCGTGAAGGCGGCCACAGCCGGGCGCAGGGGGCCGACGGGGCGGATGAGCCAGTAGTGGTCCCCGGCTGGGATGGTGTCGGGCGCCAACCGTCGCAGGGTGCGGCGGCGCAACTCGCGCTCGACGAAAGCGGGGGAGCAGATGACCGCCCCCATGCCCTCCATCGCCGCCTGGATGGCCAGGGTGGTGCTCTCAAAGACCAGCGGTGCCGAAGCGGGCGCCAACCCGTGCGCCGCGTGCCACAGCGCCCAGTCGTTCGGCCGGACGCGGCTGGCGAGGAGCCGCAGCCCCGCGAGCGACCGCCCGCGCGCGAGGGCGGGCGCGGCGAAGGGCGCAAGCAGCACCGGCTGCAGCCGCAGCGCGCCCGGGGCGGGCGGCGTGTCAGCGGGGGAGGTGCGCACGGCCACATCCGCCCGTGCATCGCTCGCTGCATGCGCGTCGGTCGATGTGGAGACCTCCACTTCCACCCCCGGATGCGCCGTGCGGAAACCCGCCAGGCGCGGGATCAGCCAGCGCAGCGCCCAAGTGGTATAGGCGAGCACCCGCACCGGCCGCGATCCCCCCGGCAAGGCGGCGGTCGCCGCCCGGATGCGGGCGAAACCCTCGCCCAGCGCCTCCGCATAGGCCGCGCCCGCCTCGGTGAGCCGGACGAGGTTGGCGCCGCGCCGGAGTAGCGGCACGCCCAGCCGAGCCTCCAGCTCCCGCAGCCGCTTGCTCACGGCGGGCTGGGTGACGTTCAGCCGCGCGGCCGCCGCACTGAGGCTGCCGGTTTCCGCTACCAGCACGAAGGCATGGAGGGAGGCGAGGGAAGGCACGTCATTTGCCATGCGCCAGCATAACCCTGGGTTGGGGAGGGGCAACCATTCCTCCCTGGCCGGGCGCCTCGGCCTGAGCGCATGCTCCGCCTCCCCCGAGCGACGGGGCCGCCGGCCACACCGGCAGGAAAGCCACCGGGACAGATCCCGGGGAGGAGGAATGCCCATGCGCCGCCGTGCCGCCCTGACCCTGCCCGCCCTTGTGCTGCCCGCGCTGGCCATGCCGGGCCTGATCCGCCCCGCCCGCGCCCAGGAGCGCTACCCTGACCGCCCCGTCCGCCTCGTGATCCCATTCGCCACCGGCGGCAGCAACGACGTGGTGGGGCGGCTGGTAGCCGAGGGCATGGGCCAGCGGCTGGGCCAGACCTTCGTTGTGGAGAACCGCGGCGGCGCGGGCGGACTGATCGGTAACGATCTCGTCGCGAAGTCGAGGACGGAGGGCTACGACCTGCTGCTCGCCGGCAGCGGCAGCTTTCTCATCAGCAGCCTCGTGCAGCCGCGCGTGCCCTATGACGTGGTCGCGGACTTCACGCCCGTCGGCTTCATCGGGCAGGCGCCCAACGTCATCTGCCTTAACCCCTCCGTCCCCGCCCGCAACCTGCGGGAACTGCAGGAGGTCGCGAAGAGGGCGAACCCGCCGCTCACCTACGGCTCCCCCGGCGTCGGCACCACCGGCCACGTGCTGCCGGCCATGATCGCATTGACCCTCGGCGTGCAGATGGAACACGTGCCCTATCGCGGCACGGGTCCTGCTCTGACGGACGTGCTGGCGGGGCGGCTGAGCATGATCACCAATGCGCTCGCCCCGCTGAAGCCGCATATCGAGTCCGGCGCCCTACGCGCCATCGCCCTGGCCGCGGGCGCCCGGTCCTCCGTGATGCCGAACATCCCCACCACGGGAGAGGAGGGTTTCCCGACCATCCTCTCCTCCACCTGGTACGGCATCGCCGGGCCGAAGGACATGCCGGCGGACCGCGTGACCCGGTTGCACAGGGCGTTGAACGCGACGCTGGCCGACCCCGAGATCGCTCGCCGCCTGCTGGATGAGGGCGTTGAGGTACAGCCGAGCCCTACCCCCGCCGACTACGCCCGCTTCCTCGCCGAGGACCGTGAGCGCTGGGCGGACGTGGTGCGCCGCGCCAACATCAAGGCGGAGTAGGGGACGTGCCGCTGCGCCGCATCGCGGTGCTCGACGATTTCGGCGCCGCCGCGCACGCGGCGGCCGACTGGTCCGGCCTGCCCGTCACCTTCTTCCCCGACCACATGGCGGAGGAGGCGGCGCTGGCCGAGCGGCTGGCCGGGTTCGACGCGGTGGTCCTCATCCGCGAGCGCACGCCTTTTCCCGCCTCCCTCATCGCCCGCCTTCCGGATCTGCGGCTGGTCGTCACCACCGGGGCGAAGAACCGGCTGCTGGACCTCGCGGCCCTCGGGGCACGCGGCATCGCCGCCTGCGGCACGCCCTCCCTCGACACGCCGACAGTGGAGATGACCTGGGCGCTCATCCTCTCCCTCGCGCGGCGCGTGCCCTTCGAGGACGCGGCGCTGCGGGTGGGGCAGTGGCAGACCGGGCCGGGACGCAGCCTGCAGGGGGCGACGCTCGGCGTGGTCGGCTTGGGCAAGCTCGGCCGCCAAGTCGCCACCCTCGGCCGCGCCTTCGGCATGGAGGTCATCGCCTGGAGCAGCAACCTGACCGAGGACGCCGCCGCCGACGCGGGCGTGCGCCGCGTGGAGAAGGCGGCACTGCTGGCCGCGGCCGACATCGTGACGCTTCACCTCGTCCTCAGCGAGCGGTCTCGCAACACGCTCGGCGCGGCGGAGCTGGCGGCGATGCGACCGGGAGCGCTGCTCGTGAACACCGCGCGGGCGGGGCTGGTGGACCAGGCGGCGCTGCTGGTGGCGCTTGAATCCGGCCATCTCGGCGGCGCCGCCATCGACGTGCACGACATCGAGCCGATGCCGCCGGACCATCCTCTCCTGCGGGCACCGCGCACCATCCTGACCCCGCATCTCGGCTACGTCACCGCCGAGAACTATCGCCTCTACTTTCAGGGGGCGGTGGCCGCGCTGCGCGCCTTCGAGGCCGGCCGGCCGCTGCCGCACCCGCTGACACCCCAACCGCGGGCCGCCTGATGCCCGCCCGGAGACAGCCGTGAAGACCTACAACGCCATCGTCCTGACCGCGGAAGGCCCCGTGGCCACGCTGACGCTGAACCGCCCCCAGGCGCGCAACGCCATCGACGACCCCATGCGCTACGAGATGCTCGACGCGCTGGACTACGTGGCAAAGGAGGAGAGCATTCGCGCCCTCGTCGTCACCGGCAGCGGCAAGGGCTTCTGCTCGGGCGGCGACGTGAAGGGCATGCAGCAGCGGCTGAGCGCGCCGCAGGGGATGATCGGCATCAACGGCTGGCGGCGGCAGCACCGCACGCACCACATGCTCTCGGCGCTGCACACCCTGCCCAAGCCGACCATCGCGGCGGTGAACGGCGCGGCGACCGGCCTCGGCTGCGACCTCGCACTCTGCTGCGACTTCGTTGTCGCCTCCGAGGCAGCAACAATGGCGATGAGCTACGTCTTGCGCGGCCTGATCCCCGACGGCGGCGGCCTTTATTTCCTGCCGCGCCGCGTCGGCCTCTCCCGCGCGAAGGAACTCATTTTCTCCGGCCGCACGGTGCAGCCGGAGGAGGCGCTGCGGATCGGCATGATCGACCGCGTGGCCGCGCCCGAGGCGCTGGTGGCGGAGGCGCAGGGCTGGGCGGCCGAGCTGTCGAGGAACGCGCCCGGAGCGGTCGCGCTCAGCAAGACCATCCTCGACCAGAGCTTCGAGCTGAGCATGGAGCAAGTCTTCTCCTTGGGCAGCCAGGCCCAGGCAATCTGCTATTCATCCCAGGACCACCTCGACTCCGTCGCCGCCTTCCTGGAGCGCAGCGCGAAGCGGAAGGAGGGCTCGTCGTGAACGCCATCGCGCGCCTTCTCGCCCCCCGCAGCGTCGCCGTCATCGGCGCCTCGGCCGACGCGACGAAGATGACGGGACGGCCGGTCGGCTACCTCCGCAAGCACGGCTTCACGGGCGCGATCTACCCGGTGAACCCGCGCGTGACGGAAATCGCGGGCCTGACCTGCTACCCCGACGTCGCCTCGCTGCCGGAGGCACCGGACGCCGCCATCGTGCTCCTCGGCCCCGAGCGCGCGGAAGCCGCCGTGCGCGACCTCGCTGCGCGGGGCACCGCGGCCGCCATCGTTCTCGCGAGTGGCTACGGCGAGACGGATGAGGAAGGGGCGCGCCGCCAGGTGGCGCTGAAGGAGGCGGCGGGCTCGATGCGCCTGCTCGGCCCCAACACGATCGGTTTGGTGAACCTCACGGACCGGATCACCCTCTCCGCCACCGGTGCGCTGGAGATGGGGAACCTCCGCGCGGGCGCCATCTCCGTCGTGTCGCAGAGCGGCGGCATCCTCGGCGCGCTGCTCTCTCGCGCGACGGACCGCGGCGTCGGCTTCGCGAAGCTCGCCTCGACCGGCAACGAAGCCGACCTCGACAGCACCGATCTCATCGAGCACCTGCTGGACGACGAGGCCACCCGCGTTATTGCCGTCTACATGGAGGGACTGCGGCGCCCCGAGGTCTTCCGGCAGGTGGCGCTGCGGGCAGCCGCGATGAACAAGCCCATCGTGGTGTTCAAGGTCGGCCGCTCCGAATCCGGCGCCCGCTCCGCCAGTTCCCACACCGGCGCGCTGGCGGGCGCGGACCGCGTCTACGACGCGCTGTTCCGCCAGTGCGGCGTGATCCGGGCCGAGACCTTCGCGGATCTGCTGGACATCCCCGCCGCCCTCGCGCCTGGCCGTCGGGCGGCGGGGAAGCGCGTGGCGATCCTCACCTCCACGGGCGGGGCGGGAACGCTGGTGGCGGACAGCCTCGGCCTGGCCGGCTTCGACGTGCCGGTTCCCGACGCCCCGACCGCCGCGCGCCTCGCCGCGCTGACGGGGGAGGCGGCCTCGGCCGGGCGCAACCCGCTGGACCTGACGCTCGCGGGCCTGCGGCCCGACCTGCTCCGCGGCGCGATCGACGCCTTGCAGGAGAGCCCGTCCTTCGACGCCACCGTGGTGATCGTCGGCTCCTCCGCTCTTGCCCAGCCGACCCTTGCCTCGGACGCGGTGGTGGAGTGCCAGGCGCGGGGCGAGAAGCCCATCCTCTGCTATGTCAGCCCGCACGCGCCGGAGGTGACGCAGCTGCTGAACGGGCAGGGCATCCCCGCCTTCACCGCGCCCGAGGCCACCGCCTCCGTCCTCGCGGCCCTGCAGCCGCGGCCGGTGCCCCCCGCGCCGCGCCCGCCCGCGGCGCCCGACCCTGCCATCGCCGCCCTGCCGGCCGGGCCGCTGAACGAGGCCGAGAGCAAGGCCCTCTTCGCCCGCTTCGGCCTGCCCGTGGCGCGGGAGGCGGTGGCGAGCGACCCTGCCGGCACCATCGCCGCCGCCGAAGGCCTGGGGGAGCGCGTGGTATTGAAGGTTCTCTCCCGCGACATCCCGCACAAGAGCGACCTCGGCGGCGTGGCCGTGGGCCTGCCGCCCGCCGCCCTGCCTGAGGCCGCCGCCACCATGCTGGAACGGCTGCGTGCTGCCGGCGCCCCCGCGCCCGAGGGCTTCCTCGTGCAGGAGATGGTGCGCGGCGGCGTGGAGCTGATCCTCGGCTTCCACCGCGACCCGCAGCTCGGCGCCGCGCTGCTGCTGGGCATGGGCGGGGTAGCGGCGGAGCTGCTGGGCGACACCGCGCTGCGCCTGCTGCCCATCACCCGCGCCGACGCGGAGGGGATGGTCGCGGAACTGCGCACCGCCCCCCTGCTGCGAGGCTACCGCGGCGCACCCCCAGCCGACGTGCCGGCGCTGGTAGACGCCATCCTCGCCTTCGCCGCCATGGCTGGGGCGGCGGGGGAGCGGCTGATGGAGGCGGAGATCAACCCCCTCTTCGTCCTGCCGGAAGGAGAAGGGGTGCGCGCGGTGGACGGGCTGGCCGTCCTCCGCTGAAGCCGGCGCTCAGCCCCGCCGGGGAAGCTGCCGCTCCACCATTGTCGCCCACCAGGAGGCGCCGAGCGGCAGCACCGTGTCGTTGAAGTCATATCGCGGGTGGTGGACCTGCGGATCCTCCGGCGTGCGGCCGGCGCCGAGCATGAGGTAGGCGCCGTCCTTCGCGTTCAGCATGAAGGAGAAGTCCTCGCCCCCCATGGTCGGCTTGGGCAGGAGTTGCACCTTCGCCTCCCCGGCCACGGCGCGCGCAGCCTCGGCGGCAAGGCCCGTGCTCGTCTCCTCGTTGATGGTCGCGGGGTACATTCGGTCGAAATGCACCTCCGCTTCGGCCCCGTAGGCGGCGGCGATGCCGGTGGCGAGGGAGCGGACCTTGTTCTCCAGAATGTCGCCGACCTCCGGCGAATACCAGCGGGCGGTGCCGCGCAGGTTCACCACCTCGGGGATCACGTTGAAGGCCATGCCGCCCTCGATCTTCCCGATAGTGATGACGCCCGCCTCCACCGGCTCCACGTTGCGCGCCACGATGGACTGGAAGGCCGTCACGATCTGGGAGGCGATGACGATCGGGTCGTTCCCCTGGTGCGGCATCGCCCCGTGCGCGCCCTTGCCGGTCACGGTGATGCGGATATCGGCCACCGCCGCCATCACCGGCCCGACGCGCCACAGGAAGGTCCCCTCTGGCGCGCCCGGCCAGTTGTGCAGGCCAAACACGCGGTCCATCGGGAAACGCTCGAACAGCCCCTCCTTCACCATCACCTCGCCGCCGCCGCCCATCTCCTCGGCGGGTTGGAAGATCATGTAGGCAGTGCCGGAGAAGTTCCGCGTCTCCGCAAGGTAGCGCGCGGCGCCGAGCAGCATGGCGGTGTGCCCGTCATGCCCGCAGGCATGCATCACGCCGGGGGTGAGGGAGGCGTGCGGCACGCCCGATTCCTCGTGGATCGGCAGCGCGTCCATGTCCGCGCGCAGGCCGATCGCCCCACCCTCGCCGCGCCCGCGGATGACGCCCACCACGCCAGTGGTCGCGATCCCCGTGATCACCTCGTCGCAGCCGAACTCGCGCAGCTTGTCGGCAACGATCCCGGAAGTCCGCACCTCCTGAAAGTTCAGCTCGGGATGCTGGTGGAAGTCCCGGCGCCAGGCCGTCATGTCGTCGTGGAACTCGGCGATACGGTTGATGATGGGCATGGGGTCTCCGGCAGCGGCGAAAGGGGACGGATGGTGATCGGGCAGGGGCGGGGTGCCAAGCCCCTGCTCAGGCAACCCCGCGCGAGAAGGTAAGGGCCAGACCCTCATCCAGGCCGATCGGCTCCACGTCCAGTAGCGCGCGCATCGGGCCGATGTCGAAGGCCTTGTCCTCGGTCAGCCGGCGAAGCTCGGCCGCGCGGATACGAGGCAGGCCGGGCACCACCCGCAGCAGCGGCACCAGCGCCAGCAGCGGACCGAGCGGCAAGGGCACCACGCGCGGCGGGCGGAACCCGGCGGCCCGGCAGACGGCGCGGAGGAAATCGGCGTAGCGGACCGGCCCCGGTCCTGCCACGACCACCGCCTCCGGCCCCTCCCAGTGTCGCCGCAGCGCTGCCATCAGGGAGCGCGTGACGTCCGACTGGTGGATCGGCTGCACGAGCGAGGTCCCGCCGCCGGGCAGGGGGGCGACCGGCAGGCGGCGGAGCAGGGCCGCCAGGCGCTGCACGTTGTCCTCCCCCTCCGCGCCGTAAATCATCGTGGGGTGCAAGATCACGCCGGGCCGGCCGCTCTCCATCAGCGCCGCCTCGCCCTGCCTTACCCCGTCCCCATGGTCGTCGCGCCATTGGGAGAAGCGGCGGGTGCTGCCCATCAGCACAAGCGGCGCGGCGGGAGGGGCGGCGGCGAGGATGGCAGGCGCGTGGCGCGCATGGGCGCAGGAGACGACGCGCGCCGCCCCTTCCAGCGCGGCCCGCAGAGTGTCGGGGTCGCGCAGGTCGGCGATCCGCGGCACGCCCGGCATCCCCGTCGAGGCCCATCGCTCCGCGTGGCGCACCACCGGCAGGAAGCCGATCCCTTCGGCCGCCAGGGCGCGGCAGAGGGCCAGTCCGGACCTTCCGGAGGCGCCGATGACGGCGATGGGCCCGGTGCTCATCGGCATGTTCCCCAGCCCCCGCGGTCAAGGTGGAAGTGGTCGCGATGGGCGGCGTTGTAGTCCGGCCCGAGCACGGTCGCGAAGACCCGACAGGCCGCATCCCGCGCGCGGCGGAGGAAATCGCCCGCCTGATCCGGCGCGTTCCAGTCCCGTGGCAGCCCCACGCTGCGGCCATCCGCCAGGGTGAAGCCCGCGATGTCGATCGCGTTCGCCGTCGCGTGCTGGCTGCGCCGGCCGCCCTCCTGGCCATAGACGTTGCGGCAGTTATAGGTGCCGAGGTGCCGCACCCCCGTCACCCGCTGCCCGAGGGAGGCGAGCGCGGCCGGCTGCAACCCATGGCGCTCGAACACCACCCAGGCCGCCGCGATCGGGCAGTTCACCACCGGCGCTGAGGGCAGGAAGCGCAACTCGCTCGCGAGTCTCACCGGCTCCACGATGCCGCAGCCCTCCCGCAGCGGCTGGGGCGGAAGCTGGTGGAGGGGGATGCCCGAAAGCGCGAAGGCCGCCGCGCAGGCCCCAGGCTCCCGAGCCATGCGGGAGAGCTTGTAGCGCGTGAGGAACCCCGGCGGCGCCCGCAGGTCGAGCGGTGCGGACGGGTCCCAGGCCGGCGGCAGCACCACGGCGCGCGGCAGCAGCAGCACCAGCGCCGCTAGCAACGGCAGAAGGAGAAGGGGGAGCCAGCGGCGCATCAGAAGGCGCTTGCGAAGAGGTGCGGCAGAGCCCCCGCAGGCTGTGGTATTATGTTACCACACATCTTTTCCTTGACGTGCCGGGCTGCCCCGGCCATATGCGGCCGACATTTCTGACTGAACACACGGATCATGCTGCAAACCCAGACCCGCTCGATCAAGCCGGCGGAGGTCCAGAAGAACTGGATCCTCATCGACGCCGACGGCCTCGTCCTCGGCCGCCTCGCCGCCATCGTGGCGGACCGGCTGCGTGGCAAGCACAAGCCCACCTTCACCCCCCATGTCGATTGCGGCGACCACGTCGTGATCATCAACGCCAAGCGCGTGCGCGTGACCGGCAACAAGGCCGAGCAGTCGGTCTTCTACTGGCACACCGGCTACGCCGGCGGCATCAAGGGTCGCACGATCCGTGCCGGCCTTGAGGGTCGCTTCCCCGAGCGCGTGCTCGAGAAGGCGGTGGAGCGGATGATCACCCGCAACAATCTCGGCC
This sequence comes from Roseomonas aerilata DSM 19363, assembly GCF_000711725.1. Taxonomy (GTDB): domain Bacteria; phylum Pseudomonadota; class Alphaproteobacteria; order Acetobacterales; family Acetobacteraceae; genus Roseomonas; species Roseomonas aerilata. Next base: position 15,735 of record NZ_JONP01000025.1, on the reverse strand, counting down.
GCGCCCAGATGCGCAACCTGCACGTCTATGCCGGCGCCGAGCACCCGCATGCCGGCCAGTCGCCGCAGCCGCTGGATGTGGGCGCGATGAACCGCAAGAACCTCGCCGTCGCGAAGAAGGCCGCCTGAGCATGAGCGAGACGAACGCCACCACCGCCACCTCCCTCGCCGACCTCAAGGACCTCGTCGCCGGCACCCCCGCCAGCCCCGAGTCCGCGGCGATCACGCGTGAGCCCAAGCGCGACAGCCTCGGCCGCGCCTACGCGACCGGCCGCCGCAAGAACGCCATCGCCCGCGTCTGGATCATGCCGGGCAAGGGCACGGTCACGATCAACGACAAGCCGGCCTCGAAGTATTTCGCGCGCCCGGTGCTGCGGATGCTGATCGCCCAGCCCTTCCTGGTGGCCGACCGCTACCAGCAGTTCGACGTGATGTGCACGGTCGTCGGCGGCGGCCTTTCCGGCCAGGCCGGCGCGGTGCGCCACGGCCTCTCCCGCGCGCTGACCAACTATGAGCCGGGCCTGCGCCCGATCCTTAAGAAGGCTGGCTTCCTGACCCGCGACCCGCGCGTGGTCGAGCGGAAGAAGTACGGCAAGCCGAAGGCCCGACGTTCCTTCCAGTTCAGCAAGCGCTGAAGCCGGCGGGCCGGCTTCACGCCGGTCCGTTCTGGACTGTTCATCAGGAGGGGCGGCCCGCAGGGGCTGCCCCTCTTGCGTTTCCGCCTACCCCAAGTCCCAATCCGTTCCCTCCCCAGGGCGGGAGTCAGGAGAGCAAGATGGCCCAAGGCAGCATCCCGAGCGTCTTCATCGATGGCGAGGCCGGCACGACCGGCCTGCAAATCGTCGAGCGCCTTCAGGGCCGACCGGACCTCGTCCTGCGCTCCCTGCCGCCCGAGCACCGCAAGGACGCCGCTGCCAAGCGCGACCTCTTCGCCGAGGTGGACCTCGTGATCCTCTGCCTGCCCGATGCGGCGGCGAAGGAGGCGACGGACGTCGCGGCGGGCCTCGGGGAGCGGGCGCCCCGGCTGCTCGACGCCTCCACCGCGCACCGGGTGAACCCGGAGTGGGTCTATGGCGTCCCAGAACTCGCGCCGGACCAGGCCGCCAAGATCGCCGCCGCCGCCCGCGTGGCGAATCCCGGCTGCTACCCCACCGGCGGCATCCTGCTTCTCCGCCCTCTGGTAGAGGCCGGGCTGCTGCCGCGCGACTACCCCGTCACGGTGAATGCCGTCTCCGGCTACTCCGGTGGCGGCAAGTCGATGATCGCCGCCTTCGAGGAAGCGGACGATGCGCCGGCCTTCGAGCTCTACGGCCTGGGCCTCGAGCACAAGCACCTGCCGGAGCTGCAGCACTATTCCGGCCTGACGCGCCGCCCGATCTTCGTGCCCAGCGTCGGCGACTTCCGCCAGGGGATGCTCGTCTCCGTGCCCCTGCACCTCGACCTGCTGAGCGGCCGCCCCTCGCCGGCCGCGCTGGAGAGCGCGATCTCGGCCTACTACGCCGGGCAGGAATTCGTCCGCGTGGTGCCCGCCGAGCCCGGCGGCAAGCTGGAGCCGGAGGCGCTGAACAACACGAACCTCGTTGAGCTGCGCGTCTACGGAAATGAGGCGCGCGGCCAAGCGGTGCTCGTCGCCCGCCTCGACAACCTCGGCAAGGGCGCCTCGGGCGCTGCGGTGCAGAACATGAACCTGATGCTCGGCCTCTCCGGAGCCAACCAACTGGAGCGTGCGGCATGAGCGGACCGCTTTTCCCCTTCAAGGGCAAGTGGCCCTCGATCCACCCTACCGCCTTCGTCGCCCCCACCGCCTCAGTGATCGGCGACGTGGAACTGGGAGAGGATGCCAGCGTCTGGTACGGCTGCGTGCTGCGCGGGGACACGAACTTCATCCGGATCGGCCCGCGCACGAATATCCAGGACGGCACCATCGTCCACGTGAATGCGGGCACCATGCCGGCGGTCCTCGGCGCGGACGTCACGGTTGGCCACGCCTGCATCATCCACGCCTGCACCCTGGAGGACCGCGCCTTCGTCGGCATGGGCGCCACCGTGCTGGACAAAGCGGTGATCGAGGAGGGCGGGATGCTCGGCGCCGGCGGGCTTCTCTCCCCGGGCAAGGTGATCCGCCGCAACGAATTGTGGCTGGGGGCTCCCGCCCGGCTGGTTCGCACCATGTCTGCGGAGGAGCGGGCCGGCTGGGACCGGACCGCGCCCCACTACGCCGAACTGGCGAAGGAACACCGCGCCAGCCTCGAATAGGAAACGGACCATGCGACGCACCGCGCTCTGCCTCGGCTTGACCCTCATTCTCGGCGCTTGCGCGGTGCCCTACTCCGGTCCTGTACCGCCCGTGCCGCCGCTCGCCGGCCACGGCGGGCAGACCCCCGAGCGCAACGCCATCAGCGGCGCGGCGGAGGCCTTCGGCAACACGGGCGTCCTCCTCGGCAAGCCCGCGGACGCCGCCGTCGCGGTCAGCCGCCTCGAATGGACCACGCTCGCGGTCGGCGCCGACCGTAGCTTCTTCAACTTCAGTGCCGGCACCCCCGCCGCCCTCAGCGCGGCCCGCTACGAGGTACGGCGCTACCTTGGCATCGGGATCGATGCTCCGGGCGTGGCCGTGATGAATGGCATGGAGGCCGCGGCGGCCGCCCTTGCGCGCGGCGACCGGGCCGCGGCGGCAGCCGCCCTGGCGCCCCCGGTCTTCTCGCCGGACACGCTGGAGCGCCTCGGCACCATCACCCGGCTGCCCCAGGCGAATACCGCCACCCGGCGCGCCCAGCGCGACATCGAGTTCGGCCGCAGCGACGACCGGCAGTTCCAGTGACCGGTCCCTCGGGTGACGGCGCGGCCGGCGCAGGGCATCCTGCCCACCTCATGCCTCCGGATGCCCCCATGACGCGACGCCGCGCCCTTCTTATTCTCGCCTCCCCGGCCGTGCTGGGCATGGCCGGGCTCGGCGGCTGCGCGGAGCTCCAGCGGCCGAACATCTCCTGGCCTGTCCCGCCAGGCCTGCTCCCGCCGGAGCAGGAACCCGGCCGTGCCGCCGTGAACGTCATGGCGCAGGACATGCTCGGCGCCAGCAATGGCATCAAGGACGAGCCGGGCCGCATCGCGCAGGCTGCCGGGCTGATGGAGTGGATGGCGGTGGAGTTGAACAGGCCGCGCTGGAGCCCCGTGCCTCCCGATGCCCGCGCCGGCATCGGCCTCGCGCGCGATGAGATGCGCGGCGCCCTCGGGGCCGATCCGCTCGCCGATTCGCCGCGCCTCGCGGCGGCCCTTGCCGCGGCCTATCGGGCCCTGCGGAGCGGGAACCGGGCGGCGGCCGCGGCGGCCCTGCCAAGGAGCCTGTTTCCCCGCGGCGGAGATGCGACCCTGCTTCGCCTCAGCGATCCCGGCCCGCTGCCGCAGGGCGAGATTTCCACGACCTACCTTGCTGAGCGCGTGCGCGTCCTGGACGAGACGAACGGCTGGAGCGCCGACTTCGACACGCCCGTGCCGGCCGACCGCGGCGGGCGCGGGCCTATCCCCCTGGCGTTCTGACACGGCCGGGAAGGGAAGGAGTCCTTTCTCCCTCTCCCCGGAGTTACCGGCGCCGGCCGCTCAGTCGCCTGCCATCACCTTCACATAGCTACCGGGCGCGTCCTCCAGCGCGGGAAGGCCGCCTTCGCCCGGCTGGCGGGCGGGAACCATGGTGCGGTCCTGCGCCGTCACCCAGCGCTGCCAGTCCGGCCACCAGGAGCCCGCAAGCTCGGTGGCCGTCTCGAACCAATCGGAGGGCTTCTCGGGAAAGGCGCCGTCGCGCACCCAGTGGCTGTACTTGCCGCTGTCCGGGGAGTTCACCACGCCCGCGATATGCCCGGACGCCGCGAGCACGAAGCGCAACGGCCCGGAGAAGAGGTGCGTCGCCTTGTAGCTGCTCTTCCAGGGCGCGATGTGGTCCTCGCGCGTGGCCAGGAAGTAGGACGGCACCTTGATGTCGCGCAGATCCAGCGCCACCCCGTCCAACTCGACCCCGCCGGGCTTCACAAGGTCGTTCTGCTGGTACATCCGCCGCAGGTAGAAGGAGTGCATCTTCGCCGGCATGCGCGTGGAATCGCCGTTCCAGAACAGCAGGTCGAAGGGGAATGGCTCCTGCCCCAGCAGGTAGTTCTGCACGACGAAGGACCAGATGAGGTCGTTGGCGCGCAGCATGTTGAAGGTGTCGGCCATTTCCGACCCCTCCAGGAACCCGCGCTGGCTCATCTTCGCCTCGATGGCCTGTAGCTGCTCCTCGTCGATGAAGACGCCGAGCTCGCCGGCCTCCTCGAAGTCGAGCATCGTCGTGAAGAAGGTGGCGGAGGCAATCCTGTCGTCCCCCTTCTTCGCCATATGCGCGAGGGTCGAGGCGAGCAACGTACCGCCGAGGCAGTAGCCGATCGCATTGATCTGCCGCTCCCCCGTCGCCTGCTGGATGGCGTCTAGCGCGGCATAGGGGCCGAGGCGCATGTAGTCGTCGAAGCCCATCTCGGCCAGCGTCTCGTCCGGGTTCACCCAGGAGCAGACGAAGACCGTGTGGCCCTGCGAGACCGCCCAGCGCACGAAGGAGTTCTTCGGGCGGAGGTCAAGGATGTAGAACTTGTTGATCCAGGGAGGCAGGATCAGTAGCGGCCGCTTGAGCACCGTTTCGGTGGTCGGCGTGTACTGGATCAGCTCCATCAGTGCGTTGCGGTACACGACCTTGCCGGGCGTGACCGCGATGTTCTCGCCGATCTTGAACTTGCTCTCGTCCGTCATGTTGATGCGGAGCTTGCCGTGCCCGCGCTCAAGGTCCGTCAGGAGGTTCGACAGGCCCTTAAGCAGGTTCTCGCCGCCGGTCTCGGCCGTCCTGCGCAGCACCTCGGGGTTGGTCATCCAGAAGTTCGTGGGGCTCATCGCGTCCACGAACTGGCGCGTGTAGAAATCCACCTTCTGGGCGGTCTTCGGCGGCAGCCCCTCCGCCCCCTGCACCACGTTGGTGAAATAGCGGGAGGAGAGCAGGTAGGACTGCTTGATGAAGTCGAAGACCTCGTTCTCGCGCCAGGCGTCGTCCTTGAAGCGCTTGTCACCCTTGCGCTCGGCAATCACCGGCTCGGCCTGCCCGCCCATGATGCGGCGCGCGGTGTTCTGCCAGAGCGTGAGGTAGTCCTGCCAGAAGCCGATCTGCGCCTGCACGAGGCGGGCCGGGTTGGACATCAGCCGCGTCGTCATCTCGAGGAAGGCGTTGCCGATGTTGAGCGGGTCCGCGCTGGGCCGGCCGTCGGCCTGGGCCTGGCGGCGCAGGAACTCGGCCACCAGTCGCTGCCCGCGCTCGGCCACGTCCGCCATGGTGCGGGTGACGACCGCAGGGTCGGGCAGGCGGAAGTTAGGCGTCTCGGCCGGCAGGGTCGGCACCTCCTTCGGGGCAGCCGGCGGCGGAGCCGACGCAAGCGCGGCGGGGGAGGGGGGCGGCTCGGCGGGTGCCGAGGCTGAGTGCGGGACTTCGGCGCTGGGCGCCGCCACCGCGGCGGGCGCCTCGGCCTTCGGCTCCGGCCGTTTCGCGGCCGGCGCATGCAGTTCGGGCAAGGGGGAGGAGGCCGCGACCGCCATGGCAATGCGCGAGGCCTCGAGCTCCGCCGCGGGCGTCGGCGCGCCGGGTGGGTTGGCCCGCACCATCGGGGCTTGCTGGTCTTCCTCTGGCAGCAGCGGCACGGGTGCGGCGGCCTTACCCTGGGGCGTGCCGGGTGCCGGGGCGGGGGGCGCGGCCTTCTCGGCCTGGGCCACCGGCGCCTTTACCCGCTGGCCCTTCGGCACGGCCTTCGCCACCACCGGCGCGGGCGGGCTGCCCTGCGTGGTCGCGCCGAGCGCCTCCGCACCCGACTGGGCGACTTCCGACGGAGTTCGGCCGCTCTTCCGCTTGTCGCTCATGCCTGGCTTTCCTCCCCTCTGCCCGGCCGCCTGGTGAGGCAGCCGGTCGAGCTCTCGTTACGTGGCTTCCGCCGGCGGTCATTCTGCGGCAAACCCCCCGGAGAGAGGAGCGTGCGATGCGAGAGAGGGCCATGCCGTCCCGGTCGGATGCCAGCCGGTTCATCGAAGCTAGGGACCTGGGTGGGGCGAGACAAGCGCACCCCCGCCGGGTTCAGGTTGCCGCCCTCGGCGCATCGCTTGCCCTGGCGACGGTGCTTGGCGGCTGCATCGGCTCGCCGGGCGAGAGCGTCTTCGAGTTCTACCGCCAGATCAACGGCGAGGCTCTCGCGGGCCGCCCCCTGCCGCCCGGACTCGACAAGGGCTCCCCGAACCTCGCCACGGTGCCGCAGCGCCCCTCCCGCGGGCCGTCAAGCGCGCGGGCGGAACTGTCCACCCTCCTGGCCGCCAACCGCGCGGCGGCGGCGGCCCCGATCGTGCCGGGCGCCCCGGTGCCCGACCGCCCTGCGACGGAAGGCTTGGCGGCCGTTCCCGCGGAGCCGCCGGCACCGGCGCGCCTCTCCGCCGCGCCGCGCATCGCCGCCGGGCCCGCCACCCTCCTCCTGCCCGGCACCCAGGCGCCCCGCATTGAGGAGGAGGCGCCCGAGGGCCCGCCGCCCACGCTCTCCGCCCCCGCGGCACCCGATCTCGCCGCGCCACCCAGCTTCCCGTCCATCGCGCCTCGCGGGCGCTGACCGCCCCCGCTATTCTCGATCCCCACGACCCGAAGAACAGAACGCCGAGCACCCGGACCATGACCGACGAGTTCCACCGCATCCGCCGCCTGCCGCCCTATGTCTTCGCGGAGGTCAACGCCGCCAAGGCCAAGGCCCGCGGCGCGGCAGAGGACGTGGTGGACCTCGGCATGGGCAACCCCGACAGCCCGACGCCGCCGCATATCGTGGCGAAGCTGATCGAGGCCGTGCAGGACCCGCGCACGCACCGCTACTCCGCCTCCAAGGGCATTCCCGGCCTGCGGAAGGCCCACGCGGCCTATTACGCCCGCCGCTTCGGCGTGAAGCTGGACCCGGAGACCGAGGTGATCGCGACCCTCGGCAGCAAGGAGGGGCTGGCGAACCTTGCCCAGGCCATCTCCTCCCCGGGCGACACCATCCTCGTGCCGAACCCGTCCTACCCGATTCACCAGTTCGGTTTTCTGATCGCCGGCGCCTCCGTGCGCTCGATCCCCTATACGCCCGACGACGAGATGCTGCGCGCGATCGACCGTGCCGTCCGCCACTCCGTGCCCAAGCCCACGGCCGTCATCGTCAACTTCCCGTCGAACCCGACGGCGCTCGTCGCCAGCATCGAGTTCTACCGCGAGCTGGTCGCCTTCTGCCGCAAGCACGAGATCTACATCCTCTCCGACCTCGCCTATGCGGAGCTGTACTACGGCACCACCCCGCCCCCCTCCGTGCTGGAGGTCGAGGGGGCGAGGGACGTGGCGGTGGAGTTCACCTCCATGTCCAAGACCTACAACATGCCGGGCTGGCGCATGGGCTTCGCGGTGGGCAACCCGAAGCTGATCGCGGCGCTGACGCGCGTGAAGTCCTACCTCGACTACGGCGCCTTCACGCCGATCCAGGTGGCCGCTACGGCCGCGCTGAACGGCCCGCAGGACTGCATTGCGGAGATGCGCGCCCTCTACAAGGACCGACGCGACGTGCTGGTGAAGGGCCTGCGGCAGGCCGGCTGGGAAGTGCCCTCGCCGGAGGCCTCCATGTTCATCTGGGCGCCGATCCCGGAGCGCTTCAAGCATCTCGGCAGCGTCGAGTTCTCCAAGCTGCTGCTCGCCCGGGCGAAGGTGGCGGTGGCGCCGGGCATCGGCTTCGGCGAGCACGGGGACGATCACGTCCGCATCGCCCTCGTCGAGAACAACCACCGTATCCGCCAGGGCCTGCGCGGCATCCGCGGCTTCCTGCAAGGGGACAACGCCGCGCCCGCCATGGACGAGGCCGTGAAAGAGGACGCCGTCCGCGCATGACCCGTCCTCTTGCGGTTGCCGTCGCCGGCCTCGGCACGGTTGGTGCGGGCGTGCTCGGCCTGCTGCGCGGGAACGCGGAGATCGTGGCTGCCCGCGCGGGCCGGCGCATCGCCGTCACCGCAGTCTCCTCCCGCGACCGCACGCGCGACCGCGGCATCAGCCTCGACGGCCTGCGCTGGTATGACGATCCCGTGGCGCTGGCGAACGACCCCGCGGTGGACGTGGTGGTGGAAACCATCGGCGGCAGCGAGGGCCCGGCCCGCGCGTTGATCCAGGCGGCGCTCGCGGCCGGGAAGCCCGTGGTCACCGCCAACAAGGCGCTGCTCGCGATACACGGCGCCGAGCTGGCGGAGCTGGCCGCCCGGTCCAACGTCCCGCTCGCCTTCGAGGCGGCGGTGGCCGGCGGCATCCCCGCCATCAAGGCCATCCGCGAGGGGCTGGCGGGCAACCGCATCTCCCGCGTCACCGGCATCCTGAACGGCACCTGCAACTACATCCTGACGCAGATGCGCGAGCGGGGGCGGGAGTTCGCGGAGGCGCTGAGCGAGGCGCAGAAGCTCGGCTACGCGGAAGCCGACCCGACCTTCGATGTGGACGGCATCGACGCCGCCCACAAGCTGGCCATCCTCGCGGCCCTCGCCTTCGGCCGCCCCGTCGATTTCGGCGCGGTGCACGTGGAGGGCATCCGTGCCGTCTCCGCGCTCGACATCCGCCTTGCCGAGGAACTCGGCTACCGCATCAAGCTGCTGGGCATCGCCTCCTGCTCGGAAGTGGGCGTCGAGACGCGCGTGCACCCCTGCATGGTACCGGCGAGCCACCCCGTGGCCACCGTGGACGGCGTCTTCAACGCCGTGGTGGCGGAGGGCGACCATGTCGGCCGCGTGGTTCTCGTCGGCCGCGGCGCCGGCGCCGGCCCCACGGCCAGCGCCGTCGTGTCCGACCTCATCGACATCGCCCGCGGCCGCCACACCCCCGTCTGGGGTGCCGAATCCTTTTCCGCGCTGCCCTCGGTCGGGATGGAGCGCCATTCGGGCGCCTACTACCTGCGCCTGATGGTGGTGGACCGCCCCGGCGTGATCGCGGACGTGACCGGCGTCCTGCGCGACGCCGGGATCTCCCTTGAATCCATGCTCCAGCGCGGCCGCGCGCCCGGCGAGGCCGTGCCGGTCGTCGTCACCACGCATGAGGCGCGAGAGGTCGCGATGCGCGAGGCGCTGGCCCGCATCGCCGCCCTCGACGCCGTGCTCGAACCCCCCGCCCTCATCCGGATCGAAACGCCATGAGCATCAACCCCGACGCCCCCCTGCAGAGCGACCGCAACCTGGCGATGGAGCTCGTCCGCGTGACGGAGGCCGCCGCCATCTCCGCCTCCCGCTGGATCGGGCGCGGCGATAAGAACAGCGCCGACGGCGCGGCGGTGGACGCCATGCGCCGCGCCTTCGACAGCGTCGCCATCACCGGCACCGTGGTGATCGGCGAGGGTGAGATGGACGAGGCGCCGATGCTTTACATCGGCGAGAAGGTCGGCTCCGGCGGCCCCGAGGTGGACATCGCGGTGGACCCGCTGGAGGGCACCGCCATCTGCGCCCGCGGCATGCCCAACGCCATCGCGACCCTGGCCGTCGCGGAGAAGGGTGGCTTCCTGCACGCCCCTGACATCTACATGGACAAGCTGGCGGTCGGCCCGGGCCTGCCGGAGGGCGTGGTGCATATCGACGCCAGCCCGAAGGAGAACCTCCGGAACCTCGCCCAGGCGAAGAAGGCCTCGATCGAGGATCTCGTCGTCTGCACGCTCGACCGCGACCGCCACAAGGAGATCATCCGCGCCTGCCGCGAGGCTGGCGCGCGCATCATGCTCATTCCGGACGGAGACGTGGCCGGCGTCGTCGCCTGCTCCCAGCCTGAAGCGGGCGTGGACATGTATATCGGCTGGGGCGGCGCGCCCGAGGGCGTGCTGGCGGCGGCCGCGCTGCGCTGCATTGGCGGCCAGATGCAGGGCCGCCTCATCTACGAGGACGACACCCAGCGGGAGCGCGCGAAGTCCATGGGCATCACCGACCCCGACCGCATCTTCAACGTCGAGGACATGGCCCGCGGCGATGTGATGTTCTCGGCGACCGGCGTCACCACGGGCGCGATGCTGCGCGGCGTGCGGCGCACGGCCACCAGCGCAGTCACCCACTCGATCGTCATGCGCAGCAAGACCGGCACGGTCCGCTACATCGAGGGGCACCACAACTTCAGCATCAAGCCGAACGTCTTCGTTGCCTGACCTTCCGCACCCGGACGCCGTCCTCGGCGTCACGCGCAGCGCCACCGGCCGCCGCTGGATCTGGCGCGATGGCGACGCCCGTACGGGCCTCGCCATCGCCCAGCGCCTGGCGGTGCCGGAACTCGTCGGCCGCCTTCTCGCGGCACGCGGCGTAGGCGTGGAGAACGCAGCCGACTTCCTTGAGCCGCGGCTGCGCGCCGCCATGCCCGACCCCTCCTGCCTGCGCGACATGGACCGCGCGGCCGAACGCCTGGCTGGGGCCGTGCGTGCAGGGGAGCGGGTCGCGGTCTTCGCCGACTACGACGCGGACGGCGCCTGCGCGGGCGCGCTGATCACGCGCGTCCTGCGCGACCTCGGCGCCATCGTCACCCACTACGTGCCGGACCGCATCAAGGAGGGCTACGGCCCCAACGCGCCGGCCATCGCAGCTCTCTGCGATGGTGGCGCGACGCTCATCGTCTGCGTGGACTGCGGCATCGCCGCCCATGACGCGCTGGCGGCGGCGCAAGGAAGGGCGGACGTGGTGGTGCTGGACCACCACAAGGCCGAGGGCCCGCCGCCGCCAGTCCTGGCCACGGTGAACCCGAACCGGCTGGACTGCGACTCTGGCCTTCGCACGCTCTGCGCCGGCGCCATCTGCTTCATGACGGCGGTCGCGCTCCACCGCAGCCTTCGCAAGGCCGGCTTTTTCGAGAGCCGCGCCGAGCCGCCCCTGCTCGACCTGCTGGACCTCGTCGCGACTGCCACCGTCTGCGACGTGATGCCCCTCACCGGCCTCAACCGCGCGCTCGTCGCCCAGGGCCTGCGCGTCATGGCCCGCCGCGCCCGCCCGGGCGTGGCCGCCCTGCTCGAGGTGGCAGGGGTGAAGGACATCCCCAGCGCCCAGTCCCTCGGCTTCGGCCTCGGCCCACGCCTCAACGCTTCCGGGCGTATCGGGGAGAGCGACCTAGCCCTCCGCCTTCTGCTGGAGGAGGACCCGCTCGAGGCCCGCGCCATGGCCGAGCGCCTCGACACCACGAACCGCCGCCGCCAGGAGGTGGAGGCGGAGGTGATGGAAACCGCCCTTCGCATGGCCGAGGCCGCCGCGGCCGCCGGCGACCCCGTGCTGCTCATCCTGGGGGAGGGGTGGCACCCCGGCGTCGTCGGCATCGTCGCGGGACGGGTGAAGGAGCGCTTCAACCGCCCCGCCATCGTCGCGGGCCTCTCGGACGGCGTCGCCAAAGGTTCTGGCCGCTCCGTGCCCGGCATCGACCTGGGCGCGGCTGTCATCGCGGCGCGCCAGGCGGGCCTGCTGCTGACAGGCGGCGGCCACGCCATGGCCGCGGGACTTTCCTTCCGCGCAGAGCGACTGCCGGAGGTTCGCGCCTTCCTCAACGACCGTCTCTCGCGCGCGGCCGAGCTGCCGGATGCGGCGGCTCTGGTGGTGGAGGGCACGCTCAGCGTCGCCGCTGCCAACACGGCCATGGCGGAGCAGGTCGCCCGCCTCGCCCCCTTCGGCACCGGCAACGAGGAACCGCTCTTCGCCCTGCGCCACGCCCGCGTGGTGCGCGCGGACCGGGTGGGTAAGGAGGGCGCGACCATCCGCCTCTTCCTGGAAGGGGAGGGGGGTGCGCGGTTGAAGGCCGTGGCCTTCCGCGCGAAGGAGGGGCCGCTTGCGGATCTCCTCCTGGGACCGCGCAAGGTGCCGCTGCATCTCTGCGGGGTGCTGCGGGCGGAGAGCTGGAATGGCGAGGTCTCGACCTGCCTTCATGTGCAGGATGCAGCCCCGGCCTGAGGAGTCAATCGAGGGGTTCCGGGTTGTTCGCAGCCCCGCATGGCTTTAACTCGCCTCCCTGAGCCCCCACCGACCCCTGGGGCGGCGCGGGACCCCGCGCCGCACAGACCGCGGAGTGCCCATGCCGCCTGCCCGTTTCCTGCTCCCCCTCCTGCTCCTCGCCGGCTGTGGCAACAGCTACTCGGCCGATACCTATGCCACGCGCGCGGTGCAGCAGGTGAACCCGGTGCAGCAGGGCGTCATCATCGGCGCGCGCGAGGTCGCGATCTCCGCCGACGGCGCGACGGGTGCGGCGGTGGGCGCGGCGGCCGGCGGCATCGTCGGCGGCGCCGCGACTGGCAGCCACCTGACCTCCGCCCTGGCCGGGGTTGGTGGCGGCCTCGTCGGCGGCTTGTTGGGTACGGCGACCGAGCGCGTGGTGAACGACAACCGCGGCACCGAATACATCGTCCGCCGCACGAACGGGGAGCTGGTGAACGTTACTCAGCGTGACGTGCCGCCTCTGCCGATCGGGCAGAAGGTGCTCGTGATCGCCGGCGCCCAGGCGCGAATCGTGCCTGACTACACGGTGGCTGATCCCGTGGCGGCCAAGCCCGCCGGCCAAGCCCCCGCGGTGGTGGAGGCACCCGTGCGGGCCGATCCACCCGCAGCCACCAGCACGCCGGCCCCTGCTGCGGCGGCGTCCGGGACGCCGGCCGGTGGCGCGCCCCCCGCGGGAACCCCAGCCAGGGGCGAGCCGGAGCCAGCGGCCGCCCCCGCCTCTGCCCCGTCGCCGCGGGCGCCGCTGGTACCGCCCGATATCCCGCTCGCCCTCTGACGCATCCGACGTAGGTGCTGGACGCCGACGCCCTGGCATTGTAGTGACGCCCCGCCCCCTCTCAGGTGGGCTCCGGCCTGTCCCGTTCGTCTAGAGGCCTAGGACGCGGCCCTTTCAAGGCTGCAACACGGGTTCGAATCCCGTACGGGACGCCAGCTGAAATTCACTTTGTTGCTATTTTGGGCGGTTCAGCGATCCCACCCTACAATCACACCCATAGTGAGACTTTCTTGTGCTCCGTCGCAGGCGTCTTGGCGATGCTCTCCTACGTAGTCGGCCTTGACTAACCTCTTCAGGCTGTCTGGACCGTAAGCGGCTGGTGGTCTGGCTGGCCCATTGCCTGGTTGAGGGCGGCAAGGAGGGCGAGCGAAAGGGCCCTGAGGTAGGCGAGGATCTTGCGGATGTTGTGCCCGCACCCGCAGAGCACGGCGTAGAGGGCATCACCGATGGTGCCCTTGAGGGCGCATCGGGCGAGGCGTCCGTCGGACTTCATGTGGCCGATCTCGGGCTCGATGGCGCTGCGTCGCTGCAGGAGCTTGCGCAAGCGTGGCGTGAGGCCGTGACGCGTGCCGCTGACGAGCACCGTCGTGCCGTGGGCGCCATGGCCGCGGTAGCCACGGTCGACCACGGCAAGGGTGGGGAGCTGCCCGGTGAGGGTCTCGACCTGCTGGAGGGCGTCGGGAAGGGTGTGGCCGTCATAGGGGTTGCCCGGCATGGAGCGCATGCCAACGACAAAGCCGCCAGCAAGCGTGGTGGCGATGCTGACCTTGGTGCCGAACTCGTAGCGCACCCGCGCCTTGCCCTTGGCGATGCAGTCGACCTCGACCTCGGGCTCGTGCAGGGCGTAGAGCTTGCCCGCGCTCTTGGGTGTCTGCCGCAGCAGGCGGGTGACGAGCGCGATGCGTTGCTCCATCTGCCTCCGCAGCCCTCCCTCGGGGATGGCGCCGAGCTTGCGGCCGATGTCGTGCAGGACGCGTCCCGTGTAGCCCTTAAGCGTGCGCAGCGCCTTGCGCATGCGCCGGAACTGCCGGGCATGGGCGTGACGCCCAGCCTGGGCTGCCAGGCGCGGAGCCTTGCGGTTGTAGTTCTGCCGCAACCGAATGCCCGCCCTCTCAGCCAGCGTTACCAGCGAGCGGCGCGCCTTCTCGTAGAGGCGGCTGTCGGTCGGATGCGCGATGGCCTTCTCCATCACGGTGGTGTCCACCGCGATCTCGGACAGGCTGCGCGGCGTCACGGCACCCGAGGCCCGGCCCGCCTCGATGTTTTTGGTCAGCAGCCACTCCACCCCCTCCTCACCGATGCGGCCGCGCCAGCGGCTGAGCCAGGAGGGGTGAATGGGCGGGCGGTGCTGGAAGACGGTCTCGCCAGTGAAGTGCTGGAAGTACGGGTTCTCTACCCAGCTGGCGAGCACCGCCTCGTCGGAAAGGCCGTAGGCGTGCTGCAGGTACATCAGCCCGGCCACTAGGCGCGGATGGATGGCGGGCCGCCCCTCACCGGCGGGAAAGAACCCAGCCCATTCCTGCTCGAACCAGCCCCAATCGATCAGTGCCGCCAGCCGGACCAGCTCGTGCCGTCCATCGATCATGTCGACCAGGCGTGGCCGCAGCAGGTCGGCCTGTTCTGGAGGGGAGGCGTCCTGCTGGTGATGGTACGCGCGGCGTCAAGAGCACCTCCGGCGCGGGTGGTCGGTAGTGGAGCGAGGAGTGCGGCCGGACGGTGTTGTAGTGCCTACGCCAGCCCTCGATCAGCACCTTCGCCTCGGCCAGCGTGTTGAACACCTCCGCGTTCAGCAGCTCGTCCCGGAGCTTGCCGTTGAAGCTCTCGACATAGCCGTTCTCCCAGGGACTGCCCGGTTCGATGAACGCCGTCTTTGCGCCGACGCCGGTGATCCAGCCCTTCACCGCGGTGGCGGCGAACTCCGGCCCATTGTCGGACCGCACGTGGCCCAGGGTGCCGCGCAGGATGAACAGGTCGGAGAGGACATCGATCACGTCCGCCGCCCCGAGCCTGCGCGCCACCCGGATCGCGAGGCACTCCCGGGTGTACTCGTCGACTACGTTAAGCATCCGCAGCTTGCAGCCATCGCGCGTCCGGTCCTCGACGAAGTCGTAAGCCCAGACATGGTTCGGCCGCTCCGGCCGCAGCCGCACGTAGGAACCGTCGTTTAGCCAGAGCCGACCACGCCTGGGTTGCCGGGCGGGCACCTTCAGCCCCTCCGCGCGCCAGATGCGCTCGACCCTCTTGTGGTTGCAGCACCAACCCTCGGCCCGCAGCAGGGCCGTGATCCGCCGGTATCCGTAGCGCCCATACTGCCGCGCCAGGTCGATGATACTCTCCCTCAGCGCCGCCTCGTCGTCAGCCACCCGGAGCGTCCTGCGCTGCACGGTCCGGTGCTGCCCCAGCACCCGGCAGGCAAACCGCTCCGAGACGTCGAGCTTGCCCGTGACGTGCCTGACACAGGCCCGACGACGCGCGGCGCTCACCAGTTTCCCAAGGCGGCTTCCTTCAGCGCCAGCTTCTCCAGGGTGAGGTCCGCCACCGCCCGGCGAAGCCTGCCGTTCTCCTGTTCCAGCACCTTTGGCCGTCTCACCTGGTCCAGCTTCAGACCGCCGTACTCGCTGCGCCAGCGGTAGTACGTCTGCTCCGTCACCCCAATCACCCGCACGGCTTCGACCGCTGACTTCCCCTGCGCCAGCAGCACCTCGACTTGGCGCAGCTTCGCCACGATCTCCTCCGGCTTGTGGTGCTTCCTCGCCATCCCAAAACTCTCCATGGATCCGCCGGGCTCACATAACCGGCGGATCGCTTCTAGGGGCGCACGTTAAGAGCTGGCACTTGATCTGGATGGCTGATTTCATGGTGGCCGGAGGTGCTGCATGGCTGATCTGTTCTGGCTGACGAGGGCTCAGGTGCGGCGGATTGCGCCCCTCTTCC
>NZ_JONP01000024.1 GCF_000711725.1 Roseomonas aerilata DSM 19363 | reverse complement strand
GTAGCTTTCCGACACCGAGATCGCCGGCAACTCCACCGGGAAGCCGCCGGCCATGAGAATGCCGCGCTTGACGTCGTCCACGCGCTGCTTGAAGTGCACGTGGCAGGGATTGAGGTCGGACCAGGTGTTGACGATCGCAATCACCGGCTTGCCCGTCCACTCCTCCGGGCTGTAGCCCATCTGCATGGCGCGCGAGCGATGCCCGAAGCTCCGGAGGTCCGCCGGCCCGAACCAGCGCGCAGAACGCAACTCAGCCGCCGTCCTGCGCGCAGCGCCCGCCGTGCCAGGATCAGCCTCCAGCGCATCGGGAGGCAGGTGGGGATCGGCCATGGCGTTCTCTCAGTCCTGGCTCAAGGTGCCGTCGAGGCGGCGCCAAATGCCCATCGGGTTGCCGTCCCGCAGCGCCGGCGGCAGCAACGCCTCCGGCATGTCCTGGTAGCAGACGGGGCGCAGGAAGCGGGCGATGGCGAGGGAGCCGACCGAGGTGGAACGGCCGTCCGACGTGGAGGGATAGGGGCCGCCATGGACCATGGCGTGGCTGACCTCGACCCCCGTGGGATAGCCGTTGACCAGAATGCGGCCCACTCGGCGCTCCAGCACGGGCAGCAGCCGCCGCGCGGCCTCGAGATCGCCCTCGTCCATCTGGATGGTGGCGGTGAGCTGGCCCTCCAGCCCCTCGGCGAGGCGCAGCATGGTCTCCACGTCCGGGCAGCGGATCACGAGGGAGGCGGCGCCGAACACCTCCTCGGCCAGCGCCGGGTCGTCCATGAAGTGGGCGGCGGTGGTCTCGAAGAGCGCGGCCTCGCCTTGGGTGCCCGCGGTGGCGAGTCCGCCCGAGGCCACCTTGCGGACGCGGTTGTTGCCGGCGAGGTGCGCGACGCCGGTCTGGTAGGCCTTGAGGATGCCCGGCGTCAGCATGGTCTGGGCCGGCGCGCCTCCGAGCGCCTCGGTGGCAGCGCCGAGGAAGGTGTCTAGTTCCGGCCCTTCAAGGGCGAGGACGAGGCCCGGGTTGGTGCAGAACTGGCCGGCGCCAAGGGTCAGCGAGCCCACGAAGCCCTTGCCGATCGCCGCCGCCCGCGCCGCCATGGCCTCCGGCAGCAAGAAGACGGGGTTGATGCTGCTCATCTCGGCGTAGACCGGGATCGGCTCAGGCCGGCCGGCCGCGGTCTTCATCAGCGCCGTGCCGCCCGCGCGGGATCCGGTGAAGCCCACCGCCTTGATGCGGGGATCGGCCACCAGCCCCTGGCCGACCACCTGGCCGGAGCCGAAGAGCATGGAGAAGACGCCCTCCGGCAGGCCCGAGGCGCGCACGGCGGACTGTATGGCACGGCCGACGAGCTCGGAGGTGCCGGGATGGGCGGAATGGGCCTTCACGACCACGGGGCAGCCGGCAGCCAGCGCCGAGGCCGTGTCCCCGCCACCCACGGAGAAGGCGAGCGGGAAATTGGACGCCCCGAACACCGCGACGGGGCCGAGGGGGATCTGGCGCAGGCGCAGGTCCGGGCGGGGCAGGGGCTTGCGGTCCGGCAGGGCCGGGTCGATGCGGGCGCCGATCCAGCCGCCCTCGCGCAGCTCGGCGGCAAAGAGGCGGAGCTGGCCCACGGTGCGGCCACGCTCGCCCTCCAGTCGCCCGCGCGGCAGGCCGCTCTCGGCCATGGCGCGGGTGATCAGCTCATCGCCGATGTCGAGGATGGCCTGGGCGCAGGCCTCCAGGAAGGCGGCCCGGGCCTCGGGCGTGGTCTCGCGGTAGGTGTCGAAGGCCGCCCAGGCGAGGGCGCAGGCGCGGTCCACGTCGGTCGCCGTGCCGCCGCCGAAGGCGGGCTCCATCGGTTGGCCCGTCGCCGCCTCGACGGCGCGAATGGGCTTGTCCGTGCCGCGAAGCACGGTCGCGCCCAGCAGCATCTCACCGGTGATGGTCATGTGTGTCTTCCTGTCGGTGCGGCGGCCCTAAGCCGCGATCACTCAGTCGAAGCTGACGCGCGTGCCGAGCACATAGCCCCGCACGAAGGGGCTCAGTGGCCTTCTAATCAAGGCTGATGTTCGCGCGCTTGGCGACGTCGCCCCAGCGTGCGGTCTCACTTTCGATGAACCTGCGGAAATCCTCCGGCGAGTTGCCCACAGGGGTGATGCCGAGATCGGCGAAGCGTGCCTGGACGGCAGAAGTGGCGAGCGCCGCGCGAGCCTCGGCGTTAAGCCGCGCAACGATCTCGGGCGGCACCCGGGACTGGGTAAAGATGCCATGCCATGACAGGCTTTCGAAGCCCGGCACCGTCTCGGCAACGGCGGGCACGTCCGGTGCCGCGGGACTGCGCTGGAGCGAGGTGACGCCGAGGACGCGCATCTTGCCCTCCCGTGCGAGGGGCCAGACCGACGAGAAGTTGTCGAAGGCCATCGGCAGCTCGCCGCCGAGAAGCGCCGTCGTAATCTGGCCGCTGCCGCGATAGGGCACGTGCTCGATCTGCGTGCCCGTCAGCTGCGCGAAGAGGGTGCCGGCCAGATGCACGGACGTCCCGACGCCGGAGGAGCCGTAGTTCACCTCACCGGGATGGGCCTTCAGGTAGGTGATCAGCTCCGGGATGCTTCGGGCGGGGAAGCTCTCTCCCACGGCCAGAGCGTTGGGCTGAGACGCCAACTGTGTGATCGGCGCGAAGTCACGCAAGTTGTTGTAGGGAATGCGAGGATAGATGGCCGGGTTGATGGCGTGGCTGCTGATGGTGCCGAGGCAGATGGTGTAACCGTCAGGATTGGCGCGCGCGCAGGTCTCGCTGCCCAGATTGCCGCCAGCGCCCGGACGGTTCTCCACGACCATCGGCTGGCCAAGTGCTTTTGACATCTCCAGGCTCACGAGGCGGGCCACGGTGTCCGACGTTCCAGCACTGAACGGCACGATGACGCGAATGGGCTGGGTGGGGTAGGCGCGTTGCTGCGCCACAGCAGGCAGCGCGGCGACGGACAGAAGCGCCGCGAGGGTGAAGCGGCGGGCAAGGTTCTGCATCGGCGATCCTCCACAACGCGGCATCGAGGCCGCCTTCATTTTGTGGTCTTAAATCTGATATATGAGTCTTCGGCTGTCAACCTCCTGTCGTTCGGACGCGCTTCCCTCTAGGGTTTCCCACAGAATGAAGCTCACCTTCCAAGACAAGGCACCCGAGAGCGCCACCGTTCCGCACTGTTCCGCTACAGAGGACGTGGGCGTGCCTCTCCTCACCTCCTTCGGCCGGCGCACCAGCGCCTCCGAGTTCGCTTACGGGCAACTTCGTGATGCCATCATCTCCCTTGCCCTGCCGCCAGGCTCCGTACTTTCCCGCAATGAAATCGCTCGGCAGCTGGGGATCAGCCAGACTCCGATGCGAGAGGCGATCGTGCGTCTTCAAGAGGAGCGGCTGGTTGAGGTGGTGCCTCAGTCAGCCACGCGTGTCTCGCGCGTCGACCTGGCCAGCGCGCGAGAAGCGCATTTTCTTCGTTTGTCGATTGAGTTGGAGATCGTGCGCCGCCTGGCAGGATCGCCCTCCCCTGCGCTGGCCCGCGTGCTAGAAGCTGAACTCTCTCGCATGGAAGCCGGGCTAGCAGCAGGCAACCACACCGACTTCACCGCGGCCGACGAGGCGTTCCACAGCGCGCTTTACTCTGCAGCCGAGGTGCCAAATCTTCGAGCTCTGGTGCGCAGCCGGAGCGGCCACCTCGACCGCCTGCGTCGCCTGCACCTTCCCTCACCCGGTAAGGCGGAGGCGGTGCTGGACGATCATCGGGAGTTGGCATTAGCCATGATGAGTGGCGACGCTCGGCAAGCCGAGGCAAGGCTGCGGGCGCACATGTCCGGCACCTTCGCCGAGATTGAACGATTGCGAGCCACCCTACCAAACTACTTCCAAACGGACGTTCCCTGATCCCGGCATCGACGAGCTGTTCGACAGGAGGACATGGTCCGTTGCCTGGCTGCGGCTGCGTCAGGATCATGATGCCGCTCCGACGGGTTCTGTTCCGAGACAGTCGAGCGCTCCGGAACAGGCGCTTCTACGATGGAAGGTCACAGGCAAAGAGCTGCTCATGAAGTCAGCAGCACGGTCAGGATCGGGGCAGGATCCTGCACGCAGGACCGCGCGGCGGCGCGAAGACTACTGCCCGATCAGCAGCATGACATTGCGCCGGAAGGCGGCGATGTGATGCGCCATGGCGGCCTCGGCCGCCTCCGCGTCATGCGCCACCAGAGCATCCCTGATGGCGCGATGCTCCTGCACCACGCTGCCCTGGTGCGTCTGCTGCTCCAGCGAGATGAACCAGAAGCGCACGGCCCGGTCGTGCAGGTTGCCGAGGATGTCGAGGAACACGGTGTTGCCGGAGGCCTGCGCGATGATCGCGTGGAACGACTTGTCCAGCAGCATCAGCGCCTCGGTGTCGTGCCGTTCCAGCGCGGCTTCCGTGTGGCGGAGCACGTCGTCTATCGCGGCGGTGTCCTCGGCGGTGAAACGCGCGGCAGCCAGGCGCACGGCGTGGCATTCGTTCACCGTGCGCGCCTCGATAATCTGCAGCAGTTCCACCGGGTCTATCGGTCGGACCTCGATGCCCTTCCGCGGCCGGATCGTGACCAGCCCCTCCAGCCGCAGCCGCGCGAGGGCGTGGCGCACGGGCATGCGGCTCAGCCCGAGCGATTCGGCGACCTGCGCCTCGTTCAGCTTCTCACCGGGTGCGAAGCGGCAGATGATGATGTGGTGGCGGATGATCTCGTAGGCCTGGTCCTTCAGCGGGACGGCGCGCGCCTCCTTCGGATAGCCGCCCGGTGCCGGGACGGCGGCGCGGGCCAGCCATCGGGCGCTCTTCGTCACCGGCACGCGCATCACCCCTCCCGCCATCCCAGGATCCCGGTGCCGTTTGACACGCGCGCCGGGCGGGGAAAAGGTCACCCCGCCTCCGCCCTCGGGACGTCTCAGTCCAGGCTCGCGCCTGAGATCCGCACGGCTTCCTGCCAGAGAGGGGCGTCGCGGCGCATCGTCTCGGCGAAGGCCTCGGGCGTGCTGCAGACGGGAGTGGTGCCAAGCCGCTCCAGCGCATCGCGGAACTTCGCGTCGCCGCAGGCCTTGCCCAGGGCTTCGGCCATGCGGCGGATGGCGGCGGCGGGGGTGCCGGCCGGAGCCGCGATTCCGTTCCAGGTCTCCGCGCGGAAGGCCGGATAGCCGCTCTCGGCCACCGTCGGCACGCCCGGCAGGCTGGAGAGGCGCTCGGTTCCCGCCACGGCGAGCACGCGGATGCGCCCGCCGCTCAAATGCGGGATCATGTCGGAGGGATTGCCGAAATAGGCCGCGACCTCGCCCGCCAGCAAGGCCTGCATCGCCGGTGCGCCGCCGCGATAGGGCACGTGCTGCATGTCGATCCCGGCGCGCTGCATCAGCAGGGCCATGGCCAGATGAGTGGAGGAGCCGTTGCCGGCGGAGGAGTAGTCCAGCTTGCCCGCCCGCGCCTTCGCAAGCGCGACGAACTCCTGCAGCGTCGAAACATTCAGCGAGGTGCTGACGGCCAGCACCATCGGGTTGCTCGCCAGGATCGAGACCGGCGCGAAGTCGGTGGCCGGATTGAAGCTGAGCCGGGTGAGCGCGGGCAGCATCACCATCTGCGACGCGCTGGCGGTGAACAGCGTGTAGCCGTCGGGTGCGCTACGTGCCACGGCTTCGGCGGCGATGGCACCGTTGGCGCCGCTGCGGTTCTCGACCGGCGCGGGCTGCCCCAGCGACCTGCCGAGCCACTCCGCACCGAGCCGCCCGATGCTGTCCGTCACGCCGCCAGGGGCGAAGGGAACGAGCACGCGGATCGGGCGGTCGGGCCAGTTGTCCTGTGCGCCGGCCGGGAGCGCGACGAGGAGGGCAGCAAGGGCTGCCACGGCCATCCGGGCGGCCCTTGGGGCGGTCCGGGATCCAGTTTGACGCAACATTGTCTCGCCTCCTTGCGAAGCATGGGTCGGAGCCGGGGTGGGCCTTTAATGCTCCTCTTCCCCCGGCCTGTGTGACTGGCTCCCTCAAAAGGCCTTCCCGGGATCCGTTCCGGGTGAGGCACCGGCCGCCGGTTCAGGCGCCCAGCACGGCTTCCACGGATGCGGCCAGGGCCAGCAGGCGCCGGTCCTCGCCCGCGGCGGCGGAGAGCATCAGCCCCGCAGGCGGCTCCGGCGGGCGTGCCGCCGGCACCGAGACGGAACAGCCATCCATCATGTTGATCAGCGTGGGATTGCGCAGCACTGCCAGGTTGGCTGCGGTGTAGGCCGCCTCGTCCTCCAGGTCGCGGATGCGCGGCGGCAGGATCGGCGCGGTGGGCATGACCAGCGCATCGTACCCTGCGATCCGCGCGGAGGCCCGGCGCACGAAATCCTTACGCGCGCGCTGCAGGTCAAGGTAGTCCGCGGCAGACATGCCGGCGCCGCGGCGAATGCGGCTGCTGACGCGCGGGTCGTAATCGTCGCCCCTCCGCTCCAGCAGCGGGCGGTGCCAGGCATGGCTCTCGGAAGCGGTGAAGCCACCCAGCGCGTTCATCACCGCCACCTCGGCGAATTCCGGCATCGCCGCCCGGGTGATCCGCACGCCCGCGCGCGAAAGGCGCGCCAGCGCAGCCTCGAACGCGGCGGAGACCGGCGCTTCCATCCCATCCAGGGCTACCGTTTCCGGCAGCAGCAGGCGAAGGCCGGCGACCGGCATCTCGGGCAGCGGCGCGAGTGGTTCGTCCGCGAGCACCTGATCCATCACGGCACAGCAGCGCGTGCTGCGCGCGATCGGGCCGATGGAATCCAGGGTGCCGGAGAGGGGCACGCTGCCCTCCAGCGGCACGCGCCGTGCGGTGGGCTTGAAGCCGGTCAGCCCGTTGAAGGCCGCGGGGATACGGCAGGAGCCGCCGGTATCCGTGCCCAGCGCGCCATGCGCCATGCCGTCCGCTACCGAGATGGCGGCGCCGGAGGAGGAGCCGCCGGGCACATGGCCCTCCTCGCGGCGCCAGACGCTGCGGGGGGTGCCGTAATGCGGGTTGAGGCCAAGGCCGGAATAGGCGAACTCAGTCATGTTGGTACGCCCGATCACCACGAAGCCCGCGCGGCGCAGCCGGGCCACGGCCGAGGCGTCGGTCTCCGCAGCCGCCACGTCGTCGAGCGCGCGGGAGCCGGCGCGCGTCACCTGGCCGGTAACGTCGAACAGGTCCTTCACCGACACCGGAATGCCGGCATAGGGCGAGGGCGCGGCATTGGCGCGGCGCAGCGCGTCCATCGCCTCGGCCGCCGTGCGGGCGCCCTCGGCATCCACTTGCAGAAAGGCCCGCCCGCCCTCTCCGGCCGGATCGGCGATCCGCGCCAGGCAGCTCTCCACCAGCGCGCGGCTCGTGGTGCGCCCGGCGGCGAGATCGGCCGCCAAGCCTTCCAGGGTCGGGCCGGCCGTCCCGCTCACTTCGGCGTCTCGTCGTAGTAATGGATCTCGAGCAGCGTGCAGCCGGTGTCGGACTTGAAGGGCCCGTGATAGGCGCCCGGCGGACGGCAGGCATAGGCCGCCTGGTCGTACTTCTCGCCGCCATTGCCCTGCGCATCGTTGCCGACGATCAGGTCACCGGACACCAGCCACACCTCCTCCCAGTAGTCGTGCACGAAGGGGGCGGTGGTGAACTCGCCAGGCTGGAAGCGCAGCAGGCGTGTGCGGTGGCCGCGCTTGTTCTCCTCATCGAGCTTGCCGGCGAGAATCTTCTGCTCGATCCCGGCGGGGTAGCCCTTCGGCACCTCCCAGCCCGTGCCCGTGTCGGGGACGTGAAATTCGAGGTGTTCCTTGGTGATCGGCATGATCTGTCTCCGTCTTACTCAGCCAGCCAGCGGGCGGTGTACTCATGGGTGATGGCGCGCCCGAGCACGGGGTCGCGCAGCTCCATCTGGAAGCCCTGGCGCGGCCGGATGCCGCCGATCGCGGGCAGCGTGCCGCCAAACATCAGCGTGCCGGCGCCGAGTACGCCGCGGCCCTGGGCCTCATGCGCCGCCACCGTGTCGCGCGGGTCGCGCATCCCTGCAACGCTGCCCTCCTGATACGGCGTCCAGCCCGTGCCCTCCTGCACCCAGGAGCGCAACTCGAGGCTGTCCCAGTGCGCCGCCACCTCGTCGAAGGCCCAGAGGGTGGGCGCGACGGGCTTGGGGCACATCTGCTTGGAGACGGTGATGGAGTAGCTCTCCACCTTGCGGTCCGTGTGGTCCGAGCCGAGGCCGACCCACCAATGGCCGCCGCCGTCGATGACGATGACGAACTCCGCCTCGCCGCTGGATTCGCTGCCCAGGCAGTCGATGGCGCGCGCAGTGGTCAGCGTCTCCAGCCCGGCACGGTAGAAGCAGGGCGTGCTGGGAGGCGGGGCGACGCCGAGCGCGGCCAGCTCCTCGATATGCTCCTGCACCTTGTGCGGGTCGCGGCCCGTCCAGCCGGCGATCACCAGGTCGCGCAGCGCGACGCCGCGCCGCGTGCTCGTGCCGTTGGTCTGGAAGTCGAAGGTCAACTCGGTCATGTCCGGAACTCTCTCGTGCCGCGGATCAGGCGATTTCGGCCGCCCGGCGCAGGCCGTTGATCATGGAGACACCCATGAGATAGGCGTGTGCCTTGGCGGGATCGGCGGCCGTCTCCGCCATCCGCTCCCGGAAGGCGCGTTGCGCCTCCGGCTCCTTGGCCTCCAGGTTCTGCTTGTTGGCGATGGTCTGGCGCTGCACATGCTCCACCGTCACGCCGCGCCGCTGGCGGTCGTAGAGGTCGAGCAACTCGTCGTCCGCCTCGCCGTGCCAGACCCGGGCGAGCTTGCCGCCCAGATTGAAGGCATCATGCACGCCGCCGTTCAGTCCCATGCCGCCGAGCGGGTTGTTGATATGCGCGGCGTCGCCGGCCAGCAGCACGCGGCCCTGGCGGAAGGTCTTCGCCACGCGCTGGTGCACGCGGTACAGCGTGCGATGCCGCGTGGGATAGCTGTCCCGTCCCGCGACGATGCGGGCGAAGCGGGCACGTGCGTACTCGTCCGTCATCGTCTCCTCGTCCGCCACATCGGCCGGCACGGGGAACATGGCGCGCCACACGCCCGGCACCTTCAGCAGGAAGAACCACTCCTCGGGATCGGCGTAGTAGGAGACATCGGCCAGGTCCGGGATGATCTCGGCGAAGTTGAAAGGCGTGGAGAGCACAAGGAAGCGCTCCGGCCAGGTAAAGCCCTCAAACTCGATCCCGGCGGACTTGCGCACCGGGCTGCGCGCACCATCCGCGCCGATCACATGGGAGCCGACGACGCGGTCCCCGTTCTCGAGCGTGACCTCCACCGAATCGCCCCGATCGAGGCAGCTGGCGACGCGGGCGTCGAAGCGGATGGAGTAGCCAAGCCGGTCGCTCAGCAGGCCGTGCAGGATGCGGGTGAGCTTGAACTGCTCGCATTGCAGGCGGAAGGGATGGCGCGAGACATCGGAGAGCACGCCGAAGTCGAAATCCGCGATGATGCCCTGATCGCGGCTGCGGTACTGCATGCGCGGTGCGACGATGCCCTGCGCGATCATCGCCTTCGCGGCGCCCAGCTCCTCCAGCATGTCGAGCGTCGGGGCGTGGAAGGTCGACCCGCGCATCTCACCGGAGAGCTCAGGCCCCGCCTCCAGCACCTGAACCGGCACGCCATGGCGTACCAGCTCGGCCGCAGCAACCAATCCCACCGGCCCCGCGCCGACAATGAGAACAGGGTCTTGTGTCGGCATTCCGTCCAGTTTTCCCGCCAGCGGCCGTCCTCGCAGGGCACGGCAGTTTGAGCACTCCCGACGAGGCGCTCAGGCCGCAAAACGGCCTCGTCGGATGCCGAATGCTGACTTCGACCCACTCGAAGCGCAAGAGTAAAATTTCACGGTGAGATTTTAGGCATATGCCTCCTGCTTGGCCCGGGCCACATCGGGGCCAACATCCTCGGCATCACGGCGCAGCCAGCGAGCGGCCTGCCCTGCACGAGCGGCCTCCTCGTCCTCTCCGCGAACCTCGTGCAGATCCACGGTTACTCCGAGATGCGCGCGCATGCCCCGCTGGTCGCGGACTTCTGGCCCGCCTTCTGGCCCGCCTTCTGGCTCCGTGCCGCAGAGCTTCGGCCCATGGAGCAAGTTTGAAGACGTATTCGGCGTCGGCGCGTTACGATCCGGCATGGTCCATGCCGCACCATTCTCCACTGCCGGGCCTGCCGACTCCAGCCTTATGGCCGGCCGCGTCCGGACGTACGACTGGGACACGACGCCGCTCGGTCCGGCGGAGGCATGGCCCGCCGAACTCAGGGCCGCGGCCCGCCTCGTTCTCGATTGCGCCTTTCCCGCCGCGCTCGCCTGGGGATCGGACCTCACGACCCTCCATAACGACGCCTATGTCGCGATCCTCGGGAAAGAACCGGACGCACTTGGTCGCTCGTTCAAGGAGATCTGGGGGAGGCGTGGGAGGGGATCGGCCCGCTGGTTCGGCGCGCCCATGCCGGCGAGGCAACCTATACCGAGGACTACCCCCTGATCCTCCACCGCTCGGGCAGACCTGAGCGGGCCACGTTCACCTTCGCCTTCAGCCCCGTTCGGGGCACCGACAGTCAGGTTGCCGGCATGATGGCCATCGTGACGGAGACCACTCCGGATACTGGACCTGGGCCAGCCCGCAGTGGACCGCGTACACCAGGCAGTCGCAAGCGGACCGCAAGGGTTGGGGCTGGCTCGTTCCCTTGCATCCCAGGGATCGGGAGGGCGCCCCCGTCGCCTGGGCCCGTGCCGGGGAGAACGGTGATTTCGAGGTCGAGGTCCGCATCTGCCAGGCGGGGCAGGGGGCATACCGCTGGTTCCAGACGCGCGCGACCCCAGTGCGCGACGCGACGGGCAGCATCGTCGAGTGGCTCGGCACCTCCACCGACATCCACGATCTGCGGACGATGCAGGAGCGGCAGAAGGTTCTGGTAGCCGAGCTTCAGCACCGGACCCGGAACCTGATCGCCGTGGTCCGTTCGACGGCGGACAAGACCCTCGCGGGAGCGCCGACCTGGGTGAGTTCCGCGCCGCCTTCCGCGACCGCCTGGAGGCACTCTCTCGCGTGCAGGGCCTGCTGTCCCTTCTGGACGAGAACGACCGCGTCACCTTCGACGAGTTGATCCGAGCCGAGATGGCAGTTCTGGACGGCGCCGCCGAGCGCGTGACGCTGAGCGGCCCACTTGGCGTCCGCCTGCGCTCGTCGATGGCGTAGACGCTGACCATGGCGCTGCACGAACTGGCCACAAACACCGTTAAGTACGGCGCGTTGGGGCAACCGCAGGGCCGGCTGACGGTGTCCTGGGCCTTGAGGCAGGAGGAACCCGACGGCCACAAGTGGCTGCACATCGACTGGCGGGAAAGCGGTGTTGCCATGCCGCCGGCTGGTACCCGGCCCTACGGGAGCGGACAGGGCCGGGCGCTGATCGAGCGGGCCCTGCCCTGCCAATTCGGCGCGAGGACAACCTATGTGCTTGGCCCCGACGGTGCACTGCACGATCGCCGTCCCGGCCTTCCCAGGCCGGGCTGAAGAGGACGACGATCATGCCTGACCTCACGCTGCGCGGCTGTCGCATCCTCGTGGCCGAGGACGAGTACATGATCGCCGACGAGTTCTGCCTCGAGCTGGAGGAAGCCGGCGCGGTCGTGGTCGGGCCCGTCGCGACGGTCGAGGACACACTGAGCAAGATCACCGCGGCACCGAAGCTCAACGGAGCTGTGCTCGACGTGAACCTGGGTGGCAAGATGTCGTTCGCGGCAGCCGATCGGCTGATGAAGAACGGCACGCCTTTTATTTTCACAACAGGCTACGACACGTCTGTCATCCCTGCCCGCTTCAACCATATCGAACGGTGCGAGAAGCCGGTCAGCATCGCCAAGGTCGTGCGCGCGATCAGGCGGGCAATGCACGGTATTTAGCACCGAACATCCGGGAGGGCCTCTTCAGAACAGATCTTCACCGGAAACGGAGGGGGCCTGCCTCAAAGGGGTACCTATTCGAACGTCGCTTGACGCAGGTCTACCGCGCCCGCCGAAAGGTCAGGTTGTAGGAGGCGGCGCTGCTCAGCCGACGGCAGCCATCCGACAGGGTATTGACGCCTTGGTCGGTCAGCCGCGCCAGCCCTCTCCAGACCATCAGGCCCCGAAGAGACGCCGGATGCCGCCATGCAGATGATCCGCCATGGCCTTGCGCGCCGCATCCGGGTCCCTGGCCTTGATGGCCGCAGCGATGCAAGCGTGCTCGCGCGAGATCTCTGGCCGGCAGTCCGCAGAGGGGAGCCCCGCCAGCTCGCGCGTGAGGCGAATGCCGAGGATCATCTGCTCGCGAAACGCTTCAAGGGTCGCGAGGAAGAAGCGGTTGCCGCTGGCCAGGGCGATGGCGTGGTGGAAGGCAACATCGGTCTCCAGCGCAGCCTCGCCACGCGCCACCTCCTCCTCCAGGCGCTGCCTGGCTTGGCAAATCGCCGCGATCGCCTCGGGGTCGGCGCGGCGTGCGGCATGGGCTGCCACTTCGCTCTCCACGCTGCACCGGAACTCCAAGAAGGCGCGCATGTCGGGAATGCTGTGCAGCGGCCCAAAATTTAGAGCGGCTGGGCGCGGCGGCTCGCGCACGAAGCTGCCGGACCCCTTGCGTGAAACGACATGTCCCTCTGCCCGCAGACGGGCCAGTGCCTGACGCAGCACCGGGCGGGAGACGGCGAAACGCCGCGCCAAATCCTCCTCGGCAGGCAGGCGAGAGTCGCGCGGGAAGCTTTCCGAACTCAGCAGGTCGCGGAGGCGATCGTATACCTCGTCGCTGAGCGGGCGGCGTGCGGTCTGGTCCATGGCTCATCCGTGTCTGCAAACGAGGCTTAGCAGAAGCTGTAAAATCTGTTCGCTAAATTTGCTGGAAGAGCGAATGTGATTGACAGCTTAGCCGGATCGGTAAAGCTGCGCGTCAAGCAGAACACACCGGGAGGAAGTCGGCATGAGGTGTCGCGCTGGGCTGGGGCTTGCCATGGCTGGACTGCTATCAGCCTGCGCTTTCTGGGCTGCACCCGCCTCGGCGCAGCGCCCTGACCCACTCCCCAACCGCACAGTTCGGATCGTGGTTCCCTTCGCACCCGGCGGCACCAGCGACATCGTGGCGCGCATCCTGGCCGTGGGCGCCACGCCCTTTCTGCCGGCGGGCGCGGTGGTGGACAACAAGGCGGGTGCCGCGGGCAACATCGGCACGGCAGAGGTCGCCCGGGCGCAGCCGGATGGCACGACGCTCATCCAGTGCACCATCGGCACCTGCGCCGCGAACCCCTTTCTCTACGGGAACCCCGGCTACGACCTGCAGCGCAGCTTCACACCGTTGATCCTGACGGGGGCGGTTCGCAACATCATGTCTGTCAGCAACGCATTGCCGGCGAAGACCCTGGCGGAGGTGGTCGCACTGGCACGAGCGAGGCCGGGCACCCTGACCTTCGGCTCCTCCGGCGTGGGCGCCTCGAACCAACTGGCGCCGGAATTGCTGCGCGGGATGCTCGGCATCAACTGGGTCCACGTGCCGTATCGTGGAAGCGGTCCCGCCATCACCGACCTCATCGGCGGGCGGATCGACGTGTTCTTCGACAACCTGCCATCCATCCTGCCGCAGATCCGCGCGGGCACGGTGCGCGCCATCGCCGCCGTCTCGAACGAGCGCATCCCCGAGCTGCCGGACGTGCCGACCTTCCGCGAATCCGGCCTGCCGGAACTGGCACAGGGTCTCGAGATCGATAGCTGGTTCGGCTTTCTCGCCCCCGCCGGCACGCCGGAGGCCGTGGTCGCCGCGCTGAACGCCGCCTTCAATAAGGCACTCGAGGATCCGACCGTGCGGCAGCGTCTGCGAGAAGCTGCGGTGGTGCCGCTTGGGGGGCCGCCATCCCGCATGGCCGATCAGCTTCGCAGCGAGGCAGCCCGCTGGGGCGAGGTGATCCGCTCCAACCACATCAGCGCCGAATAGGAGGCCATCGCGTTGTCCAAGGTCACGCGCCTTCGCACCATCCGCATTGCCGAGCGGCCCAACCTGATCTGGGTGGAGATCGAGACCGAGGAGGGGCTGGTCGGCCTGGGTGAGTCCTTCCGCGGGGCTGCCGCCGTGGAGGCGGTCATCCACGAGGCGGTGGCGCCCTGGCTGGTGGGCAAGGATTCACGGCGGATCGAGCAGGTCTCGCGTCACCTGATGACGCCCTATCTCGGCTTCCACAGCGCGAGCGCGGAGGTGCGCGCAGCGAGCGCCATCGACATTGGGCTTTGGGATCTTGCCGGCCAGCGTCACGGGATCCCCGTGCACGAGGCGCTAGGCGGCGCCGTGCGAACAGAGATCCGCGCCTACAACACCTGCGCCGGCTACTCCTACAACACGGCCGGAGGCCGGCGCAGCACCTCCGGGCAGGAAGAGGCCACCGGACCTTACGATGATCAGGTCGCCTTCATGAAGGATGCGGGAAAGCTGGCGGAGAGCCTTCTCTCCGAGGGCTACAGCGCCATGAAGATCTGGCCGCTGGACATCTACGCCGAGGCCTCCGGCGGGCACCTCATCACCCTGGAGGACCTGAAAGCCGGCATCGAGCCCTTCCGGAAGATCCGCCGCGCCGTGGGCGACCGGATCGAGGTGATGGCGGAGCTGCACAGCCTCTGGTCCAGCCACGCGGCCATCCGGATCCTCCGCGCGCTGGAGGATGTCGGTGTCTTCTGGGCCGAGGACCCCATTGGTAAGATGGACGACGCCCGCGCCCTCGCCGACCTGCGACGCCAGACACGCACACCCATCTGCGGCAGCGAAACACTGGGTGGCGCCCTGCCCTTCCGGGATCTGCTGGCAGCCGACGCGCTGGATATGGTGATGCTGGACCTCGCCTGGTGCGGCGGAATCACCGAAGGCCGCAAGATTGCCGCTCTTGCTGAGGCCTATGCGAAGCCGCTGGCTCCCCATGACTGCACCGGCCCGGTCACGCTGATGGCCGGGCTGCACCTCGCCCTGCACGCCCCCACGGCCATCTTTCAGGAGGTGGTGCGCGCGACGCTTGCTACCTGGTACCGGGACCTTGTCACTGAGCTTCCCATCCTGAGGAACGGCATGGTGCAGGCACCGACGGCGCCAGGACTGGGTACGAGGCTGCAGGATGCCGTGCGGACGCGGCCGGATGCCGTGGTGCGAGAGAGTGCGGGCTGATGCGGGCCATCCTCGTCGGCGCCCATGCTCCTCAGGCGCCACGCCTGCAGGCTCTTCTGGGCGAGGAGCACGAGGCCGTTCCGATGACGAGCCTGCCGGCCACGGGCACCATCCGCGCCGATATCCTCGTCAGCACGCGCCTGACGGCGGATGAGGGATCGCGGCTGGAGGGCTGCCGCCTCGTGCAGGTGCCAGGCGCAGGCCTCGACGGGATCGTCGTCGATGCCGTGCCGGCAGGCGCCGCCCTCTGCAACGTGTTCGAGCATGAGATCCCGATCGCGGAGTACGTGATCTTCACCCTGCTCGAGCATGTGCTGCAGCTCGGAGCACTGCCCGCACGCCTCGACGCGAAGGGCTGGGCAGAGATCCACCCGCGCCGCCCGTTCCACGGGGAGGCGGCGGGCCGGACCATGACGCTGGTGGGCTTCGGCCATATCGGCAAGGCAATCGCCGCGCGCGCCCGCGCCATGGGGCTGCGCATCGTCGCGGTCACACGAAGCGGCCGCCCCGATCCCGCTGCGGACCGCAGCCTGTCCGTGAAACACCTGCGCGACGTTCTGCCCGAGACGGATGTGCTCGTCCTCTGCTGCCCGCTGGACAGCAGCACGCGGGGACTGATCGGCCGGACGGAGTTGGCGACGATGAAGCCGTCGGCCTTCCTGGTGAACGTCGCCCGGGCCGAGGTCCTGGACGAGGAGGCGGCCTACGAGGCGCTGCGCGACCGGCGCATCGCCGGCGCGGCCATCGATGTCTGGTACCGCTATCCGACACCGGGCGAGGCGGAATGCCCGCCCTCCCGCTTCCCCTTCCACGAGTTGCCGAACCTGCGCGCCACGCCGCACATCTCCGGCTGGACAGATGGGCTGATGCGTCGCCGCTACGACTTCATCGCGGAGAATATCCGGAAGCTGGCATCGGGCCAGCCACTGGCGAACGTGGTGCGACCGCCCGGATAAGAGTGACGCGGCAGGGAAGGAGACGGGCATGGCCCACATCACGCATCGCGAGGCGCTTCCGGCTCAGGCCGGGACGAACCGCATCATGGACCAGCAGCGCACCGCGCCGCGGCCCGCCTGAGAGAGGACGCGCCATGCTCGACCACATCAAGGGCGTCTACATCATCGCCCAGACCCCCTTCGAGGAGGGCGGCGCGCTCGATCTGCCGAGCATCGACACGCTTGTGGACTTCTACCTCCAGCACGGCGCGGACGGCATGACCGTGCTGGGCGTCAGCGGGGAAGGCAGCAAGCTGGGCGCGGAGGAGGCGCTCTCCGTCGCCTCCCGCTTCATCGCGCGATCCGGCTCGAAGCCGGTGATCGTCGGCGTCAGCAATCCCAGCCTCGTGGCACTGACGGAGCTGACGGCGAAGGTCATGGACCGCGGCGCTGCGGGCGTGATGATCGCCCCGCCAGGCGGCCTCCGCACGGAAGAGGAACTGTTCTCCTATTTCGCGGCCGTCTTCGCGCGCATCGGCGACGTGCCGGTGGTGCTGCAGGACTTTCCCTTCTCCACCGGTGTCTGGATGTCGGTTCCCTCGATCCTGGCGCTGATCGAGCGCCACCCGCAGATCCAGGTGGTGAAGCAGGAGGATATCCCGAGCCCGGCCAAGATCACCCGCATGCGCGAGGGACAGGGGCGCCGCGTGGCGATCCTGACAGGCAACAACGCGCTCTACCTGCCGACGGAGCTGGACCACGGCGCGGATGGGCCCATGGCAGGCTTTTCCCATCCCGAGATGCTGTCCCAGGTCTATCGTCTGCACGTCGCCGGACAGGCGCAGGCCGCACGGGATGTATTCGACGCCTACCTGCCGTTGCTGAACTACGAGGGACAGGGCTTCTGGGGCGTGGCCGCGCGCAAGGAGGTTCTGCGCCGCCGCGGCGCCATTCGCAGCGCCGCCATGCGACAGCCCGGGCCGCGCCTCACGCGCGACGACGTCCAGGATATCGACACGCTGCTCGCCCGCCTTCAGCGCCGCCTCGGCGAAGGCGGCATCGAACCGGTAGCCACCTGAATCCCGGCCAAGAGAAGACAACCATGAGGAGCCCAGAGATGTATCGTCGCCCGTTTTTCAAGGCTGCGCTCGGCGTCGCCGCCCTTTCCCCGCTCGCTGCCCCCGCCCTGCGCGCCCAGGGCTTTGACCATGTCGTTCGCCTGATCGTCCCCAATGCCCCCGGCGGCACGAGCGACATCCTGGCACGGCTGATGGCGCCGGAGATGACGAAGCTGCTCGGCCAGAACGTGGTGGTGGAGAACCGCGCCGGCGCTGGCGGCAACATCGGCGCGGAGGTCGTGGCGAAGAGCCCGCCCGACGGCCACACCGTCCTGCTGATGGACCTGACCACGCTGGCCACCAACCCGGCGCTCTTTCCGCGGCTGGGTTTCAAGAACTCCGAGCTCGCGCCGGTCAGCATGCTGATCTACGCGCCCTACATCCTCGGCGTGGCAAACAACCTGAACATCCGCACGGCGGGGGATCTGCAGGCCTATGCCAAGGCCAATCCGGGCAAGCTGAACGCGGCCAACGCGGGTACGGGCACCTCCACCCACCTGACCATGGTGATGCTCGAGGACATGTTCGGGACACCGATGACCCATGTGCCCTACCGCGGTGGCGCGCCGGCCCTGCTGGCGGTCAGCACGGGCGAGGCCAGCATGACCGTGCAGGGCGCCACCCAGTCTCAGCCCTTCGCGGTGAACGGACAGATGCGTGCCGTCGCCGTCACCGGCCCCCGCCGCCTGGCGAGCCTGCCCGATGTGCCGACCTTCACCGAACTCGGCTGGCCTGCCGCTGATGCCGGCACCTGGCAGGGCATGATGGTGCAGGCCGGCACGCCGCCTGCCCTGATCACCAGGATGCACGAGACGGTCCGGGAGGCGCTGGGCACCCCGGCGGTCGCAGCCAAGCTGCGCGAACTCGGCGCCACGCAGCGCACGGACGGGCCGCAGCCCCTGGCGGAATGGCTGGCCCGCTCCACCGAAACCTACACGCGCCTGATCAAGGACCACAGCATCCAGGCGGAGTAGTCATGCATGCGGCTCCAGGAGTAGCTGAGCCGGAAAAGGTGCGGGGTGAGTACCGCACCGTTATCCTCACGCGAGGTTAAGTTCCGGAGGTCCCGATCGGGGCCTCTACTGGTCATGATGGTTCATCACGGCCTTGTCCGCTCGGGTTGTGTTCAGCGCCCGGCCTGTCAACGCGGCGTTCAACCTTCTGCTGCTCTGGAGATTGCACGACGCTTCCTCTCGAGCCGGCAGGCCCAGAGCGCCCGAGGCAGGACGAGAGACAGTCCACCACGCCGCGGTGGCACATGAGCGGAAATGGCTCAGGGGGCCCTTGCAGTGGTGGCGCTCTCCGTGAACTCCGCCCGCTGCGCCTCGAAGTTCTCCCGCCCCCACGCAGACGGTCAAAGCGCGGCCGCGCGGCATCCGCTGGATCAAGAAAAGGGTGCGGACCTGCTGCGCCCACGGCGGCAAGCCGGGCCGGTTCTGGAAATTACCGGCCATGACGAAGGTGACGCGGACCTTCCCATCGACCGTCGTGGCGTCTCGAACGTCGTGAAGGCCGCCGATGGCCGTCCTTGCCGTCTCCTGCCACTCCTTGCCTGCATGACCCTGTCGAGGTCGGACTGGGAGAAGCGGCCATTCTGCGGCGCCGGAGAGAAAGCCACCTGGCATCCGGTATCGAGGCAACGGCCCTGGACAGCCTGCTGAGCAACACCCTGGCCCGTGCGGGACCGGGCGCGACAAGGACGGCACCGGTTGCTTGAACGATATCGTCCCCTGGTTGATCGCCGGCAGAGCTGGACCGGCTTCACCTCTACGCATCGCGGTCAGCCGAGCCGTTGGACAGCGCGGCAGCCGCGCTGCGTCATTCTACCCTGGAATCATACCTCCCGAGCCGCGCGCGAACGGCGGGATCGCCCTGGTGCCGGCGCTTGAGCCTGGCGAGCTCGGCATCCGTGCCCCGACAATTCGCCTCCACCGCGCAGGCGATCTGCGCGGCCCGCGCCGGTTCATCCGAATCCTCGCCGCGGAAATGGTCGCAGCGGTCACGTCGGGCGACGAAGGCCGCGACCTCCCGCGGCAGGTCGGCTGCCAACGCCGGGCCCGCGGCGAGAAGGGCGGCCAGAACAATCGACATCGATCGCATGGAACCGAATCGTCCCGATCACGTCCGCTTGGTCAAGCCAGGCGCCCCGGTTCCCAGGGTGGAACGACCATCCTACCCTTCCAGGGCTCCGCGCAGGACCCGGCGGGAGCGGAGGACCCTGCTGATTTCCGAGTCACCCCGGCGCGGCCGCGCCACGCTCCGTCTTTTGGCCATCACCGTGCTGCTGCCCCTGGCCTTCCTCGCCCTGGGCGTGTGGGAGGGCCAGCGCGCCGCGTCCGACGAGGAGGCCATGGCGCTGCAGCGTGCGCGGGCGGCCAAGGTCGTCGCGGTCCTGGAAGCCCGCCAGGGCCCTGCCGACGGCCGCCCCGATTTCGGCGCACAGTTCCGCCGCAACGGCAGGACCTATGCGGGCCCTCTCGCCATCGCCGAGGCACGGGAGGCGCTGAACGACGCCGAGAGCGCGCTGACGCTCTCCCGCCTGCGGCGCTACCTGCCACCCGTCGTCATGGCCTGCGCCGGGATCGCCGCCGGGCTCTCCATCGTCGCCCTTGTGGCGGCGGCGCTGCTGGGCAGGGCCGGGCGCGGCTCGAGGGACGCGCTGGTGCGCGGCTTCTCGCTCGTCCGGCGCGCGCTGCCGCCGCTGATGGGGGCGCAGGTCGTGCTGGCGGCCATCGGCGCCGTCGCGGTGGTGGCCTTCGAGGCTTCGGCCCTCCTGGAGGCCGACAGCCTCTCCACCGGCGGAGCCAAGCTGCTCGGCATCGCGGCCCTCGCGATCGGCGCCAGCCTCTGGACCGCCGGCAAGGCGGTGCTCCAGCTGCGGCGCACTGTGGACCTCTTCGCGCCCGACCCGCTGCCGATCATGGGCCGGCCCGTTTCCCGGGAAGAGGCGCCGGGCCTGTGGCGCCTGCTGGACGACCTGGCCGCGCGCCTCGGCGCCTTGTCGCCGGACAATGTCGTGGTCGGCCTGACCGGCGGCTTCTTCGTCAGTTCGGGACCGAAGGTCCTGGAACCCGGCGGCGGGGCGCTGGCGGGGCGGACGCTCTACCTCCCCCTCCCCTTCCTGCCCCTGCTGCGGGAGGACGAGGTGGCCGCGATCATCGGCCACGAGCTCGCCCATTTCTCGGGCGGTGACACCGAGTACAGCCTGCGCTTCCTGCCGATCTACGCGGGTGTCGGCCGCTCGCTCGATGCCGTGGCCCTGGCTGGCATGGGCGCGGACGGCTCCCACTCGCTGCTGACCCGCCCGGCGCTGCAGCTGGGCGTCTTCGTGATGGACCAGTTTCACCACGCCGTCCGGCACTGGAGCCGCCTGCGCGAGTTTGCCGCCGATGCCGCCGGCGCCAAGGCGACCTCGGCCGACGCGGCCGCGCGCGCCCTGCTCCGCACCGCGGCGGCCTACCCGCGGATCGACGAGACCCTGGGATCCTCCTTCCGCGCTCCCGATGCCGCGCCGCCCGACCTGGTGGCGGCCACGCTGCGCCACGCCGCCGAGAACGGCCTGGACGACCCGGCCAGCCATCTGGAGGAGACGCAGCCCCACCCGACGGACACCCACCCGCCCACGCGCCAGCGCCTTTCCTCCCTTGGCCGAGAGCCGATGCCGACGCTGCTGGCCGAGGCCGCCACGCCGCCGCCGCCGGACGCGCTCTCCCGCCTGAGTGCCTACTTCGCCGATCCGGAGCCGCTCTGCCATGCTGCGACCGCGGACTTTCTGAACAGCGCGCGCGCGGAGGCGCGGGAGGTTCACCAAGCGTTGGAAGCGGCCGCCACCGGGGTGGCGGAGGAGCCGGTCGCGCTGCACGAGAACACCCGTGCCGGTGCCATCTTCCTCTTCGCCTTCGGCGGAATCCTGGCCGCCGCCGCCCTCGCCTTGCTGGCCCTGGACGTGCCCGGCGTCGACGTCACGGAGGAGCGGATCGTGGCCGGCGCGGGCGGAGGGCTCGGCCTTCTCCTCATCCTCTTCGGGGTGCCGTTGCTGCGGCGGGGCAACAAGCCTTTCCTGATCCTCCGCCCGGACTCCTTGCTTATCGCCGGGCTGGACCGTCCCATCCTCTGGCAACACGTGGCGGATCTCGACATGTCCGTTGACCGGGGCAGCGTGATCACGCGCATCCTGCTTCCGCCGGAAGCACCCTTCCCCGCCCGCCTGCCGCGCGGGCGCCGCGTAAAGCTGGATACGAAGCGGCACATCGTGACCTTTACGGCCGCCCCGCCGCGCGACCTGAAGGTGCAGGGCTTCGCCGATCTCATCGCCCGCTACCGGCAGGCCGATGCGGCGCGCCGGATCCTGGCGGAGGAGGGAAGCGCCGATGCCGGAAATGTAACCGGCGCGTGACTTCTCCCCCGCGCCGGGCTTGCTAGCCTTTGGCCATGCAGAATGACACCCAACCGAACCGACCCCTCGCCCTTCCCCCGCCCGAGGCCGACTGGCGGCAGACCCTCTGGGCCTTGCTTGGCACGCTGATGTTCGGCGCCATGCTCGCGGCGATGGCCATCTACACGGTGCCCAACCTGATCAGCGACTGGCGGATCCGCGACACGGCGGCGCCCGTGGCCGGCGGCCGCGTAACCGAGGGATCCTGCAGCTCGAAGCTCGTGCTCAACATCTGCGACGCCACTCTGTCCGTGCAGACGAAGTCGGGGCCGGTCTCGCGCGACGTGAATTACATTTTCACGGACGTGCACTCCGGCAGCTATAGCGTCACCGTGCTCGCCGATCCCGCGCATCCGGAGTTACCGACAACGGACATGGCGATGGAGAAGCTCTGGAACCGCACGATCACCCTGCTCGTCGGCGGCGGCATCCTGCTGGCGCTCACCGTCGCGCCCATCATCGGCCTTATCCGGCGACTGCGCGGCCGTGAGAACGCGGGCATGGCGTGAGAAGGCGCTGCCGGGCGGCAGGCACGGACTGCCCGCTGACCAGCCACCGTTCGCGCAGGACCCCGCCGAGGCCAAGATGGTGAAGGTCACGCTCGACCTTTCGCGGCTGCTGCAGGAGGGGCAGATCACGCGGGAGGAGCACGACCGCCTTTCCCGCCTCGGGCAGCGCGACACCGGCTCGCTGCTGGTCAACGCCCTCGTCGGCTTTGGCGTGGTCGCGGTCAGCGCCGGCATCGTGGCGCTGCTGCCAAGCCTTCTGACCGCCATCCCGCTTGGCCTCGTTCTGATGGCGGCCGGGGCTTGGCTGGCGCTCTCGGGCCACGCGCGATGGGGCGTGCTGGCCACCATCCTTGTCCTCGTCGCGGCGCTGCTGCTCGGCGCCAGTATCCTCCTGCTCAGCAGCGGCCAGGCGAGCCTCAACGGCGCATCACCTGCAGTGGGGGAGGAGGTGGGGCCGTTCCTCGGACTGCAGGCGGCCCTTCTCCTCGTCGCGGCGCTGTTCACCGGCTCCGCCATCGTGGTGGGCAGCGGACTGCTGATCGCGCTCGCGGTCCTGCTGCTCTCCGCCGCGCTCGGCAGCGGCGCCGCCTACGGACACGCCTTCTATGCGCTGGGCGTGGAGCAACCGCTGGCGACGGTGCTCGCCTTCTCGGCCCTGGCAGCGGTCGCGCACGGGGGCGCCCCGCGCCTGCGCGCCGCGGGGGAGCGGCTGGCAAACATCGCGGCGCGCACGGCACTGCTTCTGGTCAACCTAGGCTTCTGGGTCGGATCACTCTGGGGCGACGACGCCGGCTGGATCCAGCGCAGCCTCGGCCGCGCCATTCCTGCGGGTGCCTTCAGCATCGCCTGGGCCGCCGCGCTGGCCGTGGCAGCGGTCTGGGCCGGGCGGACGAACCGGCGCTGGATGCTGAATCTTGCCTGCGTCTTCGGCGGCATTCACTTCTACACCCAGTGGTTCGAGCGGCTCGGTGCCACACCTCTCAGCCTCTTCGGCGGCGGCGTGCTGATGCTCGCCTTTGCCCTCGGGCTGTGGCGCCTGAATGAGCGCTGGAGAGAGGAGGAGGCAACAACGCACGACTTGAGCAGCTAAGGTTCTTTCGCCGCGCCCGAATGAGTCCGTGGCGCGCTTGGCTTACCGCTACAGGATAGCGCGTCATTTTCGGACAGGGTTATGCGAAAGGATTGCTCTGCCGCCTGTTCGGAGCGATCGGGGCGCGGAGCATCGACCTGAACAACGCTCTGCTCCGCAACGGCGCTTACGACCAGACGTCCCGGCCGAGCAGCTGCCTGAGCCGCACATGCACCGCCTGCAAGCGGTCCCGCGCTGCCGCGGCCTGCCCGGCCAGCACGGACGCCTCCAGGCACCAAGCCGCATTGACCGGCGGCGACCCCTCGCCGTCCCATTCCACGAGGTAGACTGTCCCTTTCCCCGCCACTATCCGCAGGCCCCAGCCCTGCTCTAGGTCGTCCAGGATGACCCTGCCCGGCGCGGCTTCCCCGACGCGGGACAGCACCTCCAGCACGCCGAGAGCTTCGGGAAGGGTGTCGCTCCAGGGCCAGGAGGCCAGAACCTCCTCGCCGTCGAGAAGAGCCGGCCGAATGGCGAAGAAGGGAAAGGGTTGAGCCAGTGCCCTGGTCCTGCCGTGCGACCGGGCAACGCGGATCAGCCCTTCGTAGTGCGCGGCCAGGATGTCCTCCCTCCCCACCACGTCCGCGGCGGCCACACGGGATGGCGCGCGCAGGGGAAGGTCTGGCCTGGGCAGGGGAACACGCTCTGACTCCCACTGCGCCGGGGTCATGCCATCCTCCCGCCCGACGTAGACGCTTTCGGCAACCAGGAAGAAAGCATCGCAGAGCGGACTCACGACCGGCCGTGCGGCCAACGTCCAGGCGGCGTCCTCCGCCGAGGGATCGTCCATGTCCATGCTACGGTCCATCGCCCGCCCAGCCCTGCATGGCACACCACGATTCGGAGAGCTGGGTTCACGACAGCGCCGCCTAGCTTCACACAGGCCACCGCAGCTTGGCAGATCAGCGCCAAGCATCGCGGGCGCGGAAGCCACAACTGAAACCGGAATGGAGCCGGCCACGGTGGCGATGCGCGAGGTTGCCTGAGCTCATGCGCCTTCTCAGCGCCTGTTGAGACCGATGGGCCGGCGGCGTGTATCGCCTTTGTCGCACCCCGAAAGTCTCCAGTCCCCGATCTCTCGGCCTTAGGTACCCCTTTCCTGCGCAGGGGAGACAGACGACGCACTCAGTCGCCGTTCGCCGCACGAGAGCGTCTCTCCGATAGCTCGCCCCGATCAGCCCGGCAGAAAAAGCCCAGAACCACCAGCCTTCTTACGCGACACAGCAGAGGGGAGCGAAACCGCGAAGAAACCAAAAAAGGTTGGCTGAGGACGCAGTCAGGCACGATCCCGTCTCTGCACCACATTCCCTGGTTTCAGGGAAAAGAACAGGGATTGCAGCAGGCAAAGAGCACGAAAGGGTCCCCATCATCGCGAAATCCTAGCCCTCTCAGGTACTTACCTATCCAGTTCCCTGCCGCGATGATCAGGGAATGCCTTCACCTAAACAGTCAGCGACGCAGGCTGAACAGGGAACAAAGCCATCGTCCGGCTGCCGTGGTGCGAAAGTCGGTCGGTGCTGAGCAAAACTTCAAGGGCACAGCACTTAGCGCCGAACATCCGGAGCGGCCTCTTCAGAACAGGCCTTCCCGGAGACGGAGGCCGCCTCCCTCAAAGGAGTATCTATTCCAACATCGCTTGGGGCGGGTCTACCGCGCCCGCCGGAAGGTCAGGTTG
Source organism: Roseomonas aerilata DSM 19363 (assembly GCF_000711725.1). Classification (GTDB taxonomy): domain Bacteria; phylum Pseudomonadota; class Alphaproteobacteria; order Acetobacterales; family Acetobacteraceae; genus Roseomonas; species Roseomonas aerilata. The sequence continues at coordinate 54,525 of NZ_JONP01000024.1, read as the reverse complement.
TAGGGGCGGCGCTGGTCAGCAGATGCCTGCCATCCGACAGGGTGTTGACGCCTTGGTCGGTCAGCCGCGCCGGCCCTCTCCAGACCATCAGGCCTCGACGAGACGCCGGATGCCGCCATGCTCGTCCGCTTCGACGCGCTGGATGCCCTGCAAGTCAGGCCGGTGGTGAGCCAGACGCTCAGCGACATGAAGGAGTTGCTCGTTGCCCGGCGCGGCCTGGTCAAGGCCCGCGTCGCCGCGTCCAACCGGACCACACTCACCGTGCGCCACTGCTCAAACGGCTGACCGATCAGCAACTGCGCCAGGTTGAACGCCAGATCGCCGCCATCGATGCCGCTTTGCGCACCCTGTGCCAGGCAGATGCCGAATTGAAGGCCCGCTTCAATATCCTTGTCAGCATCCCAGCTATCGGCGAGGCGACCGCACTGGCCATGCTAATCGAGATGCCGGAGCTCGGCACGATGGACAACAAGTGCGCGGCCAGCCTGGCCGGCCTTGCTCCGATCGCACGCGATTCAGGACAGCACAGCGGCAAGCGCTTCATCCGGGCGGGTCGCGCCCACCTACGCCAGGCCCTCTATATGCCAGCCCTGGTGGCGATCCGCTTCAACGCGGACATGAAGACCAAGTATCAGGCCCTCGTCGCCAGGGGAAAGCAGTCCAGGGCTGCGACCACCCTTATCATGCGGAAGCTCATCATCCTCGCCAATGCACTGCTCCGCGAACACGGAAACTGGGCGCCAAGGCCCGCTTGACCAACACGGATACTCTAGCTCTCGACGCCGCACCGGAATTCCAGGAAGGCGCGCATGTCGGGAATGCTGTGCAGCGGCCCGAAACTCGGAGAGGCCGGGCGCGGGAGCTCGCGCACGAAGCTGCCGGACCCCTTGCGGGAAACCACGTGTCCCTCTACCCGAAGACGGACCAGCGCCTGACGCAGCACCGAGCGGGAGACAGCGAAGCGCCGCGCCAGTTCCTCCTCCGCGGGCAGTCGGGCGTCGCGCGGGAAGCTCCCCGAGCCCAGAAGGCCGCGCAGGCGGTCGTATACCTCGTGGCTAAGCGGGCGGCGTGCGAGAGCAGTCAGCTCAACTGAAGCTTTGTGACGAGGTGCTGAAACAGCTCGCGCTCGCGCGCGATGAAAGCATCGAAGTCCGCACCCTCTAAGTACGCCTGAAGAAAGTGGCCCCGGTTCAGGGCGTCTTGGTAGCTCTGCTCCTGTATGGTCCGTCGGGTGATGACGGCAAGGCGATCCACGATCTCGCGCGGCGTACCGCGCCGGACGGCTAAGCCGCGCCAAGTTCCGATAGAGAGGTCGATGCCGCGTTCCTTCAACGTCGGCGCGGTCTCAACGCCCGACGCGCGCGCGTCAGCCATGACGGCGAGAACACGAAAACGGCCGCTCTGGATGTGGGCCATCGCTTCCGGAGGGCTAACCGTCAGCGCATCCACATGCCCCCCGAGCAGCGCGGTGACCGCTGGGGCTGAGCCGGCATAGGGCACGTGCAGGAAACGCACGCCGGCCAGATCGGCCATTGCGGCGCCGGCCAAGTGAAAGATCGAGCCGACCCCGACATCGCCAAGCGAGATGCCGCCTGGGCGGCGCTTTGCGTCGGCAATGAACTCCTCAATCGTGTTCCAGGGGGCTTCCGAAGGGACAATGATGGCCGCGGGATCGGTGTTCAGCCGTGCGATGGTCTGGAAGTCGTCGGCGGAGAAGCGGATCTGGTTGAGATAGGGGAGGATGTTCAACGCCACGATGATGACACCGACCTTGTATCCGTCGGGGCGCGCGTTCAGCACGTCGGAGAAGCCGATGGCACCGGCGGCGCCACCCCGGTTCACCACCATGAAGGGCTGGGGCGAGTGACGCTTCGCCGCTTCGGCGAAGGCACGCGCCACCACATCGGTACCGCCACCCGCGGAGGAGGGCACGACGAGTTCGACCGGTCGGTTCGGGTAGTCGGCTTGCGCACTTGCCCCACGGCCCAGGGCAAGGGAAGCGGCACCGGTAGCGAGAGCGAGGAGTTCCGAGCGTCTGAACATTGTCACCTGGGACGTTCCTTCCCGTTTTCTTTGTTGCTTCGGAGCGATTGGTCAGCAGCGCGGACAGGTCAGGCCGGGTGCAGCACCGGCGCGGCGCGCAGTACTCCCCGGCCGGCAAGATTGCGCATCAGCCTGATGGTCCCGAAGGTCCAAGGCTCGCAGTCGTCGGTCGAGCGCATGCGGTTGACCAGCGCGCCCAGCTTCGGCGCGGCGATGGTGACGATGTCGCCCATCGCGTGGGTGAAGCCCTTGCCCGGCGCTCCGCGATCCGCGACCGGCGCGAACATCGTGCCCAGGAACAGCACCGCGCCGTCCGGATACTGATGATGTGACCCGATCATCTGGGCCACGAGATCCTCCGGGTCACGGCTGATCTGCGCGATGGAGGAGGACCCCTCCATCCGGAATCCGTCCTTCCCTTCGACCTCCAGCGTCACGGTGGTCTGCCGGATATCGTCGAGCGAGAACGAGTCGTCGAACAGCCGCAGGAAGGGGCCGAGCACGCAGGCCGCGTTATTGTCCTTCGCCTTGCCCAGCAGCAGCGCGGAACGCCCCTCCACGTCCCGCAGGTTCACGTCGTTCCCCAGCATCGCGCCCACGATCCGCCCGGCGGAGGATACGGCCAGCGCTACTTCCGGCTCCGGGTTGTTCCAGGAGGATTTCGGGTGCAGCCCCGCATCCATGCCCGTGCCCACGGCCGACATGGGCGGCCCCTTGGTGAAGATCTCCGCGTCCGGACCGATGCCCACCTCGAGATACTGGCTCCACGCCCCCTGGGCGATCAGCACCTCCTTCAGCCGCATTGCCTCGGCCGAACCCGGCTTCAGCCGCGACAGGTCGTCTCCCACCAGCCGCACCACCTCGGCCCGGATCGCGGCCGCCGCATCGGCGTTGCCGCGCGCCCGCTCCTCGATCACCCGCTCGAGCATCGAGACCGCGAAGGTCACGCCCGCGGCCTTGATCGGCTGCAGGTCCACCGGCGCCAGCAGCCAGGGGCGGCCCGCGTCGCGGGTATCCGGTGGCGTGTTGGCCAGGATGTCGTCGATCGCGCCGATCTGCTCGCCCCGTGCGGCTGAGAGGGCGCCAGCTGGGTCGCTGTTCTCGCAGAGCTCGCTGACTGTTGGATAGGACGATGTGACGTCGATCAGGTCGTGCCCGCGCAGGGTGACGACGGACGGACCGCCCAGCTCAGGGCGCCAGATGCGGCCCACGAGGATGGCGGCGTCTCGGTCGGTGGGAAGCACGCGGGCGGGGTCAAGGGTGAGATGGGGCATGGCGTATCCTGCGGTTCGGGCCGTCAACACCCACGCACGACGGCATTGGGGGCGGTGCCGCTGCGCGCCCAGCTGGCAACATTCTCGGCATATTTCCGGCGTAGATCGACGACCGAAGCGGTCGAGTACCAGGCGACGTGCGGCGTCACGACGGTGCGCGGATGGTGCAGGACCGGATGGTCCAAGCGTGGCGGCTCCCCCGGCATCACGTCGAGGCCCAGGCCGCGCAGTCGCCCGTCCTCCAGCGCGCGAAGGGCGGCGTCGAGGTCGACGAGACCGCCGCGGGCGGTGTTGACGAGATAGGCGCCGCGAGGTGGGATCCGGGCGAGCAAGGCGTCGCCGACAAGGTTCTGATTCTCCGGCGTCAGCGGGACGTGCAGGGTGATGGCATCGCTCGCCGCGAAGAGTTCCTGCAGGCCCAGGCGCACCACGTCCTCCGGCCAGCGCTCCTCCGGCAGGAACGGGTCATAGGCGACCACCGCGCGGAAGAACGGACGGGCCCGCTCCATCACGAAGCGGCCGAGCCGGCCAAGGCCGACGATGCCGAGGGTAAGGTCCGCGATGCGAGCGATCTCTCCGGTCGCCTGGAAGTCCCAGACGCCGCCCCGCACCTTCCGATCATGGAAAGGAACGTGGCGCAGGATCGAGAAGAGCAAGGCAAGCGTATGAGTGGGCACCTCGTCATGGCCGTAATTCGGCACGTTCGAGACCCAGACCCCGTGCCGGTCCGCGGCCGCGAGGTCGATGGTATCCACCCCTATGCCGTAGCGGCTGACCACACGCAGCTGCGGCAGCGCGGCGAAGACCTCGGCGGTCAAGGGCGCGTACTGGACGAGCAGTGCGCTCGCGTCGTGCCCCGCCGCGATCACCTCCTCCGGTGACCGGCACTGCGCGACGGAAACCTCGAAGCCGGCCTCCTCGAGCAGATGCCGCTCGAGATGCGGCTCGCGGACCTCGGTATCGGTGATGAGCGCCTTCATCACGCGCCGTGCGTGCCGCCGGCCCAATCGGCGCGCGGATTGAACTGCACCACCACGCGCTCCGAGAGGATGGGAGTGCAGAATTCCTCGAAGAACTTCTGATGCTCGGGCGACTCAGCGTAGTCGCGGTATCCCTGCGCGTCGTCGAACTCGAGCACGAGTCCAACATTATAGTTGGGGCGGAAGTTGTGGCGGCCGACATGGCTCTCGCCGCCCGCACCCTCGTTGCGGCCGATGTACCATTTGCGGATCACGGGCAAGCTCGTGGCCAGCTTGGGGAAGTTCTCGAAGTACCGGCGGATCGCGTCGGGATCGGCGTCCGGCTTGAACTTCAGGATAGCCATGTGGCGAAACATTCTTGTGCGTTCCTTGGATGTGCTGGTGGGTGGATCAGGCGGCGAGCCAGCCTCCGTCGACCCTGATCTCCGCGCCCGTGACATAATCCGAGGCGGATGAGGCGAAGTAGATCGCGGCACCCGCGAGGTCGGACGGATCACCGAGGCGGCGCATGGGGATGCGGGACATTACCCAGTCATGCTTCGCACGGTCGGCAAGTAGATCCTCGGTAAGTGCCGTTCGGTAGTAGCCGGGGATGATGGTATTCACGCAGATGCCGCTCTCCGCCCATTCATGGGCGAGCACGCGGGCGAGGCCAGCGAGGCCGCTCTTGGCCGCTGCATAAGGCGCCACCTGGCGGATGCCGATATGCGAGTTGAGCGATCCGACAAGCACCACCTTGCCCGGCGCGGCGCGTCCGAGGAGGTGCCGCGCGGTGGCCTGCGCGAGCAGGAAGGCCGAGCGGAGATGGATGTCGTGGACCCGGTCCCACTCCTCGGCAGTGACCTCCGTGGCAGGCTTTCGCACCTGGATGCCCGCGGCATGGACGAGAATGTCCACCTGGCCGGCGGCGTGGACGGCGTACTCGATCAATCGCAGGGGGCCGTCAGGGTCCAGTAGATCCAGCTCGGCCGCCACGGCCCACCCGCCGCGGCCGGCAATTTCGGCGGTGGCGCTCTCCAGTTCGGCACGGGTCCGGCCAGCGATGATGACCGTTGCGCCGGCCTCGGCCAGTCCGAAGGCGATCGCCTGGCCGAGGCCACGGCCTCCGCCCGTCACCACCGCGACGCGGCCGGTGAGGTCGAAGAGCCTCATTGGATCGCCTCGACCGGAGCGCTCTGCGGAATCTGGAAGGCGCGGGCGGCAGCGCCGCCGAGGACGAGCGCGCGCTCGTCGGCTCCGAGGCCGGCGAGCAGACCGCGCGTGCCGGCCCAGAGCTCGGCATAGGAGCCGGCCAGGAGACCGACGGGCCAGTTGCTCGCGGCCATGACGCGGCCCGGCCCGAAGAGGGACAGCACATGGTCCACATAGGGGCGCAGCGCCTCCGTGGACCAGCGCCAGCCGAGTGCGACGTCCAGCCCGATCGAGAGCTTCACGCGCAGGTTCGGAAGGGCCGCGGCGCGTGCGATGAGAGTCGCCCAGGGCTCCCATCCGCCGGAATCAACGGGCGGACGGGCAAGATGGTCGATGACGACCGGCATGTGCGGCCGCCGCGCGGCCGTGTCGAGCACCGCTTCCAAGCGAATGGGGTCGTTCGGCACGGCGTCGAAAACGAGGCCATGCGCCGCGATCACGTCCACCGATTCCTGCACCTCCGGGCGCAGCAGCCAGTGCGGGTCCGGCTCGAAATTGATGAGGTGACGGATGCCGATAAGGTGCTCCCGATGCGGCATCCTTTCGAGCAAGAGTGCGAGGCGGTCCGGGCAAGTCAGCGGCACCCAACCAACCACGCCAAGGATCCACTCGGTCCTGGCGGCAAGTGCCAGGAACTCGGCAGTCTCCTCGGCGTCGTTAAGCGACTGCATGAGAATCGTGCGGTCTACCCCCGCAGCCCGCATCTCCCGGCGAAGATCGTCGGGGGTGAAGTCGCGTGCCAGCGCCGCCATCGCCGGGGCGGGCCAGGCATGGGCCCGCGCCCCATGGCGCCAGAAGTGCTGGTGCGCGTCGATGACGGCGGCGCGGGACATGGCGGGTTGCCGGTCAGACCAGCTCGGGCTTCTTCTCGAGCGGCTGGGTGCCGTCCTCGGTCAGCCACACCGTCTCGGCCGCATCGGTGTTCGGCACGCCGATGTAGCAGAAGATGAGCGAGGCCTCCTCCGTCTCGGAGGCGTTGGCGATGACATGGATAGCGCCGGAGGGGACGTAGGCGAAGTCGCCACCCTCCAGGATCACCTCCTTGCGCTCGCTCGCGTCGCTGCGGGCGTACCAGAGCTTCACCTTGCCGTAGAGGATGTACCAGACCACGTCGTTCTTCGCGTGGTAGTGCGTGGGGTTCGGCCCGGCGCCGGGCACGAGGATCGTGCGGCCCATGGTGGCGTTGGGCGAATCCACCGTCTTGTCGCTGATGCCAAAGCCGATGCGCAGCGGCGGCTCGTAGCTGACGTCGGTGCCGATATTGCCCTGGCGGACGACAGTGACGACCTGCTTCTCGAAGGGAACCATCTGTAATCGTGTCTCCGGTGATTGGGGGAAGGGGCTCAGGAGGCCGGGAGGCGCTCGTCCCGGCGTGCCTCCAGGGCGTCGGGCGGAAGCCCGAGCTCCCGGAGGATCTCCTGCGTATGCTCGCCGAGCAGGGGCGGCGGGTGGCGCACCGCCTGCGGCGTGCGGCTGAGCTTCACGGGGAAGCCGAGCGCGTTGATGCGGCCTTCGGCGGGATGGTCGATCTCCATCACCATGTTCCGGGCACGCGTGTGGTCGGCCGCCAGGGCCTGGGCGAAGTCGTTCACCGGGCCGGCGGGAATGCCTGCCGCCAACAGCATCTCGATCCACTCCGCCGCCGGGCGGGCGGCGAAGGTTTTCTCCAGCGTCTCGATAAGCTCGAGCCGGTGCCGCAGGCGGCCGGGATTGTCGGCGAAGCGCGGATCCTCGATCAGCTCGGGGCGGCCGATGACGCCGCACAGGGCGGTCCAGAGCTTCTGGTTCGCGGCACCCAGGACGAAATGGCCATCGGCGGCGCGGACGGCCTGATAGGGCGCGCTCATCCGGTTGGCGGTACCGAGAGGCTGCGGCACGCGCCCCGTGCCCCAGAACTCCGTTACCTCCCAGATCGAGAGGGCGAGCGCCGTCTCGAAGAGCGAGGCGTCCACATGTTGCCCGAGGCCGGTGCGCTGGCGCTCGATATAAGCGCTGAGCACGCCGTAGAGGGTGAAGAGGCCGGAGCCGAGATCGGCGATGGAGACGCCGCATTTCACGGGGTCCGCGCCGGGCAGGCCGGTGGCACTGATGACCCCCGACATGGCCTGCGCGATGAGGTCGAAGCCCGGCCGCTGCGACCACGGCCCGGTCTGCCCGAAGCCGGAGATGCTCCCATAGATGAGGGCGGGGTTGATCTCCCGCAGCGTCGGGTAGTCGATCCCCAGCCGCGCGGTGACGCCAGGGCGGTTGTTCTCGATCAGGATGTCCGCGGTCCTGACCAGGGAGTGGAAGACAGCGAGCCCGGCCTCGCTCTTCAGGTCGATCTCGATGCTGCGCTTGTTGCGGTTCAGCGCCAGGAAGCCGGGGCTGTCATCGCTCTTGAGGCGAAAGCCCATGGCCTTGCGGGTCTGGTCTCCCGCGCCGGGCGGCTCGACCTTGATCACGTCGGCGCCCATGTCGCCCAGCATCATGCAGCAGAAAGGGCCGGCCATGACCTGGCTGACGTCCAGAACCCGGATGCCGGAGAGGGGGAGGGTCATGCGACCTCGCACCACGGCTTGGTAGCTCGCGCACCCTCATCCGCAGCCATGGAAATCTCCCAATGGGTTGGCTGCTCGGCAGACCGACCAGGGGATCTGAAGCCGCCTCGTATTACCTATCGTATACGTTAATAGGTGACAAGTCCATTCGATTACGCCTGCAACTGGGTGGTATCAGGGCTATCCACTGGAGCTCGCGGCTATTCTGCCCGAGGCACGACGTGTACGTTCCCGCGTTCTTCAGCGCATCTCCGAGGTCCTCTTCTTGCCCACGGTTTCGAAGTCACGCCCGGAAGCGACGGTCGCACGGGGTGGAGAGCGTTCTGCCCAGACTGCCTATGCGCGGATCAAGCAACGCATCCTCGACAACGACTACGTGCCAGGCGATTCAGTGCTCGAGCAGGTCTTGGCGGATGATCTCGGTCTCTCGCGCACGCCAATCCGCGAGGCTCTGGTACGCCTCGAGCAGGAGGGGCTGGTCACCGTCGTGCCGCGCCACGGGATGCGCGTGCTGCCCTTGCTGCCGCGTGACATGCGCGAAATTTACGAGATCATGATCAGCCTGGAGGTGACGGCGACACGCTTCCTCGCCCAGCGCAGGCCAACGCGGGAGGAAATCGTCCCGCTGATCGAGGCCTGCGACGCCATGGAGACGGCGCTGGAGCGGGACGACCTGATTGCCTGGGCGCGGGCCGACGAGCGGTTCCACCTCTCGCTCGTGGAGCTCTCCGGCAACAAGCGGCTGGCCGCAATCGTCATGGCGGTTTGGGACCAGTCGCACCGGGCAAGGATGTTCACCCTGCGCCTGCGGCCCAAGCCGGTGGACTCCACCCGCGAGCACCGGGCGGTGGTCAACGCAATCCTGGCGGGCGACGCAGCGGGATCGGCGGCGCTGTACCAGGCGCATCGCGAGAAGGCCGCGGTAACGATGGTCGCGCTGATCGAACAGTTCGGGCTGACGCGGCTCTGAAGCACCGCAGGCTGCCTACAGGGGCTGAAGAGTGCTTGCCGACCAGCAACGTATACGTTAAGGTATATCTCGACGCATAACAGCAGTGCTTGCCGCTCTGGTCGCGCGCACTGCGCGGGAAGGACGTGCAAGCATGGTTCTTGGGATGTCCCGGCGCACCCTGGGTGCCGCTGCGTTGCTGCCTTTCGTGAAGGGCGCCTCGGCCCAGGGCACCTATCCAACACGGCCCGTGACTCTGCTCGTCGGCTTCGCGCCAGGAGGCGGGACCGATATCATCGCCCGCTTGCTTTCCTCCCGTTTGAACGAGGCCTTCGGGCAGCCGGTGGTGGTGGAGAACCGGCCAGGCAGCAGCGGGACCATCGCGGCATCGGCGGTTCTGCGCGCCAGGCCGGACGGCTACACGCTCGGCATCGGCAGCAACAGCAGCAACGCCATCGTCCCGCCGCTGATGCGGCCCTCCCCCTTCGACCCGATGAAGGACCAGACGGCTATCCTGCATGTGGGCACGGTGCCGCTGGCCGTGGCGGTTCCGGCAAACTCGCGCGCGAAGGACCTGCGTGACTTCATTGAGATGTGCAAGGCGCGGCCAGGCGGGGTGAATTACGCCACGGCAGGCGTGGGCACCCAGCAGCACTTCGCGGCCGAGCTCTTCGCCCGCGCCACGGGTACGCAGATGACGCATGTGCCCTATCGCGGCAGTGGGCAAGCGCTGAGCGACCTTATCGCAGGACAGGTGGACGTTAATTTCGACACGCTGCCCTCGGTCCTCTCCAACATCCGTGCCGGAACGCTGCGCGCGCTCGCCGTGACCACGCCGGAGCGGGTGGACTGGCTGCCAGAGGTGCCGACGGTAGCAGAGGCGGCAGTACCGGGCTTTGAGGTGGTGACCTGGTATCTCGCTTTCGGCCCCGCCGGGCTACCTGCTCCCGTCGTGGCGCGCTGGGCGGATGCGCTGAATGCCGCCCTGTCCGACCCAACGATGCGCGCGCAGGTGCGCGACGCCGGCTTCATCCCGGGCGGCGGCACCTCGGACGCCGCCGCGGCCAGGGTGCGCGCCGATTCCGAGCGCTTCGGGGCGCTTGCCCGCGCCGTAGGGATAGCGCTGGACTGAGGCGCCAGGAAATGCCCTCCCCCGGGCTTCAGCCCAGCCCGATCTCCCGAAGATAGCGCCAGACACCGGGATGGATCAGCGCCGGATCCGGCGCCGCGCGAAGCGTATTCTCCGCGCGCGTCTCCCGGGCCTGGTCCAGCGCCACGGCGAGGCGATCCTCGCCCCGGTGGAGCGCCCGTGCGAGCCGATAGGCCGTATCCTCCTCCAGATCGGGCCGCGTCATCACGAAGCTCCAGGAGCCTACAGACTCGATCGGCGCATCCTGGCCGGGATAGCTGCCGGCAGTCGCGGTCAAGGGCTTGAGGAAGGCGTGGCGTTTCAGGATGCGCGCGCGCTCCGCCGCATCCGGCGCGATGAAGCGGGCGCCGGCGGGGCCGTTCGCGACCGCGGTGAAGCCTGGCCAGCCGGCGCCACCACCCCAGAGCGCGGCGACGCGGCCCTCCATCACCATGGCTGGGCCATCACCGGCACGATCGAGATAGACCGCCTCAAAATCCGCATCCTGGGCGAGGCCGAGACCGTCGAGAATATAGCGGGAGAGGATGACGAGCCCGGAGCCGCGCGCCCCGAAGGCGATCCGTTGCCCCTTGAGATCCGCGATGCTCCGGTATGGCGAATCGCGACGCGCCACGAACATGCCCGGCGTGGAATACATGGCGGCCAGGATGAGAAGCCGCGCGGGCGGCCGCCCGATGCCGGCCAGGCTTTCATGCGCCACCTCGCCCTGCACGAGGCCAAGGTCTATTTCGCCCGCCTCCAGCAGCGGCACGTTCTCCGTGCTGCCCTTGGTATGCCGCGGCTCGACTTGCAGCGTGGGGTCAGTGGCGTTCACCACCTCGGCCAGGACTCCCCCATAAAGCGGGAAGCCGCCGCCGGGCGTCGCCGTGCCGAGACGTACGAGGGTGGTCGCATCACTCACGGGTTCTCTCCGCCCGCTTTGCGCCGTGCCGCCGGTTCAGCGCGCGTCGGGCTCGGCTTCGCCAAGCTCCTCCAGCGCGATCCGATGCGCCTCGATGGAGGCCGGCACGCCGCAATACATGGCGACCAGCAACAGCACGTCCTGGATCTGCTCGCGGGTGCAGCCATTGGCGATGGCGCCCTTCACATGCACGCGGAACTCCGTGGCGCGATTGCTGGCCGCGGTGATGCCGAGCATGACGAGGCTCCTGACATCGTGGCTGAGGCCGCCACGGCTCCAGACATCACCGTAGATGTAGGCGTTGATTACGGTCTGCAGGGGCGCGCCGAACTCTCCGACGGCCCGCATGCGCTGCTCCACCGCCTCCTCCCCGAACATGGCCTTGCGAAGCCTGAGGCCGCGCTCGTTCAGCTCACTGACGTCGACCATCATCGCGCTCCCACTGCCTGATGTTCATCCGCATGAATGCGGACACGCCCATGCTGCCGCTGAACGTTTCCTGGACAAGGATGCCACAAAGCAATGCTTGCGCAATCAACATTTGTCCGGATAATTAGGTGAAAGCCGGAAAGGCACACCCACCGCGAAGGAAGCGCGGCGGGAGCATGGGAGAGAACGTCATGTCGATCCTGTCGGGCCTGCGCCGCAGGCTGCCGAGCTGCATGGCCGCAGCCGCGCTGCTCATCCTCTTCGCCTGCACGGCAGCCGCGCAGGATTATCCCACCCGCGCGATCCGGCTCGTGGTCCCCTTCCCGGCCGGCGCCGGACCGGACCAGGTGGCGCGCATGATTGCGCAGCACCTGCGCGACACCATGGGCCAGCCCGTGGTGGTCGAGAACCGCACGGGCGCGCTCGGCAGCATCGGCGCGCAGGAGGTCGCCCGGAGCGCGCCGGACGGCTACACGCTGCTGATGGCGACGAACACCACCCACGCCGCCAACGTCGCGATGGTCCGGCGCCTCTCCTACGATCCCGTGGCGGATTTCGCGCCGGTCGGGCGCGTGATCACCACGGCCATGGTGCTGCTGGTCAAGCCGGATTTCCCGGCGCGCACCGTGCAGGAGTTCATCGCCTATGGCCGCAGCCGTAATGGCGAGCTGACGGCGGGCTACGGCTCTGGCGCGGCGCAGATGTCGATCGCGCAGCTCCGCCGCTTCGGCGATGTCAGAACGGTGGCCGTCTCCTACCGCGGCGTGCCGCAGGCGGCGGGGGATGTGATTTCGGGCAACCTTTCCCTGTCCTTCGCCGACTACGCGATCGCCCTGGCGCAGATCCAGGGCGGGCTGCTGCGCGGGATCGGTGTGACGGCGGCCACGCGAACGGAGCTGATGCCGGACCTGCCGCCCCTGGCCGAGGCGATGCCGGGATTCGACGTGACGATCTGGTACGGGCTGGTGGCGCCGGCCGGGACGCCCGGCTCCGTCGTCACGCGCCTGGCGGGGGCAACCCAGGCCTGGCTCGCCATGCCGGAGACGCGGTCCCGGCTGCTCGGCATCGGCCTCAACCCGGCCTTCCTGCCGCCCGCCGAGTTCGACCCGTTCATCCGCGCCGAGGTGCAGCGATGGACGGCGAACGCAAAGGCGGCTGGGATTGAGCCGGAATAACCCCGGGGGAAGCAGGCACCATGGACGGGCCCATCATCGACGCGCATCACCACATCTGGGAGCTGGCGCGGATCCCCTGGCTCTCCGGCCCGCCCGCGCCGCGGATCTTCGGGGAATACGCGGCGCTGCGCCGCGACGTGCTCGCTCGGGAGTTCGTGGAAACGGTGCGCCGCCGGGGCGTGGTCCAATCTGTCTATATCCAGCTCAACGTCGCGCCGGGGGAGGAGGTGACCGAGGTGGCATGGGTGAAGGCCCAGGCCGCGGAGGAGCGGTTTCCCATGGCGGTGGTCGGCTTCGCCAACCTCTCCTCGCCCGATGTCGGCGCGGTGCTGGACCGGGAGCTGGAAGCGGGGCCGATCGTCGGCATCCGCCAGCAGCTGCACTGGCACGAGACCCCGCTCTACCGCTTCGCGCCGCGGCCTGACGTGATGCACGAGACCGCCTGGCGCCGTGGCCTGGCCGAAGTAGCACATCGAGGGCTGACTTTCGACCTGCAGGTCTTCCCGGGGCAGATGCGGGATGCGGAGCGGCTGCTGCGCGACTTTCCGAACACGCGCTTTATCTTGCAGCACGCCGGCATGTTGGTGGACCGGAGCCCGTCAGGCTGGGCGGAATGGCGGGCGGGGATGCAAGCCCTCGCGGCCTGCCCGAATGTCGTGAGCAAGCTGTCGGGCCTGGGCACATTTGAGCGGGCCTGCTCCGTCGAACTGTGGAAGCCGGTGGTGGAGGAGACCCTGGCGATCTTCGGTCCGCATCGCTGCCTGTTCGGCAGCAACTGGCCGATCGAGATGATCTGGACAAGCTACGACCAGATCCTCGACGTGATGCTGGAATGTCTGAGCGGGCTCTCCTCGTCGGAGCGGCGGGCGGTGCTGCACGACGTGGCGCAGCAGACCTATCGCCTGTGAGGGACGGTTCGTGAGCGAGGCGGCGCCGGTCGGGCTTGCGGGCCTCGGGCTCGTCGGCGCTGCGCTGGCAGCACGGCTGCTGGCCGCCGGCCATGCCGTGCTGGGCTGGGACCCCGATCCCGCGCGCCGGGCGGCGCTCCGTGCGATAGGCGGGGCGACGGCGGACGGCCCTGCCGCACTCGGGCAGGATTGCGAAGCGCTGATCGTGGCCGTGTACGACGCCGATCAGGCGGCCGCGCTGATCGCGGCGCTTCCCAAGCCTGCACAGGTCTCGACCATTCTCTGCGTGACCACCTGCGATCCTGGCCAAGCGACGGGCCTTGCGCAGCAAGCCGCGGCACTGGGCCTCGGCTTCGTCGAGTTCCCACTCTCCGGCAACAGCCGCGAGATCCGTGCTGGAGACGCGACTGGGATGCTGGGGGCGGAGGATGCGGTTGCCAGGGGCATCGCTCCCCTGCTGCGGGTGCTCTGTCCGCGTCATCTCCGGGTTGGTGGCGTCGGTGATGCGGCGCGGATGAAGCTGGCCGTGAACCTCGTCCTGCAGGTGAACCGCGCGGCGCTGGCCGAGGGCATGGTGCTGGCAGAACGGCAGGGGCTCGATCCCGCGCTGTTCCTGGAGGTGGCCCGGCACTCGGCGGCCCGTTCGGCGGTGATGGACGGCAAGGGGCCGAAGATGGTTCGCGGGGATTTCGCCCCTGAATCACGCATCGTGCAAACGCTGAAGGATGCGGAGCTGATCCTGGCCGCGGGAGCGGAGGCGGGGCAGCCGCTGCCCCTCGCCTCGGCTCAGGCGGCCCTGCTGCGCGAGGCGGTCGCCGAGGACGGAAGTCGCGACAGCGCGGCGGTGATCGAGGCGATTCGCGCGCTCGGCCGGAAGTGACAGGGACGATCATGATCGACGCCGCCATCGTGGGTCTGGGGCGCTGGGGAAGAAGCTTCGTCGAAGCCGGAAGCGGAGGGCTGCGCTTCACCCATGCCGTCGAACCAGCGCTGGACGGGGCGCGGAACTTCGCCGCGCGGCACGGGCTGGCGCTGGTTGGGCATCTGGACGAGGTGCTGGCCGACTCCGCCATCGGCGCGGTGGTGCTGGCCACGCCGCACTCCCTGCATCCACAGCAAGTGTTGGCCTGTGCCGCCGCCCGAAAGCCGGTCTTCTGCGAGAAGCCGCTCGCGCTCCGTCTGGGCGAAGCCCGGAGCATGGTCGAGGCCTGTCGCGCGGCCGGCGTGCCCCTGGCGGTCGGCCACAACAGGCGCTTCTGGCCGTCCATGCGCGCCCTGCGCCGCCTGGTGGCGGAGGGCGCGCTGGGCAAGCTGCTGCATGTCGAGGGGCACAACAGCAACGAGAACGCGGGCGCGGTGAAGGGGGGCTGGCGCCTCTCGCCCACCGAATCCCCCGGCGGCGGCATGACGGGCGCCGGCCTGCATGTGCTGGATGCCTTCGTCAGCCTCATGGGACCGGCGCGACGCGTGCAGGCCCGATTGCTCTCCCACAAGCAGCCTCCGTCGCCGCTGGACACGGTCTCGGTGCTCGTCGAGTTCGCCAATGGCACGAGCGGCATGCTGGCGACGGTGCGCGACACGCCGTTCTACTGGCGGGTCCATGTCTTCGGCAGCAGGGGCTCCGCCGAGGTGCTGGGCGAGACCCGTCTGCTCCTGCACCGCAGCGGGGTTGCGCCCGAAGTGGTGCCGCTGGAGCCCGCGGACTCGCTCAGAGCGGAGCTGGACGCCTTCGCGGCCACCTTGGCCGACGGCACACCCTACCCGATTCCGACCTCGGACATGCTGGCGACGGTTTCGGCCTTCGAGGCTGTGATAAGCTCCATCGAGAAGGATGCCCCCTGCCTCTGTGATGCTCCCTGACGAGACGCCCCGCCCCCTGCCGCGCTACCAGGAGATCGCCAACGCGCTGCTGTCCGAGATCCGCCTTGGACTGCATCCCGTCGGCAGCCGGCTGCCGATCGAGACGGAGCTTGGCGTGCGGTTCGGCGTCGGACGGCATACGGTGCGTGAGGCACTTCGGATCCTCACACAGCAGGGCGTGATCGTCCGGCGGGCCCGGGTCGGCTCCGTCGTGCTCGCCCCTGGGCCTCCCGCGCTCTTCACCCATAGCGTCGGGTCTCTCGCGGAGTGGATGCGCTACCCGCCGGAAACCTATCGGGAGACCGTGCAAACCGGGGAGGTCGTGGCGGACCGGGAGCTCGCGGCGCTCCTGAAATGCGAGGAGGGGCGACGCTGGTTCCGGATCGGCTCGGTACGCCGGGCGGATGCCTTCAGCAAGCCGCTGGGGTGGGCCGACATCTACATCCTCCCGAAATACGCGGCCGTCGCCAAGCGGCGGGATCACGGGCGCATACCGGTCCACGAGCAGGTCGCGAAGCAGTTCGGGGAGGCGATCGAGTACGCGCAGCTCGACATCCTCACCCGTGGCCTGCCGCCAGAACTGGCGCCCTGGCTGGGCGACCCGCCGGGCTCGCCGACACTGGTGATGGTCCGGCGCTACTACGGCGTCCGAAGCGGGCTCTTCGAGATCACGGTCACGACGCATCCGGAGGGCCGATACGTCTACAGCATGGAAATGCGCCGCGACCTGCGCGTGGTGTGAGGACGCGCTCCGGGATTCCGGAGACTGCGTCGGCCAGCTTCAGCTGTCCGGAGACGGCCGCTGAGGCCGTGAGGCACCCTCACTCGGCGGATCGGGCCTGGTGTCTCTCGGAGCACGCCCCGCTGCGCCTGCCGGCTTGCCCGAGCGGCCGGGCGATGCCGGAATGACCCCGCCGTCAGCCCGAGGCGTCACCCCGATCCAGGCTGTGCCGCAGCGCCGCGAAATGCTGCGCCATGCTGCGGCGCGCCGCCTCGGGGTCATGCGCCACGATAGCATCAAGGATCGGCCGGTGGCCGGACTGCAACGCGGACCAGTCCTCCGCCTCCACGAGGTGGCGGAACCCCTCGGCCTGGGACCGGGAGACGAGGTCGGCCACGAGCTCCTCCAGGACCGGGTTGCCGCAGGCGCGGGCGATCGCGAGATGGAATTCGGCGTTGACGTCGGTGTGGCGCAGCGCTTCCGGCGACAGGGCAACCGTCAGCCGCAACGGCCGAGCGATGGCCTCTTGCTGCGCCGGGGTTGCACGCAGCGCCGCCAGCGCGGCGGTCTGGGACTCCACGCCCTCGCGCGCCTCCCAAAGCCGCAGCAGCGGCACACGGCCTGTCTCCAGCCGCGCCCGCCGAAGCCGGGCGAGGTCGGGCACGCGGTCCATGCGCAGGAAGCGGCCGCCGCCCGGGCGGCTCTCCACCACCCCCTGCATTTCCAGTGCACGGAACCCTTCGCGGATCACGAGGCGGCTCACCCGCCAACGCGCCTCCAGCATCCGCTCGCTGGGGAAACGGCCGTTCCGGCTCACCTCGCCAGCCTCGACGAGGTGGGCGATGCGCTCGATCACCTGCTCGGACAGGCGCAGCCCTGGGACAGGGATGAGGGCTTCGTCAGACATGACCGATTCTCTTGACCCAGTTCCGGGTCCGGGCTCAAGCTCCAACTGGGTAACCCAATTACGGACAGCCGAAGCGCTGCCGGGAAACGAGGAAACGTTATGCCACTCGACGCCGTCCCTGGCTGGACGGACCATTTCCCAGGCAATCTGCTCTGGTCGAACGCCATGCTCGTTTGCAAGGGCATGGCGCCCTACGGAGCGGTCGCCATGCGGGACCTGGACCGGATCGGCACCCGGCTGCGGGCCCGACAGGGCGAACCGGCAGCCTGGGCCGAGGAATGGAGCGCCGAAGCCGACGCGCTGGAGGCTCGTGCCGCGACCGCCCTCTCCCCGGAAACGGCCGGACACCTCCTTTTGCGGGCCGGCATGCTCCGCTTTACCGGTGAGCGCTTCGTCCCTCCCGGCCCCGAGAAGCGCGCGATGGGGGAGCGCGCCTACCGCGCCCTGCATGCCGGGCTCCGCGCCCGGCATCCGGAGATCGAGGCCGTCGAGGTCCCCTATGAGGGCACCACCCTGCCCGCCTTGTTCATGCAGGCGCCGGGCGTCACCGGCCGCGCGCCCGTGGTCGTCGTCTTCGACGGCATGGACAACGCGAAGGAGATGAGCGTGCTCTTCGCCGGGCTCGAATTCGCCCGGCGCGGGATGCACACGCTGGCGATCGATGGCCCCGGCCAGGGCGAGACGCTGCGCCTGCGCGGCATGAGCGCGCGGCACGACTACGAGACCGCCGGCGCGGCGGCCTTTGATTACGTCGCCGGGCGTGCGGACGTAGACCCGCGCCGCATTGTGGTGATGGGCTACTCCTTCGGAGGCTACTACGCCGTCCGCGTCGCCGCCCATGAGCCGCGCTACGCCGCCGGCGTCGCGCTCACCGCGCCGCACTGGGACCTGGCCGGCTTCCAGCGAGCCCAGCGCGACAAGGCGCGCGCCGCCGGCCACAGCACGGCCCAGTCCAACTTCCAGTTCCGCTGGGTCGTCGGCGCCCCGGACGACGACGCGGCCATCGCCATCGCCGAGCGCTTCGACGTCGCCGGTGCCGCGGCGCGGGTGAGCTGTCCCTTCCTCGTCACGCATGGTGCGGAGGACCGGGTGATCCCGGTGGCGAATGCAACCCGCCTCTTCGACGCGCTGGCCACGCCGAGGAAGGCGCTCCGAATCTTCACGGCCGAGGAAGGCGGGGCGCAGCACGCGCATGTCGATGACCGGCAGATCGGCATCGATCACGCGGCCGACTGGATCACGGACACGCTGCGCGAGGCAGCAGGCTAGGGAGTAGGAGGATGCTACAACGTCGCGCGGCCCTCGCCGCATCCATCGCCGCACTGGCCGTCCCCCTTCTCCCCGGGCCGGCGCTTGCACAGGACGCCCGGCGCCCTCTCGTCGTCGTGGTCGGCGCGCCACCGGGCGGCACCGCGGACGGCGTGGCCCGCGTGCTTGCCGAGGCGCTGCGCGCGGAGCTGGGCGGCATCGTCGTCGTGGAGAACCGCGGTGGCGGGAGCGGGCTGGAGGCCGCGGACCGGCTCGTGCGCGCGGAGCCGGACGGGCAGACCCTGCTGATGGCCAATACCAGCGTGCTCGCCATCAATCCAAGCCTCTACCCGAAGCTGAGCTACGACCCGCTGCGGGACTTCGCCTTCATCGGTAAGGTCGCCAATGTGCCGATCGTGCTCGCGGTACGTCGGGAGCTGGGCGTGCGCAGCGTGGCGGAGCTGATTGCGCTGGCGAAGCAGCGGCCGGGCAAGCTCAACTTCGGCTCCGCCGGCACGGCGACCGCCATGCACCTCGCGGGCGTGCTGTTCAACCAGCGGGCCGGCACCGAGATCACCCACATTCCCTTCCGCGGCAGTGCGCCGGCGGTGACGAACCTCATCGGGGGCCAGGGGCTGGACATGATGTTCGAGCCGGCCTCTACCCTGCTGGAGCATATCGGCCGCGGCACGCTGGTGGCCCTAGCCGTGGCCGACAGCAACCGCGCTAGCGCGCTGCCCCACGTGCCGACCATGGCCGAGGCGGGACTGCCGGGCTACCGCGCGACCCAGTATTTCGGCCTCGTCGCACCCGCCGCGACGCCGCCCGCGACGGTGCGCCGATTGAACGAGGCGATGGTTCGCGGCCTCAACGGCGCCGCCGCGCGGGAGCGCCTGGCCTCGATCGGAGCGGAGCCCGACCCCAGCACGCCGGAGGTGCTGCGGTCCTTCGTGGCGGAGGAAATTCCCCTCTGGCGCGACCTCGTCCGCATCTCCGGCGCGCAGCTCGATGGTGGCGGATGAGCGAGGCCCCCCTCTGCGCCGCACCGGACCGTGCGCCGCGCGCGCCGTCCTTCGCCGTGCCGCCGCTCGCCTGCGACTGCCACCTGCACGTCTTCGGCCCCGCGGATCGCTACCCCTACCAGCCCACGCGCGGCTACACGCCGCCGGACTCGCCTCCGGCCGAAATGCAGAGGCTGCACGCGGCGCTCGGGATCGGCCGCGCCGTGCTGGTGCAGGCGAGCGTGCACGGCACCGACAATCGCGCGATCCTGGACGCCGTTGCGGAGGACCCGGCCCGCCTGCGCGCCGTAGCCTCGGTGACGGAGGCGGTAACGGAGGCGGAGCTGGAGCGCCTGCACGCGGGCGGCGTGCGCGGCTTCCGCGTGAACCTCGTGGACAAGGGCGGGATGCCATTCCGCTCGCTGGCCTCGCTGGAGGCAGTGGCCGCGCGTGTACGGCTCCTGGGCTGGCACGCGGAGCTGCTGGTGCACGTGCACGACAGCCCGGACTTCCTGGCGATCGCGCGCCGCCTGCCCATCCCGGTCGTGGTCGGCCATATCGGCTACACCCCTGCCTCGGACGCGCTGACGCACCCCGCCTACCGCGAGTTCCTGGCCCTTTTGCGGGACGGCGCCTGCTGGGCGAAGCTGACCGGCCCTTACCGCATCTCATCGGCCGACCGAGCGCCCTACGCCGACGCGGCACCGCTGGCCCGTGCCGCAGTGGACGCCGCACCGGACCGCATCGTCTGGGGCAGCGACTGGCCCCACGTGATGCTGAAGGGCGTGATGCCGAACGACGCCGAACTGCTGGACCTTCTGGCGGCATGGGTGCCGGACGCGGCGCTGCGCGACCGCATCCTCGTGGACAATCCCGCGATCCTCTACGGCTTCGGCGCATGACCGTGGCCTTCGAGCTGAACGGGGCGCCCGTCATGCTGGACCTGCCACCGGAGACACCCCTGGTCCATGCCCTGCGGGACGGGCTCGGCCTGTTCGGCACGCGCTGGGGCTGTGGGGCGGAGGCCTGTGGCGCCTGCATGGTGCTGCTGGACGGGCAGCCGGTTCCTTCCTGCACCCTGGTGCTGGATGCAGTGGCGGGGCGGCGGGTCCGTAGCGTGGAGGGGCTCGGCACACCCACCGCGCCGCATCCGCTGCAGACGGCCTTCCTGGAGGAGCAAGCTGGACAATGCGGCTACTGCCTCTCCGGCATCCTCGTCAGCGCCGCCGCCCTTCTGGAGCGGATCCCCGATCCGGACGAGACGGCGGTGCGCACGGCGCTGGATGGCAATCTCTGCCGTTGCGGCGCGCATAACCGCATCATCCGCGCCGTGCTGCGGGCCGCCGCCTCGATGCGGGGCGTCCCGGCATGAGCAGCGCCCGTCCCGCACCGGATGCCGCGCCGCCGCGCAGCGCCGATGTCGGCCCCCCGTCCGCCCCACCCAGGCTTCCCGGCAGCCTGGAGGCCAACCGCCGCCTCTCTCAATGGCTGCGCCTGCTGCCTGAGGGACGCGTGGTGGTCACCCCAGGGAAGGTGGAAATTGGCCAGGGCATCCTGACCGCCCTCGCGCAAATCGCGGCGGACGAGCTGGATGTGGACTTCGCGCGCATCTCGGTGGAGGCAGCCGCCACGGATCACAGCCCCAACGAGGGCGTCACCTCAGGCAGCCGTTCCGTGCAGGACAGTGGCCTAGCGGTCCGCCATGCCTGTGCGGCGGCGCGCGCCATCCATCTCGGCGTCGTCGCCCAGCGCAGCGGCGTGCCGCTGGAGTCCTTGCGAGTGGAGGACGGCACCTTCATCGGGCCGGATGGCCGCGCCGTTGGCTCCTACTGGAGGGAGGCCGCTTCGGGCCTTCTGGAATGCGACACGCCGCATGACGTGGCACCCAAGCCCGCCGCCGCCCGCCGGGTCGCCGGTACGGCGGCGCCGCGGCTGGACCTGCCAGACAAAGTCTTCGGCGCGCCGCGCTTCCTGCACGACATGCGCCTGCCCGGGATGATGTTTGCGCGGATCATCCGCCCTCCCTCCCGCGAGGCGCGGCTGGAGGCGTTGCCGGAAGCCCCGGCGGGGGCACGCCTGGTGGTAGATGGCAGCTTCCTGGCAGTGGTCTGCGCGACCGAGGCCGAGGCAGCCGGCGCCGCCACCCGCGTGGCCGCCCGCGCCCGCTGGGCGGAGCGGGACACGCTACCGCCCGCGCCCGAGCTGGCCGATCGCTTCCGTGCCGGCCCGGTCGAGACCACCCCTATCGCTGATCGCCCAGGTGCCGGCGCGGCGCCGGCGCGCACACTGCGGGCCACGTTCTTCCGGCCCTACATGGCCCACGCCTCCATCGGCACCTGCTGCGCCGTCGCGCGCTGGTCGGAAGCGGGGCTGGAGGTCTGGTCTCACTCGCAGAGCATCTTCGCGCTGCGCCGCGACCTCGGCCTAGCCCTGCGCCTGCCGGCGGAGCGGATTGTAGTGCACCACCGCGAGGGAGCGGGCTGCTACGGCCACAACGGCGCCGACGACGTGGCGCTGGACGCCGCCCTCGTGGCCCGCGCTACGCCCGGCCGGCCCGTGCGCGTGCAATGGAGCCGTGAGGACGAATTGGGCTGGGCGCCCTTTGGCGCCGCCAACCTCGTGACCGTGGAGGCCGAGGTGGCCGAGGACGGCACCCTGCTGTCTTGGACGCACGACATCTATGGAAACGGCCATCTCAGCCGCCCCGGCTTCTCCGAAACCCCCTCGCTCCTGGCTGCAAGCCACCTGGCGGTGCCCTTTCCCGCACCGGTCGCGCTGAACCCGGCCCCGGCCGGCGGCGGCGGCGCCGACCGGAACGCGATGCCAGCCTATCGAACTGGCGGCCTCTCGGTCCGCGTGCACCGCTGGCTGGAGATGCCGCTCCGCACCTCGTCCTTCCGGGCACTCGGTGCGATGGCAAACGTACTGGCGATCGAGAGCGTGATGGACGAGCTCGCCCTGGCCGCCGGCCGCGATCCGGTAGCCTACCGCCTCGCCCACCTCGACGACCCGCGCGCGCGCGCGGTGATCGAGGCCGTGGTGGCCATGGCCGGCCCCCCGCCGGGCGGGCGTGGCGAGGGGGTGGGCCGCGGCCTTGCCTTCGCTCGCTATAAGGGCAGTGGCGCCTGGTGTGCCGTGGTCGCCGAGGTGGAGGCGGAGGAGAGGGTGCGCGTCCGCCGCCTCTGGATCGCGGCGGATGCCGGCGAGGTGGTGAATCCGGAAGGGGCAGCGCACCAGATCGAGGGCGGTGCGGTGCAGGCTGTGTCCATCGCGCTGAAGGAAGAGGTGACCTTCGATGGCCGTGGGGTGACCAGCAACAGCTGGGACACCTACCCGATCCTGCGCTTCTCCGAGGTACCGGCGGTGTCCGTGCAGTTGCTGCCGCGTCCCGAGGCGCCGCCGCTCGGCACCGGCGAGTGCGCGACGGGCCCGACGGTCGCCGCCATCTCCAACGCCATCCACGACGCGCTCGGCGTCCGCGTCCGCACGCTGCCCTTCACCCCCGATAATATCGCCCAGGCCATGGGCTAAGGGAGAGAGCCGATGACGGATTGGAAGCCGGAGCGGGAGGTGGCGCTCTTGGCCGGCACCCCGGCAGGAGGCGGGCAGGACCGTCCCGCGCGCGCGCTGCTGGCAATCATGGCGGAGGGGGGGTTGGTCCCGGCACCGATGACCCTGGTCAACATCCCCGGGCGGGGCGGCGGCAATGCCTGGGACGACCTCGCGCGCCACCCGGGCGAGGCGCACCGCCTGGCGATCAACTCGCCGACGATCCTCAGCAACCGGGTGATGGGAGTCAGCGCGCTGGCATGGGAATCCCTCACGCCGCTCTGCAACCTCTACACGGAATACCTCTCCTTCATCGTGCGCCCGGACTCCGGAATCCGGGATGCGGGCGACCTGCTGCGCCACCTGGGAGAGAACACGGCAGGCCTGCCCGTCGCCCTGGCGACGGCGATCGGCAACGCCAATCATATCGCCCTCGCGAAGCTGACCCGCCATGCCGGGGGCGCGGTGGCGGCGCTGGCCCTGACTGTCTTCGACAGCGCGCGCGATGCTATCGCCCATGTGCTGGCGGGACAGGCCGAGCTCGGCGTTATAACCGCTGCCAGCCCGGTGCCGGAGCTGGCGGCAGGCACGGTTCGTTGCATAGCCGTCTCCGCGCCCAGCCGCATGGCCGGCGTCTACGCTGGCGTGCCGACTTGGCGGGAAGCGGGCTTGGACCTCGTCGCGGGTCCTTGGCGCGGCGTGATCGGCCCCGCCAGCCTCGCGCCGGAGGCGATCTCCTTCTGGGAGAGCGCGCTGCGGACCGCGACGGCCAGCGCGACATGGCGCGACGAGCTCACCCGGCGCCACTGGTCCGACACCTTCCTGATTGGCGAGGCGCTGCATGCCTTCCTGCGCGAGGAAGACGCGACAATGGCCGCTGAATTAAGGGCTCTCGGCCTGGCGCGGGAGAGCCGACCGGACTGATGACACCCCGACAAGGGAGGAAAGCATGAACAACGAGGCGAAGCGCCGTACCATCCTGGGGGCGCTGGGCGGGCTCGCCGCCCCTGCGGCGCGCGCGCAAACGGCTTATCCCACACGCCCTGTACGGATCATCGTCCCTTTCCCGCCCGGCGGCACCTCCGACATCCTTGCCCGGCTCGCGGCGGACCGATTGGCCGCTGAGACGGGGCAACCGTTCATCGTAGACAATCGGGCGGGCGGTGCCGCCAATATCGGGGCTGATGCAGTCGCAAAGGCCACGCCGGACGGCTACACCCTGTTGCTGATCTCCACGATCCACTTCATCAACGCCAGCCTGTTCGAGGGGCGTATCACCTACAACGTCCTCCGGGACTTTGCGCCGATCGGTCTGATCGCCACAGTTTCGCAAGTGCTGCTGGTGAACCCCGCCCTGCCCGTCACAACCCTGCGGGAGCTGATCGACTACGCGCGGGCACGCCCGGGCGTTCTGAACTACAGCTCCCCCGGCAGCGGCAGCCAGCCCCACCTGACAGCCGAGCTCTTCGCCAAGGCAACCGGCACCCGCATGGTGCACGTTCCCTATCGCGGGGCGCCCCAGGCGGTGACGGATGTGGTGAGCGGACAGGTGCAGCTCACCTTCGCCACCTCGCCCTCCGCCGTACCGCTCGTGCGCGGGGGGCAGGTGCGCGCCCTTGCCGTCACCTCGGCGGAGCGGATCGGCGCTCTCCCGGATGTGCCGACCACAACAGAGGCAGGAATGCCTGGCTTCGAAAGCGTTGGCGGCAACGGCCTCGCTGCACCAGCCGGAACACCGGCCGCGATCGTGGAACGCCTCGCCTCCATCGTCGTGCGGATGCTCGGCACCCCGGAGATGCGTTATGCCCTCACCGAGCAGGCAGCCGATCCGAGACCAATGAGTCCGGATGAGTTCAAGAGCTATATCGCGGCCGAGACCGCACGCTGGCACGGGGCCGTGCGGCTCTCCGACGCGAAGCCGGAATGAGCGGCTTCTATATAGAGTTGAGTTGATGTTGGCAGTCGAACCTCTCTATCGCTCAAAATTCTTTGATCGGTTTCCCGCCTCATGGCTTTTGTCGAGACGCTGGAGACGCAGCCTCGCCTCGATCCGCTGCTGGAGCTTTGCTCGCATCCAGCGACAAGCCGGCCCTTGGCCTGATCGCGCCGCAGCTTTCAGCTGCTCCAACCTTTGCGCTGGCCATGGTGCCAGCCAACCCGTCGGGGGTTGCCGGCGGCCCTTCTAGTCTCGCCACCGCGAAAACGGCGGACCAAGCAAGCGTGTGACGTCGATCAGTCTTGGGCAAAGAGCCCGTCGACTGCCGCAAGACCCTCGAGAAGACTCAAACGAAGGCTGCAGCGGCCTGTGATTTGATTGACGCTGATGCTGCAGCACTTATGCGGGTCATAGGGCACTCAAAAAATCTGTAACGGCCTTGGCCAGCAGCTCTGGCGTCTGGATCGCCATGAAATGGCCGCTCTCCACCACCCGATAGGTTGCGCCTGGGATGGCGGCAGCCACCGGCGCCACGCGGGCGGGCGGGCGGCCCAGGTCGTGAGTGCCGGCCAGGACCAGCACGGGGCAGCGGATTCGGCCCAGAGCCGCCCGCATGTCCAGCTTGGCCAGCATCCGCATCGTCGCTGCCTGCCCCACGGCGTCGGCCGCCAGGCGCTGCGCCCGTGTCCGGGCAAAGCGCGCCACGTCGCCGCGCAGCGGCGGCGGGTAGCCCAGATCCAGTCCCTGCCCGACGAAGCTGCGCAGGCCCCTGGCTTCTACCTCGTTGGCTCGGTCGAGCAGCGCCTGGCGGGCCCCCTCCGGCACGCCAGTGGCGGGAGAGGTCGCGACGGCAGCCCGAATCCGTTTCGGATAAGCTGAAGCCAGATGCAGCGCCACTGCGCCGCCCACGGCAGTGCCCACCGGCACGACCGGCCCTGGCACGCCGAGCCCGTCCAGCAGCGCCAAGGCGTCCTGCCCCGCCTCTCTTATGCCGTAAGGGCCGGGGGGCCGTTCCGTCATCCCGGCACCGCGCTGGTCGTAGCGGATCACCCGATAATACGGCGAGAGCAAGGGAAGGACGTCGTCCCAGCTCTCCATCGTGCCGCCCATCTCGTGCAGCAGCAGCAGCGTCTCCGGGCCGTCGCCGGCCGCCTCGTAACGCATGGAGAGGTGAGGCGTCTCGATCCAGGGCATGGCGGACCTCCCTCAGGCCGGGGCGTCGCCGGCGAGGTCAGTGGACCAGGCATCCGGTAGCAGCCGAAAGCCGTCCCCCTCCCGCACGACATGTGCCAAGCCAGGGAAATGCAAGTGCATGCCGGCAATGCCCTCGCGCCGGTCGGCAACCTCGGCCAGGATGGCGCGACGCGTGGCGATCGCGGCGGGCGGGTCCACGTCCACCAACATCGTTACCTCGGGCCGCGGCACCTGCAGTTCCTGAACATGGACGATGTCGCCCCAGATCAACAGCGACCGGCCCCCAGACGCGACGCGGTAGCCGGTGTGTCCGGGGGTGTGGCCTGGCAGGGACACCGCCGTCACGCCCGAACACACCTCGCCCACCGCGAAGGTGCTGAGCCGCCCGGCATAGGCCGCCAGCGCCTCGCGCGCGTTGAGAAAGAAGACTTTCCGCCGTGCCGGGTCCTCCAGCCGCATCATGGCCGCGTCGTCGTTCCAATGGGCATGCTCGGCCTCGTGCAGCAGCAGGTCGGCGCGGGGAAAGGCGGCCCCGCCGGTGCTGTCGAGCAGCCCACCGAAATGGTCGGGGTGCAGGTGCGTCATAAGCACAAGGTCGACGTCGTCCGGCGACAGCCCAGCGGCAGCAAGATTTGCCGCCAGTCGGCCGGCCGTAGCCGCGCCCCGGGGGCCACAGCCGGCGTCGACCAGCACCGTGCGCCGCCCGTCGCGCAGCACGAAGGCGTTGACCGTCGTGCGGCGCGGCACCGGGCGGCGTGCGGCACCGAGCATGGCCGCGGCCTCGGCCGGGTCGATGCCGAGCACGGTAGTCATTGACACGTCCTGGTGGCCGTCGTGCAGCGCCGTCACCAGGATGTCGCCGACGCGCCGGTGGTAGACGCCGGGCACCTGGGTAGCCGGGATCATGGGCACCAGGGGTTCTCCTCGGCCTGCGCGCTATTCAAGCTTCACGCCCGCTTTGCGGATGACCTCGCCCCATTTCCGGGTCTCGGCCGCGATGTAGGTGGCGAACTCCTCCGGCGTATTGCCGGAAACGCGGCCACCCTGGTCCACCAGCACCGCTCGCGTCGCCGGGTCGCGCAGCGCCTCGACAGCCGCGCGGTTCAGGAGGTCGATCCGAGCGCGCGGAACGCCGGAAGGGGCGATCAGCCCATAGTAGCTCTCGGAATCCATGTCTTGTACGCCGGCCTCCGCCATGGTCGGCACGTCGGGCAGCGCGACGGACCGTTCGGGTGCCGTGACCCCCAGCGGCCGGACTGCGCCGGACTGGATCTGCGGCAGCATTACCGGAACGTCGCCAAACATCATCGAGACCTGGCCGGCCACCACGTCTGTCAGCGCCGGCGCGGCGCCGCGATAGGGCACATGGACGACGTCCAGCCCGCCCGCGCGGTCGCGGAGCATCTCCATCGCCAGATGGAGCGAGTTGCCGTTGCCGGAGGAGGCGTAGGTGAGGCGGCCTGGCCGCTGCCGGATCAACGCGATCAGCTCCCCCACCGTTCGCGCGGGCACGGAGGGATGGACCGCCAGCACCTGCGGCACCGAAATGACGAGCGTGATCGGCTGGATGTCGCGCACAACGTCGAACGGCATGCGCGGCATCAGGTGCGGTAGCACCGACATGGCGCCGCCGCTGCCGACGCCGATGGTGATGCCGTCGGGCCGGGACTTCGCAACCGCCTCGATCCCGATCACGCCACCGGCTCCGGCGCGGTTATCCACCACGAAACTGACACCGAACCGGTCGCCCAGCGCCTTCGCCACCACGCGGCCGACTAAGTCCGCGGGGCCGCCGGCTGGGAAGGGCACGATCAGCCGGACCGGCTGGTCTGGGTACCGGTCCTGCGCCCGAGCTATCCCAAGGGGAAGGACGGCGGTTGTGGTCGCTGCCAGCAGCCGGCGTCTCGTGGTCATGGCAGATTTCCTCCCGTTATTCCCGCTCTTCTATGTCTCAGGCAGCCTGGCGCGCCGGCGTCGGTAGGCCGAGGCGCCGCCGCGCCTCCTCCGGTGTCGCGATTCCGATGTCAAACTCGTCGAGGATGCGGCGGATCTTCCGGACCTGCTCGGCATTCGATGTGAACAGCCGGCCCGGCCGCTCGGTGACATTGTCCTCCTGCCCGATCCGCACGTTCGTGCCCATCAGCGCGCCATAGGCGGCGGCGCGCATGTTGTCCGGCCCGGTGCCGTGGGTGAAGATCTCCGTCTCCATCCCGAACAGTCGCTCCGTCGTGCGCTTCAGGTGCAGCAAGTGGTCGATGTCGGACGGGCTACCTCCGAGGATGCCGGTCAGGAACTGCACGATCAGCGGCCGCTTCATGCGGCCCATCTTGTTCTTCATGTGGTACTCAAGGATGTAGAGGTGCCCGACGTCGTAGCACTCAAACTCCATCATGATGTTCTGTTCGATGAAGATGTCGATCAGGCGGTCAATCTTCTTGAATGTGTTGTTCGTCACCCGCTCGTAAGAAGAGGGGCCGAAAAGCTCACGCTCCCAGTCGTGCTGGAACTCGGTCACGCCCTGAGCCTGGGCTTTCTTGAACATGCCGTAGTTCATGGAACCGACGATGACGGTGGCGATCTCCGGCTGCAGCACCATGGCGGCGGAAGCGCGGTCCTCCGCCGTGTTGCCCATGGAGCAGGACATGTTGATCACCGCATCACATTGCGAACGGATGGCCGGCAGGAAGTCCTGCCAGACGCCCACCTCTTTGGTCGGGCGGCCATCCTGCGGGTTCCGCGCGTGGAAATGTAGGATGCAGGCCCCCTCCCTCGCCGCATCCACGGACTGCGTGATCATCTGCTCGGCCGTCACCGGCAGGTAGGGCGACATCGAGGGTGTCATGCCCGAGCCTGTGACGGCGCAGGTGATCATGACGTTCTTCCCGGACATGTTCATTCTTCCTTGGAGCGATGGTGTCAGCTGGCGACGAGATGGAGGCCGGCGCTGGGCGAGGTCTACCTGTCGAGGATCCAATCGCGGAACTCGCGCAGCTGCGGCAGACTCTCGGCCTGCTGTTGGTGGATCAGATAGAAGTTCTCGGGCTGACACTGGCTTATCGGCCAGGGTGCCACCAGCCGACCCTTTCTTAGATCGTCCTCGACCAGCAGCTTCTCGCCTATGGCGACGCCCAGTCCCTCCGCCGCCGCCTCGTAGGCGAGGACGGAGCTTTCGAAACGCTGGACCGTGAAGTTCGACAGGTCCGGCAGGCCGGCGGTGGACAGCCAGCTGTCCCAGCCCTCTGGTCGCAGGTTGGAGATCAGGAGAGTTTGCCGCCGCAGGTCAGCAGGCTCTCGCAGCCCCTGCTCCTGACGCAACAGGCGCGGCGCGCAGACCGGGGTCAACTCGCTGCCGAAAAGCCAGTGCCCAACAAGGTCGGACGGCCAGCTTCCGGTGCCGGCGCGGATCAGGATGTCGGTCTGGTCGAAATCGAACGCCGCCTCGGCCGAGGTGAGGGAAGTGACGAGCAGCACGTGCCGGTTGGGGAAATGTGCGTGAAAGTCACGCAGTTGCGGGAAGAGCCAGCGCGTTGCGAGGTTGGCCGAGCACATGACCCGCAACGGCCGCCCCTGGCGGGCCTCCATCAAGCGTCTGGTGGAGGTGTCGATGCGGCGCAGCGCGTCGGTGAGCCCGGCCAGGTACTGCAGCCCGTCCGCCGTCAGCCGCACCTCTCGGTTGGCCCGCACGAACAGAGGCACGCCGAGCGTGGCCTCGAGAAGGGCAATCTGCCGGCTGACGGCACCCGGGGTAACGTGCAGCTCCTGGGCCGCGAGGCTGAAGCTGCTATGGCGGCCCGCTGCCTCGAAGGCACGAATGGCGTTGAGGGGCGGTAATCTCCAGACCATCAGCCAGATAGTCCATGATGGAGTGGCTTCGGAGCCTGAACCACGGGCAGCTCCTCCGGACAGTCAGCCTTCTTATTGGTAGATAGTGACCATTGGGGACACTCGGGTCAAATCAGGATATGTGCGTTCGGTTGAGAAATTCTCACTCGATTATTACGCGAGGTTGTTTGCTTTGGCCGCGTGGGCGGACGTTTGCTTCCAACGTTCGCAGCGGCGGAGATGACCTATGCGATGGAGGGCGTGTTCGGGTCGCTCGTACGCGCCGAGCACTGGACCATCTTCGCGGCTTTTGAGGCGGGCGATTCAGTGGCACTCGTACCAGCCGTTGGACGGTATCCTCTTCCAGATCGGGCCGCATTATCACGAAGCACCAGGAGCCCACGGACACCCAGCGCAATACATCGGAGGATGTCATTCCCGGGGAAGCAGCCGCCGCCAACGCCTCAGCACAAACCCGCTAGCTGTTCGTGGTGCGCGCCATACCTCGTGCCGCGATCAGCCCGAAAGTAAGGCCCGAGGCTAGGGAGAAGCCTGTCTGATAGCCGGACCCCGTCTCTGTCCGCGCGGCGGCATTTCCCACCGCATAGAGCCCGGGAATGGGATGCCCGCGCACATGCGTCACCCGCGCTTCTGGATCTGCCAGGAGCCCTGCGGAGGACAGCGCCGTCGGGTGCAGGCGGATGCCGTAGAAGGGCGGCTGCTCGATGGGACCAAGCGTCGTGCTCGGGTCGAAGCGTGCCAGCCCCCAGGGAGTCCCGCCGCGGTGCTGCTCGCTGTCTACGCCGCGCGCCGCATCCTCGTTGAAGCGCCGGATTGTGTCCGCAAGCCCCTCGGCATCGATCCCGAGCTCGGCCGCAAGGCCTTCCAGCGACGCGGAGCGCGAAACCCAGGACGGGATCTCCGCATCCGGCGGCCGCCCGGCGAAGGACTGCGCCCCTGCGTAACCCGAATCGAAGACGAGGAAGCAGGGGAGGTTCGGCTGCTCACGCGCGCGCGCATCGAAATCGCGCAACCGCGGCGCGACGGCCTGGAAGAAGCTCTCGTCGGCGAAGCGCCGGCCCCGGCGGTTCACGACGATGGTCCGTGGCGCCGTCAGCTCCGCCGTGCCGGAAAGGCGGCACAGCGCGGTTCCGCCGGGCGCCTCGTCGGGGTTCCGGAAGCCGAGGAACAGCGACAGGTTGTTGCCGACCACGCGGAGAGCAGCCCCGATCTCGGTGGCCATCACCAGAGCGTCGCCGGTCAGGCTCTCCGGGAACATGGATTGCCAGCCAGGCAGGGCCTCGAAGCGATCGACGAGCTCCGGGTTGGACTCGTAACCGCCGCTCGCCAGCACCACGCCGCAGCGCGCGGACAGGATCTCGCCATCCTGGGTCACGATCCCGGCCACGCGCCCTTCCGCCATGATCAGCCGCTCCGCCGCCGTTCCCGTCCGAAGCTCCACCCCGTGCCGCAGGGCCGCGCGCAGCATCCAGGCCACCAGCCCCGCGCCGGCGCCGCACAGACCCGGCCTCGCGCGCGCGACCTCCTCGGCGGCGTCCCAGGTTGCCGTCCGGTTGGGGCCGCCCAGCGCGATCGCCTCCCGCCCGCCCAGGCGGTGCAGCGGCCCGGCCGGGCGCAGCACCCGGTCAGCCCACTTTCCCAGCTCCGCCGCGTCGATCGCGGGCAATTCGACTAAGCGGCCCCCGTTCGTCGCTCCCGGAGCCATGCCGTAGTGGTCGATGCGCGGGCTCAGCCGGAAGGGCAGGCCCGCGGCCTCGAAGAAGCGCAGCGCCCCGGGCGCCTCGGCGGCAAAAGTCTCCATTCGCGCCGAATCGAGCCCGTCCGCGCCGACATAGCGGAGATAAGCCCGGACGGCGTCGAAGCTGTCGGTTCCGCCCGCTGCCGCATTCAAGTGGTTATCACCAATCCACAAGAGGCCGCTCGAGATCGCAGTGCCGCCGCCGAGCTTCCCCGCCTTCTCGACCAGCAGACAGTCGAGGCCGAGGACGCGCGCGGCGATCGCCGTGGCAAGGCCCGCCAGGCCGGAGCCGACCACGACGACGTCCCAGCCCTGTGCCGGCACGGAACTGGCCCTCACTGCGGCCGGATCCCGGCCGCCTCCACCACGCCGCGCCACCGAACCGTCTCCTCGG
Organism: Roseomonas aerilata DSM 19363; assembly: GCF_000711725.1. GTDB lineage: Bacteria > Pseudomonadota > Alphaproteobacteria > Acetobacterales > Acetobacteraceae > Roseomonas > Roseomonas aerilata. The sequence continues at coordinate 22,594 of NZ_JONP01000024.1, read as the reverse complement.
CCAGGAGGCGCTCGACTTCCTCCGGCGGCTTGCCGCCGGGAAGGCAGGCGATGGAGGCCAGGAACTCCGCCATGTCCGGCGCGGCCAGGGCCTTCGCCGCCTCGGCGTAGAGGCGATCAACCACCGCTTTCGGCGTGCCGCGCGGGGCGGCGAGCCCGGACCAGTGCATCACGTCGTAACCCGGCAGCCCCGCCTCCGCGAAGGTCGGCACATCGGGCAAGGCGGCGAGGCGGCCCGGGCCGCTGATCGCCAGCGGGCGCAGCAACCCGGCACCGCCACCCATCGCCGCGCCGGGAGAGGCGAAGACCACGTCCACCTGCCGGGACAGCAGCGCCGTCACCGCCTCCCCGCCGCCGCGATACGGCACGTGCAGCAACTTCACCCCGGCAGCCAGCTCGTAGGCGACGGTCGCGAAATGCACGGAGCTGCCCACGCCTCCGCTGCCATAGCTCAGCTTCTCCGGCTGCTGGCGCGCGGCATTCGCAAGCGCCTGCAGGCTCGTGATGGGGGAGTCCCGGTGGACTGCCGCGATCACGGGCGTGAAGGCGCTGATCGTGATCAGCTGAAAGGCCTGAGCATGATTGAAGGGCAGGTTGCCTACCAGGAAGGGCATCATGCCGTAGGTGCTGTCCAGCGCGATCAGGGTGTAGCCGTCCGGCGCGGCACGGGCGGCCTCGGCGGCGCCGATGCTGCCGCCTGCGCCCGAACGGTTCTCGACGACGACGCTCTGCCCAAACCCCTCGGAGAGCTTCTGCGCGAGCTTGCGGGCTACCGTGTCGATAGCCCCGGTGGGCGCCCAGGCCACGATGAGCCGGATCGGGCGTGTCGGGTAGGGCGCCTGGGCCGAGACGGTGGGGGACGCTAAGGGCGACGCTGCGGCCGCTGCCAGCAGCGCTCGGCGTGAGCTGTGCATCCTGAAGTTCCCGTCCCTTCGCCCCAGTGCGGGAGTCGAAGCGCCTCGCCACACGAGCTTTGTGTTCCGAAGGCTGTGACCGGCTACCGGCTATGTCAACGCCGTAAGCCGGTGACCTGGATGAGGCCTGACGGACTCCCTGAAACGAGGGCGAGACGATGCTTTATCTTTATTGCAACGCTACGTGTCGTATGTTTTATAGCCAGCAAGCCAGCTCGAGTGACGGCGCCCGGAGGAACAGATGGCACGGCAAACGCGATGCGTGATGATGCGCGGCGGCACGAGCAAAGCCGTCTTCCTCAAAGAGGCCGACCTGCCGTCGGACCCAGTCGCCCGCGACGCCCTCATCCTCAGCATCTTCGGCTCCCCCGATAAGCGCCAGATCGACGGTCTTGGCGGCGCCGATCCGCTGACGAGCAAGCTCGCCGTGATCGGCCCGCCCCGCGCGGAGCTTCCGGAAGCGGCTGGGACGCATCTGACCTACACCTTTGGCCAGGTAGAGATCGACGGGCCCGCGATCGACTATCTCAGCCTTTGCGGCAACATCAGCGCGGCCGTCGGCGCCTTCGCGGTGCGCGAGGGCATGGTTGAGGCGCAGTCACCGGTCACGACCGTTCGCGCCTGGAACACCAACCTGAAGCGGGTGCTACGGATCGAGGTGCCGGTCGAGGACGGCCAGCCAGCCGAGGATGGTGACTTCGCTATTCCCGGCGTTCCCGGCACGGGCGCACGAATTTTCGTGGACTTCGCCGACACCGCCGGTGGCGCAACCGGCGCGCTACTGCCAACGGGTAATCCCGTGGATCGGCTGGAGGTGGAGGGCGTCGGCACGATAGAGGCGAGCCTCATCGACATCGGCAACCCGCACGTCTTCGTCCGTGCCGCGGATGTGGGCATGACCGGGCGCGAAACGCCGGCGGAGATCGACGGCGATGCCAAGTTGCTGGACCGCCTAGAGCGCGTCCGGGGCGTCGCCGCGCACCGGCTCGGCCTTGCCACCTCCCCGTCCATGGCACGCGTGGAGACACCGGCCGTGCCGATCCTCGGCATGGTCGCGGCGCCGGACGCCTACCGTGACTTCCTCCACGGCCGCGAAGTGCCTGCCGAGGAGATGGATGTGCTGGCACGGCTGATGTTCATGCAGCGCACCCACAAGACCTATGCCGGCACTAGCACCGTCTGCACGGGCGTGGCGAGCCGCCTTCCCGGCACGCTGGTGCACGAGGCCGCGCGCCCGGTCCCACACGAAACTGCCGAGTGCCGCATCGGCCACCCGGCCGGCGTCATCACCACGGAGGTAAAGGTCTACGGCGGGAACGGACCGGAGTTCCGCGTCCAGCGTGCTACGCTCGGGCGCACCGCCCGGCGGATTATGGAGGGCTATGTCTTCACCCCGGACCACCCGCGGGTGACGGCGGAGGCCGCCGAATGAGCGCGGCCGGGCACGGCCCAATGCTGATTGCGCAGCCGGGCACGATGGGGCCGCTAGCCCTTCGTAACCGCATCATCATGGGCCCGATGGGGACGAATTACGGCACGGGCGACGGCTTCTCCACCGAGCGCGACAAGCTCTACTACGCCGAGCGGGCGCGGGGCGGCGCGGCGATGATCATCACCGAGGCGATGGTAGTCTCGGCCGGTGCGCGCAATCACCGTAACTCCCTTTGCATTCACCACGACCGCTTCATCCCGGGGCTCGCCGCCGTAGTGGAGGCGATCCATGAGGGCGGCGCCCTCGCCGTAGCGCAGCTGAACCACCGCGGCGGCCTGTTGCGGCGGTCCGTGCTCGGCATGGAGCCCGTAGGCCCCTCGGATTGGACCCATCCCGCGACTGGCGAACCAATTCGCAGCCTCTCCGTGGGCGAGATCCGCGCGATCCAGGAGGACTTCCTCAGCTCCGCGCGCCGGGCCTGGGAGGCGGGTTACGACGCCGTCGAGCTGCACGCCGCCAACGGCTACCTGTTCCAGCAGTTCTTCACCCCCCGCATCAACCGGCGGGACGACGTCTATGGCGGCCCGCTCGGGAACCGGATGCGGCTGCTGATGGAAACGGTGGAGCTCATCCGTGCGAAACTTCCGGACCTGCCCCTCATGGTCCGCGTCAGCGCGACGGAATACGTCGAGGGCGGCTATGGCGAGGCGGAAATTATCGCGCTCTGTCAGGCGCTGGAGCGGGCCGGCGTGATCGCCATCGACCTCTCCGGTGGCTCGAACGAGAGCCCGGCCCTGTCGCGCTACTGCATTCAGCCGCCCTCCTTCCCGCGCCGGTTCCTGGAACCCTTCGCACGCCCCATCAAGGACGCGCTGAACATTCCGGTGATCATGGCCGGGCGCATTATCGACCCCGAGGATGCCGAAGGCGTGCTGCGGGCGGGGAGCGCTCAGTTTGTGGCCGTCTGCCGCGCGTTAGTGGCTGATCCCTACTGGACGAACAAGGCCTTCGGGGCGATCCCGACGCCGATCAAGAAGTGCATCTCCTGCAATGTCTGCTTCGAGCGGCTTACGCTGGAGCAGGACGTCGCTTGCGTTGCCAACCCGCTCGTCGGCACCGAATTCGAGCGGCTGGACCTCGCGGAGCCGCAACTCGCCGATCCCGTGCCGGAGGCGCTGCGCCGGCGCGTGCTCGTCCTTGGCGCCGGCGTGGCGGGGGTGGAGGCGGCACGCGTCGCCGCGGCGCGCGGCCACTCCGTCGAGATCTGGGAGGCGAGCGACCGCGCGGGCGGGCAGGTGCCACTCGCGACCGCAGGCCCGGACAAGGCGGATGTCGGCGGCATCTGGAGTTATCGCTGGCCACAGATCGAGGCCCTCGGAGTTCCCGTGCGCTACGCCACCGAGGCTACGGCGGCCCGCCTCCGGGACTTCGCGCCGGACCTCGTCATCGTGGCCACCGGCTCACGCGCGCGGCGCCTGCCGATGCTGGACGCGGCACCCTGCCCCACAATTCACGCCTGGGAGGTGATCCGCGACCCATCGCGCATCCCGCCCGGCAGCACGGTGACCGTCATCGGCGGTGGTCTCGTCGGCCTCGAGACGGCGGACCTGATCATGGGCGATGGACGCTGCGTTACCGTCCTCGAAGGGCTGCCCACCGTCGCCACCGGCATGGCGCGCAACAACCGCTTCGACCTGCTGGAGCGGCTGGAGCGCGGCGGCGTAACCTGCGTGACTGGCACGCTGGTGGAGGGGTTCGAGGGTAGCAACCTCGTCCTGCGGAACGGCGAGCGTCGCTGGACGATGCCGGCGGGCGACGTGATTGTTCATGCGGTCGGTCCCGTGCCGAACCGGGACGTGCTGCCCTTGCTGCAGGAGGCCGGGGTAGAGCATGTGCTCGTCGGTGACTGCAACCGGCCGAGCGACTTCCTGGATGGCATTCGAGATGCCTGGATGACGGCACTGGCCGTCGAGCGCCGCCCGAAGGCCCGGGCCCGCATCACCGCGGCTGATCTGGCCATTTCCTAGAAATGCCCCTCATGGACAACACCTACGAGCTCTTCGCCATCCGCTACGCCACCCGCGAGGCGAAGCGGCGGGAGCACTTCATCGGTGGCGACCCGCATGATGCGCCGATGCCGATGGACTACTTCGTCTGGGTCGCCGTCAGCACGGAGCGGAGCTTTGTGATCGACACGGGATTCACGGAGGAAACGGCGGCGAAGCGCGGCCGCACCTTTCTGCGCTGCCCCGTCGAGAGTCTGCATCTGGTCGGCGTTGATCCGGCAGCGGTGCAGGAGGTGGTCCTGACACACCTGCACTACGATCACGTCGGGAACTTCGACCGCTTCCCGGCCGCCCGGTTCCACCTCCAGGAGCCGGAAATGCACTACGCCACCGGCCGCTACATGGCTTACCCGAAGCTGTCGCACTCCTTCGAGGTGGAGGATGTCTGCGGCATGGTGCGGCTGAACTACGCGCAGCGCGTCCGCTTCCACGACGGCGACGCGGTGATCGCCCCTGGAGTCTCGCTACACAAGATGGGCGGGCACTCGGCAGGGCTGCAATGCGTGCGCGTGAACACGCGGCGCGGGCCGGTCGTGCTCGCCTCCGATGTCACGCATTTCTACGAGAACATGGAGAAGGGCCGCCCCTTCCCTACCGCCTTTCATATCGGGGAGATGCTGGAGGGCTTCGAGCGACTGCGGGAGCTCGCCCCTACGCCGAAGCACATCGTCCCCGGGCACGATCCGGAGGTCATGCGTCGCTACCCCGCCGCCTCGCCAGAGTTGGATGGCGTCGCTGTCCGCCTCGACACCGAGCCGAGCACCTGAGCCCAGAACAGGAGGATATCCGATGTCCGAACCCGCCGCTGTCACCCTCGCCCGGCACTTCTCTTCCCTCACAATCGACCGCATCCCGCAAAAGCATCTCGACGACGCCAAGGCGCTGATCGCTGATTGGTTCGGCGTCGCTCTGGCAGGCTCCCGCGCAGACAGTGGCGCGATCGCTCGGCGCTTCGCCATCGAGACCGGCGGCGTGGCGGAGGCGAGTATCGTGAACGGCCGCGGCGCGCGCGTACCGGCGGTTCACGCGGCCTTCGCCAACGCCATTGCCTCGCATAGCGTGGAGCTGGACGATGTGGACATCCTCGCGCTGTTCCACTTCAGCCCGCCTGTGGTCGCAGCCGCGCTGGCCGCCGCCGAGCGGGCAGGATCGACTGGCGCAGAGTTGCTGACAGCGGTGGTGGCCGGCTGCGAGGCCATGGCGCGACTGAGCGACGCGACGAACCCATCGCTGCGCGACCGCGGCTATCACACTACGCCTGCAGTCGGCGGCTTCGGCGCGGCAGTCGCTGCGGGCCTCCTCTTCAAGCTGGGCGAGGAGCAGATGGTCTCCGCGCTCGGCATGGCCGGCGCCCAGGCCTCTGGACTTATGGAGATGTACGGCCCCTCCATGCAGAAGCGCTTCAACCCGGGGCCCGCGGCGCGCAACGGCGTAACCTCCGCGGTAATGGCGGAACTCGGCTTTACTGGTGCGGCGACCATCCTGGACGGCCAGCGTGGCTTCTGCCGGGCCTTCAGCGACAAATTCGACCCGGAGGCGCTGACGCGGGGATTAGGGACGGAGTTCCCGATTTACATCGAGTACAAGGCTTATTCCTGCGCTCGCCCGATCCATAACGGCATCGACTGTGCGCTGGACATCCGACGGCAGATGGGCGCCGACCGCGTCGATGGCATCCGCCGCATCACCATTCGTCGGCACCCGGCCTGGGCGCATTACCACCAGATCCCCCGCCCCGCGACGCATCACGAGGCGCAGGTCAGCTTGAACTACTCGGTGGCCGTGGCGCTCCGCGAAGGGGCGGCGCTGCTGCCGCAGTACACCGAGGAAAAGGTGCACGAACCCGCCATCATCCGCCTCTCGGAGATGGTCACGGTAGTACCCGACGACAGCCTGCCGCGCGGCGTCTCCTGCCTGATGACCGCCGAGGCGGCGGATGGCACGACCTACTCCTCCCAGGTGGACCATCCCAAAGGTTCCATCGCCAATCCCATGACGCCTGCCGAGGCCGCGGGAAAGGCCCACCTGCTCGGCGACCCCGTGATCGGGGCCGACGTGATGGACGGGCTGCTGGAGCGGATCCGCCGGGTGGAGACATTGCCCGACGCCGCGGAGCTGATGGAGCTCACTCAGGGCGGCGCCACCACCGGCCGTGCCGCCGAGGGGACGCCTTTCGCCCGCGCTTCCTGAAGGGCTGACCCGCAAAGAACGAGATCCAAGAAGAATAGAAGGGAGAGAAGCAGATGAGCGACGAGGTAACTGTCCGAGCGCGAGCGGAAATGGCCCGCGTCAGGCGCCGCGGGCTGCTCCTCGGGGCACTCGCCACCCCCGCGCTGCTCCGGCCGGCCCGGGCACAGGGATTCCCCACGCGCTCCATCCGGCTAGTGGTGCCCTTCACGCCGGGGGGCGCCGCTGACATTACGGCGCGGCTGATTGGCGAGCGGATGTCGGCCATCCTCGGTCAGTCCGTGGTGATTGAGAACCGCGGTGGCGCTGGCGGCAACATCGCGGCTGAGGTGGTCGCCCGCTCGGCGCCCGATGGCTATACGCTCTTCCTCGGCGGGGCGACAATCTTCTGCGCGAACAAGGACCTTTATGCCGGGCGCATTCCCTTTGATCCTATGAAGGACTTCACGCATCTGAGCCGCGTGTCGATCGGCACGACGCTGCTCACCGTCAACGCCAACTCGCCCTGGCGAAACTTCGCGGAATTTATCTCTGCCGCAAAGGAGAGCCCGGGCAAGCTCACGATGGCCTCTTCGGGACAGGGGACGATCAGCCATCTTTCCCTGGCGAAGCTCATGCAGTCCGCGGGCGTGCAGATCACCCATGTTCCTTATCGCGGATTGGCGCCCGCGCTGAACGACCTGCTGGCAGGCTCGGCGGACATGATCTTCGACGGTATCCCTGCCATCATCCCCCATGTGCGAGAGGGGCGGCTGCGTGCGCTGGCAGTTGGAAGCGCGAAGCGGGTGGACTACGTACCCGGCCTCGAAGCCGTTCCCGGCATGGCAGAGCTGTTGCCAGGTTCAGGAATGGACATGGAGTTTTGGTACTCCATCGACGGCCCGGCCGGGCTCAGCCCTGAAGTCGTCGGGCAGCTGCACGGTGCGACAGTGCAGGCTGCACAGCAGCCGGATTACAGGGAACGCCTGCGGCCTCTTGGCTTCATGCCTGTCACTGACGCATCCCCTGCTGCCTTCACCCGCTACATCGAGGCGGAAACTCCAGCCTGGCAGGAGCTTGTCCGGGTGTCCGGGGCACGGCTGGAATAGACGGGCCCGCGTGACTTGAACCCCATGGACCTTTCCGCCAAGAGGAACCCGGTTTGCAGAGGTTCCTTCATGTCGGTTGAGGACGGAGCGCCGGCCGCCACGCTACGCCGCGGCCGGCCCCGCAGCACGGAAGCGCGGGAGAAGATCCTGGCCGCGACCGAGGAGCTGCTCTCCGAGGGAGGGTTCCAGGCCGTTACAATGGAGGCGGTCGCGGCACGGGCCGGCGTCGCGAAGACGACCCTCTACCGGTGGTGGCCGAACCGGGCGGCCGTCGCGCTGGACTGCGTCTCGGCGCGGATGACACCGATCGCGGACACGTCTAAGGCCGGCAGCTACAGGGAACGGTTTCAGCGGCAGCTCAAAGCGACCATCCGCCTCCTGAACAGTTCACAGGGGCACGCCATTCTGGCGCTGGTTGGCGCCAAGCAGACCGATCCGGTGCTGGCGCAGGCCTATTCGGAGCAGATTGCCCGACCACGGCGTGAGCAGACGCGGATGCTAGCGCAGCAAGCAATCGAGGCCGGCGAGATCGCCGCGGGGACGGACCCCGACCTCTTCCTCGATGCGATTTACGGCCCGCTCTACTATCGCAAGGTGGTATCCGGCGAGCCGGTGACGGACGCCTTCATCGACCGCATCGTGGACGCCGCCTTCACCGCTTTCGGGGTAGGCGGCCAGCGGAAATCAAAGCCGGGCTGAACCCCGGATCGCACGCTCCCGAGAGGCTGGCGCGACGTGCTCAGCCCCACGCTTCGGCCGCCCATACGACAGGACCTGATGCGAAGCGGACCAAGGGGCTGTCATGAACACAGATGGTTGAAGAGCCTTGCGAGCAGATCCTGCCATCGGCGTCGTCGTGGGCGGCGGAAACGGCATCGGCGCAGCGTGCTGCCGCGTCATGAAGCGACAAGGATGGTGCGTCGTCGTGGTGGATCGCGACGGCCAAGCGGCGGCGGCTAAGGAGGTGGAAGGGCACGCCTTCGAGGCGGATGTCCGCGATGAAGAGTCGGTTATGCGCTTGGCTGAGCGCATCGAGCGTGATGTCGGTCGCGCGGAAGGGCTCGTCGATTCATCGGGCACCTTCCAAGACAATACCGCTATCAGCGAGCCCGGTGCTCCGTCCTAGGCCGCATACCGGGGCACGGTGGCGCGGATGCAGACGCGGGCCGAACGCTACAGACCCATCCGCCACCGCGACGAAGGGACACTCGACGTCAGTGTCGTGAGGAGCGTGATCCCCGAGGAAATGCCGCAGTTAGCAAACGAGTGATCGCTACCACCGCGCCGCTCAGAGCCCGATACGCTGGAGACGTGGGGCGCGCCTGACGGAAGCGCCGCTTGCCGGTGGGATGCGACCTTCTAGTGGATAGGCCGGATCGTTGTAGCCGGGAGTGGAGGGGTGACCGGCCGGAACCAACCTGTCCACCAGCGCTTCGTCCTCGTCGGTGAAGCGATAGGCCAGGGCGCCCAGATAGTCCTCCCACTGCGCCTCCGTGCGCGGTCCGGTCACTGATGCGGTGACAATCCCGTTGTTCAGCACCCAGGCGACGGCGAACTGCCCGGCCGTAATACCACGCGCTTCCGCATGCTCTCGAAGATGCTGCGCGATGGTCAGGCTCTCAGGTCGCCACTCCGTCTCGAGCATCCGCGGGTCCGCCCGCCCGGCGCGGGAGTCATCCGGCGGCGGACCTTGGGTCGCGTACTTGCCCGTCAGCACGCCGCGCGCGAGCGGGCTGTAAGGAACGACGCCAAGGCCAAAATACTCGCAGGCGGGCAGGTGCTCGACCTCCACCATGCGATTGAGCGCGTTGTAAAGCGGCTGGCTGACCACGGGGCGGCCGATCCCTGCCGCATCACAGAGGCGGCAAAGTTCGGCGATTCGCCATCCCCGGTGATTTGAAACGCCGAAGTGGCGGATCTTTCCGGCCCGGACGAGATCGGCGATAGCTCCGACAGTTTCAGCCAGTGGCGTCGCATGATCTTCCTTGTGAAGGTACAGTATGTCGATCGTATCAGTGCCGATGCGACGCAGGCTGTCGTCGACCGCCATTTGACAATGCCGCCGGGATAGGCCGCGGTCATTCGGCCCTGGGCCCACCGCATTGGCCAGCTTCGTCGCCAGCACCCATTCCGAACGCCGAGCGCGGATGGCCCGGCCGACCACCTCTTCGGAGCGGCCGGCATTGTAGGCGTTCGCCGTATCGATGAAGTTGATTCCGCGCTCGCGGGCGCTGTCGATAATGCGCGCCGAGGTCGCCTCGTCGGTTGCGCCGCCGAACATCATGGTACCCAGACAGAGTGGCGAGACTCTCAATCCACTACGGCCGAGATTGCGATACTCCATGGCGTTCCTCCATAATGACGGCTGCGCTGACACAAGGTGCGCGTGGCAGGCTACGCCTGGCAAAAGCTAGGGTCGACCGGCAGTGCCCATGGAGACGGGCGCGTTATCCCACGGTGGGCTTGGGAAGCACCAACCGTGGATCGCCGGCCCAAGGAACTACTCCATGCGGATGCCCATCTCGCCCAGCTTGCGCCCCCAATAGGCCGTCTCCTCCCGAATGGAGGCCGCGAAGGCTGCGGGAGGCCGATCAGGAGGCGGCTCCATCCCCTCCAATGTGATGCGCCGCCGGAACTCATCCGTCGCCACGGCACGTCGCGCGGCCGTCTCGTACTGGGTCAGCAGATTCGCAGGGGTGCCGGCGGGCGCAAAGACGGCGTGCCAACCGGTGATGGTTACGCCAGGCAGGCCGGCCTCCGAGAGCGTCGGCACCTCCGGCAGGGCCTCCATGCGGTGATCCCCCGTCACGGCGAGGGCGCGCAGCTTGCCTTCACGGGCCAGTGGGATGACCGGCGCCGGCGAGCTGAAGATCAGCGCCACCCGATGCGCCACCACATCCAGCAGCGCCGGCAGGCTGCCACGATAGGGGACGTGCTCCATCTGTATGCCGGCTGCGTCACAGAATACCACCGCGGCCAGGTGATTGTTGCTGCCGACACCGGCCGAGGAGTAGGCAAGGACGCTGCTTCCCCTGGAGCGGGCGAGCGCGATCAGCTCCTGCACGCTCGACACGCCGAGATCGGGATCCACTGCCAGCACGTACTGGTAGGATGTCGCCTGCACGACGGGCATCAGTGTGGCCACGAGCTCCGTGCCGGCCCCGCGCTGCAGATGTGGATTCACCACAATATGCGTGCTGACGGCGTAGAGCAGCGTGTTGCCGTCCGCCCGTGCCCGCGCAACCGAGGTGGTGCCGATATGCCCGGCCGCACCGCTGCGGTTCTCCACCACCACGGTGCGGTCGAGCTCACGCGAGAGGAGCTGCGCGAAGCTCCGGCCAACGATATCGGTGCCGCCCCCCGGCGCGTAGGGCACGACCATGGTCACGGCTTGTGACTGCGCGCCAGCGGCATGCGTCAGCATCGGCAGCCCGGCCGTGCCGTGAAGCAGGTGACGACGGGTTATGGACATCAGCGCCGCTCCTCCCCGCGCACGGCCGAGCGTCGGTCGGCCGAGAGCACGGACAGCAGCTCCCCGAAGTCTGTCAGCGCTTCAAACTCATCGACCTGCCTGCCGACGAGGGCGGCCTCAGCGTCTGAAAGAAGGCCGGCCACATTGCCGCGGAATTTCGCCTCGACCGCGGCGAAGCTTACCGGGTTTTCCGGGCTGCCTCGGCGGTTCAGCTCCTCATGACGAAGGACCGTGCCGTCGCGTAAGGTTATGCTCATGCGACAGGCGTGGCGGAATGGGGCGCCCAGAGCCTCTATTTCCGCATCCTCATGCGCCTTTACCCGGGAGATGAAGTCCAGCACCTGCGGGTCTCGCAGGCGCTCTTCGGTGAAGTCCGCCGCGGTGACGGTGCCGCTCAGTGCGGTCACGGCCAGGCCGAAGGAGAGGTTCATCTGCGCCGCCGTGATGCCGGCCGGACGATACGGCCAGGCCGTATGCACGTAGGTCATGCGCCCCATACCCACCTCCACCAGCGCGATATCCTGGTGGGTGAGGCGGTGGATCGATATCAGGTGCCGCAGCGCATCCAGCGCGGTGTGGATGCTGGTGACGGTCGGATACATTTTGAACCCGACATTGAGCGTCTCCCAGGTCTCACCGAGGTCGGCGGTCAGCTTCTCCGGCACAGGTCGGCTGGAGAAAGAGCTGAGATAGCCACCATAGCCTGCCTCCAGGATCTCGGTGATCCCCGTGAAGCCCCGCGCGGCCAGCGAAGCGGCGAGCACGCCGGCCTGGGCGGCCCGTCCAGCATGGAGACGCTTCACCATCGCGCCCTCCTGCGCCGCCATCAAGCCAGACGCCATGGAGCCCGCGATGCCGAAGGCATGCTGCATCTGCACAGCATCCAACCCGCGCAGCCGCCCGGCCGTGGCCGCGGCCACAAAGGTCCCGCTGGTGCCCTGCGGATGAAAGCCGTCAAGGAACAACGCCATCGTGGCCGCGTTGCCCACGCGGGTGCCGACCTCGTAGCCAGCGACTATGGCGGTGAGCAGATCCTGCCCGCTGACCTCACCCTCCGCCTCAGCCCAGCCAAGCGCAATCGGCGTAGTTAGCGAATTTGGGTGAAGGATGGACTCCTTGTGGATGTCGTCCATCTCAAAGCCGTGCCCGGCTGTGCTGTTCACCAGCACCGCTTGGCTCATCGAGCTTCGCAGCCCGGTTCCCCACAGCGAGGCAACAGGCGTTCCACCCTCAGTCTCCACCACCTCCTGCAGGATCCGCGTCCAGGAAAGCAGCGCTCCCTGAAGGCAGACGCCGACGCCGTCGAGCAGGCACAATTTGGCATGCTCCACCACCTCCGGCGGCAGATCCTTGTAGCGCAGCCCGGCAGCGAAACGCGCGAGGTCGCGCGTGGCGTGCTCGAGAAGGAGGGGCGTTTCTCCGCTCATGGGCGTTGTTTCCTCAGCGTACCTGCCAATGCGACGTACGCTAGGAACACGACTATGCGCGGTCCAATATATTGCTGGAGCACTATCCATATGCGCAAAGTATGGGATGGAGCTGCGGCATCTTCGATACTTCCGCGCAGTGGCGGAGGAGTTGAGCGTCACCCGCGCCGCGGCCCGCATCGGCATGGCCCAGCCGCCGCTAACGCAGCAGATCAAGGCGCTTGAAGCCGAGCTGGGAGTCGCGCTCTTCCACCGGATCGGACGACGCATCGAGCTTACTGCTGCCGGTACCGTGCTGATCGGGGAGGCGCGAGCCATCCTGGACCGTGTAGAGCGCGCGACCGCTCTGGCCCGCCGCGCCGGGCACGGCGAGATCGGCAAGCTACGTGTCGGCTTAACCGCCTCTGCCTCGTTCAGCCCCTTCGTCACGGAGGTACTGAAAACCTACCGGGCGCGTTGGCCGGAGGTGGAGATCGCCCTTGTGGAACGCCGCACCGCTCTGCTCGCCGCCGCGCTCAAAGCCGATGACCTCGATGCGGCCTTTGTGCGCCCTCCCCTTAACCCGGATACGTCCGTGTCCGTCCGATGGCTGGTGAAGGAGCCCATGGTGGCTGCGGTGCCGATCGGGCACCCGGCGGTCAAGCGACGCATCGTGCAACTGGAACTGCTGCGGGATGATCCATTCATCCTCTACCCGCGCCGCGGAGGCTCCGGCCTATCGGACCAGGTCCTCTCGGAGTGCCTGCGCCTCGGCTTCTCGCCCCGCATCGGGCAACATGCGCCGGAGCTGACCACCGCCATCAACTTCGTCGCGGCCGGAATGGGAGTGGCGGTCGTCCCTGCCTGCATGCAACACCTGCGTCCGGACGCAGTCCGCTACCTGACGCTGGTCAGCAGCGGGCTGAGCGCGCTGCTCGGGCTAGCTCATCGGGATGAGAGCCGGACAGAGACTATTCGGAACTTGGTGGCTGTTGCAGCAAATCTGAGTGCCGCATATGGGAGTTTGGCAGGTGACTAATCCCAAAGAACCGCCGCGCTTGTTCAGATAGGTTTCTTCTCTTCCATCCCCTGTGACTAGCTGCGCGACCGGCTGGACCCGACCCTGCGCTGACGGAGCCCATGACCCACCGCACCCTCATCGCCTCCCATCGCGGCGGCAGCTATCCCTGGCCGGAGAACAGCCCCACCGCCTTCCGCGAGACCGCGAAGCTCGCGGTCGAGCAGGTGGAGTTCGACGTGCATCTCTCGTCCGACGACGCCTGCGTCGTCATCCACGACCCCCTGCTGGACCGCACCACCGAGGCGCGCGGTCCCGTCCGGGCCCGCACGCTGGCGGAGCTCCGTGCCATTCGCATCCGCGGCGCGCATGGCGAGACGATCCCTACCCTCGCGGAGGTCGCGGCCATCTTCCGCGATACGCCCATCAAGCTCCGGCTGGAGATCAAGTCGGATCCCGACCGCCGGCTCTATCCCGGCATCGCACCGCGCGTGCTGGCAGTGCTGGGGGAGGCGGGAATGCTGGAGGGGACGGTGATCACCTCCTTCCAGGCCCCGATGCTGACCGAGGTGCGGAAGGCCGGCTTCACCGGCACCACCATCTGGCTCTGCGCCCTGCCGGTCTGGCACGACATCGGCGTGAAGGGCGCCATCGGCGTGTCGCGGGGGCGCGAGTGCCAGGGCATGGGGCTGCACCACTCCATCCTCGACGCCGCGGTGCTGGAGGAGGTGCGCGCCGCCGGCCTCTCCCCTGGCGCCTGGGGCTTGAAGGAGCGCGCGGATATCCGCCGCGTGCTCGACCTCGGCGTTGACGTCTTCACCAGCGACGACCCGGTGACCGCGCTGGAGATGCGGCAGGCGTCTGGCGCAAGGCCGGAACCGGAATAGGAGCGTCGCCGGCTCAGCCCCTCCGGGGAAGGGAGAAGAGGTCGGGCCGGTCGGTGGTGATGAGCGCCACCGGTGAGGCCAGCCAGTGGGCAATGGCCGCCGGCTCGTTGATCACCCAGGCGCCGAGACGCTCCGCCCCGACGCGCGCCAGCAGCCGGCTGCAGCCAGCGGAGTTCCTAGTTTCGATTATCGGAAGCCTTGAGCTTTTCGGCGGCCCACTCCTGGCGCCGGGACTCCTCACGCGCCCCATTGCCCTGCTCTTCAGTGACTTCACGGCTGTCGCGACCTCTGACGATCACCGGTCAGCTGAGTACCTCCGGATGGCCAGGAGCTTTCCATGCCTTTGCCTCCGCTCATCCTTTCCCTCACCATTATGCCTTGCGGTGGGGGCAAGCGGTCCTTGGACCGCAAGCTCGGGCGCGAGCTCTGACGGGATGGGTCCTGGCAGGGCCAGGGATTGATGACCGCGGGATTTCTGACGTTACGTCAGTCGGGAAGGAACCAGGATGAATCAATGGAGACGACGGCGCGACCTGCTCCCCTTGGCGCCGCTCCTCCTGGCATCGATCGGCATCATCGGGCAGGCGGCGCCGGCGGCCGCACAGGCCTGGCCGGCACGGCCGCTCCGCGCCGTCGTCGGCTTCGCGCCGGGCGGCGGGGTCGACCTGGCGGCTCGCGTCATCGCGCGGCGCCTGGCGGAAGTGCTGGGACAGCAGGTGGTGGTGGAGAACCGCCCTGGTGCCGGCAGCACCGTCGCCGCCGCCTATGTCGCCCGCACCGAGCCGGACGGCTACACGCTCATGGTCGGCGAGACCGCCATGTTCACCGGCCCGATCCTCTATCCCAGCACGCGCTTCGATCCCGTGGCGGACTTCGTGCCGGTGATGCGCATGGCCGTCGCGCCGCTCGGCATTGCCGTGCCGGCGGCACTTGGCATCGCGGACCTATCCAGTGCTCTCGACCGCGCACGACGGGCCCCTGCGCCTTGGCGGTACGGCACCCCCGGCGTGGGAACGGCGCAGCACCTGGTGGGCGAGATGCTGCGGCAGGCAGCCAGCGTGCCGCTTGAGCATGTTCCCTATCGCGGCGGCGCGCCCGCCATCACCGCGCTGCTGGCGGGCGAGGTCGAGATGGCGGTGGCGAGCCTGCCCTCCCTCACGGCGGCGGTCGCCTCGGGCGGGGTGCGGCTGCTGGGCGTGACCACGGCGGCGCGGGTTCCGGGCCTTGCCGAGATCCCAGCGGTGGCCGAAACCATCTCGGGCTTCGAGGCAGCGCCCGGCATCTTCCTGCTCGCTCCAGCCGGCACGCCGGCGCCGGTGGTCGCGCGGCTGGCCCAAGCCGGGGCCGAGGTGGGCCGGGACGCAGCAATCGGGGCCGCTCTCGTCTCGGCGGGGCTGCTCCTCGGCGACACGGCCGGGCCTGCGGAACTGGCGGCACAGGTGGCGGAGGAGACGCGGCGATGGTCGGAACTGGCACGGGCGACCGGGGCGCGCCTCGAATGAGCGGGAGCGCCGGGCGGCCGCTGGTCGGCATGATCGTCCCGCCGGCGGATGGCGCGGTACCACCCGAGGGGCCGGCGCTCTATCCGGAGGGGCCACGCTTCATCGCTGCCGGCCTCGCGCTGCCGCGGCTGACGCCCGAGGGCTACGACTCCGTCGTGCCGCAGATCGCCCGCGCGGCGAAGCGCCTGGCGGAGCAGGGTGCGATGGCGGTCGCGCTGATGGGCACGTCATTGTCCTTCTACAAAGGAGCCGCCTTCAACGAGACGCTCACCCGCGCGATCGGCGAGGCAACGTCGCTGCCGTGCACGACGATGAGCACGGCCGTCGTCGAGGCGTTGCGCCGGCTGGGCGCGCGGCGCGTGGCCGTTGCCACCGCGTATTCCGACGAGGTGAATCACCGGCTGGTCGCCTTCCTGGAGGAGTCAGGCTTCGCCGTTGCGGGGCTGGAGGGGCTTGGGCTGGAGATGGTGGGCGCCATCCACGCGGTGACGCAGGAGGAACTGGACGGGCTGGCGGACCGTGCCATCGCGGCCTCGCCGAGCGCAGAGGCGCTGCTTGTCTCCTGCGGAGGGCTGCGGACGCTCGAGCTCGCGCCGCGGGTGGAGGCGCGCCACGGGTTGCCGGTGGTTTCCTCCGCTACGGCCGGAGCCTGGGCCGCGGCGCGGCTGGCCGGCCATTCCGGCCGCTCGCCCGGCTACGGGCTGCTGTTCGAAGAGCATGCCTGAGCACCCAGGCCAGCGGGTTCAAACCTCGTACGCCACGAACTCGCCATCGATCCCGGCCGCGATTTCACAGGATGCAGACATGTGGGCCACCGTTGATGGCTCGGACACGCCACTTCCGACAGAGTAGCAGAAACAATAGGTCGGAGCACCGTAATTAGCGCCCCGCATGCAGACCTGTAGTTCACCCTGCCGATCAAGTGGAGCGTGCGACTGGACGGCCAAGATCACCCGTTTCCGTCTTGCCGACGGCCGGTGTGGCCAGCGCCAGCACCATGAGCTGCACCCACATAGCCGGCCTCCCAATCCACCTTCTGCCGGCCAGCGCTCCTCTCTCCTGCAGGACCATGCCCCCCGCCACCGGGCGTACCCATGAGCACAGTGTCGCCTTTCGCGAGCACATACTGCCGCTTGGGGTCTACGGCCCGCCCGTTGATGTGCAGCATGCCCGGGGCACCGGCCTCCCCACCTTCGATGCCAAAGGCAGGAAAGAGAGTGCGCTCAGCGAGAAAGGAGACGGCGATCGGGCTTTCAGACCGGCTCTCGATAAGCACCTCCTGCCCCAACCCACCGCGGTGACGCCCGGCGCCCCCACTGTCCCGACGCAGGCGCTTGTGGTGGACGCGCAGCGGCGCGATGTGCTCCGTGATCTCGATCGGTGTCGAGGAGACGTTCGATGGCCAGGAGAGGCAGGAGATGCCGTCGCCGCGCATGTTCCCTCCCATCCCCCCGTTGAAGAAGAACATGTTGGCGTAGGGCTTGCCGGCGGCGTTCACGCCAGATTGGTTCATCCCCCACATCGGCGACCCACAGGCCGCCATGACGCGCTCCGGCACCACCTGGCCAAGGCAGCCGAAAACGAGCATCGGGATATAGTGCCCGATCAGCATGCGGGATCCGCCCGAGGCCGGGAACACCGGATTGACGATGCAGCCAGGCGGCGCCTCGATCCGGATGGGCCGCCAGGCGCCCTCGTTGTTCGGCAGGTTAGGGCTGGTGCAGACCTTCACCCCGTACATCGTCATGGCGTAAGTGTAGCAGAGGGCACAGTTGATCGCCCGATCCACCTGCGCATCCGTGCCCGTGAAGTCAGCGGTGATGGTATCGCCGTCGACCGTGAGAGCCAGGCGCAGGGTGATGGGCTTGTCAATCAGCCCATCCGTTTGGAGAGAACTAGCGTAGGTGCCGTCCGGCAGGGCGGCGATGGCGGCGCGCATGGCTGTTTCGCAGCGTGTGTGAATCTCTGCTGCCAGATCCCGCAGGTGGTCGAGTCCCACCTGCTCCATGAGTATGAGCAGCCGCTCCTCCATTAGGTCCAGCGCCACCACCTGAGCCCAGAGATCACCCATGGTCTGGTCGGGCGTGCGGACATTCTTGCGAATGATGGCGACTAACGTGTCGTCCTGCTGCCCCGCCCGCATTAACTTCATGGGTGGGATCTGCAGCCCCTCCTCGAAGACCTCGCGCGGCTCGGGGCTGCGGATCTTGCCGCCGATATCGGGCGCATGGGCGGTCGAGGCGCTGAAGGCGACCAGCTTGCCGTCGCGGAAGATGGGCTTTGCCACGGTGATGTCGGGCAGGTGCCCCGTTCCGAGCCAGAGGTCGTTCGTGATCAGCACGTCTCCGGGCTGCAGGCTCTCCTCCGGGAAGTGCCGGATGAAGTGCTTCACCGTCTCGGGCAGGGTGCCGATGAAGCTTGGGATGCTCTCGGTCGCCTGCACCAGCGACTGGCCTGCGGCATCCGTCACCACACAGGAGAAGTCGTAGCTCTCCCGCACCAGGGTCGAAAAGCTGGTGCGGACCAGCGCCGCCGCCGCCTCGTCCACGAGGGAGATGAGGCGCCGCCAGAGCAGCTCGATCTCCACGGCGTCGAAGCGCCGGGTAGCCTCGTTCTCGCTCATGCCACGCGCTCCGCCAGAATGGAGCCGTCGGGCAGCACGCCGATGCGCGCGCCGGGACCAACGACGAAGGTGCTCTCGTTCTCCTCAAAGATCGCAGGGCCTTCGAGGGTCACGCCCGGTGAGAGGGCGTAGCGGTCATAGACCGGCGTTTCGATGTCGCCCACCTCGGGAAAGTGGACACGACGACGGCCCTTCAGAGCGGTCGCGCCCGCCTCGATGCGGCCGATGCGCAACGTCCCGCCCGCGCCGGGCATAGGAGCGGAGACGGAGAGGCGCAGCGCCACGAACTGAGCGTTGGCGCCGGGCGGCGTGCGGCCGAAGAGCTGGCCATAGGCGGTCTCGAAGGCCGCGAGCACGCCTTGCGGCTCCAGCACCTCGGGCAGGGCCACGGTGACTTCGGAGCCCTGTCCGACATAGCGCATATCTGCCAGCCGGCGCAGGCTGCGGCGCGAGAGGTCCGCGCCGGTGCCACCAACGATGTGCAAGGCCTCCCGCTCTAGGCCCTCAAAGGTGGCGCCAATTTCGCTCCAGTCCGCCTGCGCCAATGTCACGTTGCGAGAGGCCACGCGGTCGATACGGGCGGGGGCCATCAGCATGCCGATGGTGCTTCCCGCTCCGGCACCGGGCGGGCAGACCACGCGGGAGACGCCGAGCTTGATGCCGACATTCCATGCATGGACCGGCGCGGCCCCCCCGGTGGCGAGCAGGGCGTAGTCACGCGGGACACGGCCGCGCTCGGCAATGGCGACGCGAGCCGCGCCGGTCATGTTCTCGTTCACGACGTCATGGATGCCAGGCGCGCCGCGTCCGGGCTCGAGCCCAAGCCGCGTGGAGAGGTCCTCCAGTGCGCCGACGGCTGGCCCGGGATCAATCCGCATCGTGCCGCCGAGAAAGAAATCGGGATTTAGATAGCCCAGCGCCAGGTCGCTGTCCGTGACAGTCGGCTCCGTGCCACCCCGGCCGTAGCATACCG
Organism: Roseomonas aerilata DSM 19363; assembly: GCF_000711725.1. GTDB lineage: Bacteria > Pseudomonadota > Alphaproteobacteria > Acetobacterales > Acetobacteraceae > Roseomonas > Roseomonas aerilata. The sequence continues at coordinate 3,027 of NZ_JONP01000024.1, read as the reverse complement.
GCCCCGGCTGTGCCCCCGCGCTCTCCGGTCCGACATGCAGTGTGCCCAGTTCAGACGGTCGCGCGATGGAGCCGCCCCCCGCCCCGATCTCGATCAGCTCGACCGTCGCAATCTGCACTGGCAGCCCGGACCCGCGAAGGAAGCGTTTGGTGCGCGCCGCCTCGAAGCCCCAAGCAAGGAGCGGCTCCCCATCGTCGACCAGGGCCAGCTTGGCGGTGGTGCCTCCCATGTCGAAGGCCAGCACCCGCTCTAACCCCGCGTGGCGGCCGAACCAAGCTCCCGCCAGCGCGCCCGCCGCCGGGCCGCTCTCCAGCAGCTGCACCGGCGCGCGCTTGGCCTCCGCCACATGCGTCAGCCCGCCATTTGAGAGCATGAGGAAGAGGCCGCCCGGAATGCCCGCACGCTTCAGCGCGGCCTCCAGTGTGTCTAGGTAGATCTCCGCGATCGGATGGACATAGGCATTAGCGACCGTGGTGACGGTCCGCGGGTACTCGCGGATCTCCGGCGCGATGTCGCAGGAAAGCGAGAGTGACAGTTGCGGGAAGCGCCGCGCGATGGCCTCCGCCACCAGACGCTCATGCACTGGGTTAGCGTAGGCATGCAGGAAACAGACGGCGAGGCTGGTCACGCCCTGCGCTACTAAGTCTGCCACCTCGGCCAGCGCCGCCTCCATGTCCAATGGCACCTCGATGCTGCCGTCCGGCGCCAGGCGCTCGCGCGCCTCCCGCCGCCAGGGACGGGGCACAAGCGGCTTCGGCATTTCCAGGAAAAGGTCGTAGAGCTCGTATTTCCGCTCCCGTGCGATCTCCAGCACGTCGGCGAAGCCCGCCGTCGTGAGAAGCCCCGTGGGCGCGCCCTTCCGCTCGATCAGCGCGTTGGTGAAGAGGGTGGTGGCATGCACCACCCTCCCGATCGATCCCGCCTGGATGCCGCTGCGCGCGAGCAACCGCTCCAACCCAGCGATGGCGCCGCGAGAGGGATCGTCGGGCGTCGTGCTCTCCTTCCAGATGGCCGCACGGCCGTCAGAGGGGTCGTGAATGACGAGATCGGTGAAGGTTCCACCGATGTCGATGCCGAGCGAGAGCGACGCGGTCATGAGCTTCCTTGGTCAACGGGAATGTGGCGGCCGTCAGTCGCCGCGAATATTGTTGGCCTGCACGACCTCTTTCCAGCGCGCGCGATCCCTCAAGATGCGCTGCTCGAAGTCGGATCCGGCCGCGCCGAGCGGCAGGAGGCCGCGCTCAGTGAGGATCTTCGCCGTCTGCGGATCGTTCACTACGGCATTGAACATCTCACCCAAGCCGGTCCGCACCTCGGTCGGCATGTTGGCTGGGCCAGCTAGGCCGAACCAATTGTTAATCTCGAGCGCCGGGATACGGCTGGCCAGCGGCGCCAGCCCCGGCATCAGCGAGGTAGGTTCCCTTGCAGTCACGCCCACGCCCTTGAGCTGCCCAGCGACGATTTGCTGCGCAACCTCGGCGACGTTCGCCACCATCATGTCCACTCGCCCGGCGGAGACATCGAGCGTGGCCGGCGCACCGCCACGGTAGGGGATGTGCGTCATCTGCACCCCTGTTGCCCCGCAGAAGAGCGCGGCACCGAGATGGTTGATGGAGCCGTTGCCCGAGGAGGCGTAGGTTGCCGCCCCGTTGCGCGATTTCGCGTAGGCGATCAGCCCGTCCACGTCGCCGAAGGGCGCGTCCGGCCGCACCACCAGCGCCATGGGCGTGCCGGCCAGGGCAGAGACGGGGGTCAGCTCCCGGTCTAGGTCCAGCGGCACGGGGATGCCGGGAATGGCGGGCAGCACGCTCATCATCCCCATGATGGCGCTGCACAGGGTAGTACCATCCGGTGCCGCTCGGGCCGCGGTCTGAGCCGCGATGAAGCCGTAGGCACCGCTACGGATCTCGGGAACAAGCTGTACGCCGCGCAGGCGCTGCGCCCCCTCGCCCACCACGCGGACAAGGATGTCTACGGCACCACCGGGCGGATAGCCCACCAGCACACGGATGGGCTGTGTCGGTAGCCAGGCGGCACGGGCCTGGCCGGCAGGGGCCATGGCGGCTGTAACGGCGCCGGCCATGAAGGCGCGGCGTGGCATCCGGACAGGTGTCATCGGTCTCACCTCCAGGCTGAGCCGGGCGAGGCTGGCTGCGTCATCCCCGGCCGCCGGATCATGGTCCGGACGGTCCCTTCTCGTTCTTGCGAGATCATGCCGCTTCGGCATGATCTCGCCGTCGTCCCCCGAAGGTTCGGCGGGAACGGCTTCAGCTGCAACTGAAACTCCGGCATGCCTTCATGAGGATCTGGAATAAACTCCGACCATGCGCCGCCATGTTCCGCCAACGGCCGCCCTGCAGGCCTTCGAAGCCTGTGCCCGCCACCTCAGCGTTTCCCGGGCCGCCGAGGAACTGCGGCTGACGCAGAGCGCGGTCAGCCGCCAGCTCGCCGGGCTGGAGGGGCTGCTCGGCCTCCGCCTTTTCCAGCGCGTCCGGCAGCGACTGGTCCTGACGCCCGCCGGCGCTGCCTATGCGCCGCGCGTGCGCGCCAGCCTCGCCCGCCTGGAGGGTGCGACACGCGAGTTGCTGGCGCGTCGCGGCACGGGTGGCACGCTGAACCTCTCCGTCTCTCCCACCTTCGGAGCACGCTGGCTCACACCGCGCCTTCCGGCCTTCCAGGTCGCCTATCCGGGCGTGATGCTTAAAAGCCAAGAACAAAACCTCCTGATCTGGCGGAGGCAGATGACGGCGCAGGCGAGGGTTGTCAGGGCGAGGTGCAGGTCGGCGCGGCGTTCGTAGCGGACGGTCAGGCGCCGGAACCGGGCGAGCCAGGCGAAGGTGCGCTCAACCACCCAGCGGTGTCGTCCGAGGCGGGCACTGCTCTCGATGCCGCGCCGTGCGATGCGCGGCGTAATGCCGCGGGTGCGGCACTCACGGCGACAGCGGCGGTGATCGTAAGCCTTGTCGGCGTGAAGCTTGCTGGGCCTACGGCGCGGGCGCCCGCGGTGCCTGGCCCGCACACCGGGCA
>NZ_JONP01000023.1 GCF_000711725.1 Roseomonas aerilata DSM 19363 | reverse complement strand
GTCGTCTCGATGATAATGCCGTCGAGCGACTTGCGCTTGACCAAGTTTCCGATGATCCGAATCAGATCGCCGCGCACGGTGCAGCAGATGCAGCCGTTGTTCATCTCGAAGACCTCCTCGTCCGCGTCGACGACGAGGTCGTTGTCTACGCCGAGCTCACTGAACTCGTTGATGACGACGGCGTACTTCTTGCCGTGGTCCTCCGTCAGGATGCGGTTGAGCAGGGTGGTCTTGCCGGCGCCGAGATAGCCGGTCAGCACGGTCACGGGGATCTGGGTCTGCGTTGTCATGAGGAACTCCTAATTTCGTCATTGCGCCGGAAGCGGCGTCGAGGCGGCGGTGAGGAAGGCGCGAAGGCTGGACTCCACACCCTCCCGCGCCATGTCGCGGACGATGAAGACAAGGCATGAGCGCTGGTCCGCATCCGGCCAGGCGGAGAGCCGGACCGTCGGGTGCAGGACATGCCCGACCGCGTGCAGTACGACCGGCCGGTGCTCGCCCTCGATGTTCAGCAAACCCTTCACGCGGAGCAGATCGGCGCCGCGCGTCGCGATCATCATGTCGAGCCAGAGGGCAAGTCCGGCGAGGGGCAGTGGCTTTTCGAACAGGAGGCAGAACGAGGAGATCCGAGGGTCGTGCCGGTTGGGATCGTGATGATGGCGATGGCTGTGCTCATGGCCGTCATGTTGCGTGAGCACCGCGGCCCGCGCTTCCTCGCCGAGCCAGATCAGCACCTCTTCAGCCTTGGCAGCCGGGCTGTAAGGACCCACGCCAAGGACAGCCCCCCGGTGACACATCACCTGCATAGACCGTCGGAGCGGCGCGGAGGGGTTCAGGCGCCCTAGGCGCTCCTCCAGGGAAGCTGTCACTCCCGGCACGGCGATGTCGGACTTGGTGAGGACGAGACGGTCGGCGACCGCGGCCTGCTTCACCGCCTCGGGCTGAGCGTCCAGTGTCGCTGCGCCGTTCACGGCGTCCACGAGGGTCACGACCTCGTCCAGCGCGAAGTCCCGCAGCAGCTGTGGATCGGACATCAGCGTGTGTAGGATCGGCGCCGGGTCGGCGAGCCCTGTGGTCTCGATGACGACGCGCCGGACCCGCTGCCCGGCCTCCATGCGGACGGCGGGACCGGCCAGGGCGCGCAGCAGGTCGCCGCGCACTGTGCAGCAGAGGCAGCCCGCATTGAGGAGGACGGCGTCCTCGTCGAGGCGCTCAACGAGGAGGTGGTCGAGCCCGACCTCCCCAAACTCGTTGATGAGAACCGCCGTGTCGGCGAGTTCCCGCCGCTTGAGCAGGTGGTTGAGAGGAGTCGTCTTGCCCGCCCCGAGAAGGCCGGTGAGCAGGGCAGCGGGAAGGGGAGGGTGGTCGGTCATGGCCTCGGTTATCCGTCCGCTGGCCATGTCGGCTGCAGCGAAAGGCCTTCTCTTCAAGATTCGTACGTTATAACATAACCCACATGACGCAAGTGCTATCGCCGCCCGGTGTCCTTCCGGGCACAGAGCGCCTCCTTGCTTTGGCAGAGGAGAGGTGTCGAAAGCTGAGCGTACGGCTCACGCCCTGGCGGCGGCAGGTCTTGAGCATCCTGCTGGAAGCACCTCGCCCGATGGGGGCCTATGCTCTCCTCGACCACCTGAGGGTGATGGCCGGTCCAGCGGCGCCGCCTGCCATCTATCGGGCGCTCGACTTCCTCGTTACCCAGGGCCTCGCCCATCGTCTTGCCTCTCAGTCGACCTATGTGGCGTGCATGACCTGTGGTGCCGCGCCCGGGCATGCCCACGCCTTCCTGCTGTGCCAGTCCTGTGGACGGGCAACCGAGATCGAGGACCATCGGGTCGAGCACGCGATCGCCAGCATGGTAGGGAGAGTTGGCTTTCAGGTGTTTGGCCGGACAGTAGAGGTGGATGGCCTCTGCAGCGGCTGCGCGTCCCACGAGAGCGTCAAGGTCAGTACTGCGCCAGCGCCGAGCACCGCCTGATTACGACGGGACAGAAATCTCTCCATCGCTCCGTTTCGCGTTCCGGGTGGAGGCTCAAATGTGTGACATGCAACGCGCTATTCTGGTCCTCCCGCTGTGCCTTCTCACCTTGTCCAGCTGCGCAACCGGGCCGAACCTGAACGATCGCCTCGCGGCGTATGTCGGGAAGTCGGAGCTTGAACTCGTCTCCACTATCGGCGTGCCGGCCAGCAACTATGAAACCGGCGGCCAAAAGTTTTTGAAGTACGAGGAGCAGCGAACTGTCGCCCCGCCCAGCGGCTACGCCGGTCCCTTCTATGGCGGTTTCGGGCGCGGCTTCTACGGCAGGTACGGCGGCTTTGGTGGCGGCTTCTCCACCACCTACGCTCCCGTGCAGTGCGATGTTACCTTCGCCCTTCGCGAAGGCTGGGTCAGCGGGTACACTTACCGCGGACAGGGCTGCGCCTAAAACCGGCGGTTCTGGTGACCACCCGCTTCAGGGACACAACTGCTCAGGCTTCTTGTCTCAGGCAGCGTCCCCGCGCATCGCAGGTACAATCAGGCGGGTGTTGTGGCGGATCAGGGCCTCGTAAGTCGGCGCCGGACCATCGGGCGGGGAGAGCGCATCGGCGTAGAGGCTACCGCGCACGCGAACCCCGGCGTCCTGCGCCAGGCGCTCCAACGTCGCAGGGTTGGACATGTTCTCGACGAAAACAGCGGTGATTCCTTCCGCCCGTACCTGCCGGATAAGCGAGGCGACCTCGGTTGCGGTGGGCTCCGAGGCCGTGCTGACGCCCTGCGGGGCCAAGAAGCGGATTCCGTAAGCGGCTCCGAAATAGCCGAAGGCGTCATGGCTGGTGACCACCTGTCGACGGGCCTCCGGTACAGTGGCAACAGCCGCACGCACCTCCCTGTCGAGCGTGGTCAGACGCGCGGTATAGGCCTCGGCGTTACGATGGTAGAGCGCTGCATTGGCGGGGTCGGCAGCGGACAGGCCGGCGGCGATATTGCGGACGTAGATCAGCGCATTGCGCGGGTCGCCCCAGGCGTGCGGATCCGGGGTGCGGCCGTCTTTGCCGCCGTACGAGTGTCCAGGATGGGCGTGGGCGTCGCCACCCTCCAGGAGACGCAGCCTCACGCCGTTCGTAGCCGTGACGAGGGTGCCCCGGAAGGAAGCGGCCAGGGTAAGCCGGTCCAGCCAAGTGTCGAAGCCCAGGCCGTTACGGACCAGGAGGGCCGCGCCGCGCAGTACCTCTGCGTCCGACGGCCGGGGCTGGAACTCGTGCGAGTCGGCGTCCGGACCGACGAGGACGCGCAGCGCCTGCGGCCGGTCGCCGGCGACCTGTCGTACCATGTCGCCAAGGATGGAGAAGCTGGCCACTACCGGGAGGGCCGAAGCGCGGGCCGGCTGGGCTAAGGCGGAGCGGGGCGCCAGCAGGCCGAGAGCAGTAGCGAGAAGAACACGACGATTGCTATGCATAGCTATGTTATAACATAACCAATCATGCAGGTGAACACCCGAGATCGGCTTGTGGGTGATCGCCGAGCAGGTGGCTTTGCCAAACGACCTGCACCGTCTGGATGTGGGCATGGGAGGCTCTGAAGGACAGACAATGAACCACTTCAACGCTGCAGAACTCGCGCCACTATCGGGGCAAACGGGAGCCGAGCCGGCCAGAACCGCTGAGGTTGGTTCCCTCGCGGCACCATCATGGGACAGGATGATGCAAGCCGTAGACGCCGTCCGGGACCGACTTGGCAGACACGTCGATCATGGGATCCGAGACATGGTCGCGGTCTCGAACCTGCTGGGTTTGCGGACCCTGCAATCCTGCGCAGGGCATGTGAACGAACAGGGTTACCAGCATGCCGCGCCGTGGGTTGATTTCGTTGTTGATGATGCGGTGCTCAGTCGTGTGGCGGCCCTGCTGGACACGTTTCATGCTGAGGGCGAGCCGTCCGATGACGTCCGCCTGCTCCTCGAGAAGCAGCGTCTTTCTAACGGCGGCGGTTACGTCGCGCTGGAAAGAACGCGGCAGCACCTGGCAGAGGGCTTACTGACGCGGCGCGAGGTCGATTTGCTCCGCGGCAGATTAGCTGATCGTCAAGCGGAGATGCAGCGCTTCGTCCACTTTCTGCGCCGGCAACTTCAACCCACCTCGCAGCAAAACGGGCCGACGACGGGACGCTCGCTGTGATCGGAGAGACGAGAGTTCCTGCCATTTCTTGAGATCGTCGCCGGTTGGTTCGCGCTGCCACTCAGCCTCTGGCAGGGGTGGTCGCAGTGGCACCATCTCGGCGGCTTGGTGGGCGGCTGGTGGTGACCCTCCGGCGACCCGCTGGCGAGTGGGCGATCGTCGATGCCGGTGGCCGGCCATTCCGCCCGACCATCGACGCACTCGCCAATACCGCCGCACAGCTTTTCCTAGAGGCGCGCGCGACGGGTTCCACTCTGATCGCCGAGCCGGACGAGCAGTGGTACCCGCACCACAGCGATCGGCGCCCGCTCCCTGTCCTGCGGGTCATGTTCGACGATCCGGCCAGCAGCTGGGTGCATCTCGATCCGGTGGACGGCGCCATCCTCGAGATGAGCGGGGCGCGGCAGCGCCTCTACCGATGGCTCTTCGCGGCTCCCCACTGGCTGGACTTCGCCCCGTTGCGCCAGAGACCAGCATGGGACGTGACAATCCTAAGCTTGCTCGCGGTCGGCGCATTCCTGTCGGTGAGCGGCATCGTGCTGGGGTGGCGTCGTCTAAGGGCTGCGTCAAGGAATGGAAGGTGACCCGTCGGAAACAATCACCCCGTGACTGCTAAGGACGAACAACTGTCCGCTGAACCTTCACCTCATGCACTTGCTCCCTGATCTGCTTCACTGCCCTCTAGTCAAGGTTCCGAAAGGTTCCGCAAGTGTAGGGTGGCGACCGCGGCTTACGCTAACGTCCGAAGAGGCAAAGCGCCCCGCTTCGAGGTGTATGGTTCGATCGGCCAGCTTACTGGCCAGCTCAAGGTCGTGCGTGACGATCAGGACGCCCATCCCCCTTTCTCCTGCCAGTTCACTGAGAAGGAGGAGCACCTCCTGCTGGGTAAGGGGATCCAGGCGTGAGGTCGGCTCATCCGCCAGCAGGAAAACAGGATCGAGCATCAGGACCCGCACGAGGGCGAAGCGCTGCAGCTCGCCGCCCGACAGAGCGGCCGGCACTCGATCGAGCAGAGTGGTGGAGAGGCGCAGTCGCTGGAGGAGGGGCGCGACGACGTTCCAGGCGACGCCATGCCGCTTGCTGAGGTCCTCTAGCGCCTGGCGCATGGTCTGATGCGGCACGAAGGCGCTGGGTGGATCCTGGTAGAGCTTGCCGAAGCGCCAGGACTCCACACCGGGCAGTCGGCGGACAGTCCCCGCATCGGGCGCAAGGAGGCCAAGCAATAGGTCCCCCAGCGTGGTCTTTCCGCAGCCGCTCGGCCCGGTGATGGCCACAACCTCGCCGCGCCTCACCGAGAGATCGACGCCTCGCAGCACCGGGCGGCCGCCAAAGGCGCGATGCAGGCCGTCGCCGGACACCACCACCTCGCCCCGTGGCGCGGCGCGTCCGGGCAGGGATGGCCAGCGCTCCGGTTCAGCATCGAGAAGGCGGCGCGTGTACTCATGCGCGGGGTAGTCCAGCACCGCCTCGGCCGGGCCCTGCTCCACCACCTCACCGTCCAGCATGACAGCCACGGTGCCACGCAGCGCGCGGGCGATGGCGACGTCATGGGTGACGCAGACGACGGTGCGGCCGCGATCTGCCTCGAGCCTGAGGCGTGCGCCGGCCTCGTCGCGACGGTCGGCGTCCAGGCCCTTGGTCGGCTCGTCAGCAAAGAGGACCGGTGCCTCCGAGGCACGCAGGATCGCGAGGGCAAGGCGTTGCGCCATGCCGCCGGACATCTGGAAAGGATAGAGTCCGGCGGCGCCCTCCAGCCCCAACTCTGCGAGCCTCCCGCGCGCTTCCTCCTCAGATTTGGTGGCAGGCAGGCCGCGAATCAGCCGATACACCTCGGCCACTTGGCCCAGGGCGCGCATGGTCGGATCCAAGGAGAGCCAGGGTTCCTGCGGCAACATGGCCAAGCGGCGGCCCCAGAGCCCGCGCCGGGCGCGTGGCGGTGCCGCGAGGATGTCGGTGCCGTCCAAGAGGACGCGGCCGGTCACGCGCAGCCTGGGCGGCAGGGTTCCCGTCGCCGCGCCGAGGACGAGGGACTTGCCCGAGCCTGTCTCGCCTAGCAGCGTCAGCGGCCGTCCCGGACCCGCCACGGCATCCACCCCGCGCACCAAGGGCATTCCGCTGGCCTCAATCCGCAGCCCCGAGATGGCGAGCGTGTCCATCACCGTGCACCCCGCCCTACCAGGAGATGGCAACCCAGAACCGCCATGAGGACGAGCGCGGCGGGCATCAGCACTGTCAAGGGGGCCTCGTAGGCGTGGGGCAGGAGTTCCGTCGTCATGCTGCCGAGCTCCGCGACCGGAGGCCGGATGCCGAGCCCGACGAAAGAGAGGGTGGAGATAGCGAGCACCGCCCCGCCCAGCCCGAAGGTGGCCAGGGTGGAGAGCGCCGGCAGCAGCTCCGGCAGGATCAGGCGACGCAGCACGTAGCCCCGGCCGAAGCCAAGCAGTCGGGCAGCCTCCACATGCGGCTTCGCCAGGATGCCGCGCGTGAGCGCGCGAGAGACGCGGAAGTACTCCACCCAGCCCACCAGGGCGAGGCCGAGATAGAGCGGCAGGAAGTCACCCGGTGCGAAGGCGACGAGCAGGAGCACGAGCAGCAGGCTCGGTAAGGCCAGCACGGCATCGGCGAGCAGCACGAGCCCGCTCTCCGCCCAGCCACCTCGCCAAGCCGCCATGACGCCGAGTAGCGTGCCCGGAACGGCGGCGCTGAGGACCGTCACCGCGGCGAGCAGGAGGGAGAGCCGCGTCGCATGCGCCATCCTTGCCAGCATCGAACGCCCGAGATGGTCGGTGCCGAGCAGGTACTCCGCGCCCGGCGCGGCCAATGAATGTGCAAGCACTTGCCGCGCCGGATCGGCGTCAACCACCCAGGGGCCGAGCACGGCGAAGCCGAGCAGGGCTGCCAGGAGCACCAGACCGGTTCTTTTGCCGGGTGAGAGAGTGCTGCCGCTCATGCTCCCGCCCTCGCGCGCCGTGGGTCGATGGTGGCGCAGGCAAGGTCCACCAGGGCGTTCACCAGCACAAAGAGCAGCCCCATCAGCAGCGCCGCGCCCTGCACGACGGGAACGTCGCGCGCGAAGATGGCGTGGACGAGGGCGTGGCCGATCCCTGGCCAGGAGAACAGGCTTTCCACGATGATCAGCCCCTCGATAAGGCCGATGAGCTGGAAGCCAAGAAGGGCTACCACGGGGATCGCCGCGTTGCGCAATCCGTGCCGCAGCACTGCGGCCCGCTCCGGCAAACCCTTCCATCGCGCAAAGGCCATGTACGGCGCGGTCGACACTGCAGCGACGGAGTCCCGCGTCACGCGCGCGGAGAGGGCCGCGAGGCCAAGGGCGAGGGTCAGCCCTGGCAGGATGAACTCGCGCCACCCCTCGAAACCAGCAGGCGGCAGCCAGCCCAGCCGGATCGAGAACACGGCGACCAGGAGCAGCCCGAGCGCATAGGCCGGAACGGCACGGAGCAGCACCGAGAGGCCGAGCGTGACGCGATCCGCCAGGCCGCTTGGGTGAAGGCCGGAGAGGATGCCAAGCGGAAGGCCGAGGATGGCCGAAAGCGGCAGGGCAACGGCGGCCAGGGACAACGTGTGGCCTAGCTGCCCCCTCAGTTCCTCCAGCACCGGCTCGCCTGTGACAAGGGAATGGCCGAGATCCAACCGCAGCAGCTGCCCGATCCAGTCCAGGAACTGCACGGCACGAGGGCGGTCCAAACCCAGCTCCTCCCGCACCAGCGCGGCGGCTGTGGCGTCCCCCATGTCCGGACCATAGCGCGCAGCGGCGAGACGGAAGGCCTGGTCGCCAGGCAGCGCGGCCATCAGGGCGAAGCCGAGCGCACCCACGATGAGGGCGACGAGCAACGCCTGCAGAAGGCGCACGAGGATGGGGCGCAGCAAGCTGCGCCAGTTGTGCCGGTCCATCTCAGCCCGCCCAGGTGATCTCGTGAAGTCGGAAGCTCGTCTCGAACGGATCCACCGTGACGTTGGCCAGATCCCGGCCGATAGCGATGCCGAGCTCGGACCAGGCAATCGGAATGACCGGCAACTCCTCCCGCAGGATGCGGGCGGAGCGTTGGCGGAGGTCCCGCTGCTCATCGTGGGGCGGACCTTCCGCCAGGCGGCGAAGGAGGCCGTCCAGATCGGGACTGGACCAGCCCATCGCGCCCCAGTCGCCCCCCTCCGGGCCGAAGTCCTGCACCAGCGTTCCGAAAGGGTCGGGCACGAGCACGTAGTTGCGGGCCAGTAGCGCCATCTCCAGCGTGCCGTCGCGGTGACCCAGCGGAATGTCCGACGAGTTGCCGATGCTCACCGTCATCTCGACGCCGATCTCACGGAACTGGGCCTGCAGCGCAGTCGCGATCGGCAGCAGCTCCGGCCAGGTGATGAAGGTGACGCAGGTGGTGCGGAAACGGAGCCCCTTGCCGTTTATTAGGATGCCGTCGTGCCCGGGACGCCAACCCGCCTCGGCAAGCAGTTCCCGTGCCCGGGCTAGGTCCCGCCCAGCGGCGGCGGTCTCGTCGTGCCATTCCGGCATCGTCGGCGGGAAGAGCTGATCCGCCGCGACAGCGGGGTTCCGCAGCAGGGCGGCGGCGATGCCCTCGCGATCCACAGCAAGGCTTAATGCCTTTCGTACGCGGAGGTCAGAGAAGAGTGGCGAGGCCGCGTTGAGCTTCAGGAGGCGCGTGCGAGGAACCGGCACCATGCGCAGCTCCACACGCGGACTGCGGCGGAGCCGGGCTACGGTAACAGGCTGCAGGGCCATGGTGAGGTCCGCCCGGCCGCTCTCCGCCATGCTCGCCCGCGCCTCTCCCTGGCCGACGACCAGGTAGGAGGCGCGCCCGACCGCCGGGCGAGGTCCCCACCAGCCCTCGAAGCGCGCGACGTCAAGCTGCAGCGGCGGCGCGAAGCGGTCGACGCGATAGGGACCGGTGCCGATCACCGCACGCACCCTCCCGTCCGCGCCATAAGCCGAGGGAGCGAGAATCATGCTGGCATAGTTCGCAAGGAAGGCCGGGAGCGGTGCGAAGGGGCGGCTCAGGCGCACCAGCACCTCCTCGCCCTCCGCATCGATGCTCATGATCGGGACACGTGACAGAGGAGAGGCGGCAGCGCGGGCATGGCGAAGGCTCGACGCGGCCGCTTCCGGAGTCACCGGGCTGTCGTCATGGAAGTGCACGCCAGACCGAATCTCAAAGCGCCAGAGTAGACCGTCAGGCGAAACGCTCCAGTGCGCCGCCAGCATCGGGACAGGCCGCCCTTCCGGATCGGCGCCCAGCAGCATCTCGCCGATACCCATGCGCGAGAAGACAGAACCTGAGCGCGCGGGATCCGGCCCCGCGAACTCGAAGGGGGAGACAATACGTAAGACTCGTTCCCCGTCGGACCGCGACGCGGAAGGCGTGTGCGACCGAGATACCTCAGGCAGAAGGGAGGCACCCAGGGCAGCGCCCAAGGAGCCGAGGGAACGGCGACGCATGAGGCGGCCTAGAGGCGGATCGTCAGGCCACCGAGCACGGTAAGCGGTGCACCGGGGGAGACCCAGACGTTGCTATAGGAGCGGTCGTAGTAACCCTTGTCGAAGACGTTGTTGACGTTGAGGTTCACCCGCACCCGCTCATTGACCTTGTAGTAGGCCAGCAGGTCCACCGTGGCGTAGTAGGGCAGGCGAAAGCCGGAGCCGAGGGTGTCGCCGGCGCGGCTGCCGACGACGTTCACGCCCGTGCCGAGACCCAGGCCTTGGAGCTTGCCGTCCTGGAACTCGTAAACGTTGAGCAGGCTGCCCGCGTGCTGCGGTACGTTCAGCAGCCGTGATCCCGGGCGGAGCGTGTTGTCCCGCGTCACGGCTGCGTCAATGAACGCGTAGCCCCCGATCACGCGCCAGCCCGGCGTCAGGTTGCCCGCGAGCGTCAGGTCAAAGCCGCGGCTGCGCACTTCACCGGCGGCAATGCTGAAGGCGCTGTCCGCCGGGTTGGCCGTCAGCACGTTCTCCCGGGTGATGTGGAACAGTGCGGCGGTGGCGCTCAGGCGATTGTCGAACAGGTCGAGCTTGGTTCCAACCTCGAAGGCTTGGCCCTCCTCCGGCGAGAAGGCACGCCCACTGATATCGCCGCCACGGTTCGGACGGAAGGACCGGGCATAGCTGGCGTAAGCCGAGACCTCGGGCGTGAGGTCATAAACCACGCCCAGCCGTGGCGTGGCTGCTGTCTGTGTCTGGGGCGAGGAGGTGCCGGTGACACGCTGGGTGAGGCCCTGGTCGAAGTGCTCCACGCGCACCCCCGCGAGCACCTTCAGGCGGTCGGTGACGGCGATCTGATCCTGGACAAAGCCCGCGATCGTGTCGGTGCGCTCCAGCGTACTGGAGCGGCGCGTCAGCGAGGGCAGAGCTTGGCCATAGGCAGGGTTGAAGATGTCGATGGCGAACGGCGCGGCATTCGGGTTGGAACGGTTCAGCACCTCACGGTTCGTGTAGTGCTCGTACTCCAGCCCGGCGAGGACGGTGTGGGCAATTGGCCCGGTCGTGAAGGTGCCGGTCAGATTGATCTGGGCGTCCACGTCGCTCCAGTTGAAGTTTCTCTCGCGCAGCTCCCGGCGCAGGGTGCGGCCGTCGGGACGCAGGCTGCTCGGCTCCACGGCCAAGCCCTCCAGCGTGCCACCGAAATACTGCACCCCGCCGCGGAGCGACCAGGCGTTGTTGAGGCGGTGATCGAAGCGGAACTGGCCAAGGCCGCTGGTGTTCTGGATGTCGCCAACGCCGGGCTCACCGAAGAACCGGGCTCGGGGCACGATGCCGGGCCGGTTACCGAATGCCACCACACCGCGGTCGAAGGCGCGGTTGTTGCGGAGGAACTCCGCTTCAATAGTAAAGGTAGTGTCCGGGGTAACCTGCCAGCTGAAGGCGGGGGCAAGATACTGGCGATTGCTGTCCACATGATCGCGGAAGCTGCCGCCGCTTTCGACTGCGCCGTTCAGACGATAGGTGACAGTGCCATCCGCCCGCAGCGCGCCCGCGGCGTCGAGGGTGCCACGGCGCAGGCCGTTGCTGTCGAACAGGCCGCCGAAGACAGCGAAGCTCTCCGGCTGCGGCTGCTTGGTGACGATGTTGAGCGTGCCGCCCGGATCGCCGCGTCCGTAGAGCAGGGAGGCTGGGCCACGCAGCACCTCCAGTCGCTCGATCCCGGCGGGGTCCGGGGAGCCCTGGTAACCGCGGTTCAAAGGGAAGCCGTTGCGGTAATACTCTCCGGTCGCGAAGCCGCGGACATTGTACTCGTAGAGGGTCTGGCCACCGAAGTTGTTGCCGCGCGCAATGCCGCCCGCATAGTCGAGAGCGGCATCCAGGCGCACCGCCGAAATGTCCTGCAGCACGGCCTGGGGCACGACGCTGATTGATTGCGGGACCTCTCGGATCGGCGTGTCAGTTCTGGTGGCGCTGATGGAGCGAGTGGCTTGGTAGCCTTCTACCGGGCCGTCACCGCGTTCGCGCGTACCGGTCACGGCCACCTCGGGAACAACGACGACGTCCCCGGAAGCAGGCGCCTCAACGAGGGTTTGAGCAGAGCCCTGTACAAGGCATGCGGTCATTGTGAGCGCGGCTGTTGAGAGGGCAAGGCGAAGCATGACACGGATCCCGAAGCGACAGGCTCTGGCGGGTACACGCTCTTTGACAGCAAAGCAATATTATAACATAACGCTTGGGACGCATCACGATTGGGGTTCCCTGACCTTCCGTTGCGTAACCGCAGCTACCAGTCGATTGGCAATTCAGTCGTCGCTGGAGCTTCGTGGCCTCTAGCGAGGACCAAGGAGTGAACCACAACGCGCGCACTCATGGTGTGGCCCTGGAGAACCAAGCGATGAACCCCGCGATACCCACCGGGCCTTCCGCCCTGCCATCCCCCGGTACCCGCCAGGCCATGACCGACCTGACCCACGCCGTGGCGGCACATGACCTTTCCCCCATCGGCCTGTTTATGCAGGCTGATCTGATCGTAAAGGGGGTCATGCTGCTGCTCGCAATCGCTTCGATCGCCTGCTGGAGCATTGTTATCCAGAAGATGGTGGCCACCCGCCGGCTACGCGGGGAGACGCGCAAGCTGGCCCGCGCGGCGTCTGGCGCTGTGGTGCCTGAGCGTGGCCTAGCCGCCGAGGTCATCCGTGCCGGCGCCCGCGAGTGGGAGGAGGGCCGCGACCCCGCCGAGAGCCGCGGCGAGTATCGAACGCGCATAGAGCACGCCATGCGTGCTCCGTTCTCTGCCGCCGTCCGCGCCGCCGAGCCCGGCCTGCCGCTGCTCGCCACCATCGGCGCCGTCGGCCCCTTCGTCGGCCTCTTCGGCACGGTCTGGGGCATCATGAACTCCTTCTCCGGCATCGCGGCCAGCGGCGACACGAGCCTCGCCGTGGTGGCGCCCGGCATCGCGGAGGCCCTCTTCGCCACCGCCATCGGCCTCGTCGCCGCCATCCCGGCCGTCATGGCCTACAACCGCTTCACCGTGACCTTCGCGCGGCTGCGGCAGGCCGGCATGGCCTCGATTTCCAAGCTGGCCGCCGGCATGGGGCGACAGCCGGCGCCCGGGTTGCCGGAGGCGGAAAACATGCCCCGCGCGGCCCAAGCGGCAGAGTAGTGCGCCATGGCCATGTCATTTGGTGAGCGCGGCGGGGACGATGACGACGACGCCCTGCCGATGGCCGACATGAACGTCACGCCGCTAGTGGACGTGATGCTGGTGCTGCTGATCGTCTTCATGGTGGCGGCGCCCATGATGACGGTGGGCGTGCCGGTGAACCTGCCGCGCACCAGTGCGGCCCGCGCGGCCTCCTCGAACCCGCCTCTGATCCTCACTGTCGGTCCGGACAACAAGCTCTACATCGGCAAGGAGGAGGTGGCGGAAGACGCGCTCACTTAGCGCTTGGTCGCGCTCCGCGAGACCGATCCGGAGGCTCCCGTGCATGTGCGCGGCGATCACAGCGTGCCCTACGGCGACGTGCTCCGTGTGATGGGCCGCGTCTCCCGCGCGGGTATCACCAAGGTATCTCTGATCGCCGAGGCTGATGCCGGGGCGCCGGCTGTGCAGCCGCGCTGAAGGGCGACGTTAATGGAGCCCCTTCTGACCGAGAAGCCGCGCGAGATCGTCGTGCCAGAACTGCACCCCGTTCCACTGCCGAAGCCCTCGCCTGCGGTACTGGCGGCTATGGCGAGCGCCGTATCGGCACCACCCTTGGCATTGGAACCAGTTGGCCGACGTCGCTTCCTGGGCCCGCTCGCCTGGGGCCTCTCCGCCCTGATCCATATCGGCTTGGCAGTACCCCTGCTCCTGCCCGGCACAGCGCAGGAAGCTCCTGCACAGGCAGTGGAGGTGGAGATCATGCCTGCGCCAGAGCCGCTGCTGGAGCAGGCCCCCCCAGCCATCACCGAGCAGGCTGTGCCACCTGAGGCCGCCCCTTCCCCGCCTCTTGAGGAAGCAGCGCCTCCTCCGCCCGATACGGTGGCCGCTGTTCTTCCACCCTCGCGGTGCAGCCCACCCAGGCAGCCCTACCAGCGCCCGAGCTGCCGCCTCCACCCGAGGAACTGCCAACGGAGACGGCGGAGCCAGTGCCCCAGCCTCCGCCTCCAGCCCCCCCACCGCCTCCGCCGCCACAGCAGGCCCGCCCCGTACAGCGCCCGCCGACTTCTCCGCCCCGGCGGCCACAGGTGGCCGAGCAGGTGCCGGTGCAGCCACATGCCCCGCCCGTGGCCCAGGTGCCTGCAGCGCCAAACCCGGTTCCTACCAGTCCGGCGTCGGCCCCCTCGCGCGCATCTTCCATTCCGCCCACCTTCGTCGGGCAAGTCCATGCCGCGCTGCGCCGCGTGCAGCGCTACCCTGCCGGCGCTCGCGCGCGCCGGGCTCAAGGCGTGGTTACGGTGAGCTTTACCCTGACCCGTGATGGGCGGGTGCTCAACGTCCGCCTCTCCCGCTCTTCCGGCGAGCAGGACTTCGACGAGGAAGCGCTGGCGATGATGGAGCGGGTCAGCATGCCGTCGTTGCCCGGTGACTATACTGGCGACAATGTGCCGTTGGTCGTGCCCATCAGCTTTATGCTACGATAACTTGGGATGGGTTCCGAAGGACGCGGGCCTACTGCTTGAGGCAGAGTGTCCTACGGATCCCGCCGCTTCAGATTATATCGAGCAATCCCCAGAGCAGTTGCTCGGCGTCCTGCGCGATTAGCACCCGAAGGAACTCCACGAGACACCGTCAACTCAGACCATTGGGCCGACCCGTGCAACACAGTCGCTCGCTGCCCGTCTTGGGCCGCAGCACCTCCAGCGTCTCCGCCCGGCGGCTGAGGGTCGAATGATCTGGCACCCCCAGATCAAGACCGAGCAGCTGCAAGATGGAGGCGACCAAGCCCTCGGTCTAGCGCAGCGCCAGGCGGAACACGGCACGCAACGTCAGGGCAGTTGCGATCGCCAGATCCGAGTACTTCGCTTGACCGCCCCGGCCACTGCGTGCCCCGGCTCGCCACCCCTCGATCGCCTCGGCCGTGAACCACACGGTGAGACTGCCCCGGGCGCGTAGGCCGACGTCGTACTCAGCCCAGTTGGTTACCTTCTGGTGCCGTTTGGGGATGCGGTGCCGGCGGTCAGCGTTGGCCTTGAAAGGCATGGCGGGCCTACCTCATGGTCAGAGCGATCGTCCCTGTGCCAGCCTACTCCAGCGCCCCAGTCGGGCGACCCGTGCAACAAGATGGAGGCAAATGCCAGCGGGTAGGGGCGCCGGCTCAAGCCGGCCCCTCCCTGTCGGGACTAGGCGACAAAGCAGTTATCTGTCGCCCAGCTAGGCCGACATC
Organism: Roseomonas aerilata DSM 19363; assembly: GCF_000711725.1. GTDB lineage: Bacteria > Pseudomonadota > Alphaproteobacteria > Acetobacterales > Acetobacteraceae > Roseomonas > Roseomonas aerilata. Next base: position 65,399 of record NZ_JONP01000023.1, on the reverse strand, counting down.
ACGCCAGCCCCTGAAAAGCCTCCGTCGACTGCCAGGATGTGGCCGGTTATGTAGGTCGAGCGTGGTGAAGCAAGGAACAACACGGCTGCAGCGACCTCGGCTACCAAGCCGTAACGGGCGTCCGGGAGCTCGCGGAGCCAGCCGTCCCGCACCGCTTCCGAGTGCGATGCGGCAACGAGTGGCGTCTCAATTGGCCCAGGTGCGACGGCGTTGACGCGGACTCCGAGGTTGGCGAGTTCAACTGCCATGACCTGTGTGAGGTTCGCCACGGCCGCCTTCGTTGCGCCGTAGGCTGCCCGCCCCGCGTTGCCCCGCACACCCGAGGCGGAGCCCATATTCACGATGACTCCCCCCCGACCCGCCGCCACCATCCCGCGAGCGACCGCTTGTGCACAAAGGAAGGTGCCGCGCAGGTTAACCCCGAACATGCGATCGAGAAGAGCGACTTCCGTCTCGAGAAACGGCTGGGTCGCGCCGATACCTGCACAGTTCACAAGAACGTCGATGGGCGCTAGGGCTGAGGCGCGTGCGATCGCTGCATGTACCTCAGCCTCCACGGAAACGTCGAACGCGAGGCAAGCCCCTTGCTCGGCAGTTCCGCCCATCAAACAAAGCGTCTCCCCTGCGGCGGCTTCGTCACGGTCGGCCACCAACACGCGCGCGCCAGCCTCCGCGAATGCCAGGGCGCAGGAGCGGCCGATACCGCTTCCTCCACCTGTGACAAGAACGGTCTTGCCCTGAAACTCAGCCATTAGCGCAGCCCCGTCCGAAGCGTCTCGCGGTAGGCAAGGACCGCAAGAAGAGTGAGCAGCGCACCGCCGAGCACAATCCAAGATGGAGAGTAGGCGTTTCCGGTGCGGGAAATGAAGTAGGTTGCCAGAAAGGGCGCGGTGCCACCGAGCAGGGTGACAGGTATGTTCAGACTAACCGAAAGTCCGGTGTAACGCATCTTGGTCGGCATGAGTTCGGACATGGCGCAGAGTGCAGTGGCCGAGTGGGGTGCGAAGGCCAGGCTCATAAGGCCGAGCGCAAGTAAGGTCTGGCCCGGGTTGGCCGGGTCCAGGAGGTGGAAAGCCGGATAGGTCACAAGCCCGATCGCGATCGCGCCGGCCAGCATCATTGGCTTGCGGCCGACGATGTCGCTCAGCAAGGCGAAGAAGGGAAGCAAGAAGCAGTAGAAAGCGAGGTTATAGAGGTTGAGGCGTTGAGCCTGGGCCAGATCGAACTTCAGCACCGTCGCGAGATAGGTCGGCATATAGATGTAGTAGATGTAGATGCATGCCGAGGGTGCGCAGATGAGGCCCATGGCAATGAGGATAGAGCGCCATTCCTGACGAAGGCCGGTGAGGAGCGGCGCCTTCTCAACGTCATGATGCGCCTGTACGGATGCGAAGTGAGGGGTCTCCTCCAGCTTCAAGCGGAGATACAGCCCAACGAAGCCGAGCGGCAGGCCGGCGAGGAACGGCAAACGCCAACCCCAGCTATGCAGGGCCTCATAGGACAGCGTGGAGGTGAGGAGAGAGGCCACCCCTCCACCGACAAGGAGGGCGAGACCGATGGTGAAGGTTTGCCAGCCCGTATAGAAGCCGCGGCGACTGGCTGGCGCATACTCGGAGATGAAGGAGGTCGCGCCGCCATACTCACCGCCCACCGAGATACCTTGGACAAGGCGTAAAACGGTAAGCAAGATCGGCGCAGCGATACCGATCGAATGGTATGTCGGCATCAGGCCAATGAGTGTGGTGCACGCCGCGATCAAGAGGATTGCGACGGCAAGGGGCGTCTTGCGCCCGTAGCGATCGCCTAGATGCCCAAAAATGATACCGCCAAGCGGCCGAGAGGCGTAGCTGATCGCAAACACTGCGAAGGTCAGGAGCAAGCTGGCCGCGGGGTCGTCAGCGGGGAAGAATAGGCGTGCGATGACCGAAGCAAAATAGCCGTAGATGACGAAATCGAAGTACTCGATGAAATTCCCAATGCACGCCGCGATTAAGGCGCGCTTGTGCTGTGCCGCGACCGGACGCTCAGCTGTGGAGAGGGTTGCTACAGTTCTCATGTTCGTTTCCTCCGATGCCATTTCAGCGCTGGTTTTGTAATCGTCAGGCCAGTGTGCTGCCCCCGTCGACGACAATGGCGGACCCGTTCAAGTGTCGGGATGCGGGCGACAGCAGAAAAACGACCGTGTCCGCGACCTGGGCCGGTGTCGCCAGGGGTGCTGAAACAGCGCGCTCCACCCGACCGCCACTCGGAATCCGTCGTGCTGCCATGTCGTTGATGGCATCGATCATCGCAGTCTGGGTTGGGCCTGGGAGAACCGCGTTGACCCTGACGGCTGTTCCGACATGCTCCAACGCTGCCGTTCGGACTAGCCCAAGTACCGCGTGCTTGCTCGCTACATAGCCTGCGAGGTTGGCGCGTCCGCGAATGGAAGACGTGGAGCCAACGGCAACGAAACTTCCCCCTCCGCTCATCGCCGGTAGCCCATGCTTCATGCACAGGAAGGTGCCCACGACATTGACATCCAGGACCTGTTTGAAAGTATCGGTCGGATAGTCCGGCACCGCCTGGACGGAGCCCGGCACGCCGGCGGCGGCAACGAAGCCGCGCATCCCGCCAACTTGGCCTGCCGCATGCGCGACGACGGCAGCAACGTCCTCTTCCTGTGTCATGTCGCCGGGCAAGATGTCGGCCAGCGCACCTGCCGCGGCGAGTCCTGCGCGGACTTGCTCGAGGGCTGGCCTGTCCCGGTCCGTTAGCACCAAATGCCAACCCTCAAGGGCCAGCGCCTGGGCTGTAGCAGCGCCGATGCCGCCTCCGGCGCCCGTCACCACGGTGCAGCCCTGCGCAGACACGGGCATCTCAGGGGATCAAGCGCTTGAGAAGGCGTCGATCCTCTGCCGCGAAGCCGCCACCATAAACGTCAGATGTCATAAAATGAGCGCTGAGCACTTCCGGCGCCAGATCAGCGATCGGGTCGTAGCTGCTCTGGTATAGCGCCCAGTCAATCCGCCCGGGCACAGGCTTTGTGTATTGCAATGGCGTGCGGCGATAGACGACGTCCGCATAGGCGGTGCCCACCTTCTCGGGGTCAGGAAGGCGGCGAACATGGATCTCGCCGCCGGGCTGCTCAGACTCATCGGTGAGCATCACCATCGGTGCGCTGCTATCGGGCATGAAGCTGTAATCTACGAGCGGCACGCCACGCCGACGGACCCAGCCCGAGATGGCCCCGTCCGCCGTCTCGTCGAAAGCATAGTGGGTGTCCTTCTTCGTGTAGCCGAACAACTCGCGTCCTGCGCAGATGCCCATCGGGTCGCTGCAGTACATGTAGATGTGCGTCTGGGTGAACAGGTCCTGATAGCGCACCGGAACTGTCACCATCAGGTCAAACATTTGTCCGGCATGGATTGCCAGCGTGTGACCGGGAGACAGCATGAAGCGGAAGGCGACGCGGTCATTCACCAACTCGAAGGGCGTGTCGGAGAGTAGCTTCTCGACCTTCGCGCGACCGACGCGCGTCACCACCTCAAGCGTGCGGAGCGGGCACTCCCACTCGACAGGATAAGCGGGAGAGTAGGGGGGGTTCACGCCGCTGCCCGGGTGCATCTCGTAGTTGCCAAACATTGGCGTATTGGGCGTGGTCATCTCAGATTTCCTCCGTAAGGCGCAACAAAGTCGGGGTTGACGAGCGTGCCAGGGCCGGCCTGCCTGACGTTGGTCAGACCGCAGAGGGCCATAGTGGCCTCCAGCTCGCGTGACATAATGTCGAGGCATTGCATTACGCCTGCCTCTCCGCCGGCGCCGAGACCGTAGAGATAAGCTCGGCCGATCATCACGTTGTCTGCGCCGAGGGCTAGCGCGCGCAGGATGTCCTGTCCGCTGCGAATGCCGCCGTCGACGAGCACTTCTGCGCGCCCTGCGACCACTGCGGCGATGCCGGGCAGGGCGCTGATGCTGGACGGTGCGCCGTCGAGTTGCCGGCCGCCATGGTTGGAGACAACGATGGCGTCGGCTCCGGCTTTGAGGGCCTCCTCCGCGTCGTATGCATCCATGATGCCTTTGACGACCAGCTTGCCGCCCCAACGCTGCTTTATCCAGCGAACATCGTCCCAGGTGACAGTACGGTCGAACTGCTTGCCCACCCATTCCGAGAACCGCATCGTGTCCGAGGCGCCCTCTGCATGGCCCACGATGTTGCCGAATGTGCGACGTTGCGTGCGTAGCATCGCGGCACACCAGCGCGGGCGCGAGATCATCGCAGCAAGGGTAGACAAGGTTATGCGTGGCGGGACCGAAAGCCCGTTGCGGATGTCCTTATAGCGTAGGCCCTGGATCGGCAGGTCCATGGTGAGAACCAGGGCGGAGCACTTTGCCGCCTTCGCGCGGTCGATCAACCGCTCGATGAAGCCGCGGTCCTTCATGATATAGAGCTGGAACCAGAAGGGCTGCTTCGTATGCGCCGCCAGATCCTCGATGGAGCAAATCGAGACTGTCGAGAGCACGTAGGGCACGCCAATCCGTGCCGCAGCACGCGCGGCGAGGATCTCGCCATCTGGGTGCAGCATGCCAGTTAACCCTGCCGGGGCCAGCACCAGTGGCATAGCCGCCCGCATCCCGAGGATGGCAGAACTGGTGTCAATCCCTGCGATGTTGACGCCTACACGCTGCCGAAAGAGCAGGCGGGCCAAGTCTTCGCCATTGCGGCGATAGGTGCTCTCCGTCCAGGATCCGCTGTTGACATAGTCATAGAAGAGCGACGGCACCCGCCGTTTTGCGAGACGCTGCAGATCGTCGACGGAGGTGATGGTCTGGTCCACGCTCTAGCTTGCCATGGCTTCGGAGGTCTGCTCGCCAAGCCTCTGAATGCCGGCGCGCATGATCTGTCCCACGCGCAGATAGACGGGAGGCCGGAAGCCCATACCGACACCCGCAGGTGTTCCTGTGGCGATCACATCACCGGGTTGCAGGCTCATGAAGCAGCTCGTGTAGGCGACAAGGTTCGCGACACCGAAAATCATGTCGGCTGTCGTGCCGTTTTGGCGCCGCACGCCGTCCACCTCGAGCCATAACGTGAGTGCCTGAGGGTCCGGTATTTCGTCCCGTGTGACGAGCCAGGGGCCAATCGGGGCAAAGGCGTCGGCGGACTTGCCCTTATCCCACTGTCCGCCCCGCTCCATCTGCCAGGCGCGCTCCGACACGTCGTTGACGGTGCAATAGCCGGCGACGTGAGACAGGGCCTCCGCGTCAGTCACATTGCGCGCGGTGCGGCCGATCACCACGCCGAGTTCGACTTCCCAGTCCACCTTCTCAGCGCCGGGTGGGATGGCCACCGGGTCGTGAGGGCCGGTGATTGAGCTTGTGGCCTTGAGGAATATGATCGGCTCCTTGGGCTCGAGCAGATTCGCCTCTGCCGCGTGGTCCCGGTAGTTCAGGCCGATGCAAACGATCTTGCCGGTGCCGCCTGCGGGCGAGGCCAAACGCGACCTGGCCGGGATCGAGGGCAGGGCAGCCGGATCGCCTGCCCGTATACAGGCGAGACCTTCGTCCGAGAGGGCGGTACCTGCGATGTCCTGCACGACTTCAGTGAGGTCGCGGACGGTTCCGTCCGCGGCCAGGAGGCCGGGACGCTCGGTCTCCCGTTCTCCCCAGCGTACCAGTCGCATCGGCATCCCCCCCTTAGTTCCTAGACGCCTTAACGTCCGGGCCGCTCATTCTGAGCTGTGCAATGTACGGTGTGTGCGAAGGACGTTTGCAGGATAGGCGACAGATCGGGCATGTCAACAGTCAGAATCCCGGTATGGGGACCCAGTGATGAGTGAGGCTGAGAAGGGCCGAGACGTGCCGGAGGACAGCCACTCGCTGCAGGGCAAGGCTTTTGCCCTTCTTCGGGAAATGATTGCGGATGGTCGCTTGGCTCCCGGGGCTCAGCTCCTGGAGGCCCAGATCGTCAAGGCGTTCGGGATCAGCCGCACGCCGGCCCGCGGTGCGTTGCGGCTGCTTTGCTCTCAGGGACTGATCCGCGAGCGCCAGGGTCGGGGCTATGAGGTCGCGGGGGAAGCTGCAGCCGGCGCTGCGCGGCCAGCGGTGCTGGACGCTGTCAAAATTCCGTCCCTCCCACATTGGGAGCGCATGTACTCACAGCTTGAGCAGGCGCTTTGCGTTGCAACGATCTCTTCGACGGTCCGCATCGTTGAGGAGCGTGTGGCCGAGAATTTCGGGGTCAGTCGTACCGTCGTGCGGGATGTTCTGGCCCGGATGCACGGCATCGGGTTGGTCACCAAGGACACCCTTGGGCGATGGGTTGCACCACAGGTGACGCCGGAAGTTACCCACCAGATGTACGAGCTTCGCTGGCTCCTTGAGCCCAGCGCTCTGCTCCAAGCCGCCCCTCACCTCCCAAGGGCTCTTCTTGAGCAGTCCACGGCAACGGTGCAGGACGCGTTGGATGGTTTCCCGAAGGAGGGTTTTGACACTGACATCGCGGAGCATGACCTGCACGTCCGGGCGCTTTCCTTTTGCCCAAACCAGCAGATTCTCCACGCCCTCGGCCGCACGCGGATGCTGTTCGTGCCGACCCGCTACTTGTTCGATCCCGTGCTGCACATCCCGCTGGACCTAATCGCGGATGCCCTTCGGGAGCATTTGGAAATCTATCGCTTCCTGCTGGACGGCCGCGTATATCATGCAGCCGAAGCGTTGGAAGTGCATCTTCGTCGCGCTGACGAACGATGGCTTCAGCGTTTCAATCGGGGTGCCAGGCCGGAGGCGCGTCCGATGCCGGATTATCTGAGTGAGTTGGACTGAGCCGAGTGCCTTGGACACTGGAGTGCGCTTCTCCGCAGTGTTCGGGAGGCATGGCCAGGCGATTTTGTTTAGAACGCCATCGGCTAGGTCAGGACTCATTGATCCAGAAAAGTACGGTGGCGGCGAGGCAGATGACGGGTTCTGTCAGCGCTCACGCCAAACTTGGCGCCAGGAGTTAGACGGCGAGTTCGTCTACGCTGCTTCGAGGATTGCGAGCGCAGCAGTGGCACGACGGAGATGAAGCGGGCGATTTCGGTTGGCAGGGATGTGCTCTACAAACCGAACTCCGCTCTCGACGCTCAGGGCTCAACGGTTGGTCTCAGCCATTTGCGTCCAATCCCCAGTGCCGCATCCACCGTCGCGATGATGAGCATCGACACCCCGGCCAGCGGGAAGAGGACGCCCAGCCCAACGATGATGGCCAGCAGTCCGGTCGGAATTGGACGTGCGACCCGCGGAGGCGCGGCAAGCTCGCCGTTGGGCCGCCGCTTCCACCACATGACTGTGCCCGTGGTCACGAGCACGAGGATGCCGATGCAAGGCAGCAGCATCAGCAGCTGGTTCGCCAGGCCGAAGTACCGGCCCATGTGGAGGGCGACACCCAGTTCGACGGCTTTCGCGACGGCGCCATAATCGCTGAAGCGAACGTCCCCCAGGATCTCGCCCGAGTACTGGTCAACCTGGACCGTCCGCTGCCCCTCCGGCTGGCGGGGATAGGCGACGGCCATGTAGACCCCCCTCTCACCGCGCGGCAGGCTGAGGCGGTAGCCGCCCGGCATTCCGGCGTCGGCCATGATCCGCACAGCCCTGTCGAGGGAAACCGCCGAAGCGGCTGAACAGGCTGACCCGCCCTCGTGGTGGTGCGAGGCGTGAGCATCCCCGCACCCCGCTCCAGCTCCGGAGGCCGGCACGGGCGCTTGGCGGAGCGTCCAGGGCACGTCGGCCATCGTGCCTACGACCGGACCGGCCGTGCTCTGCAGCGGGCGCCGGGAGCTCTCCGGGTAGCCAAGGCCGACCGCGTTGCTGATCGGCGACAGCACCTTCCCGCCCCAGAGCGTCGCCCAGGGCAGACCGGTAATGACGAGGAAGACAATCAGCGCGCCCGTGTAGAGCCCGACCACTTGGTGGAAGTCTCGCCAAAGCGGCCTGCGGCGTGCCCGCAGGCGAGGGAACCACTTCCCCTCCATACGCCCGCCCCGCGGCCACCAGAGATAAAAGCCGGTCAGGACCAAGATCAGGGTCCAGGAGGCTGCCAGCTCGACGACGGCGTCACCGAAGTCGCCGAGCAGCAACGAGCCGTGCATGCGGTCAGCAAAGCCGACGAGCGTGCCCTCATAGACATGAGAGCCCAGCACCCGCCCAGAGGAAGGATCGACGAAGACCCGCAACGCTTCCCCCTCTGCGGTTGAGAGGAAGAGCTGCGCCGTGCGGCCCGGCTCCTCCGGCAGGTCGATGCGTGTGACCCGCCCACCCGGGAAGGCCGCCTCAACCGCCGCCGTCATGCCGCCCGGCGTGACGATTTCGGCTGAGGAGGCGGCGACGCGCAATTGCGGCTGAAGGGCGTCGTTGATCTCCCGTTCGAACAGGTAGACCGTCCCCGTTAGGGACAGGATGACCAGTAAGGGCGCGACCAGGAGCCCGGCATAGAAGTGCCAGCGCCAAATCGTGCCGTAGAGGGAGCGAGGGGATGTAGCCACCGTGCGCCCTTCCTCAGAACCGGATGCTGTAGGTCAGGTCCACGCTGAGCGGGGCGCCCAGGTAGATCTGCTGCGCGCCGTAACCCGACCATTGCGCGTAGAAGGCGTTCGTCAGGTTCCGGCCCCGCAGCGTCACCGTGCCGCCGCCGACCTCGTAGGCCATGAAGGCGTCGAGCAGCGTGTAGGGGTTCAGCTTCGTGGTGTTGGCATCGTCCGTGTAGCTGGAGCCGACGTGCCGAACCGCCGCCCCGAAGCTGAGGGGAATGTCGGCCAGGCGGTAGCTCGTATAGGCATTGAGGAGGAAGTTGGCCGAGTTCGGCGGTCGCCGGCCGGACAGGTCGCGCCCGGCCGCGTCCCGCAGCTCCGTGTACTCCACCCGCTGGAGCGCGACGTTGCCGCCGAGCTTCCATTGCGGGGTGATGTCCACCGAGGCATCCAGTTCCGCGCCACGGCTACGCAGGCTGCCGCCCTGGCGGGTGAGCGAGGGCTGCACAGGGTCGCGGGTCAGGATGTCGTCCTGCTCGACCTGGTAGAGCGAGGCGGTCACGACGGCCCGGTTGTCCAGGATCGCCGCCTTGGCCCCGACCTCGTAGGCGTCGCCGGAGGAGAGGTCGAAGCGGGCATTCGCCGTGTTGCTGAGCAGGAGGGTGGTGATGGGCACGGTCGCCCGGGTGTACTGCGCGAAGAGGGTGAGCCCCGGCTGCACCTCGTAGGTCGTGCCCAGGCGCCAGGAGATGCTGTCGAAGTGGCGGGCGAAGCGGGAGGTCGCGCCGCTGTTCAGGTCGTCCACCCGCCGGTCCAGGTCGAGCCCCTCGTAGCGAAGCCCGCCGAGCACGAGCCAGGAGGGGGTAATATTGAGCGCGTTCTCGGCGAAGACCGCGTGGGAGCTGACCGTGCTGTCGAAGTTCTGTCGCGTCGAGAAGTTAGCCCTCGTGTCGGCGGGGAAGACGCCGCGAACCGGGTTGAACGGATCGACGGAGGCGACGCTGCCGAACCGTCGCTGCGAAACGAGGTCGGTGTGGAGGAACTCGTAGCCGCCGGTGAAGCGGTTCCTGAGGCCGCTGATCGTCCCGTCATAGGCGGCCGCAATCCGGTCCGAGACGAATTGCTGATCGTGCGTGATGAGGGTCGAGCTGCGGTCCAGGAGGTTGGTCCGCGCGTTGAAGGTGTAGTCCTCCGAGTTCGCCCAGCGGCGGTCGGAGCTGTAGTAGGAAAACTCGTTCGAGAAGGTCCACTCGGCGGAAAGGCGGTAGCGAGCGTTCTGGCGGAGCAGGAAGGCGTCGGAGCGCTGGACCCCGTTCTCGACGTTGTAGTTCCGGCTGCGGGTCGCCCGGTCTATGACGTAGCCGTTTGGCGCGGTGACCGCGCCGCTTGGGTCCCGTGCAAAAGCGCGCGGCACGGTGGTCTGGCCCTGGTAGGGGGTGCCGAAATCGTCCCGGAAGTAGGCAAAGGAGGTGTCCAGCGTCAGCTGGTCCGTCGCGCGGGCCGTGAAGGCAGTGGTGAAGGAGATGCGGCGGGCATCCGTGTCGTCCACGTAGCCGTCTGACGTGGAGTAGCTGAAGGCCGAGCGGACCGCGCCCCAGTTCCCGAAGGAGTGGTTGAACCCCGCACCGCTGCGGAAGTCGTTGAAGCTGCCATAACCCAGCAGCCCCTCGTAGAAGTTGGCCCCGATGACGGGCTGGCGCGTTACGAGGTTGATGGTGCCGGCGAGTGAGCCGGTGCCGTTCACGACGGAAGCCGGCCCTTTGATGAACTCCACCCGCTCGAAGGCGAAGCTGTCGTAGTCGCGCGACACGATGCTGGGGTCGACCGACCGGGCGCCGTCCAGCAGGTATCCCACCGCGGTCCGGGGCAGGCCGCGGACGTTGGCCGCAGCCGGAGAGCCCGGGATGTTGCCGGCGCGGACGCCGGGAGCGGCGTTGTAGACCTCGGTGAGGTCGCGCAGGCCGCGCTCCTGCATCTCCTCCTGGGTGATGACGTCGACGGTGGCCGGGGTCTCGGCCGGGGTCAGGCCGAGGAGGCTCCCCGTCTGCGTCGGCTGGTTGAGGCGGGCTGCCGCGGCCGCCGCGCCGGTCCCGAAGGCTCCAGCCTGGACCCGAACCTCCGGCACCTGAACGGGCTCGTCCTGAGCAAGGGCCGGCCCTGTCAGGCCGGTGGAGGCAAGGAGGACGCAGCCGAGGCCGATGGTTATGACGTGGGGTAATGGAGCCCGCGAAGCAGGGGCGGGCGCGATGTGATGGATGTCGCGCATCGTATGCGGAAAGGAGATGGTAAGGCGCATGGTGCGCGTTCCTGAACAGCGGTGAGGCGGCATGCTCAGCATGCGCGACAAGACCGGGCGCGGCCCAGTGGGCCTCGCCCGGCGAGGAGCCGGTGTCAGGTGGAAGGTGGGGCCCTGGGTTGCTGGGGCGGGGCACGCGGCGGGCTGGAGGGCAGCCCCTCCCGTCCGAAATGCTCGGCCACCAGCACATAGGCCACGGGCAGTGGCACGGCGTAGGGCTCGGCGACCGGGAGGGCGGCCGGACCAAAGCACAGAGTGCAGCAGTCGACGGCTTGGCTCGCCTTGATCGGCTGCCCGTCATCGCCGACCAGGGTCTGGCGGGTTCCCTCGTGAGTGCAGAGCTCGACTAGCTGGGCCGAAGCAAGCTGCGCCATGGCACGGGCGTGCGGCAACACGGCTCCGGCCCACTGCAGCAGCAGCAGGCAGGCGAGGAGGCGAACAAGGCCTCTCGGGTGGCGACGCATGAAAAGCCCTGTAGCGGGTTGTAACGCCCGCGTCACCCCGGAGGCGAGTGTGTTGCACGGGTCGGCTTGGCGGTCTGGGCAGGTTAGAATCTTGAGGGGGTGACGACCCGTCATTCTCCAGGAGAGCGCAGCTTGCCGTTCAAGGCCAATGCCGACCGTGGGTTGCCTGACGGCGATGCAAGGTCTTGCGGTGCTGAATTGAGCTAAGGGAAACCGGCCGGGGCAGCCGGTGTCCCAGCCGACCCGCGTGCTGCACGATCAGGCGCCGAAACCGCCGTCGATCGTGTGCATCGCCCCGGTCACGAAGCTCGCCTCTGGTCCCGCAAGCCAGGCGACCATGCCCGCCACCTCCTCCGGCCGCCCGTGGCGCTTGATGGCCAGCACGGCGTGCTGGATGTCCTTCATCGGCCCGTTCGCCGGGTTCATGTCCGTGTCGACGGGCCCGGGCTGCACGACGTTCACCGTGATCCCGCGTGGCCCGAAGTCCCGAGCCATCCCCCGCGCCATCCCCTGCAGCGCCGACTTGCTCATCGCGTAGGCTGACAGGCCCGGGAAGGGAATCCGGTCGCCGTTAACAGAGCCGATCACGATGATGCGCCCGCCGTCGGGCATCCGCCGCGCCGCCTCCACCGCCGCGTGATAGGGCGCATTCACATTGATGCGGATCAGCCGGTCCACCGCGTCCGGGTCCGCCTCCAGAGGATCGCCGAAGGCGCCAACCCCTGCATTCACCACCAGCAGGTCGAGCGGCCCGCTGTCCCGCACCCGCCCGATCACGGCGTCCCGGTCGGCGCTGTCCGTCACGACCGCCGTGGCACCCGTTTCCGCCGCCACCTGCTCCGCCGCCTCGCGTGACCCAGCATACGTGAAGGTCACCGCCGCCCCCTCGGCCGCGAAGCGCCGGACGATAGCTGCCCCGATCCCGCGGCTGCCGCCGAGCACCAGGGCGGACTTCCCTTGCAACATGGCCATCAAGCCCTCCTTGAGAATCAACGTAGTGAGGCAAGGCAATATCTGCTCCGGGCCGTAGTCGGCCGCAATGACGTTGTCCCCACGGCTTCTGCCATGGCCGCAATGACAGGATCTGTGGGTAGAATGGCATTGCTGCCATGCTTGGGGGGTAGCAGCATGGCCGACATGGAGAGCGCCCATCCCACCCCTCGCCGCGTCGTTATCCTCGGCGCGGCCCCGGTGCAGTTGCTGGACCTGGCCGGCCCTGCCGAGGTGCTGGCACAGGCCGGCCGGCTGCACGCGACGGGGCGCGGGACGTCAGAGCCCACGCCGCTCTACGACGCCACCTACCATGTGGTGGCCGCGCCGGGTCTCGCGCAGACCTCGGCCGGGCTCGCCTTCGAGCCCATGGCGAGCGAGGCCACGCTGCTCGGCTTGGAGACGCTCGATACGCTGATCGTGATCGGCGGAGAGGGTGCTCGGGAACGCGCGGAGGACCGGCGACTGCAAGGGATGGTGCAGCACCTGGCGGCACGGGCGGAGCGCCTCGTCGGCGTCTGCACGGGAACCTTCATCCTCGCCGCAGCCGGATTGCTCGAAGGGCGGCGCGTGACCACCCACTGGCGCTACTGCGACGAGTTGTCGCGGCGCCATCCCGGCCTGGAGGTCGACCCCGAGCCGATCTTCATCCGCGACGGCCCTCTCTGGACCTCGGCCGGGGTCACGGCGGGCATGGACCTCGTGCTGGCTCTGGTCGAGGAGGATCACGGCCACGCGCTGGCACTAGCCGTCGCGCGGGAGCTGGTGCTGTTCCTCCGCCGTCCCGGCGACCAGAAGCAGTTCAGCAACGTCCTGGCCGCGCAGAGCCAGGGCGGGTCGCGGCTGCACGCGCTGATGGCTTGGCTTCCCGGCAACCTGCACCGCCCCCTCTCGGTCGAGGCGATGGCCGAGCGCGCCTGCCTCAGTCCCCGGCAGTTCGCCCGCGTCTTCCGGGAGGAGACCAGCCTCACGCCGGCCCGCTTCCTCGAGCGCCTGCGCGTGGAGGCGGCCCGACAACGTCTGGAGGCTGGGCAGGGGGGGCTGGCCGCCGTGGTCGAGAGCTGCGGCTTCGGCACGGAGGAGACGATGCGCCGCGCCTTCATCCGTCAGCTCGGCGCCTCGCCGGGCGACTACCGGGATCGCTTCCGCCGCGCCTCCGCGCGCGGCGCAACCCCTGCCATGGACCTCCACGCATGATCGACCCCGACCGCCACCTCAACATCGGCTCGCTGATCTTCGACGGCATCGACCAGATTGACCTGACCGGCCCCTTCGAGGTCCTGGCGCGCATCCCAAACTCCACTTACCGGCTCTACGGCAAGACCGACGGGATGATCCGCGATGTGAAGGGGCTGCGCATCAGCCCCGACGCCGCGATCGCCGATGCGCCGCAGCTCGACGTGCTGCACATCCCCGGCGGCTTCGGACAGGAGGCGCTGATGGAGGACGAAGAGGTGCTGGGCTGGATCCGCCGCCAGGCCGAAGGCGCGCAGAGCATCTTCTCCGTCTGCACCGGCGCTCTGGTCTGCGGCGCTGCGGGGCTGTTGAAGGGCCGGCAGGCAACCACTCACTGGGCCTCCTTTCACCTGCTGCCCTGCTTCGGCGCCATCCCCGTTGATGAGCGGGTGGTGGTGGACGGCAATTGGGTCTTCGCTGCGGGCGTTACCGCGGGCATCGACGGCGCGCTGCGGCTGGCGGCAGAGCTGCGCGGGGATGCCGTGGCGCAAGGCATCCAGCTCCACATGGTCTACGCACCGGAGCCGCCATTCGATGCAGGCACGCCGGACAGCGCGCCGCCCGCGGTCCTCGCCGCGATGCGGGAGAGCGTGAAGGGGATCACCGCGCGGCGCGAGGCCACGGCACGGCGGGTGGCGGACAGGCTTGGCATTACCTTTGTCGGCAGCCCGTAGCTACGAAGACGACGTCCAGCATGGCAGGCATCACGACCGAAAGCCCCCATGCCGCTTCTGGCCAAGCCTAGCCATGGTGGTGGAGGCCGCTGGGCCAGACTTTGAGGCGAAGCGGTCGGGACCAAGATCAGGGCTATGGCTGGCATGATGATATAGACATAACTAATCCAGTGCGCTCAACCCGCCCCTGATCAGAGACGCGAGCGCTCCGGCGGCTTCGGCCTCGTTGGACCTGCCGCGCGCCAACTCGGCCGAGAGTGCCTCGCCCGCGCCGACCAGGCCGATGCAGCGCCGCTCCAGCTCCGCCGCCGGCAGGGTGCTGTAGGGCCGGAGCACCGAAACAAACATCTGCACGGAGTTGTCGAGCAGCTCCTGAAACACCGCGGCCTTCTCCTCGCTGCCGGCCAGCGCGGCACCCACCGCGTGGAACTCGTCGGTCTTATCTGCGGCGCAGTGGATGTAGGCGGCCGCGAGGACCTGGATGCACTCCTCGGGGCTCCGCTCTCCGGTGGCCATCGCATCCCGGAAGGCGTTCACCCGCTCGACATCGATCCATCGGTAGAGCTCAATCAGCAGCCCCGATCGCGTGCCGAAGTGATCGTAGGCCACTGGCTTGGAGACGTCGGCGCGCGTGGCGAGGTGCCCCAGAGTCAGTTCCTCCGCGCCGCCCACCCCCATTTGCCGCTGCTGATCGGCGGGCGCGATCCCGCTAAAGTGGAGAAGACGGCGGCGGAGATCGGCCGCGCGGAAGGCACGGCACTCGACTTGGACGCCGACGATCTCGGCCTCGGCGAGCGCCCGGTGGGTGCCGTCGCCGTCCTCTTCTCCGACGACAGGATCGCCGGGCTGCGCTTCGCGCAGGCGCGGGGCGTGCCGCACATCAGCATTTCCTCGGGCGTCTACGAGATCGCGCCCGAGGTCGCAGCCTTCATGCACCGGCCGGGCGCTGCGCCGGTCGTCCTCGGCTATGAATGGCTCGTGGGCGCCACGACTGTCCCCGCTCTCGGCCTTGCCCGGCGCTTCGGGCGGGTGCGCGACATCGCGATCGGCGCGCTCGTCGATGAGCAGGACACCGGCGGTCCGGCAGTGGCCGAGGATTTCGAGCGGCTGAACAACACCTTGCCCGCCGCGCTCACGCGGCGCGGGGGCCGCTACGTGTGGCGCGCCGGCGATGATGCCAGGGCGAGGTTCCGCGCCGCCGACGGCACTGAGGTGGAGGCCACCGGCTTCTCCTCGATCGACGTTGTCGGCTTGGCGGCGGCGACCGGCGCGCCGAGCGTGAGGTTCGATCTCGCGACAAGCGTTAGCTCCACCCGGCGCCGCGGCGAGCCGGCATCGACCGAGATCATCATCGAACTCGCCGGGGAGGATCATGCGGGCCGGTCGCTCCGCACCCGCCACGCGGTCGTCCACCGCGGAGGAGCGGCGCCGCTGATGGGAATGGGGGTCGCCATGATCCTCGAGCGGCTGGTCGGGCTCGACGGCCGCCCGGCGACCCCGGCCGGGCTCTACTTTCCCTACCAGTTGCTCGACCAAGATGCCTACTTCGCCCGCCTCAGGGAGAGCGGCGGCGAGGTCCTGACGCTGGAGGCGGCGTGATGCGGAACGGCCTGCTTCCTCTGGCGGTAGCGGAAAGAGCGTCCGGCCGATCGCAGCGGTTCTGTCAGCATTCGGGCCAGGGGCGCCTGGATTGGCGAGGTGGGGACGGGGTGGATAGGCTCTTGTCGGGGTGACGGGCGACTGGGAGCCAAGAATGGAGTGCATGGCATGCGGTTCGGCCGAGGTGGCTCAGCGGCGGGACCGTACGGCTCAGGGCTACCGGCGCTTCTGGTGCCGTGCCTGCGGCCGAGGGTTCAACGAGCGCAGCGCCGGGATGCTGAACAGGGCGCAGTACCCCGGCGCTGCGCTCGTGGTGCTCTGGCGCCTGCGCTACCGCCTCACCCTCCGCGACCTGACCGAGATGTTCCTCATCCGCGGCATCCTGTTCAGCCATGAGGCGGCGCGGGCCTGGGAGGCCAAGCTCGCACCGTCGCTGGCGGATGAACTGCGCCAGCGACGGCTTGGGAAGAGCGGCGTCGGCCGCCGCTCTTGCCACATCGATGAGACCTCCGTGAAGGTCCGTGGACGCTGGTGCTACCTGTATCGGGCAATCGACCGGGACGGCGATCTCGTCGATACCATGCTCAGCGAACGCCGCGACATGGCGGCCGCGAAGGCGTTCTTCCGCTCGGCCAAGTCCGCCACCGGCATTGTCCCCGACAAGATCACCACGGACGGGCATGGCTCCTACCCGCGGGCGATCCGCTCAACGCTGGACAAGCGGGTCACCCACCGCACCAGCGCCTCTATGAACAAGCGGCTTGAGCAGGATCACCGAGGCATCGAAGGCCGGATCCGATGTATGCGCGGGTTCAAGAACTCCACGTCAGCTGACCGCTTCTGCCAAGCCCATGACGAACTCTGCAACCACCTCCGCCCCCGTGTACGTCACAACCAGCATGTTTCCGCCAACCGCCGCCGCATGCTTCAGCTCCGTCGTGCGACATCCGCGCTCGCCATTCTGGCGGCAGGGTAGGCTGACAGCTTCAGGCTGCGTTCGACCGCGCCTCCGGCGCGAAAGCTCACAGAACCTCTGGCCGGTGTCGGACATTATCTCGATTGCTTCCCGCTCCATGGAACTGCGGCCCGGCGACCTCACAATGACGGGCACGCCCGAGAATGTGGGTCCGATCCAGCGCGGCGATACCGTGACCGGGGGCACTGAGGGGATTGGTGAGATCAGACTGCACGTGGCCTAACGCTGCGCCAGTTGGGACGCCGGCCGACTGCGCTGCATGGCTCGACGTTACGGTGTGGCTGGGTCAGATTCTCCAAGGATCGAGACTCAGTCATCACTATCTGGTTGCACGCCTAACTCGAAGGGCTGCTCCGCGGCTTCAACGCCGCCTACAACGCACGACGCCAGCGCGTCCTCGATGGCAGGACATCCAACCAGGTAGTCAAGGAGCGCCTCAGAGCTCGACGAAAGCTCGCCCGTGCCAAGTGGACCAACCCGAGGGACACGCCGGTCCAAACGATGTCGCCCGTGCACGCCTCATCGCTGAAGCTGCCAAGGAAGTTCCATAACCAGACGGTTAGATGGCGCGCTCATCGGCTACGCGGACACGACGGGTGCGCACATGCACATCTGTGACTTCAAACTCGAGGTGGAACATCCAGGAAAGCCACTATGTGGGAGAGGGGGAGTTTTTAGGCGGTCGCGACCCTGACCCGACACCGGTTCGGACCGCTGCCCCTCCTGTTATTTGTCCAGCAGGTAGGGCACGAAAACCTCCTCGACCGAGAGGCGCCGGGCGGTCAGTCCTTGCTCGTGGTGATATCGCAGCACGGCATCGATCGCCGCGTGGTTCGGTCGGATGCCGTAAGGCCACCAGCCGGCACCTAGCAGCTCGCGATCCTGCGAAAGCAGATCGGTCAGCCATGGGATCATCAACCCCATGTTGTTGAACGTCATGCCGCGAACCAGCTCCTCGGCCGCGACTGCCTTGGCATCGCAAAAGCCACGGTAGACTGCCTGGACAACTTCCGGCTCCCGCTCGGCCAGTTCGCGTGTGACGACCACGGCGTGCATGATGGGGAAGATGCCCGTGCGTCGGAAATAGTCGCGTTCCACCGCCTTGTGGTCCGTGAACAGGCGACGGACCCGGGGTGAGCCCTCAAGCACGCAGCGGGGCACGTCCGCGGAGATGAGCACATCGATCTCGCCCGCCTCCAGCAGGGCACCAAGGTCGGTGCCCGTCGGCGCCAGTGTCACCTCCACCCCCGCCGGATGGGACTGTGGAACGAAGTCGATGGGCTTCATCGGAAAGTCGATCCCGCCCACGATCCAGCGGTTGCACTCGGGCCGGAAGCCGAACTCGTCGGCGAGGATCCCCTTCGGCATCACCCCAGCATCATGCCCGTAAAGCGCCAGTTCACCGATCGTCCGGCCCGTCAGCTGCTCGGGACGTTCGATGCCGCTGGCCGTGCTAACGTAGATGGCCGAGTGACGGAACGCGCGGTTGGGAAAGACGGGCAGCGCCAGGAAGGGCGAGGGACCATCGGCGAAGGTGCGCAGGAAATACGTCAGGCCGAGTTCGGACACATCGAAGGCGCCGCGGCGTACCATGGCCTCGAAGATCTCGGTTACAATAGGGGCGGTATGGAAGCGCGCCTCGATGCCCTCGATCCTCACGCGGCCATCGCTCAGAGCACGAGTGCGGTCGTAGTTCCAAAAAGCAATGTCGAGCGGTTCGTCGCGCATGGCATCTCTCCAGCCAGTTAGCGGCTGAATTTGATAAACGCCTTTATCATTTTCAAGGGTGATTGGGCCTGGTGCGCCATGAGCGGGGTGGACATAGAAGCGATCATGGCTGCAGATCTCCCCGTCCTTGCCGAACTCTTCAGGCACGAAACGCTTGGCGCTCCCGAGAACGCCGTGGGCTTCGTCCTGTGGCGAGTGGTCCACCGCTACGTGCGCGAGGTTGATCGGGCCCTCGGCCCCGTCGGACTGACCCATCTGCAGTTCACCGCGCTGGCGTTGGCGGCGTGGATGGCGCGTTCCGGCGAGCCTGTCACCCAGGTGGCCCTGGCGCGGCTAGGCGATATTCATCCGATGCAGGTCTCGCAGGTGCTGAAGGCGCTTGAGACCAAAGGCATGGCCGCACGGCCGCGCAGCGAGGCCGACGCTCGCGCCAGACATGTGGAGGTGACGGAAGCTGGCGTGGCGGCGCTGAGGCAGGCTATGCCGCTTGTGATCGCGGTACAGGCGAAGCTGTTCGGAGCGGCCGGGAAGCCTGGCGGTGATCTTCTAGCCGTCCTGCGGCGTATCGAAGAAACCGGGCTTGGACGCGATTAGCCTCCAGCCTCAGCCGCCTTCAAGCGCCCCGGCTGCACCCCGTCTTGTTGCACGGGTCGCCCGATCGGGCGCCTTGGGGCTGGCACAGGGACGATCCCTCGAACCCTGAGGGACGCCCGTCATGCCGTTCAAAGCCAATGCTGACCACCGGTACCGCATTCCCAGACAGCGCCAGAGTGTAACCGACTGGGCTGAGTACGACGCCGGCCTGCGCGCCCGCGGCAATCTCGCTGTGTGGTTCACGGCAGAGGCGATCGAGGGGTGGCGAGCTGAGGCACGCAGCGGCCGGGGCCGCCAAGCGAAGTACCCGAATCTGGCGATCGCGACCGCCCTGACGTTATGTGCTGTGTTCCGCCTGGCAATGAGAGCCGCGCGCAAGCTGCACGCGGGCGGCAGGGGTCCACATGGCCACCACGAAGGACGTCAGACACCCTCCGAATGCGCAGAACCCCCGCCGCTCACCCCAACCCAGCCGTTATGAAGCGGGCTCTCAAATACGAGATCATCGTATTCCGGATGTAAATGCCGTCAAAATGACCACCGAAGTAGGCCCGTCCTATCATGGCAATTCACGTAGATGAACTCGGGATTTTCATCCCCTACGACTATGACTTCATGCCAGAGGCGCAGGTTCCGAGCATTCTCGTATTTCCGCACCATCGCCCAGAAGCTCTCGAAAATCGCGAGATGAGTCGGATGGCTTCTCGACCATTTTTCCAGATGCCGTAGCGAAAGGAACATTGCAAATCCGGAGGATCTCTTTGTCGGCTTCCTGTCCGGCCCCTGCTCCATCATGAACCGGCAGGAGTAGCATCCGGCGTCCGCTGGATAGTCGCGCAGGAACTCCATGCCCTGAACCAGCTTCGGATGCACCTCCCCCAAATAGGTTCTCAGCTCATCATCCTGAACAGCTCCCCAATCCTGCCCCGATCGAATGACAGCCATGTTGGCTGGCGGCAGGACCCGTACCAGCAGACCGCATGTCAGTCGCGCAGCCTCCAGTGGGAAGGTAGCCAGCGAGCTTTCCAGGCCATCGCGGGAAGCCGCTCCGATCCGGTGCCTCATCGATCCGAAGTAAGCGTGCGCGCGGGTCGTATCGCCCTTGTTCAGCGCGGCGCGGGCGATCCCGTAATCCGGCTGTCCGGCGATGGTCTCCATTCGATCCAGGGAGACATGGATCGTCTCCTGCCAGATTCCCACCTTGCCCCCGAGCCGATCCGGATGTTCCAGCCACTCAACAAAGCCACTCGAACGCAGCCATGCATCATGGCGGGCTCGATCAAGCCAGTAGCAGGCAAAGACCTCGTTGGTGAAATCCCGCGCATCGCGATAGCCGGAATACTCCTCGAAATCCGGCCCGCTCGCCGCCTCCAGGAACAGCCGCACGCATGGAAGGGCATCCCACAAGTCACTTTCCGACCGCGATTGAAGTCCCACGTAGGAAATGACGGGATCCCGAACCTCGCTCCCGAACAGAGAAGAATGGGCGGGATAGGGCGGGTCCCAGTGCGCGCCCGATCCGTGAGGTCCGAACGACGATGCTCCGGTCAACACGCTGTCCTCCTAAGGATCATCCACTTTCTCAGGTCGTGGTCGTTCTCGCTGCTGTGGCGTGCCTCACCGTGTCATCCACCGGATTCGACAAATCGCGCTCCATGACCGACATGGCCGGGGAGCGGTCCAGCAGCAGCCGCACCACATCCGGCCGCGCGTAGTGGCCAACCGGGTCCACCAACGATTTGGCGAGCGCGATCCGTCCAAGATCGACATCGGCCATGACGAGACCCTCGAACTCGGGATCAGGGGGTTCGGAGAGCGGTCGCCCGTCCGGCCCGTAGATCATTGCCCGCCCTCCGCCCTTCACGAAGGCTGCGCGTTGGCGATCATCGGTACAGACGAGATCGACCATCTCCTGCGAGACGAGCGCACAGGGCGCCACGACGAAGCAACCGCCCTCGACAGCGTAGATCTGGCTCGCAGCGTTGTTGACCTCATGGCCGAGAGCGTAGACCGGGCGCCCCTGGCCGCTTGACAGGCTCGGCCAAGCCGCGACGTGGATCTGCTCGTTCTGTGCATACATCGCGTACTTGGACAGTGGCTGCAGGTGCTCCCAGCAGTTGAGCGCGCCCAGCCGGCCAAGTTCGCTGTCCACCACCGCGAGGTCCGATCCCGCCCCCTCACCGAAAACCGCGCGCTCCACGTGCGTCGGCTTCAGCTTCCGGCGTCGGAGCAGGGTGGCGCCGGACGAGGAGAGGATCCACTGGCCGATGTAGAGGCTGCCACCGCAGCGCTCGGCAAGCCCAAGAACGACGACGATCCCCCGGCGTGCCGCCGCCTCGGCCAGAAGGGCGGCCTCGGGCGAGTCGTAGCTCAGAGCGTTCTCAAAATAGCGCTCGACGAAGCCATGCTGGAAGATGGAGGCCGGCGAGTGGTGCCAGATCCACCAGGGATAGCCTGGGATGAAAGTCTCGGGAAAGGCGACAAGGGCCGCCGATGCCGCTGCCGCCTCGTCGATCAGGGCGATGCACTTCGCCACCGACCCCTGAAGGTCGAGGAACGCTGGGGCGGCTTGCACGGCTGCCACGCGGTAGCTTCTCCTGACGCCTTCCATCGACACCCTCTCCTAGCTCTGCGGCGTGAAGCCGACGGCTTTCACGATCCTGCCCCAGGTCTCGTACTCACTCGCCAGTCGGTCGCGCAGCTCGGCGGGGCGGCTCACCTTCACCTGCAGGCCCTGAATAGCGAAGGTCTGCGCTATGGCCGGCGCAGCGAAGGCGTCCGCCACGAGGCGGCTGAACTCCTCCACGCGCGCGGCCGGCGTACGGGCCGGCGCAAAGAAGGCGAACCACTCCTCGAAGGCGAGATCGGCAAAGCCCTGCTCGACGAAAGTGGGTACGTTCGGCAGAAAGCGGCTTCGCTGGGCGCCGCTTGTGGCCAGCACGCGGCACTTGCCCGAATTGACGTACTGAAGGAACTCGCCGGCCGGTCCGCAGACGGCCGGGATCTGGCCCCCGATCATGTCGAGGATGGCTGGCGGCGTGCCACGATAGCCGACATGCGTCATCTCGACCCCGGCACTTCGACCGAGCATGATGCCGACGAAGTGCGGCGTGGTTCCCGCCGCGGGCGAGCCGAAGTTGCCTCGGCTATTTCCTCCCCTGCACCATTCGAGATATTGCGGGACGGTTCGGACAGCATCAGGCACCGCTGGTCCCACGCCCCACGCGAACTCAAAGGACGCGCCGGCCGTCAGCGGCGTGAAGTCGGCGAAGGGATCGTAGGGCACCTGCGCGAAGGTGTGCGGCTGCTGCGTCAGCACGCCGAGCGGCGTCAGCAGTACCATGGCACCCTCCGGAGAGGCGTTCTTGACGGCCGCCGCCGCGATCTGCCCGCCCGCGCCGGTCCGGTTCTCCACGATGACGGAGCGTGCGTAGGTCGGTGACAGACTGTCAGCCGCCCGCCGCGCCACCGTGTCGACGGTACCGCCCGGTGGGAAGCCTGCGATGACGCGGGCGAGGTCGAGCGGTGCCGCTCGGGCGGCAGACGGCAGGGTGAAGCCGCCCAGTGAAATGCCGAGCCACGCGAACTTCCGACGCATCAGCATGTTGAGCCATCCTCGCTCTGTGCTCTGAATGAAACGTAGGCCGGTGCGGAAACCCGCACTGGCGGAACAGATCACGCCGCTAGCGGTCGAGTTCGGCCGACTTCATCTCGGAGCCGTGCTCGAGCGCACGCCACATCTCCACGTCGCGCTCGGCGGTCCAGATGCGCGGGTGGTCCAGCCCCTTCGCCTCGTCGTAGGCGCGGGAGACGTCGAAGGGCATGCAGTGCTCGAAGATCACCCAATGCCCGTATTTCGGGCGCACGGCGGCCATGGCCTCGTCGTAGACCTGCTTCAGGGAGTGGCCCGCCGCGACGCCCCGGCGCGCAATGGCGAAGAGGTCGGCGGTGAAGTCGGCCGTGCCCTGCAGCCCCTCCTCGATCCGATCGGGCGTGGTGAGCGACCCGCCGCGGCCCGGAACCAGCGCGACCGGCTTCAGCGCCCGGATCGCCTCCAGCGTGCCCGGCCAGTCCGCGAAATGCGCGTCGCCGCAATAAGGGGTGGCACCGTACTCCACGCAGTCGCCGGAGAAGAGCACCCGCTCCTTCGGCAGCCACACCACCGTGTCGCCGGCGGTGTGGGACCGGCCGATCTGGATGATCTGCACCTCCCGCCTTCCCATCCACAACGTCATCTTCTTCCGGAAGGTGACGTGCGGCCAAGTGAGGCCGGGGATGCTCTCCTTGCCGCGGAACAGGCGCGGGAAGCGGCCGATCTCGCTGTCCATGTCCTGCTGGCCGCGCTCGACGATCAGGTCGCGGGTGATGTCGGAGGCGATGATCTCCGCGCCCTCGTAGGCGGAGGCGCCGAGGACGCGGACGGCGTGGTAGTGTGACAGTACCACGTGCCTCACCGGCTTATCGGTCACTTGGCGGATGCGCGCGATCACGTCCGCCGCCATGCGGGGCGTGGCCTGCGCGTCGACGACGAGCACGCTGTCGTCGCCCACCACCACGCCGGAATTCGGATCGCCCTCCGCCGTGTAGCCGTAGAGGCCAGGGGCGAGCTCGTCGAAGGACATGGTCTTCTCGGAGAGGTCGTTCGCGCTGGCGAAGCCGGACATGCGGTTCTCCTGTTCAGGCTCGGGCTGCGAGGACGGCATCGTGCCCGGCGGGGGCAATGCCCTGGCGCGCGCGCTCCAGCGCCTCGCGCAGCACGGCGGCGTCGCCGATATGGTTGGAGAGGAGGAGGATCAGCCGGGCATCCACCGTCCGTGCCTGCGTAGGGGTGAGGTCCTGGTAGGCGGCGAGTAGCGCCTCGTAGAAGACGTCCGGTGCGGCCATGTTGGACTCGGTGTTCAGCATCCCGGGGCTCCCGTGGCGCGGCGCAGGGCGGTGCGGATGGCCCCGGCGTCGAAGCGGCGCCAGCGGGCGCAGACATGCTGGTCCGGGCGGATCAGGTAGGTGGTGCCGGGGCGCGCGTCGTATCGGACGGCGGCCAGCCCCTCGGCATCCTCTTCTGGCGTGAGTGCGACGAGGTGCAGGGGCGGCACGGTCTCCGGCAGGGCGGGCGTCTCGCCGCCGGGGTGCAGCAGGGTGAAGCCACCGCCCAGCCGCTCCAGCAGCCAGCCTCCGGCGAGCGGTGCGTCGAGCGCCGGGGCACCCGGCACCATCGCCCCGGCGAAGGAATCCGCGTCCGGCGTGCCCAGCGGCGAAGCGTCGTATGTGGTGGGCAGGGAGAGGCGACCGCTGTTCACCATACGGCGGGCGAAAGCGCAGTCCCGCGCGAGGTCTAGCACCGCGTCGCGGAAGGTGTGGCTGCTCTCGTTCTTGGGCGTGATGAAGTCGGTGGAGCGGGTGGAGTTCAGGATGTTCTCGTCGGCGGCCGCCACGCGTTCGGAATCGTAGCTGTCCAGCAGGGAGTCCGGCGCCTCGCCGCGCAGCACCAGGGCGAGCTTCCAGGCGAGGTTATCCGCGTCCTGCACGCCGCTGTTCGCACCCCGCGCGCCGAAGGGCGAGACGCCGTGGGCGGAATCGCCTGCGAAGAGCACGCGCCCGTGGCGGAACCGTTCCATCCGCAGGCAGGAGAAGGTGTAGACGCTCACCCATTCCAGCTCGAAGGTGGTATCCTGCCCCAGCAGCGCCTGCACGCGCGGGATCACCCGCTCCGGCCGCCGTTCCTCCTCCGGGTTTGCGTCCCAGCCGAGCTGGAAGTCGATGCGCCAGACGCCGTCGGGCTGGGAGTGCAGCAGCACGGACTGGTTCGGGTGGAAGGGCGGGTCGAACCAGAACCAGCGCTCGGCGGGAAAATCGGCCGTCATGCGGACGTCGGCGATGAGGAAGCGGTCGCGGAAGGAGCGGCCGCGGCTCTCCAGCCCCATGGCGCGGCGAATGGGAGAGCGGGCACCGTCCGCGGCCACGACGTAGCCCGCGCGCAGCGCGTAGGAGCCCTCCGGTGTCTCCACCGTCAGCGTCACGGCCTCGTCGTCCTGCGCCACGGCGGTGACGCGGTTGCGCCAGCGGATCTCCAGGCCTGGCAGCGCTCGGGCGCGCTCCAGCAGGAAGCCCTCTACGTAGTACTGCTGGAGGTTGATGAAGGCTGGTCGCCGGTGTCCTCCCTCGGGCAGGAGGTCGAAGCTGTATACCGGCTCCTCCTGGTGGAAGACGCGGCCGCGGTTCCAAGTGACGCCCTTCTCCACCATGGCCTCGCCGCAGCCCAGTCGGTCGAACACCTCCAGCGTGCGCTTGGCGAAGCAGATGGCGCGCGACCCTTCGGAGAGGCGGTCGTCGTCGTCCAGCAGCAGCACGTCCTGGCCGGTTCCTTCGAGGGACTGCGCCAGGTCGATGGCGGCGGTGAGGCCCACTGGGCCGGCGCCTACCACCACCACGGCCACCACCACGGGATGGCGCGCCGGGGCCACGCGATCCTGGTCGGGCGAACGCCGGTAGCCCGGGGCACCGTCCGCCGCCTCCGCGACGACGGGCGGGAACACCTCTCCCACGGGGGACGGATTTCGGATCAGCTCGCCCGTCATGCCGGCTTCAGCCCGCGCTCGCGCACCACGGTCCGCCACCGCGCGATCTCCGCCGCGACGTAGGCGGTGAAGGCCTCCGGCGTGGAGGCGACGGGCTCCATGCCCAGATCGCGCAGCCGCTCCGGCATGTCGCCCGAGAGGAGGATGGTCCGGATGCCGGCCGCCAGTGCGGCGACGGTCGGAGCCGGCGTGCCGCCGGGGGCCACGATGCCGAACATGGAGGCCGCCTCGATCCCGGGCACGATGTCCCGGATCAGCGGCAGCCGCTCCCAGCCCGGCAGCGGCCGGCCCGAGGCGAGGCCGAGGACCTTGAGTTGGCCCGCCTCCACGTGGGATCGCACGGAATGCCAAACATCGAACATCAGCGGCACGCGGCTCGCCAGCAGGTCCGTCTGCGCCGGCGCGGAGCCGGGATAGGGGATGTGCACCATATTCGCGCCGGTGGCGGAGGCCAGGAGCTCGCCCACGAGGTGCGACAGGGAGCCCACGCCCGGGGACGCGTAGGACAGCCCCTCCGGCGTGCGCTTCGAGAGCGCGATCATGCCGCGCAGGTCGTCCGCCGGCAGGGCGGCGTTGGCGACGAAGGCGACGTGGGCCTCGGTCATCTGCGTGACGTGGGCGAAGTCCCGCAGCGCGTCGAAGGGCAGGTCGTCGCGCAGCGCCGGGTTGATCACGTGGGAGCTGATGACGAGGCCGATCACGTGCCCGTCCGGCGCGGAGCGCGCGACCACGTTGGTGCCGACCGCCGTGCCGCCGCCGGCTCGGTTCTCGACCACTACCGGCACGCCCCAGAGAACGGAGAGCCGCTCGGCCACCAGACGCCCGAGCAGATCGGTGGGCCCACCCGGGGGAAAGGGCACGACGAGCCGTACCGGCCGGCTCGGCCGGAAGGCCGGCTGCGCCTCCCCGCGCCCTGCTCCGAGCAGCCCCGCCGCCAGCAGTCCAGCCCCGGCGCCGAGCGCCGCGCGCCGTCCGATGTCGTTCATTCGTTCCTCCCAACCCTCGTCCCGCGGCGGTTCAGCCCGGCAACAGGATCTCCACGCCGCCATCGACCACGCGGACCGGGTAGGTCCGCAGGTCCCTCTCCGCCGGGCTCGACAGCGCCCGGCCCGTCCGCACGTCGAATCGCGCGTTGTGCAGGGGGCACTCGATCTGGCACCCCTCCAGCAAGCCATCCGACAGCAGGGCGTAGGCGTGCGTGCAGACGTTGTCCGTGGCGTGGACGTCCCCGTCCACGCGGTAGAGCGCGATCTTGCGGCCGTCCGCCTCGACGGCCAGCGGCTCGTCCTCGAGGATCTCAGCGGCGTCGACGACGCGGCGCCACGTCCCGGCCTGGTTCTCCCAGCCTTGGCTCTCCATCGTCCGCCCCTCAGATGCTGTAGAAGTCGAGGACGGTGGGCACGCGGTCGTTCGCCAGGGTGATCACCTTGCGCGCGATCCGCCACTCGTCACGGTCCAGAGCGAGCGTATGAGCGTAGCGCCCGTGCCGCGTGTGCTCCTTGCCGAGCCGCGGATCGTAGACGTGCACGGCGAAGACGGATTCAGCGGCGATCCGGTGCGGCGCCACCTCCACGACCTCCAGGTTGCCGATCTGGTGGACCGTTCGCGGCAGGGGGAGGGCGGTGATGGACTTGCGGGATTCAATCCGCGCGACCCGCTCCTCCAGCCCCTGGCGGGAGTCGTGGTGGATCATGGAGACCTGGGTGAGCGGGTCGGCCGTGGTGCGGTATTCGTCCAGCCAGGCCGGCACCCAGTAGAGGGCGTCCTCCCGGTAGAGGCCTACCCAGGCGTCCCAATCGCCGCGATCGAGCAGGCGGGCCTCGCGGAAGATCACTGCGGCGGCGATCGCGAGCGCGTCCGCGCGGGTCGGTACGATCCCGTCCGTCACGGCGCCGCCTCCTCGCCGCGGCGCATCAGGCGCCGCCACTCGCGGTAGCCCGGGTGGAAGTTCGTCTCGTCGCCGAAGCCAGGCGGGCCAAAGGCGGCGTCGAGCGGCGCGATGCCGAGCTCCGCTGCGTGCGGCCCGGCATCGCCCTTGTCGCCCAGGCCGCGCAGGTAGCCCTGAGTCGGCCCCGCCTCCGCGGCGTAGCCGGTCTGGCAGAACTCGTACATGACGTTGTCGTCGGAGCTGGCGAGGCCGGACGGATTGAAGAAGTCCTCGTAGTTCCGGATCCGCATGGCGCGCAGCGCCGGCGCTTCCCCCACGGGCGCGAGGCAGTGGGAGACCATCTCGGTCCGGTTCGGGCCGAGCGGCCGCCAGGTGCGGAGCTGGGCGGACTGGATGTCGATGACCTGCAGGTTCGGGAAGATCGTCAGATTGCGCTGGCGCAGCATCCACTTCAGCCGCACCGATCCAACCCGCGCCCGCGTCGCCTCCATCCAGTCAGGATCGGCTGACAGCGGCCGGCCGTAGAGGTGCGAGCGCTTCACCGACCAGTTCACGGCGTGGCCCCGGTCGAAGTGGAAGCACCCCTGGCCCTCCGCCTCGTCGGGCGGCTCCTCCTCCGGGAAACCGGCACCGGGCGCGGCCACCTCCTTGCGGCGCTTGAGGATGTCGACGTAGGAGCTGTGCGTGGAGGCGAAGTGGTAGTAGTCGAGCCCGTTCTCGAACTGCAGCTTCCAATTCGCGTCGAAGGTATAGGCGATCTCGCCCGGCACGATCTCCAGCTGCCCCGCCGGGCTCTGGTCCGCCACGAGGTCGAGGAAGGCGCGCGCCTCGCCGAGGTGTTCCGCGAGGTCCGGCACATCGGTGGAGAGGCTGGCGAAGACGAAGCCGCGGTAGCTGTCCAGCCGCGCGACGGGGATCAGGTCATGCCCGGCCTCGCGGAAGCCGTCAGGATAGCCGCCGATCGCCTCGTCCGTCACGCTGACGTTGCGCCCGCCGCTGTCGTAGGCCCAGCCGTGGTAGCGGCAGACGTGGAACTTCTGCCGGCCCTGCCGGAAGGGGCAGACGACCGTGCCGCGGTGGCGGCAGGTGTTGAGGAAGGCGCGCACCCGGCCGTCCTTGTCGCGGGTCATCAGCACGGGCTGGCGGCCGATGTAGGTGGTGATGAAGTCGTGCGGCCGCGCCACCTGCGATGCCAGGCCGAGGAAGACCCAAGTGGCCTCGAAGATGTGGCGCATCTCCGCGGCGTAGACCCGCGGGTCCGTGAAGACGCGGCGGTCCACCGCGAAGACGCCGCTCTCGGGCCGGTCGTCGATCAGGTCGGAGAAGGAGGAGCGGACGCTGTCCGGCGGCACGGAGAGGTTCATGCGGTCCTCGCGGCGTGGTGGTGGAGAGGGATCACGCGGCCACGGCCTTGCGGAGGTCCGTGCCGGGCTCTGCGGCCCGGCCGGCGTCGAGGCGGGCCTCGGCCGCGATCAGGCGTCGGGCGATCGCGAAGTCCCGCGGCGAGTCGAGTCCGGCGGCGCCGACGATCCGTCCGTACCGGAGATGGAGACTGAAGGCAGCGCCGCGCGGCACCACCGTATCAGCCGTCATCGGCGCGCCGGCCACGCGGAGCGTCCGGCCGAACTGGTCGCTCCAAAACCAGGGTACATCCGCCGGCTCCGGCGGCAGCCCGAGCAGCGCCCGAGCAGCGGCGCGCGCCGAGCCGCCGGCATGGAACCACGTCTCCTGCCGGCCGACTCCCTCCCGCGAGGCCACGTCGCCGATGGCGAAGACGTGCGGATCGTCGATGCTGGCGTAGCCCGCATCGACGAGGACGCCGTCGCGGCAGGGCAGGCCCGCCGCCTCGGCCAGCTCCGTCCGGGGCAGGATGCCGATGCCAAGCACGGCGAGATCCGCCTCCAGAACTTCCCCGCCTTCGAGGCGGACCGTCACCCCGCCCTCGTCACCCTCCACCGCGCGGATGGCAACGCCGGTCCGAATGGCCACCCCCTCCTGAGCGTGCAACGCCGCGATCCACTCGGCGGCGTCGGGCGGCACGTTGCGGCCGAGCAGCCGCGGCCCGGCCTCCAGCACAGTTGTCGAGAGACCGGCGGCGCGCAGGCTGGCAGCCACCTCCAGTCCGATCACGCCGCCGCCGATGACGATCACGCTGCGGGCGCCGACCATCCGCCCGCGTAGCTCGCGGGCCTCGTCCAGGGTGGACAGCCGGTGCACGGCTGCGGCGCACGGCACCGACAGCGAACGCGGCCGCCCGCCGGTCGCGAGGACGAGGGCGTCGTAGGGAAGGCGGCGCCCGTCGCAGAGCGTGACCTCCCGCGCCACCCGGTCGATGGCCGTGGCCAGGGTAGAGAGGCGAAGGTCGAAGGCCTCCGCCCAGCGCCAGGGCTCTGCGAGGGGCAGAGGCCGTTCCTCCCCCTGGAGGATCCCCTTGGACAGCGAGGGCCGCTCGTAGGGCGCGTGCGCTTCGTGCCCCACCAGGGTGATGCTCCCGACGAAGCCGAGTTCCCGGAGGGCGAGCGCGTGCGCCCCGCCCGAATGGCCGGCCCCAACGATCAGGACACGGCGGATCGCCTCACGCATTGACGCCCTCCCTGCGAGGTCGGCCTCCGCCGCTTTCTGTTGTCAAATCAATGGTTGTAAAAACATAGGTTGTCAACGAGAATTCTGCCGTGCAGCTACCTGAGGACACACTATGGAGGTGATCACCGGGGATGGCCGACCAGCGCGAGACACGCTTCCGCCGACCGGCGGCGGGAACGCCCCAGGCCGGTACGGCGGAGGTGGTGGACTTCGACCGCTACCTGCCTGTTGTTCTTTCTAAACTCGTCGCCGAGTTGCGGCAGTCCGCGAACGCCTTCTTCCGGCAGCGCTACAGCATCACGCTTCTCGAGTGGCGCATCCTCTCCTTTCTGGCGGCTGAGGGCTCCGCGAGCGCCTACGCGATTGGCACCGAGGCGGAACTAGACAAGGCTGCAGTAAGCCGCTCGCTACGTGCCCTCGAACAGCGTGCGCTGGTCCTTATCGATCGAATGCCCGGGGATGCCCGGGGCAGGCTCGCGGTGACCCTCACCTCGGAGGGACGCGCCCTGCACGACACCATATTCGACGAGATCATGGAGCGGCATGCCCGCCTGGTAGACGGCCTTTCGGCTCCCGCTATCGAGACGTTGCTTGGCAGTCTCGCGCAGCTTCGACGCAATATCCCGTCCATGGGACGCAAGGGTGGGAAAGTGGAGGAGGCTCTCCGGCCAGCCAAACAACGCAGATGACGGTCCCGATGGGTGCTGTTGCTGTTGAGTTCCGCCGAGAGGCCGCTTCATAACGGCTGAGCCGGTCGCCGAACGAGGATCATGGCGGCGGCGAGGGTGAAGAAGGCGACGGCGGAGCTGATAGTGGCCTCGTGGTCGCGGGCGAGGCGTCGGCAGCGGCCGAACCAGGCGCAGGATCTCTCCACCACCCAGCGCCTGGGTTGCACGGCGAAGCCCTTCTGGCCGGGTGTGCTGCCGATGAGGGTGACGACGACGGGCGAGACTCGGGCGACATGCGGACCGGCATAGGGGCGATCGGCAAAGCAGCGGGCGAGAACGGCCAGGGACGGCGCGACATGGCCAGGAGAGCCGCACCGCCGCGGCTGTCGTGGAGGAAGGCGGGCGAGATGGCGCCGAGGCCTCCCGGCCCACGCGCTCGCGGTCGGCCACTGTCAGCGTGTGCGCCAGGTGCTCGAAGGTGCCCGAGCGCGAGAGACGCAGGAACCAGCGATGCACGGTCCCGGGCTCGCCAACCCTGGATCGCCTCTGCCGTGAACCACACGGTGAGACTGCCGCAGGCGTGCAGGCCGGCGTCGTACTCAGCCCAGTTGGTTACCTTCTAGGGCCGTGGTGCATGGATCGGACCTGAGGCCAGAGCGGGGTGGGATGGGGCTGGGGTGCCCCGACGACCCACTGTGGTGCACGGATCGGTCTGGCGGTCTGGCTAGGTTAGGTTCCCGAGGGGTCGGCGGCTCGTCATCCTCCAGGAGAGCGCAGCTTGCGGTACAAGGCCAATGCCGACCGTGGTCACCATATTCCTAAGCAGCGGTTCCGGGCAACGAACTGGGCGGAGTACGATGCGGCCCTGCGCGGGCGCGGCAGTCTGATCGTGTGGTTCACGGAGGCGGCAGTCGCGGCCTGGAAGGGTGAGCCCCGGACCACGCGGGGCGGCCAACCCCGCTATTCGGAGCTGGCTCTCTCCACGGCCCTGACGCTTCTGGCCGTGTTTCGGCTTGCCTTGCGTCAGACCGAAGGCCTGATTGGCTCGATCATCGCCCTGCTCGGGCTGGATCTGGCCGTGCCGGACCACAGCACCCTCAGCCGCAGGGGCGAGACGCTGAAGGTGCCGCAGGCTCGTGCTGGCACGCGCCCCATACACCTGCTGGTGGACAGCACGGGGCTGCGGCTATGTGGCTCGGGCGAGTGGCTCGTCGAGAAGCACGGGAGCAGGGCACGCCGGTCATGGCGCAAGTTGCACATCGGGGTGGACGCCGACACCGGGCGGATCGTCGCGTCCACCCTGACGGCGCACGACGTCGACGACGCCTCGCAGGTTGGCCCCTTGCTCGACCAGGTCGCAGACCCAATCGCCTCGTTCACCGCCGACGGCGCCTACGACCAGGATGGCGTCTATGGTGAGGTCGCTGCACGACATCCCGATGCTGCGGTGATCGTGCCACCCCGGTCCGGTGCCGTACCGAGCGCCACGGCCGGGACGGCGCCAACCCGGCGCGACGAGCACCTCCGGACCATCGCCGAGCGCGGACGCGTGGCCTGGCAGAAGGTGTCTGGCTACAACTGGCGCGCTCTCGTCGAAGCGGACATCAGTAGGTTAAAGCGCGTCATCGGCGGCGCGCTGCGTTCGCGCACCAGCGGGCGCCGTGCGACTGAGGTGACCATCGCTGTAGGTGTGTTGAACCGCATGCTTGAGCTTGGACGCCCGGAGTATGTCCGCGTCCCATGATCCCGGATGCCCCCGCGCCTCACTGCGCTTGCAAGCTGGTCCGTGCAACGCAGTCGAGCGGCGGTGCTTTCCACATCGAGAGCGGGGTCGGGCGCGGAACGGCCGTCTCGCTCTGGTTTCCTGTCGCCGACGGCCCAACCGCTGCCCCTGATGACGTCACCTCCCATTGGAGGCCGACAGATCGGCGAGGCCGCATCCTGCTGGTGGACGACGAGGCTCTCGCGCGGGAGATCACGGCCGAGGGGCTGGAGGGGGCGGGGTTCTCGCTCCTCACCGCCGAGAGCAGCGCGACCGCCCTCGCCCTTCTTGACGCCGGCGAGGCGGTCGACCTCCTCGTGACCGACCTCTCGATGCACGGGATCGATGGCCTTGCCCTCATCCGCGAGGCGCAGCGGCGCCATCCCGGCCTGCCCGCGATCCTGCTGACGGGCTTAGCGATTAGCGATGGACGCGGCCGAGCTCGCGGTCAGCGGCGCTGTCTCAGGATCCCTCTCGCTCCTCCGCAAGCCGGTGAGCACGCTCCTCCTGGCTGATCGTGTATCCGTTCTGCTTTCCGGACCCGACGCACGGCCCCAGCGGCACCCAGCGTGCGACACCGGTCAGCCGGACGAGGCCCTGGGCGTAAGCAGCCATTGACCTTCCATCACTGCCGTGGACACGCGTTCCGGCCTACACGGCCGCGGCGATCCGCCTTCGGCACGCGCTGATCGCCACGGCGATCTGCCCTGCCGGAACCGGCCTGCTAAAGAGGTAGCCCTGGACTTCGTCAAACCTCATCGCTCGCAGGGCGGTGAGTTGCTCCTCGGTCTCGATACCCTCTGCAGTGGTCGTCATGCGGAGTGTCGCGCCAAGGCCGGCGACTGCCCGAACGATGGCTTGGGCTTCGAGGCTGCTAGAGAGGGTTCTGTCAGCTCTCGCGCCAGGGGTGCCCGGATCGGCAAGCGGGGCAGTTTTGGGTAGGCTCCTGACGGGTTGATGGGCGGCTAGGAGCCCGAAATGGAGTGCGTGGGCTGCGGTTCGGCTGAGGTGACTGAGCGGCCGGACTGTACGGCCCAGGGCTACCGGCGCTTCCGGTGCCGCGCCTGCGGCCGAGGGTCTAACGAGCGCAGTTCGGGGGTGCTGAACCGGGCCCACTACCCGAGCGACGTGATTGCCCTCGTGGTTCTGTGGCGCCTCCGCTACCGCCTCAACCTTCGGGACCTCGCGGAGATGTTCCTCCTCCGTGACGTTGTGTTTAGCCATGAGGCGGCGCGGGACTGGGAGGCCAAGCTCGCGCCGGTTCTCGTGGGTGAACTGCGGCAGCGCCGACACGGGAAGAACGGCCCCGGGCGTCGCTTCTGGCACGTGGACGAGATGGGGTATCCCGGCCCGGCGTAGCCGCCGCCCCTTGTTCGGGCGGAGCGGGATGCCTGGTTTGGGAGGGCTGGTAGCAGCCTGCCAGCTTCATGCCCCAGCTCTGGAGGACGGTGCCATGCTCTTTTGTAGACTGGACGTGTCTCTGAAGCAGACCGCGCTCTGCGTAGTGGACGGTGATGGACGGGTGGTCAGGGAGGCCAAGCTGGCCACCGACCCGGAGGTGATCAGCCGCTTTCTCGGGGAGAATGAACTGGGCTGCGAGCGCATTGGTCTGGAGTCCGGAGGAACATCGTCCTGGCTCTGCCTGGAACTGCGCAGGCTTGGGCGCTCTGCCGTGTGTATCGATGCACGACATGCGGCGGCGGCCCTGCAGGCGGGCTTTCGAAACAAGAACGACCGCAATGATGCCCGCGGCATAGCCGAGCTCATGCGCGTGAGAAGCTATCGCGAGGTCTGGATCAAGTCGCAGGAAAGCCAGCGCCGGGGCATACTGCTGACAGCCCGTGGGACACTGCATAGCCAGAGGGTTGCCCTGGAGAACACGGTCCGTGGCCTGCTGCGCCTCGAGGGGATCCACTTCCCAACCCGCGGGAGCCGCTTTGCCGAGGACGTCCTGGAGCGGATCGGTGGGTCGGATGCCTTGCACCTTATCATCCGCCCCCTGCTGGAGGCGCGCGCCACAATCATGCGCCAGATCCTTGCTCTTGACCGGCAGATCATCGCCACGGCCCAGCATGATCCCGTGTGCCGCCTGCTGATGACGATCCCGGGCGTGGGGGCGCATACCGCGCTGTCATTCAAGGCCTGCGTTGATGACCCAGCACGCTTTCAGCAGTCACGAACGGTTGGAGCTCACTTCGGCCTCACGCCCCGACAGTACAGTTCCGGCGAGCTCAACATCAGCGGACGGATTAGCAAGATGGGCGACCGGGGCATGCGAAGGCTGCTCTATGTGGCCGCGAACGCGATGATGACACGCGGCCGCTGGTCAGCCCTGAAGGCCTGGGCCATGCGCCTGGCCAAGGCACGAGGCGCACGGCGCGCCAAAGTGGCCCCGGCACGCCGGCTGGCCGTGACGATGCACGCGATGTGGCGGTCGGGCGAGCCCTTCCGCTGGACGAAGCAGGCCGAGGCTGCCTGAGCGGTGGCCCGGCTGCCCTGCCACACCGTGGCGGGTCCCGCGAGGGACGGGCTGGTTCGAGAGCGCAGCTACGTTTGGTCCCACCTCGGTGAGAGACCGCTGATGAAATCGCTCCGGACCACCTGACCGACCCCATCCTGTGCCGGCCGATCGCGCTGAGCACGTAGAGAAGACTGTCACCTCTGGGACCACGCCGCAGCAACAGTAGGGCAATGAGGACGGACCGCGCACAGCAGATATCAGGGCGGCATCGAAGATGAGAGGAGTTGTTAAAATGAAATAGAAGCGCCTTGACCCGCGAGGCCGGGATAGAGAAAACATACCTGAAGGTCCGTGGACGCTGGTGCTACTTGTATCGGGCGATGGATAGGAACGGTGACCTGGTCGACACCATGCTCAGCGAGCACCGCGACATGGCGGCCGCGCAGGCGTTCTTCCGCTCGGCCAACTCGGCGACAGGCATCGTCCCCGAGAAGGTCACCACAGACGGGCATGGCTCGTACCCACGGGCGATCCGCTCGATGCTTGGCAAGCGGGTCACTCACCGCACTAGTGCTTACAGGAACAACGGGCTTGAGCAGGACCACCGGGGCATCAAAGGCCGCATCCGATGTATGAGCGGGTTCAAGAGCTTCACCTCAGCCGAGCGCTTCTGTCGCAGCTACGACGAACTCCGCAATCACCTCCGCCCTCAAGTCCGTCACAACCAGCATGTTTCCGCCAGTCGCCGTCGCGTGCTTCATCTGCGTCGTACGCAAAGCGCCCTTGCCATTCTCGTGGCAGGATAGAATGACAGCGTCAGCCAACGAGTGACGGCAGTTCTGGCGCGAGCGCTAACAAAACCCCCCGAAGGTGCGTGCTTCGTAGCTGGCGGCGGCTACGACCCCGCGCTCTCGCGAGCCACCGACTGCCAGCGGCTTGCCCGCGAGCGACGGGTCGTCCCGCTGCTCGACCGACGCGTAGCAGGCGTCCATGTCGACGTGGATGATCTTGCGGGCGGGGGTCACGAGCTTGACGCGGAGGGAGGCGGGAGAGGCCTGAAACTACCACGCAGGAGAGCGAACCGGGGCAGCACTGGTGCCCCTCCAAAGCCGGTTCTCATCGAAAGTCCCTGGACTTTGGCAAGGCTGACCTCCGGCTCCCCGGCTCGGGCCGACGCACCTCATCGGCTCGGCCGAAGGTACGCTCCGCCCACTCGCCCCCACTCTCGGCTTGGCTGAGCCCGTCGAGCAAGTCGGAGCGGTCGATCAGGCGCGCGACGATGAGGTGGTTGACCGGCACCTGAGAACGGCCGGCGAATACCGGCGCGCGCACCAATGCCTTCCGGATCTGGCATCATGCCCCTGCCACACCCTCAGTCATGCAGTCGAGAGTCCTGACCCTAGAACGCTCAACAGCCGGTCTTATTAGGTTGTCTATGTCGTTGAGCGCGCTGTTCGCCCACTCCTCCGGTTGGTGCATGCGCTGCCGTTGCGCTCTCCTGCGCCAATGTCTTGCAAGCCTTCTTTAAAGCATTCACCAGAATGTTCTTCCCGGCTTCGATATCTGGCTGTTCTCCACCCAAACCGATTGCGAGCGGCGGCTGCCCTGCCAACAAGGGCAGCGGTACGGCGATGACCGACAGGCCAGGGCGTACGGCGCCACTGCTCTCTGCCCAACCGGCGGCGCGCTCGGCACGCAAATTGGTAAGGAAGCGCGATGTCGGTATCCGGTTGGAAGCGTCCTTCTCCTCGGCGTTCGCGCGCCGCAGGATGCGACCCACTTCCTGGTCTGTCATGCCGAACAGCAGGGCCTTGCCCACAGCCGCCCTGGTCATCGGGCGCAGCATTCCAGCCCTCATGTGACCACCACCTTCGGATACGGAGCGGCGTAGCGTGAGAATGTATTGGACCGAAGCTCCTCGCTGCACACCAATCAGCACAGTCATACCAGTCGTTGTACGCAAGCCTTCTGCAAGGCGGAGTAGGCTGCTTTCTCCGAATAGGCGATCCTGTAGCCAAGCGCCAAGCAACATGACCCTGAGCGTCGGGCGATACCGGCGGTCCACCGGGTCCTGTTCGAGGTAGCCAAGCCGTGCCAATCCAGCGAGCAGAACTGAGGTGCTGGACATCGGTGCGTCAAGATATGCCGCTACCTCGCTTACGCTCGCTGAGCGATGCGTTTCGGCGAAGAGCTCCAGCGTCTCAATAGTGCGGCGGGCTGACTTCACTGCCGTAATTCCGTCCGCCGCCACCTGCCCTCCAAGTTCACATCTGTGAAGCGCCGCGAGGCTATCCGAAGGGTTAGAGTGGTCGCAAGCGCGTCCATGAGCGCAGGCAGAGAGGAACCCGGCCTATGACCTCGGCAGCCCTTGTTGGGCGTCGGACAGCCCTTGTTGTTGCGACAGCTATGACCGCGTCCGGCGTTGCCCAAGCGGCTTACCCCGACCGACCAATCCGGCTTGTCATTCCCTACGGAGGCGGGGGGCAGACAGATATCGTATCCCGCCTGATCGGCGATGGTATGGCGCAGCACCTAGGCCAAGTGGTCCTGCCGGATAACCGTCTGGGAGCGGCGGGCGACATCGCGGCAGAACTGGTCTCACGTGCACCCGCCGATGGTTATACAATTCTCAGTGGATCAACGGGAACGCTGGGTGGCGTCAACGCGGCGCTGTACCGCAACCCCGGCTACGACTGGCAGCACGACCTCATGCCTCTCGGGCTATTCTGCACTGCACAGAATGTCATACTAACTCACGCGTCGCTGCCGGTGCGGACGCTGGCTGAATTCATCGATTACGTGCGGGTACATCCAGACAGCGTGCCCTATGCGTCCTCAGGCATCGGTGCGACAACACATCTTTCCATGGAGATGCTGTTGGAGCAGGCAGGCGGACTACGGATGATCCACGTGCCTTATCGTCAGAGTACCCAAGGAATGACTGACCTCTTGGCCGGTCGCGTGAAGGCGCGCTGCCTGGGCCTGCCGGAGGCGGAGCCAGTCAAAGCTGACCCCAATATCCGAGCTTTAGCTGTGACTGGTGCCGCACGTAACCCGCAGTGGCCGGACGTGCCGACAGTGGCCGAGACCTTGCCGGGCTTCGAGGCCGTGAATGCCTTTGCACTTGGCTTGCCCGCCCGCACTCCAGCCAATATCGTGGTGCGCCTGAGCACAGCACTGAATGACGCCCTCGTCAGCGACACCGTTCGTGCCGGCTTTCTTCGCGTGGGCGCCGATCCGGCGGCGCCGAACACGCCGGCGGAGGCTTCGGCCTTCCTGCGCCAGCGTGGTGAGCGCTGGGCGGCGCTTATTCGCCGGTTGGAGATCGCCGTTCAATGAGCGCTGCCGAAGCAATCGCGGTCAGCATGCCGGAACTGTCCACCTGGATCGGCCGGAGCCGCGTGGATGAGGAAGAGATCACCTTGTCGGCGGTACGCCGGATCGCCGCGACCTTCGACAGCGATCCCAATAAGGTCGCGCCCGGCGATGCGCTGCCACCGCACTGGTTTGGGCTGTTCTTCGCTGACATTCCACGCCAGTCGGCCATCGGTCCAGATGGGCATGCGCGGGCCGGGGAGTTTCTGCCGCCCATCCCGCTACCGCGTCGCATGGGTGCCGGGCGGCGGGTTCGCACTCCTGGCACGCTGCGCGTGGGCGACATGGTGTCGCGGCGGACTGAGGTGGCCGCCATCACTCCCAAAACGGGGCGGACTGGCGAGATGGTGTTGCTGACAATGCGCCGGACGGTGGAAGCGCGTGGTGAGGTGATCGCTGTGGAAGAGTTCGACGCGCTGTACCGTGAGGCCGTGCGGCCTGGCGCCTCCAGCGCGACCAATCCGCCCGTGCGAGCGCCCACCGACGCGGTCTGGACAGACATCGTGCCCATCGACCCCGTGCAGGTGTTTCGCTACGGCGCCATCACCTGGAACGCGCACCGGATCCATTACGACGCCGACTATGCCCGTGGCGTCGAGGGCTACCCGGGAGTGGTGCAGAACGGGGGCCTGACGATGCACCTGATGGTGGATGCCGCTCTAAGGCGAGCGCCAGATCCTCTGAAATGCTTCAGCGCCCGGCTCGCGCGACCGATGTTCGTGGGTGACCACATGACCCTTCGTGGCGCCGCAACGGAAGGGGGCGGCATGCACGTTTGGGCCGCTGACAAGGATGGCTTCCTGGCAGCGGAGATGACGTTGGAGTTCGCCGCATGAGCGGCCCGCTCGCGGGTGTCCGGGTGGTGGACCTAACCTCCGTTGTGGTTGGCCCGATCTGCACGCGCACCCTGGCCGACCAGGGAGCAGAGGTCGTGAAGGTGGAGCCGCCTGGGGGAGATCTTCTTCGAAACTTAGCCCAGGGCAGCCGGAATCCCGGGATGTCCGGCAAGTTCATCCAGTTCAACCGCAACAAGCGCTCAGTTTGCCTCGACCTCAAGCGGTCCGAGGGGATGGCCGCGATGCGGCGCCTAGTCGAGGAAGCTGATGTCTTTGTCTCCAATATCCGACCTTCGGCACTCGCCCGGCTGGGGTTGGACCATCAGGCGCTGTCCGGCGTGAACCCACGTCTGATCCATTGCAGCATCCTCGCTTTCGGCTCTGGCGGCCGCTACGCCGAGCGCCCTGCCTACGATCCCATCATCCAAAGCCTGTCAGGTGTGGCTGCCACCTTCGAGCGGGCCACAGGGGAGCCGCGCTTCGTCCCGATGGTGATGACGGACCACATCACGGGCATCATTGCCGCCCAGTGCATCGGCTTCGCGCTGTATCGGCGCGAGCGCACGGGCGTCGGGGAGGCGGTGGAAGTGCCCATGTTTGAGAACATGGCATCCTTTGTGATGAGCGAGCACATGAGTGCGGCGACCTTCGACCCGCCAGTTGGCCCGACCGGCGACAACCGCATTCTTAGTCCTGAATACCGTCCGATGGCGACGAAGGATGGCTACGTCACCGTCGGTCCCAACACCAACGCCCAGGCCTTCGGCTTCTTCGAGGCGATCGGCAGGCCCGAACTGCGGGACGACCCCCGCTTCTGCTCCGCGACCGCACGCACCGCGAACGCCGCGGCCTACTTCCGCCTGCGTATGGAAGCGCTGCGTGAGCGGACGACAGCGGAGTGGCTCGATCTTCTCGGGTCGCGCGACATTCCCTGCGCCCGCTACAACACGCTGGAGGACCTGATGGAGGATCCCCACCTTGCCGACCGGGGCTTCTTCCGGGAGGAGGATCACCCGAGTGAGGGGCGCCTGCGCCGAACCGCTGTGCCGAACCAATTTGGCGGCGGTATGCGAGAGGAGGAGCTGCACGCCCCGCGATTGGGGGAACACACACGAGAAGTGCTACGGCAGGCCGGGTACCAAGACGCGGAGGTCGACCAGCTGATTGGGGCCGGTGCCGCGCAGGTGGCCACACGATGAATTGGCGCTCTCTCCTCTTCGTTCCAGCAACGGCGGAGCGGTTCATCGCAAAGGCGCATACGCGTGGCGCGGACGCGATCATCCTGGACCTCGAGGATTCAATCCCTCCCTCCGAGAAGGGAGCTGCCCGACACGCGCTGGTTGGCGCCGTTCCGCGCGTCTCGCAGGAGGGTGCCGCAGTCGTCGTGCGGATCAATCAGCCACTGTCATTGGCGGTGCCGGACATCGCGGCAGCCGTAGGGCCGGGCGTCGCGGCGCTGATGCTGACCAAGGTGCTCGGCCCCGACCATGTCCGCCTCCTCTCCGACGCGGTGACCGACCGTGAGGCGGC
Organism: Roseomonas aerilata DSM 19363; assembly: GCF_000711725.1. Taxonomy (GTDB): domain Bacteria; phylum Pseudomonadota; class Alphaproteobacteria; order Acetobacterales; family Acetobacteraceae; genus Roseomonas; species Roseomonas aerilata. The sequence goes on along the minus strand of NZ_JONP01000023.1, from coordinate 24,678 downwards.
TTGCGGCATGCCTGTGGGCAGCACAAAGTTCCTGGCATTGGTCGAGACGGTAGCCGCCCTGCCGCAGATGGCAGCGATCGCCGGCGCGGATCCGAGAGTGGCGGGCATGGGTATCGGGGGAGAGGATTTGGCAACGGAGCTCGGCGCTGCGCCGACGGCCGATGGGCTGTATGTCTGGGCCGCCCAGTGCATCGCGGCCTGCCGAGCGGCGGGGATCGTGCCGATGGGCTCGTTGGGCAGCCTCTCCAACCTGGAAGACCTGGAGGGTTATCGGGCGGGACTGCGCCGCGCGCGCGCCTTGGGCTTCGCCGCGGCATCCTGCATCCACCCGGCCCATGTGCCCGTCATCAACGAGGAGTACGGCGCGACGGAGGAGGAGCTAGACCGGGCCCGCCGCCTCGTTGCGGCCTTCGACGTGGCGCTCTCCCAAAGATCGGGTGCGGTAGCCTTCGAGGGGCGGATGATCGACTTGCCCATTGTCGAGCGCGCGCGCCGCTTGCTGGCACGTGCTCAGAGTTGGAGAACCAAAACCACATGACCGAACGGCGGCTACGTTTGTCAGGTGCTTGGCAAAACCCGCGTTACTGTGAGTCGTTACCTGCGCTTCGGGCAAAATATTGAGCGAAGTTGACGGGGCGCCTGTGGCAGGCTGCCTCGGAGACCTCCACTCAGCTTTGACTGAGGAGCGTATCACCGTCTGCGCCCATCAAAGCCGGTACTTGTACTGGTGGTAATGCTCGGTTGGTTGGCTGTAGGGCTTACTCCTTCGGCGGTTGTGTTGCGAAGTTCGCAACGGGTCGCAAACAGCTGTGATAGCGGGCAGACCGGGCAGCAACCTGGACAGCTTCTCGACGCAGGCGGCTTCAGCCTGTATGTCGCGCCCGTCGATCTTCCGAGGCTGTATCTTCCTCACCATCGCCATGACCTTGTAGCCCGCCTATGTTCGTCTCGCGTCTAGAGGCAGCCGAGCCCAAGCCTGATCAGGTGCTTCGTCTGACAGATCCGCCACGCGCCTCGGAGACGAGCCAGGGTCGGCGCTCTGCGTCGTGCGCTTGGAAGGCAGCGATTGCCGGCTCGCGTGTCATTGTCAGACCGATCGGGTCCATCCCTTCCAGCAGCATCCTCCTTCGCAGGGGCTCCACTTGGAAGGAAAGGCTAACGCCCTCTCCGCGAATCTCCTGCCGTTCCAGATCCACCGTCAAAATCGGGTGCCGCTCTACCAAGGAGCGCAGTGCTGCCACCTCCTCCGCTGGAAGGCGGACCGGCAGCATGCCATTCTCGAAGAGGTTGTCGTGAAAGGCACCGCCAAAGGAAGGCGCAATGACGCTGCGGATCCCGAAGCCATGCAGTGCCCAGACCGCCGTCTCGCGCGCCGAGCCGCAGCCGAAGTTCTCGGCGCCGACGAGGATGCATGCCTGGTTGAAGGGCGCTTGGTTAAGGGTGCAGGCAGGATTCGGTGAGCCGTCCGGAAGGAAGCGCCAGGATTCAAGCGCGTAGGGCCCGAGCTCCGCGCGCGGAACGCCGGCGGAGCGCTCGACACGGATGATCATGTCCGTGTCGAGGTTGTTCATTGGAACGGGCGCTGCCGGCCCGGTCAGTTTGGTGAAGGAGTCCATCGGTTCAGCTCCTTGGATCGACGATCGCGCCGGAAACGGCGGCGCGTGCCGCCATGGCGGGGCTGGCGAGGTGCGTGCGTGCACCCGGGCCCTGCCGGCCGACAAAGTTCCGATTTGAGGTGGACACGCAGCGCGCTCCCGACGGCACGAACTCGCCATTCGCGCCGACGCAAAGCGAGCAGCCCGGCTCGCGCCACTCGAAGCCGGCCTTGCGGAAGACCTCGTCCAGCCCTTCGGCCTCCGCGGCGCGCTTCACACCCTGTGAACCCGCGACAACCCAGGCCGTCACGCCCGGCGCTACCCGGCCGTCCCCGAGCGCGAAGGCGGCCTCCCGCAGGTCGGAGAGGCGGGCATTCGTGCAGGAGCCGATGAAGACCTGGTCTACCTTCTGGCCGAGCAAGAGCTCGCCCGCTACGAGGCCCATATAATTCAGCGCGTCGGCCCAAGCCTTGCGGCGTGTGTCGTCAGGCGCGACCGCCGGATCGGGAATCCGGCCGTCCACGGGCATAACGTGCTCAGGGCTAGTGCCCCAGGTGATCTGCGGGGCGAGGCCCGCGATGCCAACCGCAACATCCCGGTCGAAGACCGCGCCCTCATCCGTTCGGAGAGCCTGCCAATCCTTCACGGCGGCGTTCCAGTAAGCTGAGCCAGGGGCGTGGCGGCGGCCTTGAAGCCATGTGAAGACTGTCTCGTCCGGCGCCACCATTCCGATTTTGGCGCCCAGCTCGACGGCCATGTTGCAGAGGGTCATACGGCCCTCAACGCCGAGGGCACGTATGGCCGGGCCGGCGAACTCGATGGCGTGGCCAACGCCGCCGCCCGCCCCCACCACCGCGAGTGCCGCAAGCGCCAGGTCCTTCGCGGTGATGCCGGCTGGCGCCTCGCCCTCGAAGCGAATCCGCATGGACCGGGGCTTGCGCTGGACGATGGTCGAGGTGGCGAGGACATGCGCCACCTCGGAGAAGCCAATGCCCCAGGCGAGGGCGCCGAGCGCGCCGTGCGTGCTGGTATGGCTGTCGGGGCAGACGACGAGCATGCCCGGATGGGTCAGGCCCAGCTCCGGTCCGGCAACGTGGGCAATGCCCTGATCCGGGTGATCGATGTCAAGCAGCACCACGCCGTGGCGTTCGCAGCCTGTGCGCATTGCGGCGAGGTGCTTCGCTGTCCACGGCGCACCCCCGGCACGTCCGGGAGCAGAGGAGACGACGTGGTCGACGACACCAATGGTGCGGTCCGGGTCCCGCACCGGGAGACCGCGTTCCTCCAGCACCCCGAAAGCGCCGGCGCGCATCTCAAGGAGGTAGTGACGGTCGACATTCATCAAATCCACGCCGGGCGCGAGCGCCTCGATGACGTGGCGGTCCCAAAGCTTGTCCAGCAGCGTGCGACCCATATCTTCCCTCTCCGACACCACCTATGGGCGTTCCTTCAGCCGGGCCCATCCCGGAAGCTCGAGACGTCGCCATCAAGTTCGGCCGTCAGTGCCTTCGCCTCCTGCCACAGCACTTCCGTCATCTCAGCGCGGTGCGCCTCGTCGCGGAAGCGGGTGCAGGTGCCGCTGACGGTGAGCGCGCCGGCAAGCACGGCGCCGTTGCGAAAAACCGGTGCGCTGATCGCTGCGACCTCAGGCGTCCGCTCGCCGAAGGAGGTGTGGATCAGTGGAAGGCCGGGACGGTATCCAGTCTCGAAGCAGCGCAGCAGGTGGCCCGCGGCGCCCTTCATCGGTAGCAGCGTTCCGATGGTGACCCAGTCGCGCACCTCTTGCCGGCCCTCCACGCGTGCCAGGCAGAGGCGCGCCTCGCCCTCGCGAACGAAGAAGGATGCCGCTTCCTGCGTCGCGGCGGCGAGCCGTGTGAGAGCGGGATCAAGCGCCGCTCGGAGGTCGAAGCCGTTCGCGTAGCACTGGCCGAGCCGGAACAGGACCGGCCCCAGACGATAACGTCCATCCGCTTGGCGGACCGCATAGCGGCAGCGCTCCAGGGATGCGAGTAGCCGGAGCAGCGTGCTTTTGTAGAGGCCGGTACGCTGCGCGAGATCGACTAGACTGACCGGTCCCCCGGCCGCGCCCAGCTCGTCCAGCACGGCGAGCCCTCGCTCAAGCGCCGTGACCCCGGGGGACGCCCAACTCCTGGCCGCCTCATTTGCCTTTTCTTCAGCCGACTTGACCTGCATGTCCGAAGACTGCCACCTTCACTAGAACAGAACAAGCATTCTGCACAACAGAACGACGTCGCGACACTTAGTCTGCGCGATTTGGGAGAGAGCGATGCAAACTGTCCCGCCGCTACGCCGCCGCGTCATGCTGGGACTTCCAGCTGCGTTCGCCCTGCCTTCCGCGGGACGTGCTCAAGCGCCCTGGCCCGAGAGGCCTGTTCGGATCGTCGTGAACTACGCGGCAGGCGGCGCGGCCGACACCATTGCGCGGCTCCTCCAGCCCCGGATGTCCGAGGCGTTAGGGCAGAGCGTGGTCATCGAGAATCGCACGGGGGCAGGTGGTACGGTCGGTGCGGCAGCGGTAGCCCGCAGCCCGGCCGACGGATACACCCTGCTCTTCGATTCCGCAGCCCATGTCGTCGCGCCGCTGCTCTTCCGAAACCTGCCCGTCGATTATGAAACAGCCTTCACCTATCTCGGCCGCGCCACGGTCCAGGCTTATGTCTGGGTCATCGGCGCGCGTTTTCCGGCACGCAGCGTGGCGGAGTTCATCGCCGCCGCGCGGGAGCGTCCACAGCCGGTCACGTTCGGCTCGCCAGGCGTAGGCAGCAGCGGCCATATCGCTGGAGAGGCGTTCGCCCAGGCCGCAGGACTGCGCTTCGAGCACATTCCCTATCGCGGCGGTGCCGAGGCGGCGAATGACCTCGCGGCCGGTAATCTGGAGGCGGCGTGCATCACACTCTCCTCAGCGGCGCCCATCGTAGAGGGGGGAAGGGCGCGAATGCTCGCGACCACCGGCGCGACACGTGCCGCCTCGCAGCCCAACTTGCCGACGCTCGCAGAGAGCGGGCTAACCGGTTTTGATGTGACGAGCTGGCTCGGCCTGTTCGGGCCTGCGGGCCTGCCGGCGCCGATCGTGGAGAAAGCAGGAGCCGCACTTATTGCAGCGGGCAGCGACTTGGCCACCCGCCAGCGCCTCGCCGCTGCAGGCTTCGAGGCCGCGCCGACCGATGCCCGGGACTTCGCCGAGCAGGTCCGCCGCGATCGCCAGACCTTCGGCGCCGTCGTTCGCCGCGCAGGGATTCAGCCGAGCTGACACTGCGTCATCCGCCGCCCACGACCCGCGAGAGTGCCCGCATGACAGACCTGCCCCGCCGCGTCTCCATCAACGAGGAGGGCCCGCGCGAGGGCTTCCAGATCGAGCCGGGTCCCATCCCGACGGCCGACAAGGTCGCGCTGATCGACGCGCTCTCGACCACCGGCCTACGGCATATCCAGGTCGCCTCCTTCGTCTCGCCCAAGCTCGTGCCGGGCTGGGCGGATGCGGAGGCCGTGGTGTCGGGGGTCGCCCCGCGCGCGGGAGTGGACTTCACCGCGCTGTGGTTCAACGAGCGCGGGCTGGAGCGGGCCCTAACCTTTCGCGATCGGCTGCGCCTGAATGGCTCCATCTCCCTCTCGGCTTCCGAAGCCTTCTCACGGAAGAACCTGAACCGCGACTGGACGGGCCAGTTGGAGGCGATGCGCGCACAGACGGCTGCGCATCTCGCTGCTGGAATTCCGGTGGAGCGCATCGGCGTCATGGCTGCCTTCGGCTGCAACTTCCAGGGCGCGGTGATGCCCGACCAGGTGTTGCAGGCGGTTGCGGGTGGCATGGCGGTGGCGAAGGAGGCGGGCGCGACCATCGCCCGCCTGTCGCTCGCCGACACCATGGGCTGGGCCAACCCGTCGCAGGTGGAGCGGCTGGTTGGCGAGGTGAGGGCACGCTGGCCGGAGCTAGCGATCACTCTGCATCTGCACGACACGCGCGGTTTGGCCGTGGCCAATGCCCATGCTGGGCTGCGGATGGGCGTCGCCAGCTTCGACACCACCGTGGGCGGTCTCGGCGGCTGTCCTTTCGCCGCCCACAAGGGCGCGCCAGGCAACATCGCGAGCGAGGAAATGGTCCTGCTCTGCGAGGAAATGGGTATCGAAACTGGCGTTGATCTCGACGCGCTGATCGAGGCGGGTCACTTGGCAGAGCGCATTGTCGGGCACCCTCTGCCGAGCGCCCTGCTGCGCGGCGGCAGCCTTCGCACCTTCCGCGAGAGGGCAGCGGCGTGAGCGTCCGTCCACTGGAGGGGCTGCGCGTCCTCGAGTTTTCCCACACCATTATGGGTCCCTGCGCGGGCCTCCTGCTGGCTGACCTTGGCGCCGAGGTGGTGAAGGTGGAGCCCGCTCCAACCGGCGACCACACGCGCCGCCTGCCAGGCTTTGCCTCCGGCTTCTTCGCCACGTTCAATCGCAACAAGCGGTCCCTCGCCATCGACCTGAAGTCACCCGCGGGGCAGGACGCCGTGCACCGCCTCGTCGCCGGAGCTGACGTGGTGCTGGAGAATTACGGACCGGGCACGATGGAGCGACTGGGCTGCGGGTGGGACACGCTCTCAGCCCGCAACCCGCGGCTCGTCTACCTCGCGCTCAAGGGTTTCCTCGCCGGCCCCTACGAGCACCGGCCGGCCCTGGACGAAGTGGTGCAGTTCCAGTCCGGCCTCGCCTACATGACCGGCCCGCCTGGTCAGCCGCTCCGCGCCGGCGCCTCGGTGGTGGACATCATGGGCGCGGTCTTCGGTGTGGTCGGCGTACTCGCCGCGCTGCGCGAACGCGATCGTACCGGGCAGGGCCAGCGCGTGGGCAGCGCCCTCTTTGAATCTGCTGTCTTCCTCGTCGGCTCCCATATGGCGGGCGCCGCGGCGACCGGAGAGCCTGTGCCACCCATGCCCGCCCGCCGCGGCGCCTGGGGCGTGTACGAGCCCTTCGCCACGGCGGAGGGCGAGCAGGTCTTCGTCGGCGTCACCAGCGACGCGCAGTGGGTGCGCTTCTGCGCGGCCTTCGGCTTCGACGACCTGGCCGCCGACAGCCGCCTCGGCACCAACGCCGACCGCGCCCGCCAGCGCCCGTGGCTGATTCCCGAACTGAAGAAGCGTCTGGCGAAGCTTCCTCGGGAAGAAGTGGTGACGCGGTGCGAGGCGGCCGCCATCTCCTGGGCCCCGGTGGGCAAGCCCGCCGACCTCTTCGAGGACCCCCACCTCCTTGCGGGTGGCGGGCTTCTCGCCACGGCTATCTCCGCCCTCGGCGGCGGGGTAGCGGAGGCCCTCCTGCCCGCCCTCCCGGTGGAGTTCGGCGGAACGCGCGAGCGCGCAGGCCTGCGGCGCCAGCCCCCTCGCCTGGGCGAGCATAACGCGGAGATCTTGATGGAGGCCGGGTTCGGCGCGGATGAAATCACGGCGCTGGAGCGGCACCACGTTCTCGCCGGCACCGGCGACGCGCAAGGTCCCGGCAACGGACCTGCGACGAAGAACGAAGGAGACGAAGCACCATGCAGCAGGGGAAGACAGGGCGCCGGGGGCTGATCGGCGGCATGGTCACGGGAGCGGGACTGCTCGTCGCTGTTCCCCTCCGGGCGGCTGACTTTCCGTCCCGCCCCGTGACGCTGATCGTCAGCGGTCCTGCCGGCGGCACTACCGACTACACAGCGCGGCTGATCGCCCAGCCATTGTCGGAGCGGCTGGGTGTTCCTGTGGTGGTGGAGAACCGGGCGGGCGGCAACGGCATGATCGCGCTGCAGGCCGTGATCCGCGCGCGCCCGGACGGGCACACACTGCTGATCGGCTACTCCGGTACCGTAACCGGGAAGCCTGCGGTCGAAGGGTTCGGCGACTTCGACCCGCGCCGCGACCTGGCCTCTGTCTCCCTCATCCTGCAGGCGCCTCAGGTGATGATGGTCCACCCGACCATCCCCGTGCGCAGCCTGTCGGAGTTCATCACCTACGCGCGCGCCCGGCCGGGGCAGTTGAACTACGCCTCCTCCGGCGCCGGCTCGCTCCAGCACCTGGGCACGGAATTGCTGAAGCAACGGACGGGGATTGACCTGGTGCACGTGCCCTATCGGGGCACGGGCGAGACGATGAGCGACGTCCTTGCCGGGCGCATTCAGTTTTACATGACCACGCCACCGCCCGTGGCCGTCCCCATCCGCGATGGCCGCCTGCGCGCCCTCGCCATGGCCGCCGCCGAGCGCCACCCGGCCTTGCCGGACGTCCCCACGGCGGCCGAGGCCGGGCTGCCCGGCTACGCGGCGGAGAGCTGGTTCGGTCTTTTCGCCCCGAAAGCAGCGCCCCGCCCGGTCGTAGAGCGGCTGGCCGGTGAATGCCGTGACATCCTCGCCGATGAGCGGCTACGGCAGAAGGCTGTGGAGGCTGGCGGACTGGTCAGCTTCGAGGACCCTGCCACCCTGGACCGCCGCGTGGAAACGGAGCTCGCCATGTGGGCGAAGCTGGTACGAGAGGTCGGCATCCGGCCTGATTAGGCCGCAAGGCATGGACGGGCCGCAAATCCGATCGTCGATGATCGGCCTGATGAGGCCGATTCGAAGCGCGCTTCGTCGATGGAACGGCCGGCCGCGCGGGTTCAGGCCGCTGATGGAGGGGCTGACCGGGCCGGGGAGACACGGTGGTTCCCCGGCCTCGTCCAGCGTCCGCCCTCTCTGAGCGCGGCAGAGCTGATCCGGCGAGAAATGACCTGCCTTTCGCCGCATGCGGTGCGTGGGGCGCGGAGCCATCTCGACGTCAAAGCGTACACGGAGCCGGGGGGCCGGCGAGGAGATGAATGGCGCGGTGACGCAGGCAGCCGGCCGGCGATGGAGGCACTCGACGCCTTGATTGCCGAGACCGGAGAACCGAGGCCATGCCAGTCGAACGCCGCCCCACGCCCAATCCGGTGAGACCACCTACGCCGTGGCCGCAAGGCCTCCGATGCCTCCCCCGTGGGGACCGCCATCCGTAAGAGGATACTCCGGTGGCGGGGCAGCGCGGCAGGGGAGCGCGCCACCCGTCCATCGGTGTCTCCACCCACGCTACCGCGTTGCGGACGGCCCCCCGATGCCGAGGCAGTCCACAGGGCGCCGGTCAGTTCTCGTCATCCCGGCTCGCCGCTCCCCTCTTCGCGAACCGTGTTGAAGAGCGTGCCGATCCCGCTTACCTCGACCTCCAGCTTGTCGCCGGGCTTCAGCCAGAGGGGCGGCGTACGCTTCGAACCCACGCCGCCCGGCGTCCCCGTGGAAATGACATCGCCGGTGCGAAGTTTGGTAAAGCTGGAACAGTAGTGGATGAGGTAGGAGATACGCCATGCCAGCGTGCCCGTCCCCGCATCTTGCACGACCTGATCGTTGAGGCGAGTGGTGAGCCGCAGGTCATGGGGATCGGAAATCTCGTCGCGGGTCACGATCCAGGGGCCGTAGGCTGACGAGGCGTCGAAGTTCTTGCCTGCGGTGACGCTGTGCTTCTGCCATTCCCGCACGGAGCCATCCATTAGAATAGAGTAGCCGGCCACGTGCTCTAGCGCCTGGTCCTCAGGGATGTGACGTCCGGACTTGCCGATCACGACAGCGAACTCGCCCTCGAAGTCGAAGGTTTCGGATAAGCGGGGACGCCGGATGGAAGCTCCCTGACCGACCAGACTCTGGGCATCCTTGAGGAAGAAGAACGGAAAGGGATCCTTCTTGTGGTCCGTCTCCTCCTGGTGCGAGAGGTAGGACCAGCCGAGGGCGAAGATCCTGTTGGCCGGCTCCAGCAGGGGAGGCAGCAGTGTCACGGCCTGCAGGGGCATGCCCTCTCCTGTTAGGGCAGCCGCGGCGGGCGGCCGGAGCAGCCATTCTTCGAAGGTGGCGCCACTTGCCGCCGGACCGAACACCCGGTTGCCATTCACGACGCCAAAGCCGGGGCGCCCTTCGAACTCGAAGCGTGCGAGACGCATCCGTTTGCTCCCTAGATCGCCTTCATCTCGACGGTGACGCGTCGTCCTGAAAGGAGCCATGCGCCGCTGCTCCGGCGGAGCTCATCGTGATAGGTCCCCAGCAAGGTCGGGGGACCAAGCGGTGCCGGCATGGAGCCGCCATCGTACCGGTACACTGTGACGTAGGAGGTGCAGGTCGCCGCATCGGGGCCGGTCGCCGTAACGCGCATGTTGGTGATGACGTGACGCACGATCAGTCCGGGCCGCCGCGCCGCCATGAGGGTCTCGAGTTCACCGTGGCCGCGAACAATTCCTTCCTGGCGGGTCCAGACGCCGTCGGGCGCGAACTCGGCGAGCATCCCTTCCAGGTCGCCGGCATCGAACGCCGCCGTGAAGCGCGTCACGACACGCTCGCACGCCAGGACGTCACTCCAGGACATGTCGCCAGGACCGTTACTGGACAGGGATGGGACTCTCAAGACGTTCGCCTTTCCTTTGGGACTGCTGAGCCGCGGACAGCACGAGCATGGCTGTAGATGGTGTGGGCGTTCGAAGGATTGCATGCAAGATGATGCTAACTACGATAACGACGCCCGTAATGTCGCGGAAAGAGACCCCTCATTCAATACCGAGAATCCATTTGCATGCAATCATGAGGTGCGCTTACCGTGGCTGCCTCAGGGAGGATGGTTGCGATGGATCAGGCACCCGATGGGCAGCGCACCCCGCAGCAGGGTTCACGGCTCAAGATCAGCGAGATCATTCTGAAGACCTCGCGCAGCGAGGAGATGAAAGCCTGGTACCGAACCGTCCTTGGCGTCGCCCCGTTCTTTGAGCGGACGCCCGCGCCGGGCACGAAGCCCCTCGACCTTGGAGGACAAACCCGGGCGTCAGACCTGAAGATGTGCTTCTTCCGGTTGTCGACAGACTTTCCCTACGTCCAGACCATTGGCATTTTCGAAGAGCCGGGCATCGCCGCGCAACCCGGGAAGGGCTTGCCCGGCCTCCACCATATGCAACTGATGTGCGCTTCGTTCGAGGAGCTGATCCGGAAATACGAGGTGCTGGACGCCAAGGGTCTGCACCCGCACCGCAGTGCAAACCACGGTCCGATGACGAGCTTCTACTACCGCGACCCTGACGGCAACAACGTCGAGATCACGGCGCAGAACCAGGAGACGTTAGAGGCTATGGCTGAGTTCATGGCGAGCGAGGCTTTTCTGCGGAACCCGTCCGGCGTCGAACTTGATCCAGCCGCGTTCGTGGCGAGCTACCGCGCCGGCACGCCGCTCGAGGACCTGCTGCGGATCCCGGCCTGACCGCCGTGGCACCGATTGCCTCCATCCCGGTCCTTATCGTTGGCGGCGGGCCCGTCGGACTCGCGCTGAGCATCGATCTCGGCTGGCGTGGCATCCGGCACCTTCTCGTCGAGCGGGACGAGCGCGCGGCGCGCGCGAGCCATCCGCGGATGGACCAGGTCGGCATCCGCTCCATGGAGCACTTCCGCCGCCTTGGCATTGCGGACGTGGTGGAGGCCGCCGGCTTCCCGCGCGATCTGCGACGCGACGTGATCTTCACGACCGCCTTGCTCGATGCTGAACTTGCCCGCGAGCCCTTCGAGCCGGATGCGACGCGCGCGCCGCCACCCTTCAGCCCGCAGAAGCATGAGCTCTGCCCACAGAACTTCCTCGACCCGGCGCTGCAGGCCGTCGCGCACCGCAGTGCCTTCGCCGAGATCCGCTACCGTACCAGCCTCGTCGGCTTGCGAGATGGGGAGGACGGCGTCCTCTGCGAACTGGAGGACAGCGCCACGCGGCGGCGCGACACCGTCGCGGCGCGCTACGTCGCGGGGTGCGACGGCAGCGGTAGCCTCGTGGCCGGCCTGGCCGGCATCGGTGCACCAGAGGGCACCACCCTGGCGCGCAGCACCAACTTGTTCATCAGCGCCCCTGGCCTTCAGGAACGGATCGCGCCACCCGGCGGCTACCGCCACATCCTCATCGGGCCGGAGGGTGCCTGGGCCTCAATGGTCAACATGGATGGGCGCGATATGTGGCGCCTCCAGGTGCTCGGCGACGACAGGCGCCCCGGCTGGACCGAGGCGGAGGCGCACGCCGCCGTTCTCCGCGCCATCGGCGCCTCCTTTCCGTACCGCCTCGTCTCGATCGTGCCCTGGACGCGGCGCGAGGTCGTGATGGAGCGGTTCTCGGCTGGCCGGTGTTTCCTCGCGGGTGACGCCGCGCACCAGTTCTCGCCCACCGGCGGGTACGGCATGAACACGGGGCTGGGCGACGCGTTCGACCTCTCCTGGAAGCTAGCGGCGACGCTCGACGGTTGGGGTGGACCCGACCTGCTCTCCAGCTACGGGGTGGAGCGGCGGCCTGTCGCCATCCGCAACGCGCGGCGATCCACCCTTAACTTCGAGAGGATGCGCACCGTTCCTGGCCTGCCCGCCACCATGGACGCGGCGACGCGGTCGCGCCTGGGCTCCGAGATACGGGGGGCGATGAGCGAGGAGTGGGAATCCATGGGGATTCACCTCGGCTACAGCTACGCCGGCTCGCCGATCGTCGTGGATGAAGGGATCGGAAGCAGCGGGGCGGAGGCTGGTCACTCGGACCCCGTGAACTACTGTCCCTCCGCCGCGCCAGGGGCGCGCGCGCCCCATGCCTGGCTCCCGGATGGCCGCTCCACGCTCGACCTCTTTGGGCAGGGCTTCGTCCTCCTCCAGTTCGACGATGGCGCTTCGCCGGCGCCGTTGCTGGTGGCCGCGGCGCGGAGCGGTGTCCCAATGCGGCATGAGCGTCTGGAGGACGCTGGCATCGCGAGGCTCTACGGCCGGCGCTTCGTCCTTGTCCGGCCCGATGGCCACGTCGCGATGCGCTGCGACCAACTCCCGGCGGATGCGGACGCCATCATCGACCGGGTGCGCGGGATGGCCGTGCCGTGCATCGCGGCACCATCCTCCACCGAGGCCTGGAGCGGAGCGGCATGATGCGCAGGGACGACGATCCGAAAACTCGTTTTGAGGTGGTCCTGCTGCAGCTCCGCGAGATGATCCTGAACGGGGAGCTCCCGCCCGGCGGCCGCGTCCAGGAGATTGCGATCAGCAAGCGGCTCGGCGTCTCCCGCACGCCAGTCCGCAACTCCCTCGCCGTGCTGGAGCAGGAGGGGCTGGTTCGCGGTGAGCCCAACCGTGGCTTCACGGTCCGGGAGTTCACCGTCTCCGAGATCCTTGCGGCCTATGACATCCGCTCCGTTCTTGAGGGTTATGGTTGCCGCATCGTGGCGGAACACGGCCTGACGGACGGGCAGGACCGCGCGCTCGGTGACTGCATCGCCCTGGGCGCGCGGCTCCTGGCGGCGGGCTTCTTCGACGCGACGACGATCCGACCCTGGACCGAGATGAACGGCCGGTTCCACGCCGCCATCGTCGAGGCGAGCGGAAATCCCTCCCTGGCTGCTTCGCTGCACCTCGTGAACCAGCACCCGCTCACCGCACCGAACGCCATCGCGTTCCGCACCGGCAACCTGGAGCGGCTGTTCCACCACATGCAGCGCGCGCAGGAGCAGCACGAGGCTGTCCTAACCGCCCTGCGCCGCCGGCAGGCCGTGCGGGCGGAGCGCCTCATGGCCGAGCACATCTTCATCTCGCGCGAGAACCTGCACGACGAAATCCGGGCACAGGGTCTCGACATGCCGGACCCGCTTCAGCGCTTCCTCGACAGGGCGCTCGCGCCCGGCACTGATCGCCGGGTCGTGGCGACCCGACAGAAGGGCCCCGGATAGAAGTCGCCTCCAGCCTACGCTGTCGGGCGGAACCGCCTTGAGGTCCATAGCACCCGGCGCGGTCCCGCCCTGCGCCGGGCAGCGCCTGCCCGTTACGGGGCGGGGGAGCATTCGTGCGGGCAGCGTCAACGAGATCAAGAACGGGAGATTGGAACATGGAAGCGGCGGAGAAGGAACACGCGTGCCGCACAACGCGGCGGCTCGCGCTCGGCGGAATGCTGGCGTCGCTGGCCGTACGGAGTACCCCGGGGCAGGCAGCTGCCCTGGCACTGCCGCGCCGCATCACCATCATCACGCCCTACGGTCCGGGCTCCGCGCCTGACTTCGCTGCGCGCACCCTGTCCGATCTTCTATCGCGCGTCATCGGTGTGCCCACAGTTGTCGAGAACCGGCTCGGCGCGTCGGGCAACATCGGCAACCTGGCCGTGGCTCGGGCGACTCCCGACGGAGAAACCCTCCTCCTAGCCGCCAGCCCACTGGCGACGAATGTCTCGCTCTTCCGCAGCCTCGGCTACGATCCCCTCACGAGCTTCGAGCCGATCATCGAGGCGTCCCAGGTCGGCTTCGCGCTGGTTGTGAACCGGACGGCCGGGGCGACGATCGGTGAGTTCCTCGAGCGAGCGCGCCGGACGGGCACGCTGCGCTACGGCAGCGCCGGCATCGGCACGGTGCTGCACCTCGGCATGGAGATCCTGCGGCGCAAGGCGGGGTTCCAGGCAACGCACATTCCGTATCGGTCATCCGGGGAGGTCATTCCGGATCTCGTCGCCGGGCGGATCGACGCGCTCATGGCTCCTGTCTCCACGGCCGTGAACGCCGCCAGGGACGAACGCTTGGTCGTGCTCGCGAGCGCCGCGGACGAGCGCTTGCCCTATGCGCCGGACGTGCCGACCTTCGCCGAGGCGGGCATATCCGATTTCCGGATCAGTGACTGGCAGGGGCTCTGCGCCCCGGCCGGCACGCCGCCCGCGATGCTGGAGGCGCTCAACGGGCAGCTCGAAGCAGCGATCCGTGCACCAGGCGTGGTGGCACATCTCGCAACCTTCGGCATGACGCCGGTTGGGGGAGGGCGCCAGGTACTGCGCGAGCGGCTGGTGCGGGACATCCCTTACTGGGCCAGCGTGATTCGGGAGATCGGCATCGAACCGAACTGATGCCGCAAGCTGGCCATGACGCGGCAAGGCAGGCCTGGCCGGCGGTCCTGCACAAACTGCAATGGCCTTGCATTCAGGCAGTATGGCATGCCAACGTGAAGATTATAGGGATCTTCCAAGGGATATACCAAATAATGGCATGCCATAGCCGATGCCTGACGATCGCTTGACGCCGGACGCGGGCACGGCTTGCGACGGGGCTGCTGCCGCGTCCAGCCGGGTGGAGCACGTGACGGTAAAGCTGCGCGAGATGATCGTGACCCACGCCCTACCGGCCGGCGCGCGCGTCCCAGAACGTGACCTTGCCGAGTTGCTCAAGGTGTCCAGGACACCGGTCCGGGTAGCGCTCGAGATCCTGGCCGCAGAGGGGCTGGTGCGCGGTAGCCCGAACCGCGGCTTCGTGGTGAACGCGTTCAGCTCCGAGGACATCCTCTCGGCTTTTCAGGTCCGCAGCATGCTGGAGGGCTTCGCCGCCCGCACCGCGGTGGAGCGCGGCCTCCAGCCCAGCACCATCAAGCGGCTGGAAGCGTGCATCCTTGAGGGGGAGGCGCTCGTCGCACAGGGTCGGTGCGACGCGGAGGGTATGCGCCGCTGGTCGGCCTGCAACGGAGCCTTCCACGCCGCCATCGTGGATGCTGCCGGGCTGAGCGCGCTCGGCAAGGTGTACGACTTCACCGCGCGCATGCCGCTGGTTTCCCCCGTCGCCATTCTCTTCACCACGGATCGGCGCGACGATGCCTACGCGCGCATGGTCGACGCGCATGGCGACCACCTGCGGATCTTCGACGCCCTCCGGCGCGAGGAAGGGGACCGGGCAGACTATCTCATGCGGGAGCACGGCTACCGTTCCCGCGAGCGGCTGGGCGAACTGCTTCGCGGCGAGGCTCTCCGCCCCGTTCCACCCACCCGGGCGCGCCCCGTGGCGAAGGGAGGCCGCCGTGAGAGATGACAGGCTCGATCTGCTGATCGTCGGCGCCGGGCCGGCCGGCCTGCTCGCCTCGATGTTCGCGTCGCAGCTCGGGCTGCGCCATCGTGTCGTCGAGGCTCGGCAGGAGTTGCACAAAGAACCCGCAGCCCACGTGCTGAAGACCCACACCATGGAGGTCTACCGCCGCCTCGGCGTGGCGGAGGCTGTCCTAGCAGCGGCAACGCCGGTGGATCTGCAGCGCTGCGTGACGTGGTGCGAGAGCGTCGCTGGCCTGATCTACGGCCAACTGGACCTGACAGGGATGAAGGGGGACGTGCCCCGCTTCCGCGCGGTGAGCCCGGCCCATTCAGCCAACATCCCCCAGAGCTTGCTAGAGCCCATCCTGCATCGCCGTGCCGTGGAGTTAGCTGGGGCGGAAGTGGTGAGTTTCGGCACTGCCTTCCGCGGCTTCGAGGAGGATGGCGACGGCGTAATGGCCACGCTGGCTGGTCCCGGTGGTGATGAGCGCGTCCAAACTCGCTACCTGATCGGCGCGGACGGCGCCCGTAGCGCCGTACGTCGGGCAGCCGGCATCGGGTTCGAGGGGCCGCGCGTCCTCGCTAACTTCCTCGCCGTGCACATCCGCTCCGACGTCACACCGTTCCTCCGCCGCGCCCCGGGGGTGCTGTTCTTCATCCGCCGTCCAGGCTTTGAGGGCTTCTTCATCATGCACCAACCCGTGGGCTCGCAGGTGCTAATGATGCGGTTCGACCCGGAACAGACGCCCTTCGAAAGCTTCGACCGAGACTGTTGCGCTAACATCGTGCGGGAGGCGATCGGCGCGCCACATGACTTCGTCATCTCCTCTGTCGATCAATGGGCCATGTCGGCGCAGGTGGCGACGGAGTACCGCCGCGGCCGCGTGATCTTGGTGGGCGATGCGGCGCACCGCTTCCCGCCCACGGGCGGGCTCGGCCTCAACACCGGGGTGGAGGACGTCGAGAACCTGCTCTGGAAGCTGGGTGCCGTGATCCGCGGCGAGGCCGGTTCGGCGCTGCTGGATAGCTACGCCCGGGAGACACGACCTGTCGCGGTGCGCAACTGCGACCAGTCGGTCAGCAACCACCGGCGCATGCAGGAAGTGGACGACGCGATCGGGCTCGGAGGCACGGCTGTGGAGGCCCGCCTGGCGGCGATGCGGGCCGACCCTAGCCACCCGGCCTTCGCGGCAATCCGCGCTGCGGTCGACGCACAGCTTCCTCACTTCGCCTTCCTGGAATTGGAGATGGCAGCCACAGCGGCGGAGGGGGCCTTCCTGCCCCCCGGGCGGCCCATCGCCCGGCCGGTGCCCGCCAGCGAAGGGTACCAGCCAAGCTTCGCGCCGGGCGGTCCGGTCCCGCACCTCTGGATCGCGCCTGGCGTCTCCACAGTCGACCTGATGCGGCCGGACAGGTTCACCCTTCTCGCACCCGAGGGGAGCGAGGCGGAATGGGCGGCCGCATGCGCGACCCTGTCACCCAGGACGATGCCTGTGCAGGTCCGGCGGCTCTCCACCGCGATGCGCGGGGGGAGTGCCTGCACAGCCGATTTCTGGGGCGGCCCGGCCTACGCCGTGCTGGTGCGGCCGGATGGGCGCATCGCCTGGGTGGAGCCGGAGGGCGGGGCGGACCGACGGGCCGCACTTCACGAAGCAATGCGGAACATCCTTGGCCACGTCGCGGCGCTGGCCGGCACCGCCGACTGAAGAACGGAACAGGAGGAACGCCATGGACACGACCCCGCCACGCCGCACCGTCCCCGCCGCGCCGGTCTCTCCGGGGACCTTCGCCCATGTGGTCCTGCGAACGGGCGAGCCCGAGAGGCTGAGGGACTGGTACCAGACCGTGCTGAACGCGGAGGTGGTGTTTGAAGGGCACGGCCTCTGCTTCCTCACCTACGACGAGGAGCACCACCGCATTGCGATCCGCCACGTTCCCGGCCTGAGGCCAGTGCCACCGGCGGACCGTACGGTGGCCCATATCGCCTACACCTACCGGACGCTGGGAGACCTGCTGGGCACCTACCGGCGCTTGGCGAAGGCGGGGATCCATCCCTACTGGCCGATCCGGCACGGGCCCACCGTCTCACTGTACTACCGCGACCCCGACGGGCTGGCCGTGGAGCTCCAGGTGGACGTGTTCCACACCAAGGCAGAGGCCTCGGCCTTCTTCCACGGCCCCGACTTCGCCGCGAACCCGATCGGTGTGACCTTCGATCCCGAGGAGCTGTTGCGGGATTACGAGGCCGGCCTGCCGGAGGAGGCGCTACTGCAGCGGCCGGACCTGCCGGCCGGCAAGACGCCGGTGGACATGCTGCCTGCCTGAACGCGGGCATCGAGAGGGAGGAAAGAAAAAGATGAATACCCGCATTGGCCGCCGCGCGATACTGGCGGCCCCGCCCGGCCTGCTGCTCGCGTCCGGAACGGCGCGCGCCGCTTATCCCGACAGGCCGATCCGTCTCATTGTGCCCTCCTCGCCGGGGAGCGGCTTCGACGTCTTCTGCCGCCTCTACGCGGCGAGCATGGGGCCGCAGCTCGGCGCTACCATGGTGGTGGAGAACCGGCCCGGCGCGGCCACCGCTATCGGCGCTGCCGCGGCGGCCCGCTCGGCACCCGACGGCTACACCCTGCTCGGCGTGGACAACGCGACCATGGTGTTCAACCGCGCCCTTTTCCGGAACCTTGCTTATGACGACGAGCGCGACTTCCGCCCGCTCGGCCTGACGGTGAAAGTGCCGATGCTCCTCGTCGTCCCGGCCCAGTCCCCGTACAGGGATGCCCGCGCGCTCATCGAGGCGGCGCGGATGCAGCCAGACCGGCTGAACTACGCCACGCCCGGCGTGGGCTTCATCCACCACCTCGCCATGGCGCGGCTGATGAAGGCCACCGGCACGCGCATGATGGATGTGCAGACCCGCGGCTCCGTCGCGAGCGTAACGGAGCTGATCGGCAATCGGCTGGACACGGCCGTAATCGACATCGCGACGGCGCAGGAGGCGCTGAAGACCGGCCAGCTCCGCCCGCTTGCCGTCTGTTCCACGGAGCGGCTGGAGGACATGCCGGAGGTACCGACCATCGAGCAGGCGCTCGACATCCCCGGCTTCGTCGCGGAGGCCTGGAACGGGCTCGTCGTCCCGGCGGCAACGCCGGACCCGATTGTCGAGCGACTCTCGGCTGCGCTTCTCGTCTCGCAGCGCGAACCGGCTATTCACGAGCGCGCCCGCGCGATTGGCTCCTACGTTCTAACAGGCGGGCCTATGGTCTTCGCCGAGCGCGTCTCGGCGGAGCGGGCAGCGTGGCGGCCGCTCGTGGGCGAGCTCGGCATCCAGCTCGACTGAACCGACCTTTCCTCCCCTCATCACGGCCGAACTGCGCCCGGAGCCCACCATGCAAGCGACGACAGAGACGCCTGCCACGGACCTCGCCCTCATCTCGGAACTGGAGCGCAAGGTCCTTTGGCTGGCGACCTGGATGATCCACCATGCCAACCATCTCCGGGACACGGGCGACGGGTTGAAGGTCGGCGGGCACCAGGCCTCCTCCGCCTCCATGGCGACGATCCTGACGGCCCTCTACCTCGCCGTGCTCCGGCCGGAGGACCGGGTGGCGGTCAAGCCGCATGCTTCCCCGGTGTTCCACGCCATCCAGTACCTGCTGGGACGGCAGAGCTGCGAGAAGCTGCAGAACTTTCGCGGCTTTGGTGGCGCGCAATCCTATCCCTCCCGCACCAAGGACACGGACGGGGTGGACTTTTCCACCGGCTCGGTCGGCCTCGGCGTGGCGCAGACGCTCTTCTCCTCGCTGGTGCAGGACTACCTGCGGGCGCGCGACTGGAATGGGCCGGCGCCGGAAGGGCGGATGATCGCGCTGCTCGGCGACGCGGAGATGGACGAGGGCAACATCTTCGAGGCCCTGATGGAGGGCTGGAAGCACGGCCTCCGCAACACGTGGTGGGTGGTGGACTACAACCGGCAGAGCCTGGACGCCGTGGTGCGGGAGGGGCTGTGGTCACGGCTGGAGGCGACCTTCCGCAACTTTGGTTGGGATGTGGTGGTGCTGCGCCATGGCACGCTGCAGCAGGCCGCCTTCGCGGAGCCGGGCGGCGAGCGGCTGCGGGCGTGGATCGAGGCCTGCCCAAACCCCCTCTACTCCGCGCTCACCTTCCAGGGCGGCGCGGCCTGGCGACGGCGGCTGACGGACGAACTGGGCGACCAGGGTGAGGTCTCGGCCCTCATCGCCCGCCGCTCGGACGAGGAGTTAGCGGCGCTGATGGGCAACCTGGGCGGGCACGACCTGCCGATGCTGCTGGAAGCCTTTGAGGCGGCGCGCCGGCACGACCGGCCGACCTGCTTCATCGCCTACACCATCAAGGGCTCCGGCCTGCCGCTGGCGGGGCACAAGGATAATCATGCCGGGCTGATGAACCCTGAGCAGATGGAGGGCTTCCGGCGCACCATGCGCGTGCGCGAGGGCCATGAATGGGACCGCTTCGAGGGGCTGAATACGCCGGCCGAGGCGCTGGAGCGCTTCCTTGCCGCCGTGCCGCATGCCCGCCGGGCGGCGCGGCCGGCGGCACCGACGGTCCCGGTGCCGGAGAGCCTCGCCGTCCCGCTCTCGCCCGCCATGTCCACGCAGCAAGGTTTCGGCCTGCTAATGCACGAGATTGCCAAAGGCGACACCGAGTTGGCGCGGCGGATTGTCACCACCTCCCCTGACGTCACCGTCTCCACCAATCTTGGTGCCTGGGTTAACCGGCGGGGGCTCTTCGCGAAGGAAGAAATGGCGGACTTGTTCCGTAAGGAACGGATCCCCTCGACCTTCAATTGGACCTTCTCACCCTCCGGCCAGCACATGGAACTCGGCATCGCCGAGATGAACCTCTTCACCATGCTCTCGGCGCTCGGCTTGTCGCACGAGACCTTTGGGGAGCGGCTGCTGCCGGTGGGCACGCTCTACGACCCCTTCATCGAGCGCGGTCTCGATGCAATGAACTACGCGTGCTACCAGGGGGCGCGCTTCATCCTTGTCGCCACGCCCTCCGGCACCACGCTGGCGCCCGAGGGTGGTGCGCACCAATCGATCCGCACGCCGCTGATCGGCCTGGCGCAGGACGGCCTCGTCAGCTTCGAACCGGCCTACGTCGACGAGCTGGCCGTGATCCTGCGCCAAGCCTTCGTGCACATGCAGGAACCCGACGGTGCCTCGGCTTACCTCCGACTCTCCACCCGCGTGGTCGAGCAGCCGCGCCGCGCGATGACGGCGGAACTGACGGCCGACATCCTGGCAGGCGGCTACTGGATGCGCCGTCCCGGTCCTAACCCTCAGGTGGTGATTGCCTATGCCGGTACGCTGGCGCCGGAAGCGATCGAAGCGGTGGGGCTGATCGCGGAGGACCGGCGTGACGTCGGGCTGCTCGCGGTCACCTCCGCGGACCGCATGCACGCGGACTGGACGGAGGCGCAGCGCGCCCGCGAGCAGGGCACGCCGGAGGCCGAGAGCCATGTCGAACGCCTGCTGGGCGGACTGCCCTCCCATTGCCGGCTGGTCACGGTGCTGGACGGCCATCCTGCAACACTCGCCTGGATGGGCGCCGTGTACGGCCACCGTACCCGCGCCCTCGGCGTGGAGCATTTCGGTCAAACCGGCACGATTGCCGAGTTACGCCGCCACTACGGCATCGACGCGCAGGGTATCGCTACCGCCGCTCAGGCCGTGGCGCCGGGGCGACCCATCCGCCATCTGCGGGTGGCGTGGTGACGGGAAGGCGGCCGGGAAGGACAAATCCGATGCTGATGCGACGGAGGCTGGCGGCAGTAGCTGCCGCAGGCATCATCACAGCGCGCGCCGCGCCTGCCGGGGCGCAGCCGGCCTGGCCCACGCGGCCCGTTCGCCTCCTGGTCGGGTCCACTCCGGGCGGCAGCGCCGACATCGGCGCCCGGATCGTTAGCGCCCGGCTCGCCGCGCGCATCGGCCAGCCGGTGGTTGTCGAGAACAAGCCGGGCGCGACTGGGCTCATCGCCGCAGCCGAGGTCGCCCGCGCCGCGCCGGACGGCCACACGCTCCTCTTCACCGCGAGCTGGCACTCCACCGCCGCGGCGATGCGAACCGCTCTCCCCTTCGATCCCCTCGGCGACTTCTCCTTCCTCTCGACGCTCGTGACCTACGGGATGATGCTCGCGGTGCGCCCGTCGTCGCCCTATGCGCGGCTTGAGGACCTCCTCGCGGCGGCGCGTGCTCGGCCGGGTACGCTGAGCTACTACTCCGTCGGCATCGGTTCGGGGCATCACCTGATCGGCGAGTGGCTGCTCGGCGCGACGGGAGTGGAGATGGTGCACGTCCCCTACCGTGGCTCGGCCGCCGCCCTGCCCGACTTCATGGCAGGCCGCGTGGACCTGATGATCGATACCATGACCATCGCTTTCGAGATGGCGCGGAAGGAGACGATCCGGCCGCTTGCCATCACCTCCACCGCGCCGATGCCGGAGCTCCCCGGCGTCCGGCTCGCCTCCGAGATAGTCCCGGGCTTCTCCTACGAGTCCTGGCTCGGTCTGATGGGACCGGGCGGCATGCCTGGCTCCCTGATGCACCGGTTGAGCGAGGAGATACGGCTGATCGTCGCTATGCCTGATGTGGATGCCAGGCTGCGGGAGATGGGCGCGGTGCCCGCAGCGAGTACGCCAGAGGCATTCCACGCGCGCGTTGCCGGTGAGATCGCGAGCTTCAACCGGGTGGTGGAGACCCGCCGCCTGCCGAGAGAATGAGGGAGGGCGCGATGTTTGCGATGCGCGAGCCGTGGGCTCCTGACCCGGTGCCGGGTGATAAGGAACTGGGGCGAAGGACGAGAAGTGGACGCCGTGTCTGGCTTGCGGCAACAGCGGGTCTTGCCCTCGCTGGCGGAACGCGGTCCTTCGCAGTTCGCGCGCAACACCCCTTTCCCGTGCGTCCGGTGCGAGTCATCGTGCCGGCCGGGGCGGGCAGCGGGCCGGATACGGCGATGCGCTTTCTTGCCGAGGGGCTCTCGGCACGCTGGGGCCAACCGGTCGTGGTGGACAACCGGCCTGGCGCCAGCGGCAACGTCGGCACCGCGGCCGCGGCGCGGGCTGAGCGCGACGGCCATGTACTTCTTTTCGCGCAGACCTCGCCGCTCGCGCTCAACCAGCACCTGATGCGATCCATGCCCTTTGATCCGGCTCGCGACCTGACGCCGGTCGCGCTGACGATGAGCACACCCTTTGTCCTGGCTGCAAATTCCCATGCTGGCATGCGCACGCTGTCTGACCTCGCCGCACGGGCGCAGGAACGGCCGGAGGGGCTGACCTTCGCCACCGGCGGTGCAACCAGCCTGCCGCGCTTCGTGGGCGAGCAGGTAGCGCGTGGTCTCAACCTCCGTCTAACCAATGTTCCCTATCCTGCCAGCCCGCAAGCCGTGCAAGACACGATCGCGGGCCGCACTGACCTGATGATCGACGGTACGCCGCTCATCGCGCCGCAGCTTCGCGCCGGGAACCTGGTAGCGCTTGCTGTCACCTCCGCCGTGCGCTTTCCGGGATTGGAAGAGGTGCCGACGGTGGCCGAGACTCTTCCCGGCTTCGAGATGAACGGCTGGTTCACCCTTCTCGCCCCAGCTGGGCTGCCCACGCCGCTCGCCGAGCGCATCGCGGCCGACGTTGCGGCAGTGCTGGCGATGCCCGATCTGCGTGAGCGCCTGCTGCGCGAACTCGGCGCGCTCGTCTTCCCTGCCGGACCCGCGGCCACGGCCGCTGCCTTGGAACGGGATCGTGCCGTCTTAGGGCGGCTGGTGCGCGAATTGGGATTGCCGATCGAATGAGCGAGCCCACCTTCGTGCCTCGCCATCTGGTTCTGCCAGCCCGGGTACCCGTGGCGCGAGCGCTGACAGAACTTGCTGAGGGCCCACCCGGCGCAGCCCTCGATCATCCTGCACAGTTCGAGGCCGGCTAGCCCAACCTCAAACGGACATCTGGTCTGGACCCGTCTGGGCTCACGCTCTCAGCTAGGGATGCAAATGGCTCAATGACCTCGGCTGAGGTCCTGGAGCTCAAGGCCCAGTTGAGCGCGAGGGCTGATGCTCTTCTTATGATAGGGCCGCCGAACGACGGTGGATTTGCGGTACCGCCGCATTCTGCGCTGAATCTATCGTCGGCGGGTTCCGATGCCCCGTCGGGGTCGCGGAAGACCGAGGCCAAGGTTTCGGAGGTGACGGCATGGGCCTGATTAACTAGGTGATGCGCATACATTTTGGCTTCGGCGAGATCGCGCAGCTCGGTGCGGAGCTGCGGCTCGCCAGCATTGCACGACTGCTTATCGTCACTGATAAGGGTGTCCGGCAGCTGGGCTGTTGAGTTTCGCTGAGAACTGACCGGAGTTTTCATCGAGAACTGACCCGTGCAGGGATATGTCCCGCGGGCATTGGCAAGTTGATGACCTGTGGTCGGAACAACCGAGCCGGGGCAATCTGACGGGATGACGTCAGAGCCCGCCACCTATCCCGGATACCGCCTTCCGGCAGAGATCATCAGCCACGCCGTCTGGCTCTATCATGTGTTCAGCCTGAGCCTGCGAGACGTGGAGCTGATCCTGGCCGAGCGCGGCATCACCGTCACGCACGAGAGCATCCGGAACTGGTGCCGCAAGTTCGGTTCGGAGTTCGCGGCCAAGCTGCGGCAGCGCAGGCTAAAGCCGGGCGACACCTGGCACCTCGAGGAGGTGTTTCTACGCATAAACGGCGTGTTGCATTACCTCTGGCGAGCAGTGGACCAGCACGGCGTGGTGCTGGACATCCTCGTTCAGGGACCGGCGGAACGGAAGTGCAGCCAAGCGGTTCTTCAAGCGCCTGCTTGCAGGCCTCAAGTACAAGCCCCGTCGGCTGGTCACCGACGGGCTGAAGAGCTACGGGTTCGCTCGGCGCGAGCTCCTACCCGAAGTCCGGCATCGCAGCAGTCGGTACTTGAACAATCGGGCGGAGAACTCGCACCGGCCCGCCCGACGGCGAGAGCGGCAGATGCAGCGGCTCAAGTCGCCCGAGCAGGCTCAGCGGTTCTTGTCAGCCCACAGCATGATCTACGGGCATTTCCGTTCTCGCCGGCACCTGATGGCCGCCGGCGAGTACCGACGCGCCCGCACCAAGACCTTCCAGATCTGGCAGCAGGAGACCTGCGTCCAGGCGGCTTCCTGATCCTGCCGAATCCTCGATCCACGCGGCTAAACTGGCTTTCTGGTCAAACAACTTGCCAA
>NZ_JONP01000022.1 GCF_000711725.1 Roseomonas aerilata DSM 19363 | reverse complement strand
ACGCGGTGCCCGGTGTGCGGGCCAGGCACCGCGGGCGCCCGCGCCGTAGGCCCAGCAAGCTTCACGCCGACAAGGCTTACGATCACCGCCGCTGTCGCCGTGAGTGCCGCACCCGCGGCATTACGCCGCGCATCGCACGGCGCGGCATCGAGAGCAGTGCCCGCCTCGGACGACACCGCTGGGTGGTTGAGCGCACCTTCGCCTGGCTCGCCCGGTTCCGGCGCCTGACCGTCCGCTACGAACGCCGCGCCGACCTGCACCTCGCCCTGACAACCCTCGCCTGCGCCGTCATCTGCCTCCGCCAGATCAGGAGGTTTTGTCCTTGGCTTTAAGGCCTAGTGAGACTTGGACCGCTCCCCCAAGCGCTCACGCGCCACAGCTGAGATGAGGTGAGCGACGCTCCAGCTCAGCCGAGCCACTGAACCCGCAGATGAAGGCTCACTTTACAAATTGGCTTGCCCGAAGCGTCACGCACGGTGACCCCAACAGCCTCGGCTCTCCCCTCCGGGATCACGTCGCGCGCCAGGCAAGGTAGCGCTGCCAGCGCAGCCAGGTAGGCGGCCCCCGAGTTCTCAAGCGCCAAGGGCGTGTCCGCCTCGGTGCTCGTCAGATGATCGGTGTCAAAAAAGAAATCTGCCATGCGCGGAGATAAACACGGGCCCTGCGCTGATTTGGCGTCATGGATTACTTTCGAGTACCGTCAAGGCAGGTCTCGCCGCAAAGTGTGCTGGTGTAGTTTGGCCGTCAGCGCACCGCTCATCCACTCCCGAGAGGCGAGGCGCAAAGTACCCTGGCGCTAACAGCTTCAGGAACGGCCCACGCCGCAGCGAAAGTGACGACCAGCCTATAGAGGTTGCCTGCCAGGATCCGCCTCAACGGGCGGTGTCGTCAGGCCAAGTCTCGGCGTTTCCGCTCTCTTCCCGGAGATCCCTGCGAAGACGCCTGAGTTGCTCACATGCTTCGGCCAGAAGCTGCTTGGCCTCCTCGACTTCGTTGCGCGAGAGGGCGATGTTGCAGTGGTCGAGTGTGCCGGCCAAGACATCGGCGATACCTTGGGCGGCGCGGCTAGCGGCATCATGGGACATGCTCCGGTGTATGGGCCCAGGCACGTGCCGGTGGTGAACTATTATGGAGAGATCACGACAGGGTGAGGAACTTCTGGCACTTAGGCCTCATCAGCAAAGGGAGGAACCTCCACTAATGTTCCAATCAGTCGCAGAAGAGCTTGGTGCTCTGGGCCTTTCGTCTCTGTGCTCAAGAACGCTCCCAGTTCGATAGGAGTTAGCCGCCCACCAGACGGTGCATTCGGCTGATGGATGATGAACGCGTGACCGTTCTCGGGCTCTCGCCCCAAAAACCAAGTGTCTCCGTTTGGGCTGCGATACAACTCTCGGCGTTCTGACACGGCCTTTTCCTTTGCTTCCGGACAAGCATAAGCAGGTCAAATTTCACATGCGAGCGCTGCGTCCATCCGCGCTGATGCAAACCTGAGGCATCAACCTGGGGCAAGGGTGCGAACCCTCGTGCAGGCGCAGCTTGGCCGCTGCCAGCCGCTACCGAGCCCGCAAAGCACCTCAGCGCTCCAATGCCTTCGACGAGCGGCGATCGCATCGATGTCGCTGCTTGGCAGAGCTAGGCGACGGCGGTGGCGAGGGTGCCGAGACAGGAGTTCAGGAAGTCAGCCTCGCTCGCTCAGGCTTCAGCATGCATTCCTGCCCCGGACACCCACATACAGGTTTCGAGTTGGCCTCGCCTGGCTGGGTCGATTCCCTGAGGAGAAAGCTAACCATGATCAGCTACACCGTTCGGCAAGACGGCGGGGCCTGGAAGATCGTCCAGGGTGTGCTGTCCTACACCGGCTATAAATCCGAGGCGTCGGCGTCCAAGGCGGCTATCGCTGTGGCGTCCAAACTCGGCCTTAACGGCGAGGCGACATCGGTGATGATTGAGGGTCCCGATGGAAGCTCGAGGTCAATCTTCCAATCCGACCCGGAGCCACCCACGATCGACAGTATGATGCTGTCTGCCAGCAACGAAGTTGTCCGCATCCGTATGGACAAGCCCTGAAACGGGCACGCCCAGGGCGAACCGCGAGGATATCCGTCCGAGGACGCATAGCGAGCGGCAAGAAACGAGGCGAGGCGACTGCCACCTCGCACATCGTAGACCGAGATGGGCTTCCTCTTACTGGGGGTGGTCAGCCCCGCTTCCGACCACGTCCAAGCTCTGCCTGGGCGGCATCGTGCGCATCTTCCGCACTCCGATAGCCGCCTGGGCCTTTCTTGAAGACCTCGCCGTCTCGCGTCAGGCACCACCCCCATCCGGCGGAGCCGAGGCCTCTACGCTCCACTACGATCTCTGGAGGTGAGGGTGCGTCCAAGTGGTGGGAGCGGACGGCCACCGATGCACTCAACGCTATCTCCATCAATAGTGCGCCGGTGCGGATGCCGGCCTTAGCGAAGAAGCCCCAAGCTCCTGCAAGAGCTCGGAGGATCTTGGCCCTCCGGTGGACCCCGAGGACGGGCAGCAGACTTAAAATGGAGCGGGCGATGGGAATCGAACCCACGACATTCAGCTTGGGAAGCTGACGTTCTACCTCTGAACTACGCCCGCATGACGGGCAGCGCCCGTGCTTCCCGATACCTAGCGCAGCAGGCCGGCCCGCGCAATCCGCGCCCTTGCCCCGCACGGCGGCCCGGGTCTAGGTTGACCCCGGTTCCGCCGCTCGCGGGGCCGCTCGCGATTTGTCGGCCAGCTTGCGGCGAGCTTAAAGAAACGCGCTAAACGGCCGTGGCGAGGGCTCCCTCCCCGCCCGACCGGGCCATCCGTGACCGATGGAACGCCCGTTATGCCCAGGACCCTTCCGAACGCCCCGCTCCGCCCCGCGACCCTCCTCGTGCGCGGCGGCCAGAACCGTTCCTCCTTCGACGAGATGTCGGAGCCCGTGCACCTGACTTCGGGCTTCATGTACGAGAGCGCGGAGCAGGCGGAGGGCACCTTCCTCGGCACCGAGCAGCACTTCCAGTACTCCCGCTTCGGCAACCCGACGATCGAGGCGCTGCAGAACAAGCTCGCGGCACTCGAAGGCGCGGAGGCCTGCCGCGTCACGGCCTCCGGCATGGCCGCGGTTCATGCCGCGATGCTCGCGCACCTCAAGGCCGGGGACCGCGTGGTGGCGTCGCGCGCGTTGTTCGGCTCCTGCCACTGGATCGTCTCCTCCCTCCTGCCGCGCTACGGCATCGAGACGGTCTTTGTTGATGGCACCGACATGGACCAGTGGCGGGAGGCCTTCCGCAAGCCCGCCGCCCTGGTGCTGCTGGAGACGCCCTCAAACCCGATGCTCGAGTTGGTGGACCTGCCGGCGGTCGCCGAACTCGCCCATGCGGCGGGCGCAATCGTGGTGGTGGACAACGTCTTCGCGACCCCCCTGCTCCAGAAGCCGCTGACCCTGGGCGCCGATGTCGTGGTGTACTCCGCCACGAAGCACTTCGACGGGCAGGGCCGCGTGCTCGGCGGCGCCGTGCTTGGCACGCAGAAGTGGGTGGACGAGGTGCTGCAGCCCTTCATCCGCAACACCGGCCCCAGCATCTCCCCCTTCAACGCCTGGGTGATCCTCAAGGGGCTCGAGACGCTGCACCTGCGCGTGCCCGCCATGTGCGCCAACGCCGCCAAGGTGGCGGACTTCCTCGCCTCGCGACCGGAGGTCTCGCGCACGCTCTACCCGTTCCTCGACAGCCATCCCCAGCAGGCGCTGGCGCGGGCGCAGATGTCGGCCGGCGGCACGCTCGTCACCTTCGACGTGGCGGATGCAGGGGAAGGCGCGAAGGCAGCGGCGTTCCGGGTGCTCAACGCGCTGAAGCTCGTGGACATCTCGAACAACCTCGGCGACGCCCGCAGCATGGTGACCCACCCGGCCACCACCACCCATATGAAGGTGGGCCCGGAGGAGCGCGCGCGGCTCGGCATCAACGACGGCACCGTGCGGCTCTCGGTCGGGCTCGAGGATGTGCAGGACGTGATCGACGATCTCGCCCAGGCGCTGGATGCGGTGCGCGAGGGCGCGCGGACCGGCGGCGGCAAGGTCGCGGGCGTGCCTCGGGCCGCCGGCCCGGCGCGTTGAGCGGCAGGCCCGCGGGGACGGTGATGGAGGAGCAGCGATGAGCGAGCCTGGTGCCTTCACCGCCATCACCCGCGGCGTCCGGGTCACGGTCCGTACCTTCTACCTCGTGGACCAATCCGACCCCGAGGAAGGGCGCTACGTCTGGGCCTATCGGGTAAGGATCGGCAACGAGGGCCGGGAGACCGTGCAGCTCCTCAAGCGGACCTGGCACATCACCGACGCTCTGGGCCGCACCCAGCACGTCCACGGCGACGGCGTGGTGGGGGAACAGCCGGTGCTCGAGCCGGGAGAGGTCTTCGAGTACACCTCAGGCACGCCCCTCGCCACACCCTCTGGCTTCATGCAGGGGCGCTATCATATGATCACGACAGCCAGCGGAGAGCCCTTCGACGTGGAGATCCCGGCTTTCAGCCTCGACAGCCCTCACGGGCGCGGGGCCCTGAACTAGCAACACCGGGGCGGGGTGGAACCTTCCCTCTGGCCCGGCCCTTTTTCGATGCGATTGCGCACCTATCTGCCTGGGCAGGCCGCGCGGTCGCCGTCCGTGCCGCCGCCGCGCCCGAAGGATTGCCGCCGTGACTGAGCAGAACCCGATCATCCCCGACGCGCAGGGCGCCGGCACGAGCCTCCGCTGCGATCTTGTCCGGCCGAGCCAGGCCGAGGCGGAGGCGGCGGTCCGCACCCTTCTCCTCTGGGCCGGAGACGATCCGAACCGTGAGGGACTGCTCGACACCCCCGCTCGCGTCGCCCGCTCCTACCGCGAACTCTTCGCGGGCTACGAGACCGACCCCGTCCAGCTCCTGCAACGCTCCTTCGAGGAGGTGGCGGGATACGACGAGATGGTCGTGCTGCGCGACATCCGCCTCGAGAGCCATTGCGAGCACCACATGGTGCCGATCATCGGCCGCGCGCATATCGGCTACATCCCGCGCGGCCGGGTGGTGGGCATCAGCAAGCTCGCGCGGGTGGTGGACGCCTTCGCCAAGCGCCTGCAGATCCAGGAAAAGCTGACGGCCCAGATCGCCAACGCCATCAACGACGTGCTGGACCCGCTCGGCGTCGCGGTGGTGCTGGAAGGATCGCACCAGTGCATGACCACCCGCGGCGTGCACAAGACCGGCGTCGCCATGGTGACGAGCACCATGCTCGGCGCCTTCCGCGACGATCACGCGACGCGACGCGAGTTCCTGTCGATCATCAATGGGCGGGCGAACACCTTCGAAGGGTAACGCGGGGCGGGCTAGCCCTGTCGGTGCTGGTGACTCCGGGGAGAGGAAGAAGGAATTCTTCCTCTCCCCGGACCCCTCTCCATTATTTTTTCGTCGAGTTTGGAATACCTTGCGGCCGGTGCGCCTCGGGTCACTGACCCGAGGCGATTGCACGCTCAGAGAGGGCGGGGAGATAGAACCGGCCCCGATCACCGCATCCGCGCCAGCCAGATGGGGATCGATCCGAGGCACTGCCTCGGATGGCTGGGGAGGGCCGAGCCCTCTGCAGGGCCCGGCGGAGGCAAGCTTTCTCAGCAGTCGCGGCGGAAGAACCCGGCGGACCGGTTTGCGCGCGCCGCGTCGGCATAGGAGCCGGTCATGGCGGCCTGCTGGCTGGTGCCGACGGCGTTCGCGTAGGCCTCCTGGCAGTAGGAATCAGCCACCGGCGCTGCGGCGTAGCCCTGCTGAACCGGCGCTTGGCGCCCGTAGGCGTCGCCCTGGCCAACATAGGCGGGCATCGGCGCGGCGTAGGGGGACTGGGGCGCGTAGGGCGTCGGGTAGGCTTGCTGGACGACGGGCTGCGAGTAGACCGGCCCGCTGGCGTAGTAGGGGTCGTTCGGGGCGCAGGCGACAAGCCCGGCACCCAGCGCGAGGATCGGAAGGATCGCGAGACGGGGGCGGATCATGGCTCTCTCCCTGGTTAGGATGGGAAAGCGCCCCAGCCCCGTTGGGGTTTCGATCCGGCCGGGCTGACGCCGTGTCTCAGCCCTGGGGCAGGTTCTGCCGCTGGATGCCCTCGGGCGAGTCGATGGGCGCCACCGGTGCGGTCGGCGTCGTCTCCAGCAACCAGTCCCGCAGGTTACGGCGCACCTGAAGCTCGAACTCCACGTTCAGGTCCTCCATCGCGCGGATAACGAGGTTCTCGGCGGCTCGGGCACGGGCGGCAGTGCTGCCTCCGCCACCGGTCGTGCTCCGCCGCGCCTCGGCCTCGGCGAAAGCAACGCGGCGGTCATTGTCGAGGATTTCCACGCGGGCGCGGAGCAGCACGGCGATGCCGTCGCCGGCACGGGTGAGGCTGGCAGCCTCCACGACAAAGCGGGCGCGGCCGGTGGTGCCGGAGGGGATAAGGCGGTCGCGCCCCATGCGCGCCACCTCCACGGCCGGCACGAGCGGCGCGGGCGGATCGGCTCGGGCGTCCGTCGCCTCCAGCACCTCGAGGTCCGCGACGTTCACGCGCAGCGGCGTCAGGTAGGCGTAGCCATCCACCCGCGGCAGCGGCGGCGGCAGGTCGCGCCCGCCGCAGGCCGCAAGGAGCAGGAGCGGCGCGCCGAGCACGAGGCGCCGGCTCGTCCCGGCAAGGCGATGCGTGGGGGTGCCCTTCATGGCGCGGTCAGTTCTCCGGTGGCGGCGCACCGCGTTAGCCGATCAGGCCCGCCCGGCGCCACCCCTCACCTCGTCGCGATCGAAACGGAAGGCGAGGTTGCAGAACTCGCAGTTCATGGTGATCTGCCCCTCCTCGGCCATGTGGTCGAGGTCGCTCTCCGGGAAGCCCTGGAGCACGCCGGCCAGCCGGGCGCGCGAGCAGCGGCAGCCGTAGGAGAGCGGGCGGGCGGCGTCCACCAGCAGCCCCTCCGCGTGGAACAGGCGGTGCAGCAGCACCTCGGAGGGAAGGGCGTCGTCCAGCATCTCCTCCTCCTTCACGGTGTCGGCGAGGATGGTCGCGGTGCGCCAGGCCTCGTCGGCCTCCTCGTTCTCCTGGCCGTCGATGCCGCCCTCGGCGGCCACGCGCTCAAGGATCAGGGCGGTCGCGCGCCAGCCCTCGGGCGTGCGGCGGCAGGCGAGGCGGACGAAGGCCTGGAGCTGCTCGGAGGTGCGGAAATAGGTATCCGTCATGTCCGCAAGCGTGTCACCGGCGATGGCGACGATGCCCTGGTAGCGGTCCATGTCCGCGCCCTGGTCGCAGGTGAAGGCGAGATAGCCCCGCCCGAGAAGCTGACTGGCTTCCCCCCGGGGCGAGGTGCCCTCGGCGGCGCGGGCATAGCCACGGAGGTCGCCGGAGTCGGTGCAGTCGGCCAGCAGCATGGGCACCGGCCCGTCACCCTTGGCCTGCAGCGAGAAGGAGCCTTCGAACTTCAGCGCCGCGGCCAACCCCGCCGTCAGGGCCAGCGCCTGACCGAGCAGGCGGGCGACATCCAGGGGCAGGTCGTGGCGCCCGATCAGCGCCTCCGCCAGGGTTCCGAGGCGCACAAGCCGACCGCGCACCGGCCGCCCCTCCAGGTGGAAGGGCAGGATGGCGCGGGGAACCATCGTGTCGGGCACCGGCGGGCGCTCATGGTTGAAGAGGGCCGGGACGTCGGAGGGGCGGGTGGAGTCTTGCACCCACCCTACATAGTCAGCGCCGCCCGCCGCTCCCAGGGTGCGCCACCCGCGCGGGGCGCATGGCGACCCTTCGGCGCCACCACCTTCGGCCGGATCCTGCCTCAGCAGAGGAGGTTTGCCGGCAGGCCGTCCTCCATGGTGTCGTTCACGCGCCGCACGCCCTCGATCCGGTGCGCCATGGCCCGCAGCCCACGCCGGACGGCGGCGGAACGGGCAAAGCCCTGAAACTCCACCACCCCGTCCCTCACGTTCACGTAGGTGTAGAGCGTATCCGCCCAGGGCTGCTCGCGGATCTCCCGCCAGAGCTCGGTGCGGATCCGCTCGTCCTCGGCGCTGCCGGAGCCGAGGGGGGCAGGCGGCACCAGCAGGGCCTGGAGCAGGTCGGCGCGGGAGACGATGCCCACCAGATGCTCGTCCCGCAGCACGGGCACGCGGCGGATGCCGCGCTCCTCCATCAGGTGGGCGATGTGCTCGGCCGAGGTGCGCTCGTCCACGCAGACCACGTCGCGGGTCATCACGTCCTCGGCCAGCATGCCGTGCACCTGGGCGTAGCGCTCGGCGTCCCGGTCGCGGTTGCCGACGAGGCGGTGCAGCCAGCCGGGGCGCATGTCCTCGGCGCCGCTCAAGCGGCGGATAAGGTCCAGCTCGGTGACGATGCCAAGCATCCTGCCACCGGCCGAAAGGACCGGCACCGCGGAGATCCCGCGCTCCGCCAGCAGCCGCGCGATGGCGGCGACGGGCATGGCGGGTGGGATGCTCACCACCTCCCGCGTCATCAGGTCGCGGGCGGTCAGGGATTCCGTGACAAGGGCCGACATCGCCGTTCTCCAGGATGATTTCCTGGGAGAGACTGGGCCTACCGGGCAGCGGCAGCCTTGATCCTGATCAAGACTCCCGCGGCGGCCTCACCCCTGTCAGCCGAGACCCAGCGCCCAGAGCAGCACGCCCTTCTGCGCGTGCAGCCGGTTCTCCGCCTCGTCGAAGACCACGCTCTGCGGCCCGTCGATCACCTCCTCGGTGATCTCCTCCCCGCGATGGGCGGGCAGGCAGTGCATGACGATGGCGTCCGGCGCCGCGTGGCGCATGAGGGCGGCGTTGAGCTGGTAGGGCGCCAGCAGGTTGTGCCGGTTCACCGCCGCCGCGTCCGGCTTCTCGTCGGACATGGAGACCCAGGTATCCGTCACCACGCAGCGGGCGCCGCGCACGGCCGCCGCGGGGTCGTCCGTCTCCTCGATCCGCGCGCCCTCGCGACGGGCCCAGGCGACGAGATCGGCGGGTGCGCGCAGGGCATCGGGGGTGGCGAGGCGCAGCGTGAAGTCGAAACGCGCCGCCGCCTGGATGAAGCTCTGCGCGACGTTGTTGCCGTCCCCCGTCCAGGCGACTGTCTGCCCGGCGATCGGCCCGCGATGCTCCTCGAAGGTGAGGACGTCGGCCATGATCTGGCAGGGGTGGGACACGTCGGTCAGGCCGTTGATGACCGGCACCGTCGCGTGCTCCGCCAGGCCCCGCAGCTTCGACACATCGTCGGTGCGGAGCATGATCGCATCGACGTAGCGCGAGAGCACCTTGGCGGTATCGGCCGGCGTCTCGCCGCGGCCGAGCTGCATGTCGCGCCCCGACAGCACCACCGCGTGGCCGCCGAGTTGGGTGATGCCCACCTCGAAGGAGACGCGGGTGCGGGTGGAGGGCTTCTCGAAGATCAGCGCGACGCTCTTGCCGGCCAGCGGCTTGCCCGGCACGCGCCCGGCCTTCGCCTCGCGCGCGAGGTCGAGCATCCGGCGCAGCGTCTGCCCGTCGAAGTCCATCACCTCGAGGAAGTGGCGGGGGGCCACGGGACCCCCCGACACGGTCTTGAGCGCAGCGCTCACTTTGCCGCCGCCTTCGCCTCGCCCGGCGTCATGCGCAGGCAGGCGCGGTCGAGGAGGCGCAGCGCCTCGTCCACCTCGGCCTCGGTGATGACGAGCGGCGGCGCGACGCGCAGCACGTTCATGCCGGCGGCCACCGTCAGCAGGCCCTCGGCCAGGGCCGCGCCCTGCATCTCGCCGTTGGAGACGGCGTCGGTCAGGCGAAGGCCGAGCAGCAGCCCCGCGCCCTGGACACCGACGACCACCTTCGGGTGGCGCGCGGCGAGGTCGAGCATGCCACGCCAGAGGTAGCGCGCGACGTGATCGACCTTGTCGAGGAACCCGGGCGCCAGGATCACGTCCAGCACGGCATTCCCCGCGGCGCAGGCCAGCGGCCCGCCACCATAGGTGCTGCCATGGGTGCCGGGCTTGAGGTGCACCGCCACCTTCTCCTTCGCGAGCGTCGCCGCCAGCGGGAAGCCGCCGCCGATGCCCTTGGCCGAGGACATGATGTCGGGCTCGATCCCCGCCCACTGGTGCGCCCAGAGCTTGCCGGAACGCCCCATGCCGGTCTGCACCTCGTCCAGCGCCAGCAGCAGGCCGAACTCGTCGCAGGTGGCGCGCAGCTCCTGCAGGAAGCGGAGATCCGCCGGGCGCACGCCGCCCTCGCCCTGCACGGGCTCGATCATGATCGCGGCCGTCTCCGCAGTGATCGCGTCCCGCACGGCGTTCATGTTGCCGAAGGGAACGTGGTCGAAGCCGTCCACCGGCGGGCCAAAGCCCTCCAGGTACTTCTTGTTGCCGGTGGCCGAGATCATCGCCAGCGTGCGCCCGTGGAAGGCGCCCTCGAAGCAGATGGTGCGGAAGCGCTCGGGGTGGCCGGCATCGGCGTGGTACTTGCGCACCGCCTTCACCATGGCCTCGTTCGCCTCGGCGCCCGAGTTGGAGAAGTAGACGCTGTCCGCGAAGGGCGTGGCCTCGACCAGCCGTGCGGCAAGGCGCTCCGCCTGCGGGATGCGGTAGAGGTTCGAGCTGTGCATCACCTTGCCCGCCTGCTCCGCGATGGCGGCAACGAGGTGCGGGTGCGCGTGGCCGAGGCTGCTGGTCGCGATCCCCGAGCCGAAGTCGAGGTATCGTCGGCCCTGCCCGTCCCACAGCCAGGCGCCCTCGCCCCGCTCGAAGGCGAGGTCGGCGCGGTTGTAGTTCGGCATCAGGGCGGGGATCACGCGGCGTGGCCCTCCGGTAGGGCCCGCGGGCGGTGCGGGTGTCGCGTCGCCGGGCGGGAACGCGGGAAGATGGCGGAAAGGGCCCGTCCGGTCAAAGGACAAGGGGTCACGCGGAAGCATGGCAGAGATGAGAAAAGGGGCGCCGCAAGCGCGGCGCCCCCTTCTTCATGCCGGGAACTGAAGGGTTCAGCTGCCCTGGTTGCTGAAGGCGGGGCTGCCGCCGGGGCCAGTGGCGCCGGTGCCGGTGGTCGGGGCCGTCGCGGCGGGGCGCGGCGTGGCAGTGCGGGCGCGCGCCTGGCTCACGTGGCGGCGGGCGCGGCGGGCCACCGGGCGGCAGTCGGCCGGATCGGTGGTGCCGAGGGTGCGGGACACGGCGGTGCCGGGCGGGTTGCCGGGCGTGCAGTCCGGGCGGCCATCGACGTTCAGCGGATCGCCGACGCGCTCGTTGGCGCGATCCGCGACGCGGCCGAGCGCGGTGCCGGGTGGGTTGCCGGGGGTGCCGTCGGCAGGGGTGCGGTCGCCGGTCACGCTGTCGACCGCGCGCTGCGTCGCGGTGGAGGGCGGGTTGCCCGGCGCGCCGTCCCGGCGGTTGGCGGTGTTCAGCGGGTCGCTGCTGCAGGCGGCCAGGCCGATGAAGGCAAAAGCGAGGGTGGTGGCTCTCAGCGTGGCGGATGACATCAGGTCTCTCCCCGAACGGGTTGTTGCGGCCCTGCGAGCAATGCGGGACCTGTGGGGCCAACGCGATAATGCTGCCGGGGTTCCTTTGCGAAACCGTGCCGTTTCACCACGTGGGCCGGAATGTCACAGGCCTGACCGGAGGGGCACATAAGCGAAGGGCCCGGACGCAAGCGCCCGGGCCCCCGATCGTCACGCTTGGCCGATCAGCCGCGGCGGGCGGCGTCGTAGGAATAGGCCGGCAGCGAGGTCAGGCTCTCCCGCGTCGCGCCGGTGATGGTCCAGCGGTTGTCCGCCGCCGACCAGCGGAGGTCGGACATCGGCACGGCGACCAGCTTCGCGCCGATGCCGAGGAAGCCGCCGACCGAGACCACCGCCATCGGCGAGGAATTGCCCTGGGCGAGGATGATGTCGTCGATCGAGCCGATGGACTCGTTGCGCTCGTTGAACACGCTGGAGCCGATGATGCGGCTCGCGCGCTCGGTCTGTGCCGTCGGTGCCGTGGCGGCCGTGCTCGCGCCGGTCACCGCCGCGCCGCCCGCTGCCGCGCCACCGACCGCCGCACCGCGACCGCCGCTCGGGCCAGAGGGATTGGCCGGCGCATTGCCCGCCGCGTTGTTCTGCAGCGGCACGGACATCGTGCCGGCCCGCGCCTGGCCGCCATCGGGCGTAGCGTTCACCGCGCCGGGCTGGCCGCTGCCGGTCACCTGGCTGTTCTGGCTCGGGCTGGCCGCGCCACGGGTGCTGCCCATCCGGCTCGGATCGGCGTTGGCGGCCGGCGGCTCGTTGCTGCGCTCCCCGCCACTCGCGGCTTGGCCACGGCCCGTCACGGTCGCGCGGTTACCCTCGGCCGCGGGGCCGGCGGAGCGGTCGTTGTTGCCGCGTTCATTCTCAGGGAAGGCGCCGGAGGTGTTCGTACCGAGCGCGCGGTCCACGCCGCGGGTGATGAGGGTGCCCGGGGGGTTGTCCGGCGTGCCGTCGGGGCGGCCGGCGGTGTTGGCGGGGTCGCCCGCGCGCTGGTTCGCGCCCTGAGCGTTGTCCAGGGCCCGGTCCGTGACGCGGCCGAGCGCCGTGCCCGGCGGGTTGCCCGGCGTGCCGTCCGGCCGGTTCTGCGTGTTCAGCGGGTCGCCCGCGCGCTGGTTGGCGCCCGAGGCAGCATCGCCGGCACGGTCGGCCGCGCGGCCCAGGGCGGTGCCGGGCGGGTTGCCAGGGGTGCCATCGGGCGGCGTCACGTTGCCCGTCGCGGCATCGGCCGCGCGCTGGGTGGCGGTGGAGGGCGGGTTGCCTGGCGTGCCGTCCCGCTGGGCGCCCATCTGGGTCCCCGTCTGCGCCTGGGCGACAGCGCCCATGGCAAGAAGGGCGGCGGCGGCGGTGAAGCCGAGCAGGCGGGACTGGCTGGAACGAACGGTCACGCGTCGTCTCCTCTCGATGGGTTCATCCGGTCACCGCCGCCTGGCCAAGCCGGGACGGTGACGGAAACGGCTGAGCGGGCGCCGGAGCGCCTGGTTCGGTCGTTTCGATGCTTGGATCGACGATAAGAACGCCCCCCGGCGGGGCGGGGTTTCGCCGGGGCCGCCCGGTCCCCGGCCCCTCCCCCCTTCGGCCGCGCCGTGGCAGGCTCCGGGAAGGCAGGGAAGGCCATGGGCGAGAGAGACGGATCAGGCGGCGGCGGAAAGGAGCGGAAGGCCGGGCGCGGCCCGCGCGAGCGCCGCCCCATCCTGGCCGGCCCCGCCCCCACCGAGGCGCGGCTGCACGAGGCCGCGCTGAACCACCTCGCGCGCTTCGCCGCGACCGAGGCGGGGCTCGCGCGCGTCCTGACCCGCCGCGTCGGCCGCTGGGCGCAGCGCGCGGCGGCGGAGGGGATGGCGCCCGAGGCCATCGCGTCCATCGTGGACGCGGGCCGCGCGGCGGCGCTGGTCGTGGCAAAGCGGATGGTCGCGGCCGGCGCGGTGGACGACGCCGCCTTCGCCGCCGCGCGAGCCCGCCGCCTCTCCCGCGCCGGCCGTTCGCGTCGGGCTATCGCGGCGCATCTGGCCGCCAAGGGCGTGGGCGGGGAAACCGCCGCCGACACGCTGGAGGAGGCCGGGACGGATGAGGTGACGGCGGCCCTCGCCCATCTGCGCCGCCGCCGCCAGGGCCCTTTCGACCGCAACCCGCCGGAGGAGGCGGAAGCCGCCCGCGCCGCCCGGATGAAGGCCATGGGTGCCCTCGCCCGCGCTGGCTTCCCGCGCGAGGTGGCGGAGGCGGCACTCGACACCGACCCCGCCGAGGCCGAGGCGCGCATCATCGCTTCCCGCCACGGCTAGGGCCAGCCGCCTCGGGTCATGGACCCGAGGCGCACCGACTGCTCAAGGGTTCAAGCTCGAAGAAGGAGATGATGGAGGGGGTCCAGGGGGAGGAAGAATTCCTTCTTCCTCCCCCTGGGGTCACAAGCGCGACACGCGACAGAAGAAGCCAGCGCATGGTGCCCCCGCCCCTTCAAGGCCTATACCCGCGCGCATGCGAGTGATCTTCACCCGGGCGGGCATTCTGCGCGGCGCGCGGCGGGGCGTGCCGATGCTTCTCGGGATTGCGCCCTTCGGGCTCGTCGTCGGCGTCATCGCGCTCGGCAAGGGGTTGAGCCTGGCCGAGACGCTGGTGATGAGCGCCGTGGTCTTCGCCGGTGCCTCGCAGTTGCTGGCGCTGGAGCTGTGGACGAACCCACCGGACGTGCTGGCAGTGGCCATCGCCGCCTTCGTCGTGAACATCCGCCTCGTGCCGCTCGGCGCCGCGCTGTCCTTCTGGCTCGACCACCTGCGAGGCTGGCGGCTCTGGGGCTCGCTGTTCTTCGCGGTGGACCACTCCTTTGCCCTCTCCGTCGCGGAGCACCGAGCGGGCGGGCGGGACGCGGGGTTCCTGCTCGGGCTGGGCATTTTCACCTGGGTCGGCTGGGTGGCCTCGACGGCGGCGGGGCACCTGCTGGGCGCGGCGGTGGCGCTGCCGGCGGACCACCCCCTGTTCTTCGCGGCGACGGCGACCTTCGTCACGATCCTCGTCGCGCTCTGGCGAGGTCCGCGGCAGGACGTACCGGCCTGGCTGGTGGCCGCGGCCGTCGCGGTTGGGGCCCAGGCGCTGCGCCTGCCGCCCCCCGTGCCGCTGCTGGCCGGCGCGCTCGCGGGGGCGACGACGGCAACCCTGGCCGAGACGCGCCGCCGCCGACAGAGCGAGGAGGGCGGCGCGTGACGCTTCGCTGGGACGTGACGGTGGCGATCCTGGCCATGGGGATCGTCACCTACCTGTGCCGCGCCGGCGGCTACGCGGTGCTGCGGGCGGTGCGCACGCCGCCCTTCGTGGACGCGCTGCTACGGAACCTGCCGGCGCCGCTCTTCGCCGCCTATGTCGCCCTCGCCCTCTCGCGCCAGGACTTGGCGGCGGTGCTGGCGAGCATCGTCTGCGCGCTGGTGCAGGTGCGGTGGCGCAGCTTCGGCGCCTCGATCATGGCGGGCGTCGTGGCGATGGCGGCGTTGCGCTGGCTGGGGATGTAGCGCGGAACTGGCCGTGAAATAGCTCTTCGCACGCGGCTTGATCGGGTTTAACCCGCTCTCCACATCGAAGCGCGCACGGAGGCGCCCGCATGTCCAAGATCCACGTCATCCACGAGAACCCGGAATGGCTGCCGCCGCTGGCGCGCGCCTTTGACCAGCGCGGCCTGCCCTGGGCGGAGTGGAACCTTTCCTCCGGCAGCTTCGACCTCTCCTCCCCGCCGCCGGAGGGGGTTTTCTACAACCGCATGTCCGCCTCCTCCCACACGCGCGGGCACCGTTACTCGGCGGAGCTGACGGCAGGCGTGCTCGCCTGGCTGGAGCGCTTCGGGCGGCGTGTGGTGAACGGTCCGCGGGCGCTGGACCTCGAGATCAGCAAGGTGCGGCAGTACGCGGCGCTGGAAGCCGCTGGCGTCGCCGTGCCCGGCACCGTTCTCGTGCGCGGTGAGGCCGAGGACGTGATCGCCGCCGCCCGCCGTCGCTTCGGCGCGGGCCCGCTGATCCTAAAGCCGAACCGCGGGGGCAAGGGCCTCGGTGTGCGGCTTTTCGCCGATGCCGATGCCCTGGCCGCCTTCCTGGCCGATGCGCCGGAGGATGAGCAGCCGGCCGACGGCCTCTGGCTGCTGCAGGACTACATCCGCGCCGCGCGGCCCTTCATCACCCGCGCCGAATTCGTCGGCGGCCGCTTCCTCTACGCGGTCGAGGTGGACACCTCCTCGGGCTTCGAGCTGTGCCCGGCGGATGTCTGCGAGGTGCCGGCGCCCTCCGCCGCCATCGGCGACGCCGCCTGCCCTGTCGGCACCGCGCCCGGCCCGCGCTTCCGCGTGCTGCCCGAGGGGATCGAGCCGGCGCTGCGCGAGCGGCTGGAGGGCTTCCTCTCGGCCAACGGCGTCGAGGTCGCGGGAATCGAGTTCATCCGCACGCCCGAGGGCGCGGTGCTGACCTACGACGTGAACACGAACACGAACTACAACCCCGACGCCGAGGCCGCGGCGGGCCTGACCGGCACCGACCGCTCCGGGCCGGGCGCCATCGCCTCCTTCCTCGGGCGGGAACTCGCGCGGACGCAGCGGGCGGCGGCCTGATCATTCTCCCGGGGCCGCGCTCGCCGCAGCCCCGGGAAGGCACCTAGAGGTCCGCGAAAAGCTCGGTCGAGAGGTAGCGCTCGGCGAAGCTGGCGGCGATGGCGACGACCAGCCCGCCCGCCATCGCCGGGTCGCGCGCCACCTCGATCGCCGCGTGCAGCACGGCGCCGGAGGAGATGCCGATCGGGATGCCCTCCTCCCGCGCGCAGCGCCGGGCGGCCGCCAGGGCCTCTCCCTCCGAGACGCGCAGCACGGCGTCCATCCGCTCCAACTCCAGCACCGAGGGCCGGAAGCCGGCGCCGATGCCCTGGATGTCGTGCGGGCCGGGCTCGTCGCCCGAGAGAACGGCGGACTCCGCGGGCTCCACCGCGATCACGCGCATCCCCGGCCGGCGCGGCTTCAGGGCGCGCGCGATGCCCGTCAGCGTGCCGCCCGTGCCGACGCCGCCGACCACCGCATCCACCTCGCCGCCGGTATCCGCCCAGATCTCCTCGGCCGTGGTGGCGGCGTGCATCGCGGGGTTGGCGGGGTTGTCGAACTGGCGCGGCATCCAGGCGCCCGGCGTCTCCGCCACCAGGGCCTCGGCGCGGGCGATGGCGCCGGCCATCCCCTTGGCCGCGGGGGTGAGGACGAGTTCCGCGCCGAGCAGCGCCATCATCTTCCGCCGCTCCGCACTGGCGCCGTCGGGCATGGTGACGACCAGCCGGTAGCCCTTGGCCGCCGCGACGAAGGCGAGGGCGATGC
This sequence comes from Roseomonas aerilata DSM 19363, assembly GCF_000711725.1. Taxonomy (GTDB): domain Bacteria; phylum Pseudomonadota; class Alphaproteobacteria; order Acetobacterales; family Acetobacteraceae; genus Roseomonas; species Roseomonas aerilata. The sequence continues at coordinate 69,848 of NZ_JONP01000022.1, read as the reverse complement.
CCGTATTGCCCGAGGTCGGCTCGATCAGCGTCGATTTGCCCGGCGAGATGAGGCCGGCGCGCTCGGCCTCCTCCACCATGGCCAGGCCGATGCGGTCCTTCACCGAGCCCAGCGGGTTGAAGAACTCGAGCTTCAGGGCCAGCCGTGCAGGCAAGGATTCCGCCGCCTCCAGCCGGGGCAGGCGCACGAGCGGCGTCGCACCGACGGTCTCGAGGATGCTGCCATAGAGGCGGCCGCGCGGCGGGTTGGCGGGAGGGTTGGACATCCGGCGAATTTACCACGCGCGGCCGGGGTGGCGTCCACCACCCAACCCACGTTCGGCGAGAGGTTCATCCTCCTTATTCAGCGAAAATCGATCGTTTCATTTCGTTGACCCGGGGCCGATTCACGCCGAATTCTCGGGCATCGCCAACCCGTCCCGAGAGGGGGCTTCCGATGCGAGAGACCCGCCGCGACCGGGGATGTCGGCGCTGAACGCGCCGCCCTCCCCCTGCCCCTTCCAAGCCGGGCCCTGCCCGAACGGACACATGATGACCCGCTCCCCTTTCCTCCCCGCCCGCCGCAGTCCCTTCGCCGCCCTTCGCGCCCTGATAGAGCGCGCCTTTCCCCGCACCCCGCGCCCGCCGCGCCAATCCGAGATCGAGAGCGCGCTGCTGCGCGCCATGGGGAGCCTGTGACCATGCGCGGCTCGCGACCCATCAGCGTGGACGGGCGCTTCGTCGGCGTCGCCGTGGCGCGGGAGGCGGACTGGATGTTCCTCGCGACCGATCCCGGCCTCGAGGACCTGGAGGGCATGGCCTTCCCCGATCCCGCCGAGGCCGCGCGTGTGGCGCGGCTGGTGGTGCTGCGCTCCCGCGGGCGCGTTACCGCCTGAGGGCGGCTACCACATCGTCTCCTTCGCCCGCGCCGCCCAGCTGGAGTCGTAGGGCTCGCCGCCCACCTCTCCCTGGCTGAGGGCGGCGAGGATGCGGCCCGGCGTCGGCAGGCTGCCCGGCGCCACCCGCGCCTCCGGCTCCCAGAGGCGGGCGCGGATGACCGCGCGGGCGCACTGGAAATAGACGGTCTCCACCGCGACGACGATCACGCTGCGGGGCGCCTTCCCCTCCACCACGAAGCTCTCCAGCAGCGCGGGCGCGACCGAGAGATGCGCGCGGCCGTTCACGCGCAGCGCGTTGCCGTGGCCGGGAATGAGGAACATCAGCGCCACCCGCGGGTCGCGCAGGATGTTGCGCAGGCTGTCCACGCGGTTGTTGCCGCGGCGGTCGGGCATCAGCAACGTGCGCGGATCGGCGATGCGGACGAGTTCCCCGGGGCGGTCGCCGCGCGGCGAGCAGTCCAGCCCTTCCGGACCTGCGGTGGCCAGGGCCAGGAAGGGAGAGGCCTCGATCATCGCCCGGTACTCGGCGGTGATGTGGGGCACCTCCTTCACCGTGGAGGCATCGCCCGGCACCCCGTAGAGGGCTTCGAGCTGGCCGAGATCGGTAATGATGTCGGTGTTCGCGGCAGTGATGGTATCGGGCATCGGGGCCTCCCCTGCGGATCGTTGCTGCACCCGCGCGAGGCGCGCCGCAAGACGGTCGCGCCGCCCGTCACGAAAGCGTCGCATATCTGGCCCGGCGGTTCCGCGGGACGCAGGCCCGGCCTAGCCTTCCCGCATGCAGGATCTTCACGGCGTCTTTCCCTATCTCGTCTCCCCCATCGGCCCGGACGGCCGGGTGCTGGACGAGGTGCTGGCGCGGCTGGTCGAGCACCTCATCGCCGCCGGCGTGCACGGGCTGACGCCGCTCGGCAGCACCGGGGAGTTCGCGTACCTGAATGCCGAGCAGCGCCGCCGCATCATCGAAGTGGTGGTGGAGGCCGCCGCCGGGCGCGTCCCGGTCGTCGCCGGCATCGCCGCCACCACGACGGCCGAGGCGGTGCGCCAAGCGCGGGAGGCCGAGGCGATCGGGGCGGACGGTATCCTGGCGATTCTCGAGGCCTATTTCCCCGTGCCGGAGGCCGGCGTGGTCGCCTATTTCACCGCCGTCGCGGACGCGGTGGAACGGCCGGTGGTGCTCTACACCAACCCGCAGTTCCAGCGCTCCGACCTCTCCCTTCCCGCCCTTGAGGCCCTCTCCCGCCACCCGCGGATCGGCTACGTGAAGGACGCCTCCACCAATACCGGGCGGCTGCTCTCGATCATGGACCGCACCGAGGGTCGGATGCGGGTCTTCGCCGCCTCCGCCCATATCCCGGCCGCCGTGATGCTGATCGGTGGCGTCGGCTGGATGGCCGGTCCGGCCTGCGCCATCCCCCGCCAGAGCGTGCGGCTCTACGAGCTGTGCCGCGCCGGGAACTGGGCGGGCGCCATGGCCCTGCAGCGCCGGCTCTGGCGCATCAACGAGCTTTTCGCCCGGCACGCACTGGCGGCCTGCATCAAGGGCGCGCTGGAAATCCAGGGTTTCGCGGTCGGCACCCCACTGCCACCCCAGCCCGCCCTCTCGGCCGAAGGGCGGCGGGAGGTGGAAGCCGCGTTGTCCGATCTGGAAATACACGCTGAGAGTGCGTAGATTGGAGGGATGCAGCCCTCCCTTCGACTCCTGCGCCAGGACCGCGCCCTGACGGCGGTCTCCGTCCTTCTCGATGTCGCCTTCCACGCCGGGCGAGGGGCGAACGGCGCCGTGGCCGGAGGCGCGGAGATCGCGGACCGCCTCGGCGCTGCCCGGCGCGGCATCGAACCCGTCTTCCAGGCCCTCTCCCGCGCGGGGCTGCTCGAAGGCGTCCGCGGGCCGCGCGGCGGCTACCGCCTGGGCCGCCGTCCCCGCGACATCCGCCTCTCCGAGGCCGTGGCCGCCGTGGCGGAGGGCACGGAAGGGGGCAGCGACCTCTCCGGGCCGCTCCACCAGGGCGTCGTCGCGCCCCTTTGGAGCGAGCTGGACGAAGCCCTGCGCGAACGGCTCCAGGGGATGACGCTGGAGGACCTGCTCCGTCGGGCCCAGGCCGCCGGGCTCCAGCGGCCCTCGGCAGAGCCGTTGAACTTCGCGATCTAGGTCGGCCCTGCGGCCCCGGAGAGGGCTCTGCCCTCTCCGAACCTCACCCGCCAAGGGCCTGAGGCCCTTAGATCCCCATCTGGCTGTCGCGGCTATTTCCTGCTCGTGCAGTCGCCTCGGGTCCATGACCCGAGGCGCACCGGCCGTGGAACCATTCAAGCAGATAGAGAAAGATGATGGTGAGGGGTCTGGGGAGAGGAAGAATTCTTTCTTCCTCTCCCCAGGGCCGCCAGCGCCACCGACGTCGTTCATCGAGGAGCGCGCATCGTGACCGTCACCATCTACCACAACCCGGCCTGCGGCACGTCCCGCAACACCCTTGCCCTCATCCGCAACAGCGGGGAGGAGCCAGAGGTGATCGAGTACCTGAAGACCCCGCCCTCGCGGGAGGTGCTGGCAGATCTCATCCGCCGCATGGGCGTGCCGGTGCGGGATGTGCTGCGCGAGAAGGGCACGCCGTATGCGGAGCTGGGTCTCGGCGACCGGTCTCTGACCGACGAGCAGTTGCTCGACGCCATGATGGCGCACCCGATCCTCATCAACCGGCCGATCGTCGTGACGCCGCTCGGCGTACGGCTGTGCAGGCCTTCAGAGACGGTGCTGAACCTTCTGCCGGAGCCGCAGCGCGGTGCCTTCAGCAAGGAGGACGGCGAGCCGGTGGTCGATGCCGAGGGCCGGCGCGTGGACAGGGGGCCGCTGGACTAGCGGCAGCCGCGCCGGGCCGCGAGGCGACCTGTCACGGATCGGCCGAGGGCACCGCTTCAGCCCGCGGGCTCCTCCGGCGTGCCTTTCGGCTCCACGGCGCCGCGGCGCTGGAGGGCGTTCAGCACGATCCAGCAGAGCAGCGCCCAGCCCGCGCCGCCGCACCAGCCGGCCAGCACGTCCGTGGGCCAGTGGACGCCGAGATAGACGCGGCTGATCCCCACCATCAGCGTGGTGAGGATGGCGACGGCGAGGACGTAAAACTTCGTGCGCCCGAGCGGGGCGACGCGCATGAGCAGGGCGCCCAGCGTCAGGTAGGCCACCGCCGAGAGCATGGCGTGGCCGCTCGGGAAGCTGGCCGTATAGACTTCCACCGCATGGGGCACGAGGTCGGGGCGCGGGCGGGCGAAGCCGATCTTGAGGACGCTGCTGACAAGCATGCCGCCGCCGATCGCCAGGGCGGTGAACAGCGCGCTGGCGCGTCGGCCGGAGAGGAGGAGGAACCCGACCACCGCGAGCGTCACGTAGGTGAGGATGACGTGGCTGCCGAGCGCGGTGACGTCGCGCGCCGCCTCCTCCAGCCAGCGGGGGCCGACGGGATCGCTGAGGTCGGCCGGGTTGCGGAGGGTGAGGAGGATGTGGCGGTCGAAGGCGAGGGTGTCGCCCTCCGTCACCTCCGCCGCGAGCTTGGCGAAGCCGAACAGGCCGGCGGCAACAGCCAGCACGGCGGCCAGCGCGCCGAGTTCCTGCCGCGCAAGAAAGTCGCGTAGCCGGCCCGGCGCGGCGGGCGGAAGGGGGATCCCTCGCACCTTGTCAGGGCGCCTCGGCGGCGTCCGCGACGGCCAGCGTTGTCCGCGTGCCGCGAGCGACGTCCAGGCCTTCGAGCACCTCCGCGCGCACGGCCATGGTCGTGGGGGTGGCGGCGCCGTGGATCTCGGCGAAGGCGGCCTCGGCCGCGTCGCGCCCCTGGCCGATCCGCACGAGGGCGTCGAGCGGCGCCTGGCGCGTGGCGTCGAAGAGCCACCACTTGCCGCCGAGGAAGGCCTCGAACACCGCGTGGAAGTCGGGCGGCACGAGGCCGGGCGCGTGGGCGGAGATGAAGCGGGCCGGGATGCCCAGCGCCCGGCAGAGCGCCACCGCCAGATGCGCGAAATCCCGGCAGACGCCGGCGCCCGACAGCAGCGTGTCCGTCGCGGTGGTGGTCGGGGCGGAGGCGCCGCGCAGGTAGGTGATGCGGTCATGCACCCAGTTGCAGACGGCCGTGACGCGCGCATGCCCTTCCGGTGCGTCGCAGAACTCGCGCAGCGCCAGGCGCTCCAGCCGGTCGGACTCGCAGAAGCGGGAGGGCCAGAGATGGGGCAGCGCCTCCGGCGGCAGCTCGGCAGGCGCCGTCTGCCCGACCTCGCCGGGATCCACCACGTGCGGGAGGAGCTCGACCTCCGCCTCGTGGTGGATCAGCAGCTCCGTGCCCGCCTCGGCATGGATGCGGAGGTAGCGGTTGCCCGTGCCCGGAACCGTCCAGCTCTCGGTCCGCGCGCCCTCCGGCGTGATCGTCAGCGTTTCCCGAACGATGCGCTGCCGCGGCGTCTCGGCCGGCTGGATGTTCAGAATGAGGGTGGCGGGGCCGGTGACCTGATAGCCGAGGTCGCAGCCGACGAGGATCTTCATGGCGGGCCTGGAAGGATGGGAGTTCCTCGGCACAACGACCATAGCCTCCCCGCGATGCGCGCTGCCCGCGATTTCCTCGCCCGGGGCTGTGCGGCCGCGCGCGGAGCCGGTGTAGGCTTCCGCGGCAACGGAGGAACCCGCATGGACCAGCTTCCCGAAACCCCGCCCGCCGCGGAGATGATCTCGCCCCCGCTGTTCGAGCGCCTGGGGCGGCGCGGCTTCGTCGGTTCGGTGGGCGGGGCGGCCGGCTACACGCTGGCCGCGGGCCCCGTCATGGCCCAGACGATCGTGACGACGCCGACCGACGGGCTGGTGGCCGGGGACGTGAGCATCCCCGCCGGCGACCGGGCCCTGCCGGGCTACCGCGCCCGCCCCGCGACAGGCCGCGACTGGCCGGTGGTGCTCGTCTGCCAGGAGATCTTCGGTCTCCACGAGTACATCAAGGATGTCTGCCGCCGCCTCGCGCGGGAAGGCTACCTGGCCGTGGCGCCCGACTACTACGTGCGCCAGGGCGACGCGGCCGCGGCCCCCGATGTGGGCGCCGCCGCGGCCATCGCCGGCCGCAAGCCGGACGACGAGCTGTTCCGCGACCTCGACGCCACCCTCGCCTGGGCCGGACAGGACGGCGGCAGCGCGGAGAAGGTGGCGATCATCGGCTTCTGCCGGGGCGGGCGGAACGTCTGGGCCTACTCGGCGCAGAACCCGCGGCTGAAGGCGGGCGTCGCCTGGTACGGCCCCGTGGCGGGGCAGGCCAGCGCCCTGACGCCGCGCGTGCCCCTCGACATGGCCGCCGACATCAAGTGTCCCATCCTTGGCCTCTACGGCGAGGCGGACACGGGCATCCCCGTGGACAGCCTTCGCCAGATGGAGACGCGCATGCGGGAGGCCGGGAAGCGCTTCACCCTCGTGATCTACCCCGGCGCGCCGCACGGCTTCCATGCGGATTACCGGCCGAGCTACCGCAAGGACGCGGCGGAGGCGGGGTGGCGGCTGATGCTGGAGTTCCTGAAGGGAAATGGCGTGAGCTGAGGGAGCCAACCGGCGTTTGCGGCTGTCGGAGAGGGCTCTGCCCTCTCCGGACGTCCAAGGCAGGCCTCGGACCCCGCCAGGGGCCTGAGGCCCTTGGATCCCCATCTGACTGGCGCGGATGCGATGACTGGAAGCTAATTCTCCCTTGCTGCCCTTCCTGCGCGTGCAGTCGCCGCCGGTCATGGACCCGAGGCGCACCGGCCACAAAGCATTCTAAACCCGAAGAAAAAGATGATGGAGAGGGGTCCGGGGAGAGGAAAAATTCCTTCTTCCTCTCCCCGGAGTCATCCGGGCCGTCCCTCCCCGGCCCGCAGCTGCCGAAGGATCCCTTGAGCCGCCGCGCGCCCCGTGGCGAAGCAGGCGGTGAGGAGATGTCCACCGGTCGGCGCCTCCCAATCGAGCATTTCGCCGGCGGCAAAGAGGCCGCGGAGACGGTGCAGGCCGAAATCCTCGTCCAGTTCGTCCCATTGGATGCCACCGGCCGAGGAGATGGCGCGGTCCAGGCCGGAGACGCCGGTGACGCCGAGCGGGAGCGACTTGATGGACGTCTCAGGCGAGCCGGTGCCTTCCCGCAAGAGAGAAATGGCAGCCGGCGGCAGGGCGAGCTGGCGGCGCAGGTGATTGGAGAGCGATTGGCCGCGCCGCGGGGCGGCGAGGCGGCGGGCGACCTCCTCGGTGGTCATGTCGGGGCGGAGGTCGAGGGTGACCGTGGCGGTGCCCCCGGCCGCTGCGGCGTCGCGGATGGCGGCGGAGAGGGCATAGACGGCGCCGCCCTCCAGGCCCTGGTTGGTGATCACCGCCTCCCCCCGAACGGTGTGCCCGGCAAACGAGAGGGCGATGCGCTTGAGAGGTGTGCCCGCGAAGCGCGAGCGCAGGTGCTCGGACCAGGGGACGAGCAGCCCACAATTGGCAGGGCGGAAGGGTGCGACGGCCACACCGCGCGCGGAAAGAAGCGGCACCCAGCCCGCATCGGAGCCGAGGCGCGGCCAGGAGGCGCCTCCGAGGGCGAGCAGCGCGGCATCGGGGGTCAGGCGCAGCGGCCTGTCGTCGGGGCGCTCGAAGGTCAGGGCGCCGTCGGCATCCCAGCCGGTCCAGTTGTGGCGGCTGAGCAGGGTGACGCCACGGGCCGCGAGGCGGGCGAGCCAGGCGCGCAGCAGCGGCGCCGCCTTCATCGCTTGGGGGAAGACGCGGCCACTGGTGCCGGCGAAGGTGGGCTGACCCAACGCCTCGCACCAAGCGCGCACGGCCTCGGGCGGAAAGGCGCGGACGACCGGCTTCAGCCGCGGGCGCGCGGCGCCGTAGCGGGAGAGGAAGGTCTCGAGCGGCTCGGTGTGGGTGAGATTGAGACCGCCCCGCCCGGCCATCAGCAGCTTGCGGGCGGGGCTGGGCATGCGGTCCAGTACGGTGACCGCAACGCCCGCTTCCGAGAGGACCTCCGCCGCCGCCAGCCCCGCGGGGCCGGCGCCGACGATGGCAACCCTGCCGCGCGCCGGCGGCGCGACAGTCAGCCGATCAGCGATCGCGCTCGACCAGCAGGGTCTTGATGTGGCCGATCGCCTCCGCCGGATTCAGCCCCTTCGGGCAGGTCCGGGCGCAGTTCATGATCGTGTGGCAGCGATAAAGGCGGAACGGGTCCTGAAGCTGGTCCAGGCGCTCGCCCGTGTACTCGTCGCGGCTGTCGGCGATCCAGCGATAGGCCTGGAGCAGCACGGCCGGGCCAAGATAGCGATCGCCGTTCCACCAGTAGGAGGGGCAGGAGGTCGTGCAGCAGAAGCAGAGGATGCACTCCCACAGCCCGTCGAGCTTGGCGCGCTCCTCCTTGGACTGCAGGCGTTCGCTGTCCGGCGGGGGCGCCGTGTCGGCCTTCAGCCAGGGCTGGATGGAGGTGAGCTGGGCGTAGATCTGGCCGAGATCCGGCACCAGGTCCTTCACCACGGGCATATGCGGCAGCGGGTTGATCCGCACCTCGCCCAGCACGTCCTCAATGGGCTTGAGGCAGGCAAGGGTGTTCAGCCCGTCGATGTTCATCGAGCAGGAGCCGCAGATGCCCTCGCGGCAGGAGCGCCGGAAGGTGAGCGTGGTGTCCACCTCGTTCTTGATCTTGATCAGCGCGTCCAGGACCATCGGGCCGCACTTGTCGAGATCGATCTCGTAGGTGTCCATCCGCGGGTTCTCGCCCGTGTCCGGGTCCCAGCGGTAGATCTTGAAGGAGCGCACGTTGGTGGCGTCGGCCTCGGCCTTGTAGGTCTGGCCGGTGCCGATCGTGCTGTTCTTCGGGAGGGTGAAGGTCGCCATGGGTTCCGGGGCTTCCTAGAGCGCGATCAAGGGGGCTTGGGCGTGGTGAACCACGCCCTTAGTAGACGCGGGCCTTGGGCGGGAAGACCTGGACCTCGTTGGTGAGGGTCCGCATCTTCACGTCGCGATAGTCGAGCCGCACCTTGTACTGGTCGTTCACCCAGGCCAGCGTGTGCTTCATCCAGTTCTGGTCGTCGCGCTCGGGGTAGTCCTCGTGCGCGTGGGCGCCGCGGGACTCGTGCCGGGCCTCGGCGCCGGCAACCGTCGTCAGCGCGTTGCCGATGAGGTTGTCCAGCTCCATCGCCTCGACGAGGTCGCTGTTCCAGATGAGGCTGCGGTCGGCGATGCGGATGTCGCTGTAGCCCTGCGCCACCTTGTCCATCTTCTCCACGCCCTCCTTGAGCAGCTCGGAGGTGCGGAAGACGGCGGCGTGCTCCTGCATCGTGCGCTGCATCCGGCCGCGCAGCTCGGCGACCGAGGTTCCGCCCTTGGCGTGGCGGACGCGGTCGAGGCGGGACAGCGCGTTCTCGCCGGCGCCGGCGGGAAGCGGCGCCTGGGCGACGCTGGAGCGGATGGTCTCCTTCGCGCGGTGCGCGGCGGCGCGGCCAAACACGACGAGGTCGAGCAGCGAGTTGGTGCCGAGGCGGTTCGCGCCGTGGACGGAGACGCAGGCCGCCTCGCCCACCGCCATCAGGCCGGGCACGGTCGCGTCCTGGTCGGTCGCGGTCGGGCGCAGCACCTCGCAATGGATGTTCGTGGGGATGCCGCCCATGTTGTAGTGGACGGTCGGGAGCATCGGGATCGGCTCCTTCGTCACGTCCACGCCGGCGAAGATCTTCGCCGTCTCGGAGATGCCGGGCAGGCGCTCGTGCAGTAGCTCGGCGCCGAGATGCTCGAGGTGCAGGTGGATATGGTCCTTCTGCGGGCCGACGCCGCGGCCCTCGCGGATCTCCATCGACATGGCGCGCGAGACGACGTCGCGGGACGCCAGGTCCTTCGCCGTCGGCGCGTAGCGCTCCATGAAGCGCTCGCCCTCGGAGTTCGTGAGGTAGCCGCCCTCGCCGCGGGCGCCCTCGGTCACGAGGCAGCCCGAGCCGTAGATGCCCGTCGGGTGGAACTGCACGAACTCATTGTCCTGCAGCGGCAGGCCGGCGCGCAGCACCATGCCGCCGCCGTCACCCGTGCAGGTATGGGCGGAGGTGCAGGAGAAGTAGGCGCGGCCGTAGCCGCCCGTCGCCATCACCACGGTCTGGGCGCGGAAGCGGTGGATCGAGCCGTCCTCGAGGCACCAGGCCATGACGCCGCGGCAGGCGCCCTCCTCGTCCATAATCAGGTCGAGGGCGAAGTACTCCACGAAGAACTCGCAGTTGTGCTTCAGCGACTGCTGGTAGAGCGTGTGCAGGATCGCGTGGCCGGTGCGGTCGGCGGCGGCGCAGGCGCGCATGGCCGGCGTCTTGCCGTAGTCCTGCATGTGGCCGCCGAAGGGCCGCTGGTAGATCTTGCCGTCCTCGGTGCGGGAGAAGGGCACGCCGTAGTGCTCGAGCTCGATGATCGCCGGGATGGCCTCGCGGCACATGTACTCGATGGCATCCTGGTCGCCGAGCCAGTCCGACCCCTTCACGGTGTCGTACATGTGCCAGCGCCAGTCGTCCTCGCCCATGTTGCCGAGCGCGGCGCCGACGCCGCCCTGGGCGGCCACGGTGTGGGAGCGGGTGGGGAAGACCTTCGTGATGCAGGCGGTCTTGAGGCCGGCCTCGCCCATCCCGAAGGTGGCACGGAGGCCCGCGCCGCCGGCGCCGACCACCACCACGTCATAGGTGTGGTCCACGATGCGATAGGCTGCCCCGTTGATCCCAGGGCGGGGCGGCTGGCTGATGGCGTTCATCGCTGGCTCTCGTGGGTCATGGCGCCGTCGCCGGCGCGGGGTTCATGGCGCCGTTACGGGCGCGGTTCGCTGCGCCGTCTTGGGCGCGGGTTCTGTCTTGCCCGAGGAAGGGCCGGGCCGCTCGCCACGGGGCAAGGGCCGCAAGGCGCCGCCGGGGGCGGGGCCGGGCGGTGGGCTGCCCGGCTTCATCACTGATATAGGGTGCCATCGCGCGGTGGGGAGTGCCCGGAGGGGCAGGCCGGCACCGCGCGGGGCGCATCAGCCGGCCACCGCCAGCCGCAGCACCGAGAGGGCGCAGAGCAGGCCGAAGACCCAGCAGGCGCCGCGGATGAGCAGGCCCGCCACCATCGCGCTGCGCTCGGGGCGGATGTAGTCCTCGATCACCACCTGCAGGCCGCCGGCGGTATGGTAGAAGCCGATGCCGATCAGCAACAACATGAGCACGGCGTTGAAGGGCCGCCCCACCCAGCGCGCGATCTCCTCATAGGGAGCGCCGGCATGGGAGGCGATGCCGATGATGAACCAGAGCATCAGCGGCAGCAGCGCGATGGAGGTGACGCGCTGCATCCACCAGTGATGCGTCCCGCTCTTGGCGGAGCCGTTCTGCCGAACGCGGCCGAGCGGCGTCTGCAGGCGGGGCTGGTGGGCGGTGGTGGAGGGGTAGTTCTCGCTCATCGGTCAGGCCCTCTCACGACGCCCAGGCGATCGCGACGACGACCCAGGTCAGCACGGTCAGCACCCCCGTGCCGATGATCACGGCCCAGCCGGTGCGATAGGTGGTGGGGATGTCGTAGCCGTAGCCGGCATCCCAGTAGAGGTGCCGGACGCCGGCGAGCGTGTGGTACCAGATCGCCGCACTGAGGCCGAAGAGCAGGATCACGCCGATGAAGCTGCCCATGAACCACTGCACGTTGGCGTAGGCGGCGGGGCCCGAGGCCAAGGCCACGATCCACCACACGAAGAAGACCAGCCCGACCGACCAGGCGCTGCCGGTGATCCGGTGCATAATCGACGTGGCGCTGGTCATCTGCAGCATGTCGTAGACCTGCAGATGCGGGGAAAGCGGGCGGCGGACGAGGGTGCCGTCCGTGCGGCGACCCACCATCGTGGCCTCGCGCGCGTCGTGGTGATTCTCTGCCATGCGCCGTCCTGCGTGGGTTGCGGCCGGGCCTGTGACAGTTCGGCAACCGGCTGCCGCTTTTATGGTGCGGCACGGCGAAGCGTCAATCGCACGGAATCAAGGCATTGCGAAGAGGTCGCAAGTAGCGGCCGCCTCAGCGGCCGAGCGCGCCCCGCCGATCGAGTTCCTCGGCGATCTGAACGGCGTTCAGGGCCCCGCCCTTGCGCATGTTGTCCGCCGCGCACCAGAGCAAGAGGGCGTTCGGCACCGCCGCGTCCAGCCGGAGTCGCGAGACGAAGACCGGGTCCTCCCCCACCGTTTCGAGCGGGGTGACGTAGCCGCCGTCGTCCCGCCGGTCGAGCAGCGTAAGGCCGGGGGCGCCGCGGATGGCCTCCCGCGCCTCGGCCTCGTCGATCGGCCGGTCGAACACGACCTGCACCGCGACGGACTGGCCGATGAAGACCGGCACGCGCACGCAGGTGGCGGTGACAGGGAAATCACCGCCCAGCAGGCGCGGCAGGTCCTCCGCGATGGCCTCCTCCTCCTCCGTCCGGCCGTCCTCGCCGAAGGCGCCGATATGGGGGATGAGGTTGAAGGCGATCGGCTTGGTGAACTGCTCGGGGCTCGCCGTGTCGTTCACGAAGACGCCGCGGGTCTGGCTGAACAGCTCGTCCATGGCGTCCCGCCCGGCGCCCGAGACGGGCTGGAGCGAGGTCGCGACCACCCGGAGGAGGCCGCCCAGCGCCTGCAGGGGATGGAGCGCCATCGCCATCAGGATGGCGCCCGAGACAGGGTTAGCAACAATCCGTGGGTTCCCGGCCAGCGCGCCGGGATTCACCTCCGGCACTACCACGGGGGCGTCGGGGTCGCTCATGCCGGTCGCGTCGACCACGGTGCAGCCGGCCGCCACGGCCCGGCGGGCCAGCAGCACCGGCGCGGGCGTGCCGGGGGCCATAAAGAGAAGGTCGGTCCCCGCCCAGTCGTGGCGCTCGACCGCCTCCACCACCAGGTTCCGCTCGCCATGCGACATGGCGCCGCCGACGGCACGGCCCGAGGCCAGGGCGGCGAACGAGGCGGTGGGAAAGTCCCGCTCCGCCAAGGTCTTGACGATCTCGCGTCCCATCTGCCCGGGGGCCGCGGCCACCGCGATCCGATAACTCATGCAACAACCCTCCGCCGGCACCCCTCGCCGGGAACGGCGGGCCGCAGATGGGCCGATCCGCCCCCGGACGCAAGCGGGGGGCGGATCGGCGAGGCACCTCAGGCGGCGCGCACCCCTCGGAGGAAGCCCTCGGACTTCTCGCGCAGGATTGCGGTCTGGCTGGCCAGCGTCTCGGTGGCGGTCAGCATGGCTCCGGCCGCGCTCCCCGTCTCCTCGGCGGCGGCGCGGACGCCGGCGATGGCGGTGTTCACCCGGTCCGTGCCCCCGGCCACCTCGGTGGCGCTGCGGGCGATCTCGCGGGTGGTCGCGCCCTGCTCCTCCACCGCGGCGGCGATCGCGGTCGCGATGCCGCTGGTGCGCTCCACAGTCGCCCCGATGCCGCGGATGGCCTCGACCGCGCCGTTCGTCGCGGCCTGCATCTGCTGGATCTGGATGGAGATTTCCTCGGTGGCCTTGGCGGTCTGGGCAGCCAGCGTCTTCACCTCGCTCGCCACCACCGCGAAGCCGCGGCCCGCCTCGCCCGCCCGCGCCGCCTCGATCGTGGCGTTCAGCGCCAGCAGGTTCGTCTGCCCCGCGATGTCGCCAATCAGCCGCACCACGTCCCCGATCCGGGCCGCGCTGTCGGACAGGCCGCGCACCGTGCCGTCGGTCGCCCGCGCCTCGGACACCGCCTGGGCGGCGACCTCCGCGGCCTCGGCCACCCGGCGGGTGATCTCGGTGATGGAGGCGGCCATCTCCTCGGCGGCGGCGGCGACGGCCCCGACCTCCCCGCTGGCGCGGGCGGCCACCTCCGCCACCTCGGCGGCCTCACGGCCGGAGCGGCCGGCGGTCTCGTGCACACCGCCGGCGGCGCGGCGGAGCGACTCGACCTCGCCCGCCAGGCTCTGCACCACGGCGCCCACCTCGGCCTCGAAGGTATCGGCCAGCCGGGCCTCCTCGGTCGCCAGGCGCCAGGTCAGCATCGGGCCGGCATAGGCACCGCTGCCGTCGCGGATGGCGGAGGCCTGCAGGTCCACCACCTCCGAGCCGGCGCGCAGCCGGGCACGGTGCGGCAGCGCCGCGGGGTCGGCCAGCACGCCGCGAAGCTCGGCCAGGCCCCTGACCGGCAGGGCGTCGATCGACTGGCCGAGCACCGGCCCCTCGATCCCGAGGCGGGCCAGCACCGTGCCCATCTCGGCGTTCACATGGGTCACGTGCAGCGAGGGGTCGGCGGCCATCAGGCCGAGCGGCATCTGCTCGATCATCTGCGCCTGGCCGAAGGCGCGGCCGACCGTGCCGCGCAGCTCCTCAAGGGCGGCGGCGATGCGTCCGGTCTCGTCGCGCCGGGTGCCGTCGGTGATCTCGGCCGGCGTCGGGGGCGAGGTGTCGCCCGAGGCGATGGCCCGCACCCGCACCGCGGCCCGGCGCAGCGGCGCGCCGATCGCCCGCGCACTGGCCCAGGAGGAGATCAGCAGGATCAGCGCCACGGCGCCGCCGATCAGAAGGGTGAAGCTCTCCACGCTGCCCATCGCGCCTTCCATGAGGGCGCGGCGCTCGACCTGGTCCTCGTGCAGGAGGCGGTTCGCCTCCGCCAGGGCCTCGCGGGCGGCCTTGCTCGCGGGCTCGGCCTCCTCCTTACGGATCTTCGCGAGGTCGGCGACGGTCTGGAGGATGGTCTCGGAAGCCTCGGACAGGTTGGCGGCCATGGTCGCGATGCGTTCGACGTCCTCCTTCAGGCGGGGGGAAAGCGTGAAGGACTGCACGCCGCGCAGGTGCACGCGCTGCTGCGCCAGCGCCCGCCGGGTGCGCCGGGCCTGCGCGTCCTCGCCGGTCACGAGGTAGCGCTGCACGGCCAGCCGCGCCTCGTTCACGCCGTTGCTGAAGGTGATCACGCGGGCGCGGATCTCGTCCATCTGGCTGCGGTCCGGCACCTCGAACTCGAGGGCGCCGAGCACGGCCTCCATGCCCTGGTCGAACTCGCCGTTCACGCGGTACAGCCGCTCGTCGCGCGCCTCGATCATGCGGGCGCGGGCCGCCAGCATGCGCGAGATGGCGGCGCCATAGGCCTGGATGGGAGGGATGGCCGCCCGAGCGGCGTCCCGCGCCGCGGTCAGGCTGGTCAGGGCGGCAGCCTTCTCGGCCAGCTCGGCGGCGGTCGCCAGGGCGGCCTGGCCCTCCGCCGCGGACTTCTGCGCGGCGGCCAGGGTCTGGGCGTTGCTGAGGTCGGACTCCGCGACCGGGGCCCGGCCCGCGCTCGCCCCCGCCTGCTCCACGAGGGAGACGACGTTGGAGGCGGTGGTCATGCCGGCCTGCTGCTCGTTCATCTCCCGCAGCTCGGTCCAAACGATCCCGACCAGCCCGGACAGAAGGAGAAGGGCGAGGCCCGCCGTCGCGCCGAGCTTTCGGGCGACGGATAGGTTTTGGAAAGCGCGCATGTTCCGCAAACGGCTCCGCTGTGGATCTGCCGTCATTTCACGCCCGAATCCCTAATCCAGGGATAATGAGCCCTGTCGGGCGGAACCGCGCGCGCTTGCGATTGGGGCCCCGATGGCGCAGATCGCGGGGCGTGCTGCACCTCATCAAGTTGGCCGTGGGGCCGAAGGACGTGGAGGCGATGCGCCGCGGCCAGGCCGCGCGCGCCGGGGGCCCGGAGGGCCTGCGCCACGTCACCCGCATGACGCCGAAGCGCGCGCCCGAAATCCTCAGGGGCGGCTCCATCTACTGGGTGGTGGCGGGCGTGCTGCGGGTTCGGCAGCGGATCGTCGCGATCGAGCCGGTGCAGCGGGCGGACGGCACCGCCGCCACCGCGCTCGTGCTGGAGCCGGGGCTGGTGGAGGTGCATCCGCGCCCGATGAAGCCCTTCCAGGGCTGGCGCTACCTGGAGGCGGTGGCGGCCCCGCCGGACCTCGCGGCCGGCGAGGTCGGGGCGGAGGGAATCGAGGACCTGCCGCCGAAGCTGCGCCGCGCCCTGCTCGACCTCGGGCTGCTTTAGGGCCCGCCATCCCCCCGGCGTGACGTCCGCGCGGCCGCGTGCTAGGGGCGCGCCTCGCCATGGCCCGCACCTCATGCTCAAACGGCTGACGCGCCATCCGCGCTTCCTCTCCCTGGCCGCCCGGCTGCTGGGGCTCTACGTCGCCTTCGCCTTCCGCACGACGCGCTGGACGCTGGCCGCCGATGCCGCGACCGAGGCGCTGCGGGGCGGGCTGGCGGAGGGGCCGGTCATCCTCGCCTTCTGGCACGAGCGGATCACCCTCGGCCCCGGCCTCTGGGTGACCATGCGCGGGCGCATCCCGGCGCTGGCGCCCAAGCACCCGCAGGTCCTCGTCTCCCGCCATCGGGACGGCGTCTTCATCGGCGGCGTCGTCGCGCGCTTCGGGCTCGAGACGATCCACGGCTCCAGCGACAAGGGCGGCTCCTCCAAGGGCGGCAGCGCGGCGCTGCGGACGATGCTGCGGGTGCTGCGCGGGCGGGGCGTGGTCGCGATCACGCCGGACGGGCCGCGTGGGCCGCGGCGCGTGGCGGCCACGGGGGTGGGGCAGCTCGCCGCCCTCTCCGGCGCGCCGGTCTTCACCTACGGCGCCGCGACGACGCGCTGCATCCGTCTCCGCTCCTGGGACAAGGCTGTGTTCCCCCTGCCCTTCGGACGCGGGCTGATGGTGCTGATGGCCCCCTTCACCGTGCCGCCCGAGGCCGCCGAGGCCGGGCGTGCCGCGGTGGAGGCCCTGCTGACCGAGGCCTGCGACGCCGCCGATGCCTGGGCGGAGGCGGTGCGCCGCGGCACCGGTGCGGAGGCCGCCCTGGCGGCGGCGCGGGCCCTTGCCGGCCGCGCGCCGCCCGTGTTCGCGCCGCCCCTTCCAGCGGGGACCGACCTCCTGCCGGACGAGGCACGGCCGGCTTGAGCGATCCCTCCGACGGCGGCTGGCGCGCCGCCCTGCCGCTGGCCGCCTGGCGCGGCGCGACCCGGCTCGGCGCCGCTGTCCTGCCGCTCTGGCTTGGCCATCGCGCCCGGCGGGGCAAGGAGGATCCGGCGCGCCTGCCCGAGCGGCGCGGCGAGGGCGCGGACCGCCCAGCGGGGCCGCTGCTCTGGCTGCACGGGGCGAGCGTCGGCGAGAGCCAATCCGCCCTTCCCCTGCTGGAAGCGCTGGCCGAGGCGCGGCCGGATCTGCACTTCCTGCTGACCACCGGCACGCTGACCGCGGCCCGGCTGCTGGAGGCGCGGCTGCCGGCGGCGCTGCGCCCGCGCCTTCGCCACCGCTTCGTGCCGCTCGACGTGCCCGCCTATGTCGCCCGCTTCCTCGACGGCTGGCGGCCCGACGCGGCGGTGCTGATCGAGAGCGAGATCTGGCCGAACCTCATCCTGGCGGCCGAGGCGCGTGGCGTGCCGATGGCACTGGTGAACGCGCGGCTCTCGGCGGGCTCGGCGCGCGGCTGGGGGCGGTTGCCCGCGGTGGCGCGGCGGCTCTTCGGCGCCTTCCGGCTGGTGATCGCCCAGAGCGAGGCGGATGCGGCACGACTGCGGGCTCTCGGCGCCGCCGAGGCGCAGCCCTGGGGCAACCTGAAATTCGCCGCCCGCCCCCTGCCCGCCCCCGGCCCGGCGCTCGCGGCGCTGCGTTCGGCCATCGGCGGGCGGCCGGTGCTGCTGGCCGCGAGCACCCATCCTGGGGAGGAGGCGCAGGTGGCGGCGGCGCATGCCGAACTGCGCGCGCGCCTTCCGGGGCTGCTGACGGTCCTCGCCCCGCGGCACCCGGAGCGCGGGCCGGCCCTGGCGCGCGAGCTGGCGCCCTCCATCGGGGCAGAGGCGGTTGCGCTGCGCTCCGCAGGCGCGCTGCCGGGCACGGCCACGGAGCTCTACGTCGCCGACACGATCGGGGAGCTGGGCCTGCTCTACCGCCTCGCGGGCGCGGCGCTGATCGGCGGATCGCTGGTGCCGCATGGGGGGCAGAACCCGCTGGAGGCCGCGCGGCTGGGCTGCCCGGTGCTGCTCGGCCCGCATACCGAGAACTTCACGGCGATCGCCGAGCGCATGGTGGGCGCCGGCGCGGCCCTGCGGGTGGCCGATGCCGCCGCGCTGGCCGAGGCGGCGGCGGCCGTGCTAACGGATGCCGACCGGGCCCGGTCCATGACCTCGGCCGCCGCCCGGATCGCGGCGGATGCCGGGGCGCTGCCCGAGCGGATGGCCGCCGCGATCGAGGCCCTGCTGCCCGAGCCCGACCCGCAGGGGGATCCGGTGCGGGAAGCCACCCGTTCCACAGGATAAGGACGCCCGACGGCACCATGCGTGCCCCCGATTTCTGGACCGGGGATGGCAGCGGGATCGCGCCCTTCCTCCTCTCCCCCCTCGCGACGCTCTATGCCGCGGCGACAGCCCGCCGCGTGGCCAAGCCCGGCTGGCGCGCCCCGGTGCCCGTGATCTGCTGCGGCAACGCGACCGCGGGCGGCGCGGGCAAGACGAGCCTCGCCCTCGATATCGGCCTGCGGCTGGCGAATCGCGGGGTGGCCGTGCACTTCCTCACCCGTGGCTATGGCGGCAAGCTGCGCGGCCCGCTGCGGGTGGAACCCGGCCGGCACGACAGCGAGGCGGTGGGCGACGAGGCCCTGCTGCTGGCGGCCGAGCGGCCGACCTGGGTGGCCGCGGACCGCGCCGCCGGCGCCCGCGCGGCGGTGGAGGCCGGCGCGCAGGCGCTGGTGATGGATGACGGGCTGCAGAACCCGACGCTGGAGAAGGACCTCTCCCTTCTCACGATCGACGGCTCCTACGGCTTCGGCAACGGGCGGGTGATCCCGGCCGGGCCGCTGCGCGAGCCCGTGGAGGCCGCAGTCGCGCGCTCCCACGCGGCGGTGCTGATGGGGGCGGACGAGCACGCGGCCCTGGACCGGCTGCCCTCCGGCCTGCCGGTGCTGCGGGCGCGCACGGTGCCGGGGCCCGAGGCCGCGCAGCTCGCGGGGCAGGCGGTCTTCGCCTTCTGCGGCATCGCCAACCCGCGGAAGTTCTTCACGACGCTCTCGGAGGCGCGGGCGATCATCGCCGGCCGCGCGGCCTATGCCGACCACTATCCCTACGACGCCGGGGACATGCGGGAGCTGCTGGGCGAGGCCGACCGGCTGCGGGCGATCCCCGTGACGACGAAGAAGGACTTCGTGCGCATCCCCCCCGCCTTCCGTTCGCGGGTGACGGTGGTGACGGTGACGCTCGCCTGGGACGAGCCGGCGCGGCTGGAGGCGATACTCGATCCCCTGGTGGCGCGGGTGCCCGTTCCGGCGTAGGACGCCGAGGCGCAATCGAGAATGCTTCCCGATTGCGTCTAACCGCATGTTTTCTCTCCGCTTTCCCCTTCGGCGCGCTCGGGTTACGAAGGGGGCATGAAGCGCTTCGAAGACCTGTCGGAAGCCGAGACCCTCGCGCTGGCCATCGCCAACGAGGAGGAGGACTCGCGGATCTACGCGACCTTTGCCATGCGGCTCCGGGCCGACTTCCCCGCCACCGCCGCCGTCTTCGACGGCATGGCGGAGGAGGAGGGCGGGCACCGCAACCAGCTGCTCGCCCTCTATGAGCGGAAGTTCGGCAAGGAACTGCCGCTGATCACGCGCCAGGACGTGCGCGGCTTTCTCCGCCGCAATCCCGTCTGGCTGGCCGAGGAGTTGCGGATCGAGGTGGTCCGCCGCCAGGCCGCCGTGATGGAGCTGGAGGCGGGGGAGTTCTATTCGCGGGCGGCGGAGCGCGCCCGCGACACCGAGGTGCGGCGCCTGCTGGGGGATCTCGCCCTCATCGAGAAGAAGCACGAGGGCGTGGCCGAGCGGCTGGCCGAGACGCACCTGACGGAAGCTGCCGTCGCGGGCGAGGACGCGACGGCGCGGCGGATGTTGGTGCTTCAGGTGGTGCAGCCAGCGCTGGCCGGGCTGATCGACGGCTCGGTTTCTACCCTGGCCCCCATCTTCGCCGCCGCCTTCGCCACCCACTCGCCGCATGACACCTTCCTCGTCGGTCTCGCGGCTTCCGTCGGCGCGGGGATCTCGATGGGGCTGACCGAGGCCATGTCGGATGACGGGGCGATCACCGGGCGGGGCCGGCCCTGGATCCGGGGTCTCGCCTGCGGCGCGGCGACGGCGATCGGCGGGCTCGGCCATACCCTGCCCTACCTCATCCCCGATTTCTGGACGGCGACCGCGGTGGCCGCCGTGATCGTGGTGCTGGAGCTGATCGTCATCGCCTGGGTGCGCTGGCGCTACATGGAAACCCCCTTCGGCGCCGCGCTGGTGCAGATCGTGCTGGGCGGCGTGCTGGTGCTGCTCGCGGGCATCCTCATCGGCAGCGGGTGACGCCTGCTGCGTCGCAACGAAAACCGTTGCGGCGCGATAAGGGACCATGCGCCTCCTGCCGCTCCTGGCCGTTCTGCTCGCCGCCTGCACGACGGCGCCTCCGCCGCCGGCCGGCGGCGCTCCGGCAGAGCGGCCGCGCCCGGGCGGAGCGGGCGCCGCCCGGCTCGTCGCCGCGGCCGAGGGCGAGTGGCGGGCCTGGGGTTCGATCGCGGTGGAGGGCTGGCCCGTCGCGCTCGACCGCACGCCGGACGCGACGCCCGCGCTCTTCGACCGGCTGATGACCTACTGGGCCGCGACGCCCGAGTGGCCGGAGGTGATCTCGGGCCACCAGCACTTCCGCGACACCATCACCGCGCCGGTGGCGGCCTCGGCCTCGCTCGACCCCGTCTCGGGCCTGCCCTTCGAGGTGGTGCCGGCGAATGTCGCCATCTCCTCCTACAACACGCCGGCCTGGTCGGCGGCCTTCGTCAGCCACGCCATGGCCTCGGCGGGGGTGCCGCGGGCGGAGTTCGACCCCTCGGCCAGCCACGCGCTCTATGTGGACCGGCTGATCGCGATGGCGCTCGCGGATCCCGAAGGCGCGGCCTTCCTGCCGCGAGGCCTCGCGGAACACGCGCCGCGCCCGGGGGACCTCGTCTGCGCCGACCGGTCGGCGGAACCACTGGCCGATTGGACGGCGAGGCTGGGCGAGAGCGGCCGCTTCCGGCCGATGCACTGCGACATCGTCGTGCGGGCGGGCAACGGCGCGGTGGACCTCATCGGCGGCAACGTGCTCGACGTCGTGCTCCGCCGCCGGCTGCCGGCGGATGCGGAGGGGCACCTAATGCAGGCGCCGCCCGACCGGCCGCCCTTCTTCGTCGTCTTCGAGAACCGGCGCTAGGTGAGATAGCGCCCGCGCAGGTGCGCCATGAAGGCGTCCGCCTCCAGCGGGCGGCCGGTCGCCGCGCGCATCAGATCCTGAAAACCGAGACGCGAGCCCTGGCCGTGGACATGGGCACGCAGCCAGCCGAGCAGCGGGGCGAAATCGCCGCGGGCGAGCGCCTCGTCCAGCCCCGGCACCGCCGCCCGCGCCGCCGCCATCAGCTGGGCCGCGGCCATGGCGCCGAGCGTGTAGGAGGGGAAGTAGCCGAAGGCGCCGTCGTGCCAGTGGATGTCCTGCAGGCAGCCGCGGCGGTCGTCGGGCGGGGTGATGCCGAGCAGGCGGCCCATCCCCTCCGCCCAGGCACCGGGGATGTCGGCCACGGCCAGATCGCCGCCGATCAGCGCCCGCTCCAGCCGAAAGCGGAGGATGACGTGCGCGGGGTAGGTCAGCTCGTCCGCCTCGGTGCGGATGAAGCCGCGCTCCACCCGGCGCCAGAGGCGGGCGAGGTTTTCCGGCGCGTAAGGCGCGGGATCGCCGCCGAAGGTTCTGTGCAGCTCGGGACCGAGCCAGGAGAGGAAGGCGTCGGAGCGGCTGGCCTGCATCTCGATGATGAGGCTCTGTGATTCGTGGGCGGCCATGCCGGCGGCCTCGCCCACGGGCTGGCGGGCCCAGGCCTCCGGCAACCCGCGCTCGTAGAGGGCGTGGCCGGTCTCGTGGAGGATGCCGAGCATCGCCTGCTCGAAGCTCTCGGGCACGTAGCGGGTGGTGATGCGGACATCCGTCGGCGTGCCGCCGCAGAAGGGGTGCAGGCTCTCGTCCAGCCGCGCGTGGTCGTAGTCGAGTCCGACGCGCTCCGAGAGGCGGCGGCCGAGGGCGCGCTGCACCTCCGTCGCGAAGGGGCCCTGCGGGTGGACAGGCGCGGGGCGGGCGGCCTGGATCGCCTCGGCGCGCGGCAGGGCCTCGGCCAGGAAGGTCTCGTAGGCGGCGAAGATCGGCTCCACGTCGGCGGCGCCGATGCCCGGCTGGAAGCTGTCCATCAGCGCGTCGTAGGGCGAGAGGCCGGTCGCGACGGAGAGGGCGGCGGCTGCCTCGCGCTGGAGGGCGACGACGGTCTCCAAGGCCGGGCGCACGGCGGCGAAGTCCGAGGCGGCGCGCGCTCCCCGCCAGATCTTCTCGCAGGCCGAGTTGGCCCGCGCCATCGCCTCCACGAGGTCGGCGGGCAGGGCAGTGGCGCGGAGATGGGCACGGCGCATGAGGGTGAGGTTGGCCCCGTCCCACTCGCCCTCGGCCTCCGCGGCGGCGAGGTCGCCGGCCACCTCCGGTGCGACGAGCATCGCGTGGGAGACGCCGGCGAGGACCGCGAGCTGCTCCCCGCGCGCCGCGCCGCCGCCGGGCGGCATCATGGCCGAGGCGTCCCAGCCGAGCATGGCCGAGGCCTCCCCAATGGTCGCGATGCGGGCGAAGCGATCCTTCAGGCGGGCATAAGGCTCGTTCATGTCTCGTCCTTGCGGAGGGACCAGGCCACCAGCACGCCGACCAGGGAGGCGGCGAGGCCGTACCAGGTGATGGCATAGCCGAGATGGGAATTGGGAGGGCGCGGCAGGGTCTGGGCGCCCTGGGGCAGGGCGTCGGGCGAGGCACCGGGCGGCGCGAGCGCCACCAGCAGGTCCGGCATCACCGCGGACAGGCCGAGGGCAGCGCCGATGGCGCGGGGGTCGGCGGTGTAGAAGCGGCGACCGGCGGTGTCGTCGGTGGCGGCGAAGAAGTCGCGGTCCTGCGGCGGCGAGACATAGCCGGTGACGCTGACCGGCCCCTCCGGTCGGGCGATCGCGGCGCCACGGCGCTCCAGCGGAACCCAGCCGCGGTCCACGAGGACTGTGGGACGCCCTTCCCGCTCCAGCGGTGTGACCAGGCGGGTGCCAAGGACGGGCCCGCGCACCTCCACGCCGAGAATAGCCTCAAGGTCGTAGCGGAAGCGCCCGCTGGTCTCGACCTTGGAGAAGGGCTCGGGCGTGTCGGTCAGCGGCACCGGCGGTCCGGCCTCGGCCCGGGCGATCGCCGCCAGCAGATCCGTCTTCCAGTACAGGCGCCGCACCTGCCAGGTGCCGAGCCCGAGTAGGATGGCAAGGACCGGGATGGAGGCGAGGACGGCCGGGAGAATTCGCCGGGCGCGGGGCGACATGGCGGGTCTTTCAAACGACGAACCCCGCCCGGCAGGCCGAAAGCTCGGCAGGCCGGACGGGGTTCGCTGATGCGGTTAGGGGCCTCAGTGCTGGGCGATCTCGCCCGCACCGAAGAGATAGATGCAGATGAAGAGGAACAGCCACACCACGTCCACGAAGTGCCAGTACCAGGCCGCTGCCTCGAAGCCGAAGTGGCGCTTCGGCGTGAAGTCCCCGCCCCAGGCGCGGATGAGGCAGACGAGCAGGAACAGCGTGCCGACGATCACGTGGAAGCCGTGGAAGCCGGTGGCGAGGAAGAAGGTGGAGGGATAGATGCCGCCGCCGGAGAAGGCGAACGGCGCCTCGGAATACTCCACCGCCTGCAGGAAGGTGAAGAACAGGCCAAGGACGACGGTAATCGCCAGGCCCTGGAGCATCCCCTTGCGGTCGCCCTCGATGAGGGAGTGGTGCGCCCAGGTGACGGTGCAGCCCGAAAGCAGCAGGATCATCGTGTTGAGGAAGGGCAGGCCGAGGGGGTCGAAGGTGTGGATGCCCTTGGGCGGCCAGATCGCCGTCTCGGCGCCCGCCACGTGCTCGGGGTAGAGCGCAAAGTGGAAGTAGGCCCAGAAGAAGGCGACGAAGAACATCACCTCGGAGGCGATGAAGAGCGACATGCCGTAGCGCATGCCGATCCGCACGATCGGGGTATGGACGCCCGGCTGCTTCGACTCGCGCACCACGTCGCGCCACCAGAGGGTGGCGGAGGCCAGGGTGCCGACGAGGCCCACGCCGAACATCCAGTGGATGTTGTAATGCGCCCAGAGCACGATGCCGAAGAGCAGCGCGCCGGCCGAGAAGGCGGAGAGCAGCGGCCAGGGGGACGGGTCCACCAGGTGGTAGGGATGCTTGTGCGGCGGCGGCGGCTCGGAGGCGTCGATCGCCATGCCGGCCGTGGTGGTGTCGAGAGCCATAGCGCGTCCTGGTGAAGCGGGACCGAGCCCGTTGATGGCCTGGGGCTGGGCCCCCTTTGGGTAACGCGGGACCGGGGCCCCGGGCGTGCATTGCATCAATCCCGCAAACCGCCCCCGGGATCAAGGGCAGGGCCGGTAATCTCGGCGCGCGCCCGCGCCCGCCGCGGGCAGTCAGCGCGTCGCGGTCGGGGGCTCGGCCATGCGGCCGACATGCGGCCCGGCGCTCGCGAGCGCCCCGGTGCGCTCCGCATCCGCCAGCGTGCGGAAGAAGGTGTAGCTGAGGGTGATGGTGCGGATGTCCCGGGTCTCCGGGTCCTTCGCCATCTCGGGATCGACCCAGAAGCTGACGGGCATCTCGACGGACTGGCCGGGCTGGAGGGTCTGGGCGTCGAAGCAGAAGCAGGCGGTCTTGTGGAAATACTTGCCGACCACCTCGGGCGTCACGTTGTAGGTAGCGACCCCCTCCACCGGGCGGTCCGCCCGGTTGGCAGCACGGTAGAAGGCGAGCCCGGATTCACCGAGATGGACGGGCATAGCCTTCTGCGCCGCCTCGAACTGCCAGGGCAGCGAGGGATGGGTGGTGGCGTTGAAGCGGACGGTCACCTGCCGTTCCACGGCGCCTGGCGCGGCCGGGCCGCCCGTCTGCACCGTGCCGTTGTAACCGGTGGCCTTGCAGAAGGCGGCGTAGAGCGGGACGGCGGCGAAGGACAGGCCGACCATGCCGACCACCGTCCCGAAGGCCGCGATGGCGATGCGCCGGTTACCCTGTGCCCGCTGCTTGTTCGCGGGCGAGGGCGTGGGCTCAGATCGCGGGAAGGGCGCTTCGGGCATGGGGCGGAAATGGTCCTCCCGGAGCCGGCCTCAAGAGACGGAGGAGGTCAGCTTGGCGATGGTGATGAAGAAGAAGATCGCGACGAGGGCGATCAGCAGCACGAGCATGCCGATATTGCGCCCGCGGCGGCGGCGGTAGAACTCCGCCTCCTCCTCCTTGGACATGGAGGGCGCTTCGACAGGGAGTTGGGGCTGGGGCATCAGAGCAGGCCCGCCACGCGCAGCCAGTGGTCCACCGCCAGCGCCCCGAAGAGGCCGGCGAGGTGGAGCAGCGAGAAGCGGAAGGCCTTGCGGGCGGCGGCGTCGCCCCGGAGGCTGACGCCCGCGGCGTCCTGCGGCTCCGTCAACACACGCCAAGCGTGGAAGAGGAAGCCGATGCCGAGCGAAATCGCGTAGGCGCCATAAACCCAGCCGG
Organism: Roseomonas aerilata DSM 19363; assembly: GCF_000711725.1. GTDB lineage: Bacteria > Pseudomonadota > Alphaproteobacteria > Acetobacterales > Acetobacteraceae > Roseomonas > Roseomonas aerilata. The sequence goes on along the minus strand of NZ_JONP01000022.1, from coordinate 44,421 downwards.
CGAGGCCCAGCAGCGTCGGCAGGAGACCGAGCGGCGCGAGCACGACCGTGTAGAGCACGATCTGGCGCCGCGTCTCCCGCGCGCCCGACACCACCGGCAGCATCGGCACCCCGGCGCGCGCATAGTCCTCATGCGCCCAAAGGCTGAGCGACCAGAAATGCGGGGGTGTCCAGGCGAAGACGATGGCGAAGAGGATCAGCGGCAGCACGTCGAGGTGCCCGGTGACCGCCACCCAGCCGATGATCGGCGGGAAAGCCCCGGCCGCGCCGCCGATGACGATGTTCTGCGGGGTCCGGCGCTTCAGCCACATCGTATAGACGAAGACGTAGAAAAGGATGGAGCCGAGCAGCCAGCCGGCGGCCATCCAGTTTGTCGCGAGGCCCATCAGCACGACCGAGAGGCCGGCGAGGAAGACGCCATAGGCGAGGCCTGCCTCGGGCTCGATCCGGCCGGCGGCCATGGGGCGGCGCGCGGTGCGGCGCATCAACGCGTCGATGTCGCGCTCGTACCACATGTTGATGCAGCCGGCGGCGCCCGCACCGACCGCGATGCAGAGGATCGCGACGGAGCCGAGCACGGGATGGATGTGCCCGGGCGCGACAAGCATGCCAACGAGGCCGGAGAAGACCACGAGGGTCATCACGCGCGGCTTGAGCAGCGCGAACCAGTCGCGCAGCTCGGACCAATCGGTGGAAACGGCGAGGGGGGCCGTGGCCCCCCTCCTCATCAGGTCACTCATGGTGACGCTCCATATCGTTCCCTCGCGGCGGACCGCAACCGGGAAGGTGCCCCTGTTACCGAATGCGGGGCAGTTCGTCGAAGGTGTGGAAGGGCGGGGGAGAGGAAACCTGCCACTCCAGCGTCGTCGCACCCTCGCCCCAGGGGTTCGCCGCGGCCTTTTCCTTGCGGATGAAGGTCAGGACAACAACCCAGATGAAGAGCAGGAAGGAAGCGGCCGAAATATAGGAGCCGATGGAGGCCACCAGGTTCCAGCCCGCAAAAGCGTCGGGATAGTCCGGGTAGCGGCGCGGCATGCCCTGGGCGCCCAGGAAGTGCATGGGGAAGAAGGTAATGTTGACGCCGATGAAGGTCGTCCAGAACTGCACCTTCCCCCAGAACTCCGGGTACTGGTAGCCGCTCATCTTGCCGATCCAGTAGTAGAAGCCGGCATAGATGCCGAAGACGGCGCCCAGCGACAGCACGTAGTGGAAGTGCGCGATGACGTAATAGGTGTTGTGGAGGATCACGTCGACGCCGGCATTGGCCAGCTTCACGCCCGTGACGCCGCCCACCGTGAACAGGAAGACGAAGCCGATCGCGTAGAGCATGGGCGTGCGGAAATCGAGCGACCCGCCCCACATGGTCGCGATCCAGGAGAAGATCTTGATGCCCGTGGGCACCGCGATGATCATCGTCGCCGCCATGAAGTAGGCCCGCGTGTCCACCGAGATGCCGGAGGTGAACATGTGGTGCGCCCAGACCACGAAGCCCACCACGCCGATGGCGACCATGGCATAGGCCATGCCCAGGTAGCCGAAGATCGGCTTGCGGGAGAAGGTGGACAGGATGTGGGACACGATCCCGAAGGCCGGCAGGATCATGATGTAGACTTCGGGGTGACCGAAGAACCAGAACAGGTGCTGGAACAGCACGGGGTCGCCGCCGCCTTCGGGCCGGAAGAAGGCCGTGCCGAAGTTGCGGTCAGTGATCAGCATCGTGATGGCGCCGCCGAGCACGGGCACGGACAGCAGCAGCAGGAAGGCGGTGACCAGCATCGCCCAGACGAAGAGCGGCATCTTGTGCAGCGTCATGCCGGGCGCGCGCATGTTGAAGATGGTGGTGATGAAGTTCGCCGCGCCGAGGATGGAGCTGGCGCCCGCGAGGTGGAGCGCGAAGAGCGCCATGTCCATCGAGGGACCGGACTGGTAGGTGCTGTCCGACAGCGGCGGGTAGATCGTCCACCCCGCGCCGGCGCCCTGGCCGACGAACATCGAGCCGACGAGCAGCATGAAGGCCGGCACGATCAGCCAGAACGAGATGTTGTTCAGCCGCGGGAAGGCCATGTCCGGCGCGCCGATCATGATCGGCACGAACCAGTTGCCGAAGCCGCCGATGAGGGCGGGCATGACCACGAAGAACACCATCACCAGCCCGTGGGCGGAGATGATCGCGTTCCAGGCCTGACCACCGGAGAAGATCTGCATCCCCGGCTCCTGCAGCTCGATCCGCATCAGGACCGAGAGGGCGACGCCAATGCAGGCCGCCACCACGGAGAAGATGATGTAGAGGGTGCCAATGTCTTTGTGATTGGTCGAGAACAGCCAGCGGGAGACGAATCCCGGGGCGTGGTCGTGATGGTCGTCGTGGCCGCTATGGGCCGTATCGTGCGCGGCTTGCGCCATGGTCTCTTTTCTTCCTGTCAGGCCGCCTTACCGGCGGACCTCCACGGAGGGGGTATCGGCCACCGCGACCGAAGTTGCGCGGTCGCGCTCGGGCCAGCCGGGGGCAGCGCCCTCGGCGAACTTCTGCTTCGCCTCGGCCGCCCAGGTATCGAACTCGGCCCGGGGCACGGCGCGGACGGCGATCGGCATGAACCAGTGGTTGTTGCCGCAGATCTGGTTGCACTGGCCGTAGAAGGTGCCCTCGCGATCCGCGCGGAACCAGGTCTCCAGCGTGCGGCCGGGGATCGTGTACTTCTGCACGCCGAGGCTCGGCACGAAGAAGGAGTGGATCACGTCGTGCCCGGTGGTGAGCACCCGGACCGTCGCGCCCACCGGCACCACCAGGGGGTTGTCCACCGCCAGGTTGCGGAGCTGGCCCGGGCGGAGGTCACCCTCGGCGACGGGGTAGCTGTCGAAGTTGAAGTTGCCGTTATCCGGGTACTCGTAGTGCCAGTACCACTGACGGCCCTGCACGTTCACGGTCATGTCCGCGTCCCGGGCCCGGTCCTCGTAGTAGATGAGGCGGAAGGAGGGGATGGCGATGACGAGCAGGATCAGCACCGGCACGACGGTCCAGGCGATCTCGAGCACGGTGTTGTGGCTCGTGCGGGAGGGCTGGGGGTTCCGCTTCGCCGAGTAGCGGAAGATCACCCAGGCCAGCAGCGCGGCCACGAAGATCGTGATCGCGATGATGATGTAGAGCACGAGGTCGTTGAAGTCGTGAATCGCCGCCTTCACCGGCCCGTAGGCCGGCTGCAGGCCCATGGCCCAGGGCTCGGGGGCACCGAGCGCCTGACCCGCAGGGGGCGACTGCGCGAAGGCGCCGCTCCCGGCCAGGAGCATCATGCCCAGGGCTGTCGATAGGGCCCGGGTCTTCGAGAAAATCCGCCGCATTCCGCCGTCCTGATCCGGTGTTCCGCAGGCCGCGCCAGGCACGCCCGGCGGCCACGCGCCGCTTCACTGTCCCGTCCCGGCGCAGGGCGCGCCGGCCTGTACCGCCCCCGCGCACGGGAGGGTTCTCCAGCGACACTAATCACGCGGCGCCGCGCCGCACAAGATTGGGTGGAATCGCCCTTCGGGAAGGGCCCACGCCAAGAGTGAGGTGATGTTAATCCCGCGGGGTGCAGCCCGCCGGGAAAGGGCTTCAGCCGGGTGAGGCGACCTCGCCTTCGGCCTCCCCCTCTGCCCCGTCCTCGGTCACGTGGTCCACCATGTCGGTCAGCATGGAGCGCACGTGCTGGTCCATCACGGCGTAGAAGACCTGGCGGCCGCGCCGGTCCGCCTGCAGCAGCCGCGCAGCGCGGAGCAGGCGCAAATGATGAGAGACGAGGCTGCCGGAGATGCCGATGCGCTCCGCCATCTCTCCCACCGCGGCGGGGGCGTCCAGGCAGGCGAGGATGATGCTGAGCCGCGTGGGGTCGCTCATCAGCCGGAACATCTCGGCCAGTTCCACTACCTGGTCGTCGCCGATCCTGCCCCGCACCGCTCACCTCGCCGCCTTCGGGTACGGAGTCTCGGGGGACGCGGGCATTCTGTCCAGGGCGCGTTGCGCCCTGGCAGGAGCGATTCGCCTAGTGGCTTGCGGAGAGCAGCCCGGAATGCCGGGGGCGGCGCCAGGGGGAGAAGCGCCCGGCCCAGCCGGCATCGGCGCGCGACCCGGCATGGCCCTCCATCATGCGGCGCGCCTTGCCGGAGAGAGCAACGGGCTGGCCGGGGCCGAACAGCAGGCGCCCCAGGAAGCCGGTGCGGGCGGAGACGATGTCGGCGCCGTCCCGCAGGGCCGAGAGTGTCTCGTAGGCCCAGCGAGGGGCGACCGGAGCGGCCGCGTCCGCCAGCAGCACGGGAAGGTCCGGTGCACCCAGGGCCGCCGCCCATTCGGCGGCCAGACTGGCGGCGCCAAGCGCATCGGCCGGCGCCTGGACGCGAAGCGGGAATGGATAATCGGCCACCAGCCCGTCCACGAGGGCCAGGGCCTCCGCCACCGGCGATGCGAGGATAAGGACAGCCAGGGCGCCGTGTGCCACTGGCACGCCGCACGCCGCGCGGGAGCGGGCAAGCGAGAGAAGGAAGGAGCGCAGCCTCGGCAGATTCTGCGGCCCCACCGAGACACAGACCACGGCCACGGGCAGGCCCGCAGCCGGTTCCACCGGACGCGCGTTCCCGTGCTGGGCTGCGGCCCAGGGGAGATCGACGCTGCTCGAGGACCGGTGGAGAGCGGTTGCCATGGTGTCCATATCGGGAGTGAAGACTGATCAGTCTTACATTTGGCTTAACGCGGCCCGTGCGTTCCGGTTCCAGACCGTGTTCCCACGCGCTTCCCTTTCCCTGCTTCCCCTCGGCCCTTCCCCCGGCCCCCTTCTCGCGCCATCTGAACCGGATGCGCAGACGCCTCCTCGCCGCCCTCCCCCTCCTGTCCCTGCTCCCGCCCGCGGGCCCGGCCGTTGCCCAAGGCGCAGCGCTCTCGGCTCGGGACCGCACGGATATCCAGCGCGCGGAGGCCTATCTCAACGGGCTGACCACGCTGCGCGCCCGCTTCATCCAGATCGCCCAGAACGGGGCGACGGCTCAGGGAACGGCGCTGATCTGGCGGCCCGGGCGCATGCGCTTCGACTACGATCCGCCGGAGCCGCTGCTGCTGATCGCCAATGCCGGACAGTTCATGCATTACGACAAGGAGTTGCGGCAGCCCTCCATCGTGCCCGTCGGCTCCACCCCGCTCGGCATCCTCCTGCGGGAGCGGATCGTGCTCTCGGGCGACGTGACGGTGTCGGGGGTGCAGCGCGAGGGCGGCCTCCTGCGGGTGACGGTGTACCGCACCGCGAACCCGGCGGAGGGGCGCATCACCCTTGTCTTCGCGGAAAGCCCGATGGAGTTGCGGCAGTGGCTGGTGGTGGATAGCCAGGGGCGCACCACCCGCGTCACCCTCTCTGCCATCGAAACCGGCGTGCGGCTGGACCGTGCCGTCTTCGACTTCAACGATCCGCGCTTCCAGGCCGGCCCGGTCGACAATAATTGATCGACCCTGCCGGCACCCGACCGGCGTGAGTTCCCATCCTCGCTGCCGCCCCGCCTGGATGGGTTCAACGGGTGCAGGTCCAGCACCGGGGATCCTTCGGCAGGTGCGACCGGCGCGACACAGCCATGGCGCGCAGGCCGGATCAGACACTCTCACGTCGCTTCTGCCTTGAAACTGACATGCTGCCGTTGCGACATAGGCAGTATGAGGCCCCTGATTGGCATTTCCTGTTGCATCAAGCCTTTCGGCCCCACCGGGATGCCGAACCACGCAGCATCGGATCACTACGTCCGGGTGGTGCTCGGCCCGGTCGGCGGGATGCCGGTGCTGCTTCCCGCCGCGGGCGAGGAGGTGTCGCGGGAGCTTCTCTCGCGGCTGGATGGACTGTTGCTGACGGGCAGCCGGTCGAATGTGTGCCCGGTCTACTACGACGGCCCCTGCCACGCGGAGGGTACGCCCGAGGACCTGGCACGGGACGCGACCACCCTTCCCCTCATCCGCGCGGCGGTGGCGGAGGGCGTGCCGCTCCTGGCGATCTGCCGCGGCTTCCAGGAGCTGAATGTCGCCCTCGGCGGCTCGCTCGACCAGCGAATCCAGGATCTCGATGGCCGGATGGACCACTCCACGCCGAGCGACCAGACGCTCGCGCGGGTGAAGACCGGCAAGGCCCACCCCGTGCGCGTCGCCCCGGAAAGCGGCCTCGCACAGCTCTGGGACGGCCTCTCCTACAATCCGGCGGCCGTGCCCGTGAACTCCCTGCACAACCAGGGCGTGGCCCGGCCAGCGCCGCGCCTGCGACCTGAGGCCTGGGCGCCGGACGGCACGATCGAGGCAGCGAGCATAGAGGGCGCCCCGGGCTTTGCAGTGGGCGTGCAGTGGCACCCGGAATATGACTGGGAACGAGACCAGCTCTCCCGCCGGATCTTCGATCGATTCGGAGAAGCAGCGCTCCAGTTCGCGGCCCGGCGCCGAGTCGGGAGCGGGTTTTCTATGTCTGTAGCAGCGGAATAATTACGATTCTGGCCGTATTCGCTGCTGGAAATTCAGGAGGCTCACGCTGCTGTGATCGCAGCGGGGGGAGTCCGCTTTGCATTCCACCTGTGGATATTGGTAATGTTGCACCGCTGGTGACGAGCCAGTGGTGGCCGGCCTCCCCTGCCGGCTCACCCGACCAATAAGGTAATCCGATCGGAAAGTAGCGTACGGCGCCCGGTGACCCCCCTTACCGGGCGCCACTTTTTTGCGGCGCAGGATCCGGCACTCTCCCGATGGGCTCGGCTGTTCGGCTCCTTCCTGCCGGCCTATACCCTCGGGCGCTCCCTGAACCGGATCGGACCCCCTGCCCATGGCCGACTACGTCATTGCCCCACCCGCGATCGCGGCTCTGCCCGTGCGCGGCGGCGGCCTCTTCCCGGTGCGCCGCATCTTCTGCGTCGGCCGCAACTATGCCGAGCACGCGCGCGAGATGGGCAGCGACCCCGACCGCGAGCCGCCCTTCTACTTCACGAAGCCCGCTGACTCGATCGTCATCAACGGCGCCGACATGCCCTATCCGACCGAGACGAAGGACCTGCATCACGAGATGGAGCTCGTCGTCGCCATCGGCGTGAGCGGCAGCGACATCCAGGAAGCGGACGCGCTGAACCATGTCTGGGGCTACTGCGCCGGCCTCGACATGACCCGCCGCGACATTCAGAACGCGGCCAAGAAGACCGGTCGTCCCTGGGACATGGGCAAGGCCTTCGACCACTCTGCCCCGCTCGGCGAGCTGGTGCCGGCCGGCTCCATCGATCCCGGCAAGGGCCTGATCGAGCTGAAGGTGAACGGCCAGGTTCGCCAGACCTCCGATCTCTCGAAGATGATCTGGGCCGTGCCGGAGGTGATCGCGAACCTCTCCCGCCTCGTGAAGCTCGAGCCGGGCGACCTTATCATGACCGGCACGCCGGAGAACGTGGCCGCCGTGCAGCGGGGCGACCTGCTCGAGGGCGTGATCGAGGGCGTCGGAACGGTCACGACCCGCATCGTCTGATGGCGGCACTCTCCTCGGTGGCCGCGCCGCTGCGCGTGGCCACCTGGAACATCAACTCCGTCCGCCTCCGCGCGCCGCTCCTCGCCGGTGTCGTGGAGGCGCTCGACCCCGACGTCCTCTGCCTGCAGGAGACGAAGACGCCGGACGAGCACTTCCCGCACGAGGCCGCGGCCGCGCTCGGCTACGAACACCGCGTCATCACGGGCATGAAGGGCTACAACGGCGTCGCGGTCCTCTCCCGCCATCCGCTGACGGTTCTACCGGACGGGCAGGACTGGTGCGGCAAGGGCGACTGCCGGCACCTCGGCGTTTCCGTGGACCTGCCGGGCGGGCCGGTGGAGGTGCACAACTTCTACGTCCCCGCCGGCGGGGACGTGCCCGACCCGGCTGTGAATCCGAAGTTCGCCCATAAGCTGGACTTCGTGGCGGAGGTGACCGCCTGGACCGCCGGGCGCGGGCAAGCCCGGCGCGCCGTGCTCGTCGGCGACCTGAACATTGCCCCGATGGAGCACGACGTCTGGAGCCACAAGCAGATGGCCGGCGTCGTCTCGCACACGCCCGTCGAGGTGGAGGCCATCACCCGCTGGCAGGAGGCGGGCAACTGGTACGACGCCCTCCGCCACTTCGTGCCGGCGGAGGAGAAGCTCTACACGTGGTGGTCCTATCGCGCGAAGGACTGGCGCGCGGCAAATCGCGGGCGACGGTTGGACCATGTCTGGGTCAGCCAGGACCTCGCGCCGGGCCTGAAGCGCCACGCGGTGCTGAAGGACGCGCGGGACTGGGTCCAGACGAGTGATCATGTGCCGGTGCTGGTAGAGGTCGCGGTTTAGGAACCGTGCTTGCGGCCCTGGAGAGGGCTCTGCCCTCTCCGGACCTCACCCGCCAAGGGCCTGAGGCCCTTGGATCCCCATCTGACTGTCGCGGATGCGATGATGGAGGCCCTTGCTTCTTCTGGTGCCTTTCCTGTGCGTGCAGTCGCCTCGGGTCCAAGACCCGAGGCGCACCGGCCGTTCAGTGATGCAGACTCGAAGAAAAAGATGATGGTGAGGGGTCCGGGGAGAGGAAGAATTCCTTCTTCCTCTCCCCGGAGTCACCAACACCGCCCTCAGGCCGTCCGGTCAGCCATGGCCGGCGCCGAGGCATTGGCCAGCGCCGCCTGTGCCGCCGCCAGCCGCGCCACCGGTACGCGGTAGGGCGAGCAGGAGACGTAGTCGAGCCCCACCGTCTCGCAGAACTGAATGGATGCCGGGTCGCCGCCGTGCTCGCCGCAGATGCCGAGCTTCAGGCCGGGCTTGGTGGCCCGCCCCTTGTCGGTCGCGATCTGCACGAGGGCGCCCACGCCGTCCACGTCGATGGAGACGAAGGGGTCCTTCGGCAGGATACCCTTCTCCACGTAGAAGGGCAGGAACTTGCCGGCGTCGTCGCGCGACAGGCCGAAGGTGGTCTGGGTGAGGTCGTTGGTGCCGAAGGAGAAGAAGTCGGCAGTCTCCGCGATCTTGTCGGCCAGAAGGGCCGCGCGGGGCAGCTCGATCATGGTGCCGACGAAGTACTCGATCGTCATGCCCGCCTCGGCGAAGACCTCGCGGGCGACCTTGTCGATCTGCTCGTGGCTGATCTCCAGCTCCCGCTTGGTGGCGACCAGCGGCACCATGATCTCCGGCACCGGGGCCAAGCCGGCCTCCTTGGCGACGATGATCGCCGCCTCGAAGATGGCGCGGGCCTGCATTTCCGCAATCTCCGGGTAGGTCATCGCCAGGCGGCAGCCGCGGTGGCCGAGCATGGGGTTGGCCTCCGAGAGGTCGGCGGCGCGGCGCTTCATGGTCGCGAGGTCCGCGCCGAGGCTGGCCGCCACCTCCGCCAATTCCTCCTCCTTGTGGGGGAGGAATTCGTGCAGCGGCGGATCGAGGAGCCGGATGGTGACCGGCAGGCCGGCCATGATGCGGAACAGGGAGACGAAGTCATCGCGCTGGAAGGGCAGCAGCTTGGCCAGCGCGTCGCGGCGCCCGCCCTCGGTCTCGCTCATGATCATCTGCCGCACGGCGGAAATGCGAGAGGGATCGAAGAACATGTGCTCGGTGCGGCAGAGGCCGATGCCCTCCGCGCCGAACTTGCGGGCAGTATCGGCGTCGAGCGGCGTCTCGGCGTTGGCGCGCACCTTCAGGCGGCGGACGCCGTCGGCCCAGCCCATCAGCGTCTCGAAGTCGCCGGAGAGCTTCGGCTCCACCATGGCGACGGTGCCAGCGAAAACCTCGCCAGTCGCGCCGTCGAGGGTGATGGTCTCGCCCGCCCGCACCTGCACGCCGCCGGCGGCCAGGATCTGGGAGGAGTAGTCCACCACCACGCCGCCGGCGCCGGCCACGCAGGGCCGGCCCATGCCGCGGGCCACCACCGCCGCGTGGCTGGTCATGCCGCCGCGGGTGGTGAGGATGCCGCGGGCCGCGTGCATGCCGTGGATGTCCTCGGGCGAGGTCTCGATGCGCACGAGGATGACGCTCTCGCCTTTGGTCGCGCGGGCCTCGGCCTCGTCGGCGGTAAAGACCACCACGCCGCTCGCGGCACCCGGAGAGGCCGGAAGGCCGCGGGTGAGCAGCGTGCGCTTGGCGTTCGGGTCCAGCGTCGGGTGCAGAAGCTGGTCGAGCGAGCCCGGGTTCACGCGGCGCACGGCTTCGGTGCGGTCGATCAGCCCCTCGTTCGCCATGTCCACCGCGATCTTGAGGCTGGCAGCGGCGGTCCGCTTCCCGTTACGGGTTTGCAGCATGTAGAGCTTGTTGCGCTGGACCGTGAACTCGATGTCCTGCATGTCCGCGTAGTGCTTTTCGAGCGTGGCCCGCACCGCCACCAGCTCGGCATAGGCGGCCGGCATGACGGCCTCCATGCTGCGCTCGCCGGGCTTGGCGCGCGCTTCGCTCATCGGCTGGGGCGTGCGGATGCCGGCCACCACGTCCTCGCCCTGGGCGTTGATGAGGTACTCGCCGTAGAAGACGTTCTCGCCGGTGGAGGGGTCGCGGGTGAAGCAGACGCCCGTCGCGCAGTCGTCGCCCATGTTGCCGAAGACCATCGCCTGGACGTTCACGGCCGTGCCCCAGGTGGCGGGGATGTCGTGCAGGCGGCGATAGGTGATGGCGCGCTGGTTCATCCAGGAGCCGAACACCGCGCCGATCGCGCCCCAGAGCTGGGCGTGCGGGTCCATCGGGAAGTCGGCGCCGGTGACCTCGCGGACCATGGCCTTGTACTCGCCGGCCACGCGCTGCCAGTCCTCGGGGGAGAGCTGCGTGTCCTCGTGGACGCCGCGGGCGAGCTTCGCCTCCTCGATGATCTCCTCGAAGCGGTGGTGGTCCACACCCAGCACTACGGAGCCGTACATCTGGATGAAGCGGCGGTAGCTGTCCCAGGCGAAGCGGTCATCGCCCGAGGCGGCGGCCAGGCCCTTCACCGTCTCGTCGTTCAGGCCGAGGTTGAGCACCGTGTCCATCATGCCGGGCATGGAGACGCGCGCGCCCGAGCGGACGGAGACGAGCAGCGGGTTCGTCGCATCGCCGAACTTCGCCCCCACCGCGGCCTCGACCCTCGCCAGGGCCTCCTTCACCTGCCCGGCGAGGTCGGCGGGGTAGGTCTGGCCGTTGGTGGTAAAGTAGGTGCAGACCTCGGTGGTGATGGTGAAGCCGGGGGGCACGGGAAGGCCGATCGAGGCCATTTCCGCGAGGTTGGCGCCCTTGCCGCCCAGCAGGTTCCGCATGTCCGCGCGGCCGTCGTTCCGGCCGGCTCCGAAGCCGTAGACCCAGCTTGTCATGACCTGTTCCTTCAAGCCTCGATGCGCGCGATGTCGGCGAGCTCGTCCATGGCCCCGCGCAGCATCGCCAGCAATCCTAGCCGGTTCTCGCGCAGAGCCCTATCCGGGTCGTTAACGGTTACCCGATCAAAAAAGGCATCGACCGGGGCCCGCAAAGGCGCCAGGGCTGCCATCGCGCCCTCGAAGTCCTCGCGCCCGAGCGCGGCGCCCACCGCTGGCCGCGCGGCCTCAAGCGCGGCGGCGAGGGCGATCTCCTCGGGCGCGCGGAGGAGGTCGGGGATGATGGCGGCGGCGTAGCTCCGTCCGTCCTTCTTCTCCTCGATCCGCAGGATGTTCGCCGCCCGGCGATAGGCGGCGAGCAGGTCGGTTCCCTCGGGCGTGGAGAGGAAGTCGCGCAGCGCGTCCGCGCGGGCGAGCAGCCGGTTCAGGTCGTCGTCGCCCGAGGTGCCGAAGGCGGCGGCCACGAGGTCGTGACGCAGCCCCTCGGCCCGCATCTGAACACGCAGGCGCTCGGCGAGGAACTCCACCACGCCCTGCGCGAAGGCCGCGACCATGGGCGGGTGCGATGAATCGGCGGGCGGCTTCCAGCCGGCATTCATCCGCTCCGCGGCCACTGCCATGCCGAACTCCGGCGTGGCAGTGCTGCCCTGTGCCATGGGGTAGCCGAAGAAGGCCTCGGCGACCGCATCGGCCAGCGGCAGGCGCAGGCGGTTCTCGCGGACGATGCGGATCACGCCGAGCGCGGCCCGGCGCAGCGCGTACGGGTCGCCGGAGCCGGTCGGGCGCTCGTCGGCCGCGAAGAAGCCGGCGAGCTGGTCGAGCTTGTCCGCCAGCGCGACCGCCACCGCCACCGGCTCGGACGGCACGGCATCTCCCGGTCCCAGCGGCCGGTAATGTGCGCCGATGGCCTCGGCCACGCGCGGGTCCTCGCCAGCGTGCAGGGCGTAGTAGCGGCCCATCACGCCCTGCAGTTCCGGGAATTCGCCCACCATGCCGGAGGCGAGGTCGGCCTTGGCCAGGCGCGCGGCGAGGGCGGCGAGGTCGGGCTCGGCGCCCACCATCGGCGCGATGTGCCGCGCCAGCCGCTCCAGCCGCCGGACCCGGTCGCCCTGGGTGCCGAGCTTGGCATGGAAGACGGCGGCGTCGAGCTTCGGCAGGAAGGACTCGAGCGGCTGCTTGAGATCCAGGTCCCAGAAGAAGCGCGCGTCGGAGAGGCGGGCGCGCAGCACCCGCTCGTTGCCGCCGACGATCGCCGCGCCGCCGTCATGCGCCGCGATGTTGGCGACGAGGGCGAAGCGGGCGGCGGGGCGGCCGTCCTTATGACGAAGGGCGAAGTAGCGCTGGTTCACCCGCATGGTCGTCCGCATCAGCTCGGGCGGCAGATCCATGAAGGCGTCGTCGATACGGCCGAGCAGGGGCACGGGCCATTCGACCAGGCCCGCGACCTCGGCCAGCAACCCGCGGTCGGGCACCACCTCAAGCCCCTCGGCCTCAGCCAGGGCGGCGAGGCCCGCCTCGATCATCCGCTCGCGCTCGGCAGCGTCGGGAATGACGGAACGCTCCCGCAGGCCCGCCTCGTATTCCGCGGCGGAGGCGACGGGGAAGGCGCCGGGGGACTGGATGCGGTGGCCTTCGGTCAGATCCGCCGAGCGCAGGCCGTGCGCGGCATCGTCGCCCTCGGCGAGCGACAGCGGCACCACGGCGCCGTCGAGCAGGCAGAGGATGCGCTGGAGGGGGCGGACCCAGATGAGGTCCGAGGTGCCCCAGCGCATCGACTTCGGCCAGGGAAAGCGGCGGATGAGGGCGGGGATGGCCTCGGCCAGCACCTCGGCGCTCGGCCGCGCGGGGTTCCTCAGCCGCAGGAGGAAGGAGGCGCCGGACTTCTCGGGGCGGGCGAGGATGGTCAGCCCCTCCGCCTCATAGACTGGCGCATCCGCTGCTCCGGTCGCCGAGCGCATGGCGGCAACGGCAGCTTCGGGCAGCGCGTGCTTGCGGGCGAAGCCGCCAAGCGCGGCTTCAGGGGCGCCGAGGCGGGGGCCCTTCTCCTCGCGCTCGCTGGCCGGCGTCGCGGCGGGCAACCCCGCGACGAGCGCGATGCGGCGCGGGCCGTGCAGGGTACGCGGAGCCTCCAGCGCCAGCCCGGCGGGCTTCAGCGCCTCCGGCAGCAGCCGCGCGAGGTCCTCGGCCGCGCGGGCCTGCATGCGGGCGGGAATCTCCTCGGAGAGGAGTTCGAGCAGGAGCTCGGCCATCAGGCGGCCTCCCCCGCCAGCCAGCCTTCGCAGCAGCGCTTTGCCAGTGCCCGCACGCGGCCGATATAGGCCGCGCGCTCCGTCACGCTGATGGCGCCGCGGGCGTCCAGCAGGTTGAAGCTGTGGCTGGCCTTGATGCACTGATCATAGGCCGGCAGCGGCAGGCCCGCGTCGCAGAGGGCGTTGCACTCCTCCTCCGCCTCCGCGAAGTGGCGGAACAGCACGGGCACGTTCGCGTGCTCGAAGGAGTAGGCGGAGAATTCACGCTCGTTCCGCAGGAACACGTCGCCATAGGTCAGGCCAGCCGAGTTGAAGGCGAGGTCGTACACATTCTCGACGCCCTGGATGTACATCGCCAGGCGCTCCAGCCCGTAGGTCAGCTCGCAGGAGGGAACCGCGCAGGAGATGCCGCCGACCTGCTGGAAATAGGTGAACTGCGTCACCTCCATCCCGTCGCACCAGACCTCCCAGCCCAGGCCCCAGGCGCCGAGGGTGGGGCTCTCCCAGTCGTCCTCCACGAAGCGGATGTCGTGCAGCATCGGGTCGATGCCGATGGCGCGGTAGCTCTCGATCAGCAGGGACTGCGGATCGGGCGGACTCGGCTTCATGATGACCTGGTACTGGTAATAGGCGCCCAGTCGATTGGGGTTGTTGCCGTAGCGCCCGTCCGACGGCCGGCGGCTCGGCTGCACATAAGCGGCCCGCCAGGGCTTCGGCCCTAGAGCGCGCAGCGTGGTGGCCGGGTGGAAGGTGCCAGCCCCCATCTCCATGTCATAGGGCTGCAGGATGGCGCAGCCCTGGCGGGACCAGAAGGCGTGCAGCGCCAGGATCATGTCCTGGAAGGGAAGCGGCCGGGTCTCGCCGGCAGGGTTCCGGGTCTCGCCCGCGGCGAGGATGGGGCTGGTCATGGCGCGGCCGGTATAGGGGCGGCTCCCCGCGCCCGGCAAGGAAGCCCCGGGCGCACGATAGGGCGACCAGGTCATTCCGTTCTGGTGGGGTCTGCACCCCGCGCCCCCTGGAGAGGGCCCTGCCCTCTCCAGACCTCACCCGCCAAGGGCCTGAGGCCCTTGGATCCCCCTCCGGCTGTCGCGGATGCGGCGATTGAGGCCGGCGCTCTCCTCGTGCCCTTCCTGTTAGAGCAGTCGCCTCGGGTCCACGCCCCGAGGCGCACCGGAGCCCAAGACATTCTGACTCACAGAAAAAGATGATGGTGAGGGGTCCGGGGAGAGGAAGAATTCCTTCTTTCTCTCCCCGGAGTCACGGGCGTCGGCCCCTCAGAAGGGCTCAGAGCCCAAGCCGGTTCCAGGCCCCACGCGCCTCGATGGCCGAGAGCGCCCCTTCAGCCACGGCCTCCGGCGTCCAGGCTGAGCCAAGCGCCGCGCCCGAGAGCAGACGCCAGGGGAGCCGAGGGCGGCGGGCGCCGAGGGGAACGATCTTCGCCTCCTTGCCGAAGCGGCGCTCCACCTCCCCGCGGAGGTCGCCGAGGCGATCCACCAGGCCGAGTTCCAGGGCGCGTCGGCCCGTCCAGAAGCGGCCGCTGAACAGGGGCTCGCCCTCGCGCCTCAGCCGGGGGCCGCGGCGGGACTCGACCCAGTCGATGAACTCGCGGTGCAGACCGGCCATGAGGTCGCGCAGGCGTTCCTGCTGGGCGGGGTCGGTGGGGCGGAAGGGATCGAGGAAGGACTTGTCCTCGCCGGCGGTAACCAGCCGGCGCTCGATGCCCAGGCGCGTGATCGCCTCCTCGAAGCCGAAGCCGGAGGAGATGACGCCGATGGAGCCGATGATGGAGGTAGGATCGGCCACGATCTCATCGGCCGCGCAGGCCAGCCAGTAGCCGCCGGAGGCCGCCGCGTCCTCTACGCAGGCGATGACGGGCACGCCCTTCTCTCCCGCCAGTTGCCGGATGCGGGCGGCGATGAGCGAGGACTGGGCGGGGGAGCCGCCGGGGGAGTTGATGGCGAGCACGACGCCCGCGAGGTGCTTCAACCCGAAGGCGCGCTCCAGCACCGGATCGAGCGCGGCGGCGGAGAGGGTGGGCCCGGCGAAGCCGTTGGCGCGGGGGGCGATCAGGCCCTGCAGCCGGACGACGGCCACGCGCGGGGTACGGTCGAGAAAGGGGAGTTTCATGGCCCTTCAGGTCGCGTGCCCGGCACGGGGTTCAAGGTTCCCGCCCCGCGTCGCGCCCCCGTGCGGGAATCGCGCGGGATGGTGGCGGGCCTGCCCCAATGATGCCGCTTGCACCGCGCGCCGCGCTGCGCGATCTCCGTGGCATGACCTTCTCCAGACGCGATCTCTGGGCGCTTCTCTCCGTGGCCGCCGCCATCGGGTTGATGACCGCCTATCGCCACGTTTACGTGGAGCCGCGGGCCTGGGGGGCGATCTGCCTCGACCTCGCCGGGGCGCCGCTCGCCTGCCGGCCGCGGGCGGCGCTGCTCTGGCTGCAGCACTGGCAGCTCTGGGGCGCAGGGGCGATGCTGCTGGGCTTCTGGGCCTTCCTCGGGGCGCCGCTCGCGGTGCGCGCCGCAGCCGTGGCCCTGGGCGTGATCGCGGTACTGAACTTCAACGCCACCTGGGGGATGATCGGGGTCGCGCTCGGCGCCTGGGCCTGGGTGGAGGCGAATGCCCGTGCGCAGGTGCCCTCCTCACGGACGGCCCGCCGAGGGTGATCCCGAAGCACGACCTTCCGTGGCGTGCCGTGGAAGGCGGGGTCGAGCTACGGGTTAAAACTCAGCCGCGTGCCAGACGGGCCGGGCTGGGCGGAATCGCCGAAGGGGTGGACGGACCGCGGCTGAAAGTCTCGGTAAACGAGGCGCCGGAGGACGGGCGCGCGAACCGGGCGGTCTGCGCCCTGGTTGCGGAGGCGCTCGCGGTGGCACCATCCCGGATCATTGTCGCACAGGGCTCCACGTCGCGGGAAAAGACCTTGCGCGTGGAGGGAGATGCCGCAGCGCTGGCGGCGCGGCTGGCCGGGCTTTCCTGAAGGCGGGGCAGGGAAAAGCCGGCCTTCCGTCCGCAATGGACTTCCGGCCGGCCTCCCGCCCTGGTGGATCCTAGGCAGATCCTGAAACGCTCAGGCAGCCATTCGGTTGACCTTGCTCTCGGCGAGAGCGGTCAGTTTCTTGTCGGTCGCCTTCTCCTCCTCGAGGTTCTCCTCGAGAACCGCGGCGCAGTCGGCGCGGCCGAGCTGGCGGGCGAAGGCGACCAGGGTGCCGTAGCGGGTGATCTCGTAGTGCTCCACCGCCTGGGCGGCGGCGAGCATGGCGGCGTCGAGCACCTCCTTGTCGGCCACGTCGCCCATGATCTCCTCGGCTTCCTCGAGGATGCCGTCCATGGCGGCGCAGGTGACGCCCTTCACGGGCTGGCCGTGCATTTGGAAGACCTTCTCCAGGCGGACGATCTGGTTGCGCGTCTCCTGCAGGTGCAGCTCGAAGCCCTGGCGGAGCTGCGGGTCCGTTGCCTTGTCGATCATCTTCGGCAGCGCCTTCGTGATGCGATTCTCGGCGTAGTAGATGTCCTGGAGGGTGTGGACGAAGAGATCGTCCAGGGTTTTGATCGGCTTGGAGAAGAGGCCCATGGGGGATCGCCTTCCTGGCTGATTTCGGGGGTGGTCAAGAGGCCGCCCGCCCGGCGACGCTGATCAGAACGCCGCGCCCGTGGCCTCCGTTGCGCGGCCCCTCGCCTTCCCGGTTCCCCAGGTGTCAGCCCGCCCGCGCGGCGGGCCCGACGCGGAGCAGGGGCGGCACGGCCAGCCCGATGGCGCAGGCGCTCCAGCCCAAGGCCTGGAGGTTATGGGGCCCCTCCATCACGGCACTCGCGACGGCGCAGGCCAGCAGCGTGCCGCCCGCCACCCATTCCGCCCAGCCGCCGCCCCGGCGCGGCAGGTCGCGTAGCAGGGCGCGGGCGATGATCGCCACCAGGGGCACCGCGAAGGTCGGGAAGGGGAAGTCGCGGTAGCGCGGGTCGAAGAGCAGCATCAGTTGCAGCAGCGCCGCGGTGAAAGTGAAGAGGAAGAGCAAGTCCTCGAAGGCAAAGGCCCGCCAGTCCCGAAACCACATCCGGCCGCGGAAGAGGGCGCGGACGTTGGCGCTCGCCTGGGCACCGTTGCGGGTGGGCTCCACCGGGTCGCCCGAGAGCCGGGCGCCGGCGCGGCGGAGCAGCAGCACCGCGAGGAGCGACTGCCCAAGGAGGTTCACGATGGCCGCGAGCTTCAGGTGCTCGTCGAAGGCATAGGGCCAGCCGCCGCAGAAGGCATAGGCGAGGGCGTTGCCGAGGGCCGTCGCCAGCACCGCGAGCGGCCAGGCCGGGGCGCGGGGCCAGAGGCGGGCGGTGGCGGCGAACATCGCGCCCGAGAGCGCCAGTGCGGCGGCGGCGTACCAGGCCCACCAGGGGTTCTCCCGCACGGGGCCGGATAGGTCGAATTTCGGCTGGCGGTCGGCAGTCCAGAGGCCCCAGGCAGCGCCGACCGTGCCCTCGTTGCGGTATTTCCAAACCTGGTCGAAGGCCTCGATGAAGTTGTAGTCGAAGCCCTCCTCCTGGGAGAGCTGGATGAAGCGGCGCATAAAGACCGCCTGCTCCACGCGCGACGGCACGGCGGCCTCCCGCCAGCGGCCGGCGCTTGGCCAGCCGATCTCGCCGATGGCGATGGGCTTGCCCGGGAACATCGCCTTCATCCGGCGATAGACGTCCCGCGTGTGGGCCATGGCGCGGTCCACGCCCAGCGGCTCGTCCTCCCAGTACGGCAGGATGTGGATGGTGATGATGTCCACGTGCTCAGCGAGTTCGGGGAACTGGGCCCAGAATTCCCAGACATCGGCATAGGTGACGGGCTGGCGGACGGCGGCCTTCACGCGGTCGAGCTGGCGGGCCAGCTCCTCCACCGGCAGGTCGCGGCGCAGCAGCACCTCGTTGCCGACCACCACGCGCTCCACGACATCGGGGTGGCGATTGGCCGTCGCGATCAGGGCGTCGATCTCGCGACCGTTCTGGCGGAGATCGCGGCCGAGCCAGGCGCCCTTCCACATCTTCAGCCCGTGTCGCCCCGCGATCTCGGCCACCTCGTAGCTGCCCTCGATGCTCGCGTAGCTGCGGATGGCGCGCACCCGCGGGGCGATGAGGGCGATGTCCTCCTCCACCTGCGCGGCAGTGGGGAAGATGTCGCGCAGAGGGCTCTGGCCGTCGCGGAAGGGGGCGAAGGAGACGCTGTTGAAGCGCGCCGACTGCATCGGCACGTCGGCGGCCTGCTGGCGGTTGGGGAACCACCAGAGAAGGATCGTCGCCAGCGTGGCCAGGGCCAGCGCGGCCGCGAGGGCGGGGATCGGGCGTGAGACGGGCGCGCGGACGGAGGCGGTGGCCGGGGAGCGGGGGCTGGGCATGGGCCATCGGTGTAGCGGCGCCACGTGGCCCGCGGAAGGCAGAGGCCGCCGGATTGCTGCCGCATTGAAACGGCCCATTGGAACCGTGCTCCCGCCGCCCCAACTGCCCCTGCCGGAATCGAGGAGGCACGGCATGGCACGGGACGGCTTGAGCAACGACCAGGTGCGCGACCTCTTGCTGAGGACGCGGCGAATCGCGGTGGTCGGGGCTTCCGACAAGCCGGGGCGGCCTTCGAATGGCGTTTTCAGCTTCCTGCTCGGGCGCGGCTACACCGCCATCCCCGTGAACCCGGCCCTCGGCGGGCGGAGCGTGCACGGGATGCAGTCCGTCGCCTCCCTCGAGGACGCGGCGCCGCTCGACATGGTGGATGTCTTCCGCCGCAGCGAGGACGCGGGCGCCGTGGTGGACGAGGCCATCCGGCTGGGCGCCAAGTCGGTCTGGCTGCAACTTGGCGTCTGGGACGACGCGGCGGCGGAGCGGGCGCGGGCGGCGGGGGTGACGATCGTCATGGACCGCTGCCCGGTCATCGAGTGGGGGCCGCTCGGCCTGCCGAACCGGATTCCCGCCGGGGCTTAGATTAACATCTTGAAAGGTTTCCCCCGCCGGGCCATCTCGCGCCCGTCGCGGGAACTGCCCGCCGCAAGGAGCCATGAGGGACATGACCGAGGAAGAGCGCCGCATTATCTCCGGCTACGTGGAGCGCGTTTCAGGCGCTGCCGCCGCGCAGCCGGCCGCGACCTCCGCCGGGCCCTGGGGGGCGCGCAGCGTCCCGAACACCCAGGCGGCGCCGAACCTGCCGCCGGTGGACCCGGAGGCCGACCGGCTGATCGCTGACCTGTTCACCCGCTACCCGGAGGCGCGCTACCGCATCACCCAGACCGCCTTCGTGCAGGAAGCGGCGCTGGTGCAGGCCCAGAACCGCATCCAGGAGCTGGAGTGGCAGCTGGAGAACACGCAGCGGCAGGCGCAAGCCCAGGCCCAGGGGTCCCGCGGCGGGCTCTTCGGCGGCATGTTCGGCGGCGGCCGGCCCCAGCAGGTACCGATGACCCCGCGCCCCCAGCCGATCCAGCCACCCATGGGCGCGATGAGCCCCGGCATGATGCAGCAGGGCGGCGGCGGCAGCGGCTTCCTCGGGACGGCGCTGACCACCGCGGCCGGCGTCGCGGGCGGCATGGTGCTGGGCAACATGATGATGGGCATGTTCTCCGGCGGCGGGGCGCACGCGGCAACGGCAGCTGCGGGGGCCACGCCGACCGCCGATGCCGGTGGCGCGGGTGGCTTCGGGGAGCAGGCGGTGAACACGCCCTCCTCCTCGCCCTGGACCGATCCGGGCTCGGCTGGGAACGATGCCTCGCCGGTGTCGGACCAGGGCGGCTGGGGGAACGACGCGGCCAGCTACAATGACGCTTCTAGCGTCGATAACGGTGGCGGCTACGACGATGCGGCTGGCTATGACGACGCCGGCGGTTTCGACGAGGACGTCTGAGCCATCAGCCCGGCTCATCGATCGGCCGGGCTTTCGTTGACGGGCTCATGGGGCGCGGCGCAGCTTGCGCCCCATGAGTGATTCAAGGGGCCGCGTCCCCGACCTCGACCTCGACCTCCTCCGCTGCTTCGTGCAGGTGGCGGAGCGCGGCGGCTTCACCGCGGCGGCGCCGGCCCTCGGCCTCACGCAGTCCGCCATCTCGCTCAAGATCCGGCGGTTGGAGGAGCTTCTCGGCAAGCGCGTGCTGGAGCGGACCAGCCGCGCCGTGGCGCTGACGCCCCAGGGCGAGACGCTGCTCGCCTATGCCCGCCGGATGCTGGCCCTGAACGAGGAAGCGGTGCGACGCCTCGTCGCGCCCCCTGTCACCGGGCACCTGCGGCTGGGGGTGGCGGACCACTTCGTGCCGCGCAACCTCGCCCCGCTCCTCGCCCGCTTCGCCCGCTCCCATCCCGGCATCCGGCTGGAGGTGGAGGTCGGGCGCTCCCACGAGTTGCGGCGGGCGATGGAGGCGGGGTCGCTCGACCTCGTGCTCGGCAAGCGGCGGGACGGGGAGAGCGAGGGCGCCCCTCTCTGGACCGAGCCGGTGATCTGGGCCGCCGCTCCCGGCTGGGCGCCGCCCGATGGAAGGCCCCTGCCGCTGGCCATGCTGCCGGCGGGCTGCATGTTCCGCGACCGTGCCCTGGCCGCACTCGCCCGTGCTGGGATGGATTTCGAGATCACCTATACCTCTCCCAGCCTGCTCGGCGTCGCCGCGGCGGCGCAGGCGGGGCTGGGCGCGACGGTCATCGGCGCCTCAGGCCTGCCCGAGGGGCTGGCGCCGCTGGAAGGACTGCCGCCGCTCGGGGTGGCGGAGATGGCGGTTTTCGGCGACCTCGCGCGCCTCGCGCCGCTGGCCGGCCCGCTGGTCGCGGCCATCCGCGAGACCGTGCCGCAGGCGGCGCCACTGGCCGCCTGACGGGTCTGCGAATCGCGCATTTGACGGGGCTCGGGACGCGGGCGCAGCTTTGGGGGATGACCGACGCCGCTGCCCCCGCCCGCGCCCAGCCCAACCGGGACTGGCGGATCATCGGGCTCATCGGGACCGGGCATTTCCTTTCCCACTTCTACTTGCTCTGTCTCGCGCCGCTCTTCCCCATCTGGCGGGAGGAGTTTGGCGTGTCCTACGCGGTGCTGGGCCTCTCGATCGCACTCATGTCCGCGACCACGGGGCTGCTGCAGACGCCCATCGGGTTCCTTGTGGACCGGCACGGGGCACGGCCCTTCTTGGTGGGCGGCACGCTGCTCATGGCCCTGTCGATCGCGGCCATGGCCTTCGCGCCGAACTACTGGGTGATCCTGGCGCTGGCGATCGCGTCCGGCATCGGCAACTCGGTGATCCACCCGGCCGATTACGCCATCCTCGGCAGCAGCATCAGCGAGACGCGGATCGGCCGGGCCTTCGCCATGCATACCCTGACCGGCAATCTCGGCTTCGCGGCGGCGCCGCTCGCGATCGGGCTGATGACGCAGACCATGGGCCTCGGCTGGCGGCCGGCGCTGCTGATGGCCGGGCTGGTCGGCGTGCCCGTGGTGGGCGCCATCGTCATGCAGTCCCGCATCCTGCAGGACCAGGTGCGAGTGAAGAAGGCGGGCGCACCCCTCGGGCGGGAGGTGCTGCTGTCACGCACCATGCTGATGTTCTTCGCCTTCTTCCTCCTCTCCGCCATGGCGGGGGTTGGCGTGCAGTCCTTCCTCGTCGCCCTGCTGGACAAGCTCTGGGCGACGCCGCTGGCGGTCTCCTCCCTCACGCTCACCGGCTACGTGGTGGGCGCCACGGGCGGGGTGCTCGTCGGCGGGTGGTATGCGGACCGCTACACAAGCCACTTCACCTTCGTGACCGGTCTGACGGTGCTCTCCATCGTGCTGCTGCTGGCCATTGGGCTGGTGCCGCTGCCGGACGTGGTGCTGCCCCTGGTGGCGCTGTTGGCGGGCGGGTCACTCGGCGCCTCGCGCACGCCGAGGGACGTGATGGTCAAGCACGCCGCGCCTCCGGGGCAGATGGGGAAGGTCTTCGGCTTCATCTCCTCGGGCCTGCCGCTCGGCAGTGCGCTGACGCCGGTGCCCTTCGGCCTTATGCTCGACAACGGCGTCCCCTGGCTGGTGATGCCGACGGTCGCGGCCCTGCTGGTCGCCTCGCTCTTTTGCGCGGGCACGGCGCGGGGCGGCGCGCTCCGCGCCGCGCGGGCGCCTTCCCCTCTTCCCGCCGAGTAGGGCTGGCTTGGCCGCACCCTTCGACCTCGCGCTCGAGGCGCTGGGCTGGGTGGGCACCGCGGCCTTTGCGACGGCTGGCGCGCTGACCGCGGCGCGCAAGCGGATGGACCCGGTGGGGTTCCTCCTCGTCGCGGGGGTCACGGCCTTCGGGGGCGGGGCGCTGCGGGACCTGCTGCTCGGCCTTCCCGTGGCCTGGCTGGGGCGGCCGGACCTCGCGATCCTCGCGGCCTGCTTCGCCCTGGCGGTGTTCTTCGTGGCGCCCGCCCTGCAGCGGCGGGTCGCGCTGCTGCTCTGGGCCGATGCGGCGGGCATGGCGGTCTTCGCGGTGCTCGGCGCGGAGGCGGCGCTGCGGGCGGGCGCCGCGCCCTGGGTCGCCGTGCTGATGGGCGTGATGACGGCCAGCTTCGGCGGGCTGATCCGCGATGTGGTCTGCGGGGAAATCCCCCTCATCCTCCGGCGCGAGATCTACGCGACGGCGGCGGCCCTCGGGGCAGGCGGCTTCGTGGCACTGGAGGCAATGGGCGCGGGGCGGACGGTCGCGATCGGCACCGGCGCGGCGCTGGCCTTCCTCATCCGTGCTGCGGCGCTGGGCGGCGGATGGTCGCTGCCGGCCTATGGCGGGGCGGCGGCGGAGCGGGGCGAGGAACCCTGAGAGCCTGGCCGGGGCCGGTTGGCAGGTCCTGGCCTGACGTCGCTCGTAATCCTGGGGAGAGGAAGAATGAATTCTTCCTCTCCCCAGACCCCTCACCATCATCTTTTTCTTCGAATTGAGATTCTCTGCGGCCGGTGCGCCCCGGGCCATGGACCCGAGGCGACTACCTCGGCAGGGAAGGCATCGAGAAAAAGCCGCCACTCAATCATCGCATCCGCGACAGCCGGATGGGGATCCAAGGGCCTCAGGCCCTTGGCGGGCGAGGTCCGGAGAGGGCAGCGCCCTCTCTGGAGTCACCCGCACCGGCCAGATCGGGACTTCCGCAAGGGACGGTATCAGTCCCCGCTCTTCGCCACCGGAAGCGGCCCCACCGGCACCGGCTGCGGCCCGGCGCCGGCGATGGGCTGGCTGCCCATGGCGTTGCGCAGCTTCACCGGGTCGAGTTCGCCTTCCCAGCGCGAGATGGCGAGGCAGGCGACGCCGTTGCCCACGAGGTTGGTCAGCGCGCGGACCTCGCTCATGAACTTGTCGATGCCGATCAGCACCGCGAGCGCCGCGATGGGGATGTCCGGGATGACGGAGAGCGTGGCGGCGAGCGTGATGAAGCCCGCGCCCGTGACGCCGGAGGCGCCCTTGGAGGTCAGCATCGCCACCAGCAGGATCGTCATCTCCTGCCCGAAGGTGAGGTGCGTGTTGGTGGCGTAGGCAAGGAACATCGTCGACAGCGTCATGTAGATGTTCGTGCCATCGAGGTTGAAGGAGTAGCCCAGTGGCACGGTGATGCCGACGACCTTCGGCGAGGCGCCGAGCGCCTCCATCTTGCGCATGATCTGCGCCAGCACGCTCTCGCTGGAAGAGGTGCCGAGGACGATTAGCAGTTCCTCCTTGATGTAGGCGATGAAGCGGAAGATCGAGAAGCCGCAGAAGCGCGCGATGAGGCCCAGCACCACGATCACGAAGAACAGGGCGGTCAGGTAGAAGGTGGCCACCAGCTCGGCGAGCCGCGCGAGGGAGCCGAAGCCGTAGGCGCCGATGGTGAAGGCCATGGCGCCGAAGGCGCCCACCGGCGCCGCCTTCACGACGATGCTGACGATGCCGAAGAAGATGGCGCTGAGGGAATCCACGGCGTGGGAGATCGGCTCGCGCAGGCGCTCGGGCAGGGCGTTGATCGCGAAGCCCGTGAGCACCGCCAGCAGCAGCACCTGGAGAAGGTCGCCGTTGGCGAAGGCGCTGACGAAGGTGTCGGGGATGATCGCCATCAGGTGGGCGGCGACGCTGTCGTTCGCGGCGCGCTGGGTAAAGCCCTGGATGGCCGTCGCGTTCATCTGGCTGGGGTCGATGTTGAAGCCCTCGCCCGTGCGGAAGATCTTCGCGACGGCGAGACCGATGAAGAGGGCGAAGGTGGAGACGACCTCGAAGTAGAGCAGCGCGCGCAGGCCGACGCGCCCGACGCTGCGCGCGTCCCGCACGGAGGCGATGCCGTGGACGATGGTGCAGAAGACCACCGGGGCGATGATCATGCGGATGAGCTTGACGAAGCCATCGCCCAGCGGGCGCATCGCCGCGCCCGTCTGCGGCCAGATCACGCCCACGGCGACGCCGAGCACGATGGCGATGAGGACCTGCACGTAGAGCAAGGATAGGGCGCGTCGGATCATGGGGCTCCTCCCGGGCAGCAGGGGCCCTGCGCGTCGGCCCTGAGTTTCGGGAGGAGAGATAGGGCAGATGAAAGATACAAGACAAATGACCGGGCGGATCAGCGGCCGCGCGGCCAAGTCATGGCTCTATCACTTCCATAACAATTCAGATGAAATTCTTTTCACATTACTTTCGCTTCATTGGCTGGTCCGCGCAACATTGTCGCGCGGACCGCAGGCTGGCGTCAGGCCGCTTCCAACCCGAGGAGTTCCGCATAGCGCGGCGTCGCCTTGAGTCCGGTGCCGGTGAGGATGACCGCCACGCGCTCGCCGGGGCGCACCGTGCCCGATGCGGCCAGCTTGCCGAGCGCCGCCGCCGCCTGGGCACAGGTGGGCTCCACGTAGATGCCGGTGCGGGCGAGGGCGAGCGAGGCCTCGGCGATCTCCGCCTCCTCCAGCAGCACGCCGCCGCCGCCGCTGCGCCGGAGGGCGGCCAGCACCTCGCGCGGGCGGATCGGCTGGGCGATTGCCGTGCCCTCGGCGATGGTCGGGCGCGCTGCCGCGGGCGGCAGGCCCAGGGCTTCGCGCGCGATGGGCCCGCAATTCGCGGGCTGGGCGGCGTAGAGCCGGGGCAGCCGGTCGATGGCACCGGCGCGCAGCAGCTCCCCGAAGCCGATGTCGCAGCCGAGCACGTTGGAGCCGGCGCCACAGGGGATCACCACCGCGTCCGGCGCCTGGAAGCCGAGGTCCTCCCACAGCTCGTAGGCGAGGGTCTTGGTCCCCTGGAGGAAGAAGGGGTGCCAGTTGTGGCTCGCGTAGAAGAAGCCCGAGGCGGGGTCGCGGCCCTGGCGCAGCGCCTCCTCCGCGCAATCCTGGCGGCTTCCTGGGGTGAGCTGGATCTCGGCCCCCGCCGCGCGGGACTGAACGGTCTTGGCGGGGGAGGTGCTGTCCGGCACGAGGATGCGCGCGCGCATCCCGCCGGCCGCGGCATAGGTCGAGATGGCGGCGCCCCCGTTACCGGAGGAATCCTCCAGCACCGCCGCGATCCCCTGGTCGCGTAGCAGGGAGAGCATGACGGAGGCCCCACGGTCCTTGAAGGAGCCGGTGGGCATCAGCCACTCGCATTTCAGCAGCGCGTCGAAGCCGCCGATCCGGCGCGGGAGCAGCGGCGTGCGCCCCTCCCCCATCGTGATCGGCTCGCGCGGGCGGAAGGGAAAGGCGGCGGCGTAGCGCCAGAGGCCGGGGGCGGCGGGGTCGATGGCCTCGCGGCCGATGCCCGGCAGATCCGTCAGAAGGAGCGGCTGCCCCTCCTCGCCGCACCAGCGCGGGGTTTCGATCGGCCAGGTGCGGCCGCTATGGGGGTCGAGATAGGCGGCCAGGGATCCCTCCATCACAAAGCGGGCGGCAACCTGTCTTGCGGTGGCGGGGCCCGCAAGGGATACCCCCGGGCATGACCGATCGCACCGATTCCGAAGCCGTTGCCGCCCTCGCCGCCGAGCTCATCCGGATCGACAGCCGCTCCTTCGTGACCAACCTGCCGGTGGCGGAGCGGATCGAGGCGCTGCTCGGCGATTTCGAGGTCGAGCGGCTGGACTACGAGGACGCGGCGGGCGTGGCCAAGCGCGCCATCGTCGCGCATCGCGGCGGGCCGGGTGGCCTTGCGCTTTCGGGCCATATGGACACGGTGCCCGACACAGGGTGGGAGGAGGACCCCTTCTCCGGCCGCGTGGACGATGAGGGGATGATGCACGGCCTGGGCGCGGCCGACATGAAGGGGCCGGTCGCCGCCTGCATCGTCGCCGCGCGCGGACTGCCCGCCGACGTGCCGGTGACGCTGCTGCTCTCGACCGACGAGGAGACCACGAAGGCCGGCGCAGCCCTCATCGCGGAGGGGTCGGACCTCGCCCGCCGCGCGGCGCTGCGCGGCATCATCGTCGCGGAGCCGACCGGCCTCGCACCGATCCGCGGGCACCGCGGCACCGTCAACTTTGAGGCGGTGGCGACGGGCAGCCAAGCGCATTCCTCCACCGGCAAGGGCGTGAACGCGAATCTCGCGCTGATCCCCTTCCTCGCGGATATGCGCGCGCTGCACGACCGGCTGCGTGAGGACCGCGAGGGCTGGGACGAGGCCTACGAACCGCCCTTCCCCGACTTCAACATCGTGATCGACAACCACGGCACGGCGCTGAACGTGACAGCGGCGCGCGCGACGGCGCGGATGAAGTTCCGCTACTCCCGCGGCCTCGCGCCCGAGCCGGTAATCGAGGCGGTGAAGGCGGCAGCAGCGCGGGCGGGACTCGCCTTGAAATTCGTGGTGGACGGTTCCCCTCCCGAGCTGCCGGCGGACCACCCGCTGGTCGCGGCGGCGGCAGCGGCGACAGGCCGGCCAGCCCGCACCGTGCCCTTCGGCACGGACGCGACGCGGCTGAACGCGCTGGCGCCCTGCGTGGTGCTCGGGCCCGGGGACATCGGCTTCGCGCATACCCCGCGGGAGAGGGTACCGGTGGCGGAACTGACCGCCGCCGTGCCCTTGTTCCGGGGGCTTCTCGCGCAGCGATAGGTCATCCCTCCCCGGCCGGAGCATCCGGCCGGTCAAAACTTTTTGACGGATAGAACGAGCACCCGACCAACCGTGGCGGGCTGACCGGCGTTGGCATGTTTCGACGGCGGGAACGCCGAGGACTGTCTTTCCGGAGAGCACGGTTATGCCCGAGTTGCGCGAGATGATGGTGGACCAGCTGAAGGATGCCTTCAGCGCCGAGAAGCAGGCCATCCAGGCCCTTCGCCGGGCCATGCGCAAGGTGTCGGAGCCCCAGCTCAAACAGGGGCTGGAGGCGCATGTCGCGCAATCCGAGGAGCAGCGGGACCGTGTCGAGCAGGCGCTGGACAAGCTCGGTGCCCGCCCGGGCCGCAAGGTCTGCGAGGCGATGCGCGGCCTGGCCGAGGAAGCGCAGCATGAGCTGGAAGAGTACGAGAAGGGGCCGGTGCTGGACCTCGTGATCGTCGCCGCCCAGCAGCGCATCGAGCACTACGAGATCGCCGCCTACGGGACGATGGTCGAGCTGTCCAAGGCGATGGGCGAGAAGGAAATCGCTGACCTGCTCGCGAAGACGCTCGACGAGGAGAAGGCGCAGGACGGGCTCCTCACGGAGGTGACGCGCTCTGCGATCCTTCCTGCGGCCCTCGAGATGGAACAGGCCGCCTGAACGGCGCGCTGTTCCGAACAGACACGACCAACAACAACCAAGGACTTCACCGATGCAGGAAAGCACCCAGAGCCTCTACGTGACCGGCCTCGTCAATGCCCGCGCGCTCGAGACGCAGGCCATTGAGCTGCTGAGCCGCCAGGTCGAGCGGCTGGAGAACTACCCGGAGATGGAGGCAGGCCTTCGCCAGCACATCAAGGAGAGCGAGGCGCAGCGCGAGCGGCTGGACGAGATCCTCAGCTCCATGGGCGAATCGAATTCCTCGATCAAGGATTTCGTGACGGGGCTGATGGGCAACATGGCCGCCCTCGCCCACGCGCCGATGCAGGACGAGGTGCTGAAGAACCACATGGCGAACTACGCCTTCGAGCACTTCGAGATCGCCTCCTACAAGTCGCTCCTTGTCTTCGCCGACATGGTCGGCGACACGCGCTCTCCGACCGCGCTCACGCAGTCGCTGCGTGAGGAGGAGCGGATGGCGCAGTGGGTGGCGGACAACCTTGAGCCGACGGTGCGCACCTTCGCGACGCGCGCGGCGCAGGGCCAGAAGGCGGGCGTCTGATCCGGCGGGCCTCGCCTGCCCGACCCTTCAACCAAGCCTTCGAACCGGAGCAAAGAACATGAATTCACTGAACTTAATGAATCGCCGCACGCTCGGCGTGGCCCTCGCCGGGGCCGCGCTCGCGGGTTGCGCCGCCTCGGCGGAGCCGGGGATGACGGCGCGGCAGATGGCGTCCAGCACGGACCCCGTCTCCCTGCGCACCACGGCCGTGCAGGGCGGCGCCTTCCTCATGCAGACGGCGCAGCTCGGCACCACCAAGGCGCAGCGGCCCGACCTGCGCCGCTTCGCGACCTTCGAGAACAGCGAGCAGCAAGGCATCGTGCAGGCGATGGCGGCCGTCGGTCAGGCTGTGCCCCCGCCCCCGCCGCCGGCCGAGAAGGCGGCGATGCTGCGCCAGCTCCAGGCCGCGAACGGACCCGAGTTCGACCGCCTCTTCGTGACGGCGCAGCTACAGGGCCACCAGGAGGCGCTCTCGGTCTACAACGCGATCATGGAGAGCAGCGGCTCGACCGCGAGCGACAAGGCGATCGCCATCCTCGCCTCCGACCGCATCCGCGAGCACATCGCCTTCCTGCAGACGGCGATGCAGCGCGCCTGAGCCTCAGGCCAGTACGAGGCGCGGCCCCGCCGGTGCGGGCCGCGCCTTTTTCATGCGCGCCGTGGCGGCGCGGCCGGTTTCGCATGCCGGTTCCGGCGCCGCGCACCATCGCCCCGAGATCCCCAGCGCCGACACTTGGGAAGGCCTTTCGGCCTCGCCTAATTCTCCGGCCGCTGACTGAGTGCGGGTGCCGCCACCGCTCCCGCGAGGCGGCTTCCCTCCCCGATGCGGATCGTGCCGTCCGGCTGGGGAACGGCCAGTGGCGCGACGAGGACCTGCGCGCTGCCTCCCGTGACACCCAGGGCGCGCGCGACGGGCGGGGTGATATCGAGCAGCCGCCCGGCGCTGGCGGCGCCTCCAGGCTGGACCTGGATGAAGGTCGAGCGCCCGTTCTCGAGGTTCTGCACGCGTGCGGTCGTACCCTGCGGCAGCACGCCGCTCACGCCGACCGCCGGCAGGTTCGCCAGCGCCGGGTCGTTCAGCACCTTCGCCTGCGTCTGGCGTGCCTTGCCGGAGCGGTCGGCGGGTTCCCTCGGCGCGGCGCGGGGGGCGATCTCGATGACGGTGCCCCCGCTCTGCTCCCGCGGCGCAGCCGCCATCGGCCCGGCCTGCAGGATGCCGGCGAGCACGACGAACAGGCCCGCCTTTCCGCGCAGCGTCATCTTCTTCCTCTCGGGACGGCAACGTCCTCGACACAGCCCCTTTCATAGCACTTCTCACGTGATCAGCGCACGCGGGCAGGGGCCGCGAGGGGCGGGGCGCAAAGAGCTTGCTCTTTCGATCCGGCGCTGCTGAGATTTCGGCCCAGGGGAAGCGGACCGGCGGGAACTTGCCGGGTACAGGGAAACGACGGGGTGAAAGAAACCCCGCACCGGGAAGGAACACGCATGCGCGCCATGATGATGGACGTGCCGCTCCTGACCACCTCGGTACTCCGGCACGCGGCCGAGTATCATGGCGACACGGAAATCGTCTCGCGCCTGCCGGACGGCGCGCTGCACCGCACCAACTACGCCGAGACCTGGAGACGATGCGCGCGGCTTGCGGCGGCGCTCGGCGCCCTCGGCCTCGTGCCGGGCGACCGGGTGGGAACCCTCGCCTGGAACGGGCACCGGCATCTCGAGCTCTACTACGCCGTCGGCGGCGCCGGCATGGTCTGCCACACGATCAACCCGCGGCTCTTCCCCGAGCAGGTCGCCTACATCATCGGGCATGCCGGCGATGCCGCGCTCTTCGTCGATCCCGGCTTCGTCGGCCTGCTGGAGGGGATCGCGGACCGCCTCGAGCGGCTTCCCACCGTGGTCGTGATGACGGACCGGGTGGGCATGCCGGCCTCGTCATCGCTTCCCAGCCTTCTCTGCTACGAGGAACTGATCGAGGCTGCGCCGGAGGGCTTCGCGTGGCCCGAGCTGGACGAGCGGGAGGCCTGCTCGCTCTGCTACACCTCCGGCACCACGGGCGAGCCGAAGGGCGTGCTCTACAGCCATCGATCCTCCGTGCTGCACGCCATGGCCGTCTGCGTGCCGGATGTCTTCGCGCTCTCGGCGCGCAGCGTGGCGATGCCGGTGGTGCCCATGTTCCACGTCAATGCCTGGGGCCTGCCCTATGCCGCGCCGATGGTGGGCGCGAAGCTCGTCCTGCCCGGCCCGAAGCTCGACGGCGCCAGCCTGCACGCGCTGATCGAGGAGGAGGGCGTCACCTTCACCGCCGGCGTTCCGACGGTCTGGATGGCGCTGCTCGACTGGATGCGGGACAACGGGCGGTCCTTCCACGGATTGCAGCGCGTGGTCATCGGCGGCTCCGCCTGCCCACCCGTCATGATCGAGCGCTTCCGTGCACTGGGCGTCGGCGTGGTGCATGCCTGGGGCATGACCGAGACGAGCCCGCTCGGCGTCGCGAGCACGCCCAAGGCAAAGCATGGGAACCTGCCGGAGGAACGCCAGGCCGAGTTGTCGGCGAAGCAGGGGCGGCCGCTCTTCGGCGTCGAGCTGCGGATGGTGGACGGACAGGGCCGTGACGTCCCGCATGACGGCACCGCCCGTGGCAGCCTTCTCGTGCGCGGCCCCTGGGTCGCGGCCGGCTACTACCGCCAGCCGGATGCGCCCGCCTTCGCCCATCCCGGCTGGTTCGAGACGGGCGACGTCGTGACGATCGACGCCGACGGCTACGTGCAGGTGGTGGACCGCACGAAGGATGTCGTGAAATCCGGCGGCGAGTGGATCGGCAGCATCGAGCTGGAGAACATCGCCCTCGCCCATCCGGCGGTGCGCGAGGCCGCCGTCGTCGCCCGCCCCGACGAGCGCTGGGGCGAGCGCCCGCTGTTGGTGCTCGTGCTGCATGACGGCATGTTCGTCACCTGCCAGGAGATGGCCGCCTTCTACGAGGGTAAGATCCCGAGATGGTGCATCCCCGACGCCATGGTGGTGGTCGAGGAACTTCCCCACACCGCGACGGGCAAGCTCCAGAAGGCGCGCATCCGCGAGATGCTGCGGGCGGGCGAATTGCCGCCGGCGATGACGGCATAGGGCGCAACAGCGGCAGCCGCCCGGCACGAGGCGGCACCGCAAAGGGAGGAACGGAACCATGACAGGCATCGCGAGGCGCAGCCTTCTCGGCGCGGCAGGAATGGGGGCGGCGGGCCTTTCCGCCATCCCGGCGTCACGG
This sequence comes from Roseomonas aerilata DSM 19363, assembly GCF_000711725.1. Classification (GTDB taxonomy): domain Bacteria; phylum Pseudomonadota; class Alphaproteobacteria; order Acetobacterales; family Acetobacteraceae; genus Roseomonas; species Roseomonas aerilata. The sequence continues at coordinate 12,468 of NZ_JONP01000022.1, read as the reverse complement.
CAGGCGGCGGCCCAGCCCCGAGGCGCGCGGCCCATCCGCATCGGCGTGCTGACGGACATGTCCGGCCCCTATCGCGACCCGACCGGCCCCGGCTCCGTCGCCTGCGCGCGCCAGGCCGCCGAGGAGTTCATGGCCGCCAATCCCGGCATCGCCGTCGAGGTGCTGCAGGCCGACCACCAGAACCGGCCGGATGTCGGCAGCGGCATCGCGCGGCAATGGTACGACACCGAGGGCGTGGACATGATCCTCGACGTGCCGACCTCCTCGGTCGCGCTGGCTGTCGCCGCGGCGGCACGGGAGAAGGACAAGGTCTTCGTCAATTCCGGCGGCGCCGTCGTGGAGCTGACGGGCGCGCAGTGCTCGCCCAACACGGTGCACTGGACCTACGACACCTGGATGCTCGCCAAGTCCACCGGCGCCGCCCTCACCCGCGCGGGCGGGGATACCTGGTTCTTCATCACCGCCGACTACGCCTTCGGCCACGCGCTGCAGCGCGACACCTCCGCCTTCGTCGAGGGCGCGGGCGGGAAGGTGCTCGGCGGCGTGCGCTACCCCTTCCCGCAGACGACCGACTTCTCCTCCTTCCTCGTGCAGGCCCGCGCCAGCCGGGCGAAGGTGCTCGGCTTGGCGAATGCGGGCACGGACACGGTGAACTGCGTGAAGCAGGCGCGGGAATTCGGCCTCACGCGCCAGGCGAAGCTCGCGACGCTGCTCATGGCCATCGCCGACGTGCACGCGCTGGGGCTCGAGACGGCGCAGGGGCTGCTGCTGACGGAGTCCTTCTACTGGAACCTCAACGACCGCACCCGCGCCTTCACCGCCCGCGTGCGGCCGAAGCTGCCGGGCGGCATCCCCATGGGCATGATCCAGGCCGGCTGCTACGCGGGCGCGCTGCACTACCTCAAGGCCGTCGCCTCCATGGGGGTGGCGGAGGCGAAGCTCTCCGGCCGCGTGACGGTGGAGCGGATGAAGGCCATGCCGACCGACGACGACGCCTTCGGGCCCGGCCAGATCCGGATGGACGGGCGCAAGATCCACCCCTCCTACCTGTTCGAGGTGAAGAGCCCGTCCGAGCAGACCGCACCAGGGGACTACTACAAGCTCGTCGGCACCACGCCCGCGGAGGAGGCCTTCCGCCCGATGTCGGAGGGCGGCTGCCCGCTCGTCAGGACCTGACCGGAAGGGGGTGCCGGCGCCGCCGGCATCCCCGAGGCGGCGTCAGGCCGGCAGCGCCGCCGCGCGGATCGGCCCGCGGGTGGCCCAGTTCGCCAGCACGGCGCCGAGCCCGACGAGCACCATGACCGGCCAGAAGGCAGCGTAGCTGCCGGTCTGCGCCACCAGCACCGCCGCCGCGCCCACGCCGAGGAAGCCGCCGATCTGATGGCTGAAGAAGCACACGCCGTAGAGCGCGCCGAGATCCGCCGTGCCGAAGCGCCGCGCGATGGCAGCCGCCGTCAGCGGCACGGAGCCGAGCCAGATCGAGCCGAGCACCGCCGCGAAGAGCAGCGTGCCCCACTCCGTCACCGGCAGGGCGGCGAAGAGCGCGATGGCGACGCTGCGGGCGAGATAGATGGCGCCCAGCGCCACCTCCGGCCGGATGACGCTGCCGAGTTTCCCGCAGAGCCAGGAGCCGGGGATGTTGAACAGCCCCACCAGCATCAGCGAGGTGGCCCCGACCCAGGCCGGCATGCCGCAGAGCGCGAGATGCGCCGGCAGGTGGGCCGTGAGGAAGGCGAGCTGGAAGCCGCAGGCGAAGAAGCCGACCGTGAGCAGCGCGTAGTCGCGCTCCCCAAGGGCGCGCCGTGCCAAAGCCGGCAGCTCCGAAAGCGCGCGGTGCGGCGCCGAGGGGTTGCGCGGCGACCACTCCATCACGCGCGCCGCCGGCAGGATGAACAGGGCCGCGATGGCCATGGCGCCGAGCGCCGGGGCCGCGCCGAGCCAGCCGATGCCTGTTTGCGCGTAGGGCACCAGCAGCGCCTGCCCGACCGAGCCGCCAGCGGCGGCGATGCCCATCATGTTGGCCCGCTGCTCCGGCGTGGCGGCGCGGCCGACAGCGGCGATGACGCTGCCGGTGCCGGCACAGCCCACGCCGATGCCTGTCATGACGCCGATGCCGAGAAGCGCCGTGAGCGCGGAAGGATAGATCGCCACCAAAGCGAGCCCGGCGGCGTAGAGCAGCCCGCCCACCGCCGCCACGCGCCCGGCGCCGTAGCGGTCGCCGAGCGAGCCCGTCACGGGCTGGGCGAGGCCCCAGGTGAGGTTGTGCAGGGCGACGGAGAAGCCGAGCGCCACGGCGGAGATGCCGCCCTCCGCCCCCAGCGGCAGGAGGAAGAGGCCGTAGGTCTGGCGGATGCCCATTGCCATGGAGCCCGCGACGGCGGCGGCAGCCACGACTGCCCAGACGCTCTGATTCCGCATGGCCTTCGGCCCTTTCATTCCCGGCGCGTCCCGTTTCCCCGGGAAGCTTGGCGCCGATCCCCTTCCGCGCACCAGCCCTGCTCGTGCAGGGCTCCCCTGCCGCGAGGCCATGCGGGCGGACGGCTCGACCCCTTCGCCCGGGCGTGCCACCTCGGTTCCATGCGACCGACCCTTCATCCGCGCCTGCTGAACGGACGGACCGGCGATCCCGGCGTCTTCGTCGAGGCCCTGCACCTGTCGGAGACGGTGCTGCTGGACTGCGGCGATCTCTCATCCCTCTCGATACGCCACCTGCTGCGGGTGGGGCTGCTGGCGGTCTCGCACGCGCATATGGACCACTGGGCGGGCTTCGATCGGCTGCTCAGGCCGCTGATCGGGCGGGAGAAACGGCTCCTCGTCGTGGGGCCGGAGGATTTCGCGGCCCGCATGCACCACCGGTTGCAGGCCTATACCTGGAACCTCGCGCACCGCATCCCCGCCGACCTCGTGATCGAGGTGACGGAGGTGGTGCACGGCCCTGCCCTGCCCCGCGCGCGCTTCCGGCTGCACCACCGCTTCGCGCGCGAGGACCTGCCGCCGCAGCCAACCGCGCCGGACGGCACGGTGCTGGAACTCGGGCCGCTCCGCCTGCGCGCGGCCGTGCTCGACCACGGCACCTCCTGCCTTGGCTTCGCGCTGGAGGAGGGAGCGCATCTCAACGTCTGGCGCACCCGGCTCCAGGAGCGCGGGCTGCCCACCGGGCCCTGGCTCGCAGGGCTGAAGGCGGCCGTGGCGGCGGGGCTGCCGGACGACCACCCGATCCGCGTCTTCGCCCGCCCCGCCGAAGCGGCGCTGGCCCCGGCGCGGCCTCTCGGCGAGTTGCGCGACCTCGTCGTCGCCAGCCCCGGGCAGCGCCTGGCCTACCTGACGGATTTCGCGGACGTGCCGGCGAACCGGGCGGCGGCGACCCGCCTCGTGCGCGGCGCCGACACGCTGTTCATCGAGGCCCCTTTCGCCGCCGAGGACGCGGAGATCGCGCTCGACCGCCGGCACCTCACCACCCGCGCCGCCGGCGAGATCGCGGCCGCGGCGGGGGCACGGCGGATCGAGCCCTTCCACTTCTCGCCGCGCTACGCGGGGCAGGAGGAGCGGCTTATGGCGGAGGTTGTGGCCGCGGCCGGGAAGGGCCGCGTCCTGGGCGGCGAGGCATCGGGAAGGGAATAGGAGGCGCGGCGATGCGGCAGATCATGATGGCGGCGATCCTGGCCGCAGCAGCCCTGGCGCCGATGGAGGCCGCGCGGGGTGCGGCGCTTCCCCCGGCGGATGGAAGCGCCTTCCTGAAGGAGTGGATGCGGCCCCAGTCCCAGCCCGCGCCAACCCCGCGCCCCTCTCCTCAAACCGGCGCGCAGCCGTCGCGCCCGTCCCCTCAGGCGGGCGCGCAGCCCCCGCGTGCCGCCGACCCGTCCTCGCCCGCCAACTGCGCCGCGACGCTGCGCAACGGCTGCGAGGCGCAGCAGAGCGCCTGCCGGATGGCATGCCCGCCGATGTGGAGCACGAACCCGGGCGCCCCGGCCTTCACGCCGACCGACCGCGCAGGATGCACCCAGCAGTGCTTCACCCGTTATCTCGCCTGCCTGAACCTCTACGGCTGCCGCTGAGGGAGGTGGCGAATGCGCTTGCGGCCGCGATCTACCATTCGATACACCTGTCCCGCATAACGGGCGGAAAGCCCGGCCGCCCCGCCACCGAGCTGGGCGTCGGAGGAATGGGAAGCGTCCATGTGGATTTCCGCACGCGCACCTGCCTGCCCGTTGCTGCCCCTCCAGCAAAGGCAGAGCCTCATGATCACCCATTTCGGGACCGCTTGCCCATGAGCAGCGGCCACCAGGTTTCGATCCGCGAGCACTGCATCCCCACTCCCGGCAGCGGTCCCTATATCTGCGCGCCCGGCCCGGACGGCGCCCTCTGGTTCTGCGAGAGCGGCACCTCGCGCATCGGCCGGATGGACGCGGCGGGCCGCTTCACCGAATTCGTCCTGCCGACGCCGAACGCCACGCCCATCGGCATCATCGCCGGCGCGGACGGGCGGCTCTGGTTCTGCGAGAAGGCAGCGAACCAGGTCGGCGCCATCACGCCCGGCGGCGAGATCACCGAGTACCCGCTGCCGAGCGCGGGCGCGGGGCCCGACGGCATCATGGCCGGGCCGGACGGGAACATCTGGTTCTCCGAGACCTCCATCGGCCGGATCGGGCGCATCACGCCGGCGGGCGAGGTGACCGAGTTCAGCGAGGGCCTCTCGCCCGACTGCCGCCCCCTCTCCATCGTGCCGCGCGACGGCGCGCTGTGGTTCAGCCAGGCGGCCGGCAACAAGGTCGGGCGCATCGGGATGGACGGCGCGATCAGCGAGATCCCGATCCCCACCCACGACAGCCAGCCCCGCGCCATGGCGCCGCACCCGGATGGCAGCATCTGGTTCGTGGAGACGAGCGGCAACGCGCTCGGCCGGCTGGACCGCGAGGGGCGCATCACGGAGCACCCCGTCTCTGTGCCCGAGGCCTCGCTGCGCGGCGTCTGCGTCGGCGAGGACGGCACGCTCTGGATCACGGCCAACGCCGCGAACATGATCCTGCGCATGTCGCCCGAGGGCGCGATGATGGGCGCCTTCCCGATCCCGACCGCGGGCAGCGGCGCGCGCTGCATCGCCACGATGCCGGATGGGCGGATCTTCTTCACGGCCTACGACGCGGGAGCGATCGGCGAGGTGGTCTGGCGCTGAACGGCCGCCTGCCGCCGGCTGGCGCGGCGGATCAGACAGGGAGGAAAAGGAAAATGAGCCTCATAAGCTGTCTTCGGCGCCTCGCGCTGGCCGCCCTCCTCGCGCTGTCCGCCGCAGGGCCGGCGGGGGCGCAGGCCTGGCCGGACCGCCCGATCCGCCTGCTGGTGCCGATCGCGGCCGGCAGCGTCACCGACGTGATCCTGCGCGCCGCCGCGCCCGAGCTCTCCGCCCGCCTCGGCCAGCCGGTGGTGATCGAGAACCGCACCGGCGCCAGCGGCATCGTCGGTGCCCAGGCCTGCGCACGGGCGACGGCAGATGGCTACACGGCCTGCGCCGTCTACCACAGCACCATGTCCTTCAACCCGCTGCTGTTCGAGCGCCTGCCCTACGATCCCGTGGCGGATTTCGCGCCGGTCACCTCGCTCTTCTTCCTGACGGAGGTGATGGCGGTGAACGCCGCGATGCCCGTGCGCTCCGTCGCCGAGTTGCGGAGCTTCGCGCGGGAGTCAGCGCAAGGCCTCACCTTCGGCACACTGGGCGAGGGTTCCTTCCCCGACCTGCTGCTGCGCTGGCTGAACAGCCAGTGGGGCACGCGCATGGTCGGCGTGCCCTATCGCGGTGGCGGGCCGATCGCGCTGGCGGTCGCGGCGGGCGAGATCCAGCTCAGCAACATGGGGCTCGGCAACTTCATGGGGCAGATCGAGGCCGGGCTGGTGCGGCCGCTGGCGGTCACCACCACCCGGCGCTCCCCCCTGCTGCCGACGGTGCCGACCTTCGCGGAAGCAGGGCTCGGCGGGTATCAGGGTCGCGGCTGGTGGGGCATCGCCGTCCCGCGCACGACCCCGGCCGCGGCGGTGCAAGGGCTGAACGCCGCCTTCGTCGCCGTGCTCGGCGACCCGCGCTTCGCCACCTTCCTGGAGCGCCAGGCGGTGGAGCCCTTCACCAGCACGCCGGAGGAGTTCGCCAATTTTCTGCAGGAGGACCGCAAGGCCGCGGAGGCGCTGGTGCGCATCGCCAACACGAAGCCCGAGGTGTACAGGCCGGCGCCCTGAGGGGCCGCGGGGCGGTGAATCCCGCCCCGTCGTTCGCGGGAAGGATGTAGAAGCGGCCCCTTACCGAGGAGGAACCGATGTCAAAGCATCCCGAGACGCTCGCGCTCCACGCCGGCTGGCGGAACGATCCCGCCACGAAGTCGGTGGCCGTGCCGATCTACCAGACCACCTCCTACCAGTTCGACGACGCCGCCCACGCCTCCCGCCTGTTCGGCCTGCAGGAGCTGGGCAACATCTACACGCGCATCATGAACCCGACGACCGACGTGCTGGAAAAGCGCGTCGCGGCGCTGGAGGGCGGCGTCGGCGCGCTGGCCGTCGCCTCCGGGCAGGCGGCCTCGGCGATGGCGGTGCAAAACCTGGCGCTCGCCGGGGACAACATCGTCTCCGCCACCGGTCTCTATGGCGGCACCTGGAACCTGTTCGCCAACACGCTGCGCGACCAGGGCATCGAGGTCCGCTTCGTCGATCCGGCCGATCCCGAGGCCTTCCTCCGCGCCTCCGACGACCGCACCCGCGCCTGGTATGCCGAGACCCTGCCGAACCCCCGGCTGGAGGTCTTCCCGATCGCGGAGGTGGCGGCGCTCGGCCGCCCGCTCGGCATCCCGCTGATCATGGACAACACGGCGGCGCCGCTGCTCGTGCGGCCCTTCGACCACGGCGCGGCGGTGGAGGTGCTCTCCACCACGAAGTTCCTCGGCGGCCACGGCACGAGCATCGGCGGCATCATCGTCGATGGCGGCAACTTCGACTGGGCCGCGCACGCCGCGCGCCAGCCCGCGCTGCACCGCCCCGATCCCTCCTATCACGGCGCGGTCTGGGCGGAGGCGGCGAAACCCATGGGGCCGATTGCCTATATCCTGAAGGCGCGCGTGACGCTGCTGCGCGACCTCGGCGCCGCTATGTCGCCCTTCAACGCCTTCCTCACGCTGCAAGGTATCGAGACGCTGGCGCTGCGCATGCGTGAGCACAGCCGCAACGCGGAGATCGTGGCCGACTTCCTCGCTGCCCGACCGGAGGTGAGCCGCGTCATCCACCCGAAGCACCTGAAGGGCGAGGCCGCCACCCGCACGGCCAAGTATCTCACCCGCGGCCATGGCGGCCTCGTCGGCTTCGAGCTGGCGGGCGGGCTGGAGGCCGGCCGCCGCTTCATCGACGCGCTGCGGATGATCTATCATGTCGCGAATATCGGCGACGCGCGCAGCCTCGCGATCCATCCCGCCAGCACGACGCACTCCCAGCTCTCGGCTGAGGACCAGCTCTCGACCGGCGTTTCGCCGGGCTATGTCCGGCTCTCGATCGGGCTGGAGCACCCGGAGGACATCCTCGCCGACCTCTCCCAGGCGCTCGACGCCTCCGGCACAGAGGCGCAGCCGCTCGCGGCGGAATAGTGGGCGCTCAGGCGGCGTTCGGCACCCAGCTGTTCCCCATCCGCTCCAGCCGCGCGCAGATGGCGGCGTCCTCCGCCCGGTGCTCCGGGACGAGCCGGCGGAGGGCGCCGCCGAACTCACCATAGCTGCCGTAGAGCCGGCCCAGCACCTCCGCGAGGAGGGTGGAAGGCGCCCCCGACAGTTCCTCCACCACCGGCTTCCCGAGCAGGTGCGGGGAGGCTGACAGGAAGGCCTCGTCGAGCACCTCGCGCAGGCGCGCGGCGTCGGGGCCGGGCACGAGATCCGCGAAGACGGGCACGTCCCGCCCATCCTTCCAGGCCATGTCGAGCACCGTCGGGTGCGGGGCGGGATTGGCTAGCTCGACCAGTTCGTTATCGTAGGGATGGTCCGGGTTCAGTAAGGCGAGGACGGGCGTGGTGCCGGCGGTCGGCGCCCAACCCTCGTAGCGGCCGCGGAGGGAGGCGTCCTTCATCTTCTGGATGAGCAGCGGCTGAACCGTCCCGAGGCCCAGCTGCTCGCAGAGGCGCTGCAGCGACCAGCCGGTGCCGCAGATGTCGAGCACGAAGCTCGGCCGGTCCGCGACCAGGCGCCGGACATAGGCGGCGTAGCCCGCCGAGGGAAAGCTGCGCGGGATGCGCCCGGTATGGAAGTATTCCGTGCGGATGCCGGGGGCGATCCCGTCCTGCAGGAAACGCAGGAAGTGAAGCCAGAGGTAGCAGTCCCGGCCGGAGGCGAGGATCTGCGAGATGCCGGCCTGCCGCGCCGCGCGCAGCACCAGCACGCTGGCCGCGAGCAGCACCGGCGCGTTCACCTGCGCCTGGACGAGTTGCAGGTCCCGCTCCACCGGGTCCGACCGCCAGCCGCGCAACCGGGCCTCGCGCATCCCCTCGGCCAGCCGCGGCAGGCCGAGCCCCGCCACCTCCGCCTCAAGCCGCGTGGGCACCGCGACGGTGGTGCGGCGCGCGGAGATGCCGAAATTGGCGGGCGAGCGGATGTCCGTCTCGGGGTTGTCCCCCAGGTGCTCCGCCAGCTTGAAGCGCTGCTGGAGCATCGGCCAGACCGTGCCCTGCCGCTTGCCGTGCGGCGAGACGAAGACGGAAACCTCCTTCAGCCCGGCGACGGAGTGCACGAGCGCCTCGATGACCTCCGCCGGCAGGTACATGTCGGATACCACGATGTCCCCGGGCGAGACCTCCGCCACGTGCTCCGCGATCGGGAAGAGGTTTTCCAGTTCCAGCCCGATCTCCATCTCCTGCGCCCCGGCCAGCCGTGACGCGGCCTCGGGCCAGCGGGCGGCCATGGCCGCGTAGATGTCCTGGAGGGAGTAGTCGCCGAAGGAGACGCTCGCCTCCGCCGACAGCCGCTGCACGGTGAAGCCCGGCAGGCCGAGGCGCGCCTCCATCCTGTCGAAGATGGCGCGGGGATGGATGCAGCGGCGGGCGATCAGCGTGTCGAACAGGTCGAAGGAGCGCACGCGGGGCGGGCCGGCACTCTCCACCGGCACAGTGGCGGCCACGGGTTCCACCTGTTCGCTGGAGGCGTCGGCGGCACGCTTTCGCAGCACGAGGACCTTCGGGCGATCCGTGCGTCCCGTGAAGTCGCGGAAGATGGAGCAGGCCGCCACCTCCTCCCGCAGGTTCGCGAGTTCCTTGCGCGAGAAGAGCGGCGTGTCCACCGCGGCGCCCTCGCCGAAGGCGCCCGCGAAGAGTTCGGCGGTCAGCGGCACCTTCGGCAGCGCGGCCTCGAAGACCGGCGACTGCCAGTGCAGGTCCTCGACGATGTAGAGGCCGCCTGGCTTCAGGCAGGACCAGAGGTGCTTCAGGAGGTGCTGCTGGTGGTAGGAGGCGTGCGAGCCATCGTCGATGATGATGTCGAAGGGCGGCGCCGCAGCGGCGAGCCGCGCGAGATCGGCCGCGCTGCCGGCGTCGCCGCGCAGGAAGGTGAAGCGGTCGTGCCGGATATGCGAGAAGTCGGAGATGTCGAAGCCATAGACCTGCGCCCGCGGGAAGTAGTCGAGCCACATCGAGACGGAGGGGCTGGCCACCTGGCGCTCCACGCGCCCCTCCGCCGTCTCGGGCCCGCCGACCGCGAGGCCGATCTCGAGCAGCGCGATGCCCTCGTCCCGCTGCGGGCCGAAGAGCAGCTCGTAGAGATAGGTGTAGGCGTGCCGGTCCCGGACGCGGTCGCCCTTGTCGGAACCGTGGCGGTTGGCAAGCTCGGTCAGTGTGGCGCGGCGCGGCATGCGCATGGGCGATGCTCCCTCCCTGCGCCTGGGCGCAGGCGAAACGTCGTGGCGAAGGGACTTGGCAGGCGGGTTCATTGCCAGAGCCGCACCTCTTCCCTCGCCGCCGGGGAAGGCCAGCCATCGCCGGGCAGGACCCGGTCGTGCCGTTCGTCCGCGAGATCGGCCCAGGGCTCGCCGGACCGGCAGGTCACGTCGCCGCGCAGCATGAGCGCGTGGCGCGGCGCTTCCGGGCAGGCGTGCAGGGAGTAGCCGAAGGCGCGCGCCATCTTCCGGTAGACCGGGTGCCGCAGGATCCCGTCCGTGGCGTCCGTCCGCTCGCCGCGCGAGGCTTGGAGCTCGGCGGCCCCCACGGAGTGCTCGACCGGCAGGACGACCACCCTCGGCCGGAAGGAGGGAAGGAGGCAGGACAGGATCTCGGCATGCCCTTGCCCCGTGCCGAGATGCAGCAGGTCGAAGCCCGCCGGCACCGCGCGGTCCTGCAGCGCCTTGAGGAGCATCGCCGGCCGCACCGCGATGTCGAAGCCGCCCCAGCCGGCGCGCCGCAGGTCGGAGGTCGCGAGCACCGCGTCGTGCGAGGTGCGCAGCCCGATGGCCGTCTCGTCGGTCGCGCCGACCTCCTCGAAGATGGTGAGGAAGGCATCGCCCGGGAAGGTGTCCGCGGCGGCCACCCGCCCGCGCGCGGAACCCTGCACGGTGCTCAGGTCGTGGTCGTTCTCGTTGAGGACGAGGGGCGGCACGGCGACATAGGCCAGCATCGACGGCCAGAGATGGGCGAGCATGTTGTCGATGCCCGTGTTCGGCATCGGGTGCGGCAGGGCGGGGTGCCGCGTCTCCATCGGGCGCAGCGGCAGGCAGAACTCGATCAGCCGCATCGCGCCGCGCGGCGAGACCGAGTAGCAGACGGTGCCGAAGCCCCGCAGCAGCTTGAAGAGGCGCGAGGCCACCTCCACCCGCCCGAAGCCCGCCACCTTGCCCCTGACCACCGGCTGGTCGAAGAGCGAGGTGCAGGGCGAGAACTCCTCGCCGAGGTCGTAGGTGAGCGGGGCGTCGAAGTTGTAGCCCCACATGACGTATTCCCAGTCCGGCGGAAGCGTCGCGATCAGGCGCGCCGATTCCTCCCTGAAATTGGCCGACAGCACCGCGTCGTCCTCGATGATGGTGAGGGGGACATCGCGCCTGACGGCGTCGCGCCACTGGTTGAGGTGGGAGAGCGCGCAGCCCACCGCGCCGTCGGAGTAGGAGAGGTCGGGCGACATGATGCCGTTCACGCGGAGCCATTCGCGGTCCGCCGCCCGGCCGTCGATGGCCGGTACACGCTGGATGTCCGGCAGGTGGGGGTTGCGGGCCTTGAACAGGGCCAGCCGGTCGCTGCTGCGCGCGAGATTGATCAGCCGCTTTTCCATGCCGGATTTTCCGTGCGAAGTGCTCCCGGCCAGACTGCACGCGCAGGGTGTCGGAGAGGTTAACGGCCGCTCCTGAGCGGTCACGGCGCTCCTGTTGTGCTTCGTTACGGCGGGGCGGCAGACATCGCGAGAGGCTCGTGCGTTCCTATCTCATCCGACTCGGCCGGCGCTCCATGATCCCCCTTCGCTTCCTGCTCCCCGTCGCGGCGCTCACCCTCTCCGCCTGCGTGGCCGTGCCGCCGGCGCCGCAGCCGCCCGCGGCACCGCTCGTAGCCTATCCGGGCGCTGGAAAAACGGCGGAGGCTCTCCAGGCGGACGATGCGGCCTGCCAGGCCCAGCCTGACGGCGCCCTGCCAGGCACCGCGACAGCCATCCCGGCGACGCCGCCCGGGAACGCGGCGGGCGCGCCGGCCGGGCCCGGGACCAGCCCGCCCGCCGCATCGGCTTTGCCCGCAGAGGCCTACCTGCAATGCATGGCCGCGCGCGGCAACGTCGTGGCCCCCGCCTACGCGCCCCCGGCCTTCGGCTACGCGCCCCCGGCCTTCGGCTACGCGCCGGTCTATCCATCCTACTTCTACGGCGCCTATTCCTGGGGTTACCCCTATCCCTTCTTCGGCCACGGCTATCACCGGTTCTACGGCCGCTATCGCGGCTTCTATGGCCGGCCGGTGCCGCCGCATGGCGGGTTTCGGGGAACCCCCTTTGGCGCCGGGCGGGGCGGATTTTCGCATCGCGGCCGGCACTGAGGGCCGGCCGGCCCTCGCCCCGGGGTTGCGCGGCCTGCCGGAAGCTGCGACGAGGCGCGGGCCGGCGGCAGGCCTGGGAATTCTGGCCTTCGATACCTTTTCCGAACATCTGTCAGTTTTTTTGACGGATTTTATTCCCGTTCCTAATCACGAACGAAGTTCGACAGGAAAAACAACTCGCTGTCGAACTGGCACGCTTATCGCTCGATAAGGGCAACTTCACAGGAGTTGGCTCAAAATGAAGAACCTCGTTCTCGGTGCGATCTTATCCTTAGGTGTCGCGACCGCGGCCCAGGCCGCGCCGATCACCGTCAGCCCGGGCGATCTCAGCTCGATGGGGCAGATCACGGCCGTCTTCGTCTACCGTGACGCGGCGGACACGAGCACGCTCTCGCGCGCCGGCGCCTCGGGCATCATCTTCAACAACCAGACGGCCGCCATCGGGACGTCGGTGAATG
>NZ_JONP01000021.1 GCF_000711725.1 Roseomonas aerilata DSM 19363 | reverse complement strand
CCTCGAAGGTGACGGTGTGGGCGGTGGCGAAGTTGCCCATGCTGCTGACCGAGGTGGTCTGCACGTCGAGCGCCGGCTGGGCGACCTGGGGGAAGCCGATGGAGAGCGCGGTGACGATGGAGAAGTTGGCGGAGCTGCCGGTGACGAGGAGGGCGCCGCTCGACGAGGTGGAGGCGGTGCCGGGGACGAAGACGCCGTCCTGGAAGATGCGCGCCGAGAGCTCGGGCGCGGCCTGGGCCTGGGAGGCCATGCCGAGGGAGAGAAGGGCGGCGGCAGCGAGGAGAAGCTTGCGCATGGGAGGGTTCCTTGGGGGCGGGCGGTGAGGGGTGCGGGGGCACCCTCTTGCTCTCTGGAAGAGCATTCCGCGTGCCAACCGAACCGGTCTCGTAAATACAAGCACTTGCGCCCGCACCGGGCTTCCATCTCGCTCCAGGTGTAAAAGGATCCGACAAGGCAACGAGATGCGCGGACCTATGGCCGCAAGGGTTCACCGCTCGGCCTGACACCGAGTTCGTCCAGCATCTCGAAGAGCGCCAGCCGGCTGAAGGGCTTCTCGAGAAAGCGCTCGTTCGGCCCCAGGCAGCGGCCCGCGGGCGGGGCGGCATGGCCGCTGTAGAAAAGGGTTCGCAGCTCGGGGCGGATGCGCCGTGCGGCATCCACCATCGCGAAGCCGTCCAGGCCGCGCCCGAGATCGATGTCGGTGACGAGGATCTGCGGCAGCTCGGAAGAGCGAAGGCGTTCGAGCGCCACCTCGGCGGTCGCGCAGACCTCCACAACATAGCCGCGCAGCTCAAGAGCGAGCTGCACGAGTTCGAGCACCTCGGGTTGGTCCTCCACCAGAACGACGTCGCACATATCCAGTTCTCCGCAACAAGTCTCGATAGACTGGACAACTGCGGGACGGATTCAAGATTTTCCAGCCCATGATGCGTCCGGTGGGGCGGCGCGGCCGTCAGTCCGCGCGCTTGCGTACCACCAGCCCGATCGACGTTGTCACGTAATTCGCCACCCGCAACTTCAGGTGCGGCAAGGCATAGGGCGGTAGGTCGATGTGCTCGTCCACCGGCGTGGTGCCCGGGTGCAGGTTCAGCGGCCAGACCTCGTGCCCCGCCTCCGCCAGCCGCCCGAGCATGGCCTCGATGTCGCGCTTGCGAAAGAGCGAGAGCGCCGCGTCCTCGTAGGTGTCCTCGTTGGACTGAAGGTTGAACTCGGTGGTGTGCACCGCGATCCCGCCGGGCCGGAGCGTGGCGAGGCTGTTCTCGAAGAAGGCCAGGCCGTGCGCGATGGAGCCGAGATGCTCGAAGGCGCAGGAGGACCAGCAGGCGTCGAAGCCCCGGAGGTCGGTGGGGATGGCGTTCATGTTCACGGGGCGGAAGGCCACGCGCGCGCGGAAGGTCGCGCGGTCCACGATGCCCGGCTTCTCCAGGTCCTGCAGGCCGCCGCTGTGCTGGTTGGTCGAATCCCAACCCTGGCCGGCGATGACGTCGTGGGGCGCGTCGGTCGCCAGCACGTCGAGGCCGAAGCGGGCCAGGAGGGCCGGGATCGGTTCCGTCCCGCAGCCGAAGCCGAGTGCCCGCCGGCCCGGCTCCAGCACGCCGGCCGCCCAGAGCACGGCCATGACGTAGCAGAACTCCCAGGTCTTGCGGTGGTGATCGGGCGAGAGGCCCAGCGCGCCGCACCAGGCGGGGAAGGCGGGCTCGTCGAACTGCGAGGCGGTGCAGAGCTGCGAGACGGGCCGAGCGAGCGTCGGCTCCTCCAGCAGCGCGGGGATTCCCGGATGCTCCGGGGCGCGGAGGAGGAAGGGCGGGATGGCGTAGCGCGGCGGCTCAAGGACCGAGCGGTCGAGGAAGTCCCGGAACTCGACGGTGGCGGCGAAGGCGCGGCGCAGGGAATCGAGGTCGGGGTGGTTGCGGTGGAACTCGATCTCTGCCCTGTCGCGCGGCTCGCGCCCGGCGAAGAGGCGCAAGGCCCAGGCCGCCGCCTCCGCGCTTACCATGTGGACCGCTCCGCTGGACTCATGGTGGCCTTCCGACGGCGAGGCGCCGCACCCGGTGGGATCATAGTGTTCTCACCTCCGCGTGAACAGCGTGGGTGGCGCGCCGGCTGCTTCTGCCGGCGCTGCCGGTGGCCGTTTCCCGGACGCCGCCCCAGGCCTAGGATCGGGCGCATCTCCCCTTCTGGCCGTCCGCCGGCCTTCTTTCCGCCGAGGCCAAGGATGACGCTTGAAGCAGCCCTCGTGATGCTCGGGGCCGGGTTCCTGGCCGGGGCGCTCAACGCCGCGGCCGGCGGGGGCTCCTTCGTCAGCATTCCCGCCATGGTCTTCGTCGGCCTTCCCTCGGTGGCGGCGAACGCCTCCAGCACGGTGGCGCTGCTGCCGGGTACGCTGACGAGCGCCTGGGCCTGGCGGGGCGCCTTCCAGTCGCTTCAGGGCTTCCGCCTGCCCGTGCTCGTTTTCATCAGCCTTGTCGGCGGTCTCGCCGGAGCGGTGCTGCTGCTCGCGACATCCCAGCGCGCCTTCGACGACGTGCTGCCCTGGCTGCTGCTGGTCGGCACCCTCGCCTTCGCCTTCGGACGGCCGCTCGGGGCGGCGCTGCGCCGGCGGGTGCGGATCGGACGTGGGCCGGTGCTCGCCTCGCAGGTGCTGCTCTCGGTCTATGCCGGTTACTTCGGCGGCGGGGTGGGGATCATGATGATGGCCGTCTGGGGCATGCTCGGCGACCTCGACATCAAGGCGATGAGCGCGCTCCGCACCCTGCTGGTCAGCATCGCCAACCTTGTCGCCGTGATCATCTTCATCGTGGCCGGGCCGGTCCACTGGCCGGAGACGCTCGTGATGCTCGTCTCGGCCATCATCGGCGGCTATGCGGGGGCGCGGCTCGCCAGCCGGGTGCCTGACCGCGTGCTGCGCGGTTTCGTCATCCTGTTCAGCACGCTGATGACGGCGGTCTTCTTCTGGCGCGCCTGGCGCTAGGGCATTCTCCGTCCCGGCTCACGGCGGATGCTCCGCCGCTTTGTCCGAGTGGGCGGATAGTCCCCTCCTGCGGCGCGGCCCGTCCGGGGTTGGTCCAGGCTTCCTCAGCCGCCGCGGAAGGGGCGCAGCAGGGCGCGCACGCCGCGGGCGAGACCGCGCAGCCCGCGCCAGACCACGCGCGGCACGGGCAGCGCCTGGAGCAGCTGGTAGATCAGGACGCGCCGGTTCCCGATGCTCAGCTGGTCGAAGGAGAGCGCGAGCGGCGAGCCGCCGGCCGCTCCACCCTGCGCGCCCATCCCCCTCACCGTATCCCGCGTGTCGATGAAGGCCGTGTGGAAGTCGCCGAAGGCCTTGTGGAGGACGTCGGCGGAGGCCTGGTGGCGCGTATCGACGTCGCGCAGCTCCTCGCGCAGGCGGTTCGCCCGGTCCAGCTCGTCGAAGCGGGCGGGGTGGAGGTCACGGATGGCCTCCAGGTCCGGCCGCAGCTCCCCGTGCAGGTCGCGCTCGCCCTCGCCTCCGTCGATCAGGCCGAGGTGGAAGGGCTTGCGGCGGTCCACGATGAGGCTCGCGCGGCCGGTGGAGACGCCCTTGGCGTAGAGCGCGAGCCCCGAGGCCGCGCGCAGGTCGAGGCTTTCCAGCAGCAGGTCCACCGGCTCGTGGAAGGCTCCGGCGCGGAAGAGGAACCGGCCAAGCCCGATGGGCGCGCCGGGGTCGCGGCTGAGGGGGTCGAACTCGTTCTCCACGCCGAAGAAGGGCTCGCCCTTGCCGTCGGTGAGGCGGGTGATCGCCTTCGAGTGGGCGTAGTCCGCCTCCGGGTGGCGGGAGAGGAGGGCGGCCAGGATCGCCACGTGGTTGCTGAACAAGGTCTCGTTCGGCGCGGCGAAGAGCAGCGCGGAGCCCTCCGGCGCCGCCTGGAACTCGGCCTTCAGGATCGTGCCGATGCGGTTGCGGCGGACCACCTTGCCGGTGCTGTCGCGCTGGAAGAAGGCGGCGCCGCGCAGCGCGGGCGGGACCGCGTCACCCTGGGCCATCGCGGACAGCCGCTTGCCAGCCGCGCGCAGGTCGCGCTCGTCCACGAGGAGGACCGCCTCGTAGCCCTGCGCCCGGTGGGCCCGCGCGGCCTCGACCTGGCGTTCGAAGTACTCCGCCTCGGGATCAGGGGCGAGGAAGACGATCCGCGTCGCCGTCTCGTCCCCTACCGGGCGGAGCAGCGCGGCCAGCTCGGCCTTGCGTGCCTCGAGCCCGCCGTAGATCGCGGCGAGCGAGGCGTCCATCGTGTAGCCGCGCTTGAAGATCTCCTGCGCGCGGGCGGCCAGCGCCAGAGCCTCCTCCGGGTTCGTCCGGGCCCACTCGACATGCTCCATGATCCGGCGCGCCACGGGCTCGGCGCCGTTGCGGAGATCGACGTAGAGAAGGCTGTCGCCGAAATGCTGCCGCGCCCAGGGGTTCTCGTCGCAGATGATGAGCGCGCCGGCCGCCAACCCCTCGAAGAGGCGGTTCGACATCAGCACCGCGTCCTTGTGCTGCTCGGAGGAGAGCGCGAGGCAGATGCCGGCCTTGTGGATCTCCTCGATGACGGAGATGCCGTCGAAGGGCAGGGAGCGCTGGTAGCTGTCGAAGCCCTCCCAGACCCGCACG
The DNA here is from genome assembly GCF_000711725.1 of Roseomonas aerilata DSM 19363. Taxonomy (GTDB): domain Bacteria; phylum Pseudomonadota; class Alphaproteobacteria; order Acetobacterales; family Acetobacteraceae; genus Roseomonas; species Roseomonas aerilata. The sequence goes on along the minus strand of NZ_JONP01000021.1, from coordinate 84,437 downwards.
CCGCGCAGCGTCTCCGGGCCGTAGATCCGCATCATCGAGGACTGGTCGAGGATGTTGAGCACGGTCTGGTGGCGCGAGCCGCCGCGGCCGAGCCGTTCCCAGTTGATCCCCATGTAGAAGATCTTCAGGTCGCCCAGCGTGGGCGGCAGGATCGGCGTGGAGAGGGCGTGGAAAAGGTTGAATGACGGCGCGAGATGCGAGTTGCTGTCCGTGATCAGACGCCGCAGGTGCAGGTCGGCCCCCGGCGACTGGCAGCTCAGAAAGTCATCATGCGTGAGGAGATTTTCGGAGGTCGAGCGATAGCCGAAATCGTGGAAGAACGGGACCGGGTTCCAGAGCGTGACGAAGGAGAAGATGTCGTAGGTCTTGGGCGTGCTGAAGTGCAGGTGGATGACGAAGTCGAGGTCCTTCTGCGTCAGCGGCTCCCCCCCTTCGTGCAGGGGCCGCCCCATGTGGTCGAGCACCACGCATTCCAGGCCGAGCAGCTTCGCCGTGTTGTCCAGCCGCGCGATGACCTCGTCCTCGGCCACCTGGATGTCCGGCCACAGCTTGATGACGCCGAATCGCCCGAGCAGCCCTTCGGGGGCCTTGAAGCCGGCGGTGGTCGGGATCGGGTCCATGTTTTTTTCCAGCACGCTGAGCCCTTTCGCGGACAACCTGGCCTTCGGTGCCATGGGTGGCCGCCGCTGACACCGGGCAACGCGCGCGAATCGCCCCGCCGCCGCCAGGCTCCGCCGACCATGTCAGGAGGTCGGGGCCGCATGCCATGGCGGGCCTGGCATGCCAATGGGCCCGGCCTCGCTCCGGCCGACAAGGCCGCGGGACGTGGCCCGGGCGCCGCAGTGGCCGGGGTGGCCCTCTGTTCGCCCCGAAGGCGGGTCCGATGGCAAGAAGGTGCGCGGGCGCCCCGCTGACGGAACGGGGGCGCGATGCTAGGCAAGGGGTGGAGGAAACCGGCCACTCTCATCGGGGGCCGCAGGGTAGGAAGGCGGTGAGACGCAGCCCGCCCATCCTCGTCAGGAACGCACAGGGCGGAGAGCGACCACCGTGAAAGAGGATATGCGCGAGGTCGCGCGGCACGGCATGAAGAAGGACGGCTCCATCACGCGCCTGGTGCGGCGGACAGTCGGCACCGACGCCATGGCCAGCGAGCTCGGCGCCCGCCTTGCCGGCGAGATCGAGGCGCGCCTGGCTGGGATCGACCATCGGCTGCACGAGGCCATGGAGGCGCGCTTCGAAGCACTGGCCCATCGGCTGGAGGAGGCCGTGCAGCGGACGGTGGGGACGGAGGTCCACCGGAACGCCGCGCATCTCGACGGGCAGATCGCCGCGCGAACCGAGGAGGGGGCCCAGCGCCTGGAAGGGACGCTGCGCGCCGGCCTGGCCGAGGAGGTGCATCGCGGCGCGGCGCATCTCGACGCCCGCGTCACCGAGCTGGTGCATCTGCGGTCGGAGGAGGTGGCGGGGCACCTGGCCGGGATGCTCCGCACCGCGGTGGCCGAGGATGTTCACCAGGGCATGGCCTATCTCGACGGCCAGCTCGCCGCCCGGGGCGATGCGACCGCGCACCGGCTGGAAGACGCCCTGACCCGCGCGGTGGCCGGGGAGGTGCATCGCGGCGCGGCGCATCTCGACGCCCGCGTCACCGAGCTGGTGCACCTGCGGTCCGAGGAGGTGGCGGGGCACCTGGCCGGGATGCTCCGCACCGCGGTGGCCGAGGATGTCCACCAGGGCATGGCCTATCTCGACGGCCAGCTCGCCGCCCGAGGCGACGCGGCCGCGCACCGGCTGGAAGACGCCCTGACCCGCGCGGTGGCCGGGGAGGTGCACCGCAACGTCAACCACCTGCACGAGCACCTGGCCGGCGATCTCTCCCGTCACCTGGACGAGCGGACGGGCGCGCTGCATGCCCAGCTCATCGAGACCCTGGCGGCGGACCGGGCCGCGCTGATGGCGGCGCTGCACGACGGGATGAGCCATGTGGACCGGCACCTCTCGGCCCATCTCTCGAAGGAGGTGGCCCTGCTGCTCGGCGCCGGCGGGGCGGGCGCGGAGGGGGGCGAACCGCGGGTGGTGCAGGAGCGGCTCGTCACCCTCGGGCGCCTGCTGGAGCCCTGCGCGGCCAGGGGCGTGGCCAAGCGCCGGGTCGGCCACGCGGCCGATGGCGGCTACGTCATGCTGGACGACCTGGGGCCGGTTCGCTTCGCGCTCTCCTTCGGGGTGGGCGACGAGATGACCTGGGACCTGGAGATGGCCGGGCGCGGCATCGAGGTGCACCAGTTCGACTACACGATCGAGGCGCCGCCCGAGGCGCACGAACTCATCCGCTTCCACCGCAGCCGCATCGCCCCCGTGGCGGAGGGCAGCGACCACAGCCTCGCCTCGGCGCAGGCACTGGGCGGCGGCCGGCCCTGCATCGTGAAGATGGATATCGAGGGCGATGAGTGGGTGGTGCTGGACGCCGCCGGGGAGGGGGACTTCGAGCGGGTGACCCAGCTCGTCCTTGAATTCCACGACTTTGACAGGGTGGCGGACGACGCCTGGTTCGAGCGCGCCGAGCGGGTGCTGCGGCGCCTCGCGGCCTCCTTCGCCGTCGTGCATGTCCACGCCAACAACTACGGCGCGCTGCACTCCCGCGGGAACGTGGCCTTCCCGGAACTGCTGGAGGTCACCTTCGCCAACCGGGGCCGCTACGACTTCGAGCCGAGCGCGGAGATCTTCCCGACGCCGCTCGACGCGCCCAACCGGGGCGATCTGCCGGACATCCGGCTCGGAAGCTTCCGCTTCTGAGGCGGGTTCCCGGGGGTGGCTCCGCCCCCGGGTTAGCGGTGGATCAGCGGCGTGCGACGGCGGCGTGGGCCGCCAGCCACTCGTAGGTTTCGAGCAGCGCGTCGCGCAGCGAGTAGCGCGGCTTGAAGCCGAGGGCCTGGAGCTTGCTGACGTCGTATTGCCGCAGCTTCTGGCCGTCCGGCTTGGTGCGGTCCCACTCGACCGGGCCCTTGAAGCCGGAAACCTCGGTGATGAGCTTCACGGTATCGGCGATGGAGATGGCCGTGCCGGTCGCCATGTTGATCGGGCCGGTGAAGCCCTCGGCGATCATGCGGAGCGCGAGCGCCGCGTCCTTGGCGTAGAGGAAGTCCCGCTGAGGCGTGCCCGTGCCCCAGATGGTCACGGCGCTGCCCTGCTGGTTGGCGCGCAGGAACTTCGACATCAGCGAGGGGATGACGTGCCCGTGCTGCTCGTCGAACTTGTCGTGCGGGCCGAAAAGGTTGGTGGAGATGCAGTAGGCGTAGTCCAGCCCGTACTGGTCACGGTAGGATTCCAGATGCGCGAGCATCCCGCGCTTCGCGTGGGCGTAGCCGGATTCGGAGTGGTGCGGCGCCCCGTCCCAGATCTGCTCCTCGGTCATCGGCAGGCGGACGGCGTCGGAATAGATCGCGGTCGATCCCATCGCGACGATCTTCGTGGCGCCGGCCAGCCGCGCGGCTTCCACCACGTTCGTGTTCATCCGGGTGTTGTCGAGATAGGCCTGGCCCTGGGCCTTGATGTTGCCCATCAGGCCCGAGACGCGGGCGGCGAGGTGGAACACGACGGCGGGACGGTGGCGTTCGAAAGCCTGGCGGGTGGCCTCGTAGTCGGTCAGATCCACGTCGCGGCTGGTGAGGGCGACCACCTCGCCCCCGGCCGCAGCCTGCAACTCGTTCACCAGCGCATGTCCCAGGAGGCCCGAGGCACCCGTTACCAAAAACTCGGCTCTCTGCACCTGGCGCGACCCTCTGGGATGGCGACGGGCGTGCTGGGGCTCGTGCGGCGCCAACGTCGCGAATGCGCACTGTGTCGCAGATGACGTGGCCCGTGGGAAGCCGCTATGTGGGAGATACTTGCGCCCGCCACAACCGGTTCGGCAAGAAGCGATCGGCCCTGGAAGTTTCGAAGGGCAGCCTGCGCACGGGCGGTGCAGGTGCCGGACGGCCATAGGGCGGGCAGGAAGCGGCACTATCCGGCTTTCGAGCAGGATCCATCAACTTGCATCCGCCAGACCCCTCCATTAGGAGGTCGTGCCTGGGGCAGACATCCTGCAAGGACCGTTATGTTCATCCGTGCCACGTCGAGTGGATCGGCCACTCGATCCGTTGCGGCCGTCTCTCTCAGCCTTGTTCTCTGCCTCGCGATCCTGGGCTTCAGCCTCTACCTGGCCCTGCTGAACCGCATCGACGTTCCCTTCGTGGATGGCTGGCCGGTTCTCCATCGCATTATGCTGAAGGAAACCGGGGAGATCGGCTGGGGCCGGTTTCTCTTCGGCCTTCATGGGGCCCATCTTCACGCCCTGATCTACTCCCTTGCCCTGTTTGACTACCGTTTCTTCGGCGGTCAGCAAGAGCTGCAGACAGTGCTCTCCTTCCTGGCCATCTGCGGCTACACGGCGCTGATCGTCTCTCTCCTGATCCGGGAGGGAGTCGACCACGGGCGCGGCACGGCCGAGATCGTCCTGACTGCTGCGGCGGCGACAGCCCTTATTTGCAGCCTTTCAGACACCGAATCCCTGCTGATCCCCTTCCAGGTGGTGCTGACAGGCTCCCGTCTCTTTTATGTCGGTCTCCTCTGGGCGCTTTGCCGTTCCATTACGCGAGGGGAGCGAGGCCTCTACGTGACCGCGATGGTCCTGGCTGTGCCCGTCGTGACCTTCCACGGCACGGGGCAGCTCTTCGGCGTGTGCGTCATCCTGCTGCACCTTCTGCTGCGGCAGCGGCCGGCCAGGCTGCTCCTTTCCTGCCTGCCGTTCGCCTTCGCCGTCTTCATGCAGTCGCGCTACTCCGCAGGTGGCGGGGAGCTGTCGAACATCGCCCAGGTCCTTACGCCCGCGGCGCTGCGCGAGGTGCCGCTCGCCTTCATCACCTATTTCTCCACGCCCTTCGTTGCCTACCTCCACATCATCGACAACCGCTGGCTGCTGCTGCCGGGCGCGGTCCTCGCCGTCTCCACGGTCGTGCTGACCCTTCTCGGGCTCCGCGCCACGCTCGGCCTCTCCTCCTGGTCGCCCGCCGGCTGGTGGCGTCAGTACCGGCACCCCGCGTCCGGAAGCCTGCCGGAGGCGAGGGTGGTGTTCTTCACCATTATGGGCATCCTGCTGCTGATGTCGGGCGCGGCGGCAGCGATCTTCTGGTTCATCCGCGCGGCGCCGGCGGGTCTCACCGCCTGGCCGTTGATCTTCGACGCCACGCGCTATGGCGCCTATTCCACCCTTGCCTGCATCATGCCCCTGGCTGCCTGGCTGCATCGCAGGGCGGAGCAGCCGGAGCGGGCCCTGGTGCGCGCTCTGCCGCTGATCGCGGCCGGGCTGTTCCTCTCCGCAGGCCTTGGCGCGACGCTGCGCATGAACGCCCTGGCCACGCTGGCGGACCGCGTGAACCTCGCCACCGCCGGCATTTCCGTGGGGCTGCCGCCCATCCTCAAGCAGACCGACGATGTCTGGCCCCAGGTCGGGCAGGACTGGTTCTGGAAGGTCCAGCTTCCCCGCACGACCGACTGGCTGCGCCGCACCGAAACCGGCCCCTGGCGCGACCTGCCGCCCCTGCACAGCCGCGGCGGCCCCTCCTTCGCCGCCTACCAGCTCAACGACATGAAGTGGCAGCCCTTCCCCGCCGATATCGCGCCGGGCTGGTGCACCGTCACCGCCAAGGTGCTCGGCTGGGGCCGTGACCTGCCGGCGCGCAGCACCATCATCCCCATGTCGCGCATCGACGGTGTCGTGCAGGGTTATCTTGTGCTCACCCATGCCGGCCGGCTGCAGGGCAACCGCTCGCTGGTCGGCGTCGCCGGCTGCTCGCTCGAGGGCGAGCAGCTCTTCATCCCGCCGCAGTCCGCCCATTGATGGCCGCGGACGCGGGTCCTGGCTGTTCCCGAGGGAGGCCGCGCCCATGAACGATCGCTACGACGCCCTGATCATCGGTGGCGGCTTCTACGGGGCCGAGATCGCGCTCGAACTGCGGCGCATGGGCTTCGGCCGCGTGGTGATCATCGAGCGCGAGCAGGGGATCCTGCGTCGCTCCTCCTATGTGAACCAGGCGCGGGTCCATAACGGCTACCACTATCCCCGCTCTCTCGGCACCGCCGAGCGCTCGCGCATCAACTTCGAGGCCTTCGTCGCCGATTATGCTCCAGCGGTGCTGCACGAGATGGAGGCGATCTACGCGATCGCCGCCGGCTCGCGCGTGAGTGCCGCTCAATTCGAGACCTTCTGCCGCGTGATCGGCGCCACCTGCCGCCCCGCCCCGAGCCGGATCCGCGCCCTTTTCGAGCCCGGGATGATCGAGGAGGCCTTCCTGACGCGGGAACTGGCCTTCGACGCCTCGCGCCTCGCCGCGCGGCTGCTGCGGCAGCTGGGGGACGCGGGCGTGGAGCTGCGCCTCGGCCAGACCGCCCGCATCGCCGACTGGGACGACCGCGAGGTCAGGGTGCAGGTCGGGGACCGGCTGGAGCGGGCCGCGCAGGTCTTCAACTGCACCTATGCCGACCTCGAATTCGTCGGCGCGCCGCTCATGACCGGCCTCAAGCGCGAGATGGCGGAGATGCTGCTCATCGAGCCGCCGCCGGACCTGCGGGGCGTGGGCATCACCGTGATGGACGGGCCTTTCTTCTCCACCATGCCCTTCCCGGCGGCGGGCCTGCACTCCCTCTCGCATGTCAGCTTCACGCCGCATGAATCCGCGACCGCCAAGGACGGCCCGGAGATGAGGCCGCGGCGGAGCAACCGGGACGCGATCCTCCGGGACTCGCAGCGCTTCCTGCCCTGCCTCTCCCAGGCCCGGGTCCGGCACTCGATCTTCGAGGTGAAGGCGACGCTGATCCGCAACGAGGACGATGACGGCCGGCCGATCCTCATCGAGCGCAACCCGCAGGCGCCGCGAATCCTCTCCGTCCTGGGCGCCAAGATCGATAACATCTATGACGTTCGCGCCTATCTACGGGCGCAGGAACTGAGCGCCGCGGCATGAAGCAGCACCTCTCCTCCCTCACCACCGTCATCGTCGTCGATGACAAGGTTCCCGAGCCCGCGCGCTACGAGCAGCTCGCTTCCGTGCTGGAGGCGGCCGGGATCAACGACTTCGACGTGGTGCTCGTCGCCAATGGCGTGGATGCCGCGGTGACCCTCGACCTGAAGGACTTCGTCTCGCAGGTGCCCGACAGCACCGCCGTCTTCCTCAACCGGCTGCAGACCGGCGACGTCGCGCGCCTCGTCGGCATCGACCACGCGGTGGGCGACTACATCCTCTTCACCACGCTGGCGGAGGAGGAGATCCTCGCCCTGCCGGGTCTGCTGGAGCCGCTGCGGGAGGGATACGACCTCTCGGTCGCGGATCCGCTGGAGGGGCCGCTGGTGGTCAAGCGCCCGGCCGGCACCCGATTCCTGCTCGGCACCTATCTCTCGGTCTATCGGTTGCTCACCGGCAAGGAGCTGGAGAGCCGCCCGACGGGCTTCCGCGCGATGAGCCGTGCTGCCGCCCTCTTCGTCTCGACCAGCCCGACCGCCGAGATCACCCTTCGCGCGCGCGAGCTCGGTCCAGGCTTCGCCTGCGTCACGCGCCCGCTGCTGCCGGCCCATGCCTTCGTGCACCGGCCGGGCTCGCTGCGGTCGAACTGGTCGTCGGGGATCAGTGCGCTGCTGAGCACCACCTCCGCCCCGATGCGGCTGGTCACCTATTTTGCGGCGGCGGGCGGCGTGCTTTCCCTCGGCTACGGGGCCTATGTCGTCGGGGTCTACTTCTTCGGGCGGAACATCGCGCGGGGCTGGACCACGATCTCGCTGCAGCTGGCCGCGATGATGTTCATCTTCAGCGTGCTCTTCCTGCTGCTCTCGGAATACGTGCTGCAGATCCACGCGGCGAACCCGCCCCGGAGCCTCCGACATCTCGTGCTGCGCGAGCTGCGCAGCCCGCTTTCGCGCCGCAGCGCGCGGCTGAATGTGGTGGATGCCGAGGGGCGCTTCCAGGTGGGCGCGCCGCCGGAGCTGCTGACCAACGTGACGAAGGCAGGTGCATGAGCGACGCGACGACGACCACCGGGAAGGCAGCGGCCGGCGCGCCCGACGGGGATGCGCTGATCGGGCATACCGGCTTCGTGGGCGGCACGCTCGCGCGCGGGCGGCATTTCGGCACGCTGGTGAACTCGAAGAACACGGAGGCGCTGCGCGGGCGGCACTTCGACCTGCTCGTCTGCGCCGGGGTCTCCGCGGTGAAGTGGCTCGCCAACAAGGAGCCCGAGGCCGACCGCGCGGGCATCGCGCGCCTGACGGACGCGCTGGCCGAGACGCGGGCGGAGGAGTTCGTCCTCATCTCCACCGTGGACGTCTACCCGAACCCCGTGGAGGCCGCGGACGAGGCGACGCCGATCGACGCCGCCGCCAACCACGCCTATGGCCGCCACCGCCTTGAACTCGAGGAATGGGTCAAGGCGCGCTTCCCGAAGGTGCGGATCATCCGCCTGCCCGCGCTTTTCGGCGCAGGGCTGCGCAAGAACGCGCTCTACGACCTGCTGAACGGGAACATGGTGGAGAGCATCAACCCCGCCGGTGTCTTCCAGTGGTACCCGATGGAGCGGCTGCTCTCCGACATCGAGATCGTGCGGCGGAGCGGGCTGCCGCTGGTGAACCTCGTGCCCGAGCCGCTGGCCATGGGGCGGATCATCGACCGCTTCTTCCCCGGCGCGCCCGTCGGCCCCGCCAAGCAGCCGGCGCCCCTCTACGACCTGCACACCCGCCACGGCGCCCTCTTCAGCCCGGCGCCGCCCCCGCACTACATGCTGAGCGCGGAGGAGGTGCTGGACGCCATGGGCCGCTACGTGGCCGAGGAGAAGGGGCGCGCCCGCTCGTGACCGCTCGCCCGATTGCCGTCTCCAACATCGCCTGGCCCGGCGATGCGCTGGATGAGGCGCTGGCCATGCTCCCCGGCCTCGGCCTCTCGGCCGTGGAGATCGCGCCCTACAACGTCTTCGGCCGCTGGGACGGCATCCTCGACGACGCCCGGCGCCTGCGCGAGCAGATCGAGGGGCACGGCCTGCGCTGCGTCGCCCTCCAGGGCATCCTGTTCAACGCGCCCGGCGTGCACCTCTTCGCCTCGCCCGAGGCGCGGGAGGCACTGCACCGGCACCTCGAGGTGGTGGCGGAACTCGCGGGCGTGCTCGGCGCCGGCGCCTGCGTGCTCGGCGCACCGCGGCAGCGCGATCCCGGCGAGTTGCCGGCGGGGGAAGCCTGGGCCATCGCGCTCGACTTCCTGCGCGGCATCGGCCCAGCCTACGCCGCGCAGGGCAGCGCGCTGGCCTTCGAGCCGAATGCGCGCCAATACGCCTGCCGCTTCGTCACCGGCACCGAGGAGGCCGCACGCCTCGTGGAGGAAGCCGCCACTCCCGGCATCGGCCTGCAGATCGATACCGGTACGGTGATCCTCGAGCACGAGGACCCCGCGGCGATCCTCCGCGCGGCGCCGGTCGCGGTGCATGCCCATCTCAGCGAGCCCGACCTGCGGCCAATCGGCTCCGATCCCGGGCCGGACGGGGCGCCGGTGGGCCACGCCGCCATCGCCCGCGCCCTTCGCGGCAGCGCCTATCAGGGCACCCTCTCGATCGAGATGCGCGCCACCACGGACTGGCAGGGCGCGCTGCGCCGGGCCGCCGAACTGGCCCATGGGATTTACGCATGACGAAGGACGACCCCGCCCGGCGCGAGCTTCCCGCCTCGGAGACGCTCGTGCTGGCCGAGCGCGTGCACCGCCACGCCCTGGTCATCCCCGTGATCAACGAGGGCGAGCGCATCCAGCGCCAACTCCGCCGCATCGCGGAGCTCGCGCCGCGGGTGGACGTGGTGATCGCGGATGGCGGTTCGACCGACGGCTCCCTCGCGCCCGAGTTCCTCCGCTCGGTCAATGTCCGCGCGCTGCTGACCAAGCGCGGGCCCGGCAGGCTCGGGGCGCAGCTCCGCATGGCTTATGCCTGGTGCCTCGACGAGGGCTATGTCGGCATCGTCACGGTGGACGGGAACGGCAAGGACGGGATGGAAGCGATCGAGCGCTTCGTGGAGACGCTCGAGGCCGGCTACGACTACGTCCAGGGCTCGCGCTACCGCCGGGGCGGCGAGGCCGTGAACACGCCGTTCGATCGCAAGGTCGCCGGGCGGCTGATCCACGCGCCGCTGCTCAGCTTGGCCGGGCGGCGCTGGTACACGGACACCACCAACGGCTTCCGCGGCTACTCGGCGGCCTTCCTGCGCGACCCGCGGGTGAACCCCTTCCGCGACGTCTTCGGCGACTACGCGCTGCTGTTCTACCTGACCGTGCGCGCGGGCCAGCTCGGCTACCGTACGATCGAGATCCCCGTTTCGCGCCGCTACCCGCCGCAGGGGAAGACGCCGACGAAGATCTCCGGCCTCGGGGGGCGCTTCGCGATGCTGCGGGAGCTGCGCGACACGGTGCGCGGCGCCTACAACCCGCCGGGAAGCTGAGCCGGCGGCGTCAGGCCACCGCCAGCCGCGTCGTCCGCCCCTCTCCCTCCGGCAGCAGCGCCACCTCCGCGATCATCGGCAGGTGGTCGGAGGCGGTGCGGGCGGCCTTGTCCGTCCAGCTCCGCAGCAGGGCCGCGCGCGGGCGCGCGTAAATCCGGTCCAGCGCGAAGAGGGGGCGGCGCACCGGGAAGGTCCGGCCATGGGTGCGGGAGGGCAGGGTGCCGAGGAAGGCCCGGTCCACCGGCCCATGCGGCTCCCAATCGTTGAAGTCGCCCATGGCGAGCAGCGGTTCCGTGACGCCCTTCGCCAGGGCGGCCAGCCGTGCTGCCTGGGCGCGCCGCTCCCCCCAGCCCAGCCCGAGATGGGCTGCCAGGACGCGTAGCGCCCCGCCCGGCGTCTGCACCCGCGCGGTGATCGCGCGGCGCGGCTCCCGACCGGGGACAGAAATGTCATGGAGGGTGCCGTCCTCCAGCGGCCAGCGGCTGACGACCATGTGGCCGTAGCAGCCGTCAGTCGCGCGCAGTGTCGCGGCCTCCACCGCGTGGCCCCCCAGCGCCTCGCGCAGGGCGGTGAAGGGGGCGGTGCCCGGGCGGTTGCGGCCTTCCACCTCCTGGATCGCCACGATGTCGGGCGCGTGGCCGAGGATGAGGTCGATGGCGCGCTGCAGGTCGTGCCGCCCGGCCGTGCAGACGCCGCCATGGATGTTCCAGGTCATGACCCGGAAGGTGAAGCCCGCCATCGCGCCCTTGCTCAGTCCTCGTGGCGCAGCCGACGGAACAGCTTCTGCAGGCCCCAGGTGATCCCGGCCCAGGCCGTCAGCACCACCAGCAGCATGCCGATGTTGCGCGGCGTCGGGTGCTCCAGGATGCGCGACAGGCCCTCGCCCACGAGCGACAGCAGGGCGATTCCCGGCAGCAGGCCGAGCGCCGTGCCCACCATGTAGTCGAGGAAGCGGATCCGCATCGCCCCGGCGACGAGGTTCACCAGCGTGAAAGGCGCCACCGGCAGCAGGCGGATGGTCGTCACCGCCAGGATGCCGTTGCGGTTCACCGACTGGCTCACCCGGTTGATCCGCGGCCCCAGCACCCGCCGCAGCACGCCGGGACCGAGCTTCCGGCCAAGGCCATAGGTGGCGGCGGCCGACACCATCGCGCCCACGGCGGCGTAGGCGAGCCCCGGCCAGGTGCCGAAAGCCGCCGCCGTGCCGAGGATAAGGACGTTCACCGGGAAGGCGACGAAGCCGAGCAGCAGGAAGAGCCCGACCGAGACCGCCGGCCCCCAGGAGCCGCCAGCCGTCAGGGCCGCCTTCATCGCCTCCGGCGTCATGTACTGGGAGACAGGCGTCGCCTTCCACAGCAGGATCAGCAGCGCCACCGGCAGCAGCATCAGCGCCGCCCGCGCCAGCAGCGGCCAGGGGCGGCCCGAAGGGGGCGCGACGTCCGGGTGGCCGAGATAGTCCGCCAGGAATTCCCCGGATTCGATTGGCCGGCGCGGGTCCGCCGCGCGCTCGATGCCGGGCAGGAGGCTGCGCGCGGGGGCGTCGCCGTCCTCCACGTCCCGCAGGCTGTGGCCATTGGCCGAGAGGCCGCGCACCGCCGTCAGGATCGAGCCGCTGGCGCGCAGGCGCTCGGCCACCTCCTCGGGCGAGACGCCCGTGTGCTCGGCGATCAGCCGGTTCCTCACCGCCGCCACCGCCGCGCGCTGGTCCGCATCCGCGGCCTCTACCATCAGGTCGCACTCCGTATCCGTGCCCATGGAGCGGTTGCAGAGGTTGGAGGAGGCGACGCGCAGCAGCCGGTCATCCACCACCATGACCTTGGCGTGCACCATCACCTCCGATTCCGCCTCCCCGCTCGTCACATGCGGGAAGACCAGCCGCACCCGCCCGGCCATGCCGGCCCGGCGGATCGCGCGCATGAAGCGGATGCGCCCGGCGAGCATCGTGCGGTGCTCGAGCCAGGTGTGGTGGGTCTTCGGAGCGACGAGCAGCGCCTCCAGCGCCGGCCGCTCCTTCATCCGGCGGATGAGGGCGCGGGCGATGCGGCCGGAGGTGAGGAACTGGTTCTCGATATAGATCATGCGCTCCGCCGCCCCGATCATATCGAGGTAGAGGGCTTCCACCTCCCGCACCTCCGGCGCGCCGTCGTGCTTCGGGTGGGTGCGGGCGATGCCGAGGGTGATATCGCTGAGGTCGGGGTCCAGGCCATCCGGCCAGGGGTCGTGGTCGGGGGCGGAGGGGCCGGGGACGGGCACGCATTCCTCACAGGCCCGCGCCCAGCGGTCGGCCACCAGCTCGGCCAGCGCCGCCGCGGCCTCGCCGTCCACCACCATCTGCACGTCGTGGAAAGGGGAGTAGGGCTTGCCCGCGGGATCCACGCGCCCGGCATCCGCCGGGTCGTGCCGGTTCGTGTCCCAGCGGCGGATCGTCAGGTCGAGCCCGCCGGAGAAGGCGACCAGGCCGTCCACCACCACCACCTTCTGATGATGGGAGGCGCCGAAGGGCGTGCAGTCGTCGAGGCAGAGCTCCACCCCTTCCGGCACGCCCCAGCGCAGGTGCAGCGCCGGCAGCATCTCCCGCTCCAGCGAGTAGAGGACCGAGTAGTCCCAGAGGAGCAGCTTCACCGAGAGGCCGGGCCGCCGCCGGACCAGCGCTGCCAGGAAGGCACCCAACTCCTCCGGCAGGCCGTCATCCGGCGGGGCCTCGCCGACCAGGCGGGTGCGGCTGTCGATGTCCCAGCCCACCACCTGGATGCTGTGCCTCGCCCGCAGCATCGCCGACCGAAGCGCGCCAAAATAGGTGGCACCGTCCGAAAGCACCGCTGCCCGACCGGCGCGCGCCACCCGCCAGGCATTATGGCCTTCGCGGAGGATCGGGGCGGGCGGGGGAGCCTCGCGCGGCGGCATGGTCCGCGGCCGGGCGCGCGGAGGGGCTTCGGTGAGCATCCCCGGGCTAACGCGGCAAGCACCATTTCGTTCGCGGTTGCGGCAGGGGCGGCCCAGGTCTTGCTAAATCACAAGATGACGGGCCAAGGGCCATTTCTGCTTGGGGGAACGCGATGCTGTGGGATCTGGCGCGGGCTGAAGGCCCGGAGGCGGCGGCGCGCGCCGCGCTGGACCGGATCGAGGCCTGGGCGGACCCGGCGCTTTTCATCCACCGCATCCCCGCGGCCGAGGTGATGGCCGAGGCCGCGCGCCTGGCCGCGGAGGGGCCTATGGGCCGCCCGCTCTACGGCATCCCCTATGTCATCAAGGACAATATCGAAGCGGCCGGCCTGCCGACCACGGCCGCCTGCCCGGACTTCACCTACGTGGCGGCGGAGGACGCGCCGGCCGTCGCCCGCCTGCGCGCGGCCGGGGCGGTCCTGCTGGGCAAGGTGAACCTCGACCAGTTCGCGACGGGGCTGGTCGGGGTGCGGAGCCCCTATGGTACGCCGCGCAACGCGGTGGACGCGGCCTGCGTGCCCGGCGGCTCCTCCTCCGGCTCGGCCAGCGCGGTCTCGGCCGGCATCGCCGCCTTCTCGCTGGGCACCGATACCGCTGGGTCCGGCCGCGTGCCCGCGATGTTCCAGAACATCGTCGGGCTGAAGCCCAGCCTCGGCCTCGTGCCGACCCGCGGCGTGGTGCCCGCCTGCCGCTCGCTCGACGTCGTTTCCGTCTTTGCGCTGACCGTGGAGCAGGCCGCGGCGGTTCTGGACGCCCTGGCCGGACCCGACGCGGCCGACCCCTATTCCCGCGCCGCCCCTGCCGGCTGGCGCGCGACGGGTGGCGGCCTGCCCCCCGCGCTCCGCGTCGCCGTGCCCGAAGACGCGGACCTTCTCTTCGACACCGCCGACGACGAGGCCCTGTTCCGCGCCGCCCTCTCCCGTCTGGAAGGGCTGGGCGCGGTGCTTGAGCGGGTGTCCATCGCCCCCTTTCTCGCCCTTGCCCGCCGCCTCTACGACGGTGCCTGGGTGGCTGAGCGTACATCGGCGCTGCGGGACATGGTGGAGAACCATCCGGGCTCGCTTCACCCCACCACCCGCATCATCCTGGAGGGCGGCCTCTCCCGGCTGACGGTGGACGCCTTCGACGACTTCCACGCGGTGGCGAGTACCCGCCTTCTCTCCCGCGCCCTTTTCACCCGCTTCGACCTGCTGGCGGTGCCGACCGCGCCGGGCATCCCGACGCTGGAGACGCTGGCCGCCGAGCCCATCGCGGCGAATAGCCGCTGCGGCACCTACACGAACTTCGTGAACCTGCTGGACCTCTCGGCGCTGGCGCTGCCTTCCGGCTTCCGCGCCGACAAGCGCCCCGCGGGGATCACCCTCATCGCCCCCGCCTTCGCGGAGGCGCGGCTCTGCGCCGTGGGCGCCGCCCTGCACCACGCGGCGGGGCTGCCGCTCGGCGCCACCGGGGAGGCCACCCCGCCGCCCGCGCCCGCAGCCGGCGTGGAGGCGGGCGAGATCCCCCTCTTCTGCATCGGCGCGCATATGTCGGGCCTGCCGCTGAACGGGCAGGTGACGGCGCTCGGCGGGCGCTTCCTGCGGCGGGACCGCACGGCGCCGGGCTACCGCCTCTACGCGCTGGGCAACCGGCCCGGCCTCATCCGGGACGGGGAGGGCGGTGCCTCCATCGAGGGCGAGGTCTGGGCGGTCCCCGCCGCCGGTATCGGACCGCTGCTGGCCCAGGTTCCGCCGCCGCTGGGCTTCGGGACGGTGGTGCTGGAGAGCGGGCCCTGTCTCGGCTTCCTCGCGGAGCCCTCAGGGCTGGTGGGCGCGCCCGAGATCACGTCGCATGGAGGATGGCGGGCCTACCTGGCGGCGCGCTGAGGCCGAGTTCTTCCCGCGCTGCCGACACCGCCTCGGCGAGGCCGGCGCGGAAGCGCACCACGGGCGGGCGCACGCCGTGGGTCCGCAGCACCCGGCGGATCGGCGGCGTCGCGCCAGCCAGGAAGACGGGCGTGCCCGCGCGCCGTGCCTTCCGCGCGAAGCCCTCGATCGTGGCGGCCGCCGTCGAATCGAGCAGGGCGACGGCGGAGACGTCGATCACATAGGCCCGCGGCTGCGCTCCCACCCGGTCCAGCGCCGCTCCCACCTCCGCCGCGGCGCCGAAGAAGAAGGCGCCGGAGATGCGGATCACCGCGATGTCGGGGTCGCTCGCCAGCGCAGCGTCGTAGGCCTCGCGGCCTTCGCCATCCGGCTGGTCCGCCTCCACCAGCGGCCGCCCGGTTTCCACCTGCACCGCCTGCGCCATGCGATGGAGGAAGAGCAGGGCACCGATGCCGAAGCCGATGAGGATGCCCTCGACCAGGTCGCGGAACACCACGAGCAGCAGCGTGGCGAGGAGCACGATGGCATCCCCGCGCGAGGCCCGGACCAGCGCCGCCATCGCGTGCCGCTCCGCCATGTTCCAGGCGACGATCGCCAGCAGGCCGGCCAGCGCGGCCAGGGGGATGAAGCCCGCCAGTGGCGCCGCCAGCAGCATGAAGAGGAGCAGGAACACTGCGTGCAGCATGCCCGAGACCGGCCCGCGCGCGCCGGAGCGCACGTTCGTCGCCGTGCGCGCGATGGTGCCGGTGACGCAGAAGCCACCGAAGAGGGCGGAGCCGATATTCGCGACCCCCTGCGCCACCAACTCGGCGTTCGAGCGATGGCGCCGCCCGCTCATGCTGTCCGCGACGACAGCGGAGAGGAGGCTCTCGATCCCGCCGAGCAGGGCGAAGGAGAGGGCCGCCGGCAGCACGGCCGAGACCTCCGCCCAACCCATCGGAGGGAGGCTGGGCGCGGGCAGGGATTGCGGGATGCCGCCGAAGCGCGTGCCGATGGTCTCCACCGGCAGGCCAAGCCCCCAGGCGAGCGCCGCCGCCAGCGCGACGGCGATGAGGAAGTCCGGCCAGTTCGGCCGCAGCCGACGCAGGACGAGGATAACGGCGATGGACAGCGCCGCCAGCACCACCGCCGCCGGGTTGAGCGTCGGCAGGGCTCCCGCGAGGGCCGCCAGCTTCGGCAACAGCGGGCCAGGCTCGTGCGCGAGCGTCAGCCCCAGCAAGTCCTTCACCTGGCTCGCCAGGATGATCACGCCAATCCCCGCGGTGAAGCCGACCGTCACGGGATAGGGGATGTACTTGATGAAGGTACCCAGCCGCAGGAGGCCGATGGCCATCAGGATCAGACCCGAGAGCAGCGTGGCCAGCACCAGCCCCGACACGCCGTGGGCCGCGACCGTCACCGCGACGAGCACGATGAAGGCCCCCGCCGGCCCGCCGATCTGGAAGCGGCTGCCCCCGAGCAGGGAGACGAGGAACCCGCCGACGATGGCAGTGTAGAGCCCGCGGTCCGGTCCCAGCCCCGAGGCGATGGCGATGGCCATTGAGAGCGGCAGCGCGACGATCGCGACGGTGAGGCCCGCGACGGCATCTGCCCGCAGCCCGGCCAGCCCGTAGCCCTCCCGCAGCACGGTCACGAGCTTCGGGGTGAACATCTCCGCGAAGTCCGGCGCCGCCTGGGGAGCGCGCGCGGCGCTCTGCCTCAGATCACCCGCACCGGCTGTCCCGCCATCCATGCCCTCAGCGCCTCCAGCGCGCCGCCGTAGAAATGCTGGTAGTTCTGGCGCGTGACGTAGCCGAGATGCGGCGTCAGCACCGTGTTGGGCAGGGAGGCGATGTCGGCCCCCGCCGGAAGCGGTTCCTCGTCGTAGACGTCGAGCGCCGCCCCCGCGATCCGGCCCGCGCGAAGCGCCTCGGCCAGCGCCGCTGAATCGACGAGCGGGCCACGTGAGGTGTTCACGAGATAGGCCGACCGCTTCATCAGCCCCAGCTCCGCCGCGCCGATCGTATTCCGGGATCGTTCCGAAAGCACGAGGTGAAGCGTCACGACATCGGATTCCCGGAGCAGCGCCTCCTTGTCCACGCGCGTGGCATCGGCGGCGCGCGCCGTCTCCTCCGTCAGGTTCGTGCTCCAGGCGAGCACCCGCATGTCGAAGGCGCGTGCGACGCGCGCGATGCGCTGCCCCTGCTTGCCCAGCCCGATGATGCCGAGCGTCCGCCCCTCCAACCCCTGGCCGACCACCGTCTGCCAGCGCCCCTCGCGCAGCGCGCGGTCCTGGCCGGGGATATCGCGCAGAAGGGCGAGGATGAGGCCCCAGGTCAGCTCGGAGGTGGGGGAGGTGGTGCCGGGGGTGCCGCAGAAGGTGATGCCGCGCTCCTTCAGCGCGGCCGCATCCACCGAGTTGTTCCGCCCGGCGGTAGTGACCAGCAGCTTCAGGTTCGGCAGCCGCTCGATCAGGCTTCGCGGGAAGGGCGTCCGCTCGCGCATGAGGACGATGGCGTCATAGGGCAGCAGCCGCGCGACTAGGGCCTCCGGGTCCTTGATGGTGTCGCGGAACACATCCACCGGCACGCCCAGCGCGCCCCAGTCCCCGAAGGAGAGGGCAACGCCCTGGTAGTCGTCCAGCACTGCGATCCGGCCCAGCTTGTTCATGCGCGCTTCCCCTCTTGCCGGGCATGGCGCCCGGCCGGCGCATGCCCCGAGGCGCAGGCTAGGGCAGAACCCCGGTCCCGTCAGGTGGGGTGTCCAGCAGGCGCAGCACCGCATCGCCCCGCCGTATCGTGCCGCCCTCCAGCACCCGCGCGGTGATGCCGCCATGGCCGCGCACAGCGTTGTAGCCGCCGGGGCCGAGTTCCTCGTCCATGCGCGAACAGGGATGGCAGTCGCCCGAGTATTCCAGCACGGCCTCGCCCACCCGAAAGCGCCGGTTCCGCAGGGCCGAGAGGTTGATGCCCTCCACCACCAGGTTCCGTCGCAGCCGCTCCGGCGCGACCTCGGCCGCTGAGAGATAGCCGGCGATGGCCCGAAGCTGCTCGGCCGAGGCGATCGTCACCTGCCGCGCGCCGTTGCGGCTGCTGGAGAAACGATCCCCCACCAGGCCTGGCCTTCCTCGACGATGGCGGTCTCCACGACCCGCATCGGCGCCCGCCGGGCCGGGCGCAGGCCGATCCAGGCGAGGCGGCCGGGCGCCACGGGGCCGTCGATCAGCCGCGCCAGCATAGAGCCGGGCACGGGCGCGCCCAGAGGTCCGGGCCCCCGCGGCACCTCGCCGAAAAGGTCGCGGCTCACGGGGCGTAGCCCGTGGGGAGTGCCGTCGTGTACTTGATCTGCTCCATCGAGAAGCTGGAACTCACGTCGAAGAGGTCCGCCATCTCGATCAGCCGCTTGTAGACGCCGTCATAGGCCGCGATGTCCGGCACCACCACGCGCAACAGGTAATCCACGCTGCCGCTCATCCGGTGGAATTCGAGCACCTCCGGGATGGCGCTCACCGCCCGGCAGAAGCGCTCGGCCCAGTCCATGCTGTGCCGGTTGGTACGGATGGTGACGAAGACCGTGACGCCGACGCGCATCTTCGCGGCATCCAGCAGGGCCACGCGCCGGCGGATCACCCCCTCCTCCTCCAGCCGCCGGATGCGGCGCCAGCAGGGGGAGGGGGAGAGGCCCGCGCGCTGCGCCACCTCGGCGACCGAGAGGGTCGCGTCCTCCTGCAGGCATTCGAGGATCTTGCGATCGAACCCGTCGAGCGGGGTAAAATTTTGCTCCAAACTGACTGATCCGGGCATAGGATCGCGCGATCTTCCGGAAAGTGGGCAGGGAACGCAATCCCTTGCCGGGCGGAGGCGCCTATCATCGGCCGAGTGCCCGAGGAGCCGACGCCCATGCCGACCCCTTCCTTCACGGACCACCCCGCCTCCGTGGGCGAGACCTATACGGAACACATGCACACCGCCGCCTGGTTCGGCTGGCGCATGCTGGTCGGCTCGCTCGCCTGCTTCGTGCACGCGCTGCTGCCGTTCCTGTTCACGCGCACGGGCTCGACCACCATCGCGCAGCTGCACGACCGCATGGTGGTGAACCGGGTGCGCGCGGAGCGTGCCGCCGGCGTGCAGGCGCGCCGCCCGGCCTGAGGACCAGCCCGCCGCTTGTGGCAGGGGCGGCCCTCAGGCCGCCTCCAGCTTCTCCGAGAGCTCCAGCCACTCCTCCTCCAGCTTCTCCAGCGTGGCGGCGATGGCGGCGCGGCGCGTGTTCGCCCAGGCGATATCGGCGGGCTTGAAGCGCGCGTAGGTCTCGGTGTTGGAGAGCTTCTTCTCCAGCAGCCGGTCCTCCAGCTTCAGCTTCTCCATCCGCGCCTCGATCTCGCGTACGCGCTCCTTGATCGGCGCCAGTGCCGCCCGGGCCGCCGCGCGGCTGGCCGCGGTGGGCTTGGCGGGCGCATCCGCCTCGCCCCGCGCCGCGGCGCGGGCCTCGCTGCGCGCGTCCCGGGCGCGGCCGGCCAGCCAGGCGCGGTAGTCGGCGAGGTCGCCGTCGAAAGGCTTTACCTGCCCGTCCGCCACCAGCCAGAGCTGGTCCGCAGCCAGCTCCACCATGTGCGGGTCATGGGTGATGATCACGACGGCACCCTTGTACTCGGCCAGCGCGCGGACCATCGCCTCGCGCGCGTCGATGTCGAGGTGGTTCGTCGGCTCGTCGAGGATGAGGAGCTGCGGCGCGTCCCGCGTGGTGAGCGCCAGCAGCAGCCGCGCCTTCTCACCGCCCGAGCAGTCGCTGATCTTCGTTGTCGCCCGGTCCACGTCGAGGCCGAAGCGCGCGAGCTGGCCGCGCACCTGGGTGATCGTCGCCTTGGGCATCACCGCCTGCATATGGGAGAGCGGGGTGCCGTTAGGGTCCAGCGCTTCCGCCTGATGCTGGTCGAAATAGCCGATCTTCAGCCGCGGCGTGCGCCGGACCTCGCCCGAGCTCGGCTCCAGCTTGCCCGCGATGAGCTTCGCCAGCGTGGACTTGCCGTTGCCATTGGCGCCGAGCAGCGCGACGCGGTCCTCCTGGTCCAGGCGCAGGCCGAGGCCGCTGAGGATGGTGCGGTTCCCGTAGCCAACGGAGGCGCCGTACATCGTCAGGATCGGCGGCGCGACCTCCACCGGGTCGGGGAACTCGAAGCGCGTCGGCCCGTCCTCCACCGTCGCCATCACGGGCGGCAGCTTCTCCAGTGCCTTGATGCGGGACTGCGCCTGCCGCGCCTTGCTCGCCTTGGCGCGGAAGCGGTCCACGAAGGCCTGCATATGGGCGCGCTCGGCCATGATCTTCACGTTAGCCGCGGCCTGCTGGGCCATGCGCTCCGTGCGGATGCGCACGAACTCGGAGTAGCCGCCCGGATAAGTCGTGATCTTGCCGCGGTCGAGATGGGCGATGCTGTCCACGCACTCGTCCAGCACTTCCCGGTCGTGGGAGATGATGATGGCCGCACCCGGGAAGCGCTTGATCCAGCCCTCCAGCCAGATCGTTGCCTCGAGGTCGAGGTGGTTCGTCGGCTCGTCCAGCAGCAGCAGGTCGGGCTCGAGCGAGAGTGCGCAGGCCAGCGCCACGCGCATCCGCCAGCCGCCCGAATACTCCCGCACCGGGCGGAGCTGCGCCGCGCCGTCGAAGCCGAGGCCCGCCAGCACCGCGCCGGCGCGCGCGGGCGCGGCGTCGGCGCCGATCGCGATCAGCCGCTCCTGCACCTCTGCCACGCGGGCGGGATCGCCGTGCTCCATCTCGGCCAGCAGCGCCGCGCGCTCGGTATCAGCCGCCAGCACAGTATCGATCAGCGACACGTCGGTCCCCGGCTGCTCCTGCGCCACATGGGCCATGCGCGCCCGCGCCGCGATGCGGACCTCGCCGCCATCGGGCGAGAGGGCGCCGGTCAGGGCGCGGAACAGCGTGGACTTCCCGGCGCCGTTCCGCCCCACCAGCCCCAGCTTGCGGCCGGGGTCGAGCTGAAGGTTGGCGCCGTCCAGCAGGGTGCGGCCGGCCATGCGGATGGTCAGGTCGCGAAGGGCGAGGACGGTCATGACACGGCTTCTATACCGCCCGGGGCCCCGTTGGAACGATCCGTTGTGCAACGCAGCGCTGCCGTGCGCCGGAAGGGCGGCCCTTGCGGGTGGTGTGGCGCGTGCTAGGCCGGGGCCGACGAAGAGAAGGAACGAGCATGGCCGAGCCCCGCCACGCGCCGACGAGCGCCCTCCGCCGCTTTCTGGAGGCGGAATCCTCCGGCGGGCTCGTGCTGATGGGGGCGGCCGCCCTCGCGCTGGTCATCGCCAACACGCCGCTGAACGGTGCCTACCAGGCGGTGCTGCACGCCCATCTCGGCCCGCTGCCGATGGCGGAGTGGATCAATGACGGGCTGATGGCCTTCTTCTTCCTCTTCGTGGGCATGGAGATCAAGCGCGAGGCCATCGACGGGCAACTCGCGACCTGGCCGCGGCGCGCGCTGCCGGGCCTGGCCGCCGCCGGGGGGATGCTGGTACCGGCCGTCGTCTTCCTGCTGCTCAACCCAGCCGCCACCTCGCATGGCTGGGCCATCCCCACCGCGACCGACATCGCCTTCGCCCTGGGCGTCCTTTCCTTGCTGGGCAAGCGCGTTCCGGCCTCGCTCCGGGTGTTCCTGGCGGCGCTGGCCATCATCGACGACCTCGGCGCCGTGGCCATCATCGCGGTCTTCTACACCGGCGGCCTCTCGGTGCCCGACCTCGCCGCGGCCGCCGCGGTAATCGCGGTCCTGGCCGCGATGAACCGCTTCGGCGTGCTGAAGCTCTGGCCCTATCTGGCGCTCGGCGCCGTGCTCTGGGTGCTGATGCTGCGCTCGGGCGTGCACGCCACCCTGGCCGGGGTCTTCCTGGCCCTGACCATCCCGCTCCGCCACCGCGTCGCTGCCCCGGACGACGAGACGCTGAGTCCGCTCCACCGGCTGGAACACGCCCTCGCCGTTCCCGTCAGCTTCATCATCGTGCCGGTCTTCGGGTTGGCGAATGCGGGCGTGCCCTTCCTCAACCTGCCCGCCGAGGCCCTGGCGGCGCCGGTCACGCTGGGCGTCGGGCTCGGCCTGCTG
This sequence comes from Roseomonas aerilata DSM 19363, assembly GCF_000711725.1. GTDB lineage: Bacteria > Pseudomonadota > Alphaproteobacteria > Acetobacterales > Acetobacteraceae > Roseomonas > Roseomonas aerilata. The sequence goes on along the minus strand of NZ_JONP01000021.1, from coordinate 62,056 downwards.
ATCGGCAAGGCCATCGGGGTCTTCGCCGCGGCGACCCTGGCCATCCGCCTCGGCCTCGCGGATATGCCGGCCTATGCCAGCCGCACGCAGCTCTTCGGCACCGCCCTTCTCTGCGGGATCGGCTTCACGATGAGCCTCTTCGTCACCCTCCTTGCCTTCCCGGGCAACGAGATGCTGCAGGCGGAGGCCAAGATCGGGATCCTCGGCGGCTCCTTCCTCTCGGGGCTGCTCGGCTACGCCCTGCTGCGGGTCGCGCGGAGCGACTTCCCCCCGACCCCCTCCCGCTGACCCCCCTTGCCGAGAGCGCCCGGCGCCGCTACCGGCCCCCTGACCAACCAAGGGAACCCGCCACCATGGCCATCGAGCGCACCTTCAGCATCCTCAAGCCCGACGCGACCCGCCGGAACCTGACCGGCAAGATCAACGCTGTCTTCGAGGAGAAGGGCCTCCGGATCGTTGCGCAGCGCCGCATCCAGATGACCCAGTCCATGGCCGAGACCTTCTACGGCGTTCACAAGGAGCGGCCCTTCTTCAAGGACCTCGTCTCCTTCATGACCTCCGGCCCCGTGGTCGTGCAGGTGCTCGAGGGCGAGGACGCGGTGGCCAAGCACCGCGAGATCATGGGCGCCACCAACCCCGCCAACGCGGCCGAGGGCACCGTCCGCAAGCTGTTTGCCGAGAGCATCGAGGCGAACTCGGTCCACGGCTCGGACAGCCCGGAGAACGCGGCGACCGAGATCGCCTTCTTCTTCGCCGGCCACGAGATCGTCGGCTGAAGTAAGCCAAGGAAGGTCGGGGGAAGGAATTCCCCCGAACCCCCATCTTTTTTCTTCTGGAAAGAAGAAGGAGGGGGCCTGGGGGAGTTCACTCCCCCAGCCTTGCTTCTACCCGAAGCTGATGCCGGTATCCCGCATCAGCCCCTTCACCACCTCCCGTTCGCTCACCAGCCGCCGGGCCAGCCCCTCGGCATCCGCCGGCACGGCGGAGGCGCCCATGGCGGCGAGGCGCCGCCGCACCTCCTCGTCCTTCGTCGCGAACTCCACCGCCTCCTCCAGCTTCCTCCGGATCGGCTCGGGCGTACCCGTGCGGCAGAACATCGCGTTCCAGCTCGTCAGGTCGAAGCCGGGGAAGCCGGATTCCGCGATCGTCGGTACTCCCTCGATCCCCCCACGCCGGACACCGGAGGTGAGCGCGATCGGGCGTGCCTTCCCGGCATCGATCACCGGTTGCAGCGAATTGGCCGAGAGGTAGCCGGAGGGCAGCGTGTTCCCCGCCAGGTCCCGCGCCACCTCCGCGCCGCCGCGATAGGGGATGTGCTCCATCCGGACGCCGGAGCGGTGCGACAGCAGGGCGCCCGCCAGATGCCCCGTGTTTCCCACGCCCGGCGAGCCATAGGGCATGCCGCCCGGCGTGGCCCGCGCCTTCTCGAGGTAGCCCTTCAGGTCCGTGATCCCGGTCGAGGTCGGCACCGCCAGGATATAGGGCACCTCCGCCACCATCCCGACCGGGGTGAAGTCGCGCTCGTAGTCGAAGGGCAGGTTGCGGTTGATGAACTGGGCGATAATGAAGGAGGCCGCGTCGAAGAGCAGCGTGTGCCCGTCAGCCGGCGCCTGCATGACCTGCCCCGCGGCCAGTGCGCCGCCCGCGCCCGTGCGGTTCTCCACCACCACCGTCTGGCCGAGGAATTCCGACAGCTTCGGCTGGATCAGCCGGGACATCGTGTCCGAGTTGCCGCCGGCCGCGAAGGCGATCACCACCCGGATCGGCCGGTTAGGGAAGGCCGCCTGCGCGTGCACCGCCGGCGCCGCGAGCAGCCCGCCTGCCAGCGCTCCCAGGCCGCGGCGTCCGAGAGTCATGGCAATCCGGCTCATCCAGCGCTCCTCTTTCACAATTCCGGACCTTGGCGGCCCTTCCACATCCCTCGATCCTGCGCCCGCCCGTCCGCCGGGTCGAGTTCAGGAGCCCGCGATGAACCCTTCCACCCCCGGCGCGATCCTGCGCCCCCTGCGACCGGGGGAGATGCCCGCCCTGGTCGCGATGCAGTCCGCCTCCTTTGCGGCGCTCGCCACAGCCTATCCGCCCGCTCTCGCTCCGGCCTACGACGCGATGCTGCGGGAACCGACCTACGCGTCCGAGGTCGCCGAGAGCGATGTCTGGGTGGCGGAGGGGGAGGGGGCGATCCTCGGCAGCGCCGGCTGGCTGGGGCAGGGGGACGGCCTCGGCCGCATCCGCAAGGTCTTCGTCCATCCCAGGGCGGCCCGGCAGGGGCTGGCGACCCGCCTGGTGCGTGCCGCCGAGGAACGGGCGCGGGCGGCCGGCTGCGCGCGCTTCATGCTGCGCGCCTATCTCAACGCGGTGCCCTTCTACGAGAGCCTCGGCTACGTGGCCGACCGGCCGGGCGAGCGGGCGCTTCCGGGCGGGCTTTCCATGCCCGTGCTGTTCATGCGGAAGGGCTGACCCCCGCCCGCGCGGCGTAGGAGAGGTCCGAGAAGTCCCGCAGCCGCCGCTCCACCCCCGCGAAGGCGGCGCGGCTGGCCTCGGGCACCGGGGCGTCCGGCGTGCGGGTTCGGTGCTCCAGCCAGCGCGCCACCGCGCCCGCGCCGCGGCGGTGGGCGGCGGCAACGAGGCCGGCCTCCGTGAGCGTCACGGGCTGGCCGTCGCTCGCCTTCACCGTCCGCCCGGCGGCACCCAGGGCCCCGTTGGCGCTCAACTGCCGCTCCGTCCGTGCGAGGTATTGCCCCATCGCCGCCTCCTGCGCGGAGGGGTTGGCGAGGAAATCGGCCTCGCTCCGCACCCCCGCCGCCGCGGCCCTTTCGGTCCAATTGCCGGAGGCGTCCTGCCAGCCGATGTCGCGGAGCGCGACGGGCAACAACTGGTAGCGGCCGAGCGCCCCGGAGGCGGCGTTGCGCGCGCCCCAGCCGGCGGCCGCGCTCTCCTGTGCCGCGATCCGGTTGCGGAAGGCCGCATCCGGTCCTGCCGCGCGGGTCGCCTCGGTCGGACGGGCGGCCGCCGCTGCCCGCACCGGCACGAAGGGCGCCTGGGCCCGGGCCAGCGCGCCCTTGAAATCCGCCGTCTTGGCGACCGCCTTCACGGCGCGGCCCGTTCGCGGCGCCAGGGCCTGCACTGTCTGCGTGCTCATGCGGCCGGAGACTGCCAGGAAGGACTGATCAACCGGTTAATGGTGCTGGGCGTTCTGGCAAACGAAACTGCGGCTTCGGCCTCCCGTTCTTCCGGCCAGCCCGAAAGGACCCGGCGCATGCCCGACGACCAGAAGACTCCCCAGCCGCCGCAGCACCAGGAGCACCAGCCCGGCATCGAGGCGGAGATGACGCCCCGCCCGCAATCCTCGATGGAGAACTGGCGGGCCTCGGGCAAGCTGGAGGGCAAGAAGGCGCTCGTCACCGGCGGCGATTCCGGCATCGGGCGCGCGGTGGCGATCGGCTTTGCCAAGGAGGGCGCGGACGTCGTCATCCTCTATAAGGACGAGCACGAGGACGCCGCCGAGACGAAGCGGCTCATCGAGGCCGCTGGGCGCCGCTGCGAGAGCATCGCCGGCGACGTGGGCGACGCCGCCTTCGTGCGCGACGCCGTGACGCGCGCGGCGGGCTTCCTCGGCGGGCGCATTGACGTGCTGGTGAACAACGCTGCCGAGCAGCACACGAACGAGGACTTCGCCACGATCGACGAGGCCCAGGTCGAGCGCACCTTCCGCACGAACATCCTCGGCTATTTCTGGGTTGCCAAGAACGCGCTGCCGCACATGCCGGAGGGGGGTGCGATCATCAACACCACCTCCGTCACAGCCTATAAGGGCAGCCCGCAGCTGATCGACTATTCGAGCACGAAGGGCGCCATCCTCGCCTTCACGCGCAGCCTGTCGCAGCAGCTCTTCGAGAAGCGGAAGATCCGCGTGAACGGCGTGGCGCCCGGCCCGATCTGGACGCCGCTGATCCCCGCCAGCTTCACCGACGAGAAGACCGCCGAGCACGGCGCCTCCGCCAAGATGGGCCGCGCGGGGCAGCCGGACGAGGTCGCGCCGAGCTACATCTTCCTCGCCTCGAACGCGGACAGCTCCTACATCAATGGCCAGGTGCTGCACCCGAACGGTGGCGACGTGGTGAACGGCTAGAGGGCCAGCCGCCAGCCCTCCGCCGCGCGTTGCAGGCGGAGGGCGAGGTCGGCCGCGGGATTGGCCACCTCGAAGGGCAGCGCCGCGCCATCGGTCAGGATGGCGTAGCGCCCGATCTTGGGAGCCTCGCCCGCCAGCAGGGGGCCGGTCTCCCCTGCTGCGTCCGTTGTCCACTCGCCGGCGACGGCGCTCTCCACCCGCAGTGCCAGACGTAGACCCGCGACGGGCGCGCCTGCCTCGTCCAGGGCGCGCAGCCGGATCGTGGCGCGCGGGGGCTCGGCGTCCGGCGCTTCCACCCGCGCCGCCAGCCGGAACCGTGACACATGGCCAACCTCCTCCATCGCCTTCGCCCGCTCCTCTGCGACTGGCCGGCCAAGCCGCGCGCGGAACTCGCGGAGAACGTCGGCCGCCGTGTGCCGGCGCAGGCAGATCATGAAGGGGATGCCGTGGCACGCGCGGTAAGCGGCGTTCAGGCGTGCTAGTTCCTCCGTACCGGCTGCGGCCAGACCCGCGCCGCCCTGTTCCTCACGCGAGGCGGCGGTCAGCCCCATTGGCAGGGCGCCCGCCGACAGTTCCGGATGCAGGTTGAGGAAGCGAACCCGCTCCGCCTCATCCAGCCCCCGCAGCACCGCCATCAGCCCGGCGTGAAGGGCCGCCACGCTGGCGAAAGGCCGCGCCGGGGCGGCCCGGGTGGCAACCCAGGGGGCGTGCTCGAAGATGCCTTCCAACGCCGCTGCGAAGCCCTCCGCCGACATCGCATTCAGCGCAGCGAGCGCCACCCGAGGCGCATTTCCCGCCGATCCGTCCGCCATCGCCGATCCCCCTCGCCCCGATGATCCCCTGCCTCCGCTTCCCCGGCAACGGACCGCCTGGCGTTCCACTGTGCAGCATTTGCCGCCCTGGCGCGTTGAAAGGCCTCGGCCCGGTCCACCCGGGCAGGCAAGCCCTGAACCCGAGAGAGGACCCCGCATGAAGGCGATCACCTGGCACGGCAAGAACGACATGCGTTGCGACACTGTGCCCGATCCGAAGATCGAGGACGGCCGCGACGCCATCATCAAGGTCTCGTCCTGCGCCATCTGCGGCTCGGACCTGCACATCATGGACGGCATGATCCCGGGCATGGAGCGCGGCGACATCGTCGGCCACGAGTGCATGGGCGAGGTGGTCGAGGTCGGCAAGGACAACAAGAAGCTGAAGGTCGGCGACCGCGTGGTCATCCCTTTCACCATCGCCTGCGGCGAGTGCTTCTTCTGCCAGAAGGGCTTCTTCTCCGGCTGCGAGCGCTCCAACCGCACGGCGAAGACCGCCGAGAAGCTCTGGGGCCATTCCCCGGCGGGCCTCTTCGGCTATTCCCACATTCTCGGCGGCTATGCCGGCGGGCAGGCCGAATACGTGCGCGTGCCCTACGCCGATGTCGGCCACATCAAGGTGCCGGATGGCATGACGGACGAGCAGGCGCTGTTCCTGTCCGACATCTTCCCCACCGGCTACATGGGCGCGGAATTCTGCAACATCCAGGGCGGCGAGACGATCGCGATCTGGGGCTGCGGGCCCGTCGGTCAGATGGCTATCCGCAGCGCCTTCCTGCTCGGCGCCGAGCGCGTGATCGCCATCGACACGGTGCCCGAGCGACTGGCCATGGCGCGCGCGGCTGGCGCCGAGACGCTCGATTTCCATGACGTCGATGTCTACGACGCGATCCAGGAGCGCACCCACGGCCGCGGTGCCGACGCCTGCATCGACGCCGTCGGCACCGAGGCCGATGGCACCGCAAGCTTCGATTCCGTCATCGACCGCATCAAGGTCGCGACCTTCATGGGCACGGACCGCCCGCACGTTCTCCGCCAGGCGATCCATTGCTGCCGCAACTTCGGCACAGTCTCCATCATCGGCATCTATGGCGGCCTGCTGGACAAGATCCCCTTCGGTTCCGCCATCAACCGCGGCCTGACCTTCCGCATGGCCCAGACCCCCGTGCAGCACTACATGCCGATCCTGCTGGAGCGCATCCAGAAGGGCGAGATCGATCCGTCCTTCGTCATCACGCACACCGCGTCGCTTGAGCAGGGGCCGGATCTCTACAAGACCTTCAGGGACAAGAAGGACGGCTGCATCAAGGTCGTCCTGAAGCCCTGATCCCACGAATCCGAGGAACCATCATGGCCCAAGCCATCCGACCGCTCGCCATCGTCACCGGTGCCTCCACGGGCATCGGGCTCGAACTTGCGAAGGAAGCCGCGAACCACGGCTATGACCTGCTGATCGCCGCCGACGAGCCGGCGATCGAGACCGCGGCCACCGAGCTGCGCGCGCTCGGCGTGAACGTGGACGCCGTGCAGGCTGATCTCTCCACCACCGAGGGCGTGGACAAGCTTCTCGCGGCAACCCGCGGCCGCGAGGTGGAGGCGCTTCTCGCCAATGCCGGGCGCGGCCTCGGGAAGGGATTCCTCGACGAGGACTTCAACGAGGCCCGCAAGGTGGTGGACACCAACATCACTGGCACGATCTACCTCATCCACAAGGTGGGGCAGTCGATGCGGGCGCGGCGCGCCGGCAAGATCCTCATCACCGGCTCGATCGCGGGCTTCATGCCCGGCAGCTTCCAGGCGATCTACAACGGCACGAAGTCCTTCCTGAACTCCTTCTCCTTCGCCATCCGCGACGAGCTGAAGGACACGGGCGTGACCGTCACCTGCCTCATGCCCGGCCCGACCGAGACCGAGTTCTTCGAGCGCGCGGACCTGATGGATACCTCCGTTGGCCAGGGCAAGAAGGACGATGCCGGCATGGTCGCGCGCGTTGGCTTCGAGGCGATGATGAAGGGTGAGGGCGACGTGGTCAGCGGTTGGAAGAACAAGATCCAGTCCGCCGTCGCCAACGTGCTTCCGGCCGGCGTGACCGCGGCGCTCCACCGCGGCATGGCCGAGCCCGGCAGCGGCAAGCAGTAAGCCCTGAACGGGAGGCCGCAGGGCCTCCCGTTCACCCCTTCGGTAGGTCGCGCGCCGCCGCCTCGAACCCTGCCCAGGGGTCGGGCGCAGCGAGCCGTGCCGGGGAGGTCCGGATGGTGAAGGCGCGCGGGTCGAGGCCCGGCGCCACTTCTGCCCAGTCCAGCGGCATCGACACCGTCGCGCCCGGGCGAGCCCGAGGTGACCACGCCGCCACCGCCGAGGCGCCACGCGCGTTGCGCTGGAAGTCGAGGAAGATCCGGCCGGACCTGACGGCTTTCGCGCTTTCCGTTGTGAAGCGCGAGGGTTCCTCCGCCTCCAGCGCCTTGCAGATGCGCCCGGCGGCGTCGTGCAGCGCCTTCCACGTCGCCCCGGTGACCGGCACCACGACGTGCAGCCCCTTGCCGCCCGTGGTCTTGCAGAAGGGAACGAGGCCCAGCGCCTCCACCCGCTCCCGCAGGGCCAGCGCGGCCGCCACCACCGCGTCGAAGCCCAGATCCTCCGCCGGATCGAGGTCGAGGATCATCCGGTCCGGGCGCGTGACCGTGGCGCTGCGCGCGGGCCAGGGGTGGATCTCCAGCGCGCCGAACTGGGCCAGCGCAATCAGCCCTTCCGGCGTGTCCACTTGCAGCAGTGGCGCCGACTCCCCGCGCGGCTTTACCTGGGTGATGAGCTTGGATGTGCCCCGCCCAGCGTGCCGCTGGAAGAAGGTTTCGCCGGTAATGCCGTCCGGCGCGCGCAGCAGCGAGAGTGGCCGCCCGGCGATCCAGGGCAGAAGGCGGGGCGCGACCGCCTCCAGGTATTCCGCGAGGTCGCGCTTGGTGATCGCCTCCGCCGGCCAATAGACGCGGTCCGGATGCGTGAGGGAGACGCCGGCCACCATCGCCTCCGCAGAGGATGGGAGGCGCTTGCGCGGGGCCTTCGCGGGTTCGGCTTTCACGGCAGCCGGTTTAGCCCGCGCAGCCTTCCGCGGCGCCTCCGCCGGGCGGCCCGCGATCTCCGCCATGCTCCGCCCCGTGCTGACCGAGACGGCAGCCTCCTTCAGCAGCGCGTCCGCGTCGCCGGGGCGGGCTTCCTCGTCCTCATCCTTCACCAGCAGCCAGTTGTGCTTCGCCTCCCCGCGCGGGCGCATTCGCACGAGGTGCCAGCCGCCTCGCAGCCGCTCGCCCTCCAGCGTGAAGCGCAGCCGGCCCGCTGCGAGGTCGGCCGCCGGGTCGTCGGAGGCCGGTATCCAAGTGCCGCGGTCCCAGAGCATGACCGTGCCGGCGCCGTAGCCCTCGGCGATCACCCCCTCGAAGCCGCCGTATTCCAGTGGGTGGTCCTCCACTTCCACGGCCAGGCGCTTCTCGGCGGGATCGAGGCTCGGGCCGCGCGTCACCGCCCAGGATTTCAGCACCCCGCCCAGTTCCAGCCGGAAGTCGTAGTGCAGGCGGGTGGCCTCGTGCTTCTGCACGACGAAGCGCAGCGCCTTCTGCTTGCGTCGCTTCGGCGCCGTGCCCTCGGGTTCCGGCGTGCGGCTGAAGTCGCGCTTGGCGCGGTAGGGGGCGAGGGGATCATCGCTCATGGCGGGAACGAAACGCCGATCCCGCCGGTCCGGTTCAGGCGAGCATGTCCTTGACCATCGGCACGACCTCGCGGCCGTAGAGCTCGATGCTCCGCATCATGCGCTCATGCGGCAGGGTGCCGGCGCTGTACTTCATCTCGAAGCGGGAGAGGCCCAGCGCGCCCACGGTGGAGGCGATCCGCCGCGCCACCGTCTCCGGCGCGCCGAGATAGAGCGAGCCGCCCGCGATCTCCCGCTCGAAGTCCTCTGCCCGCGCGGCCGGCCAGCCGCGCTCGGCGCCGATCCGGTCGCGCGAGGCCTTCCAGTGCGGCCAGAGCTCCTCCCGCGCCTGCGCGTCGGTCTCGGCGACGTAGCCGTGGGAGTGCACGCCCACCGGCTGCGTCTCGACCCCGAACTGCGCGAGCGCCTGGTGGTAGAGATCGACATAGGGCCGGAAGCGCTGGGGATCGCCGCCGATGATCGCGAGCATCATTGGCAGTCCATAGCGCGCCGCGCGGATCACCGACTTCGGACTGCCGCCCACCCCGATCCAGCTGCGGAGCAGCCCGTGCTCCACCGGCGGGAAGACGCGCTGGTCGGCAAGCGGCGCGCGCGTCGTGCCCTCCCAGGTCACGGGCTCGCCGCTGCGGACGGCGGCGAAGAGGTCGAGCTTTTCCTCGAACAGCGTCTCGTACTGGTCGAGTTCGAAGCCGAAGAGGGGGAAGGATTCCGTGAAGGACCCGCGCCCGAGGATCACCTCCGCCCGCCCTGACGATACGGCGTCGAGGGTGGAGAAGCGCTGGAAGACGCGGATCGGGTCGTCGGAACTGAGCACCGTCACCGCCGATCCCAGCCGGATGCGGGTGGTGCGCGCCGCGATCGCCGCCAGCACCACCTCGGGCGCGGAGATCGCGAAGTCCTCCCGGTGGTGCTCGCCCACGCCGAAGAAGTCGATGCCCAGCTCATCGGCCAGCACCGCCTCCTCCACGAGGTTGCGGATCACCTGGGCCTGCGGCAGCAAGGCTCCATCCGGCCCCCGGGTCACGTCCCCGAAGGTATCGAGCGCGAATTCCACCATTCAGTCCCTGTTCTCCGCGGGCACGAGCGAGGAAAGGCTCGCCGCCACCGCCTCCGCCGCTCTGATCCCGTCCACGCCGGCGGAGAGAATGCCCCCCGCATAGCCCGCGCCCTCGCCGGCCGGGAAAAGCCCGGGCGTGTTCAGGCTCTGTCCCGTTTCATCCCGCTTGATGCGCAGCGGGGAGGAGGTGCGCGTCTCCACCCCCGTCAGCACCGCGTCCGCCATGGCGAAGCCGCGGATCTGCCGCTCGAAGGCCGGCAGCGCCTCGCGGATGGCGGCGACGGCGAAGTCCGGCAGGCACTGGGAGAGATCCGTCGGCGTCACGCCCGGCTTGTAGGAGGGCACGACCTCCCCGAGCTTCGTGGAGGGGCGCCCGGCCAGGAAATCCCCGACGAGCTGCGCCGGCGCGCGGTAATCGCTCCCGCCTGCGACGAAGGCGCGCTCCTCCCAGTGCCGCTGGAAGTCGATGCCGGCGATGGGGGAGCCGGGATAGTCGCGCTCGGGCGTGATGCTCACCACGATCCCCGCATTCGCGTTGCGCTCGTTGCGGGAATACTGGCTCATCCCGTTGGTCACGACGCGGCCGGGCTCGGAGGTGGCCGCGACCACCGTGCCGCCCGGGCACATGCAGAAGGAGTAGACGGCGCGGCCTTCCGCCGCCGGCGTGGTGCAGTGATGCACGAGCTTGTAGTCGGCCGCGCCGAGCACCGGATGGCCCGCCTGCGGCCCGAAGCGGCAGCGGTCGATCATGCCCTGCGGGTGCTCGATCCGCACGCCGATGGAGAAGGGCTTTGCCTCCATGTAGACGCCGCGCTCGTGCAGCATGGTGAAGGTGTCGCGCGCGGAGTGGCCGACGGCGAGGACCACGTGGTCCGCCTCCAGGAACTCGCCGTTCGAGAGGCCGAGGCCCCGCACCCGCCGGTCAGGGCCGAGCACCACATCCTCCACCCGCGTCCCGAAGCGGTACTCGCCGCCCAGCGCCTCGATTCCCGCCCGCATGTGCTCGACCATGGAGACGAGGCGGAAGGTGCCGATATGAGGTTTTGAAACGTAGAGGATCTCCTCCGGCGCGCCCGCCTCCACGAACTCCTCCAGCACCTTGCGGATACGGTTCGCGTTGTCGCCGATCCCGCTCCAGAGCTTGCCGTCCGAGAAGGTGCCCGCGCCGCCCTCGCCGAACTGCACGTTGGATTCCGGCGTCAGCACGGAGCGCCGCCAGAGGCCCCAGGTATCCTGCGTTCGCTGCCGGACGACCTTGCCGCGCTCGAGCAGGATCGGGCGCAGGCCCATCTGCGCGAGGATGAGCATGGCGAAGAGGCCGCAGGGCCCGGCGCCGACCACCACCGGCCGCAGCCGGGGCGGGGCAGGGGGGGCGGAGGGCAGGCGGTAGTGGGTGTCGGGCGTGGGCGAGACGTGCCGGTGCGCCCCCAGCCGCGCCATCGCCGCCGCCTCGTCGCGCAGCGCGACGTCGAGCGTGTAGATGAGCGCGATGGCGCCCCGTCTGCGCGCGTCGTAGCCGCGGCGGAAAATGGTGATGTCCAGCACCTCCCCGGGCGGCACGCCCAGGCGCGCGGCCGCGGCGTCGCGCAGGGCATCCTCGGCGTGGTCCAGGGGAAGCTTGATCTCGGTCAGGCGCAGCATGGTGGCCGGGGATATAGGGTGGGGAGGGGCGGAATGATACACGCGGGCGCCCCGGCTTGGCCGCCCCCGCCCCCGCCCCGTAGGATGCGCGCCGAAGGGCCGGTCCAGCCGGCCGTGGAGGGAGCAGGCCATGCGCCGTTGGATGTTGCTGATCGGAGTGGCCGCGATGTGTTCCAGCGCCGCCCTGGCCCAGACCGGTAGCCAGACCGCGTCCCGGCGGGACCCCTTCTTCTGGCTCGGCGAGATCAACAAGGCGAGCACCGTCATCAACTCGGAGGAGGGGCTGCTCGACCCCGCCCTGGCACCGCGCATCGCCGCGGGGCTGAACCGGGTCATCACGGCGGGCAACGGGCCCAACGGCCGCCGCCCGAGCCTGGTGATCACCTTCGAGCCCCTGCTGATCGAGGCCGCGGGCGTCGAGGCGACGCTGCTGCATGCCGGGCGCTCCAGCCAGGACATGCTCTCGACCGTCCGCGCGGCCATCCAGCGCGACGAGCTGCTGCGCCTTTCCGACCAATTGCGCCGCACCACCGAGACGATGCTGCGCCTGGCCGAGGCCCATGCCGGCACGGTCGTGCCGAACTACACCAACGGCGTGGCCGCCCAGCCGAACAGCTACGGGCACTACCTCCTCGGCCATATCGCGGGGCTGGAGCGCGACGCGCAGCGCCTGCGCGAGGCCTTCGCGCGCCTCGACCGCTCGCCCATGGGCACCACCGTGCTGAACGGCACGAGCTGGCCGCTGAACCGGGATCGCATGGCGGCCTATCTCGGCTTCCCGGCGACCGTCGAGAACGCCTACGACGCGGCCCAGATCGCGGCCGCCGAGATGCCCGTCGAGATCGGCGCCATCGCCACCGGCATCGCGCTGCATGCCGGCGCCTTCGTCGAGGACGTGATGACGCAGTACGCGCAGCCGCGCCCCTGGATCCTGCTGCAGGAGGGCGGCGGCAACACCTATGTCTCCTCGGCCATGCCGCAGAAGCGCAACCCGGGCCTGCTGAACGACACGCGCGCCCAGGCCTCCCGCGTGGTGACGCTCGGCATCGGCCGCGCCATCCAGGGCCACAACATCCCGCCGGGCATGAGCGACACGAAGGCCGTGGCCGACAACACCGCCGTCACCGCCGGTGCCGTGACCCTGCTGGAGGGTTGGGATCGGGTGCTGAAGGCTCTCGTCATCAGCCCCGAGCGCGCGCTGGAGGAGCTGAACCTCGACTGGACGGCCTCGCAGGAGGTCGCGGACGTGCTGATGCGGAAGTACCGCCTGCCCTTCCGCGTCGGCCACCATTTCGCCTCCGAGGTCGTGGACTACGCCAAGGAGCACGACATCCGGCCCACCGACTTCCCCTATGCGGAAGCGCAGCGCATCTACGCGACCACGCTGCGCGAGATGAGCCTGCCGGAGGCCGAGTTGCCGATGAGCGAGGCGGAGTTCCGCGAGACGCTCGATCCCGTCGCCATCGTGCGCAACCGCGCGACGGCGGGCGGCCCGCAGCCCGCCGAGATGGCGCGGATGCTGGCGGCGGCGAAGGCCCGCCTGGACGAGGATGCGCGCTGGTCTGCCGAGCGCCGCGGGCGGATCGATGCGGCGCTGAACTCCCTCGACGGCGATTTCGGCCGCATCCTCGCCCGCGCGCCGTAGTCGCCGCCTGCCGCCCCGCGTTAGGGCGGGGGAACCCGGATGGAGACGGCGATGAAGGCGATGGTGGTGCGTGCCCCCGGAGGGCTCGATCGGATCGAGTGCGCGGAGCGTCCCGATCCCGGGCCGCCCGGCCCCGGCGCGATCCGCGTCGCGCTGCACGCCTCCTCCCTCAACTTCCACGACCTCGGCGTCGCCACCGGAGGGATGCGCGCCGCGGACGGGCGCGTGCTGATGGCCGACGGCGCCGGCGTCGTGGAGGCGGTGGGCGAGGGCGTGACCGAGTTCGCCCCCGGCGACAACGTCGTCTCCTGCTTCTTCCCGGACTGGCAGGACGGCGCCCCCACCATCCCCGACTTCTCCCGCACGCCCGGTGACGGCATCGACGGTTTCGCGCAGGAATTTGTCACCCTGCCCGCCACCGCCTTCACCCATGCCCCCCGCGGCTTCACCCACCTGGAGGCGGCGACGCTGACCACCGCGGGGCTCACCGCCTGGCGCGCCCTGGTGGAGGATGGCGGCCTCAAGCCCGGGGACACGGTGCTGGCACTGGGCACCGGCGGCGTTTCCATCTTCGCGCTGCAACTGGCGAAACTGGCCGGGGCGCGCGTCATCATCACCTCCTCCTCCGGCGAGAAGCTGGAGCGGGCGCGCGACCTCGGCGCGGACGAGACGATCAACTACCGCGAGACCCCCGAATGGGGCGCCCGCGTGCGCGAGCTGACCGGCGGCCGCGGCGTGGACCACGTGGTGGAGGTCGGCGGGCCTGGCACCCTGCCGCAATCCATCGGGGCCGTGCGCGTCGGCGGTCATATCCATCTCATCGGCGTGCTGACCGGGCGGGGCGGCGAGGTGCCGACGGCGCTGCTCATGGCAAAGCAGGCGCGGCTGCAAGGGCTGATCGTCGGTAGCCGCCGCCAGCAACGGGACTTCGTGCGCGCGCTGGATGGCGGCGGTCTGCGCCCGGTGATCGACCGCGTCTTCGCGCTGGAGGAACTGTCCGAGGCCTTCCGCCACCAGGAGGGCGCAGGCCACTTCGGTAAGATCGGGGTCGAGTGGTAGGCTCCCGACCCGGCGTGGTTCAGACCGAAAGCCCCGCGCACCAGCCGGAGGCCCAGGCCCACTGGAAGTTGTAGCCTCCGAGCCAGCCCGTGACGTCCACCGCCTCGCCGACCACGTGCAGCCCCGGCACCTCCTTCGCCGCGAGGCTGCGCGAGGAAAGCGCGGCGGTGTCCACCCCGCCTGCCATCACCTCGGCCTTGGCGTAGCCCTCGGTGCCGGTGGGCGTCAGCACCATCGACTTCAACATCGCCGCGACGCCGTTCAGCGCCTTGTTGCCGAGTTCGCCCACGGGGCGCGTGTGCTCGGCCAGCCGCGTCGTGCCCAGCGCCGAGGCCAGGCGCTGCGGCAGCCGCTCCGCCAGCACGGTGTGCAGCGCCGCCCGTGGGCGTTCGTCCCGCCGAGCCCGCAGCCAGGCGCCCGCATCCACGTCCGGCAGCAGGTCCACCGTCATCGGCTGGCCCGGCCGCCAGGGCGTGGAGACCTGGAGGATCGCGGGCCCCGACAGGCCACGATGGGTGAAGAGCATCGCCTCCCGGAAGGTCGATGCGCCCGCCCGCGCCTCGACGGGCAGGGACACGCCGGAGATCGGCCGCATCAGGGACAGCGCCTCCTCCCCGAAGGTCAGCGGAACGAGGCCCGGTCGCGGCTCCACCACCGGCAGCCCGAAGCGGCGCGCGATGTCGAGCGAGAGCCCGGTCGCGCCCATCTTCGGAATGGAGAGCCCGCCGGTTGCCAGCACCAGCGCCGGCGCGGTGAAGGCGCCGCGGTCCGTCTCCACCCGGAAGCCGTCCGCGCGGGAGACGTCGGTGACACGGTGCCGCAGCCGGATTTCCACGCCCGCCGCCGCGCATTCCGCAAGCAGCATGTCCAGGATCGCGCGCGCCGAGCCGTCGCAGAAGAGCTGGCCGAGCGTCTTCTCGTGATAGGCGATGCGGTGCTTCTCGACGAGCGCGATGAAATCCCCGGCCGTGTAGCGGCTGAGCGCGGAGCGCGCGAATTGCGGATTGGCCGAGAAGAAGCGCGAGGGCTCCGTGCCCGTGTTTGTGAAGTTGCAGCGCCCGCCGCCGGAGATGAGGATCTTCGCCCCCGGCCCCTCCGCGTGGTCGAGCACGAGCACGCGCTTCCCGCGCTGCCCCGCTGCCATGGCGCACATCAGCCCCGCCGCGCCCGCGCCGAGCACGATCGCATCGAAATCATTCATCCCATGATCCGCCGGATAATCGAGAGCGGTGTCTTGTACGGCGGATACCGCACGGGCGGATCGATCCCGGCGGGCTGGCGGAAGATCGCGCGCGCGTTGGAGAAGGCTTCGAACCCCGCCTCCCCGTGGTAGCGTCCCTGGCCGCTCGGGCCTACGCCGCCGAAGGGGAGGTCCGGCACGGTGCAGTGCACGATCGCCTCGTTCACGCAGAACCCGCCGGAGGGCAGGGCGCGCGCTACCGCCTCGGCGAAGTCCGTGTCCCGCGTGTGGGCATAAAGCGCGAGCGGCCGTGGGCGGCGGGAGAGATCCGTGAGCATCGCCGCCCGGTCCCGCCAGGTCACGATGGGCAGCACGGGGCCGAAGATCTCCTCCTCCAGCAGCGCGGGGTCGGGGTCGAGGAGCAGGGTCGGCTGCATGTGCAGCGCGCCCTCGTCCACGCCGCCGCCCAGGGCCACGCGCCCGCGCGCCGCCACCGCCCGCATCCTCGCGAGGTGACGCGCATTCACGACGCGCTGCATCCCGCGCCCGTCGGCGCCGTAGAAGCGTGCCAGGGTCTCCCGCAAGGCGGCGACCAGCGCCTCCGCCACGTCCTCCCGCACCAGCAGGTGGTTGGGGGCGAGGCAGGTCTGCCCCGCGTTGAGGAACTTCGCCCAGGCGATCCGCCGCGCCGTCAGCGCGATGTCGGTGCCGCCATCGACCACGCAGGGATTGGCGCCGCCCAGCTCCAGCGTCACCGTCGCCAGGTTGCGCGCCGCGGCTTCCGCCACCTTCCGCCCGGTCTCCGTGCCGCCCGTGAAGAAGATGTGGTCGAAGGGCTGCGCGGTCAGGCCTGCCGCCACCTCCGGCCCGCCCTCCACAACCTGCACATGCCCGGGCGCGAAGCAGCGCGCGGCCAGCCGGCCCAGCGCCGCCGCCGTCGCCGGCGCGACCTCGGAGGGCTTCAGCACCACCGCGTTCCCCGCCGCGAGGGCACTCACCAGCGGCACGAGGCAGAGCTGCACGGGGTAGTTCCAGGGGCCGAGGATGAGCACCGCCCCCTTCGGCTCCATCCGTAGCGCCGCCCGCCCCGGCAGGTGGAACCAGCGCCCGCCCACCCGGCGCTCGCCGGCCCAGCGGGGGAGGCGCTTCAGCGCCAGCGCGATCTCCTGCCGCACGAGCATGATCTCGGAGGTCCAGGCCTCGAACTCCGACTTGCCGAGGTCCTCGGCTAGCGCGGCCAGAAGCTCCCCCTCTATCGCTTCCAACCCGGCCCGCAGGGCTTCGAGCGCGGCGCGACGGGCGGGAAGGGGCAGGGTGACGCCATCGGCGAAATGCGCGCGGGCGGCGTCCAGCAGGGCGGGGGCGTCGGGCATGCGTCCCTCTAACAGGCCTCCCTGCAGGTGGCACCACCGCTGCGAACCCGTCACCGGCGGGACAGCCACTCCACCAGCTTGCCCCGCAGCCAGACCTCGCTCGGGTCCTGGTCCACGGCGGCGCGCCAGACCATGTGCGTCAGCGCCTCCGGGCAGGGGAAGGGCGGCGGATCGTGCGCGAGGCCTGCGAGCATCCCCAGCGCGTCCATGGCCGCCAGCGCCCCCTCCGGGATGAGGCAGAGCATGTCCGAGCCCGGCAGGGTGCGCGGCATGAGGGCGTAATCCGGGATGCCCATGACCACGTGCCGCTTGCGGCCGAGCTTCGCGAGCGCCTCGTCCGCGAAGCCGATCAGATCGCCCCGCGGCGTCACCAGCAGGTGCGGCCGCTCGCAGTAGCTGTCGAGGTCCACCGGCCCCGGCGAGGCCGCGTCCCGCACCACCCGCCACCCGTCCCGCCGGAGCACCCGCTGCTTCGTCGCCGCCGGCAGGTCGATCGCCAGGCCGATCGCCGTGTTCACCTCCCGCGAGTCCAGCAGATGCGGGATGTTGCGGTAGTTGGCAGTGCGGATGATGAACTGGCAGTGCGGCGCCGCCCGGCGCAGCTGCGGCAGCACCGGAATCATCGCCATGCCGATATCCGCGCTCATCCCCAGGCGGAAGGTGCGGCTGTCGGTCGCGGGGTCGAAGGGGACCGCGCCGGCCACGGCGCCGGCCATGCCCGTCAGCGCGGGCGCCAACTGCTCCATCAGCGCCTCGGCGCGCGGGGTCGGCTCCAACACCCGGCCGTTGCGCACGAAGAGCTCGTCGTGGAAATAGGCGCGCAGCCGCGCGAGCGCGGAGGAGGTGGCGGGCTGGGAGAGGAACAGCGTCTCCCCCGCCCGCGTTACGCTCCGCTCCCGCATCAGGGCCGCGAAGACGGGCAGCAGGTTCAGGTCGAACTGCCGCAGCCCCACTTCGTCCGGCCTTCGTTGCATCAGTGTCTCTCCTGGGCAAAGTTCCATCCACCGGACGAATGGCAGCTATCCGCGCTGCCACGTGGTAAAGGGCAAAGGGTGGCGCATATGAGGTGACGAGGCGCCGATATGCTTTGGCGCCATTCACCTAGGATATGTATGATGTCGACTACCAGCATGACCAAGACCCTCCGCGCGCTTGGCCTCGCCGCCGCGGTCGTGGGTTCCTTCGTCGCGCAGGACGTGAGCGCCCGCACCCTCGCCACCGTTGACGGCCCGATCGAGGTGCCCGAGGCGACCATCCAGCGCAGCCGCACCCCGTTGTCCAGCCCGGCCCAGACGCCGGCCCAGAGCTTCCTGGAGCGCAGCGGCGCGACCGGCGGCGGCGGCCAGCACTCCTGAGCCACGGCGCGGGCACAACGCCCGCGCCACCGACGACGATGAAGAGGCCGCCGGCAACCCCGGCGGCCTTTTTCGCGTCCGGCGTCCGGCTTACCCGCGCCGGAGGTTCCACAGATAGGGGTTCGGCCCTTGCAGTACGCCCGACAGATCCGAGCGGAAGGCGGTCTTGAGCACGAAGAGGCCGCTGGGCGCGAAGCCCACATGCTCCCAGGCCGTGCGCTGCACCTCGGCGAAGGCCTCAGCCTGGGCCGCAGCGCCCGGGGCGTAGAGCCAGCGCTCGATGCCTGCCTCGGTCGCCGGGTCGGTCGGCCAGCCGAACCAGGCCGTCGGCCCGTCGCCCCGGATGCCGGAATTTACCGCGGGGTTGGCGATGGAGGCCGCGGGGAAGTTAGTGGGGTAGATGCTCCACCCGCCATGGGCGGCATCCTCGCGCGAACTGCGGCGGGAGAGCATCGCGGCCCAGTCCATCTCCTGCAGGTCCACCTCGAAGCCGAGCTGGCGGCAGACATCCGCTGCCAGCCGGCCCTGGGGCGCGACGGCCGCAAAATCGGTGGGGTTGATCACCACCACCTTGGCGCCCTCCGCCCCCGCGGCGCGGATGGCGGCGCGCGCCTTCGCGATGTCCCGTGGCGGGCTCGGGAATTCCACCACGCCCGGCAGGGTGCAGGGGAAAAGGGCGTGGCACTCCCGCCAGTCCCCGGGCGCGGCGACCGCCGCCATGTGGTCGGGCTGGCTGATGCAGTCCCGCACCGCGCGGCGGACCTCCACCTTGTCGAAGGGCGCGTGCAGGTGGTTGAAGCGGATGACGCCGAGGAAGCCGGTGGGATCGTAGATCTGCGTGCGGATGTTGCGGTCCCGCGCCATCAGCGGCAGCAGGTCGGGCAGAGGGTATTCCACCCAGTCCACCTCGCCCCGCTGCAACGCCGCCCCCGCCGTCGCGCCGTCGGGGATGATGTGCCACTCCAGCCGGTCGAAGTTCACGCGCTTGCCGCCCGAGGCGCCCTCGGCCGGCTCGTCGCGCGGAACATAGGCCTCGTTGCGGGCATAGGCGACGAAGCTGCCGGGGTTGAACTCGCCGGCCAGGAACTTCCAGGGGCCGCTGCCGATCATCTCCGGCACGGGCCGGTCGGGCGCGGTGGCCGCGAGGCGCTCCGGCATGATGAAGGGCGGCACGCTGGCGGGCTTGCCCAGCGCGTAAAGCATCGCCGGGAAGGGCCGGCCTAGGCGGATGGTCAGCGTCCGGTCGTCGGGCGCGCCCCATTCGACCACTGATTTCGCCAGGATTTGCCCGAAGAGGTCCCGCGCGCACCAGCGTTTCAGGCTCGCCACGCAGTCTCGCGACAGAACGGGCGCGCCGTCGTGGAAGCGCAGGCCATCGCGCAAGCGGATGGTCCAGAGCAGCCCGTCCGCGCTCACCTCGTGGCCCGCGGCCATCTGCGGGTGGATATTCAGCCGCGCGTCGGTCGCGAAAAGGGTGTCGAAGACGCAGAAGCCGTGCGTCGTGCTGATCGTCGCGTTCTGTACGATCGGGTCCAGCGCGGTCAGCGCCGCCTGCGGCACGAAGCGGAGCGTCCTGGCGCGCGCGGGCTGGGCCAAGGCGGGTTGATTCAGCGCGGGAAGCGGGAGCGCCGAGAGGGCGCCCCCTTTCAGAAGCGAGCGGCGGTGCATCCTGTCCTCTCCATCCCGGAGAGAGCGGGCGGGGAGGAGGGGCAGGGCAGCGCAGCATGCGCCATGTCCCGCCGGGGCGGGAGAGGGGGCGATTCCGCCATGGGCGGGTGCTGGGCCGTCATGGTGCACCGATCCCTACGCCGGTCCGAACCGGGTCAGGTTCCAGGGGTCGCGGGTTTCCCCGCCTCTCAGCCCGGAATGGGCTCCCCCCGGTGTCCTTCGGCGGTATGCGGTCAGGCCCGGCGCGGTGCAAGGGGCCGGACCTCAGCGCAGCACCCAGCCGTCCCGCCGCATGCAGTCCGAGACCATGGCCTCCCGCACCGGCTCGTTCGCGTCCCGCGTGCTGTAGCTCGGGGAGCGC
Source organism: Roseomonas aerilata DSM 19363 (assembly GCF_000711725.1). GTDB lineage: Bacteria > Pseudomonadota > Alphaproteobacteria > Acetobacterales > Acetobacteraceae > Roseomonas > Roseomonas aerilata. The sequence continues at coordinate 42,076 of NZ_JONP01000021.1, read as the reverse complement.
CGGTAGCCCTGCGTCTCCGTGCAGCGGCGCCGCTCGCCTTCTCCCCGGCACTCGCGGGAGCCCGGCACCCAGCCGCCACGGTCGGTCATCACGCGGATGTTTTCCGGGCGAGCGCGGTTGTAGGCGGCGGCCTCACAGCGGGCGAGTGTGGCGTCCCGCAGCTGCGGGGTGGCGCCCGGCCTTTCCCACTGCGCGCAGCCGCAGAGGGCGAGAAGGAGGGGCAGCAGGAGAGGAGGGAGGGGAGCGGATCGCATGGGGGCGGCCCTGGATGGTTGGGCGGCCAGCATGAGGCATTCGTATTAAGACAGCCTTCCGGCCGAACGGGGGCTGCTCCTAGTTGATGGTCCGCCCGGGCACCGGCCGGAACACCGGCCGTACCGGCTCGGCCAGCAGCGTGCGGTCCATGGTGGGTCTGATCATCTGCGGGGGCGTCAGCATCGGCGGCGGGGAGGGAAGGACCGGGCGGATCATGGCGGAGACGGTGGCGCGCCCCTCCGCATCGGTCAGGCGCGTCAGATAGGCCTGGGCCCAGACGGTCGTGCCGTCCCGGCGAAGGTAGCGGTTGGCGATGCTGAAGGGCTCGTCGTGCGCGTAAAGGCGCTCCATCAGCCCCTGGCAGGCCGCCCAGTCGTCGGGATGCGTCAGCGCCTTCAGCGTGCGGCCGAGAAGCGCGGCCGCCTCGTAGCCCAGCAACTCGCATACGGTCCGGTCCACCTGCGTGAGGCGGCCGTTCTCGTCGCTCAGGGCGAAACCGAAGGAGTGCTTGATCAACCCGATGCGCCTGCTCTGAACACGGCACGTGAACGCCGATTTCGGTTGTCAGCTGAGAACGCGCGCGAACTCGTCAAGTCACGCCGCCTTGAGGGATGAATCGCTACTCGTGAACGGTGGGCAGAACAGGCCCGTGGCGCTTGCCGCAACGTTCCGAGGGAACCCGTGCCGCGGCGCCCGGTTATCGGCCCATCGACCGGCCTATCGAACCTTGCAGGAGCCCGCCCATGCCTCTCGCCCCCGAGCCCGCCCGCGCCCAGGCCCCGGGTTTTCCGGTCGCGGGAGCCGTGGTCGTCATCGCCGGCGCCTCCAGCGGCATCGGCCGGGCGACCGCGCAGTTCCTGGCCCGCCGCGGCGCGCAGCTCGTCCTCGCCTCCCGCCGGGCGGACACGCTGGAGACGGTGCGCGAGGAGTGCGAGCGTCTGGGCGCGGAGGCCATCGCTTTCCCCACCGATGTCACCGACGCCACCGCCGTTCAGCAGCTGGCCGAGGCCGCACGCATCCGCTTCGGACGGATCGACGCCTGGATCAACAATGCCGGCATCGGCGCCATCGGCCCCTTCGACGAGACGCCGGCCGAGGCCCATGCCCAGACCATCCGCACCAACCTGCTGGGCATCGTCAACGGCGCCCACGCGGTGCTGCCCCTCTTCAAGGGGCGGCGGCGGGGGGTGCTCATCAACACCCTCTCCATCGGTTCCTGGGTGCCGACGCCCTTCGCAGCCTCCTACGCCGCCTCCAAGGCGGGGGCGCGGGCCTTTACGGAATCGCTGCGGGCAGAGCTGCAGGAATGGCCGGGCATCAGCATCTGCGACGTCTTCCCCGCCGTCGTGGACACGCCCGGCCTGCGCCACGGCGCAAACCATTCGGGTCACCGCATCGAGGTCGGCGGCCCCATGACCTCGCCCTTCAAGGTGGCGGAGGCCATCGCCGCCCTCATCGAGGAGCCGCGCGATGCCACGCCCGTGGGGCCCGCCGCCTGGGCCATGCGCCTGGCCTCCACCATCGCACCCGGCCCGCTGCGCTGGGCGATGGGCAAGGTGATGCGCCGCGGGCTCGGCAACGCGCCCAGAGCCGCGCCCTCCGACGGCAACCTCTTCACGGCGCCCGCGGATCATGCCGTCTATGGCGGCTTCCGGAAGGAGGCGGCCATCCGGATTCCCACCAAGGCCTGGTTGGCCGCGGCGGGGATCATCGGCTTCTGGTTCGCCCGCAGACGCTGACCCCAATCCCTGAAAGGATACCCCTGCGTGGAGATCGACATCCCCGAGGTTCGCGCCGAGGTCGAGGCCGCCTTCGCCCGCTACGAACAGGCGCTCATCACCAATGACGTGCCGGTGCTGGAGGAACTGTTCCGCGACGCCCCCCAGACCATCCGCTACGGCGCGGCCGAGAACCTCTACGGCATGGATGAGATCCGCGCCTTCCGCCGTGCCCGCCCTTCGGTGGGCCTCATGCGCACCCTGTCGCGCACCGTCATCACCACCTATGGCCGCGACTTCGCGACGGCCAACACGATGTTCCACCGTGACACCATGATGGGAAAGGTCGGGCGCCAGAGCCAAGCCTGGGCGCGGTTCCCGGAGGGGTGGCGCGTGGTCTCGGCCCATGTGAGCGTCATCGTCGAGGAGTGACGGCAGGTTTCGGTTCTGAACGCGGCGCGCGAGTGACTCCGGGGAGAGGAAGAAGGAATTCTTCCTCTCCCCGGACCCCTCACCATCATCTTTTTCGGTCTGTTTGAAAGGCCATGCGGCCGGTGCGCCTCGGGTCGTGGACCCGAGGCGACTGCCATCAAAGGAAGGGCGCCGAGAGGGAACCGGCCCTCAATCACCGCATCCGTGCCAGCCAGATGGGGATCCAAGGGCCTCAGGCCCTTGGCGGGTGAGGTCCGGAGAGGGCGGAGCCCTCTCTGGCGGCCGTAGGCGGGAACTTCAGCCGCGGCAGTCCGACCCTAGGCGCCGCAAACCTGTCCTACCCCGCGATGGTCCGCTGGGTTTGCACCCCAAGCCCGTCGATTCCTACCCGCATCACCTGGCCCGGCCGCAGGTAGACCGGTGGCTTCATGCCCAGCCCGACGCCCGGGGGCGTGCCTGTGGTGATGATGTCCCCGGGGTGCAGCGTGATGAAGCGCGAGGTGTAGGAGACGAGCGTCCGCACGTCGAAGATCATCGTCCGCGTGGAGCCGTCCTGCATCCGCCTGCCGTCGAGTTCCAGCCACATCGAGAGGTCCTGTGGGTCCGCCACCTCGTCGGCCGTGACCAGCCAGGGGCCGACGGGGCCGTAGCCGTCCACGCTCTTGCCCTTGTCCCAGGTTCCCCCGCGCTCGAGCTGCCATTCCCGCTCGGACACGTCGTTGCAGATCGCATAGCCTGCCACGTGGTCCAGCGCCGCCTCGGCGGAGACGCGGCGGGCGGTGGTGCCGATGACGATCGCCAGCTCCACCTCCCAGTCGCTCTTCTGGCTATCCGGCGGGATGGCGATGTCGTCGTCGGGCCCGGCGAGGGAGTTGAGCGACTTGAGGAAGATGATCGGCTCCTTCGGAACCGCCGCCCCGCTCTCCGCGGCGTGGTCGGCGTAGTTGAGGCCGATCGCCACGAAGTTCCGCGTGCCGGCCACGGGCGCGCCGAGCCGCACGCCCGCCTCCACGGCGGGGAGGGAGGCCGGGTCCAGCGCCGCGAGCCGCGCCAGGCCTTCCGGCGAGAGGGTCGCGCCCCCGAGATCCGGCACCACGTCGGAGAGGTCGCGGATCACCCCGCCCGCGTCCAGCATCCCCGGTTTTTCGGCGCCCGCGGGCCCGTATCGCAGCAGCTTCATCGTCCAGACTTCCCCCGTGTCATGCCGGCCTCATAGCACGGCGGCTTATCCGTCGCTCACCCCCGCACCGGGCGCCCGACCGGGCCCTCAGGCGAAGGCTTCCTCCAGGAAGACCTGCACCGCCTGGAACAGGGCGCCCCGGTTGCGCTCCAGCATCATCGTGTGGGTTCCCTCCGCCAGGATGGTCAGCCGCTTGCCCGGGGAGTTCACCATCAGCGGGAAGAGCGTGTTGGCCATGGAGGGCGGCGTGTCCCGGTCCCATTCGCCGAGCACGAGCAGCGCCGGCACCGTCACCTTCGCCGGGTCGTAGAAGGGTTTGCCGGCATCCCAGTAGTCCCGGATGTCCTGCAGCACGCCGTTGGGCGCGCGCAGCACGGAGGGAACCTGGCGGGCCCCTTCCGGGTCGGTCGCAAAGGTCGTGTCCGCCCAGTGCTCGAACCAGCCCGGCGGGATCAGCCCGGCCCGCTTGTTGTCGGGCACCCCGTTCATCCAGCGCTCCCGCGCCTGGGCCCGCGTCACCGTGCGATAGGCCGCGAGCGGCCCGTCGGGCACCGGCACCGCCCCGCGGTTGGAGGCGTCCCGCAGCCAGAGCGGCGCGTTGAGCACCAGCCGGTCCACCAGCCCCGGATTATCGGCGGCGAAGCGGGCCACGAGGGCCGTGCCCCAGGACCAGCCGATCAGCCCGGTCTTCTGGACGCCGCGCGCCTCGCGGATGTGCTTGAGCGCGGCCCCGATATCGGCCACGGCCTGCTCCCCCTGCGTCGGCGGCGGGGTGGTGTCGGCCGGCGGCCGGGTAGAGCGGCCATAGCCCACGAGGTCGAGGCTCCACACGTCGAAGCCGCGACCGGCCATGTAGTCCATCCAGGACACGCCGGAGAGGGCAAGGTCGAAGGCCGTGCTGGCGGGGTAGGTCGCACCATGAACGCAGAGGATCACCCGGTCCGGCCGCGGGGCCGCGCCTCCCTCAGGCCGCTTGTTCCGGAGGTAGATCTGCGTGCCGGCCTGACTGCCGGGGATCAGCATCTCGTCGAAGGCCACGCCGGCCGGCTGCGCCTCGGCCCTGTCAGCCACGGTGGAGAGCGCCAGGGCGGTGCCCCCGATCAGGGGGGCTGTGAGGGCGGTTCGACGCTGCATGGGGGTGTTTCCTCTTGCGGATCGGAGGCCCGAACGGACGGGCACCGCGCATGGGACGAACCTGCCACTCGCGCCCGCCCGTGCCAACGCCGCAGCAGATCGTGGCAAATTCGAACCGAAGCATGCCTCGGCGGTAACCGCGCCCGCCCGCCTGCCATCGCCGGGGTGGAGGCCCCACATAGCCGGGATGAACAAGGCAATACCCGGCCGCGCCGGCTGGTGGGAGGAAGCGCGCGCCACCCTTCTCCTCGCCTGGCCGATGGCGCTGACCAATCTTTCCCAAATGGCCCTGCTGGCCACCGACGCCGCCTTCCTTGGCCATCTCTCCACGGAGGCGCTGGCGGCGGTCACCCTTTCGGGCACCATCCTCTGGACCGTGCTCTCGCCCGGCTTCGGCCTCTCCTTCGCCAGCGCCGCCATGCTGGCGCAGGAGAAGGGGCGCCGCGTCGGGCATGTGCGCGCCATGCGCCGCACGCTGCGCGCAGGCTTCTGGGGTGCCGTGCTCGCTTCCATCCCAGGCATGCTCATCCTGTGGAACGGGGGCGCGGTGCTGCGGGCCCTCGGGCAGGATCCCGCCCTGGCCGGGCCGGCACAGGACTTCATGCGCGCCGTGCTCTGGGGCATTCCGGCGTTCGGCCTGTTCCTGACGCTGCGTGGCCTGATGGCCGCGATGGAGCGGCCCTGGGCGCCGCTCGTGATCGGCGTGCTCGCGGTGCCGCTCAATGCGCTCGTCGGCTGGGCTTTCATCTTCGGGCATCTTGGCGCCCCCGCGCTCGGCGTCCGCGGTGCCGGGATCGCGAGCGCCAGCGCCGACATCTTCATGTTCGCCGCCCTCGCCCTCGTCGTCGCGCGCGACCGGCGCCTGCGGCGCTACCGCTTCTTCGGCCGCTTCTGGCGCCTCGACCCCTCCCGGCTCGGCAAGGTGCTGCGGCTCGGCCTGCCGATCTCCGCGCAGATGCTGCTCGAGATCGGGCTGTTCAGCGCGGTCGGCCTCGTCATGGGGGCCTTCGGCGCCGGGGCGGTCGCGGCCCATGCCATCGCGTTGCAGATCGCCAGCACCACCTTCGCCATCCCCCTCGGCCTGGCGCAGGCGGCAACCACGCGGGTGGGGCTGGCGATCGGCGCCGCCCGGCCCCGTGCGGCCTGGCGGGCCGGCTGGACGGCTATCCTTCTCTCCACCGCCTTCATGGGGCCCATGGCCGCCCTGATGCTGCTGGCGCCGGGGGCGCTCGTCGGCCTGTTCCTCGATCCTGCCGCGCCAGGCTCGGCGGAGACCGCCGCCCTGGCCGCGACCCTTCTCTTCCTCGCGGGGCTGTTCCAGCTCAGCGACGGGGTGCAGGTCGTCGGCGCCGGGGCGCTGCGGGGCCTGCACGACACGCGCGCGCCGATGCTGATCGCGGCCGCAGGCTACTGGGCGTTGGGCTTCACCGCCGCCCTGGCCCTCGCCTTCCCGGCCGGGCTCGGGCCCGCGGGCATCTGGGCCGGGCTCGTCATTGGCCTGCTCGGCGTCGCTGCGGCGATGAGCTGGCGCTGGGCGCGCCTCTCCCGCCGGGGCGGCTTGACGGCCCGCCGCCAGCTTGCCCCCATCGCCCCATGAGCACCCCGCCCGACACAGCCCCGGCCATCTGGAAGAAGCAGACGACGCTGGAGGAGCTGACCGACCGCCTGGGGGCCGGCGCGCCCGGCCATCTCGGCCTTCGCTTCACGGAGATCGGCCCGGACTACCTCCGTGCCGCGATGGTGATCGACCATCGCCACGTCCAGCCCTGGCGGGTGCTGCATGGCGGCATCTCCGTCGTGGTCTCGGAGACGCTAGGCAGCGTCGCCTCCTTCCTCGCGGTGCCGGAGGGCTTCCACTGCGTGGGCATCGAGATCAACGCGAACCACATCGCCCCCGTGCCGGAGGGCCAGGAGATCACGGCGGAGTGCCGCCCGATCCATACCGGCCGCTCCACCCAGGTCTGGCAGACCGAGATCCGCCGGCCGGACGGGCGCCTGGCCTGCATCTCCCGCATCACCTGCGCCGTGGTGCCGGACTAGGGGAGGGGCGTCGTTACCATCCGTATCCTGCCGCCGCGCACCGGAAACCCCGCTCGCGCCAGGATGCTTCACCCGAAGGACCGGCGAAGAGGATTCCTGCCATGCAAAAGCCCCTGTTCCTCGCCGCGGCCTTGGGCCTGATGGGCGCCGCAGGGCTCGCCCTGGCCCAGCCCGCGCCCCCGCCGGCCGCACCGCCGCCACCGCCCCAGGTGCAGGCCCCGGTGCCGCCTCCGCCGCCCGGGCCTGGGCCTGGGCCGCGCGGGCCCGGCATGGCGGGCCCGGACGGAGGCCCCGGCATGCACGGGCCGATGATGATGGAGGCCTACGGCCCCGTGCGCGGCTGGCACCGGCCCCCGCCGCCCTCCCGCGCGGCGAGCTTCTACTTTCAGCGCAACGATGACGAGATCCATATCCAGTGCGCCGAGGGTGAATCCACCCGCGCCTGCGTGGATGCCGCGTCCGTCCTGCTGGACAAGCTCGGCGCGCTTCCGACGCGCTAGCCCGTAGCGGGGGCGGGCCTTTCGCGCCCGTTCCTGGCCGGCCTGGCGATCACAACCCCTCCAGCCTGCTCAGGGACGAGCGCGCGCGGTCGCGAAGGCGGCTACGAGCCCCAGGCCGCGATCAGCGCGGCGGGGGTACGCCATGCCTGCTCGTCCGAGGCCGCTTTTTCCACGCCTTCTCCGCCGCGCCCTGATCATGGCGTTTCTGGTGGCCGGCCCGGCCATGGCAGAGGAGGGGAATGCCGTGCCATCCCCCGACGGCCTCCGCTGGAACGGCCCGGCGCCCACGCTGCAACTCGGGGGCGGCGACTTCACCCTTCGCCCCACGCTTCGCCTGGACGCCGATGCCGGCTCCTTCTTCGGCCAGGAGGAGCCGGGCGGCTACCGCAGCGGCGTGAACCTCCGGCGCGGCCGGCTGGGCGTGCGCGGCACGGTGCTGAGAGACTTCTCCTACGCCTTCACCTGGGAGTTCGGGGGCGCCTCGCCGAACGACTACGGCAACCTCTTCGAGGCGCAGGTCGCCTATACCGGCCTGCGGGGCACCACCATCCGCGCCGGGGCCTTCACCCTCCAGCACCTGCCCGATTTTGCCGGCTCATCCTTCGATCTTCCCTTCCTGGAGAGGGCAGCGATCAGCAACGTCGTCGGCTCCCTCGCCTCCGGCAGCACACGGACAGCTATCGGCGCCGAGGGGAACGGCGCGATCGGCGGGGAGGGCGCCCGCTGGAACGCCAGCGCCTATGTCACCGGCGGCGTCGCCTCCACGCCCCATGACGAGCGGCAGCGCGGCCTGGCAGGACGCGCCGTGCTGCTGGCGGTGGACCGCCCGGGGTTGCAGGTCCAGTTCGGCCTGGACGCCGCGGTGCAGCTTCACCCGGGCACGAGCCCCGGGCCGGAGTCCATCCGCCTGCGCGACTATCCCGAGCTTCGCGTGGACAGCCGCCGCTTCCTCGACAGCGGCAGCATCCGCGCGGACGGCGCATGGGCCGCGGGACCGGAGGCTTCGGTCCGCCTCGGCCCGGTCTATCTCGAGGGCGTGTGGCAGCGGGTCGCCGTGGACGCCGTCTCGGGTCCCGATGCCCGCTTCGAGGGCTGGTACGTCCAGGCCCTGATGCCCCTGGTCGGCCCGCCCCGCCAGCGAGCGGCGGAGAGCGGCACCTGGAAGCGGCCCGAGGCGGGCGGCTTTCCCGGTGCCCTCGAACTCGCCGGCCGGTACAGCACCGTCGACCTCAGGCAGGGCTCACGCGGCGCGCGGCAATCCGTCCTGACCCTCGGGCTGAACTGGTACCCGACCGACCGCCTCCGCCTTGCCGCCCATTACGAGAACGGCACCACGGTGCTGGACGGCCCCGGGCGGGACTTCCAAGCGGTCGGCCTGCGCGCCGCCTTCAACCTCTAAGGGTGCTTCCGGGTCTGGGCGGCCTCAGCAGCCGCCCGGCACCGCCTCCAGCGTCTCCAGCTTCCCGTTCACCGAGAACTCGCCGAAATCCATGTTCAGGTCATCGGCGACGCCGTTCGCGTAGTAGCGCAGCCCCACCTCGTAATCGGGCGAGGAGGCTCCGCCGCCGCTGTTGTCCTTGCCGAAGAAGGCGATCCGCATGCGCCCGCTCTCCTGCCCGCCCAATAGCGGGAAGCGCGGCTGCGCGTCCGCCTCGCGCTTCCAGGGGGAGACGATGGTGGTGCTCTCCTGCGCCCCGTCCTCGCTCGTGCCGTCCATGAGGGGCACGTTGAGGATGCGCTGGCCCGAGCGCGCCGCCGCGATCGCGCGGATGGTGTGCGCCATGGGCAGGAGCGTGCCGGGCGGCAGCGCCTCCTGCCGCGCACTCGGCTGGTCGTAGTTGGCGCTGCCGGAGCCGTCGGACTGAAGCACCGCCTCGCCGGTGATGCGGTTGCTGACGGCGCCGCCCGTCATCTGCGTCATCGAGAAGCGGAGGCGACGACCGTCCTTGCTCTCCCAGGTCGCGTAGTCGGAGGCGGTCTCGATCGTCTGGCCGTCGCGGTCCTGCAGGCGCATCGTGAGGCGCTGGCGGCTGGCCCAGCCGTCGCAGGCGTCCAGCACCTCGAACAGCATCACGCCCTCCGCCCGCGAGATGTCGGAGCTGTCGCGCGCCTTGTCGAAGCTGAGGCGATAGGCGCCGCGATGGGCCACCATCTCCTCCGAGCCCGGCAGGACGGCGGCCTGCGCCGCCCCAGGCGCCGCCGCAGGGGCGGGCTGCTGGGCGGGCGCAGGCCCGGCCAGGGCGAGCGTCATGCCCAGGGCGGCGGTGGTGGCGAGAAGAGAGCGCAGGCGCATCGAGGTGCCTTTCCGGTTCGGGCCTGACTTAGGTGCTCTTCCCCGGTGTTGCACCCTGCGTGCCAGCGGCTTCCTCGCGAACCGCGCCCGCGGGCTTAGTGGCGGCCTTCGCCGGGGGGATGTCCGGCTTCAGGAACAGTTCCTTCCAGCGGGAGGGCTCGATCGGCGCCGGGGCTCCCATCATCAGGTCCTCCGCCTGCTGGTTGAGCGGGAAGAGGGTGATCTCGCGGATGTTCGGCTCGTCGGCCAGCAGCATCACCATGCGGTCGATGCCCGGCGCGGAGCCGCCATGCGGGGGGGCGCCGTAGCGGAAGGCGTTCAGCATGCCGCCGAAGCGCTCCTCCACCTCGTCGGCGGTGTAGCCGGCGATCTCGAAGGCGCGGATCATGATGTCCGGCCGGTGGTTGCGGATGGCGCCCGAGGAGAGCTCGATGCCATTGCAGACGATGTCGTACTGATAAGCCTTAATATCGAGCGGATTCATGGAGTTCAGCGCCTCCAGCCCGCCCTGCGGCATGGAGAAGGGGTTGTGGCTGAAGTCGATGCCGCCCGGCTTCTCCTCGCTCGCCTCGTACATCGGGAAATCGACGATCCAGCAGAAGCGGAAGGCGCCTTCCTCGATCAGGCCGAGCTCGTTGCCGAGGCGCGTGCGGACGGCGCCCGCGAACTTCTGGGCGTCCTCCTTCACCCCGGCGGCGAAGAAGACGGCGTCGCCGGGGTTCAGCCCGCAGGCGGCGCGGATCGCCTCCACGCGGTCCGCCTCGAGGTTCTTGGCGATGGGGCCCTTCGCGCCGTCGGCGGCGAACTGGATGTAGCCGAGGCCGCCCGCGCCCTCAGCGCGCGCCCACTCGTTCAGCTTGTCGAAGAAGCCGCGGGGCTTGTCGGCCGCGCCGGGCGCCGGGATGGCGCGGATAATCCCGCCCGAGGCCGCGATCTTCGAGAAGAGCCCGAAGCCTGAGCCCGCGAAGTGCTGGGTGACGTCGGTGATCTTCAGCGGGTTGCGCAGGTCCGGCTTGTCCGAGCCGTACTCGAGCATCGCGGTGTCGTAGGCGATGCGCGGGAAGGGCGCGGGCGTCACGGTGCGGCCGCCGCCGAACTCGACGAAGACGCCGTGCATGACCGGCTCGATGGCCGCGAAAACATCCTCCTGCGTGACAAAGCTCATCTCGAAGTCGAGCTGGTAGAACTCGCCGGGGGAGCGGTCCGCGCGCGCCGCCTCGTCGCGGAAGCAGGGGGCGATCTGGAAGTAGCGGTCGAAGCCGGCGACCATCGCCAGCTGCTTGAACATCTGCGGCGCCTGGGGCAGCGCGTAGAACTTGCCGGGGTGCAGGCGAGAGGGCACGAGGAAGTCGCGCGCGCCCTCCGGACTGCTGGCCGTCAGGAGCGGCGTCTGGAACTCGGTGAAGCCCTGCTCGATCATCCGGCGGCGGATGGAGGCGATCACGCCCGAGCGGAGCATGAGGTTCCGGTGCTGCTTCTCCCGCCGAAGGTCGAGGAAGCGGTAGCGGAGGCGCAGCTCCTCCGGGAATTCCTGGTCGCCGGCCACCTGGATCGGCAGGACATCGGCCGGGGACTGCACGGTGAGCTCGGCCACCCTCAGCTCCACCTCGCCCGTCGGCAGCTTCGGGTTCACCGTGCCTGCCTCGCGCGCGACAACCGCGCCGGTAACGGTGATCACGCTCTCGGGGCGCAGGTTGTCGGCGGCCTCGAAGACTGGGGAGCCGGCGGGCACCACGCACTGCGTCAGGCCGTAATGGTCACGCAGGTCGATGAACAGCAGTCCGCCATGGTCGCGCTTGCGGTGCACCCAGCCGGAGAGCCGGACGGTGCTGCCGGCGTCCGACGCGCGGAGCGCGCCGCAGGTGTGAGTGCGATAGGCGTGCATGGTGGAGGGGCCTGATGCTGGTCGTGTAGGGGCCCGCAAGAGCGGCAGGGCGGGGCGGGTGTCAACCCCGGCGCCCGGGCGCCCGGCCTTCAGGCCCGCCCGGCGGTGCCCACCAGCAGCAGCGGGTCCACCTTCAGCTTCGCCAGCGCCCGGCGCCATTTCGCGTCCTGGTCCTCCTCGGTGAAGAGGATCGCCTCGTCCGGCGTGACGTTCAGCCAGGCGTTGTGCTGGATCTCGCTCTCGAGCTGGCCCGGGCCCCAGCCGGCATAGCCGAGGGCAAGCAGGCCCTGGCGTGGCCCGCCGCCGCCCGCGATCGCCTTGAGGATGTCCACGCTGGCGGTCAGCGCGAAGCCGCCATCCATGGTCAGGCTGCTGTCGCTCGACCAATCCCCGGTGTGCAGCACGAAGCCGCGCCCGCCCTCCACCGGACCGCCGGCATGCAGGCGGATGCGCCGCGCCGGGGGCACAGGGGTCACGTCGAGCTGCTTCAGCAGGTCGTCGAAGGTGAGGTTCTCGATGGCGCGGTTCAGCACGATCCCCATCGCCCCCTCGGCCGAGTGGGCGCAGAGGCAGATCACGGAGCGCGCGAAGCGCGGGTCCTCCATGCTCGGCATGGCAATGAGCAGCTGTCCGCCGAGCCAGCCCTCCTCTGCCGGGGGCTGCTTCATGCGGGAGAGCTGGATCGGTGGGCTCTCGGCTTCCGCCTCTTCCATCTCCTCGTCGAAGGAGGGGGGAAGGGGAGCCTTGTCCTTCGGGCGCCTCGTCATCCCGCGAAGATGGCGGTGCCCCCCGAGTGGTGCAACCCGCCCGCTGCCTCCGCTGTGCAGCTTCGCGTCCGGCGGTGGACGGGCGTTGACAGGGCGGCGGAACCGGCGCCGAAACTGCCGGCTCCATCCGCTGCAGGGACCCCCCATGACCATCAAGACCGGCGACGCCATCCCCTCCGTCAAGATCATGCAGGCGAGCGCGGAGGGCCCGAAGGAGGTCGATACCGCCGCTCTCCTCGGCACCGGCACCGCCGTGCTCTTCGGCGTGCCCGGCGCCTTCACCCCCACCTGCTCCGCCAAGCACCTGCCCGGCTTCGTGCAGCAGGCCGCGGCCCTGAAGGGCAAGGGCGTGGGCACCGTGGCCTGCGTGGCCGTCAACGACGCCTTCGTGATGCAGGCCTGGGCGAAGGATCAGGGCGTGGAGGACAAGGTGGCCATGCTCGCCGACGGCGCCGCCGCCTTCACCAAGGCCCTCGGCCTGGAGCAGGACCTGACTGCCCGCGGCCTCGGCGTCCGCGCCCAGCGCTTCGCCCTCATCCTGAAGGACGGAAAGGTCACCTATGTCGGCGTGGAGGAGCCCGGCGCGTTCGACGTGAGCAGCGCCGAAGCCGTAATGGCCAAGCTGTGAGCGGCCGGAAGGGGGCCGGGGCTAACTGGCCCCTCTTCGCCTGGCAGGCCGGCTGGGTCTTCGCGCTGCGCAGCGCCGACCTGATGGCCAGTCCGGCCAGCGCCAGCTCGGAACTGACGCGCATGGCGCTGGAGAAGCAGCGCGCCTTCGCCGACGGCTGGTTCGCCGCCGGCCGCGCGGCGATGCGGGGCGAGAACCCGGCCGCCGTCATGGCCGCCGCCGCCAGCCCGGCCCGCCGGCGCGTTAGCGCCAATCTCCGCACCCTTCGCAAGGGCTGAGGGGCAACTGCGCCTCCGTTCCCGCGCTTGAAACGGCGCAGGTGAACGGAGGCGGGGGCATGGTTCTTCAGGGCAAGGTGGCCTTCGTCACCGGATCGGATTCCGGCATCGGCGCGGAGATCGCGGTCACCCTCGCCCGTGCCGGGGCGGATATTGCCGTCACCTGGCATACCGACGAGGCGGGGGCACGCGAGACGGCCCAGCGCGTCGAGGCCGCGGGCCGCCGCGCCTTCGTCACGCAGCTTGAGGTGATGGAGTCAAAATCCGTCGATGCCGCCTTCGAGGCGGCCCGGAACGCGCTGGGCATTCCCGACATCCTCGTGAACAACGCCGGCAAGGGCATGGGTGGCAAGAAGCCCGTTGCCGAGATCGCGGACGAGGACGTGGAGGTGGTGATCCGCACCAACCTCATGGGGCCGCTCTGGTGCGCCCGCGCCTTCCTCCGCTACCGCCTGCCGCCCCATGGCAAGGAGGGGGGAGGGGGCAAGATCATCAACGTCTCTTCCGTCGCCCAGCACCTGCCGACCGATGGCAGTGCCCCCTACGGCATGTCCAAGGCGGGGGTCGGCTCCTTCATCCGGAGCCTCTCGGTGGAACTCGCGCCCCATAAGATCAACGTCGTCGGCATCGCGCCCGGGTTGATCCAGACGCCGATGACGCAGGAACGGTTGGACGATCCCGCCAAGCGGGAGGCCTCCTTCAAGGAGATTCCCTGGCACCGTGCCGGGCAGCCCGAGGAGATCGCGAAGCTCGCGCTTTTCCTTGCCAGCCCCGATGCCGACTACATCACGGGACAGACGATTGTGATGGATGGCGGGCTGACCATGAACTGGGGCGGGGCCTGATCCTCTTCCCGCACCAATGACATGTGCCCGGCGCGAGAACCTGGCCTATGACGAGCGCGCAGGCTGGTTCGCCGCCCGCAGCTCCTTCTCTGCCGCCGAGGCCGCCAGGATCGCCCGCCCGACATCGAGCGCGTGCCGGGGCGGGAATACCGCTTCCGGGTCTGAGCCGGCTCAGCGCAAGGGCGAATCGGCCGGCACGCCCTCCGGCACCTGGCTGCCGGAACGCCAGCGATGAGTGCCGGCGCCGTAGGCCACGAGCTTGCCGTCCGGCCCCAGCACCTCGGTGCGGGTGAAGAAGATGTTGCGCCCGGCGGTGACGATCCGGCCCTCGGCCACGATGCGGCCGGTGGTCACCTGCCCGGTGAAGCGGCAGTCCATGTCCACCGTCACCGCTCGGCGCACGTTGCCAGGGACAGTGCAGAACAGCCCCGAATAGCCGCCGGCCTGGTCGATCATCGCGAGCAGCACGCCGCCGTGGAGCACGCCGCTGCGGTTGTGGTGCTTCCGCTCCACCTCGAGGGCGAGGCGGGCATAGCCGTCGCGCCATTCCTCCAGGGTGATGCCGATGAGGTCGTGGAAGGGGGCTGTGTCGTCCATGGCCGCTGGCGTAGCGCGGCCCTCAGGCGATCTGCAAATCCTGCAGCACCGCTTCCAATTCCTGGAAGGAGGGCATGTAGGCGGTGGGTGCCATCTTGCGCCCGGTTTCCACCGAGACCTGAGGCGCGTTGCCGTGCAGGTGCGCCACGAGCACCGCGCGGATCACCTCGAAATACTTTGTCTCCTCGTCCACCACACCCTTCAGGCGCGCGGCCATGGGACCCATCACGCCATAGGCCAGCAGCACGCCGAGGAAGGTGCCGACCAGCGCGCCGCCGATCATGCTGCCGAGCACCGTCGGCGGCTGGTCAATCGAGGCCATGGTCTTGATGACACCGAGCACCGCCGCGACGATCCCGAGGGCCGGAAGCGCGTCCGCCATGCTCTGCATCGCGTGGGAGGGGTGCAGCTCCTCCTCCTTCAGCTTCTTCAGCTCCCGCGCCATCACGTCCTCGATCTGGTGCGGGTCGTCGGCGTTCATGCCGACCATGCGGAGATAGTCGCAGATGATCGCGACGGCGTGGTGGTTCGCCTTGATCTTGGGGAACTTCGCGAAGGCGGGGCTCTCGTCGGGCTTCTCGATATGCGCTTCCAGCGCCATGGCGCCCTTGGTCTGCACGAGGCGCACGAACCAGTAGAGCAACGAGAGCATTTCCACGTAGTCGCTCTTGTGGAAGCGCGCGCCCTTGAAGATCTTCCCGAAGCCGGCGAGCGTGTGCTTCACGTCGTGCATCGAGTTCGACATGACGAAGGCGCCGACCGCCGCGCCGCCGATCATCATGCCCTCCAGCGGCAGGGCGTGCAGGATGATGTCGAACTTGCCGCCCGACAGCGTGTAGCCGCCGAAGACGGTGATCATCATCACGACGAAGCCGATGATTGTCGTCATGGCGCAGCGTTCCTCGTGTTCTCGCGCAGGAGCAGGACGGAGACCCGGCGGTTGGCGGCATTGCCGGGATCGTTGGGCAGAAGTGGCTCACGCTCGGCTAGGCCGGCGACGCTGCGGATGCGCGACTCCGCCACCCCGCCCTCCACCAGCAGCCGCCGGGTGGCGTTGGCGCGCTCGGCCGAAAGGTCCCAGTTCGAGCGCGCGCCGGGGCGGAAGGGCGTCGCGTCCGTGTGGCCGGTGATCGAAACGGCGTTCGGCACCCGGTTGATCACCGCCGCCACCTTTGCCAGCAGCGCCTTTGCCTTATCCGCCGGCGCGCTGCCGCCGAGGGCGAACATCGGCTGGCGCTCGGCGTCCAGCAGCTGGATTCGCAGCCCTTCCGGCACCTGCTCCACCTGAAGCTGGCGGGCTAGGTCGGCCAGGGCGGGGTCGTCGCGCACGGCCGCGCGCACCTGCTCGGCCAGGCGGTCCAGGCCCTCGCGCTCGCGCTTCTCCAATTCCTCCCGCAGGGCCTCGGTGCCCGCCTTGGCGACATCGGCGGGGCCGGTCCCGGCCTCCCGGTTGCCGGGCGTGCCGGTTCCCTCAGCGGCGCGGCGCTCGGCAGCCTGCTCGGTCCGGAGGCGGGCGGGGGTCGCCGTCTCGTCGTCGCCCTTCGGGCCCTCGCGGCGCTCCACGGGGGTGGCGGGCGTGTCGCTGTCGTCCTCCTCGAGGTCGAAAACGACCGGGCGCGGGCCTGTCTCCACCCGCATGGAGGAGGCGTTGGAGGCCATCGGCCCCGATTCGCTCGGCGTGCGGCCGCCGAAGGGCTGGCCGGAGCCGCTGGGCCGCTGGCCCATCACGTTCGTCGGGTTGAAGTAGTCGGCCAGTCCCCGCCGCTGCTCCTCCGTCGTGGCGTTGAGCAGCCACATGAGGAGGAAGAAGGCCATCATGGCGGTGACGAAGTCGGCGTAGGCGACTTTCCACGCGCCGCCATGGTGGCCGCCCTCGCCCCCCTCCTCCTTCCTGATGACGATGGTGACGCCTTCGCCCTTGCCTTTTGCCACGGCTCTGCACCCCTAACCGCGGGTAGCATCGCCGAAGCACCCTCAAGGCCCGGTTAACCGCCGGCGCCTTGCGGGCGGGTGGGGCTAGCCCTTCGGCAGGCAGGCCTCCTCAAGCATGCGGAAGGCGGCGGCGCGGTGGCTGATCGCGTGCTTCCTCGCCGGGTCCATCTCCGCGAAGGTCTGTGTCTCGCCCTCCGGCACGAACATCGGGTCGTAGCCGAAGCCGTGGTCGCCGCGGGGCGGCCAGACCCAGCGGCCATGCGCCTCGCCGAGGAAGGCCTCCACATGGCCGTCCGGCCAGGCGAGGACGAGGGCGCAGGAGAACCAGGCCGCACGGTCGGGCGAGTGACGGGCCAGCCGCTCCACCTTCGCCATGGCCCCGGCATAGTCGCGCGTGCCGTCGGGCTGCTCGGCCCAGTCGGCGGTGTAGACGCCGGGCGCGCCGTCGAGCGCGGCGGCGGAGAAGCCGGAATCGTCGGCCAGGGCGACGGTGCCGCTCGCCCGCGCCGCCGCCAGCGCCTTCAGCGAGGCGTTGCCGATGAAGGTCGTCTCGGTCTCCTCGGGGACGGGCAGGCCTAACTCCCCGGCCGTGACCACCGCGATGCCGTGCCCGGCGAGAAGGGCCGCGACCTCGCGCGCCTTGCCGGCATTGTGGGTGGCGAGGACGAGCCGCTTCTCCGTCAGCGGCCGGTGCGCGCCGCTCACAGCCCCACCGCCGCGCGCTGGGCCGCGAAGAGCTCCGCCGTTCCCTTCCGCGCGAGCCCGAGCAAGGCCGTCAGCTCCGCCTCGGAGAAGGGGGCGGACTCGGCGGTGGCCTGCACCTCCACGATGCCGCCCTTGGCGGTCAGCACGAAGTTCCCGTCCGTGCCCGCCCCGCTGTCCTCGGCGTAGTCGAGGTCGAGTACCGGCTCGCCGCCATGGATCCCGCAGGAGACGGCGGCCACCTGGTCCAGCAGGGGGTCGCGCGCGATGATGTTGTTGCGGCGGAGGTGCTGGAAAGCGAGGTGGAGCGCCACCCAGGCGCCGGTGATCGCCGCGCAGCGCGTGCCGCCATCGGCCGTCAGCACGTCGCAGTCGAGGGTGATCGTCATCTCCCCCATGGCCGCGCGGTCGGTCACGGCGCGCAGGCTGCGCCCGATGAGGCGCTGGATCTCCTGGGTGCGGCCGGACTGCTTGCCGCGCGCCGCCTCGCGCTCTCCGCGGGTATGGGTGGCGCGGGGCAGCATGCCGTACTCGGCCGTGACCCAGCCCTGGCCCTTGCCGCGCATGAAGCCGGGCACGCGCCCCTCGACGCTGGCGGTGCAGAGCACCTCGGTCACGCCCATCCGGACGAGGCAGGAGCCCTCCGCGTGGCGGGCGAAGCCGGGTTCGAGCCTTAGCTGGCGAAGCTGGTCGGGGGCGCGCCCGGAGGGTCGGCCGGTGGGACGGTCGGTGGGACGGGCGGTGGGGTCGATGCCGAGCGCCTGCCCGAGGGCGGCGCCGAAGGCGGTGCCGGCGGGCTTGCCGGGGCTCCGGCCTGGCGGTGCGGATGACATGCGGCGGCCCTCTCTCGCGACGGAGGCGGGAGGAACACGCCCGGCCCCGCCCCTGTCAACGCCAGGCCCGGCGCTGCCTTCGTAAGGGGCGGGCACGGCAGGGTCACTTCCGCCGCCAGGGCCTCGGCTGCCCCCGGCTCCGCGGGCGGGAGCCAGAGGGCGAGCATCGCCGCCCAGGCCCCTGCCGAGGGCAGTCCTCGCTTGCGTCCCGATCCATCCCCCGCGTCGCCCATGTCGGCCCCCGCATCACGACCGCATTGAGCAAGGCCTCGCGCGACGGAAGAATGTCGCCCGCGTGACGGAATGTGGCAGCGCCACGCTTGCGATCCTGTAAATGGAACGTGGCCTCATCGGAACAAATCGGCGGGAGGGCGCTGCCTGGCGGGCGCACCGCGTTGACGCCCCACCTCCCGCTACCTAGGTTGGAGGTTCGCCGATTTTCACGGAGACCCGCCACCGAATGGGCGCCCAGCCCAACCAACGCCCCGGCATCACGGCATCGCGCAGCATCTCCGCAGGGGGCAGCCTGCCGGGCCTCGACATGCGCAGCGCCTCCATCCTCCGCCAGGTGGTGGAGCTCTACGTCGAGACCGGCGAGCCCGTCGGAAGCCGGACCCTCTCCCGCCGCCTGCCGCTCTCGCTCTCCCCGGCCACCATCCGCAACGCCATGGCGGACCTCGAGGAGGCCGGGCTGCTCTACGCGCCCCATACTTCCGCCGGCCGCCTCCCGACCGAGCGCGGGCTGCGCCTCTTCGTGGACGGGCTGCTCGAGTTCGGCGACCTGACGGATGACGAGCGCGAGGCCATCTCCGCCCGCTGTGCCGCCTCAGGCCGGTCGATGCAGGACACGCTGGCCGAGGCCGGGCAGATGCTCTCGGGCCTGGCCGGCGCCGCCGGCCTTGTCGTGGCGCCGAGCGCCGAATCGGCCGTTCGCCACATCGAGTTCGTCGCCCTCGGCCCCGGCCGCGCCCTGGTGGTGCTCGTGGGCGAGCGCGGCCAGGTGGAGAACCGCATCATCGAGGTTCCGCCCGGGCTCCCCGCCGGCGCGCTGGCCCAGGCCGGGAACTACCTCAACGCCCGCCTCAATGGCCGCACGCTGGAGGATGCCCGGCACCTCGTCTCGGACGAGATCGCGGCGAACCGCACGGCGCTGGATGCCCTGACGAACCAGGTGGTGCAGTCCGGCCTCGCGACCTGGGCGGGTGGGGGAGGGGGCTCGCTCATCCTCCGCGGCCAGTCGCGCCTGCTGCAGAACATCGACCAGGCGGCGCGCGTGGCCGAGATCCAGTCCCTTTTCGACCGGCTGGAAGCGCAGGAGACGATGCTGCGCCTGCTGGAGCTCGCCCAGCGCGGGCAAGGCGTGCAGATCTTCATCGGCGCCGAGAGCGGCGTGTTCGACACCGCCGGCCTCTCCATGGTCGTCGCCCCCTT
Organism: Roseomonas aerilata DSM 19363; assembly: GCF_000711725.1. Classification (GTDB taxonomy): domain Bacteria; phylum Pseudomonadota; class Alphaproteobacteria; order Acetobacterales; family Acetobacteraceae; genus Roseomonas; species Roseomonas aerilata. The sequence goes on along the minus strand of NZ_JONP01000021.1, from coordinate 22,626 downwards.
CCGCAACGGGCAGGAAAAGATCGTTGGCGCCATCGGCGTCATCGGGCCGACGCGCATCAACTACGGGCGGGTGATCCCGGTGGTGGACTACACGGCCCAGGTGATCGGGCGGATGCTGGGCTGACCGCCCCGCCTTGTCTCCGGTCGCAAGCGGGGATGGTCCCCTTCCGTGATGATGCTGCCGGCGCCGGAAGCGCGAGGTGACGCGCAGCCATGGAGAACAACCCGATGAGCGACACGCCGCCCACCAACTCGGCCCCCCATCCCGAGGAGATGCGCGCCGAGGTGGAGGTCCGCCTCGGCCCGGCTGGCACGCTCCGGGCCACGGCGCGCGCGACCCCCGCGGGCCTCGTCGCGGTCGGCATCCTCGTCTCCGCCATCCTGCTGTCCACCGCGGCGCTCGTCCGCGCCGCGCGCGCGCGCCGGTAGGCGTCAGCCGGCCAGGGCCGACTCCGTTCCGAGCGCTGCCAGCACCACCCGCCGTAGCCCCTCGAGCTTCCGCTCGTTCTCGATCTTCAGGCCGAAGAGGTCCTTCACGTAGAAGACGTCCACCGCCCGCACGCCATAGGTCGTGACATGGGCGGAGGCGATCTGCACGCCCTGGTCGGAGATCGCGGCGGTCACGTCGTGCAGCAGCCCCGGGCGGTCGCGGCCGTTCACCTCGATGACGGTGTGGGTGTTGCTCGCGTGGTTGTCGATCACCACGCGCGGCGGAACCGTCACGGCCCGCAGCCGCGCGGGCTCGCGCTTGACCTTGAGGATCTCGTCGTTGATCCGCATCCGGCCCGAGAGCGCCTGCTCGATCATCACCGAGAGCCGCGCGAGACGGTGCGGCGCGTCCAGCGCGCCGCCGGCCGCGTCCTGCACCCAGAAGGTGTCGAGCGCCATGCCGTTCGTCATCGTGTGGATGCGGGCATCGACGATGGAGGCCCCGCCCACCGCGAGCGCCCCTGCGATCTGGCTGAACAGGCCGGGATGGTCGGCGGTGTAGACCGTCACCTCCGTCACGGCACGGTCCTCCAGCACCTCGGTCCGCACGGTCAGGGGCGCGCCCGTGGCCTCGGCCTCGCGGATCAGCGCGGCGTGCCGGGCATGCGTATCGGGATCGAAGGAGAGCCAGTAGCCGGGGTAGCCGAGCGAGAGGAAGTGCTCGACCTCCGCCTGCGGCCGGAAGGAGAGGGCGGCGGCGGCGGCCTCGCGCGCGCGGGCCACGCGCACGTCGCGCTCGGGCACGGAGAGCCCGCCCGCCAGTACCTCGGCCACGCGCCAGTAGAGCTCCCGCAGCAGCGTCGCCTTCCAGCCGTTCCAGACCTTCGGCCCGACGGCGCGCATGTCGCAGACCGTGAGCACGAGCAGCAGCCGCAGCCGCTCGGGCGACTGCACGACCTCCGCGAGGTCGAGGATGGTCTTGGGGTCGTCGATGTCGCGCTTGAAGGCGGTCTGGCTGACGAGAAGGTGGTTCAGCACGAGCCAGGAGACCGTCTCCGTCTCCTCGGGCGAGAGGCCGAGGCGCGGGCAGAGTTCCTGCGCGATGCCGGCGCCGATCTCGGAGTGGTCGCCGCCGCGGCCCTTGGCGATGTCGTGCAGCAGGATCGCGGCGTAGAGCGCGCGGCGGGACTGCAACTGGCCCACGAGCTCGGAGGCCACCGGCGCGATCGTGTCCAGCTCCCCGCGCTCAAGGGCGTTCATCACGCCCACCGCCTCGATCGTGTGCTCCTCGACGGTGAAGACATGATAGGTGTCGAACTGCATCAGCCCGACGATGCGCGCCCATTCGGGCACGAGGCTGGACAGCACCCCGGCCTCGTTCAGCGCCCGCAGCCAGCGAGCGCTCTGCTTGCCCGTGAGGAGGTCGAGGAAGAGGGTATTCGCCGCCGCCTGCCCGCGCAGCCGCGTCGCGTAGCGCGCATTGCGGATGAGCGCCCGGAGGCCGAGCGGGTGGATCTCCATGCCCCGGTCGCGCGCCGCGCGCACCAGGCGCAGCATCACCGCCGGATCAGCGGCGATGTCGTGGTCGGGGGCAAAGAGGACCTTGCCATCGGCCAGCGTCAGCCCGTCACGCTTCATGGCGTCATCGGGCGCGGGCTGGAGCGCGGGCATGCCGAGCGCCGCGCGTTCGATCGCGGGCTCCAGCAGCCGCTTGAGCCGCACCACCTCCCTCGCGGTGAGGAAGAGGTGCTTCATGAAGCGCTCCACCCCGTCCTGCTTGCCGTGGCGGGTGTAGCCCATGCGGGCGCCCACCACCGGCTGCAGGTCGAAGGTCAGCCGCTCCTCGGCACGACCCGTGACGTAGTGGAGGTGAAAGCGAACGGTCCAGAGGAAGGACCAGGCGCGGCGGAAGGCCCGCGCCTCCTGCGCCGTCAGCAGGCCGCCACCGGGGCTGTCGGGCCCGACGAGCTGCCACATCTTTTCGACGTCGAACGCGTAGCGGGCAAGCCAGTACATCGTCTGGAGGTCGCGCAGGCCCCCGCGGCCCTCCTTGATGTGAGGCTCCACGAGATAGGGACTGTCGCCGTAGCGCGCGTGCCGCAGCCCGCGCTCGATCTGCTTGGAGTGCAGGAACTGCCCGAGGCCCCATTCCGCCCGCGCCTTCGCGTAGGCCGCGTGGAAGCGGTCGTAGACGGCACGGTCGCCCTCCAGGAAGCGGGCGTCGAGCAGCGCCGTCTGCACGGTGGTGTCGGCCTTCGCGTCCACCAGGCACTCGGCGATGGAGCGCGTGGCATGGCCGACCTTCACCCCGAGGTCCCAGAGGAGATAGAGCATGAACTCCACCGCCCGCCGCCCCGGCACCTCCAATGGCGCCTCCGAGACGAAGAGGAGATCGATGTCGGAATAGGGGGCGAGGGTGCCGCGCCCGTAGCCACCCGTGGCGGCCAGCGCGAAGGGCGGTGCCTCCGCCGGCACCCCGGTGGCGACGAGGCTGTAGCGCATGATGGCCGCGATCAGTCCGTCCATCTCGCTGGCGAGTGCCCGCGCGGCGACCAGCCCCGCGAGGTTCTCACGCTCAAAACGCTCCTGCATGCCGCCCTGAATGCGGCTGAGGTGACGGCGCAGGGAGGCCAGCGCCAGGTCCCGGGACGGCGGCGGCGAGGACCAAAGCCCTTCTAGACCCGCTCCGTCAAACCCGAACTGCGGCACGTAGGGTGCTTCGGCGGTGCCGAGGGCAGCGGTGTTCATCCGACGGAAGATAAGGAGTCCTTCTGCGGCGCAACAGCCATCCCGTGGCCGGGCAGGAGCGATTTCAGCCGGTAGAGCGCCTCCAGCGCCTCTCGTGGCGCCATCGCATCAGGGTCCAGCTCTTTCAACGCTGCAATGAGCGGGTCCGGCTCTACCCCTGGTTGCGGCCGGGGCGGTGTGCCTGCGAAGAGGGGCAACTCGCCGGAGAGGGGGTCCAGCCCCCGCGCCCTTTCCTCAAGCGAGGCAAGCACCGTCTCGGCCCGGCCCACCACCTCCCGCGGGACGCCTGCCAGGCGGGCAACGTGCAGGCCCCAGGACCGTTCCGAGGCGCCCGGCCCCACCAGATGCTGGAACACAACCTGCCCGCGGTGCTCCCGCACCTTCATCGCGGCCGGCGCCAGTTCCGGCAGCTTGCCGGCCAGCGCCGTCAGCTCGTGGAAATGGGTGGCAAAGAGGGTGCGGGAGCGGAGGCGGTCGTGCAGCGCCTCCAGCACTGCCCAGGCGATGGCGAGGCCGTCCCAGGTGGCCGTGCCGCGCCCGACCTCGTCCAGCACCACGAAGGAGCGGGGTCCGGCCTGGTTCAGCACCGCCGCCGTCTCGCTCATCTCCACCATGAAGGTGGAGCGGCCGCCGGCGATGTCGTCCGCCGTGCCGACGCGGGAGAAGAGGCGGTCTACCAGCCCGATCCGGGCGGATTCCGCCGGCACGAAGAGCCCGGCCTGGGCGAGCACCACCATCAGCGCGTTCTGGCGGAGATAGGTGGACTTGCCCGCCATGTTCGGCCCCGTCAGCAAGCAGAGACGGCGGCCGGGGGAGAGGTCGGCGTCGTTCGGCACGAAGGCGGGGCCACGGTTGCGGCGGAGCGCGGCCTCCACCACGGGGTGCCGGCCCTGGGTGATGCAGAAGTCCGGGCGGGAGGGGATCTCCGGCCGGCACCAGCCGCCACCCGCCGCGAGCTCGGCCGAGGCCGCGTGCACGTCCAACTCCGCCACGGCGCGCGCCGCGGCGGCGATGCCCGGGGCGGCATCGAGGCAGAGCTTGCGGAGGTGGCGCACCACCATCCCTTCCCGCCGCGCCGCCTCGTCCCGCGCCTGGGAGAGCTTGCGGTCGAGGTCCGAGAGTGCCCCGCAGGTGAAGCGGTGGGCATTGGCCATGCTCTGCCGGTGGACCGGCGCCATGGGGCCCGGCGCGGGCTTGGCCCGGAGCAGGGTCTCGCCCGCTGCCGCCGGCACCTCCGCCAGGAAGCCGAGCTGCTGGTGGTGGCGGATCTTAAGGCTGGCGACGCCCCAGGCCTGGGCGAGGTCCATCTGCAGCGCGAGGATGGCCCCGCGCGCGTCGTCCCTGAGGCGTCGCAGCGCGTCCAGCTCCCCGTCATAGCCGGGGCCGACCACGCCGCCGTCCTCCAGCCGGGCCGGCAGTTCGGCCGCCAGGGCGCGGGCGAGTTCTTCGCGCGGCGATCCCTCCGGCACCAGCGCCCCGAGGGCCGAGAGCAGCAGGGGCGGGACAGGGGGCACGCCCGCAGCTTCGGCGATCGCGGCGCGCATCGCCTCCGCCCGCGCCAGCCCGTCGCGCAGCGCCGCGAGGTCGCGCGGGAAGAAGCGCTCCACCGAGAGGCGACCGAGGGCGCGGGCCATGTCCGGTGCGCCGCGCAGCGCCTCCCTCAGCCCCGTTCGCACCGCGCCGGCCGCGAGGAGAAAGGAGACGGCATCGTGCCGCGCGGCGATAGGCGCCTCCTCGGCGAGTGGCGTCGAGAGCCGGGCCGCCAGCTCCCGCGCCCCGGCGGCGGTCAGGGTGCGGTCCACCGCGCCGAGAAGGCAGTCCTTGCCTCCGCGCTCGGCGCGCAGGATTTCCAGGCTCCGCCGGGTGGCCGCGTCCATCCGCAGCGTGCCCTCGCCGCCCCGGCACTCCGGCGGGGCGAGGCGGGGGAGGGTGCCGCCGGAGGTCGCGCGCACGTAGTCGAGCGCCATGGCCAGGGCCGCCGTCTCGCCCTCGGTAAAGCTCCCGAAGGCAGCGAGGCTGGCCACCCCCCAGGCCTCTGCCGCGACGCGTCCGCCGTCCCGGGGCGGGGCCGTCTCGCGCACCGCGCCGCCGAGCGGGGTGAGGAGGTCGCCGGCTGTGAGGGATTCGGGGGCCAGCACCTCCGCCGGCTCCAGGCGGGCCAGCAGGGCGCCCAGCTCGGCCGCTGCCAGGCTTTCCGTGCAGACCTGGCCCGTCGAGACATCCAGCCAAGCGGCGCCCACCCGTTCCCCGCCCTCGGGTGCCAGGGCCAGCAGCCAGGAGGGGTGGGCGCCCTCCAGCAGCGCCTCCTCCGTTACCGTCGCGGGGGTGACGACGCGCACCACCTCCCGCCGCACGGCCGGGGCCTTCCTGGCCTTGGCGGCCTCGGGCGTCTCCATCTGCTCGCAGATCGCGACGCGGTAGCCGCGGCGGATGAGGCGGGCGAGATAGGCCTCCATCGCGTGCACGGGCACGCCCGCCATGGGCACGGGCCGCCCCGCGTGCTCCCCCCGATGGGAGACGGCGAGGCCCAGCGCCTCCCCGGCCGTGACGGCGTCGGCGAAGAACAGCTCGAAAAAGTCGCCCATGCGGAAGAAGATCAGCGCGTCCGGATGCGCGGCCTTGGCGGCGAACCACTGCGCCATGGCGGGGGTGGCGCCCTCGGCACGGGGAATGTCGTTCGGCGACGGCGGGACGGCGTTCATGGGCCTCAGTCCTAAGTGCGGCGCGGGGTTCGGTCCAGCGCTTGCAAAGCCCCGCGAGGCGGGCGCAGGTTTTCGGCAAGGGGCCGGCCAAGGACCCCGAGGGAGAGAACCGGATGGATCGTCGAAGCCTTCTTCGCAGCGGCGCGGCCTTGGTCGCTGGCGCGTCGGCCCCGCTGCTTGCCTCCCCAGCCCTGGGCCAGGACATGCGCGCGGCGACGCTCCGCTTCGTGCCGCAGGCGAATCTGACGAGCCTCGACCCCGTCTGGACGACCGCGACCGTCACCAGCAACCATGGCTACTACGTCTTCGACACCCTCTACGCGGTGGACGCCGCGAACCGCCCCCGCCCACAGATGGCCGAGGGGCACGAGGTGCTGGACGACGGCCGCCGCTGGCGCTTCCGCCTGCGGGACGGTCTGCGCTTCCACGACGGCGAACCGGTTCGCGCGGCCGACTGCATCGCCAGCATCAAGCGCTGGTGCGTGCGCGACCCCTTCGGCCAGCTCCTTGCCCGCGCGGTGGCGGAGTGGCGCGCGGTTGACGACCGGAGCTTCGAGGCCCGGCTGAACCGCCCCTTCCCGCTGATGCTCGATGCCCTGGCCAAGCCGGATGCGAGCGTGTGCTTCATCATGCCTGAACGGCTGGCGAATACCGAGGCGACGCGCGCCATCACCGAAATGATCGGCTCCGGCCCCTATCGTTTCGTGGCGGGCGAGTACAACTCGGGCTCGCGCGTGGTTTATGAGAAGTTCGACGGCTACGTGCCCCGCCAGGAGCCGCCCGAGCGCGCCTCGGGCGGGAAGATCGCGCGGATGCGGCGGATCGAGTGGAGCGTCATCCCCGACGCCTCCACCGCGGCGGCGGCCCTGACGAACGGCGAGATCGACTGGTGGGAGCGCCCGCTGTCGGACCTGCGCCCGGTGCTGACCCGCAACCGCGAGATCCGGCAGGAGATCCTGGACGTGGAGGGGCGGCTCGCGCTCATGCGGCTGAACTGCCTCCAGCCGCCCTTCGACGACGTGCGCCTGCGCCGGGCGGTGCGGCTTTCCGTCATCCAGGACAGCTACATGCGCGCCGCCCAGGGGGACGACACCTCCCTCTGGAGTGAGACGCGCAGCCTTTATCCCCGCCGCACGCCCTATTACCGCGACAACCCCGACCTCATGCCCGGTAGCCTCGACGCCGCGCGCGCCGCGCTGAAGGAGGCCGGCTACAGCAACGGCAAGCTTGTCATCATCAACCCCACGGACTTTCCGGATATCGGGCCGCTCGGGCAGGTGACTAACGATGCGCTGCGCCGCATCGGCATGAACGTGCAGCTGGACGAGAGCGACTGGGGCACGGTGATCCAGCGCCGCAACTCGCGCGAGCCGGTGGAGCGCGGCGGCTGGAGCATCTTCCACACCACCGGCTCCTCCAACACCTATGGCAGCCCCGCCATGTCCCCGCTCATCCGCGGCCAGGGCGAGGCGGGGTGGTTCGGGTGGTGGAAGAGCGACCGCGCGGAGGCGCTGACGGCGGAATGGATGGACGCTCCGGACGACGCGGCCCGCGCGCGCACCGCGGAAGCCCTCGGGCGGCTCGCGCTGGACGAGGTTGCGACCATCCCGCTCGGCCAGTTCACCATCCGCACCGCCTTCCGCCGCAACCTGACGGATTTCCTGGAGGGCAGCACGCCCTATCCCTGGAACATCCGGCGGGTCTGATGCGCTTCACGCTTCGCACCCGGCGGGGCATAAGGCCGCCAGAGCGGGAGAAATGACCATGGACGACGCGCGCCGCACCGGAAACGGGGATTCCCGGACCGCCCGCATCACCCGGGAGGAGGCCCTGGCGATGCATGCCGAGGGCAAGCCCGGCAAGCTTGAGATCCGCCTCACCAAGCCTCTCTCGACCGCGCGCGACCTCTCTCTTGCTTATTCGCCAGGCGTGGCCGAGCCCTGCCTCGAGATCCACCGGGACAAGTCGCTGGCCTATGACTACACGGCCAAGGGCAACATGGTTGCCGTCATCTCCAACGGCACGGCGGTGCTCGGCCTCGGCGATCTCGGGGCGGTGGCCAGCAAGCCGGTGATGGAGGGCAAGGCGGCGCTGTTCAAGCGCTTCGCCGAGGTGGATTCCATCGACCTCTGCGTCGATACCTCCGACGTGGACGAGTTCGTCAACTGCGTCCGCTTTCTCGCGCCCTCCTTCGGCGGCATCAACCTCGAGGACATCAAGGCCCCCGAGTGCTTCGTGATCGAGCAGCGCCTGCGCGAGATCATGGACATCCCGGTCTTCCACGACGACCAGCACGGCACCGCCATCGTCGCTGCCGCCGGGCTGATCAACGCCTGCCACCTGACGGGCCGTGACCTCCGCGACACGAGCCTTGTCATCAACGGCGCGGGCTCCGCCGCCATCGCCTGCGCGGAACTGCTGCGCGCGATGGGGATGCGGCCGCAGAACATCGTCATGTGCGACACGAAGGGCGTGCTCTACCGCGGCCGCACCGAGGGCATGAACCAGTGGAAGTCGGCGCATGCCGTCGACACGGGCGCGCGCACCCTGACCGAGGCGCTTTCCGGCGCGGACGCCTTCTTCGGCCTTTCCAAGAAGGGTGCGGTGACGCCCGACATGGTCCGCGCCATGGCGGACAAGCCCATCATCTTCGCCATGGCCAACCCGGACCCGGAGATCACGCCGGACGAGGCGAAGGCCGTTCGCCCCGATTGCATCGTGGCCACCGGGCGCTCGGACTACCCGAACCAGGTGAACAACGTCCTCGGCTTTCCCTTTATCTTCCGCGGCGCGCTGGACGTGCGCGCCACCACGATCAACGAGCCGATGAAGATCGCGGCCGCCCACGCGCTGGCGATGCTCGCGCGCGAGGACGTGCCGGAGGAGGTGGCGGGCGCCGGCGGCGGGCTCGGGCTTCGCTTCGGTCCCGACTACATCATCCCGCACGCCTTCGACCCGCGCCTGATCTCCCGCGTCTCGCCGGCCGTGGCGAAGGCCGCGATGGAGAGCGGCGTCGCGCGCAAGCCCATCCTGGACATGCAGCGCTACGCGCGCGACCTCGCGCAGAAGCTGGATGCCGCCGGCGGGGCACTGGAGGCGATCACCGAGCGCGTTCGCCACAGCCCCCGCCGCGTCGTCTTCGCCGAGGGCGAGGAGGAGAAGACGATCCGCGCCGCCATCGCCTTCCGCAACGCGGGCTACGGCACGCCCGTGCTCGTCGGCCGAGAGGAGCGCGTGACGGCGACCGTCGCGGCGCTGGGCATTCCGCTGCCCGAGGGGATCGAGATCCACAATGCCGCGCTCTCGGACAGCAACCACCGCTACGCCGAGTACATCTACGGCCGCATGCAGCGGCGTGGCTTCCTGTTCCGCGACGCCCAGCGCGCCGTGAACCTCGATCGCAACGTCTTCGCCGCCTGCATGGTGGCGCTCGGCGACGCTGATGCCATGGTGACGGGCACGACCCGCTCCTACTCCGCGGCGCTGAAGCAGATCACGCTCGCGATCGACCCCGCACCCTCCTCCCAGGGCGGGGAGGGCGTGCTGTTTGGCCTCACGCTGATGCTGACGCGCCGCGCCGGCACCGTGCTGATCGCCGACACCACCATCCACGAGCGGCCGGATTCCGAGACCCTGGCCGAGATCGCCGTGCAGTCCGCCGCCCAGGCCCGGCGCCTCGGGCTGGAGCCGCGCGTCGCCTTCCTCTCCTTCTCGACCTTCGGCGACCCGCGTGGCAGCGTCATTCCGGAGACCGTGCGCCACGCGGTGGAACTGCTCGATGCCCGCGGCGATGTCGGCTTCGAATACGAGGGCGAACTGGCGGCGGACGTCGCGCTCGATCCCTCGCTGCGCGCGCTCTATCCCTTCTGCCGCCTGACCGGCGCGGCCAACGTGCTCATCATGCCCGGCCTGCACGCGGCCAATATCCTCAGCAAGGCCGCGCCGCGCCTGACCAGCGCGACTACCATCGGGCCGCTGCTCATGGGGCTGTCCAAGCCGGCGCAGATCCTGTCCATCGCGTCCGGGGTGAACGGCATTCTGGATATGGCCTGCCTCGCGGCGCACGATTCGCTGCCGAGGTAGAGGCGGCGCTGGCGGCCCCGGGGGAGAGAAGGAGTTCTCCCCCAGGGGCCTACCCATCTTCTTCTTTCTGCTGAGGCGCCTTGCGGAAGCGGCTACTGCCGGCCCTCTCCGATGTCCCACCAGAGACCGGCCATGAGGCCGAGGCCTTCGCGGAAAAGCGTGCCCAGCCCGTGCTCGTCCGGCCCGTGCTGGCCGCAGCCGCCGTAGGAGTGGGGAATCCAGATCACCGGCACGCCGAGTTCCTGCTTGAAGAACTCGGAGGGGCCGGAGGCGCCGATGGTCGGGATGACGTTGGGCTGGCGGCCCACCGTGCGGGCGAAGGAGGCCTCCACCGTCCGCACCCAGGGGTCGTTCGGGTCGGTGCGGGAGGCGAGGAACATGTCCCGCTCGGTCACCGGCACCACCTCCACCTCGGGGAAGCCCTGGGCGTCGAGATGGGCGCGGAGGGCGGGCACAACCTGGGCGCCGTCCACGTCCACGGTGTGGCGGAGCTGGATGCGGGCGCGGGCAGTGCCGCCGACGGCGTTCACCGGGCCCTCCGGCTGGCCGGAGATGCTGGCGAGGACGATGGCGCTGCTCCAGGCATAGATGCGTTCCGCGTTGGAGAGGCCGGGCTCGCCCCAGTCGGGTTCGGGCACGGGGGCGCCGGGCTGGGGCTCGCTGATGACGGCGCGCGCGGCGGCTGTCACGGCTTCCGGCACGTGGGCGGGCGTCCAGCCCGGCACGAGGATGCGGCCGTCGCGCGAGATGATGGAGGCGATGGCGTGCGCCATGATGACGCCAGGGTCCTTCAGCAGCCCGCCCCAGTGCCCGGAATGGTGCCCGCCCTCGCGGAGCGAGATCACGAGGTCCATCGCGATCCCGCCGCGCGTGCCGAGCATGATGTCCGGCACCACGCGGGAGACGCGGGGGCCGTCGAGGGCGATGAACACATCCGCCGCCAGCAGGTCGCGATGGGCGCGGATGAAGGGCAGCAGGCCCGGCGATCCCGCCTCCTCGCCCGTCTCGACCATGATCTTGGCGTTGAAGCCGAGGCGGCCGCCGCGCTCGTCCATCACGGCGCCCATGGCGTCGATGCCCAGCAGGTGCTGGCCCTTGTTGTCCACGGTGCCGCGGCCGTAGATGCGGTCGCCCTCCACGGTGAGCTTCCAAGGATCGAGGCCGGGCCGCCAGCGCTCGGGCATGGCGCGCACCACGTCGCCGTGGCCGTAGAACAGCACGGTGGGAAGGGCTGGGTCCTCGATGCGCGTCGCGACCAGCACGGGGCCGTGGATGGGCTCGGGGTTCTCGATCACCCGCGTCTCGAAGCCCAGCACCGAGACCATGGGGCCGAGCACCTGGTGGCAGTAGCGCTCCAGCTCCGACTTCCGCTCGGGTGGGTGGCTCTCGGTCTGCACCGCGACCAGGCTGGCCAGCCGGTCGAGGAAGGTGCCGTCGTCGTATTCCTGCTGCGCGCGCGCGATGGCGCCGTCCCTCGTTCCCGTCACGTCCGTTCCCCTGGGTTTGCGCTTATGGCGCGGGCCGCACGGCGGAGATGCTGAGCATCTCGTCCACCCGCGGCTCGAAGGTCAGCCCGCGCCGGGAGGCGAAGGTGGCCTTCTGGATGTAGAGCGGCGCGATGGCGACATCTTCCATCGCCATCCGTACCGCGCGCTGCAGCAGCGGCTCCCGCGCCGCGGGGTCGGGCGTGCGGCCGGCCTCGTCCAGCACCGCCTCGAAGGCGGGGTTGGCGTAGCGGCGGTTGGTCCGCGCCTCGTCCCGCAGGTTGAGGATGGAGCGCAACGGGTAGGAGGCCTCGCTGGTCACGGCGGTGCCGCCCATCAGCGAGGCCGTGAACTCCTGCCGCCCCTGGCGCGCGGAGTAGGTGGTCCAGGGCTGGGCATCGACGACCGTCTGCACGCCGATGCGCTGCCACATCTGGCCGATGGCCTGCAGCACGCGGGCGTCGTTGGGGTAGCGGTCGTTCGGCCCGTGCAGGGTCAGGCGGAAGCCCTGCGGGAAGCCGGCCTCGGCCAGCAGGCGGCGGGCGGCGGCGGGGTCGTAGACGGGCAGCAGGCCTGGCACGTAGCCGCTCAGGCCTTCCCGGACGACCTGGGCGGAGGGAACGGCCGATCCCTCCATCACGCGCTCGGTGAGGGCGTTGCGGTCGATCGCCATCGAGAGCGCGCGGCGGACGCGGAGGTCGCGGAGGGGGTTGGCCGCGAGCTTCTCGCCGTTGAGCCCGGTGGCGAAGGGCGTCTCGTCGCGCAGGCTGTCCAGGTGGAGGAAGACGATGCGTAGCCCGACGGTCTCCTCCAAGGAGAGGCGCGGGTCGGCGCGCAGCCGGGCGAGGTCGGCGGTCGGCACGCCGTTGATCACGTCCACGTCGCCCGAGAGGAGGGCGGCGGTGCGCGCGGCGGCGTTGCGGATCGTGCGGTTCACCGCCCGCTCCCAGTGCGGGCGCGGGCCCCAGTAGGTCTCGTTTCGCGCCAACTCCACCCGCTCCCCCGGCGTGAAGGAGACGAGGCGGTAGGGGCCAGTGCCGATGGCGAGGCGGCCCTCGTTGAAGCCCGCGGTTGTCGCGCCCTCGTGGATGCGGCGGCTGAGCATGCCGACCCAGGCGAGGTTCGCGGGCACCAGCGGGTCCGGTCCCTTGGTGTGCAGCCGCACGACAAGGGGGCTGACTACCTCCACCCGGGCGATGCTGGCGGTGAAGATCACCAGCGAGCCCGGGGAGTTCGGCACGTTCGGAACGCGGTCGATGGTGAAGGCCACGTCGTCGGCGGTGAAGGGCGTGCCGTCCTGGAAGGTGACGCCTGGGCGAAGGCGGAACTCCCAGATATCGGGCGCGACGGTGGTCCAGGACTCGGCGAGGGCGGGGCCGGTGCTGCCGTCGGCCCGCATGGCGGTAAGACCGTCGAAGATCTCCCGCGTCACCTCGATGATGGGCGTCGCGGTGTAGAAATGGGGGTCGATGCTGGTGACGGTGGCGTTGTTGCCGAAGGTGAGGGTCTGCGCGCGCGGCGCGGTGGCCGCGAGCGCGAGACCCAGGGCGATTGCCAGCCGGCGAGCCCAGCGCATCCCCCGATCCTCCTCAGGCGATCGCGTGGATCGCGTCGGAGAGGGTGCCGATCAGCCGGTCCACATGCGGCTTCTCGATGATCAGCGGCGGCGAGAGGGCGACGATGTCGCCGGTCACGCGCACCAGCACGCCGTCGTCGAAGCAGCGGCGGAACACGTCCATGGCGCGCGCGCCCGGCTTGCCCTCGCGCGGTGCGAGCTCGATCCCGGCGATGAGGCCGAGATTGCGGATGTCGATCACGCCGGGGGCGGAGCGGAGGGAGTGCGCCGCCTCCTCCCAGTAGGGCTCGATGGCTCGCGCCCGGCCGGGCAGGTCCTCCTCCCGGTGCAGGGCCAGCGTCGCGATGGCGGCCGCTGACGCGAGGGGGTGGCCGGAATAGGTATAGCCGTGGAACAGCTCGATCCCCGCGGGCGAGCCCTCCACCACCGCCTCGTAGACGGCGTTGGAGCAGGCGACGGCGCCCATGGGCACGGCGGCGTTGGTCAGGCCCTTGGCCATAGTCATGATGTCCGGCACCACCTCCAGCCGCTCCGCCCCGAAATCGGTGCCGAGGCGCCCGAAGCCGGTGATGACCTCGTCGTAGATGAGGAGGATGCCGTTCTTGTCGCAGATCTCGCGCAGGCGCTTCAGGTAGCCCTTTGGCGGCACCAGCACGCCGGTGGAGCCGGCGACGGGCTCGACCATGACCGCCGCGATGGTGTCGCCGTGCAGCGCGACGAGGTCCTCGAGCTTGTTCGCCAGTTCCGCGCCGTGCTCCGGCATGCCCTTGGTGAAGGCGTTGCGCGCGGGGTCATGCGTGTGGGGCAGGTGGTCCACATAGGGGAGCATGGCGCCGAACTGCTTGCGGTTGCCGCCGATGCCGCCGACCGACATGCCGCCGAAGCCGACACCATGATAGCCGCGCTCCCGCCCGATGAGGCGCACGCGCTGGGACTGGCCACGGGCCTTCTGGTAGGCGAGGGCGATCTTGAGGGCCGTGTCCGCGCTCTCGCTACCGGAATTGGTGAAGAAGACGCGGTCGATGCCGGCGGGCGTCATCTCCGCGACCCGTGCCGCGGCCTCGAAGGCGATGGGGTGGCCGAGCTGGAAGGTAGGCGCGAAATCCATGATCGCCGCCTGCTTCTGGATCGCCTCCACGATCTCGCGCCGGCCGTGGCCCGCGTTGCAGCACCAGAGCCCGGCCGTGCCGTCCAGTACCTCCCGCCCCTCGGGCGTGAAGTAGGACATGCCCTCGGCGCGGGCGAGCATGCGCGGGTTCGTCTTGAAGTAGCGGTTGTCGGAATAGGGCATCCAGAACGAGTCGAGATCGTTCGGGCGCGGCGGGGACATGTTATTCATGGGGCACCTTTGGGCGTGGCCGCAGGATGGCCCGGCTGGGCCAGGGGAAACAAGGCGGGTAACGGGAAAATGCTTGATTTCCTATGTTAGGAAGGTATACATTCCCTTGGCGATCCGATGTCCCGTTCACCGTAGGAGCCCCCCCACATGGCGCTATCGCTCATTCCCGTCGCGGCCGCCCTGGTGCCCGACATCCTGCGGCTGGTGGCCGCCGATCCCGCCGGCCTCGTCGCGGCCGCAGCCGCCGAAGCCGTCCATCAGGTGCTCGGCACCGCCGATCCCGTAGCCGCCCGCGCAGCCCTGGCCGCCGATCCAGGGCGGGCGGCCGCCCTTCGCGCCCGGCTGACGGAGATTGCCCTGCAGGGCGCCCGCCTTGCGGCGGAAACCCGCCCGGTGGGTGAGGGACGACGGGGCGCGGCCTCCCTCGCGGGTCTTTCTGCGGGAGGAGGGACGGCCCGCGCGGCACGGGGCGGCGCATCGGCCTGGGGGCCGGTCACGGTCTCCACCCTCGTGGTGCTGGGCTTCTTCTCGGTGCTGGCGCTGCTGGTGAGCATCAATCCGCCGGCCGAGGGCGGCCCCCGCTTCGACCCCCAGGTGGCCAGCGTGATCAACATCACCGTGGGCACGCTCGGCGCCGCCTTCGCCGCGGTGGTGAATTTCTGGATCGGCTCCTCCCAATCCTCCCGCAACAAGGATGCCCTGGTGGGGCGGCTGCAGGAGGTGCAGCTACAGGCGCGGTTGCAGGGCCCGCCACAGGCCCCGCAGGGCGCGGCCATCTCCGCCGATCCGCCGGCGCCGGCGCTCTCCCTCGTGTCGCGCGTCGCGCAGCGGCCGGCCGAGGACCGCTTCGATGCCTGTCTCGACCATGTGCTGGCAGCGGAAGGTGGGTTCGTAAACAACCCGGCCGATCCCGGTGGCGCCACCAACCTCGGCATTACCCGCCGCACCCTTTCTGACTTCCGTGACGTCGAGGCGACCGAGGCGGATGTTCGCGCCCTGACCCGGGCCGAGGCGCGCGAGATCTATCGGGCTCGGTACTGGATCCCGATGCGCTGCGCCGAGCTGCCCCCCGGAGTGGACCTGATGGTCTTCGACTTCGGGGTGAATGCCGGGCCAGGCCGGAGCCTTCGTCTCCTTCAGGGCAGTGTTGGGGTGAAAGCGGACGGGTCGATCGGGCCCATAACCCTCGCCGCGGCCCGGGCCTGCCGCGGGGCGGAGCTCATCGGCCGGCTCGCAGCAGGACGGATGGCCTACTACCGCGGCCTGGACGGGTTCCAGACCTTCGGCCGGGGCTGGACGCGTCGGGTGGAGGGCACTCGCCAGGCGGCCTTGGGGATGTCGGCGGGGGGAACCTCCGCGATCGCGATGGGCACAGGGGCGACGGAGAGCCTTGCAGCCTGAGCCGGGCTGCCGGTGAGGCGGTCGCCCGTCGGGGGTTCCCCCCGGCGGGCGGCTGGGCTATTGAACCCACGGGGACCCGTAGCTCAGCTGGATAGAGCGTTGCCCTCCGAAGGCAAAGGTCGCACGTTCGAATCGTGTCGGGTCCGCCAGTTTCATCTCTGAGCAAGGCCAGGATTGCCGTTCGGCGGCAGTTTGACGAAGGCTCCCTCGTGGGCTTGGGCACGGCTGAGCCTGCGCCGCCATTGTCTTAGCCGCCCGTATTGTGCCGGTTGGTGAGGTGGGTTCTGCCGCCGCCGATCTTCGCGAGGTATTAGCGTCGTAAGCGTCGGCAGCGGACTGTTCAGTCTGCCCTCAGGGCAACGGAGTATCCAGCCTCGGCTGAGCAAGGTCGTCCTTGCAAGCCTTCCATCCCACGAAAATCTGGCTGGCAAGGCCTTCTCAATGCAACCGTAACGGGATCACGTTGCGTTCAATCATGAACTTGCGTTCCCTGGGCTATTTCATTCGGCCCGGGTTTTCGCCAGGAATACAGTGGCGGACGAGTGGAGCGGGAGCGGCATGCTTGATCTTAGTGCCATTTTGTTTACTACAATTCTTTGTGTCTTCATTGCTGTCCGTGCCGTGATTCTGGACAGCAAAATTCCCTGGTTCAGCCAGCCGCAACCCGAGGAGGCACCCGGGAAGCCGCAGGAAGTGGATGAGGGCTGGCGCCGGAAGCACGCGCGCACGGCCAGCGCCGCGCGTGGGGAGAGATAAGGCGCCATGCTGCGCAGTGTCTACCTGACCCTCATCTATATTGCCTTCGTCACGCTCGGGGTGGCCGCGCCCTTCGTGTTCAGCCTCGGCTATGTCTGGGTCGATACCTTCACGCCGCAGAACGTCGCCTACTCGATCCTTCCCTCGATTCCGGTCTCGCTGATCATGGCGCTGCTGGCGATCGGCGGCTACGTGATGATGGACCGCCGCGATCCGCCGGGCATCTCTCTCATCCTCGTGCTCACCGTGCTCTTTGCGGGCTGGGTGACCTTCACGACCGCCGTGCTCGCCGTTTCGCCCTGGTCAGCCTGGACGAAGTGGAACTGGGCGGTGAAGACGATCCTCTTCTCCGCTTTTATCCCCTACGTCTTCCGCTCGCGCGTGCAGATCGAAGCCTTCCTCCAGATCTACCTCTTCTCGCTAGCGATCCACGTCCTACCCACTGGGTTGAAAACCATCATCAACGGCGGCGGCTACGGCATGGCCCTCGGCGTGGTGAGCGGCAATTCCGGCTTCGCGGAGGGAAGCACCCTCGCAGCCGTCGCCCTGATGCTGCTGCCGATCGTCCTCTACCTGCGCAACCACACCATTATCGTGCCGAAGCATCCGATCACGAACCTGATGTATATCGGCCTCGCGGTCGCGACCATTACCTGCGCGGTTGGCACCTACGCCCGCACCGGGCTCATTGGCATGCTCGTCGTCGGCACCGGGCTGTGGCTCCGCACGCGGCATAAGGTGACCTACGGCCTGATGGGCGCGGTGGCGGGGGCGGCGCTCGTCTTCTTCACCTCGAGCGCCTGGAACGAACGAATTTCCACAATCAACACCTACCAGACCGAGGGCTCGGCCCTCGGGCGCATTCTCGTCTGGAAGTGGACTCTCGACTTCGTCGCCCACAACCCGCTGGGCGGCGGGTTCAACTCCTTTGAAGTGAACGAGATCCGCTTCCCCGCCGCGGATGGCGGGTTGGAGGACGATGTCTTCAGGGGCAAGGCCTTCCACAGCATCTACTTCGAGGTGCTGGGAGAGCATGGTTGGCCGGGCCTTGCCCTGTTTGGCGCGCTGATCGTCACCGCCTTCCTCTCGCTCCAGCGGACCTCGCGATGGGCGAAGAAGACGCCGGGGATGGAGTGGCTGCGGGAACTCGCCTACGCCTTGCAGGTTTCCCTGATCACGCTGCTCGCCTGCGGTTCCTTCATCGGCGTCGCCTTCCAGCCGATGCTTTATTACATGTTCGCCCTTTCGGCCTGCCTCGCCCACCATGTCCAACGGTTGAAGAAGGGGGCGGCGGACGCGGCGAAGCAGCAGCGCAGCTGGCGGGATCGGCTCACCCTGCCGAAGCCCGCAGGCCCTGCGCTGCCCGAGCCGGCGGTGGCCGCGGGCGGCGGCTGGCGCGCGGCGCCCGCGGCCAAGGGGTTGGCGGGCGGACCCGCCTACAAGCCGCCCGTGCCCACCCGCCAGCCGGGCTGGCGCAACCGCCCCGCGACGGGAAGCGCGACGCTCGCCGCCGCCCCCGCCCTGGCGGGGCCCCGGGATGCTGGCTGGCGCAGACGGGCCGCGCCGGCGAGAATGGAAGGCGACCTCCCGGTCAAGGGATGAGAGCCCGGCCCTCCCTCAGCGGGGGCCGGGCTGCGTCGAGGCACCCGAGCCGGGCAGGGGGCGGCTCCGTAGTAGGGTCTGCACGGCCTGCTGCCCCGGCCGCTCGATGAGGCGGTAGAGAACGACCGACAGAGCCCCGGTGACGAGCACATAGGTGCCGAGGATCGCCAGCACCGGCGTGTCGGGCCCCACGATGAGGAACTTGACCCAGTCCTTGACGAAGTAATGGACCAGATAGGTCGAGTAGGAGATGTCGCCGAGCCACTCCAGCACTGGAACCCGGAGCGCGCGCGCCAGCGGGTTGTTCTCGTCGGTCAGGGCGTAGATCAGGCACAGGAAGCCCGCGGGCATGACGGCGTAATCCGGCACCGGCAGCAGGGCATAGGCCGCGAAGAGGGCGAGAGCGAGGCCCGCCGCGATCCCGCTCCGCCACGGGCCGCGCGCGGGGCAGAGGGTGGTGAAGTGGCAGAGAAGCACGCCCGTCTGGAATTCGATCAGGCAGCGCATCAGCCCGAGACGCGGGATTTCGCCGCCGAGTTCCCCGCCATTCGCCGCCGTCAGCACCGCGAGGAGCACGAGCAGCAGGATCGCCCCGCCGACCACGAGAATCCGCCTTCGGTAGGCCGGGACGAGCAGGGGGGTGAGGATCGGGAAGACGAGGTAGGAGGCCCACTCGGTGCTGATCGACCAGGCCGGGATGTTCCACCGAATGTCGTCGGTCAGGCCCCAGTTCTGCACGAGGAAGAGGCTCATCACGTAGTAGGCGGGGTCGTAGCGGTGGTCGATCGTGCCCTGGGTCGAGAAGAACTTCAGCGCGATGGGGTTCGCGAGAAAGACGAGCATCATGAAGAGGTGCAGCGGATAGATCCGCGCGAGCCGCAGCAGGAGGAAGCGGATGCTGTCCCCGAGGCGGAAGGTCTCCATCCGGCTGGCATAGTTGAGGGCGATGACGAAGCCGCTCAGCTCGAAGAACAGGTCCACCGCAAGGTAGCCCTTGGCGGTGAAGGCCTGGATGGCCCAGGGCGTGCCCGCGGGGAAGAACTCCCGGAAGTGGTAGAGCACCACCCACCAGGCCGCGACGCCGCGCAGCGAGGTGAGCGCGTGAATCGGTCTCACTCTGCTCAAACCAGGACTCCCGTGCCGGGGTTGGAGCCGGCCCCCCGATCCGGGGCCGGCGAGGCGACGCGCCCTCTCGGCCAGGGAGGCAGAACGCATGCGGGCGGGCTCGTTGCAAGGGCGCACGGCCGCGTATCGTCCCCGCCCCGAGCCGGCGGCCGTCCCTCGGCTACTAGACGCCGGGCCCGAGGGCCGTCAGGTTGCGCCCCGTCGCGAGTCGCGACTTGGGACGGAGAGGTTTGGGGGCCCGAATGCTGCGCGTGCTCACCATCTCCACGCTGTTCCCGAACGTGGTGCGGCCGACCTTCGGCGTCTTCGTGGAGCACCAGACCCGCGCCCTCGCCGCCCGGCAGGGGGTGGAGGTCCGCGTGGTCAACCCGATCGGCCTGCCCCCCTTTCCGCTCGATCTGCACCCGCATTACCGGCCGCTGCGCGACCTGCCGGCCGAAGAGAGCTGGAAGGGCATCCGCGTCGCACGGCCGCGCATGCTGACGATCCCGGGCCTCAGCGGCCGCTTCAACCCGGCCCTGCTCGCCCGGGCGGCCCGCCCCGTGATCGCGCGCTGGCGGGACGAGGGCTTCGCCTTCGACGTGATCGACGCCCAGTTCTTCTATCCCGACGGCCCCGCCGCCGAGCGGCTGGCCTCCGAGTTCGGGGTGCCGCTGCTGGTCAAGGCGCGGGGTGCGGACATCCACTACTGGGGCGCGCGCCGCGGCTGCCGGGAGGGGATCATGAGGGCTGCCGCCCGGGCTGGCCGCCTCCTCGCGGTCTCGCAGTCCCTCGCGCGGGACATGGCGGGCATGGGCATGGATGCCGCCAAGATCGCCGTGCACTACACCGGCTGCGACCTTGAGCGCTTCCGCCCTAACGATCGCGCGGCGGCGAAGCGCGATCTCGGCGTGACAGGGCCGCTGGTTGTCAGCCTCGGGTCGCTCATCCCACGCAAGGGGCACGAGCTGGTGATCGAGGCCATGGCGGGCGTCGAGGGCGCCACTCTCCTCGTTGTCGGCGAAGGGCCTGAGCGCGAACGGCTGGAACGCCTCGTCCGCCAGCGCGGACTCGGGGACCGGGTGCGGCTCCTCGGCAACCGCCCCCACGCCGAGCTGCCGGGAATCCTGGTTGCTGCCGATGTCATGGCCCTCGCCTCCGAGAGCGAGGGGCTGGCCAATGCCTGGGTGGAGGCGCTGGCCTGCGGCACCCCGGTGGTGACGCCGGACGTGGACGGGGCCGCGGAGGCCATCGACCGCCCGGCGGCCGGGCGCCTGCTGCGCGAGCGGACGCCGGCCGCCATCGCCGCCGCCATCCGGGACATCCTGACCGACCCGCCGCCCCAGGCCGCTGTGCGGGAGAGCGCGGAACGCTTCAGTTGGGAACGAAACGGTCGGCAGCTGCACGAGCATCTGGCGCATCTGGCCGCCACGGGTCCTGCCCGCTGAAGGGCTCCGGCCGCGCGTGGTCGAGCGATGCGTGCCAGGCCTGGAACATGAGCAGGTTCCAGATGACGCGGTTGAAGGAGTGGTTCCGGTAGAGGAAATCCTCCCAGAGCTTGCGGCAGGCGCGCACGTCGAGCAGGCCGTGGCGGGCCAGGGCCGCCGGGCTCATCAGCGCCTCCGCCCAGTCGCGCAACTCGGACCGCAACCAGACCTCCACAGGCGCCCCGAAGCCGCGCTTCGGCCGGTCCACCAACGCGCGCGGCACGTGCCGGTAGAGTAATTGCCGAAGCGGAAGCTTGCCCTCCCCGGCTGCGTATTTCTCGGCCGTCGGGAAGCGCCAGGACATCTCGATCACGCGGTAGTCGAGCAGGGGGCAGCGCACCTCGAGCGAGGTGGACATGCTCGCCCGGTCCACCTTCGCCAGGATATCGTCCGTGAGGTAGGTCGCGAGGTCGGTGAAGCCCATGCGGTCGATCGGGGTCGAGCGGCCGAGGAGGTAGCGCGGATCCTCCAGCGGGTTCGGCAGCCCGGCGGGGCTGGCGAGAAGCGAATCCGCCTCGAGCGTCTGCGAGACGAGCATCCGGTGGACCTCGTCCGGGTCGCCCGAACCCATCAGGCAGTCGAGCAGCCGCAGCCGGCGCGCCATGCGCATCTGCCCCAGCCGCTCGGCCGCCGGCGCCAGCCCTCCCGAGACGAGACCGGCCAGGGCCCGCACGGGCCGCGGCAGGCCACGCCGCCGCTCCAGCCACTCGTTCACCGCGGCGTAGCGGGCATAGCCGCCCAGCAGCTCGTCGCCGCCATCGCCCGAGAGCGCGACGGTCACCTGGCGGCGCGCCAGCCGGCACAGCAGGGTCGTGGGCACGATCGAGTCGTCGGCCAGGGGCTCGTCGCAGACCTCGGCGATGTCGCGGATCATGTCCTGGATGTCGGCGGCGCCGAGATAGGCCTCCTCGTGCTGCGTCCCGAGATGCTCGGCCACGGCGCGCGCGTGCGGCGCCTCGTCCCACTCGCGCACGTTGAAGCCGATGGCGAAGCTGTGGACCGCGCCGGCCGAGCCCTTGGCCATGAGCGCCGTGACAAGGCTCGAGTCGATGCCGCCCGAGAGGAAGGAGCCCACGGGCACGTCGGCGACCATGCGGAGCGCGACCGAGTCCCGCAGCAGCGCCTCGAACTCCTCCTGCCGGGCCAGGCGTCCGGCGGCCTGGGCGTCCAGCCCGGCCTCCGCCACGCCCCGGAGATCCCAGTAGGGGCTGGGCTCAGGGGATTCCCGGCGCCCCGCCGCCCGGGCGTCGAGGCGCAGGATATGGCCACCGGGCAGCTTGGAGAGGCCCGCGAAGATCGTCTGACGCCCGACGACGTAGCCGATCTGGAGGAAGCCCGAGAGCGCCTCGGTCGAGAGGCGGCCGTCGAAGGCGGGATGGGCCCGCAGGGCCTTCAACTCGGAGCCGAAGAGGAAATGGCCGCCCATCCAGCCGTAATACATGGGCTTCTTGCCGATCCGGTCGCGCGCGAGGAGGAGGGAGTTCTCCCGCCGGTCCCAGACGGCGATCGCGAACATGCCGTTGGCGCGCCCCAGCGCGCGCTCGAGTCCCCATTCGTCGATGGCCTCGACCAGCACCTCGGTGTCGGAGTGCCCGCGCCAGGGATGCCCGCCGCGCGCCGCGTCGATCTCGGCGCGAAGTTCGGCGAAGTTGTAGATCTCGCCGTTCATCATAGCGACGAAGCGCCCGTCCGCGGAGGCCATCGGCTGATGGCCGGCGGGAGAGAGGTCGATGATGGAGAGGCGGCGGAAGCCGAAGGCAATGCCGCTCTCCGCATCGATCCAGGTGCCGTGATCGTCGGGCCCGCGATGCGTGAGGCGGTCGCGCATCGCTTCGACGATCCCGCGGGCCACGGCCTCGCTGCCGAAGTGTGCCGGCGACCAGAAGCCGGTCAGTCCGCACATTCAGCCCGTCTC
>NZ_JONP01000020.1 GCF_000711725.1 Roseomonas aerilata DSM 19363 | reverse complement strand
GTAGCTTTCCGACACCGAGATCGCCGGCAACTCCACCGGGAAGCCGCCGGCCATGAGAATGCCGCGCTTGACGTCGTCCACGCGCTGCTTGAAGTGCACGTGGCAGGGATTGAGGTCGGACCAGGTGTTGACGATCGCAATCACCGGCTTGCCCGTCCACTCCTCCGGGCTGTAGCCCATCTGCATGGCGCGCGAGCGATGCCCGAAGCTCCGGAGGTCCGCCGGCCCGAACCAGCGCGCAGAGCGCAACTCAGCCGCCGTCCTGCGCGCAGCGCCCGCCGTGCCAGGATCAGCCTCCAGCGCATCGGGAGGCAGGTGGGGATCGGCCATGGCATTTCCTCCGCTCATCGGCGAGATTGACATAGCAGACTTACCGCGCGCCGCCAGCGCACCCCCGCCAGCATCCCGGCGGAGGAACGGGCCGGCCATGCAGCGCTAGTGCAGCGGCGCCGCCTTCAGAAATCGCTGCCGGTCTCCGGAGGCCACGGTAACCTCGAAGCGGTCGCCCTCCCGCTCCACGACGAGCGGCACATCCACCCCGGCCTCGCCAAGCGCCCAGATGCTGCGGAAGAAGCGCGGCAGGTCGGCCACCGACTCCTTGGCCACGGCCAGCACCACGTCGCCCCGCCGCAATCCGGCCCGGGCGGCCGGACCACGGGCCGCGGTGGAGAGGATGACCACCTGCCCCTCGTCCGCGCTGACGGAGATGCCCAGCCAGGGCCGTGGTGGACGGTCGGGCCGCCCCAGCGTCAGCATCTCCCCCATGATCGGCTTCAGCAGGTCGATCGGAACGCTCATGTTGAGGATCCGCACGCGCCCGTCCCCGGCATCGTGGCCGAGCTGGAGCGATCCGATGCCGATCAGCGCGCCGTCCGGCCCGATTACCGCCCCGCCGCTCCAGTGCGGATGGGCGGGCGCCGTGAACAGCGCCTCGTCGAGGAGGTATTCCCAGTAGCCGGCGAATTCCTGCTTTGCCACCACCCGCCCTGCCAGCGCGCCCGGGCGGCCGCCTGCGCCGGCGAAGACGATGTCCGCCCCGACCGGCACCTCGCCCGATACGCCGAGCGGCAGCGGCGGCATCCCGAGCTTACCGAGCGCCTGGACAAGGCCGAAGCCCGTCACCTGGTCATAGCCGATCACGTGGCCGGCCACCGCCTGCCCCTCTGCCGTGGTCAGCCAGACCTCCTCCGCCTCCGTGACGAGGTAGCCGATCGTGGCGAGCAGCCCGTCCTCGCGGATGAGCACCGCATTCCCCACCCGCTCCGTCCCCAGGGTGGCCGCCGTGAAGGCATCGTCGGGGATGCGCGCGCGCAGCCCGACCACCGCCGAGAGCGCGAGGTCGAGGTCGTAGCCGTAATCCTCGGGGTGGGGCCGCAATGAGGTCGGCACGCCCTTCCCTTCCGCTGGTGGCGCCATGCTTCCTGGTTCCCCGATACGCTCCGGCATCGTGCCCGCCGGGTCGGGCCGGAGCCTAGGTCAGGACCACGCGGCCTGTCTCCCCGCAATAGGAGCCGTTCCGCCCACGCCGCTTCCGCGGCGGCTCGGCGCTCGCCGGCCGCGGGTGTACGGCCGTTCCTCGGGCAGGAAGCCGGCACGTCGCTTGCTGGCCTTGCCGCGAGAGAGGCGGCACCGTAGCACCGGACGGCCGCTGCACATCGGAGTTTTCACGAGTGGACCGCTTCTTCGACATGGCCGCGCGCGGCACCAACCCGCGCCGCGAGGTCGTCGCCGGCCTCACCACCTTTCTCACCATGGCTTACATCATCGTGGTGAACCCGCAGATCATGTCGACGGCCGGGATCGACGCGGGCGCCGCCTTCGTGGCCACCTGCCTTGCCGCGGCGATCGGCTGCGCGCTGATGGCCTTCCTCGCCAACCTGCCCATCGCCCTCGCCCCCGGGATGGGGCTGAACGCCTATTTTGCCTTTGCCGTGGTGGCAGGGATGGGCATCTCCTGGCAGGTCGCGCTCGGCGCCGTCTTCATCTCCGGCGTGCTGTTCTTCCTCGTCTCCATCGCCGGTTTCCGGGAATGGCTGATCAACGGAATCCCGATCTCGCTGAAGCTCGGCATCGCCGCCGGCATCGGCTTCTTCCTTGCGCTCATCGGGCTCGAGAACCTCAAGCTGGTCGTGGCGAACCCCGCCACCCTCGTCTCGCTCGGCTCCGTCCGCTCGGGCCCAGTGCTGCTCGGCGCGGCGGGTTTCGTGCTCATCGCGGGCCTCGTCGCGCGGCGGGTTCCCGGTGCCATCCTCATCGGCATCGTGGCGACCGCGCTCGCCGGCCTTCCCTTCGGCCTCACCACGTTGAACGGCGTCGTCTCCGCCCCACCCTCCCTTGCCCCGACCTTCCTTCAGATGGACATCGTGGGCGCGCTCAGCCTCGGCGTGCTGCAGGTGGTCGGCACCTTCTTCATGGTGGACCTGCTGGACAACGCGGGCACGCTGATCGCGACGACGCACCGCGCTGGCCTCATGCGGCCGGACGGCTCGGTGCCCCGCCTCGGCCGCGCGCTGATGGCGGACAGCGGCGGCGCCATGCTCGGCGCCGCGCTCGGTACCTCGACGACCGTCAGCTATATCGAGAGCGCCGCCGGCATCCAGGCCGGCGGGCGCACGGGACTGACGGCCCTCACCGTCGGCGCGCTCTTCCTCCTCGCGCTCTTCCTCGCGCCGCTCGCGACCTCCGTCCCGGCCTTCGCGACGGCACCGGCGCTCATCTTCGTCGCCTGCCTCATGGCCCAGTCGCTGAAGGACCTCGCCTGGGAGGATCCCACCGAGTACATCCCGGCCATCCTCGCCGCCATGGCGATGCCCTTCACCTTCTCCATCGCGACGGGCATCGGCCTCGGCTTCATCGTCTACGCGGCCGTCAAGGTCATCGCCGGCAAGGCGGGCGAGGTGCACGGCGCCGTCTGGCTGATCGCGGCGCTCTCCGCCCTGAAGTTCGCCTTCAGCTGAGGGCGGGGCGTCAGGCCTGCCGCCGCAGCGCCCTCCAGGCTTCCACGAAGCGCCGGGCGCGCTCGCCCACCTCATCCGCGGTGGCGCCCGGCTTGTAGAGGGCGGAACCAAGACCGAAGCCGGCCGCCCCCGCCGCTACGAACTCCCCCATTCCCTCCGGCACGATGCCGCCCACTGGCAGGAAGCGCGTGCCGCGGGGAAAGACGCTCAGCATCGCCTTCAGCACGCGCGGCGTCAGCAGCTCCGCCGGGAAGAGCTTCAACGCGTCCGCCCCGGCTGCAAGCGCCGCGAAGCCCTCGGTGGCTGTCGAGACACCGGGCACGCAGAGCAGCCCGGCCGCTTTCGCGGCGCGGATCACGGCAGGGTCGCCATGCGGCATGACGATGATCCGCCCGCCGGCCGCAGCCACCTCCTCGACCGCCTCCGGCGCCAGGACGGTGCCCGCGCCCACCAGCACATCAGGCCCGAGGGCCTCCGCCAGCGCCCGGATGCTCTCTAGCGGCCGCGGCGAGTTCAGAGGAACCTCGATGATCGAGAACCCTGCCTCCACCAGGGCGCGCCCGATCGGCACCACCTCCTCCGGCGTCACGCCGCGCAGGATCGCGACCAGCGGCAGCTGGTTCATGAAGGTTTGCAGGATCAAGGATTCTTCTCCAACCCGGCGCCGGTGAGCCCGGCCGCCCCGGCGATGCGCCAAAGCCCGGCGGCGGCCGTATCGCCGAGCAGTTCGACCGCAGTGACGCCGAAGATCGAGAGCGCCTGGCGATAGCGCTCACAGAGCGCCGCATCGCCGACCAGCGCCAGACCGCCGGACATCGCGTGGAGCCCCGCACGCAACTCCTCCCCGATCAAAAGGCCGGAGAGATAGTCGAGGCTCGCCTCCCGCGCGAGGCCGCCCGTCAGCACGAGCGAGCGCGCGGAGAAGAGCAGCGGCGAGAGGCCGGACGGCGCGTCGCGCAGCGCTTTGACCCCGCGCGCGAAGGCCGCTCGCGCGACTTCCTCCGGCGGCGGCGGGTCATCCTCCCGGACGAAGCGGCCGAGGATGGAGTGCCGGCGCAGCACCGCGAAAAGCTCGCCGGTCATGTGGGTCTCGAAGCGACGGATCCGGCCGCCCGTGACCTCCACCCATTTCGAATGAGTGCCCGGCATCACGAAGCGCCCATCGCCGTGTGAGGAAAGGGCGCCGAGGATCTGCGTCTCCTCCCCCCGCATCACGTTCGGCGCGTCGCCGTGCTGCACGACGCCCGGGATGATCGAGAGGGCCGCGCCCGGCACCGGAACCAGCCCGCCGGCCAGTTCCTCCAGCCCCGCCGGGCAGGGCACGTAAGGCGCCTCGACCCAGCCCTGCGCGCTGCCGATCATGCCCGCCGCCAGCGCCGGCAGCGCCCGCCAGCGCCGGCGCCAGTCGCCTGCCGCCTGCTCGAAAGCGCCTGCGAAGTCGCCCCCCTCCACCTGCATGATGCCGAGCGGCAGCCGGTGCGTCTCCAGCACCGCTCCGCCCTCCCCCATGAGATAGGCGCGGAGCGAGGAGGTGCCCCAGTCGAGCGCGATGAGTCGTGGCGCGGCGTCGTTCAGGACAGCCTCCGGCAAGGTTTTCCCGTGGGGGAGCGGCGCCACCGCGGCTGGTCAGGCTACGGCGCCCGACCCTAGGCTGGGAAGGCCAGCGCCCCGCCGTTCGACCCGCGCAACGACCGAGCCAGAGGAACAGCCCCGCCATGCCCATGAAGGCCATCATCCCCGCCGGCTCCGGCAAGCCCATCGCGCCCTTCTCGCCCGGCGCCATGGCGGACGGCGTCCTCTACGTCTCCGGCACCCTGCCCTTCGACAAGGAGAACAACGTCGTCCATCCCGGCGATGCCGCCGCCCAGACGCGGCACGTGCTGGAGCTCATCAAGTCCGTCATCGAGGCCGCGGGCGGCACCATGGCCGACGTGACGATGAACCACATCTTCGTCACGGACTGGGCGAACTACGCCGCCGTGAACGCCGTCTATGCCGAGTATTTCCCCGGGGACAAGCCCGCCCGCTACTGCATCCAGTGCGGCCTGGTGAAACCCGAGGCGCTCGTGGAAATCGCGACCGTCGCGCATATCGGTCGATGAGATACGAGCTCACCGGCAAGCCCGGCGCGCCGGCGGTGGTTCTCTCCGCCGGCCTCGGCGGGGCTGCCGCCTTCTGGACCCCGCAGCGCGCGGCGCTGGAGGAACACTTCCAGGTCGTCGCCTTCGACCAGCGCGGCACCGGCCGCAACGCGGAGGATCTGCCGGACGGCTACACCATCGGCCACATGGCCGACGACGTGGCGGCGGTGATGGACAAAGCCGGCCTCGCCCGCGCCCACTTCATCGGCCACGCCCTGGGCGGCCTCGTCGGCCTCGAACTCGCCCGCCGCCACCCGGCGCGGTTGGACCGCCTGGTGCTCGTCAACGCCTGGGCGAAGGTGGAGCCGCACTCGGAGCGCTGTTTCGACATCCGCCTCGGCATCCTCGCGGCGCAAGGGCCCGCGGCCTATGTCGCGGCCCAGCCCCTCTTCCTGCACACCGCGCCCTACATGGCCGCGAACTTCACCCGCATCGACGCGGAGATCGCGCATGGCACCGCGCATTTCCAGGGCGCCGAAAACCTCCGCCGCCGGATTGCGGCACTCCGCGCCTTCGACGCTCGCGCCGACCTCGCGCGCATCGCAGCCCCCACCCTCGTCACCGTCTCGCGCGACGACCTCCTCGTGCCCTGGACCGCCTCGCAGGTCCTCGCCGAGGGCCTGCCGAACGCCCGCCTCTGGATCACCGAGACCGGTGGCCACGCCTTCACCGTGGAGCAGCCCGGCCCCTTCAACCGTGCCGTCATCGATTTCCTGGAGAGAGACGCATGAAGACCATCCTGATCGTCGGCGCCTCCCGCGGCCTCGGCCGCGCGCTGGCGGAGGAGCATCTGTCGCGCGGCTGGCACGTGATCGCGACCGTGCGTGACCCCGCCGCGCTGCGCGACGCACCGCCCGGCAAGCTGGAGGTCCATACCCTCGACGTGACGGACTGGGCCGGGGTGGACGCCTTCGCGCGCGCCCTGAAGGATCGCCGCCTGGACGTGCTCTTCGTCAATGCCGGCATCGCCGACGACAAGCGCCCGATTGGCGAGGTGCAGCCGGACGTCTTCGCCCGGCTGATGCTCACCAACGCGCTTGCGCCGCTCCACCTGATCGACCGCATGGTCCACCTCGTCCCGCGCGAGGGAACGGTCGCGGTCATGTCCTCCGGCCTCGGCAGCGTGGCCGGCAACGGTACCGGCGGCTGGGAGGCTTATCGGATGAGCAAGGCCGCGCTGAACACCGGCCTGAAGAGCATCGCCGCGCGGCGTGCCGCGGAGGGCCGCACCTATATCGCCACCGCCCCCGGCTGGGTCCGCACAGAGATGGGCGGCGAGGAAGCGGCGCTCTCCATCGAGCAGAGCATCCCGCGCGTCACCGATATGTTGGAGAAGCGCGCGGGCGCCGGCGGCGTCGCCTACGTGAACTACGACGGCAAGGACCTGCCCTGGTAGCGGTTCAGGACACACCGGCCCGGCGCAGCTCCCGGTCCAGCCGTCCCCTCAGGAACAGCCAGGCCATCCGAAGATCTGAGCCGAGCGACCAGAGGGGATGGCTAAAGGTCGCCGGCCGGTTCCGCTCCACCAGCATGTGGCTGCCCCAGGCAAAGAGGTAGCCGCTCACCACCCCCGCCAGAACCAGCCACCAGTTGCCGAAGAGGATACCGCCGAGGAAGAGCGCGAGGCCGATGAGCGTGCCCGTGACATGCACGCCCCGCGTCACCGGGCTCGCGTGCTCGCGCAGATAATGCGGCCAGAACTCGGCATAGCTCGTGAAGCGCGCCGCCATGGCTTCCCTCCCGAGAATGGCCGCGCGGACCACGCAGCCATCGGGACCATAGCCCGACTGGCTGGCGAAAGCAGCAGCCGCTCACCCCGCCTGCTGCGCGCTGTGCAGCCGGCTGTAGATTCCGCCCGAGGCCACCAGCTCCCCGTGCCGCCCCTGCTCTGCCAGGCCCGCCGCGTCCACCACCACGATGCGGTCGGCATCCCGGATCGTCGCCAGCCGGTGCGCGATCACCAGCGTGGTACGCCCCTCGGACAGCTCCGTCAGCGAAGCCTGGATCGCCCGCTCCGTCTCCGTGTCGAGCGCGGAGGTGGCCTCGTCGAGGATGAGGATCGGCGGGTTGCGAAGAAAGATCCGCGCGATCGCCAGCCGCTGCTTCTGCCCGCCCGAGAGCTTCACCCCCCGTTCCCCGACCACCGTGTCCAGCCCCTTCGGCAGGGCGGCGATCACGGTGTCCAGCCGGGCCCTGCGCGCCGCCTCCATGATCTCCTCCTCGGAGGCACCGAGGCGGCCATAGGCGATGTTCTCTCGCACCGTGCCGCCGAAAAGGAACACGTCCTGCTGCACGATCCCGATCTGCCCGCGCAGGGAGGCGAGGGTGAGATCCCGGATGTCGATTCCGTCCACCGTGATGCGCCCGCCGGTCACCTCGTAGAAGCGCGGCAGCAGGGAGAGGAGCGTCGTCTTGCCCGCGCCCGAGGGCCCGACGAAGGCGACCGTTTCGCCGGGCAGGATCTCAAGGTCCACCCCGTCCAGCACCGGCGCGCCTTTCCCGTAGGCAAAGCGCACCCGCTCGTAGCGAATACGCCCGGAGAGACGCGGCGCGACGCGCGCATCCGGTCGGTCCTCGATGTCGGGCGCCGTGTCCATCAGTTCCGTGTAGCGGCGGAACCCCGCGATCCCCTTCGGGTAGGTCTCGATCACCGAGTTGATCTTCTCCACCGGCCGGAAGAACACGCCCACCAGCAGCAGGAACCCGACAAAGCCGCCCGAGCTGAGCTGCCCGTGCAGCACGAACCAGCTTCCGGCCACCATCACCACCATCTGCGTCAGCCGCATGGAGAGGTAGGAGAGCGCGTTCGTCGCGGCCATCAGCCGGTAGGCCTCGAGCTTCGTCTCGCGGTAGCCCTCGTTGTCGCGCGCGAAAAGGCCGCGCTCGTGCTCCTCGTTGGCGAAGGCCTGCACCACTCGGATACCGCCGACATTCTCCTCGATCCGCGCGTTGAAGCCGCCCACGCGCCCGAAGATCGTCTGCCAGTTCCGCGTCATCCGCCCGCCGTAGCGCGCCGTCAGCCAGCCCGTGACCGGCACCACCGCCGCGGTGATCAGCGCCAGCTCCGCATTCACCGAGAACATCAGCACGAAGGCGCCGACGAAGGTCATTACCGCGATGAAGAGGTCCTCCGGCCCGTGATGGGCCACCTCCCCGATCTCCTCCAGGTCCTTCGTCAGCCGCCCGACCAGGTGCCCCGTCCGCTGGTTGTCGTAGAAGGAAAAGGAGAGCTTCTGCAGGTGCGCGAAGGCTCGGCGACGCATCTCCGTCTCGATGTTGATGCCGAGCATGTGCCCCCAGTAGGTCACCACCGCCATCAGCCCGGCATTCAGGAGGTAAACGACGAGCAGCCCCGCGGCGGCCAGCCCGATCAGCGCCCAGTCCTGCCCTGGTAGCAGCCGGTCCACGAAGGCCTTCACCGCCAGCGGAAAGCCCAGCTCCAGCAGCCCGGAAAGCACGGCGCACCCGAAGTCGAGCAGGAACAGCCGCCGGTGCGGCCGGTAGTAGGAGAAGAAGCGTCGAAGCATGAGCGCCCCTTAGCAGCCCCCGTGCCGCACCGCACGAAGGATCCTCCCGGCCCCCCTTGCGAGCCGCCCGATTGCCGGGCACGGGGGGAGAGCAGCTTCCGGTCCGCCCCGTCTCCGATGCCCGCCCCCGCCGCCTTCGTGCCCTTCCGGCACCCTGTGTTCCGGACCCTCTGGTTCGCCACCCTCGTCAGCAATATCGGCGGCTGGGTGCAGAGCACGGGCGCGGGCTGGCTGATGACCTCCCTCTCGCCCTCGCCGGTCATGGTCAGCCTCGTGCAGGTGGCCGCGCTCCTGCCCGTCTTCCTCCTCGCCCTGCCGGCGGGCGCGCTTGCGGACATCATGGACCGCCGCCGCTTCCTGCTGCTGACCCAGTTCTGGATCTTCGGCACCGCCCTCCTACTCTGCGTCCTCACAGGCGCCGGGCTGCTCGGGCCCTGGGGCCTGCTGGCCCTCACCTTCTGCATCGGCGTGGGGGCGGCGGCGAACTT
The DNA here is from genome assembly GCF_000711725.1 of Roseomonas aerilata DSM 19363. Taxonomy (GTDB): domain Bacteria; phylum Pseudomonadota; class Alphaproteobacteria; order Acetobacterales; family Acetobacteraceae; genus Roseomonas; species Roseomonas aerilata. The sequence continues at coordinate 81,868 of NZ_JONP01000020.1, read as the reverse complement.
CCCGGCCTTCGCGGCCACCACTCCGGAACTCGTCCCCCGCACGGACCTCGTGCAGGCCATCGTGCTGAACGCCATGGGCTTCAACCTCGCCCGGGCGATCGGCCCCGCCCTCGGCGGCGTGGTGCTCGGCTGGGCGGGGGCGGAAGTCGCCTTCGGCCTCAACGCCGCCTGCTTCCTTGTCCTCATCACCGCCCTCTTCTTCTGGAAGCGCGTGCCGGAGCAGGACACGACGCCGAAGGAGCGCCTTCTCCCGGCTATCGGGAGCGGCGTGCGCTACGTCCTGGCCAGCCCGGTGATGCGCGGCGTCATCATCCGCTCCACCCTCGCCTTCTTTGCGGGCTCGGCGGTCTGGGCGCTCCTGCCGCTGATCGTGCGGTTCCGGCTCGGCCTCGGCCCCTCGGCCTTCGGGCTGATGCTCGGCGCCATGGGCGTGGGCGCGGTCGCCGCCAGCTTCTGGCTGCCGGCGCTCCGCAACCGGCTCAGCCGCTCGGCCACCGTTGTCGCCTGCTCAAGCGGCGTGGGCGCCTCGATCATTCTCCTCGCCCTCGCCCGCCACTGGGTGCTGGCTGGGATCGCGATGCTCCTCTACGGCGCCTTCTGGCTCGGGATGACCTCGACCCTTTCGGCCTCGTCGCAGCTCGGCGCGCGACCTTGGGTGCGGGCGAGGGCGATCGGGCTGTTCCAGGTCTGCACCTTCGGCGCCATGGCGGCGGGCACGGTGCTGGGCGGGGTCGGGGCGGAGATGATCGGCATTCCGGCGACGCTCATCGCCTTCGGGGTGACCAGCATCGTCCTCGCCTTCGCCGTCCGCCGCCTTCCGCTCGAGGCGCCGCCGTCCCTCCCCTCCGCCACCAACCTGGCAGAACCGCAGCCCGATGCCCCCGCGGCCGAACTCCTCCCCGCTCTCCGCGGGGACGAGGGGCGGGTGCTCGAATCCGTCCGCTACGCGGTGCCCACCGCCTCTCGGGACGCCTTCCTTCGATCCATGGCCGAGGTCCGCGGCGTGCGCCTCCGCGCCGGCGCCATTGTCTGGCGCCTCTACGAGGACGTGGCCCACCCCGAACGTTACGTGGAACTCTGGGCAGTCCGGTCTTGGTCGGACCACCTGCGCGAACAGTCGCGGCTGAGCGAGGCCGACCACGCCATCCTCGCCGCGGCGGTCGCCTTTCAGATCGAGGGCACGAAGCCGGAGGCGGAGCGCTTCGTGCAGCTATCGGTTTGATCCGCCCTCGCCCGCCGTCCGGGGCCTGCGGGCGCCGCCTCAGGCTGCCCGAAGCGAGAGCGCCAGCACCGGATCATCCGTCGCGATGGCATCCAGGTCGAGATCCAGCATCCGGCGGATCGAGGGCGCGTGGTTCGCCCCCCAGGCCCCGACGCGCAGCCCCGCGCCGCGAAAGGCGCCAAGCAGCTCGGCATCCATCGCGGCCTCGTGCGTCTCCACCATGCGGACACCGGTGCGGCGCGCGGTGGCAAGGATTCCCTCCAGCCCGATATGGCGGATCATCGGGGGGCTGAAGAGCCAGGCAACGTTGCGCAGCCCACTGGCGGCCACGGCGGCGGCGGCCACCTCCGCTTCGAAGACGATGATCTCGGTGCGCGGGCGAAGCCCCGTCCGGTCCAGCGCGGCCAGCACCTTCTCCAGCAGCGGCAGGTCGAGCCGGCCGTTCCGGTCGGCTTTCACCTCCACCTGGAGCCCGCCGTGCCCGGTGGCCACGAGCTCGAGCAGCTCGGAAAGCCGTGGCACCCCCTCCCCGCCCGCACCAATGAGGTGCAGCGCGGCCAGTTCCGCCGCACTGCGCTCGGCGAGCGCGCCGCGGCAGTTGCTCGTGCGGTCGAGCGTGGCGTCGTGCATCACCATCGCCTCGCCGTCGGCAGAGAGGTGGACGTCGCACTCCACCGCGTCCGCCCCGGCGGCAATGGCGCCGCGGAAGGCCTGGAGGCTGTTCTCGGGCCAGAGGATGGCGCCGCCCCGATGCGCGATGATCTCGGTCAAGCTCGCTTCCTCCCCTGCGGTGGCGCCGCGCGGTAGCACGGGGCCCGCCGGGCTTCCAGGCGTCAGGGCAGGCGGGCGAGGCGCGCGCCGAGCAGCGCGAAGAAGCCCTCCGCGTCGAGGGTCTCGGGCAGCGTCACCCGCGGCTCCACCCCGCTCCGGCCCCAGCGGTCCACATGCGTGCGACCGCGCGCAGGACTGGGGCCGCAATCCACCTCCACCGCCGCGCGCTGCGCGTGGAAGAGCGCAGGGGCAACGAGCCAGGCGATGGCGCAGGCGTCGTGCAGCGCGTGCCCCTCGCCCCCGAGCCGACGGGAGGGCGGAACGGCCGCCATGATGTCGCAGGCCGCCCGCAGGCAGGCCCCGTGGCCAAGGCGCCGGACCGCCTCGATCCGTGCGGGCGTCACCAGCGCCTGCATGGTCAGTTCCAGGGTCACCAGCGTGACGGGCGGACCGAGGGAGAGGAGAATGTCCAGCGCCTCCGGGTCGCTCGCCGCGTTGAACTCGGCGGAGGGAGTCCAGTTCCCCTCCCCCCAGGCGCCGCCCATCAGCACGATCTCCCGCACCCGCCCGGCCAGAGCGGGCTCGGTCGCGAGCGCGAGGGCGAGGTTGGTCACGGGCCCGATGCCGACGAGCGTGACGCTCCCCGGCGCGGCATCGCGGAGCACGGCGCGGATCGCGTCGGCCGCGAGCGCCGCGACGGCCGGCGGCCCCTCCGGCAGGACCACGCCGGCCAGCCCGTCATCGCCGTGCACCGCCCGCTCCCCCGCGAAGCAGCCGCGCAGGGGCCGCTCGGCCCCGGGCACCACCGGGACGGGAACGCCGCCCAGCCCAACCACGGCGCGCGCATTCGCCACGGTGCGCGCGAGCCCCGCATTGCCACCCACCACCGTCACCAGCCGCAGGTCGATCTCCGGCGAGGCCATGGCGAGCCAGAGGGCAAGGGCGTCGTCCGTGCCGGGATCGCAGTCGATGATGACGGCCCGGCGCCCGGCCGGCGGGGCGCCGCTCAAGCCCCCAGCTCCGCCTCGACGATGCCGCAGAACAGGGCGGCGCCGGCGGTCAGCGCCGCGTCGTTGAAGTCGAAGCGCGGATTGTGGTGCCAGCCTTCAGGATGGGCGGGATCGCCCGTGCCGAGCCACGCGTAAGCGCCCGGTCGGGCCTCGAGCATGCAGGCGAAGTCCTCGCCCGCGGTGATCGGCGGGTGGTCGTCCAGCGCCCGATCGGCACCCACCGCCGCGGACGCGGCCCGATGCATCAGCGCGGCCTGGGCGGGGTGGTTCACGGTCGGCGGCAGGCGACGGTTATAGATCGGCTCCGCCGCTACTCCGTGCGTGGCGGCGGTGCCGCGCGCGATGCCGCCGATCCGCGCCTCAAGCAGGTCGCGCACGGGGGCCGAGAGCGCCCGCGCGGTTCCGCGCACCAGCACCTCCGCCGGAATGACGTTCGGCGCTTCCGGATGGCCGGCCGCGAGATGGCCGACGCTGACCACCCCCACCCCGAGCGGGTCCAGCTCCCGCGCCACCACCGTCTGGAGAGCCAGGATGAAGGCGGCGGCGGCGAGCGTCGCGTCGGTGCCGAGATGCGGCTTCGCCCCGTGCGTGCCACGCCCGCGGAAGGTCACCTCCCAGGTATCGGAACTCGCGAGGACGGCGCCCTTCGGCACCGCGACCGTGCCGAGCGGCAGGCCCGGCAGGTTGTGCATGGCGTAGACGGCATCAACGGGGAAGCGCTCGAACAGCCCCGCCGCGAGCATCGCTTGCGCCCCGCCGCGCGATTCCTCGGCGGGCTGGAAGATGAGGTGGACGGTGCCGGCGAAGCGGTCCCGGTTTCCGGCAAGCCACTTCGCGGCGCCGAGCAGCATCGCCGTGTGCCCGTCATGCCCACAGGCATGCATCCGGCCGGGCGTGAGGCTCGCCCAGGGCGCGCTGGTCATCTCCGCCATGGCCAGCGCGTCCATGTCCGCGCGCAACCCGATCGCGCGGTTGCCTGCCGCTCCCCGGATCGTCCCGACGACGCCCGTGCCCGCGATCCCCTCCTCCACCGCGATCCCCGCCGCGCGCAGCTCCCGCGCGACGAGGGCGGCGGTGCGGTGCTCCTCGAAGCCGAGCTCCGGATGGGCGTGCAGGTCCCGGCGCCAGGCCGTCATGGCTTCGGCGAACGGCTCCAGGGCCATGGGCCTGGGCATGGGCGGCTCCGTTGCGGGGGTGCGGCGGACCATGCCAGCTTGCCCCCTTCACCACCAGATGCCCGAGGTCCCGATGCGCCTGCGCGCCGCCCTTCTTGCCGCCGCGATGGTCCTGCCGGGAGCCGCGGGCGCCCAGGATCTCCTCCGCATCGGCGTCGAGTCCGGCCCCACCAGCCTCGACCCGCACTACGCGAGCCTTATCACCAACATCGCCTTTGCCCGCCACGTCTTTCAACCGCTGGTGCAGCAGGACGCGCGGCAGGAGCTCCGCCCGGCTATCGCGAGCGCCTGGCGGGTGGTGGACGACCTTACCTGGGAGTTCACCATCGACCCCCAGGCCCGCTTCCACGACGGCGCTCCTGTCACGGCGGAGGACGTGGCCTTCACCATCCAGCGGGCGGGCAACGTGCCCAACTCGCCCTCCTCCTTCGGCTACGCGACACGGGTGGTGACGGCCGTGGAGGATGCGGGCGGCGGGGTGGTCCGCATCCGCACGCGGGTGCCGACGCCGCTGCTGGCGAACAACCTCGCCCTGGTGATGATCGTCTCGAAGAAGCACGGCGAGGGCGCGACCACCGCCGACTACAACGCGGGCCGTGCCATGATCGGGACCGGACCCTTCCGCCACGTCTCCTGGCAGCCCGGCAGCCCCTTCGTGGCGGAGCGCAACCCCGCCTTCCACGGAGCCACCCCCGCCTATGCCAGGGTTGAGTTCCGCCCCATCCCCGCCGCCGCTGCCCGCGTCGCGGCCCTCAGCGCGGGGGACGTAGACCTCATTGAGATCGTGCCGCCCGAGCAGTTCGAGCGCTTCCGGGGCGATGCGCGCTTCACGACGAGCGAGAGCCCCTCGAACCGCCTCATCTTCCTCACGCTCGACAGCGACCGGGCGGAAAGCCCCTTCGTCCGCGCGAAGGACGGCTCGCCCGTCCCCAACCCGTTGCGCGACGCACGCGTGCGCCGGGCGCTCTCCCTCGCGATCAACCGCCAGGCCCTGACGGAGCGCATCCTGCGCGGCCAAGCCCTGCCCGCCGGCGACCTCGGCCCGCCCGGCTATTTCGGCACCTCCCCCGACCTGACAGCTGAGAGGCTGGATCTGGAAGGAGCTCGCAAGCTGCTGGCGGAGGCCGGTTTTCCGCAGGGCTTCGCCGTGCAGGTGAACGGTCCCAACGACCGCTTCGTGAACGACGAGGGGGTCGTGCAAGCCATCGCCCAGATGTGGACGCGCCTGGGCATCGCCGCGACGGTGGAGACCAAGCCGCGCGGCACCTGGCTGAGCGAGGCCGCCCAATTGAAGTACAGCGTGAACCTGGCCGGCTTCTCGCCAAACCCCGAGGTTCTAGGAATGCTGGAAACACAAGTACATAGCTGGAATACCTCACTCGGCCTCGGAACCGCCAACCGCGGCCGCTTCAGCAATTCTGGCATCGATGCGCTGATCCAGCGCGCCCGCGCGACGATGAACAACGACGAACGCGCCCGGCTGACGCGGGAGGCGACACGTCAGGCGATACGTGAGCAGACCGCGCTCATCGCCCTGTATTTTCAGGTCAACACCTGGGCCATGCGCCGCGGCGTGACCTACGAGGCAAGAACCGACGAGATGACCCTTGCCCAGTCCGCGGGGCACGCCCCGTGATCCCCGCCGAGACCCGCCGCGCCGCCGTCCGGGCCGCCCAGGGCAAGGCGCCCTTCGATCTCCTGCTCACCGGGGGCACAGTGGTGGATGTGGCGTTGGAGGAGCTGCGCCCAGCCGATATCGGTATCACTGGCGGGCTGATCGCCTCCGTCCACCCGCCGGGCACGCGCTCGGACGCCGCGGAGGTGCACGACCTCTCCGGCCGCTTCCTCTCGCCGGGCTTCGTGGACAGCCACCTGCACTTCGAATCCTCCTTCATGGCCCCGGCGGACTACGCCTCGGTGGTGGTGCCGCACGGCACGACCACCACGGTCTGGGACCCGCACGAGCTGGCCAACGTGCTCGGCGTGCCCGGCGTGCGATGGGCGGTGGAGCGGGCACGCGGCCTGCCGCTTCGGGTGCTGGTCGCCGCCCCCTCCTGCGTGCCCTCCGCCCCAGGGCTTGAGCTCGCAGGCGCCGAGATCGGGCCGGAGGAGATGGCGGAGATGCTCGCCTGGGCTGAGGTCTCGGGCGTGGCCGAGGTGATGGACATGGCCGGCGTCCTCTCCGGCAGCGCACGGATGGAGGGCATCGTCGCGGCCGGCATGGCCTCCGGCAAGAACGTGAACGGCCACGCCCGCGACCTGGTCGGCCCGGCGCTGCAGGCCTACGTCGCCTCCGGCGTGACCTCGGACCACGAGATCATGGGGCCGGAGGACTTCCTCCAGAAACTCCGTGCCGGGCTGACGGTGGAGCTGCGGGGAAGCCACGACGCGGTGCTGCCGGGGGTGGTGGCCGCGATCAAGGCCCTGCCCGCCCTGCCGCCTACCCTCGTCACCTGCACGGACGACATCTTTCCCGACGAACTGGTGGAGAAGGGCGGCCTGCGCGACACGCTCGCGCGGCTCGTGGGCTACGGCCTGCCGCCAATCCACGTGCTGAAGATGGCGACGCTGAACGCCGCCATGCGGCTGAAGCGGGACGATATCGGCCTCCTCGCACCCGGCCGGCTGGCCGAGGTCGTCGTGTTGTCGGACCTGCCGGGGATGGTGGTGGAGCGCGTGTATGTCGGCGGACGCCTGGTGGCGCGGGACGGGACCATGCTGACCGCCCTGCCCCGCGACCTGCCCGCCGCCTCCCCCCGCGATACCGTCCACATCCCACCCCAACCGCCGGAGGCCTTCGCGCTGCGACCCCATGGGGTGGCGAACGGCCGCGTCCGGCTGCCGGTGGTCGGCGGCGCCCGCGTGGTCCACTGGGCGGAGGCCGAGGTCGAGGTCGCGGACGGCATCGCCTCAGTCCCGCCGGGACACGCGCTGATCGCGGTGCTGCATCGCCACGGAAGGCGAGACCCGTCGCCCGTGGTCTGCCTGGCGGATGGCTGGGGCGAGCCGCGCGGCGCCGTCGCCACCACGATCAGCCACGACAACCACAACCTGCTCGTCGTTGGGCGCGACCCTGAGGACATGGCGGTGGCGGCCAACGCCCTCATCGCCAGCGGAGGCGGCATGGCCGTGGCGCAGGGGGGCAACGTGCTCGCCGTCATGCCCTTGCCCATCGCCGGCCTTCTCGCGGAGACCCCTCCGGCTGAGACCGCGGCGGCCTTCGCGCGGTTGCGCGTGGCGGCCGATCGGGTGATGGACTGGAAGCCGCCCTTCCGCGTCTTCCGCGGCATCACCGGCATCTCGCTTGCCTGCAATCCGGGCCCGCACCCGACCGATCTCGGAATTTCGGATGGAGGAACCGGCGCACTTCGCGATCCGGCCGAGCCTGTCCTCGCTGCCACAGGCTGACGGCATTCGCACGGGTGGGCCGAGCGCGCCGCCCGTGCCTGACTTCTTCTCATTGCGCAAACACGAGATCGTGAACTAAACCCGCGGCTGCCCTCCTGGGGAGGAGGGTTTGAGGGCCCTCTGCGCGTCATGGGCCGGCCGAGGGGGATCCTGATGCTGCGGACTCAAGGCCCGGCCGGGCGCGACGGGGGCTGCGGCGCCCGATGATCTTCGCCTCCTTCGAGTTTCTCTGCCTCTTTCTTCCCCTCTTCTTTGCCGTCTACTTCCTGACACCGTTCCGATATCGGAATTGGCCCATCCTCATCCTCTCCTGGGCCTTCTACGCCTGGTGGCGGGTGGACTTCCTGCTGCTGCTCATCCTCTGCACGGTCTTCACCTTCTACACCGTGCGCTGGATGGACGCGGTTGGGCCAAGGACGCGGCTGGGCACCTGTCTGCTCGTGGTCGGCCTCGCGGGCAATCTCGGCGTACTCGCCTATTTCAAATACGCGAATTTCGGCGTCGGCGCCTTCAACGACATCCGCGCCGCCGTCGGCCTCGACCCTGTTCCCTGGACCGAGATCATCCTGCCGATCGGCTTGTCCTTCTACGTGCTCCAGTCCGTCTCCTACCTTACGGATATCTGGCGCGGCACGGTGCCCGTCACGAAGAAGCTCGTGGACTACGCCACCTACAAGGCGATCTTCAGCCAGCTCATCGCCGGCCCCATCGTGCGCTACGCCGAGATCAAGGACGAGCTCGTCTCCCGCCCGCACACGCTCGCGCAATTCGGCACCGGCGCGCGGCGCTTCATGATCGGCTTCGCGATGAAGGTCTGCCTCGCGGACACGGTGGCGCTGGTGGCCGACGCCGCCTTCGCCCTGCCCGCGCCGACGCTGGCCGATGCCTGGGCGGGCGCCATCGCCTACACGCTGCAGCTCTACTTCGATTTCGCGGGCTACTCGGCCATGGCCATCGGCCTCGCGCTGATGATCGGCTTCCACTTCCCCGAGAACTTCAACCACCCCTATCTCTCGGGTTCCATCCAGGCCTTCTGGCAGCGCTGGCACATGACGCTGTCGCGCTTCCTGCGCGACTACCTCTACATTTCGCTCGGCGGGAACCGGCGCGGGGCCTTTCGCACCTATCTCAACCTCTTCCTGACTATGGTGATCGGCGGCCTCTGGCACGGCGCGAACTGGACCTTCATCGTCTGGGGCGCCTGGCACGGTGGGCTGCTCGCGCTGCACCGGCTCTGGCAAGCGGCGGGCAACCGGCCGATGAACTACGCGCTCGGCAATGCCCTCACGATGCTCGCCGCCATCATCGGCTGGGTCGTGTTCCGCGCGCACGACATCGGCAACGCCGGCACCATGTATGGCGGGATGCTCGGGCTGAACGGCGCCGCGCTGAGCGACGCGCTCGCCTGGCAGGTCACGCCGGACCAGTGGTGGACGATGCTCATCGCAGTGGTGATCATCTACCTGCCGCTGCTGGGCGCCCGTCTGCCCTTCCAGCGGCCGCCCGAGGCGATGGGCCCCGTCTGGCGCGGGCTCTGGGTGACCGCCCCGCTTCTCGGCTTCCTTCTCGGCGTCGTGCTGCTCTACAGCCGCGCCGCCGTCCCCTTCCTCTACTTCCAGTTCTGAGGGCGAGATGAGCGAGACCCGCTGGAAGAACGCCCATCGCGCCGCCGTCCTGCAGGGCGCGGCTGCCGTCGTCCTGCTCGGACTCGGCGCCTGGCAGGGGATCGAGGCCATCGCGAGCCCACAGGGGCAGCAGCGGCTCCGTCCGACGCTCGACGTCGCCTCCTTCCTCTCCGGCACGCTGACGGGCGCGGTGAACCATGTGATGGCGCACGAGTTGCCGGCAGATCCGCTTCTGCGCGCGGCCGGCGGCGTCTTCCGCTACAGGCTCTTCGGCTCCGGCGGCCCCGCGGTCCGCGTCGGCTGCGGCGAGACGCTGTTCCTGACCGAGGAGTTGCGCCCCTGGCCCGGCGGCGAGGCCGCGATAGCCGAGCGCGCCACGGCCGTTCGTCGTGTGCGGGACGCGCTGGCCGCCCGCAACATCGCCCTCGCTGTCGCCGTGGTGCCGGACAAGGCGCGGGTGGAGCAGGCGAAGCTCTGCGGGGTGCCGCGCTCCGCCCAGGCCGAGGCGCGGTACGACACATTCCTCGCCGCACTGGGCGGCGAAGGGCTGCGGCCGATCGCGCTGCTGCCGGCTCTCTCCGTCGTCGAGGCACGGAACGGCGCCTACTACCGCACCGACACGCACTGGAACCAGGAAGGCGCGAGGGCCGCCGCAGCCGCGATCGCCGCGGCCGTCGCCGAGGTGCCGCTGACCCGCGGAGAGGATTACCGCACCACGGCCGCGGCAGAGGAGACAGACGGCCCCGGCGACCTGCTGCGAGTCACCAGCCTTGACCGCGTGCCGGATGCGCTGCGCCCGCGGCCGGACCGCCAGCATCTCGAGCGCACGGAAAAGGCCGAGGAAGGCGCGGGCGGCGGGCTGCTCGACGAGGCTCCGGCACCAGAGGTTGCGCTGATCGGCTCCTCCTACTCGGTCAATGCCAACTTCCACGGCGCGCTGCAGGCGGCGCTGCGGGGTTCCGTGCTGAACGCGGCCACGGCCGGCGGCGGCTTCGCGGGCAGCGCGGCCGCCTATTTCGCGGGCGAGACCTTCCGGGAGTCACCGCCCCGGCTTGTGATCTGGGAAATCCCGGAGCGGGTCGTGGCTCAGCCGCTGACCGCCGCCGAGCGCGAGTTCATCGCGCGGTGGTAGCCCCGTGCCGAGCGCCGCCGGGGCCCGCGCTTTTCGCTCTGCGAAGCGGATATCGCTGGGCATGAGACGGCGTACCGATTATTATGGAACCGGTCAGTTTGAGACCGGCATGCTGGAGAGTTCGGTCATGGCCTCGCACCCGCCTCGCCCCGTGTTGTGCAGGCGGGGTCCCCGGGTGGCAGTTGCCGCCCCCTCGGCGAGGCTCCCCCTTCTTGCTGGCGCCGGGATGGTGGCGCTGCTGGCAAGCTTGGCCACCGGCCATGTCTCGGCCCAGACCGCAGATGCCGGCATTCCCCAGCTGGCAGGAGAGGCGGCCCCGCGCCTCGGCAGCCGCGGCGCCGCGATCCTCCTCGACCAGGCGAACTACTGGAGCGCACAGGGGCGGCCGCAGCTGGCGCAGCAGGCCCTCGACCGGCTGCTGACGCTGGAGCCGAACAACCCAGGCGTGCTGGCGGCCGCGACCGAGGTGGCCGCGCTGAACGGCGACCGCACGAATGCCGAACTCTACACCGCCCGCCTCAACCAGATCGCGCCCGGCACGCCCGCTGCGTTGCGCGCCGCCACCTCGCTCCGTGCGCTGCTGGTGGACCAGACGGTGCTGGCCGAGGCCCGGCGCCTCTCCCTGGCCGGGCAGCGCGAGGCGGCGATGCAGCGCTACCGGGAGCTGTTTCCGCAAGGCGAGGTGCCGCTGATCTTCGCCTCCGAGTATTACCAGACACTGGCCGGCACATCGCCCGAGAACTTCGAGGAGGCGAGGCGGGGCATGGAGGCGGCGGTAATGGCCGCGGGCGAGAACCGCCCGCTCCAACTCGCCTATGCCCAGATGCTCACCTACAACGAGTCCTACCGGTTGCAGGGCATCGAGCGGCTACGGCAGCTCGTGGATATCCCGGCGATCAGCTCCGCAGTCCGTTCCGCGTGGCGTCAGGCCATCCTCTGGATGCCCGGTGATCCCGATGCTGCCGAAGCCATTGGAATTTACCTGCAGTCCAACCCGCCGGATCCCGAAATCGAGGCGAAGTACAACGAGGCTAAGGGCACGCTCGTCCCGCAGTGGGTGACGGAGCGTCTCGCGGGCTGGGACGCAATCGCGGCCGGCCGCGTGAACGACGCCGAGCGGAACTTCAACACCGCTCGGGAAGGCGATCCAACTGATCCGGAGGCGGTCATCGGCCTCGCGATCGTCCGTAAACTGCAGTTCCGCTTCCCCGAAGCCCGCACGCTGTTCGAAGAGGGCATCGCCCTCGCCCCCTTCCGGCGGGAGGAGTTTACGGAGCGGGTCGGGAGCCTCGATGGCTATTCGAGTGCGGCGGCAGCCGGTAACGGCAGAGGCAACGGGCGTGGGAGGGATCGCAACGGCAACCGCGGGGCCGGGGCGGTGGCACCCAGCAGCGCTGTCCAGGCCTGGCGCAGTCTCAACCGGAACGAAGCAAACAAGGCAGAGGAAGCCGCGCAGCGCGCGCTCCGCGGCAACGCCAACGAGAGATTGCAAGGCGAGCTCGTGCTCGGCTTCCTCGCCATCCGACGCGACGATTTCTCGACCGCCGAGACGCGCTTCCGCACGGCGCTGACCATCCAACGGACGAACACTGCCGCCCAGGGCGGCCTGTACGAGGCGCTTCAGCGCCAGGGACGCTTCGGGGAAGCGGACCAACTCCTGGCAGAGAACGGTTTTCGCCCGCCAGCGGGCTCCCTCGCCTTCCGCTCCGCCGCCCTACGTCAGGAGGCGCAGCGTACGACTAATCCGGATGCGAAGATTGTCCTGCTGCGAAATGCGCTTGCGGCCGATCCGAGTAGCACCTGGGCAGCCTTCGACCTCGCCCGCAGCCTGAAGGGGAAGGGCCAAGCGGACGAGGCGCGGCGGCTGGAGCGGGAACTGGCCGCGCGCAACGCCCCGGACGCGCTCTTCGCCTCGGCGCTGCTGTCGAACGCGGACGGTCGGATTGCGGAGACGGTGGCCCGCCTTGGCGCCATTCCGCCCAGTGCCCGCACCGAAGATGGCAGCCGTCTGCTCGAGCAGAATCGCCGTGCCCTCGAATTGCGCCAGTTGGAAGCGGCTGCACGGGGCAACCCGCGCTCTGACGCCGCCCGCCGGCTTCTGGCACTTGCCTCTCAGCCCGACGCGACGGGCGAGACCCAGGCCAGCGTCATTCGCGCTTTCGCCCGCCTGCGCCAGCCAGCGAATATTGAGGCAGCGGCGCGGGCGGCAAGCCCTGTTCCGAGCACTCCGGCAACAGCCCGCATCGCGATCGCGGGTGCGCTGTTAGATGCTGGTCGTGCGGCCGAGGCTGAAGCGGCGGTCGCCAACCTCGACCGCGACTCGGCGCTTGCAAGCGAGGCACGCAGCCGTGCCACGACAGTGCGCGCTATTTCATCCGCAACATCCACAGACCGGCTGAACGACAGCGGGGATCGGCAGGGCGTGCTGAATCGGCTGGCACCCTCCACTGGCCAGGCTAGCTCTAACATTGACGTCCAGCTTTCCCTGGCGCGTGTTTATTCCGGCTCCGGCCGCGGCATTGAGGCGGTGCGCATTGCGGAGCCGATTCTTGAGGCCAACCCGGACTACGTGCGCGCACGGGCCGTGGCCGGCGAGGCAGCCGTGGCGAGCAACTCGATCGGACGCGCCGAGCAGATCCTGCGTGAAGGACGCGCGCGCGGTGCCGACGAGTTGCAGATGGCCCTGCTTGAGGCCCGCATCGCTCGCGCGCGCGACGACAACTCGCGCGCCCGCCGGGCTCTCGAAGAGGCCGCCCGGCTGCGCGCGATGCAGCTCCGCGAGGGCAACTAGCGGGCCGGGAGCGCCGCGGCGCCATTCCCTGCCCATCCAGAGGGTGCCAGCGCCCCCTTGGGGACGCTGCGCGCGTCAGTTCCTCCAGCGCGCTGTCGTGTCGCGGCCGACAAAGGCAACGAGCGCGCGCCCCTCGGGGCGCATAAGCCAGATGCTGTACATGCCGCCGACCTCCAACCCCTCCAGCGGGACATCGGGGGCGACCTGGCCCGCGCAGCCCGCGCGAAGCTGGGCTGCCACGGGCTGGACCGTGCGGCTTACCGTCGTCCCGGGTGCCACGGGCGGTGGGAAGACGGCGGGGCCGCTCGGCGCGAGCAGAACGGAGGCGTCCGGACATTCGGGCGCCGCGTTGTAAAAGCTGAGACGCGCGCGGGCGCGATTGAAGTCGGCCTGATCCACAATTGGCGTCGCGGTAATCCCGCCGTCGCCCTGGGGCTGCAGGAGCACCGTGTTGAAGCTCTTTGGCTGTAGGCGCAGCACGATCCTTCCGGTGCGACGGCCGGCGGAGGCTTCCACTACCATCTCACGATTGCCAGTAACGCGCTGGGCGACGTTGTAGACCGTCACGCGCTCCGCAGGGCGGGTACCAAGCTTCAGGGCCGGCAGGAAGGCTGGGCGGAGGGAGACTTCCTCGCCCATCGTGTTCACGAAGCGCACATAGGCGGAGTCCGGCGGCGGCTCGGGATCGTAAACCTGCGCCTGGCCAGATGGCGTCTGAGCCCCGGCCGAGGTCGTTCCCACCAGGGCGGCAAGGAGGGGCGCGAAGGCCCGCCGAAGGAAATTGGGCTTGGTCATGCAGATACCGCTTGGCGCAAATTGTTGAGGAATTGGTCGGAGCCCATCGCATTGTTGCCCCAGCCGGAGCTGCTCGGACCTGCGGTGAGATCAACCTCTAGATAGGTCCAGATCAGCAGCTTCGGCCGTTGCTCGCGGAACCCGGGGCTCGTTACGTACTGGAGGAGAATCGCGTAAGCCCCGATGTTATTCGGCTTCCAGAACAGCGACACCGGCCGGCTGAGCTGGTTCGAGAGGATGGGCTGGAAGCCGTACTTCGGCTCCATGTAGCTGTTTCCCACGAGGGTAACGTCCGAGGTGTCGTCAGCAAGAAGGGCGTTCTGCCCGCCCGACGCGACCACGTCGCGTGACACGACGGGCTCTGCTCCATAAGTGGCGCGCTGCGCCTCTGGGAGGTTACGGACGAGGTCGCCGCGCGGGGCAACCCGGCTGATTGGCGCCGAGACCTGAAGGCCTGGCCGGGTGCTCGCTGGCAGGGTTGGGCCGATCGCCTTCGCTGCCTCGACGGCCGCGAGTTCGGCGCCCATGGGCGTCCAGTGAGTATCGGTCTTGAAGAAGAGCTGTGTGCCCGCCGCGTGCGCCCGGAAGGCGTTGTCGAGGTCCGCCGTGATCGCGCCAGCCTTCCGGAACTCAGCCTGCACGCCGGCATAACGACGGTCGACAGCGGAGGCGACCCTCATGCTGTCAGGCAGGAACTGGCGATAAGTTCGCGCCTTCGAGGGAACAAGGATCATAGCGACGTCGATGCCCGCAGCCTTCAGGGTCGCGATTGCGCGCGAAATGACCTGCACGACAGGACGGACCTGCGGGGCATCGTCATCCGCCACCTTGTCCCATAGCGGGAAGAGCCAGCCCTCCTTGCCAACGACGGCGAGCGAGGGCGCGCCCTGGGCCCGGGCGATGTGGGGCGCTGCGAGCGCGGCACCGAGGCCGGAAGATGCGGCGGCCAGGAAGTGGCGACGGTTCGTCAGCGTGCCGAACCCGGTTTTGGGCCCATGCAAGGTGCCGCTCATCAGAGGACTCCGCGAGAGGCTGGGCGGTGGTGGTCCCGCCCATCCGGATGAGAAGGATCGAGGAAGGAGAATGCGGGAATCGGTGACCGGCCACGCGGGCCTGCCGGGAGGATGGCGCGAGTGCCGCTGCCGGACGCCGGCGACGCAGGCCGGGTCAGAGCCGGGAGGGTCCGACCCGCCGCACCGCCCCGGCCTCGCGGCCGCAGTTGCCCCCCGACAACCCTCATCCAGCGCCGTTCCCCGCCACCTCACGTCCGCGAGATTGTTAACATACTATCGCGACGCGGAAACTGAGCCTGTCGAGACGCCGGCGATCATGGCCTTAATGCAACAGCTGCCAGGCTGGCCCGCTCCGCTCAGGGCGTGAGGATCGCCCGCAAGCTTGGCTCGATGGCCGCAGAAAGCCTTGCATAGCCCTCGGCGGAGAGGTGCAGGCGGTCAGGGGCGATCGAGGGCGCAAGTCGCCCCTGCGCGTCCACCAGCGCTGGCCCGGCGTCGAGATAGAACACCGACTGCCCGTCCGCGCAGCGCGCGATCAGTTCGTTCACCCGCGCGTTCAGGCGGCGCCCCGGGTCGTTCGCCTCGGCACCGCGCGGCAGGATGCCGAGAAGGAGGATCCGTGTCTCCGGAGAGCGGCGGCGGATCTCTCGCAACACCTCGGCGATGCCGAGCGCCGTGCTCTCGGGCGGCGAGTTGTAGGAGGCGTTGTTGGTGCCGATCAGCACGACCGCGAGCCGCGGACGAAGGGTCGCCGGCCACTGCCCCCCGGCCGTCAGCCGCCAGAGGAGGCCCTGGACGAAGTCACCTGATACGCCGAGGTTGAGCGCGCCGTATCGGAAGTAATTTGCCTCCCAGTCCCGGCGCTCCCAGTTCTCGGTGATCGAATCGCCAAGGAAGACGAGCTTCGTGCGGGAGAGGTCGCCAGCGGCCATTCGGCTCAGCGCCGCACTGCGGGTGCGCCAGTAGGGATGCTCCAGCCTCTCCGGACGGACTTCGCGCGGCATCGGGTCGCGCGCCGGCAGGCTGGGGCAGGCCTGGGCCATCACCGCGCCCGGCCCGGCCGCGAGGAGGGCCACGAGGACGAGAAAGGTGACCCGGCGGCGGCGTTCCTCCCAGCCCCCGGGACGCGCGTCATCGAGATGGCCCATGGGCGCGTCCTGCTCCCCCGCCGCGCCCGCCCGCAAGGGAGCGCAGCGTCGCCGCACGGCGCGGCCGGGCCGGTCCTCGCACGAAGGGGCGGCGAGGACCAGTCCCGCCCGTGCGCGGGGAGCGCGCGACGCTTCAGGCCGCGGCAGCCACGTCGCGGTAGCCGCCCGGGTTCTTCATTCGCCAGGCGCAGGCCGTGCCGACGATGCTGTCCAGCGCGCCCAGCCGCGGCACCCAGCCGGTGTCGCGGCGCAGCGCCGCGTTGGATGCGACGAGCACTGGCGGGTCGCCCGCCCGGCGCGGGCCGAGCACATGCGGCACCGGGCGGCCCGTCGCGCGCTCCACCGCCGCGATCACCTCCATCACCGAGGCCCCGGTCCCGCTGCCCACGTTGTAGCGGCAGGAAGGCCCATCCTTCAGCCGGTCGAGCACGCGCAGATGCGCGTCCGCGAGGTCCGTCACGTGGACGTAGTCGCGGATCGCGGTGCCGTCGGGCGTGTTGTAGTCGGTGCCGAAGACCGTCAGCGCCGGGCCGAGCCCGAGGGCCGCGTTGATCGTATTCGGGATCAGGTGGGTCTCCGGATTGTGATCCTCGCCCAGCCGTCCGCCGGGGTCCGCGCCGGCCGCATTGAAGTAGCGCAGCGCCGCCGAGCGCAGCCCGTGCACTCGGTCGGCCCATTCGAGCCCCCGCTCCACCATGAGCTTCGATTCGCCATAGGCCGAGACCGGGGCGACGTGCTCCTCCTCGTCGATGGGGATGCGCGTGGGCTCGCCGAAGAGCGCGGCAGTGGAGGAGAGGACGAAACGCCGGACACCCGCGCGCACGGCGGCCTCGGCCAGCCAGAGCGAGTTGCCGACATTCTCCGCGATGTAGCGCAGCGGCTCGCGCATGCTCTCGCCGACGAGCGAAAGAGCCGCGAAATGAAGGACTCCGTCGAAGCGCCAGCCCGCGAAGACCTCCTCCACCCGGCGGCGGTCCGCGAGGTCGGCGACAACAAGATCCATGCCGGGCTGGACCGCGGCGCGGTGCCCCTGGCGGAGGTCGTCCAGCACGACCACGTGGTCGCCCCGCTCCTGCAAGGCGAGTGCAACGTGGCTTCCAACATAGCCGGCGCCGCCCGTAACCAGGTACCGTCCCATCGATCTTCCTCAACCATCCGCGCCCGGGCGGCGGATCGCCGGCCCGGGGGCTGGACGGCTTCGCTCATCCGGGTGAGACGGTCCAATCACATAAGATAGGGCGGTACGAGCTCGGCCATGCGGATAGGGCGCCTGCTGGTTATCCTCCCGGGGGACGAATTCGGCACGCCGGAGGCGCAGGCGCTGCGCATCCTCGGTGCCGCGGCCGCGCTCGGCGTCGCCGGGACCGTGGCGGCGGAGGCGGGCCTGATCGCCGGGCTTCGCCAGGCATTTCCTGCGGAAGGCGGCCCGGCGCTGCTCGACCTGCCCCTCGCCTGGCGCCGCGGTCCGCAGGACGAGGTGCGCCGAGGCCAGGCTCGCGCGACCCGCGCGGCGCTGGCGGCAGCCCGCCCGGACGCGGTGATCCTCGCCCTGCCCTGGCCGGACCGCGCGGTGGGCGCCATGGCGGTCCTCGCGGAAACACGCACCCCCTGCCTCGTCCTTGCCCATCTCGCCCCGCGCGGCGCGCGGCCGGCCGGGATTGACGCCGCCGCTCTCCAGGCCGCGGCCGCCCTGCAGGCCGAATGGATCACCCCGAGCGCCGCCACCGCCGAGCGGCTGGGGCGGCTGCTGGGCCTGGGGGAAGGCCGCGTCTCCACCATCCCCCTCGATGCGGAGCGGCCGTCAGCGCCCGACCGGGAGGCCTGCCGCGAGGCGCTGCGCGAGAGGCTGGGGCTCGGCCCGTCGGCGCCGGTCGCGCTCTTCCTCGGCCGGCTGGACGCGGCCAGGGGCGCGGACCGCCTCCCCGCCATCGCGGAGGCCTTCGCGGCGCGCACGGGCGGGGTTGTCGCCTGCGGCGGCGAGGGCATCCTGGAGGCCGCGCTGCGCGATGCGTCCGGCGAGGGCAACGCGCTATGCTTGCTCGGCCCCGGCCAGGAGGGGGCGTCGCTGCTGGCGGGGGCGGACATGTTGCTCATTCCCTCCCGGCTGGAAGGACCGCCCGTCGGCTTCCTCCACGCCGCCCGCCTGCGCGTACCGGTGGTGGCGAGCCCGGAGGCGCTGGAGGCCCTCGGCGAGGACGCGCCTCGCCTTGCCGCGGTCGTGGATGCGGAGGATCCCGAAGCGGTGGCCGAAGCGCTGGCCGCCTGCCTGGAGCCGGGCGGCCCTGCGGGCGAGCGCGTCGAGGCCGCCTGGCAGCAGGTGGAGGCCCTTGACCCTGCGGTGGCGATGGCGCGCCTCATCGGGCGGCTGCGGCGCCTTGCCGCCCCCCTGCCGGAAGCTCCGCCCTTCGCTGCTCCCGCCTTCGCGCGGGAGGCGGTCCAGGAGCGTCCGGAAGCCCGGCCCGATGCCCTGGCGGGCAGGGAAGAGGCGGAGTTGAAGACCGAGGACACCGGCCCGGGTTCGGATGCGCCGGTCACGGAGACGGCGCTCCATAAGGCATCACCGGAGGGGCCGACGTCGCAAGCAACCAATCCCTCAACGCTCCCCCCGCCCGATAAGGGGCCCATCGACGAGGCTCGCCTTCCTTGATCCCGCGCGCCGCCCCCTCCCACCTGACGCGCCTGGCCGAAGTGGCGCCCCATCTCCTCGTCGCCGAGGGCGTGGTGGACCCCTCGCCGATCGCCTCCGCCGCGCTCCACGTCTGGATCCTCGCGCCGCGCGGGGAGAACCTGCTGATCCATCCGCTCGGCACCCGCGCGCCGGAACTGGCGGCCACCCTTCCTCTTCCCTCCCCGCCGGTGGGCACCATCGGCCTTGTCGCGCCGGACTGGCAGCCGCTCGCCGCCCTCGGCGCCTGGTGGTCCACGGTCGAGGGGCTGCCACCGCCCTTCGTTCCCGCCGGTTCTGGCGCGGAGGCGCTGCCAGGGGTGCTCGCCGTGACCGCGGAGGCGCTCTCCGCCGCCCTACTGCGCCAGGCCGCTGCCGCGCGGGCCGAGGGGAGCGCGGTGCAGCCCGAAGAAGCCTCCGCCGATGAGCCGGCCCCTCCCCCCACGCCTCGCGCCCTCAGCTGGGCGGAGGCGCGGGCGCTGGAAGGCGGTGTCGATCCCGTCGCCATCGGCGAGGAGGCACCGCGCCCGCTGCTACGCGCCCCCGCGCACGGCCGCTCGATCCTGCTGCTGCCAGCCCTCGACACGCAGAGGATGCGGCGGCTGCGGATCACACTTGCCCACGGGACGGGACGCGGTGCGGCGGTCGCGGCTTGGATCAGGCCGGATGGCATCCTGCCAGCTGATCTGACCGACCTATCGCGCACCACGCCCGGTTCAGCCTGGACCGGATGGCGGCCGCTGGGGGAGGACGCGGTGACGCTGGACCTGCCCCTTCAGCCACGGCTCGGCGAGCAGGCTGTCCTCGCGGTCGGCCTGCGCGCGGGCGAGACGGACGCCGTGGTGGAGTTGGAGGGCGGGACGCTCTCGGCCGAGGCGCTGCCCGAACTGTCGAAGACCCCGCTCCCCGTGGCGGCGCCCTGGGCCGGCCTCCGGGTCCTCGAAACGACGGCCGCCGGGCCCTGGCGTCCATCGCCGCCGCAGGATCACCCCACCGCCTCGCCCCCGGCCGGCGGGATTGCCATACCCGGAACCCTGGCCGGAAGCGGCGGACCACTCCGCATCCCGTCAGCCGGTGCGCGATACGCGGAGCTACGCCTGAGCGATTACGAGAACGCCGGGGCGTACCGTCACCTGGAGTTGGACATGGCCTCGCTTCGCGCCGGCCGGCGCGAATGGGCGCCCGTCCGTCTGAAATTCGCTGTCGAGGAAGGGGAGCCACGGCTCGAGTTCCGCCTCGCCGCTGGCTGGCCCGCGATGTTCGAGGAATGGCTGGGTCGCCAGAGCGACCGGTTCGGACCCTTCCTGCGCGTGTTCCAGAGCGACATCCAGGAATTCCTGGAACTCGTCTCGGACGAGCGCGATGCCGCCCTCATGGCCGCGTTGCTCGACATCCTGCCCCGCGCTGTGGAGGAAGGGTGCCACCAGGCCGGCGTCACCGCGGCCGAAATCCCGGGCTGGCTCGCGGCCGCGCAGGCACTGCGGGCGGAGGGCACCCGTTCCGCGTAAAGGAGCACGGGGAGAGGAAGGGTTCCTTCTCTCTCCCCGGAGTCACCAGCAGCGCTTGAGCGGTATCAGACCCGCTCGATGATCATCGCGATCCCCTGGCCGACGCCGATGCACATCGTGCAGAGCGCGTAGCGGCCGCCGCGGCGGTGCAGTTCGTGCACGGCGGTCTGCACCAGTCGCGCGCCGCTCATGCCCAGCGGATGACCGAGGGCGATGGCGCCGCCATTGGGGTTCACGTGCTCGGCGTCGTCCGGCAGGCCGAGGTCGCGGGTGACGGCGAGCGCCTGGGCCGCGAAGGCCTCGTTCAGCTCGATCACGTCGATGTCGGAGAGCTTCAGGCCCGCTTTCTCCAGCACCTTGCGCGTGGCCGGCGCAGGGCCGAAGCCCATGATGCGCGGCGGCACGCCGGCGGTGGCGGAGGCCACCACGCGGGCGCGCGGAGTCAGGCCCTGGCGGCGCGCCATCGCCTCGTCGGCGAGGATAATGGAGCAGGCGCCGTCGTTCACGCCCGAGGCGTTGCCGGCCGTGACGGAGCCGCCCTCCTTGCGAAAGGGGGTGGGCAGCTTCGCCAGCGCCTCGGCGGTGGTGTCGGGGCGGAGATGTTCGTCCTGCTGGAAAACGACCGGGTCGCCCTTGCGCCGGGGGATGGTCACCGGGACGATCTCCTCGGCGAAGCGGCCGGCCTTCTGCGCGGCGCCGGCCCGCTGCTGGCTGCGGAGCGCAAAGGCGTCCTGGTCGGCGCGGTTCACCTGGAAGTCCTGCGCCACGTTCTCGGCGGTCTCAGGCATCGAATCGACGCCGTGCGCCTTCTTCATGGCCGGGTTCACGAAGCGCCAGCCGATGGTGGTGTCGTAGATCTCGGCGTGGCGGCCGAAGGCCTCGGCGCTCTTGCCCTGCACGAAGGGAGCGCGGGTCATGCTCTCGACCCCGCCCGCGATCATGAAGGAGGCCTCGCCGGCCTTGATGGCGCGGGCCGCGATGCCGACCGCGTCCATCCCGGAGCCGCAGAGGCGGTTCACGGTGCTGCCGCCGATACTGTCGGGCATCCCCGCCAGCAGCAGGGCCATGCGGGCGACGTTGCGGTTGTCCTCGCCGGCCTGGTTGGCGCAGCCGAAGACGATGTCGTCCAGCGCGGCCCAGTCCGCGCCCTCGTTCCGCGCCATCAGCGCCTTGAGCGGCACGGCGCCGAGGTCGTCGGCCCGCACGGCGGAGAGCCCGCCGGCATAGCGCCCGATCGCGGTGCGGGCGGCGTCGCAGATGAAGGCGTCGGCCATGGCATTCCCTCTCTTCCGGTCTGTGGCTGGCAGGAAGCCCATCCGGGGCGCGCTGCCAAGGGGGCGGCTATCCCGGGCGGCGCAGCGCCGCGAGGGCGAGGAGCGAGATGAGCCCCACCCCCGCGAAGATCCAGAGGGCCTGGAGGGCGAGCCGCTCCAGCGCGAGGCCGAAGGCGAGCGGCGCGAGCGCCTGGATGAGCCGCATGGGCGCGAGAATGATCCCCTGCCGAGCCCCGTAGCCGCGGGCCCCGAAAAGGGCGAGCGGCAGGGTGCCGCGAACGATCGTGAGCAGCCCGTTCCCGGCCCCGTGGAGGATGGCGAAGGCCGCGGGCCCGAACCCGACCGCGAGGGCCAAGGCCGCCGCGGGGTGCCCGGCGGTCGCCAGGCGGGCGGTGGTCAGCGGGTGCAGGCGGCGCAGCAAGAGCGCGTCCAGCACGCGCACGAGGACCTGCATGGGCCCGACGAGGCTGGCAGCGAGGAGGGCGAGTTCGGCCGAGGCACCACTCCGGGTCAGCAGGCCCGGCAGATGCGCCGCCATGGCCGCGATATTGAACCCCGAGCCCGTCAGCGCCAGCGCGAGCAGAGCGAGTTGCCCCCAGCCCGCTGCCCCTTCCGGCTCCTCCACGCTGGCGGCGGCGGTCGGCGGCGGTGGCGCGGGCGGGACGAGCAGGAGGTGCAGAGGCAGGCCGAGCAGAATTTGCAGCGCGGCCCAGGAGCCGCAGGCACCGCGCCAGCCGAGCCAGGCGCTTAGCCAGGCGGTAAGGGGCCAGCCGATCGTGCTCGCGAAGCCCGCCATCATTGCCACGCCCGAGATCGGCCCGCGCGCCTCCTTGCCGTAGAGGCCGGCCAGGGTGGCGAAGGCGGAATCATAGAGGCCGAGAGCCATGCCGAGGCCCAGCAGTCCCCAGCCAAGGAAGAGCACCACCGGCCATCCCGCCGGCGCCAGCGCCATTGCCGCGAGGCCGGCCGCCAGCGCCAGGTTCGACCCCGCCAGCACCCCGCGCCCGCCCCGGCGGTCGATCACGCGCCCGACCCAGGGGCCGAGGAGCGCCGTCAGCAGGAGGGAGGCGGAGAAGGCGCCGAAGATGGCGCTGGGCGGAAGGCCGTAGTCCTCGGCCATCGGTGCGGCGACAATGGCGGGCAGGTAGTAGGAGGAGGCCCAGGCAAGGGTCTGTGCCACGCCGAGCGCGCCCACCACGCGGCGCCTGCCGGCCGCACCAGCCGCTGGCGGAATGTTCCCGGTTCCTCGCACGGGACCATGAAGCGGGATGCCAGCCGCTTCATCAAGCCCGCGCCGGCCTTCAGGCGTCCTGCAGGATGGCCCTGGCCAGGCCGTTCGTCTTGCCGGGCGGACTGACGCGAAGGGAGAGGCCGGTGCCGGCGAGCCGGTGCGCCTCCAGCTCAAGCGCGGCGCGCAGGCGCTCCACCGCCGCCTTCGGCACGGCCACCGACCAGGTGGCCGGTTCCGCGCCCGGCGCAGGGCGGACGGCGGCACGGGCCTCGCTCGAGAGGATGGTCTCCACCCGCTGCCCGATGAACAGGCGCCGCGCCGCCCGGGCCGGATCTGCCGGGGCCTCGGAGGCGAGGCCCTTGTCCCGCTGCCGCAACCAGGCGGCGTGGCGCGGCGCGTCCTCGTGCAATTCGAGCCCGACCTCCCGGCAGCCGGACAGGGCGCGGAGGGCAGTGGCCAGGCGTGGCTCGCGCGCGACGAGCCAGGCGCGGACTTCCTGCAGGCTGGTGAAGCCCAGCGGCTCCGGCAGGCGAAGGGCAGAGGGCGGCAGGCTGGCGGCGCCGCGCCAACCCGCCAGCAGGCCTGAGACCCGGCCGACCCGCACGGCCGGCAGCTGCGGCGCTTTTTGCAGGCCGACACCGAGGAGAAGGAGAGGCATCGCGTTATCCATGGCCAGGATGATGCGGGCGAGAGATGAACGGTGGGTTCATGACGCTCCCCTCACGGCCGGTGTTGGACCCTCCACAAAATTCTGGCCGGGCTGTAGTCTCGGCGCTCATCGGCGTGCCGAGGCCAGCCGCGCGGGCACGCGGCGCCCCAGCACGGCGGCGGCTACACGGCCAGGCGGCCTTCCCCGGCCCCTCAACAACGGACAGGCTTGCGCCGCACGGGACTTCCCCGTCCGGCGCACGGGAGGGCACGATGCAGAGAAAGGTCATTTTCCGGGGCAGGATTCTCCCCATTGCGCTGCTGCTCCCGCAGTTGGCGATCACCTTCGTGTTCTTCTTCTGGCCGGCCGGGCGAGCGATCTACCAGTCCCTGCTGCGGGAGGACGCCTTCGGGCTTTCCCAGGAATTCGTCGGGCTGGAGAACTTCCAGGATGTGCTCTCTGATCCGAACTGGGTGAACGCGGCGCTCAACAGCGTCGTCTTCTCGGGCTGCGTGGCGGGGCTGGCGCTGGGCATCGCCCTGTTCCTCGCGGTGCAGGCGGATAAGTCGCTGCGGGGCGTCACCGTCTATCGCAGCCTGCTGATCTGGCCCTATGCTGTGGCGCCCGCCGTTTCCGCCGTGCTGTGGCTGTTCCTGTTCCAGCCGCAGGTCGGGCTGATCGGGCGCTGGCTGAACGCCGCGGGCGTCGCCTGGGACTACCGGCTGAACGGCACGCACGCGATGATCCTCATCGTCATCGCGGCGGCCTGGAAGCAGGTCGCCTACAATTTCATCTTCTTCCTGGCAGGGCTGCAATCCATCCCGGCAAGCGTGCTGGAGGCCGCGGCGATCGACGGCGCGCGCCCGGCGCGGCGTTTCTGGTCGATCATATTCCCCCTTCTCTCGCCGACGACCTTCTTCCTGCTGATCGTCAATCTCACCTACGCCTTCTTCGAGACCTTCGGCATCATCCACGCGCTGACCAGCGGCGGGCCGGGACAGGCGACGGAGACGCTGATCTACAAGGTCTATGTGGATGGCGTGCAGAACCTCAATCTCGGGCTCTCCTCCGCCCAGAGCGTGATCCTGATGGTGCTGGTGATCGCCCTCACCGCCTTCCAGTTCCGCGCCGTCGAGAAGAAGGTACACTACTGATGGATGCGCCCGCGAACCCCGTGGCCCTGCGAGCGGAGCCGGTGCGGGACGACGCGCTGCTGCGCGCCACTCGCCGCCGCGCCCTCCTCTCGCGCCTCCTCGCGCACGGGGCGCTCATCCTCGGCGTGCTGATCGTCGCCTTCCCGATCTACATGACGTTGGTGGGCTCCACCCATGATGCCGGGACCATCGGGCGCGGCGACGTGCCGCTGGTGCCGGGCGCGCACACGGTGGAGAACTACGCCACCGCCTGGAACGAGGGTGGCGGGCGCAGCCAAACCACGCCGGCCTCCACCATGCTGGTGAACAGCCTGATCATGGCGGTAGCCATCGCCCTCGGAAAAATCGCCATCTCCATCCTCTCGGCTTACGCGGTCGTGTTCTTCTCCTTCCCCGGGCGCATGCTCGCCTTCTGGGCGATCTTCATCACGCTGATGCTGCCGGTGGAGGTGCGGATCATCCCGACCTTCCAGGTGATCGTGGACCTCAACCTCGGCAACACATGGCCAGGGCTGGTGATCCCCCTGATCGCTTCCGCGACCGCCACCCTGCTCTTCCGCCAGTTCTTCCTCACCATCCCCGACGAGTTCGTGGAGGCGGCGAAGATTGACGGCGCGGGCCCCGTTCGCTTCCTGAGGGACGTGGTGCTGCCGCTGTCGCTGACGAACATCGCGGCGCTCTTCGTCATCCTCTTCATCTACGGCTGGAACCAGTATCTCTGGCCGCTGCTGATCATCAACGACCGCTCCATGGAGACGATCGTGGTCGGCCTGTCCAAGATGATCGGGCGAGGCGATGCCCAGAACGAGTGGAACACCATCATGGCGACCGCCGTGCTGGCCCTCCTGCCTCCCGTGCTCGTCGTCGCGCTGATGCAGCGCTGGTTCGTGCGCGGCCTGACCGAGACCGAGAAATAGCCGATGGCCACCCTCTCCCTCCGAGACGTCAAGAAGTCCTTCAACGCCACGCAGGTGCTGCACGGCATCGACCTCGAGGTGAATGACGGCGAGCTCGTCGTGATCGTCGGCGCCTCCGGCTGCGGCAAGTCCACGCTGCTGCGGATCGTGGCGGGGCTGGAGACGCCGACCTCCGGGCAGGTGGTCATCAACGGGCGCGACGTGACGGGGCTGGAGCCGGCGGACCGCGACATCGCGATGGTGTTCCAGAACTACGCGCTCTACCCGCACATGACCGTCTTCGGGAACATGGCCTATGGCCTGAAGATCCGCGGCATGGCGCGCGACGAGATCGCGCGCCGCGTGCAGGCGGCCGCCGAAATCCTCGGCATCGGCCCCTTGCTGGACCGCAAGCCGAAGCAGCTCTCGGGCGGGCAGCGACAGCGCGTGGCGATGGGGCGGGCCATCGTGCGCGAGCCCGCGCTCTTCCTCTTCGACGAACCACTGTCGAACCTCGACGCGAAGCTGCGCGTGCAGATGCGGGCCGAGATCCGGCGCCTGCAGCGGCGCCT
The DNA here is from genome assembly GCF_000711725.1 of Roseomonas aerilata DSM 19363. Lineage (GTDB taxonomy): Bacteria > Pseudomonadota > Alphaproteobacteria > Acetobacterales > Acetobacteraceae > Roseomonas > Roseomonas aerilata. The sequence continues at coordinate 55,829 of NZ_JONP01000020.1, read as the reverse complement.
CGGCGTCACCTCGCTCTTCGTTACGCATGACCAGGTGGAGGCGATGACGCTCGGCGACCGGCTGGTGGTGATGAATGCGGGCCGCCCCGCGCAGGTGGCGCCGCCCATGGAGATCTTCTCCCGTCCCGCCGACACCTATGTCGCGGGCTTCATCGGCAGCCCCGCGATGAACTTCATCCCGGCCTCGCTCGACCAGGGGAATGGCTCCGCCCGCTTGCCGGACGGCACGCTCATCCCCTTCGCGGACGGGCCGCGGCCGGGCACCGCCGGCACGCCGATCACCCTCGGGCTGCGGCCGGAGCACCTGGAGCCCGGCGACGGCCCCGGTTCCATCCCCCTGGCGGTCGAGCTGATCGAACCGCTTGGCTCAGAGACGGTCGTGCACGGCCGCACGCCTGCCGGCATGGCCGTCACCGCGCGGCTGAACGGCGCCTTCAGCGGCGAGCGGTTGCCGGTCCGGATCGCGCCCGCCCACCTGCACGTCTTCGACGCCGACACGGGCCGCCGGCTGGATCCTGCCTGAGCGACTCCCCTTCCGGCGGGCGCGCGGTCCCGCTACCCATCCCCTATGGATGCCCCGCACGACATGATGGAAGAGGCCGCCTCCCTGCGGGAGGAGGCCGCGCGAGCCTGGCATGACGGGCAGCACGAGGAGGCGGCGCGCCTCTTCGGGGAGGCCGCGCTCCTCGGGTCCGCCGGGTGGGAAGATCTTCTGTGGCAGGCGCATGCCCTCCGCAGCGCGGGCCTCGTGGAGAGGGCGCTTACAGCCCTTGATGCCGCCCTGGCCGAGGCACCGGCCGAGCCCCTTCCCTATCTTCACCGCGGCCATGTTCTCCTTCTGCTCGGGCGCGAGGCGGAGGCACGGCGGGCCTACGGGCTCGCGGTGACCTTCGGCCAGGGCGATCCAGCGGCCTCCGCCGCAGCGGGGGCCCTCGCGCAAATGCCCTCCGGCAACCCGCCGCCGCCGCCGGTGCCGCCGCGCCCGCCCGAGCCGATCCTGCCAGAGCCGGCCATTCCCGAGATGCTTGCGCCCGAGACGGTCACGCCACCCGCCGGGCCGCCGGAAGAGTCCCCCGCGCCCGAACCGAGGTCGCGGTCGCCGGAAGCGCCGCCGGCTTCTCGGCCGAAACCCGAACCGCCGGCGCAGGAGCCGGGTATTCCAGCGCGGCCGCTGTCAACGACGCTGCTTCCTGCCCCGCGCCTCTCCATCGCGGTGCAGCGGCCGGAAGCTCCCGCGAACCTGCCGCCGCCGGCGGCTGGGGGGATCGCCTTCGACGTCACCGACCTGCTGATGCATTTCGCGACGCGCCGCACGCTGACGGGCATCCAACGCGTGCAGGCGAGCCTTCTCTCGGCCGCGCTGCGTTCCGGCCAGCGCGCGACCTACCTCGCCTTCGAGCATCCGCGCGCCACATGGCGGGCGGTGCGGGAGGAGGACCTGGCCCGATTGCTGAGCACCGCGGCGGCGGGATCGGACGTGAACGACCCCGCCTGGATCGAGGCGCGCGATGCCGTGCCGGAGGTGGCGCGCGGCGCACCGGCGCATGTCTTCACCGAGGGCCAGGTGCTGGTGAACCTCGGGAATTCCTGGGGGGTCCCCGCCTATTTCCGCGGGCTGCGCGCGGCGCAGCGGGCGCACGGCGTGCTCTACGTGCCCTTCCTGCACGACTGCGTGCCGCTCGTCATGCCCGAGCACTGCGTGCGCGTGCTCGTTCAGGACTACGCGCGCTGGTTCTCGGCCATGGGCGTCCACGCCCACGGGGTGCTCTGCAACTCGGAGTCCACGCGCGAGGATGGGCGGCGCTTCCTGGAACGCCTGCTGCCGGGGCTCGACCTGCCCATGGCCGTCGTACGGCTCGACGGCGACCCGCGCACAGGCGTGATGCCGGACCCGGCGGCGCTGGAGGGCACGCGCGCGCCGCGGCCGCCCGAGCCTTACGTCCTGTTCGTGGCGACCATCGAGAGCCGGAAGGACCACCTGACGGTCTTCCGCGCCTGGCTCTCCCTGCTGCGCCGCCACGGCCCGGCGCGCGTGCCGCGCCTCGTCTGCCTGGGCGCGCTTGGCTGGGGAGTCGAGGCGGCCATGAACCTTCTCGCGGCCAGCCCCGAACTGGCGCGCCACGTCGTGCTGCTGCACGGCATCTCGGACGCGGGGCTCGCGGCGCTGTACCGCGATTGCCTCTTCACGATCTACAACTCCCACTACGAGGGCTGGGGCCTCCCGGTGACCGAGAGCATGGCCTGGGGGAAGGCAGCGGTGGTGCCGCGGCACTCCGCGCTGATCGAATCGGGGGCAGGCGCCGCGGTCTTCGTCGAGCCGCAGAGCGAGGGCGACATGGCCGCGGCGGTGGAGCGGCTGCTCTTCGAGCCGGGCGCGCTGGCCGCGGCGGAGCGGTCGGTCGCCGCGCTCGGCGTGCCGCGCCCCTGGACCGCCGTGCTGGCCGACGTGACGGATGGCGTGGCGGATTTCACCAGCCGCGCGGTGCCGCCACCGGAGGAACGCGTCTCGCTTCCGCTCGGCCACCGAATCGGCTTCCAGGCGACGGAGGCGCGGGTGCCCGATCTCTCGATGGCCCTCTCGGACATGATCCGCGACGGGTCGGGCTGGCTGCTGCCGGAGGGGTGGGGAACCCCGATGCTCGGCGGCCCGGCGCGGCTGCGGCTGCCCCTGCCGCCCGGCACCGACGGATCGCTGCGCCTTCATCTGGAGCTGCGCGGGGCAGGCCGCGCGCCGATCGGCCTGTCCCTGCTCGCGGACGGTGCGGCATCGGGCTCCGCGACCATCCCCGCTCCGCCAGAGGGCGATTTCGCAACCGCCCTGCCGGTCGAAGTCGGTGAGGGGACGCGGGTGCTGGAACTGGAGCTGGACGCACCGGCGGGGAGCGGCCTTCGTGCGCTGATGCTCTGCCGGGCCGAAGACCTGATGGCGCGCCTCGACTTCCTGGAAAGCCAGCGCCTGCCGCCGGTGCGGCCCACCTGATCGGTCCCAAGATACAGCCATAGGTTGCTGGAGTATTAACGGCCGCGTGGACGAGGCTGGGCCATGCTCATCCGCGCCACGGCTCCCCTCCCTCGCCGCCTGTTAAGGGAGGATTCACGCCTTTCCGGCACCATCCTGCGCATGATCAGCAGCAACTCCCTCGCCGCTTTCACGCAGGATGTATCCCGCGCCGCGGGGATCGGGGACGTGCGGCCGGTCCGCGCCACCCCTGCCCGTACGACGGAGGGCGCCGCCCAGGCCGCCCCGGCACAGCGCCTGCTCGATGCGGTGCCGCCGAAGCCGACCTCCCCCCTGCCGCGCGGCTCGCTGCTCGACCTCCGCGTGTGAACCCTGGCAACAGGGGGTTGTGGCGCCCCAGAGCGGGCGGCATGCTCGGCCAATGGCCGCGCAATTCGATCTCGTGCAGCATGACGGCGACGACCGCGAGCGCCTGACCTGCCGCGACTGCGGCTTCGTCGCCTACGAGAACCCGAAGATTGTCGTCGGCTCCGTCGTCGCGGCCGATGGCGGCGTGCTTCTCTGCCGCCGGGCCATCGAACCCCGGCACGGCTTCTGGACCCTCCCCGCCGGCTACCTCGAAATGCATGAAACGGTGGAGGAAGGCGCCCGGCGCGAGGCCTGGGAGGAAGCGCGGGCGCGGATCGCGCTCGAAGGGCTGCTCGCGGTCTATTCCATCGCGCGACTCGGGCAGGTTCAGCTCATGTACCGCGCCCGGCTGGCCGAGCCGGGCTTCGCGGCCGGGCCGGAAAGCCTCGATGTCCGGGTTTTCGCCTGGGATGAGATCCCCTGGGATGAAATCGCCTTCCCGACCGTCCGCTGGGCGTTGCATGCTTGGAAGGAGGGTGCCGGGCATCCCGGCCCCCCGGTGTTCAACCCGCCCGAGGACGCGCGCGGCACCCGCCCGCTTCCCGGAGCCGCCATGGTCGGAGGTGCCGAATGATCGTCGGCCTCGCCCTGTCCGCCCTCCTCATGGGAGCGCCCGCCGCGCAGGCCCCCGCGGCCCGGCTGGTCCAGCTCGATCTGGCGCCGGTCCCCATCCTGGTGCAGGCCGAGCCCGCCCAGGCAACGCCGGCCGCCCCCGCCCGGCGCCGCCCGGTGCGCCGCCGCGCCGCGCGGCGTGACCCGGCGCCGCCGGTGGCCGAGGCGCCGACGCTGCCGCCACGCCCGGCCACGCCGCAGGCGGAGGTCGCGCCGATGCCCAACCGCTCCATCGTGGGGCCGAGCGCGCCGATGGAGCGCCAGGTGACCAGGCTTCGGCCCGACCTGATCGAGCCGCGCAGCCTGCCGGACAGCCGGCGGCAGGACGGGGGAAACAGCAGCTACACCGAGAGGCAGGACCGCCTCTTCCGCGACCCGGCGGCCGGGGCGCGGCTGGAGATCCCCTTCTCGTACTAGGACCCCGCCCTTTGGGCTCGGCCTTCCGTCCACACATCGTCGGGCGTGGCCCAGAGGGCCTTGTCGCGCAGGCCGCGCGCCAGGGCCTCGGCGATGGCGGCCAGGATGCGCTCGCCCTTCTCCGGCGTCGCCGCGCGCGGGTCGCCTCGGACGCCGGTGCCGGGGGCACGCTCGGCGAAGGACCAGAAGCGTTGGAAGGCGCTGCCGCCGACTGAGGGCCCACCGTTGGAGAGGGCGCCGGCGATCTTGTCCGTCCGCACTCCCTCGGGCTCGATCGCCATCCACAGGCTCGTCTCGGCCTCGCAGGCGTGCTGGGTGCCGGGCTGGGTCTCGAGGATGCCGGCGATGGCTGCGGCGGCCGCCTGGTGAATGGTCACGGCGACCACCGGCATGCCCGTCTCAGCGCCCAGCTCGCGCGCGATGACCTGCAAGGGCTCGATGTTGCCGCCGTGGGAGTTGGACAGCATCAGCTTGCGGAAGCCGCAGGCTCGGATGGAGCGGGCGACGCAGGCGATCACCGCCTGCATAGCGCGGAAGTCGAGGCTGATCGTGCCGCCGAAGGGCAGGTGATGCTCGCTGATGCCCTGCCACATCGGCGGCAGCACGATAGCGGGTGCGTCCTCGGCCACCAGCTCGGCGGCGCGGATGGCGGCGGCGTGGCCGATGAGGCTGTCGGTCCAGACGGGCAGGTGCGGGCCGTGCTGTTCCAGCGCCGCCACCGGCAGGATGACGGCCGCGTCCCGCGCGGCCCATTCCGCGATCTCGGGGGCGGTCAGCCGCTCCCAACGGACTTCGCGCATCAGGAGAGGCCCACCAGCGAGCGGGCGTAGTCGCGCGCGGCGAAGGGGCGGAGGTCAGCCGCGGTCTCGCCGACGCCGACGGCGTGGACGGGCAGGCCGAACTCCTCCGCCAGCGCCACCACCACCCCGCCCTTGGCGGAGCCGTCCAGCTTCGTCACGACCAATCCGGTCACGTCCACCATCTCGCGGAACACCTTGCACTGCTGCACGGCATTCTGGCCGGTGGTGGCATCCAGCACCAGCAGCACGGCGTGCGGCACCTCCGCGTCGAGCTTGCGGAGCACGCGAACGACCTTGCGCAGCTCCTCCATCAGCCCGGCCTTGTTGTGAAGGCGCCCGGCCGTGTCGATGAGGAGGATGTCGGCGCCCTCGGCGCGGGCGCGCTGCAGGGCCTCGTGCGCGAGGCCGGCGGCGTCCGCGCCCTCCTTCACCGGGGCGACGACGGTGCTGCCGGTGCGATCGCCCCAGATCTGGAGCTGCTCGACGGCGGCGGCGCGGAAGGTGTCGCCGGCGGCCATCATCACGCTGCGGCCCTCCGCCCGGAAATTCTGCGCCAGCTTGGCGATGGTGGTGGTCTTGCCCGTGCCGTTCACACCGACGACGAGCACGACATAGGGCTTGCGGTCCCAGTCAGGCTCGAAGGGCTGGGCGATGGGGCCGAGGATCTCCGCGATCTCCTCGGCCAGTGCGGCCTTCACCTCGTCCTCCCCCACCTCCTTGCCGAAGCGCGTGCGGCGGAAGCCGGCGACGATGCGCTGGGCGGCGGGCAGGCCGAGATCGGCGGCGATGAGGGTTTCCTCAAGCTCCTCCAGCGCCTCGTCATCCAGACGGCGCTTGCGGAAAAGGCCGGTGAGGTTCTCGGTGAGGCGTGCGGTGGAGCGGGAGAGGCCGGCCTTCAGGCGGGAGAAGAAGCCGCCCGTGGCGGGCGCCGGCGCGAAGGACTCGGGCTCTTCCGGCAGCCTCTCCTCGACGATCTCCGGCTTGGGCCCCTCGACGGGCGGCTCCTCGGGGATGCCGGGCATGGCCGGGCGGGGCGCGCGAGGAAACTCGCCCTCCTCGGCCGGCAGGGGCGCGGGGGTGGGCGGCGTGAAGCCGGGAACGCCGGGCACGGAGGGCAGGAGATGCCCGGGCAGGGCCGCCGTGACCGGCGGTGGGGAGGCTGGCGGGTCGCCGATTCCCGGTTCCGGCTCCGGGATCTGGTCGGGCTCGTCGGGTTCCCGGACCGGCGGCTCCTCCTCCGGAGGGGGTGGTGGAGGAGGGGGCTCGGGTTCCGTCGCCGGGGGCTTCTCGGGTTCGGTGACCAGGTTGACGAACCGGCCCCACAGGTCCTTCAGCGCCATCCCATCCTCCTCGCCGCGTGCCTCACGCCGGGAAGGCGTCCAGGTCGATCATGCCCGTGAATGCCGTGGCGGTGGGTCCGGCCATCAGCACATGGCCGTCATCGCGCCAGCCGATCCGCAGGTCCCCGCCGGGCAGGGAGACCACCGCCTCGCGCGCCAGCAGGCCGCGCCGCACGCCGTTCACCAGGGCCGCGCAGGCGCCGGAGCCGCAGGCAAGCGTCAGCCCCGCGCCCCGCTCCCAGACGATCAGGCGCAGGTGGCCAGGGGCCAGAACCTGCGCGAAGCCGATATTCGCGCGCTCGGGGAAGAGGGCGTCGTGCTCCAGCATCGGGCCTAGGCGCGAGATGTCCAGCGCGTCGAGGTCGGGCACGAAGAAGGTGGCGTGCGGGTTGCCCATGGAAAGGGCCGCCGGATCGGCCGCGCCCCCGGCCGAGAGGGGCAGGTGCAGCGTGTCCATCTCGCGGGCCAGCGGCACGTCGCGCCAGCCCAGGCGGGGGGAGCCCATGTCCACGCGGATGGTGCCGTCCGCAAGGCGCTCGGCGGGCAGGTCTCCGAACAGGGTGCGAACCGTCGCCGTGCCGAGGTCGGCGCCCTCCATCGCCAGTTCGGCGACGCAGCGCGTGGCGTTGCCGCAGGCGCCCGATTCGGAGCCGTCGGGGTTGAGGATCCGCATGAAGACATCCGCCCCCTCCCCGCCCGGCTCCATGACGATGAGCTGGTCGCAGCCGATGCCACGGTGCCGGTCCGCGATGGCGGCGGCGCGCACAGGCGTGATGGGGAGGGACGCCGCGCGGGCGTCCAGCACGACGAAGTCGTTGCCGAGGCCGTGCATCTTGCGGAAGGGGGTGATCATCGCGGGGCCGATATAGGCGCCCGGGGGCCGCGCCGGAAGGCGCCGCTAGCCGGCGGGCGTGGGCGTGGGGTCGAGGGTGGCGGCGGCTCCGGCCTCCCCGGGCATGAGGGTGGCGAGCAGGTCGCCCGGCACCGCGTCGAAGCGAAGCCCGGCCTCGACGAAGAGGCGCGCGGAGATGTGGCCGCGCCGGTCCCATTCCGAGGTGGTGCCGTTGCGCGGCGGCGCCGCGACCACCCGACGCACCCCGGCCTGGATCGAGAGCACCGCGCAGTGGTTGCAGACGGGCTTGCCGACGACATAGAGCGTGCAGCCCCGCGCCTCCCGCCCCGCGAAGAGAAGGGCGGACTGCTCGGCATGAACCATCATCTCGAGCTTGCGCGGCTTGTCCGAGAGGCGGTCCACGTCGTCCTCCACGCGACTGGGAAAGCCATTGAAGCCGGTGGCGACGATGCGGTTCAGCTCGGGCGCCACCAGCACGGCGCCGACGCGGCCGCGCGGGTCCTTCGACCACTCGCGGATATGGGCGGCGAGGCCCAGGTAGCGCCGGTCCCAACGGTTCAGGGCGGTTTCGGCCTCCTGGGTCATGGCTGCGCCTCCCTTGCGCGGACGACGGTGACGCTGCACGGCGCCCTCGCCGCGACCTCCCCGGAGACGGAGCCGAGCATCGTCCGCATCATCGAATTCGCCCGCGCACCCATCACGATATGGTCCACCCCATTCGCCTCGGCGTATTCCAGCAGCGGCGCGGCGGCGCCGGAACCCCCCAGCACGTGGAAGGTGATGCGGCCCTCCTCCAGGCCCAGGGGCGCGGCCCAGTGGCGCAGTTCCACAAGTCGCTGCACGCGGGTGGAGCGGCCGCGGTTGTCCTGGAGCGGGTCGCTGGCGAGGTAGCCGTCCAGCAGCACGTTCACACAGGCCACCCGCGCGCCCGGCAGGGTGCGGAGGACATTGCCGACGCTCGCGCGCAGGGCCTCAGCTAGAGGGGCGGTCTGCTCGCGCAGGTCCACCGCCACGACCACGACGGGCGCCGCATGGGCGGTGGCGGCCGGGCGGCCCTGGCGGGGGGAGCGGTCCTGGTTCACCCGCCGCTCCAGCACCTTCAGCCAGCCGTCGCGCCGTTTCTTCTCCGCGCGCGGGGTGAGGCGCACGGCCTCCGGGTGGTTCAGGTCGAAGGCGAGCTGCGCGGCGGTGGGGTGGCGGCGGGCCGGATCGACCTCAAGGCAGCGGAGGATCACCTCCTGCAGCCAGGGCGGGCATTCCGGGCGCAGGCGCCGGGGTGGCACGGCGTCGCGCCAGAGGCGGCGCCGCACCCCGCCGATGTGCTGCGGGTCCCCGAAGGGCAGCGCGCCCGTGGTGAACTGGTAGAGCAGCACGCCGAGGGCGAAGAGGTCGCTCCGCGGGTCGTTCCGCTGGCCCATGGCTTGCTCGGGCGCCATGTAAGGAGCGGTGCCGTAGGGGATACGGAACTCCTCCTCGATGAGGTCCGGCAGGCGGCCGTGGTGGGAGAGGCCGAAATCGACCAGCACCGCCTCCGCCGCCGGCGTGTCGCGGAAGAGGATGTTCGCCGGCTTCACGTCGAGGTGCGAGACGCGCTGGCGGTGCAGCTCCGACAGCGCGACGGCCACCTTGGCGCCGATCAGCGCCACCTCCTCGATCGCGAGTGGCAGTTCTCGCAGGCGAAGGAGAAGCGAGGGGCCGGGAATACGCTCCATGACGAGATAGGGCTGCCGCTCGAAGCCGGCGGCGGCGACGAAGCGGGGCACGTGCGGGCCGGTGAGGCGGGGCAGGATCATCTGCTCCATCTCGAAAGAGACGATCTGCGCGGGGTCGCCGCCCTCCAGGTGCGGCAGCTTCATCAGGAGGGGGACGGCGTGGCCGGGGTGGCTCGCCTCGAAGATGGAGGCCATGCCGCCCTGGTGGATCGGGCGGCCAAGGATGAAACCGTCGATCTCATCACCCTGGTGCGGGCGGCGCGGCGACATGCGGCTCAGTCCCCGGTGAAGAGGCGGGTGGCGAGGCTTTCCGGCAGGCCGGCGCGGCGGATCTTCTCGGCCGCGGCCTCCACGTCGTAGGGCACGCGCATCCAGCGCATCTCGCTCGTGTCGGGGTCCAGCAGGGCGTAGCCGGCGGCGGGGTTGCCGTCCCGCGGCTGGCCGACCGAGCCGACCACGGCCAGCCAGCGGCGCGGGCGGGAAAGCGGCACGGGCATGCCGGGCGTGGGGGTGAAGGCCGTGCATTTCTCGGCCGCGGTGAGGCCGAAGAGGCGGGGGACATGGACGTGGCCGCAGACCGTCACGCGCGCCGGCGTGCCCTCGAAGCTGCGGCGGGCCTCCAGCGGGCCGGTGACGTAGCGCCAGCTCGCCGGGTCGGAAGCATCGGCATGGACGAAGAGCCGGTCCTCGTCGGCGTATTCCAGCGGCAGCGTCCTCAGGAACGTCCCGGCATCGGGGCTGAGCTGGGCGCGCGTCCAGTCCATGGCGGCGGCGGCGCGGCCGTTCATGCGGGTGGTGCGGGCGAAGACCGCCTGGTCGTGGTTGCCGAGGATGGCGACGGCGCCGTGGGCGATGCGGTCCATCACGGTGCGGAGGCACCAGGCGGGATCTGCGCCGTAGCCGACGATGTCGCCGAGGAAGACGAAGCGCGTCGCGCCCGCGCTGTCCGCGTGGGCAAGGCAGGCCGAGAGGGCTTCCCGGTTGGCGTGGATGTCGGAGAGGATGGCGATCATCGCGCCCCATCATCGCGCGGAGCGGGGGCGGACGCCAGGATCCGCCGGATCGCCGCCTCGCCCTTGCCCCTGGTCCTTCATTACCCTATACGCCCGCTCTCCACGCGCCCCGGGCCTCGATGGGCTGCCCGGCCGTGGTCCCGGCCCCCGCCGCATGGTGCGGCCCGCCCCCGCGAGGAGGCGGCGCAAGGTGGGGCCGTCCCATCCCCCACCTGAGGAGGACCGAAATGCCCAAGATGAAGACGACGTCTTCGGCCAAGAAGCGCTTCAAGATCACGGCCACCGGCAAGGTTCTCGCCGGCCCGGGCAAGAAGCGCCACAACCTCTCCGCCCGCTCGCAGAAGGTGAAGCGCCAGAACCGCGGCAACCAGGTCCTGCGCGACCAGGACGCGAAGACGGTGATGACCTGGCTGCCCTACGGCCTGCCCCGGTAAGCGAGAGGGAGATCAGCAATGGCTCGTGTTAAGCGCGGCGTAACCGCCCACGCCCGTCACAAGAAGGTCCTCAAGCTCGCCAAGGGCTATGTCGGCCGTTCCTCCACCGCCTTCCGCCCCGCGCTCGAGCGCGTCGAGAAGGCGCTGCAGTACGCCTACCGCGACCGCCGCAACAAGAAGCGCGAGTTCCGCGGGCTGTGGATCCAGCGCATCAACGCAGCGTGCCGCGAGAACGGGATTGTCTATTCCCGCTTCATCGCCGGGCTGAAGGCTGCCGGGATTGAGCTGGACCGCAAGGTGATGGCCACCATCGCCTATGACGACCCCACCTCCTTCGCCGCGCTGGTGGAGAAGGCCAAGGGCGCCCTCCCCGCTCAGGCCCAGGCCCAGGCCGCGGAGTAAGCCGAGGCGGAGGTCCCCCGGGACCTCAGGCAGACGATCGCCGGGGCCGCGCTGTCCGGGATATTCCCCGGCGGCGCGGCCCTTGGCATATGGGGCCCCCGCCGGCGCGGCCGATCCGTGCCGCCATCAGGATCAGGTTCGGGAATGGCTGACGACCTCGACATGCTGCGCGCCGATATCGAGGCCGCGATGGCCGGCGCAGAGGACCTGCGGGCGCTGGACGCCGTGCGCGTGGCCGCCCTGGGCAAGAGCGGGCAGGTGACGGCGCTGCTGAAGGGCCTGGGCGCCCTGCCGCCCGATGAGCGCCGCGCGCGCGGCGCCGAGGTGAACGTGCTCAAAGGCGAGATCGAGCGCGCCCTCGAGAACCGCCGGGTGATGCTGGAAGCCTTCGCGCTGGACGCGCGGCTGGCGGCGGAGCGGCTGGACGTTTCCCTGCCCCCGCGCCCCACACCGCCCGCGGGCCCAGAGGCTGGTAGCATCCACCCGATCTCCCGCACCATGGAGGAGCTGATCGCCCTCTTCGGCGCCATGGGTTTTGCCGTGGCCGAGGGGCCGGACATCGAGGGCGACTGGCACAACTTCTCCGCCCTCAACATCCCCGACCACCACCCGGCGCGGCAGGACCACGACACCTTCTACCTGACTGCGCAGGAGGGCGGCCGGCGCCCGGTGCTGCGGACCCACACCAGCCCCGTGCAGATCCGCACGATGCTCTCCCAGGAGCCGCCGATCCGCGTGATCGTGCCCGGCCGCACCTGGCGCGCGGACCATGACGCCACGCACTCCCCGATGTTCCACCAGGTGGAGGGGCTGGTGATTGGCCGCGACATCCACATGGGCCACCTCAAGGGTACGCTGGTCGATTTCCTGCGCGCCTTCTTCGGCATCGCGGACCTGCCGGTGCGCTTCCGTGCCAGCTACTTCCCCTTCACCGAGCCCTCAATGGAGGTCGATATCGGCTGGAGCCGGAAGACCGGCGAGCTGGGCCAGGGCGGCGACTGGCTGGAAATCCTCGGTAGCGGCATGGTGCACCCGAAGGTGCTGGCCAATGCGGGGATCGATCCCCGCATGTGGCAGGGCTTCGCCTTCGGCATGGGGATCGAGCGGATCACCATGCTCAAGCACGGCATCCCCGACCTGCGGCCCTTCTACGAGGCCGATCTTCGCTGGCTGCGCCACTACGCGACCAGCCCGCTTTCCCCCTTCACCCTGCACGACGCGGCCTGAGACATGAAGTTCACCCTCTCCTGGCTGCGCGACCATCTCGACACCGACGCCCCGCTTGAGCGCATCCTGGCGACGCTCAACACCATCGGGCTTGAGGTAGAGGGCGTGGAGGACCGCGCGGCGGCCCTCGCTCCCTTCCGCATCGCCTATGTGGTGGAGGCGGTGCAGCATCCGAATGCGGATCGCCTGCGCGCGCTGAAGGTCGATATCGGCGACGGCACCATCCGCTCCGTCGTCTGCGGTGCGCCGAACGCGCGCACGGGGATGAAGGCCGTGGCCGCGCTTCCCGGCGCCTTCGTGCCGGGCACGGGCATCACGCTGAAGGCCGGCGAGATCCGCGGCGTGAAGAGCGAGGCGATGCTGCTCTCCTCCCGCGAGATGGGGCTGGGGGACGACCACAGCGGCATCGTGGACCTGCCGGAGGACGCGCCCGTCGGCGCCTCCTACGCGGAGTACGCGAAGCTCGGCGATCCCGTGATCGAGATCAGCGTGACTCCGAACCGCGGCGACGCGCTGGCCGTGCGCGGGGTTGCGCGCGACCTGGCGGCAGCCGGGATCGGCACGCTCAAGCCCTGGAACCCCGAGCCCGTCGCGCCCGCCTACCCGGCGCCGCTGGAGTGGGTGATCGACGATCCCCGCGCCTGCCTCCAGGTGCTCGGCCGCGCGGTGCGGGGCGTGACGAACGGGCCCTCCCCCCAGTGGATGCAGGACCGGCTGGCGGCCATCGGCCTGCGGCCGATCAACGCGCTGGTGGACGTGACGAACTTCTTCACCTTCGACCTCGGCCGCCCGCTGCACGTCTTCGATGTGGCGAAGGTGCGCGGGAAGACGCTGACGATGCGCCTTGGCCGCGAGGGCGACGAGTACCTGGCGCTGAACGGCAAGACCTATCGCCCCACGCCCGAGGACATCGTCATCGCCGACGAGGCGGGCGTGGAGAGCCTCGCCGCCATCGTCGGCGGTGAGACGACGGGCTGCGATGAGAGCACGCGCGAGGTCTTCATCGAGTGCGCGCTCTTCGACCCCGTGCGCATCGCCCTCACCGGACGGCGGCATCAGGTCCACAGCGACGCCCGCGCGCGGAACGAGCGCGGCCTTGATCCCGCCGCCCAGCGCGCGATGCTGGAAGCCGCGACGCGGATGATCATCGATCTCTGCGGCGGCGAGGCGAGCAGCATCTCGGAGGCCGGCGCCGAGCCCGCCTGGCAGCGCGAGGCGACGCTGCGCTTCGAGCGCATCGCGGGGCTGGGTGGTTCCTCGATTGGGCCGGACAAGGCTGTGTCCTCGCTGGAGGCGCTCGGCTTTGGGCTGACCGCGCGCGATGACGCTTCGGTGACCGTCTCCGTCCCCTCCTGGCGCAATGACGTCGCTTCCTCTGCGTCTGCCTATCGGGCGGGCGGCACGGAACTGGCGCAGGAACCAGGGCTGGACCCGGCCCGCGCCGCGGCGGCGGCCGAAGGGGTCGAGACGATCGAGGCAGAGTGCGACCTGCTGGAGGAGGTGCTGCGGCTGGAGGGGCTGGACGCCATTCCCTCCGTTTCGCTGCCAGTGGCGAGCCCCCTGCCCCTGCCCTCCCTCACCCCGCGGCAGTCGCGCGCGGGCGTTGCGCGGCGGCTGCTCGCCGCCCGCGGGTTGGCCGAGTCCGTGACCTACGGCTTCACCGCCCGCGCGACCGCCGCCCTCTTCGGCGAGGTGCCGGAGGCGCTGCGGGTGGAGAACCCGATCGCCGCCGATCTCGACCAGATGCGGCCCACGCCGGTCGCGACGCTGTTGCTGGCGGCCGGGCGCAACCTCGCGCGCGGCATTCCGGATGTGGCGCTCTTCGAGATCGGCGCCTCCTACGTTTCACCGGCGCCGGAGGGGCAGCTCGCCACGGCCGCCGGCGTTCGGCTGGGCCACACGCCGCGCCACCCGCTGGAACCCTCCCGCGCGGTGGACGCGCTGGACGCGAAGGGCGATGCCCTGGCCGTGCTTCTCGCCCTCGGCCTGTCGCCTGCAGCCCTGACCGTGACGACGGATGCGCCGGGCTTCTATCATCCCGGCCGATCCGGCGTGCTGCGGAGCGGTCCGAAGCTGCCGCTTGCCCGCTTCGGGGAGCTGCACCCGCGCGTGCTCTCGGCGCTCGGCATCGACGGGGCGGCAGTCGCCTTCGAGGTGCTGCTGGATTCGATCCCCGAGCCGAAGCGCCGGAAGAAGGCCGCGCCCGAGCTGCCGGCCTTCCAGCCGGTGCGGCGCGACCTCGCCTTCCTCGTGGATGCGACCACCCCCGCCGACAACCTTCTCCGCGCCGCGCGCGGGGCGGAGCGGGCGCTGATCGCGGAGGTCTCCCTCTTCGACCGCTACGACGGCGACCGCCTGCCGGAGGGCAAGGTCTCGCTGGCGCTGGAGGTGGTTCTCCAGCCCCGCGAGCGCACGTTGACGGATGCGGAGATCGAGGCCGCCGTCGCCAAGGTGGTCGCGGCCGTCACCAAGGCGACCGGGGCCACGCTGCGGGGCTGAGCGGCCCGTGCTAACCCTCCTGCGCGCGCCCGCCGGCGCCCAGGAGGATTCGACCATGGCGCAGGACGCCCCCCGCCCCTTCCGCTACCCGGTGCCGGAGCTGGGCACCCTGCCCGAGGACATTCGGGAGCGGATCCTGGCCGTGCAGGAGAAGGCGGGCTTCGTGCCCAACGTCTTCCTCCTCCTCGCCCGCCGCCCGGCGGAGTTCCGCGCCTTCGTCGCCTATCACGACGCCCTCATGGAGAAGCGCGAGGGACTGACGGCGGCGGAGCGGGAGATGATCGTCGTGGCCGTCTCCGCCGCGCATTCCTGCCAGTACTGCGTGGTGGCGCATGGCGCGATCCTGCGCGTGCGGGCGAAGGACCCGCTGGTGGCGGACCTCGTCGCCACGAACTACCGCAAGGCCGGGCTGCCGCCGCGCCAGCGCGCGATGCTGGACTACGCGCTGAAGGTCGGGACTGCGTCCCACCTGGTCGGTGAGGAGGACCACGCGGCCCTCGCCGCCGCCGGCTTCACCGAGGACGAGGCCTGGGACATCGGCGCCATTGCCGCCTTCTTCTCCATGTCTAACCGGTTGGCGAATGCGACGGACCTGCGGCCGAACGTGGAGTTCCACATGCTTGGGCGGCGGTAAGGCCCCCTCAATCCCCTACCACCTCGTGGGAGGCCGCCGCTCCCCGGCGCCAGTAGCCCGCGGCCTTCACCCGCTCCTTCGGTAGGCCGTGATGCTCCGTCAGGACGCGCCGCAGCCGCCGGGCAGCCTCCAACTCGCAGGCGACCCAGGCGTGCCCCTCACCGGGAGGGATAGCGATGGCGGAGAGCGCGGCTTCGAGGCGTTCGGCCTCGCCCGCCGGGGCGCCGTTGCGCTCCAGCCAGTGGATCTCGAGGCCGGGGCGGGCGGGCAGGTCCTGCCGCTCGGCGGCATCGGCCACCTCGATAATGGCGGTCACTCGGGCGGTCGCGGGTAGTTCCTCCAGGCGGCGCCCGATGGCGGGCAGCGCGGTCTCGTCCCCGGCCAGGATGTACCAGTCGAGGTCGTCGGGGAGGACGAAGGAGCCGCGCGGGCCGCCCACGCCGAGCTTCGCGCCCGGTCTGACGGCAGCGGCCCACTCGGTTGCCGGCCCCTCGGCGTGGAGGGCAAAGTCGACCGCCAGCTCGCCCTGCACCGGATCGTGGCGGCGCGGAGTGTAGTCCCGTGCGGGCGAGCGCGGCGCGCCCTCCGCGAAGACGGGACCGTTCGGCCCCATCACCGGCATGCTCGGCTCGTCCTGCCCCGGGACGGGAAGGAAGAGCTTCATATGGTCGTCGAAGGAGGCGCTGTGAAAGCCCTCCAGGTCGGCGCCGCCGAGGGTGACGCGGAGCATGCGGGGGGTGAGGTGCTCCACCCGCCGCACCTCCAGCACGCGGCGGCGCAGCTCGTGGCGGACGCGGCGGCCCAGCCGCGCCTCGGGGATGGCGTCGGTCATACCCGCTCTACCTCCACGGCCGCCTGGTCGATGAGGGAAACGATGCGCCGGAGTTGTTCCTCCGAGAGGGCACCGCGCGAGAGGCGGAGGCGGAGCGCCATCTTCAGGTTGTGCATGGCGCGCACCGCCTGAAGGGCGGAGCCGTCCGCCCGGCCGCCGGCCGCCGCGTCCATGCGCGCGAAGAGGGCGTCGGCCTCTCCCTTGCTCTCGGCCAGCACGCGCTCGCCCTCGGGCGTCACTGCGTAGAGCTTGCGGCCGCCCTCGGTGCTGGCGACGGCGATCTGGCCGAGTTCCTCGAGGAGCGTGAGGGTCGGGTAGACCACGCCGGGGCTCGGCGAATAGGCGCCGGAAAGCCGCTCCTCGATCGCCTTGATCAGCTCGTAGCCGTGGCGCGGGCGCTCGGCGATCAGCCGCAGGATGACGAGGCGAAGGTCGCCCGTCTCGAAGAAGCGCCCGCCGTGGCGGCCACGGCGGTGGTGGCCTTGGTGCTCATGGCGGCCGGAAAACGGGCCGTCGCGGTGGAAGCGGCGGCCGGGGTCCCAGGAGCCGCGGAGGAAATGGGGAAACATGAAGCTCTCCGATAGGGTTTAGATATATCGAAACCTATATCGAATGCTGTTGGCCGATGGCAAGAGGAAAGGCAGCGCTTGGTCCCGGGGCCCGGCTGCCTTATCTGACCCCGGAAGAACGTGCGGGCCAGCCGCGCCTCCCCCGCCGCCACCGGAACCACATGCCCGACACGCCGCTCGACCGTATCCGCAACTTCTCGATCATCGCGCATATCGACCACGGGAAATCCACGCTCGCCGACCGCCTGATCCAGCTCACCGGGGGCCTCTCCGCCCGCGAGATGACGGAACAGGTGCTCGACAACATGGAGATCGAGAAGGAGCGCGGGATCACCATCAAGGCGCAGACCGTGCGCCTCGACTACAGGGCGAAGGACGGGCTCGACTACGTCCTGAACCTCATGGACACGCCCGGCCACGTGGACTTCGCCTACGAGGTCTCGCGCAGCCTTGCCGCCTGCGAGGGCAGCCTGCTCGTGGTGGATGCCTCCCAGGGCGTGGAGGCGCAGACGCTGGCCAATGTCTACCAGGCGTTGGACGCGGGACACGAGATCGTCCCGATCCTGAACAAGGTGGACCTGCCGGCGGCGGAACCCGATCGGGTGAAGCAGCAGATCGAGGACGTGATCGGCCTGCCGGCGGATGATGCCGTGATGATCTCCGCCAAGACCGGGCTGAACATCGAGGGCGTGCTGGAGGCCATCGTCACCCGCCTGCCCCCGCCGAAGGGCGACGCCGAGGCGCCGACCCAGGCGCTGCTGGTGGACAGCTGGTACGACCCCTATCTCGGCGTCGTCATCCTCGTGCGGGTGAAGGAGGGGCGGCTCCGCAAGGGGCAGAAGATCCGGATGATGGCGGCGGGCTCCACCCATGTCATCGAGCACGTCGGCGTCTTCAGGCCGAAGATGCAGGGGGTCGAATCGCTCGGGCCGGGCGAGATGGGCTACATCAACGCCGCGATCAAAACCGTGGCGGACACCAATGTCGGCGACACCATCACCGACGACCGCCGCCCGGCGGCCGAGCCGCTGGCGGGCTTCAAGCCCTCCATCCCGGTGGTGTGGTGCGGCCTCTACCCCGTCGATGCCGACGACTTCGAGAAACTGCGGGACAGCCTGGCCAAGCTGCGGCTGAACGACAGCTCCTTCCACTTCGAGGCGGAGAGCTCGGCGGCGCTCGGCTTCGGCTACCGCTGCGGCTTCCTCGGCCTGCTGCACCTTGAGATCATCCAGGAGCGTCTGTCGCGCGAGTTCGACCTCGACCTCATCGCGACCGCGCCCTCGGTCGTCTACAAGATGCGGATGAACAGCGGCGTGGAGCGGGAGCTGCACAACCCCGCGGACATGCCGGACCCGACGCTGATCGACAGCATCCAGGAGCCCTGGATCAAGGCGACGATCTTCGTGCCCGACGAGTACCTGGGCAACATCCTGACCCTGTGCAGCGAGCGGCGCGGCCAGCAGGTGGAGCTGACCTATGTCGGCACCCGCGCCATGGCCGTGTACCGCCTGCCGCTGAACGAGGTGGTCTTCGACTTCTACGACCGGCTGAAGTCGATCTCCCGCGGCTACGCCTCCTTCGACTACCAGATGGACGGCTACGAGGAGGGCGACCTCGTGAAGATCAGCATCCTCGTGAACAACGAGCCGGTGGATGCCCTCTCCTTCATGGCGCACCGTAGCCAGGCGGAGCGGCGCGGGCGCTCGATCTGCGAGAAGCTGAAGGACCTCATCCCCCGCCAGCTCTTCAAGATCCCCATCCAGGCGGCGATCGGCGGCCGCGTGATCGCGCGCGAGACGATCGGCGCGATGTCCAAGGACGTGACGGCGAAGTGCTACGGCGGCGACATCTCCCGCAAGCGCAAGCTCCTCGACAAGCAGAAGGAGGGCAAGAAGCGCATGCGGCAGTTCGGCAAGGTGGAGATCCCGCAGAGCGCCTTCATCGCCGCGCTGAAGATGGATTCCTGAGCGCGGCCAGGGGACCTTTACGTCAGGCTTGACAGGGCAGTCGCATTTCTGCGACCGCCCCGTTATCTTTCCTGCCTGCAATAAAGAGGGAACCCCGGGTTCATGAATCAGCTGACGCGCCGCCGCGCCCTGGCGCTTGCCACCGCCCTTGGCACGACCACCCTGCTGCCGGGGTTGGCAAGGGCCCAGGCCGGCTATCCGAACCGGCCGATCAGCGTCATCGTTCCCTTCGCCGCCGGCGGGCCGACCGACGTGGTGACGCGCCTTGTGGCGGAACTCATGTCCCGCGACCTCGGCCAACCCGTGGTGGTGGAGAATGTCGGCGGCGCGGGCGGCACGCTCGGCGCCCAGCGCGTCGCCCAGGCGCGGCCGGACGGCTATACCCTGCTGCTGCACCACATCGGCATGGGCACCACCCCCACGCTCTACCGCCGCCTCGCCTATGACCCGGTGAACGGCTTCGAGCCGATCGGCCTCGTCACCGAGGTGCCGATGACGATCATCGCGAAGAAGGACTTCCCGGCCGCCAACCTCGCCGAGATGGTGAGGGTGATCCGAGAGCAGAAGCAGAGCATCAACCTCGCCAATGCCGGCGTCGGCGCGGCCTCGCACCTCTGCGGCCTGCTGCTCCAGTCGGCGGTGCAGACCCAGGTGACGACCATTCCCTACCGCGGCACCGGCCCCGCCATGACCGACCTCATCGGCGGCACGGTGGACCTGATGTGCGACCAGACCACCAACACGACGCAGCAGATCCGCTCCGGCGCCGTGCGCGCCTTCGCCGTCACGACCAACGAGCGCAACGCCGCCCTACCGGAGCTGCCCACGGCCGCCGAGGCCGGTCTGCCGGGCTTCGAGGTTTCGGTCTGGCACGGCCTCTACGCGCCTAAGGGCACGGACGCCGCCATTCTGAATCGCCTTTCCCGTTCCCTGCAGGGGGCACTGCGGGACGAGCGGCTCGTTGCCCGCTTCGCCGAGCTGGGCACCGCCCCGGTGAGCCAGGAGCGCGCGACGCCGGAGGCCCACCGCGCCTACTGGCAGGCCGACATCGCCAAGTGGCGGCCGATCATCCAGGCGGCCGGGCAGTACGCGGACTGAACCTTCCGTTATCCCCCTCGGGTCTCCTCCCCGCCACCCTTGACAGGGGGGCGGCCTGAGGCCACGCCGATGCTTAACGCCGCGTTCAGCGCGGAAAAGCAACCGACGGAGACTGCCTGAATGGCGAGCCTGACCGGACGACGGGTCCTGGTTGTTGAGGACGAGACGCTGGTTGCTATGCTGGTCGAGGATACGCTCGCCGATGCAGGCGTCGTGGTTCTCGGCCCCGTTGCCACTGTGGCCGAAGCCCTGGCCATGCTGGAGCAGGACAAGCCCGATCTGGCGGTGCTGGACCTGAACCTGGCGGGCGAGACCTCGGAACCGGTGGCAGACGCCCTGCTGCGCATGGAGGTGCCCTTCGTGGTGGCCTCCGGCTACGGCGCGGCGGGCCTGCCGCAGCGGCTGGCGGGCATCCCGGTCCTGGCCAAGCCCTATGCGCCCGAGGACCTGACCGCCGCGCTGGCGCGCCTGCCGGGGGCCTGACGCCCCGGTGGACGGCCGCCGCTGGCCCGCGGCCCGCGGCTTGCTAAACTCCCGGGCATGACCACCGGCCCCATCGTCTTCACCCTGAACGGCACGCACCGCGCGCTGCCGCCGGGCACTTCCCCCACCATGACGCTGCTCGACTGGTTGCGCGGCCCTGCCGGGCTGACCGGCACGAAGGAGGGCTGTGCGGAGGGCGACTGCGGCGCCTGCACCGTCGTGATCGAGGAGGCGGACGGCGCCCGCGTGCCCGTCAACGCCTGCCTCGCGATGCTCGGCCAGGTGCACGGGCGCGCGCTGCGGACGGTGGAGGGGCTGGGCAGCCCTGCGGCGCCGCACCCCATTCAGCGCGCCCTGGCCGAGGCAGATGCCACCCAATGCGGCTTCTGCACCCCCGGCATCGTCATGACCGCCTGGGCCCATTCGCGCGAGGGCGGCGACGTGCACGACGCACTGGCGGGTAATCTCTGCCGCTGCACGGGTTATCGACCGATTGTCGAGGCCATCGGCGGGCTGCATGACGACGGCGCTGCGCCCGCGCCCGCGCCCTCCGGCTTGGCCACGCGGCTGGAGGCGGCTGGGCAGGTATTCCATCGCCCGGCAACGCTGGAGGCGCTTCTCGCCCTGCGCGCCGCGCATCCCGACGCCTGGCTGCTCTC
Organism: Roseomonas aerilata DSM 19363; assembly: GCF_000711725.1. Classification (GTDB taxonomy): domain Bacteria; phylum Pseudomonadota; class Alphaproteobacteria; order Acetobacterales; family Acetobacteraceae; genus Roseomonas; species Roseomonas aerilata. The sequence continues at coordinate 34,911 of NZ_JONP01000020.1, read as the reverse complement.
GGGCGGCACCGATCTGGGCCTGCGCGTCTCCGAGAAGCGGGAGGCGCCGGCGCTGGTGATCTGCCTCTCCGACGTACCCGAGCTGAACGGGCTGGAGGCGGGGCCGGAAGGTCTGCGCGTCGGGGCTGCGGCGAGCTACCGGCGGCTGCTCGCGGCCTGTGCGGCGGACCCCGCCATGGCGCCGTTCGCAGGGCTGCTGCGGCGCCTCGGCTCGCGCCAGATCCGGGGCATGGGAACGATCGGGGGCAATCTCGGCACCGCTTCCCCGATCGGCGACGCACTACCGCCGCTGCTCGCGCTTGGTGCCACGCTCCGCCTCGTTGGGCCGGAAGGGACGCGCGAGATGGCGGTAGAGGAATTCCTCACGGGCTACCGCACCAATGCCCTGCAGTCCGGCGAGGTGATCCAGGACGTCCTGATTCCCCGCCCCCCCGCGGGCGCCCTCTTCGTGGCGGAGAAGCTATCCAAGCGGCCGGACCAGGACATCACGACGGTCGGGCTCTCGGCCGTGATCCGGCTGGAGCGGGGGCGGGTCGCGCTGGCGCGGATCGCACTGGGCGGCACGGGACCGCGGGCGGAGCGCTGCGCCCCGGCCGAGGTCGCACTCCTCGGCCAGCCCTGGAAACGAGAGACCGTGGAGGCGGCGGCCGCTGCGCTGGAAGCGGCCATCGCGCCCCTTTCCGACCTCCGCGCGAGCGCGGAGTACCGGCGGCTGGCTGCGGGCAACCTTCTCCGAAGGCTCTGGCACCGCCAGGCGGAGGCCGCGTGATGGACACCCCCCTTCACCATCTCGGCCGCGACCTTTCCGGCCCCGGCGCGTCGCTCCGCCAGGACAGCGCGCTGAAGCACACAACCGGCGAGGCACGCTTCACCGACGACCTGCCGATCCCCGCGGGCCTGCTGCACGCGGCGCTCGTGCTCTCGCCGGTGGCACATGGACGGCTGGCGCCGATCGACCTCTCCCCGGCGCTGGCGGTGCCCGGCGTGGTGGCGGCGATCGGGCCAGGCGACATCCCCGGCCGGAACGATATCGCCCAGGCGCGTCGGCCGCAGGAACACATGCTGGCCGAGGGGCTGGTAGAGTACTGGGGCCAGCCGCTCGCCATCGTGGTCGGCGAGACGCGCGACGCGGCGCTCGCCGGCGCCGCCGCCGTGCGGCCCGAGATCGAATCGCTCCGCCCGGTGCTCTCGGTCGAGGAGGCGCTCGACTCAGGCGCCTTCCTGATGCCGCCGAGCGTGATGACGCGCGGCGACGCGCCGGCCGCCATTGCCGCCGCGCCGCGCCGCCTTTCCGGCACCTTCCATGCGGGCGGGCAGGAGCACTTCTACCTGGAGGGGCAGATCGCCCTCGCCGTTCCGGGGGAGGACGGGGACCTCGTCATCCACTCCTCCACCCAGCACCCGACGGAGGTGCAGCACATCTCGGCACGCATTCTCGGCTGCGACCACAACCGGATCTCCGTGCAAGTGCGGCGGCTGGGCGGCGGCTTCGGGGGGAAGGAGAGCAACGCCTCCTGGGTGGCGGCCTGCGCGGCACTGGCGGCGCGGCGGACCGGGCGGCCGGTGAAGCTGCGCCTCGGGCGCAAGCAGGACATGGCCGCAACCGGGAAGCGCCATCCGATGCTCTTCCGCTGGGAAGCAGGGTGCGACGAGACGGGCCGCATTCTCGCGCTCGATGCCACGCTCGCGGCCGATGGCGGGCACAGCGTGGATCTTTCGGCGGGCGTGGTGTTCCGCTCCGTCACCCACGCGCTGAACTGCCTTGACGTGCCGGCCGTGCGGATCTTCGGCGCGGCCTGCAAGACGAACACGGTGAGCAACACCGCCTTCCGCGGCTTCGGCGGGCCGCAGGGCGTGCTGCTGATGGAAGATGTGACCCACCGCATCGCCCGCAGCCTTGGCATCACCCAGGAGGCGGTGCGGGAGCGCAACCTCGCGGGCGGGGAAAACGACGACGCGACGCCCTATGGTCAGAAGCTGGAGGGCGACCTCCTTCGCCGCGTCTGGGCGGAGTGCCGCGACGGCGCCGACTGGGCCCGGCGGCGCGCGGAGGTGGACGCCTTCAACGCGCGGAACGAGGTGGTGAAGCGCGGCCTCGGCAGCTTCGTCCTCGCCTTCGGCATCTCCTTCGGCATCCTGTCGATGAACCAGGCGGGCGCCCTCGTCCACGTTTACGAGGACGGCTCGATCCGGCTGAACCATGGCGGCACGGAGATGGGCCAGGGGCTGTTCATCAAGATCGCCCAGGTCGTCGCCGGTGTCTTTGGCGTGCCGGTCGAGCGGGTGCGGATCACCGCGACGAGCACGGCGGAGGTGCCGAACACGGCGCCGACCGCCGCCAGCACCGGCTCCGACCTCAATGGCTGGGCCGCGCAGATCGCGGCGACCACCATCCGCACCCGCATGGCGGAACTCGCCGCAACGGAATGGGGCGTGCGGCCGGAGGAAATCGCCTTTGAGGACGATGAGGTCTTCGCCGGCAACCACCGGATGCGCTTCGGCGAGCTGGCGCATCGCTGCGTCCAGGCGCGCGTCTCGCTTTCCTCCACCGGCTTCTACCGGACGCCCGGGCTGCACTGGGACCCCGTGGCGCTGAAGGGCGAGCCCTATTTCTACTTTTCCTACGGCGCCGCCGTCGCGGAGGTGGAGCTGGACCTGCTGACCGGCGAGCACCGGATGATCCGGACGGACCTGGTGCAGGACTGCGGCCGCTCCCTCAACCCGGCCGTGGACCGTGGGCAGATCGAGGGCGCCTTCGTGCAGGGCCTGGGCTATCTCACCTGCGAGGAGCTGTGGTGGGACGACCAGGGCCGACTCCGGACCCTCGGCCCCTCCACCTACAAGGTCCCGGGCTCGCGCGACGTCCCGGCCGTGATGAACGTGCGGCTGCTGGAGGGCGCGCCGGCTCGGGCCGACACGGTCTTCCGCTCCAAGGCCGTGGGCGAGCCGCCGGTGATGCTGGCAACGGCTGTCTGGAACGCGCTGCGGGACGCCGCGGGCGTGGACCGGCTGGACTTGCCGGCGACGCCCGAGCGACTGCTGATGGCCGCCCGCCGCGGCGCTTGCGGTCAGCAGTCCTGACTTATACCGTTCCCTCTACCCGCCGTCTGAGCGGGACAGAGGGAACGGCATGAGCAACAGCCTCACCGGCTTCAGGGGCCTCGACTACTATCTCGGCGAGACCGCCGATGCGCTGCGGGACCAGGTCGCCGCCTTCGCCGCCCGCGAGATCGCGCCGCGCGCCGCCGAGATCGACCGCAGCAACGACTTTCCGGCCGATCTCTGGCGCAAGTTCGGCGACCTCGGCCTGCTCGGCATCACCGCGCCCGAGGAATATGGCGGCGCCGGCATGGGCTATCTCGAGCACTGCGTGGCGATGGAAGAGGTGAGCCGGGCCTCGGCCAGCGTCGGCCTCTCCTATGGGGCGCACTCGAACCTCTGCGTGAACCAGATCGCGCGGAACGGGAATGCGGAGCAGAAGGCGCGTTACCTTCCTAAGCTGATCAGTGGGGAGCATGTCGGCGCGCTCGCGATGAGCGAACCGGGCGCGGGCTCGGACGTGGTGGGGATGCGCACGCGCGCCGAGCGGCGGGGCGATCGCTACATCCTCAACGGCGGGAAGTTCTGGATCACCAACGGGCCCGACGCGGACGTACTGGTGGTCTATGCCAAGACCGATCCCGAGGCGGGGCCGCGCGGCATCACGGCCTTCCTCATCGAGCGCGGCTTCAAGGGCTTCTCCACCGCGCAGAAGCTCGACAAGCTGGGCATGCGCGGCTCCAACACCGGGGAGCTGGTCTTCGAGGATTGCGAGGTTCCTGCCGAGAACCTGCTCGGGAGCGAGGGCCGCGGCGTGAACGTGCTGATGAGCGGCCTCGACTACGAACGCGCCGTGCTGGCCGCCGGCCCGCTGGGCATCATGCAGGCCTGCCTGGATATCGTCCTGCCCTATGTCCACGACAGGAAGCAGTTCGGCCAAGCGATCGGCGAGTTCCAGCTCATGCAGGGCAAGATCGCCGACATGTACACGGTGATGTCCGCGGCCAAGGCCTATGTCTACACCGTGGCGAAGGCCTGCGACCGCGGGCAGACGACGCGGAAGGACGCGGCGGGCGCCATCCTCTACGCCGCGGAGAAGGCCACCTGGATGGCGCTGGAGGCGATCCAGGCACTGGGCGGCAACGGCTACATCAACGACTATCCCACCGGCCGCCTGCTGCGCGACGCAAAGCTCTACGAGATTGGCGCCGGCACGAGCGAGATCCGGCGAATGCTGATCGGGCGCGAGCTATTCGCCGAGACCGCGTGATGCCGGCGCTTCCCACGGCCCTCGACACACGCTCCCCGGAGTTCGCGGAGAACGCGGGGCGGATGCGCGCGCTGGTCGAGGACCTGCGCGCGCGGGCGGACCGTGTGCGCCAGGGCGGCGGCGAGCCGGCGCGGGAGAAGCACCTCTCCCGCGGCAAGCTGCTGCCGCGCGATCGCGTGCGCACGCTCATCGACCCCGCGTCGCCCTTCCTCGAGATTGGGCAGCTTGCGGCCGGGGGGCTCTATAACGACGAGGTGCCCTCCGCCGGGCTCATCACGGGCATCGGCCGCGTCGAAGGGCGCGAATGCATGATCGTGGCGAACGACGCCACGGTGAAGGGCGGCACCTATTTCCCGCTGACGGTGAAAAAGCATCTCCGCGCACAGGAGATCGCCGAGGGGAACCGCCTGCCCTGCCTCTACCTCGTGGATTCCGGCGGCGCGAACCTGCCGAATCAGGACGAGGTCTTCCCCGATCGCGACCATTTCGGGCGGATCTTCTTCAACCAGGCGAACATGTCCGCGAAGGGCATCCCGCAGATCGCGGTGGTGATGGGAAGCTGCACCGCGGGCGGCGCCTATGTGCCGGCCATGTCCGACCAGAGCGTCATCGTGCGGAACCAGGGCACCATCTTCCTTGCCGGGCCGCCGCTGGTGAAAGCCGCCACCGGCGAGGTCGTCTCGGCCGAGGACCTCGGCGGCGCGGAGGTGCATTCCCGCATCTCCGGCGTGACGGACCACATGGCCGAGAATGATGCCCACGCGCTCGGCATCGCGAGGCGTATCGTGGCGGGGCTGAACACGCGGAAGTCCGTCTCGCTCGATATCGCGCCGCCGCGGCCGCCGGCCTACGACCCGCAGGATATTCACGGGCTGATCCCGGCAGACCTGCGCCAGCCCTATGACGTGCGGGAGGTGATCGCTCGGCTGGTGGACGCCTCGGAGTTCGACGAGTTCAAGCCGCTCTACGGCCCCACCCTCGTCACCGGCTTCGCGCGGCTGCACGGCTATCCCGTGGGCATCCTTGCCAACAACGGCGTGCTCTTCTCGGAAAGCGCGCAGAAGGGAGCGCATTTCATCGAGCTGTGCTGCCAGCGCGGCATCCCGCTCGTCTTCCTGCAGAACATCACGGGCTTCATGGTGGGCCGGAAGTACGAGAGCGGCGGCATTGCCAAGGATGGCGCGAAGCTGGTGACAGCGGTGGCGACCGCGACGGTGCCGAAGTTCACCGTGGTGATCGGCGGCAGCTTCGGGGCGGGTAATTACGGCATGTGCGGCCGCGCCTACTCGCCCCGTTTCCTCTTCATGTGGCCGAACGCGCGGATCGGCGTGATGGGCGGGGAGCAGGCGGCCTCCGTCCTCTCCACCATCCGGCGCGACGCCATCGAGGCCCGCGGTGGCACCTGGACGGCCGAGGAGGAGGAGCGCTTCAAGGCGCCGCTGCGCGAGCAGTACGAGACGCAGGGAAGTCCCTACTACGCCACCGCACGGTTGTGGGACGATGGCATCATCGATCCCGCCGATACGCGGATCGTGCTCGCCCTCTCCATCAGCGCCGCGCTGAACGCGCCCATCGAGTCCTGGGCCGATCGCAAGCCGGGCTTCGGCCTGTTCCGGATGTGACGGTCATGTTCAGCACGATCCTGATTGCCAATCGCGGCGAGATCGCCTGCCGCGTCATTCGCACCGCCCGCCGCATGGGCATCCGCACCGTGGCCGTGCATTCCGACGCGGATGCGGATGCGATGCACGTCGCCATGGCCGATGAATCCCGCCACCTGGGCCCGGCGCCGGCGCGGGAGAGCTACCTGCGCATCGACTCCATCATCGCGGCCGCACGTGCCTCGGGCGCGGAGGCCATCCACCCCGGCTATGGCTTCCTCTCGGAGAATGCGGAGTTCGCGGAGGCTTGCGCAGCGGCCGGCATCGTCTTCATCGGCCCGCCGCCCTCAGCCATCCGTGCCATGGGCTCGAAATCGGCCGCCAAGGCGCTGATGGAGCGTGCCGGTGTGCCGCTGGTGCCAGGCTACCACGGCGAGGACCAGTCGCCGGACACGCTGCGCAAAGCGGCCGAGCGCATCGGCTATCCGCTGCTGATCAAGGCCAGCGCCGGCGGGGGCGGCAAGGGCATGCGGATCGTGGAAGCGGCCGCCGGGCTTGAGGAGGGGTTGGCGCTCGCCAAAGGCGAGGCGCGCTCCTCCTTCGGCGACGATCACGTCCTGCTGGAGCGCTATCTCACCCGCCCGCGGCACATCGAGGTGCAGGTCTTCGCCGACAGCCTGGGCAGCACCGTCCACCTCTTCGAGCGCGACTGCTCCATCCAGCGCCGCCACCAGAAGGTAGTGGAGGAGGCCCCTGCTCCCGGCATGGACCCCGCCCGGCGCGAGGCCATGGGGCGCGCCGCCTGCGATGCCGCAAGGGCGATCGGCTACGTCGGTGCCGGCACCGTGGAGTTCATCGCCGAAGGCGACGCCTTCCACTTCATGGAGATGAACACCCGGCTGCAGGTGGAGCACCCGGTCACGGAGGCGATCACCGGCCAGGATCTGGTGGAGTGGCAGCTTCGGGTGGCGGCGGGCCAACCCCTCCCCCTCACCCAGGATGCTCTCCGCATCGGCGGGCACGCCATCGAGGTGCGGCTCTATGCCGAGGACCCGGCGCGGGACTTCGCGCCCTCCATCGGCCGCGTGGACCACCTGCGCTTCCCGCTGGAGCAGCCGGGCGTGCGCGTGGACACCGGCATCCGTGAAGGCGACGCGGTCACCATCCACTACGACCCAATGATCGCGAAGCTCATCGTGCACGGTCCGGACCGGGAGGCGGCTGTCCGGCGGCTTTCGCGTGCCCTCGCCGCGACCGAAATCACGGGACCCGCGACTAATCTGGCCCTGCTGGGGGCGATCGCGGCGCACCCGGCCTTCCGGTACGGTGAGCTAGACACCGGCTTCATCGCGCGCCACGCGGCGGAGCTCCTGCCCCCTGCCCGCCCCGCTCCGCGCGCGGCCCTCGCCGCCGCGGTCGCGCGGCTTCTGCTCGATCTCGGCGCCCGGGCCCCGGCCGATGTGGCGGATCCCCACTCCCCCTGGGGCGCCGCCACCGCCTGGCGGCTGAATGGCGATGGACACCAGGATTTCCTCCTCGAGGACGAGGGCGCCACCCGCACGCTGCGGGCTCATCCCCACGCGGGTGGCTTCCGCCTCGACCTGTCGGACGGCCCGGTGGAGGTGGAGGGGCGGGAGGAAGCGGATGGCACCATCGCGCTGCGCATCGACGGTGATGCCACGCGACCGCGTGTGCTACGGCGGGGTGACCGCATCACCGTCTTCCTGAATGGCGGTGCCCATGCCCTGCGTTATGTCGATCCGCGCCTCCCGGCCGGCGGCGAGGGTCCAGCGGCCGGGCGGATCCTGGCGCCCATGCCCGGTAAGGTGCTTGAGGTGCTGGTGCAGCCGGGGCAAGACCTGCCCCGCGGGGCCGTCCTCCTCGTGCTCGAGGCGATGAAGGTTCAGATGCGGATTACCGCTCCTGCATCTGGCCGGGTCTCCGCCGTCCTCTGCCAGGTAGGGGACTTGGTCGAGGACGGGATGGAGCTGGTGAAGATGGAGGTGCCGTCCTAAATTGATCAACTGATCGCGAAATTGCTTTCACGACGCCGTGAGGCTGGCTAGGAATTCCCCGACAAAGGGAATCCCATGGAAGAAGACGCCCTCCCCATCCGGCCCCGCTTCCTGCTCATGGCCTGCGCGGGGGCGCTCTCGCTCTTCGCGGTCTCCGCGACCATCGCGTGGAGGCAGCTCAGCAGCCTCGACACCGTCGCCGCTGCTCAGCCGGAAGAAACGGCCCTGGCCGCACGCCGTGAGATCCTGTCCGCGGTGCCGGCGGAGCGGGCGCCACCTGCCCCGACGACGGCTGGGTCAGTTCTGGCAGAGGCTGTTCCCGAACTCGTCACCATGGACCTCGTGCCGACCGTGGCAGCAGAGGCCGTTATCCCTCTGGCGGGTCCGGAGCTGCCGCCGGCCGTGCCCGCCCAGATGCCACCGGCCTCGCAGCCGGCGCCAACCTCGCCGCTGGTGCAGGAACCTGCGGCCTCCGCCCGCGCCCTCCTTCGGATCTGCGCCGGCAGCCCGACCGGCAACTACACCTTCGCGGCGCGCGAGATCGCCACCCGGCTTGCCGTTCCGGGCGAAATCGAGGTGCTGGCTACCGCCGGCTCCGGCGAAAACCTTCGGCGGCTGGCGGCCGGCGATTGCGAGCTCGGCTTCTCCCAGGCCGATGTGCTGGCCCTGCGGACGGTGGAGCACCCCGAGGAAATGGCGGGGCTCGATCCCCTCAAGCGCGTCTACGGGGAGTACGTGCATCTTCTCTGCCCCACCGCTTCCGGGTGGACGACCGCGGGCGCGCTTGACGGCCGGGCGCGGCTCATCCTCGGCGGCGAGGGCAGCGGCACGGCCGAGACCTGGCGCGCCTTCACCAAGGCGGTGCCGGCGCTGCGCGCGGTGCAGCGGGTGAACGACCCGGTGAACCTCGTGGCCGTGAACCGCGTGAAGGACAGCCGGGATACCTGCATGCTCTGGATCAGCGGGCTGAACAGCGGCGACATGCAGGGCGCAAACCGCATGTCCACGAACACGCCGGACGGGCGGCGCACGATGCGCCTCGTCGCCGTGTCCAACCCCGAGCTGCGGGGCCTTCGGCTGGCCGATGGGCAGCCGATCTATCGCTTCGAGGGGATCGATGCCCGAAGCGGCGCTTACGAGAACCTTCTCGACCCGCGCTCTGGCCCGTTGCGGGACGGGAAGCGGCCGGTGCAGCCAGGATCGGTGGTCGTGCCGGTAGTGGATGCCGTGCTCGTCGTGCGGCGCGATTTCCTCGCGCGGCTGCCGGGCCGCGGCTCGGAGATCGTCGCGGCGGTGGAGGAGGCCGGGCCAGCCATCTGGGCGCGGGTCAGCCCCCGCCGCTGAGGCTGCCCGGCTTCAGCCCGCGGACGCGGTCCTTCCTCAGCGGGCCTGGCGCGCGACGGGGCGCCCGCGGCGCACGAGGGACTCGCAGCGGTTGTCCTCGCCCACGCCGAACTGGATCGTCGGCAGCAGGCCCGCAACCGGCGCAACGAGCGCGGCCAGCCCGCCGATCAGCCCGCCGCGCGTCGCGAGCTCCGACATGTCGGGCCCGACATCGGGGTTGCGGAAGCTGCCATCGATGAGGATCGAGGTCGGTACCGCACCGATCGTGAAGCTCTTTGATTCACTCCGCAGCCGCACCTCCAGCCGCTCGGTCGAGAGATTCACGTTGCCGGTCGCGTTCACGATCACGTCCTCCGTGTCGAGCAGCACGGTGCGCAGCCCGGCGACCCCGCGGTTGAGGCCGACATTCGCGACGAAGCACTGCACCGTGGTCCGCCCGGGCACGCCGAGGGCGGAGAGGAGGGCATTGCCGATGCGGAGCCCGGAGAGGTCGACGAGCAGCGCCGAGAGGTTGCCGCCGGACATGCCCAGGGTGATCTCGCCGCTGCCCCGCCCCAGCAGTTCCGCGAAGGAGCGACCGCTGCCCTCAAGATGGCCGCGGCCGTTGATGCGACCGGCTCCCTCGAAGGTATTCGTCGCCTGCATGAGGCGCGACACGTCGAGGCGCTGGAACTGGACGTCGGCCCGCGCGCGCAGCCGGCCGCCCTCCTCCGGCACGAAGTTCATGTTGCCCTGGATCTGACCGGTGCCGACGCCCAGCGCGATGGGGCGCAGGGTGATGGCGCCGTCCTTCAGCTCCATGTCCGTGCGCAGCGTGTCGAAGGGCATGTTGCGCCCGGTGATGCGATCGGCGTGGTAGGTCAGGTGGACATTCGCTGCGTCGAGCTTGGGGAAGTTGATGGGGTCGTCGGGCAGCACGCGGCTGCGCGCCTCGTCCCGCGCCCGCTCGCGCCGCTGCTGGGCAGTCTGGCCCGGGGTGGAGGCGCGGCCCGGCTCCTCGCCGATGAAGCCGCCGAGATCGGCAAGGTCCACGCGGCTGGACCGCAGATTCGCCTCCACAGTCGGCTTGGCGCCGCCGGTGGTGACGGCGATCGTGCCGGCGAGGTCGCTGCTGCCCATCCTTCCCTGGAAGTCGCGGAAGCGCACCCGGCCATCCGCGTAATCAAGCTGGCCGGCGATGCGGTAGGCGGGGGTCTTCGGGATCGGCACACCGGTCAAGGCCTGCAGCAGGCCCATGTCCGGCCCCTGCATCTCCAGCCGCACATCCGCGCCCTGCAGCTCAAGCGGATTGCGCAGGCTGCCCTGCAGGTTCACCCGCGTCGGCCCGTTGGCGAGTTGCATCTCGATCGGCCAGGGCTTGTCCTGATCCTGGAGCGCCAGCACAGCGCCGCCCGTCGCGGTGCCGGTGATCGGCTGGCCGGCATAGGTGCCCTTCGCCTCCACGGCGATGCGGGCATCCGGCGTGTCCTCGTTGCGGGTGGCGATGGCGAGGTTGAAGTCGGCCTTCAGCCGGGGATCCACCACATGCGCCTGGCCCTCCACTATCCGCAGCAGGCCGATCCGCGGCGCGGCGGAGGGCGGCCGGGGCTCGGCCGTCTCGCCCGCGGGCTGGCCGAAGTCGAAGGCGTAGTTCGTGCGCCCGTCCTCCAGCGCCCGGGCCTCGACCACGGGGCGCGTGACCTCGATCGAGGGGATCACGATCGAACGGTCGTGCAGGAAGGCCATGACGTCCAGCCGCACCGCCGCCCGCTCCGCCCGGGCGAAGGGGGGATCGTCGGGGAAGCCCTCGGGGTTCGCCACGCGCAGCCCGTCCACCGACACCTCGGTGACGCGGCCGAGCCGCACGTGGAGGTGCTCGATCTTCACGGGCCGGCCGAGCGCGGCCGAGGCGCGCGCCTCGGCCAGCGGGATGAACCAGTCCCACGACCAGAATGCGACGAGGAGGGCGACGAGAAGAACCGGGATTCCGGTCCAGATCGCCCAGCGCGGCACACGGCGTTGCGCCATCGCTTCCTCCTCTAGGTCGTGCTGGCCTGCCTCTGTAACCCCGGAGATGGACGAGGGTTCATCGGGCGCCGCTCAGCGCGTGCCCCTCGCCGGCACCCGGCAGCCGCCGGCCGCGTCGCGCGGGGCGATGTCGAACTGCGTTCCCGCCCGCTCGGCCGGCGATGTGTAGGGCGCGCCCGCGTTGACGATCCAGGAAAGCGCCGCCCGCGCACGGGGCGAGCCGGTGAGTTCCGACATGAGCGTAAGGGAATGGATGGCGAGCGCGCCGTAGTTGCCGTCGCTGGTGGACCAGCCGTTGCCGTTCGACATGTTGCGCGCGCGCGTTTCCTGGCCGATCCGCGCCCAGGTGTTGAAAGGCGATTGCGGCTGGTTCTCGGGCCACATGGCGAGGTTGTAGGCACAGCCATCATGCGGGTTGAAGCCGCGGTCGCCCGAGAGGAAGCGCCCGGCAATAAAATTCTCCATCCAATCCAGGACCGCGCGCGCATCCGCGTTTCCCCGCCTGGCGGAGAGGACGGCGGTGGAGACGAAGTAGTCCTGTTGCCAGGGCGCGATGGCGCCGGGCGTGCCGTACTCCCCGGGGATCCAGCCATGGGCTTCGCCCTGGCGCCGCGTCCATTCCGGGATCTGCGCGCGGATCCAGGCCCAGTTGCTGGCGGCCACCCCGCGCAGGTAGTCGCCGGTGCGGTCCCCCCGTGGAGCGGCCCAGGCGGCGTTATCGAGCTGGCGCATGCTCCAGGCAGCGCCGCGGACCTGCACGCCACGCACGATGTTCGCCTCTCCCTCCCCGCGCGGCGCAGGCCAGAGGCTGATGATGTTCCAGGCGCTCTGCGCCAGCAGCTCGTCCAGGAAGGCGCGCCGGCCGGTCAGGATGAACGGCACGGTGGAGAGGTCCGGCTGGTGGGCCGTGTCGGGCGTCCAGCCAGTGTCGCCGGAGACGTTCTGCATGAGGCCGCCGGGCGGCGGTCCACCGCGCCCATCCACCCAGAGGCGCGGCCACTTCTTCACGTCCAGCCAGCCGTTCACCGATGGATCCCACATGTGCCAGGGCACCGATCCTGCCGCCTCCGCCTGTCCGATCGAGACCGTGGCCGCCCGGTAGTCCCCGGTGCCGAGCCACAGCGCCTGCGGCTGGGTGACGGGGCCGATATCGGCACGCCCACCGGTCGCGGGCATGTTGCGGGTGATGCCGCGGGCCTCCAGCGGGGCCGACCAGTTGCCCTCGGCCACCTGCCGCGCGAGCTGGCCGAGCGCCCGGTCCACCGTGCCGCCCGACATGCTGTAGCGCGGCACCGCCCCGGCATCGGCGAGGTAGTTCGCGTCGTGGCGCGGGCGCGGCGGCTCGGCCGCGGGCTTGCCGCGATCGGCCGCCAGCAGCCGCCCCCAGCCGGTGTACTGCCACTGGTGGAGAAGGCCGGTCCGCATTGCCTCCCGACCGTCCAGCAGCACCCGCACCCCGTAGGAGGCGGAGCCGCCGCCGGGACGCATGGCGGCGTCGTTGCGTAGCCAGACCTCCGTCCAGAGCGTGCCGTCGCTCCGCAGCGACACGTCCGCGACGACGCGGAGGGAGGTGACCCCGGCCAGGGAGTCACCGGGAACCGCGACGGAAACCCGCCGCTGCACGGCGAGCGGGCCGGATTGCCAGGCCTGGTCCGCCGTGGCCGACCGGAAGGCCGCAAGAAGGTCCAGCCGCCAGACCTGGCCGCCGGCCGAGGCGAGTTCCAGCACCGCGCTGCGCCCGGAGAGCGCGGCAGCGAGATCGAGCGGCGCGGTGGAGCCGCCGGTGCCGGCCATCAGCATCACGCCCCGCTCCTGCGCCTTGCCGATGGCGGGAGGGGCGAGCGAGACGACGCCGAGCCGTGCCGAACCGTCCGGATGGACCGCGAGGACATCGAGTTGCGCGGGGAACTCGCGCCCGTTGGTGTCGCGCGCGCGCAGCGCCGCGCCGCGCGGCATATGGCCGGGCTGGAAGGCCTGACCGAACACCGTGACCGTCCCGGCAGGTGCCCCCGTGCCCTCGAGCATCAGCCCGACGATCTCACCGGGTCCGGAAGGGCACGGAAGGGCCGGCGCGGCCTGAGCGAAGCCCGGCCTGGCCAGAGCCGCAGCCCCGAGCGCCAGGGCCGTGCGACGGAGGAAGGAGGGGGTGGAATGCGTCATCCGTGGTGTCCCAGCGAGCGGCGGAAGAGGGCGGGCTGCCCGGGGTTTTTCCCGTCCCGACCGAAACGCCCAGTCGGGGCAAGGGTAGCGTGGCGGAAGGGTGGGTCGGACGCGCGATGGAATCCTTCGCCGGCCGGGTGCGGGGTCATCCTCTCCAGCACCGGGCCGGCGCCGCGGCCGGAGCTCCGACGAAGGGTGGGCGGAAGAACTGCCGCCGCCTCAGCGCCGCCGCCGGGAGACCGAAGCCTGTTCGCGACGGACACGGCGCGGCTGGGTCGCACCCCGCTGCGGCAGGGCGTACTGGTGGTCGGATGGCTCGGGCTGCGAGCCGGCGCGTCCACGTTCGCGCCAGGATCCCGGACCCTTGGCCCCACGCCGCGCCCATTGGGGCCGCGTGCCGGCGCGCGCCTCATCTGAATCCCCCGCCATGTCGAAAAGAGCGCCGAGCCAGTTCCGCCGCCCCGGTTCCCGCCGGACGGACCAGACAGCCAGCCAGGAGACCCCGATCAGCATGCAGACGAAGTAGGCGCCGTTCATGGCATTTCCCCTCTTCGCGCGGCGCGCGCGCATGGCGGGTGCATCCGCTTTTCCCGAGCCGACTCACCGGGCGACCGCGGCGCTTCGGACGATACCGGATACGTCAGGCAGCAGTTCCGGCGCGACAGCCTCTTCTGGCAACCCGCCCGTGACACGCGGAAACCAGCCGTCGCGCCGGGCGTCAGCCATCACCTCGCTGCGCCGCATTATTACGGCCGTGGACGCGACCGCAACGATCAGTACCCACGGGAAGTGCCAGTAGGCCAACGAGAAGAAACTGCCACCGACGAGGTAAGCGACGATCGAGACGATCGCCATCCGCCCGAGGTCGCGTGCCCAGGCCAGTTCCGTCCGTTCCTGCGGTAGGGCCGCGAGGCGCCGTGCCTGGAGGAGGCCCGTCAGCGACAGCGCGACCCAGCCCGCCAACGCCAGGAAGCCGGCTTCGCCCAGCACCTCGAACCAGATGCTGCCCGCGGCGCGGCCGGGAGAGCCCGGCGACACTATCCCAACCACCGCCCCATCGGAGAGGCCCGCGAAGCCCGCGCCCGAAAGAGGATGGGCCAGGGCAAGGCGCAGCGCAGTCTCCCAGGCCGCCAGCCGCTCCGCGGCAGAGGGCGCGGCGCCGGTGAGGTCGACGGCGGCCCCCACCCCTCCGGCAAGAGGCAGGAGCACAGGGAAGATGACGAGGGTGACCGCGAGGGCAGCCGTCGCCAGGCCGGTCGGGAGTGCCCGCCGCCCGCCTGTCCAGCCATAGGCGGCGCAGGCCGCCGCAAGGGCGAGCAAAGCCCCGCGCGACCCGCTGGCGAGGACCGCAAGAAGGCAAAGGCCCATGGCGCCGACGAGCCCGATCCGCGCCACCGCGTTGCGCGACTGCAAACGAAGGTAGTTCATCAGCGGCAGCGTGACGACGACCGCCGTGGCGAGCGGGCCGCTCTCGGCGATCGGCAATCCCTCCGGCGCCCATTGCCGGTAGGCACCGCCACTCACTGCCGAGAGAACGCCGCTGCGCACGCCGTAGTAGCCGATCGCAATGACCATCACCCAGACGAGGGCATGCAGCCGCCGCCGCTCCGTCAACAGCGACGCGGTGAGGAGAAGGGCAACGAGCGTTGTCTCTATACCCTCCCACTTGGCCAGCCCCGCCGCGGGGTTGCCGGGTGCGGCAAGAGCCGTGACCGTGAAGAGCGCCATCAACGCCAGGATGAGAAGCGTCGTCGCGTTGAGCGGGAGGCGCCTGGGCTCGCCCGCGAGAAGACAGCCGAAAAGCGTCGCGGCGAAGACCATGAGGAGCCAGGGCATCGAGGCGACCGGCCCGTAGACCAGCCGCTCCGGCCCCATCAGCAGGAACCAGGTGAGGAGCAGGACCCCGACGAAGGGCCGCGCCACCGCGAGCGGCAGCAGCAGCACCATCGTGGCGACGAAGGCGGCGTCACGCACCGTGCCGCCCGCCCGGCGGATTGCGCCTGCCGGCGCTCACCGCCCCGCCTTCAGGTCGGCCAGGAGGCGCTCGGCCTCAGGCCGGCCGTCGAAGGCGGCGGGGGTCGCCAGCGCGGGCGTCAGGACGCGCAGCGCCTCGTCGCGATCGCCTGCCTGGCGCAGCGCATAGGCCAGGCGCCAGGAGATGGATGGATCGGGCGCCCCGGCCGCCTCCCGCGCCGCGACGGACTGCCGCAGCAGGGCGACGCCGAGCCGCGGCTCGCCGGCGCGAGTGAGGATCCAGCCAAGCGTGTCCGCGGTGTCCGGGTTCTGCGAGAGCGCATAGGCACGCTCCGCCATCTCCCGCGCCTGGGCCGTGGCGCCGCGGCGGTCCACCAGCCATGCGAGGTTGTTCAGCGCCACGGCATCGTTCGGGGAGCGCTCCACCACCTTGGCCAGACCTGCCTCCGCCTCCGTGTAGCGCCGCTGCATGATGTCGAGCGAGGCGAGCGCCATCAGAGCGCTAAGGTCGTCGGGCTGCCGCGCCAGCAGGGCGCGTAGCGGCGCGCTGGCCTCCGGCAGCTTGCCCGCGCTGCGCAGGGCCGCGGACTGGCGCAGTAGGAGGCCCGGGTTCGGCGTCTTCTCATTCGCCGCGGCATAGGCGCGGGCAGCCTCCTCCATGCGGTTCTCGCCGGCGAGCAGATCGCCGCGGAGCGCCGCAGCGGCGGGCAGCGCGCTCGTCTGGGAGGCAAGGCGGTCGGCTTGCGCCAGCGCGGCGTCGAGGCCGCGGGCCTGCTTCACAAGGGCCACATAGGCCTGCTGCAGGCGCAGATCGGCCGGCGTGTTGCGGAGCCCCTCCTGGATCACGGACTCAGCGCCGCGGGCATCGCCGCCGCGCGAGGTCAGGGAGGCGAGGCGGATCCGGGCATCGACAGAGGTCGGGTCCTCCGCGAGGGCCGAGCGTGCGGACTCGCGGGCCTCGTCCATCCGGCCGGCGGCGGCCAGCGCCTCGGAGCGAGCCATGGGCAGGAGCGGGCCCCGGTTGCGGCCATTCGCCCGCAGCGCCTGGGAGTCCAGCAGCTCGAGCGCCTTCGCCGGCTCGTTGGAGCGGATAAGCACCTCCGCCAGCGCGAGGGCCGGTGCCAGCTCGCCCGGCGCCGCGGCCTGGACGGATTCCAGCACGGCACGGGCCGGAACGGCGCGCGGCGAGCCCGGACGCGCGGCAGCGCCGAGCTGGGCGAGGGCGTCCGCATTGGTGGGCGCCCGCCGCAGCACTTCGCCGAGCAGCTTCTCCGCCTCCTCCGGCCGGCCGGTGGCACTCGCCACGCGGGCGAGGCCGAGGCGCGCACCAATCGAGTCCGGATGATCGCGCAGCACGGCCTCGTAGGACGCGCGCGCGCCGGCGACGTCGAGCTTCGTGAGCTTCAGCGTTCCCTCGGTCACGCCGGCGGCCTCGCCGCGGCGCCCCTCCGGGCCGAGCTGCTCGAGCTGGGCGCTGGCCGCGCCCATGTTGCCACCCAGCATGGAGGCGGTGGCGAGAAGCTCGCGCACCGTTGGCTGGTCGGGCTGCACCGCGAGCGACTTCTGCGCCGCATCGGCCGCTCCGCGCGCATCGCCGGCGGTGAGGCGGGCGGCGGCGAGGCGGTTGAGGATGCCTGTGTCCTGCGGCGAGAGCGCGGCGGCGCGGGTGAGCGCCTCCGCGGCCTCGCGGGGCCGGCGGGCGGCGGCATGGGCACGCCCGAGCAGGTCGTAGGTATCGGCATCGGCCTGTCCCTGCGGGCCGAGGCGGGAGAGATAGCGCGTCACGGTGCCGGCCGCGGCGTCCGGGCGCTGCGCCTCCATTTCCAGCCCTGCAAGCAGCTTGACGCCGCGCACGTCCTCAGGCCGGCGCGCAACGTAGCGGCGGGCGGAGTCCTCCGCCTGCGCCGTCTGGTTCAGCGCGCGCTTCACCAGGGCCTGGATGAGGAAGCCCTCGGGAAAGTTCGCGAGCACGGGCTGGATGCGCTGCAGGTCGTCATCCGCCGCCCGCCAGTCGCCTGAGCGCGCGAAGAGGCTCGCGCGGAGATAGGCGGCGGCCGCGCTGCCGGGCTGACTTGCCAGCGCCGCGTCCACGTCACGCCGTGCACCCGCGTTGTCGCCGGCAGCCATCAGCGCCTCCGCGCGGGCAAGGCGGGCCGGAATGTTGCCGGGCGCCAGCGCGAGCACGCGGCCCACGGTCTCCGCGCCCTCCCGCACGGCGCCGCGGGCCATCTGCAGCGTGCCCTTGCGGAGCAGCGCCTCGATCGAGTTGGGGTCGGCCGCGAGGGCGCGATCCGCCTCGGCTTCGGCCTCCGCGCGGTCGCCTTTCACCAGGGCGAGGGCCGCCGCCGCGGTATGCGGCTCCGATGCGTTGGGGTTGAGCTTCAGCGCCTCCGCCACCGAGGCAGCCGCCTCGTCCTGGCGGTTGAGCGAGAGCTGCGCGAGGGCACGAGCCGCCGCGATCTGCGCGCCGAGGGCGGGCTTGTCCGGCTGCGGCGGGAAGTCGCGCAGGAGCTCGTTGTTCCTGTTCTGCACGAGATAGGCGCGGAGGAGCGCGGCCGTTGCCTGCACCTGGTCGGCGCCAAGCTCGAGCGCAGTGCGCGCCTCCTTCTCCGCGGTCGCGCCGTCGCCGACATCGAGGCTCGCCTGCACGAGCGCCATCCGGGCCACCGGGGAGCGGGGATCGTCGCGCACGGCGTTGCGCAGCTCGATCTGCGCCGTCCGCAGGTCGCCCTTCGCCTGGGCCGCCCGCGCGCGCTCCAGAGGCTGCGCGACGGCCGGCGCCACGGCGGCCACCGACAGGCCTGCGACGAGGGCCATGGCCAGGGGACGCGGAAGGGCCGTGCGGCGGGTCATGGGAGTTCTCCGGAGAGGTTGTCTTCAGCGGCCTGGGCGTCGTTGGCGGGCGCGTCGCCCGCCCCGCGAGTGCCCGGCCGCGCCGTCAGGCCGTGCTCGTCGAGCAGGCCGTAGAGGGTGGGGCGGCTGATGCCGAGCAGGCGGGCCGCGGCGGCAACACCACCATCGCTGAGCGCGAGTGCGCGCAGGATCGCCGCGCGCTCCGCCGCCGCCCGCGCGGTCCGCAGGTCGAGCGGCTGGTCGGAGGGCGGCGCCGCGGCCAGTTCGAGGTCGGCGGCGCCGATCTGTGGGCCATCGGTCATCAGCACCGCGCGGCGGACGCGGTTCTCCAGCTCACGGACATTGCCGGGCCAGGCATGGGCGGCGATGGCGTCGGCCGCCCCGGCGTCGAAGCCGCGCAGGCGGCGGTCGAACTCCTGGGAGTGGCGGGCGAAGAACCAGCGCGCGAGCAGCAGCGCGTCGCCCCCGCGCTCGCGCAATGGCGGGATGCGGACGGTGACGCCGTTCAGGCGGTAGAGCAGGTCGCCGCGGAAGCCGCCATTCTCGGCCAAGGTCTCCAGCGGCTGGTTCGTCGCGGAGACCACGCGCACGTCCACCCGCGTTTGTGTGCGCCCGCCGACGCGCTCCACCACCTGGTCCTGCAGGAAGCGGAGCAGCTTCGCCTGGAGCGACATCGGCAGGTCGCCGACCTCATCGAGGAAGAGGGTGCCGCCGTTCGCCGCCTCGATCTTGCCGGTCACCTGCCGCACCGCGCCGGTGAAGGCGCCGCGCTCGTGCCCGAACAGCTCGCTCTCGAGCAGCGCCTCCGGGATGGCGGCGCAGTTCAGCGCGGCGAAGGGGCGCTTGGCGCGCGGGCCGAGCTCGTGCAGCGCACGCGCCAGCGCCTCCTTGCCCGTGCCGCTCTCGCCAAGCAGCAGCACTGGCACCGAGACGCCCGCGAGCCGCTCCACCGTGCGGCAGACACGAAGCATACCCTCGTCGGCGGTAATGATCGCGCTGATCGGGCTCGGGCGCGGCGCCGCGGCGAGCTGGCGGTTCTCTTCCTCCAGCGCGCGGAGTCGAAGGGCACGATCGACGACGGTGCGCAGCACGTCGAGATCGACCGGCTTCTCGCAGAAGTCGTAGGCGCCCGCCGAGATGGCACGCAGCATGTTCGCGCGCTCGTCCCGGCCGCTGGCGACCACCACCGGCAGGCCGGGGATGATGCGGCGCAGCGCGTCGAGCGTGGCGAAACCCTCCGACACACCCTCGGGATCGGGCGGGAGGCCGAGGTCGAGAAGGGCCGCGGCGGGGTGTTCGCGCCGCGCCACCGCCTCCGCCTGCCGGCGGTCGGAGGCGAGCACCACCCGGCAGGAGGGGAAGGACCAGCGATATTGCGCGAGGAGGCCGGGATCGTCCTCGACGATGAGAAGGGTGGGCTTGCTCACGCGAAGGCCGCCTGTGCGGGGGTGGAGGGATGGGCCGTCGCTGCACGGGTGGGCAGGCGCAGGCGCATGGTGGTTCCAGCGCCGGGGCGGCTGTGCACCTCCAGCTCGCCGCCGGCCTCGCGCAGCAACTCGCGCGCCTGCCAGGCGCCGATGCCGTTGCCGTCAGGCCGTGCGGTGCGGAGCGGGCGAAACAGCTCGTCGCGGATGAAGTCGGCGGTCATGCCTGGCCCTTCGTCGATGATGTCGAGCAGCGGTATCTCGGGCGTACCGTGCAGGCGCAGGCGGACCGGCGCGCCCGGCGGCGAGGCCTCGATGGCGTTGTCGAGAAGATGCCCGACCGCTGCCTCAAAAGCCTCGGGGCGCATGAGCGCGCCGCCCGCACTACCTTCGCATTCCACCACCACGCGCGGGCCGCGGCCGCGCGCGATGGAGCGCAGCCGATCCGGCACGTCGCGCACGCTGCCACGGGGGTCGGTGGCATCGGCGCTGGTGAGCGCGTCCCCGGGCTCGCGCAACCGCGCGATCAGGGTGTCGATGCGTGCGGTGGCGGCCCGGACGGTAATCAACATGTCGCGCTGGAACTCGGGATCGCTGATGTTGTCCTCCGCATTGCCCAGCAGCAGCTTGAGGCCGCCTGAGACGGTCTTCACGTCATGTGCCACGAAGGCGAATCGCGCGGCGTAGCTCGCGAGGCGCCGCCCGTCCGCGACGCGCTCCGCCGCCTGCCGCTCCGCGAGGAACATGGCAACCTCCCGCCCGAGGGCGCGGAGCAGCTCGAACACCTCCGTGTCGAGCGGAAAGGCCGCGCGCGGCGGGGCGAGGAGCACGGTGCCGAGCACGCCGTGGCGGTGGTGCAGAAGTGGCACGGCGAGCCAGAGCGCACCGTAGGCGCCGCGCAGCGCGTCCACGCCTGGCGTCGCCTCGGAGAGGACGAGCACGCGCTCGCCCGCGCCGAGCGCCTCCAGCAGCGGCCGCGCATCCGGGGCCGGCACGGAGGGCGTGTTCCAGGAACCGGACCAGCGCAGGCCGCCGGGCACCGCGCCATCGGCCTCCTCCCGCATGAGGAGGACGCCGGCGGGGCTGTCCACCGCGTCCGCGATCGCACGCACCGCGCGCACGGGGGCAGGCGCCTGACCGTCGGGGCCGGAAAGAGCCGCGATGCAGCGCATCCATTCGCGCCGGTAGTCGTAGCGCGCGCGGAAGAAGGGATCGACGAGGAAGCGGCGGATGCGAGACCGCGCAGAGCGGGAGGAGAGCGCGACCGCGAGCGCCATGACCGCCCCTGCCAGGAGGCTGGCCTGCGCCGTGCGACCCCAGGCGCCGCCAAGGCCTTCCAGCATCTGCCCCGCGGCGCCGACGCCGAGAAGGAAGGTGCCACTGACCACGAGCGTCGCGCCGTGGAACACCGCCTGGCGCGAGACGGGCGGCCCGCGCCGCCAGCGGCGGTCGCGCAGCGCGGCAACCAGCAGCAGCCCGGCCGCCAGTATCGTGAGCACCGCCCGCGCGTCGAGCAGGATCGGCGAGAAGCGGTGGGCGAGCACGGCCTCGGCGTAGAGGACGAGATCGAACACGCCAAGGCCGCCGATGGCGATGCAGGGCAGGTTCACGTGCCACCGCCCAGCCTCGTCCGCGCCGCGATAGACATTCTCGGCGAGCAGCACCACGAGGACCGCGAGGCCAAGGCGTGCCACGATCGCGGGGGTTGCCAGCACGGAGCTGGTCGAGGCCTCCCAGCTCAGGGTGGAGACCGAGGGCAGCAGGGTGAGGACGGCAAGGATCACCACGCCGCCGATCCATAGCAGGTGACGCGAACGCGCTGTCTCGGCCGCATCCCGCTCGTGCAGGTGCAGCAGCAGGGCGCACCAGACCCCAGCGCGGACAAGTTCCAGGACACCGGTGAAACCACCGAGCGGCGCGTCCATGGGCCACAGGGCCGCGGCTCCCGCCCAGGCGCCCAGGGCGGCGGCGGTGCCGCCGAGCAGCAAGGTGGTCAGTCCCCTCCGGCCGGTGGTCCAGACAAGAAGGGCGACCAGGATGCAGACGGCGGCACAGGCTGCCTGGAGCGGCCATGACACGAGAGCGGTCATGCCGATCCCGCTCATGGTCCGGGCGGCGCCCAGAGCCGCCGCATCAGCGCGAGCCCTCCTGGAAGAGGATCACGCGGACGGTGGCGACGAGGATCAGCAGGTCGAGGAAGAGGCTGCGGCGCCGGACATAGTAGAGATCATAGGTCAGCTTCTGCCGCGCATCGTCCACCGAGGCGCCGTAGGGGAAATTCACCTGCGCCCAGCCGGTGATGCCCGGCTTGACCACCGCGCGGTCGGCATAGTGGGGAATGGCGAGGGAGAGCTGCTCCACAAAGGCAGGCCGCTCGGGGCGCGGGCCGATGAAGGCCATGTCGCCCTTCAGCACGTTCAGCACCTGCGGGATCTCGTCGATACGGGTCAGCCGCAGGAAACGCCCCACTCGCGTCACGCGCGGGTCGCGCCGCGTGGCCCATTGCGGCGCGCCGCCCGCCTCGGCGTCCACGCGCATGCTGCGGAGCTTTGTCAGCATGATGATCTTGCCGCCCTGCCCGACGCGCGCCTGCCGGTAGAAAACCGGGCCAGGGCTGTCGATACGGATGGCCAGCGCCGCCAAAGCCGTCAGCGGCAAGGTGAGCAGCAGCAGCGCGAGCGAGACGGTGACGTCAAAGGCGCGGCCCACGAAGGCCTCGGACCGGCGCATATGCGCGCCGCGCGCCGTCTCTAGCCAGTGCGGCTCCAGCGCATCGAGGTCCACGCGCCCCGAGAGGCGTTCGAGGAACTCGACCTCGCCGACCAGCCGGATACCAGCCTGCGACCAGTTCTCACGCAGGGTGGCCGGCACGGTCGCCGGCTCCGGCGCAACCACCCACCGGATGCCGCGGGAACGCAGCTCGGCCGCGCCGAGCCCCGGCACCGCGGCGGCACCTCCGGCCTCCGCCAACGCCTCGCTGCTGATGCGCAGGGCGACGCGAAAGGGTTCCTCGGCGGCGGTCGGCCCGGCCGGCGGCAGCTTCATCAGCGCCGTGCGCGAGCCGTCCAGCACCGCGACGCGCTGGGTGAACAGCCCCGTGCGCGCGACGCCAAGAAAGAGGAGGCGGGTGAGAAGCACGACGCCCGTCCCGGCCGCCGAGAGCAGCACCACTGCCACAGCGGGGCTGGTGGCTCGGCCACCGAGGTCGACGCGAAGGAACTCGACCGCCGCCCAGGCGAGGGGCGCGAGCAGAATCGCGGTGAGCAGCGTGCCGGTGAGCAGGCCGCGCGCCCGGCGCCAGCCGTTCGGGCTATGCATGCCGGTCGCCGCGGCGGCCAGGCCGGTGGAGACGGCGAGGATCGCCGCGAGGCCGGCCGCCTGGAAACCGCCCGGCGAGCCTGGCCCGCTCGTCGATGCAGATAGCAGGTAAATAACGGCAAAGCAGACGACGGCCTCGGCCATGTACAGGGCCAAGCCTTCCGATCGAACACTATGGCCGAAAAGACTGGTCATCCTGATCCGCTTCCTGATGAAACCCACGCGACATGGCCTAGCTCCACGCCAAGACGCCGCGACGTTCCGGGAAGGATTTTCCTTCCCTCAACGTGCGGGTGGTCGTCACAAGCGCAGCGCCGTGGATCGCGGCAGCGAGGATTGGGTCCAATGGAAACGGAAGGAATTGCATCTGGCGCCGAAGAGCAAGCCTTAAACGCCTCAACAATCTGTGTTTCATCGGATGTGCCACCGCCGTGATCAACGGATGCGTAACGTCCACGAGGAGCACAACGCAGCTCGATTCACCGCTCCGGCTTTTGTGATCGATTCTGGTGTGCAAAGATACTATTTCGAACCGAGCAGTGTGCTTCAAAGGTCTCGCCGTGACATCATCCTTAACATGTGATGTTCGGATAAGGACTGTTTTCGTCTAGGGACGCCATTGAAGGCCACCGGGTTACGTTCCCGGTCCGATGCCATGCTGGATCGTTCCAGTGAGCCGCTGGGAGTTGAGCTTGAACGAAACGCCGAAGGATGGAGCGCTGAACATGATGCCTGGGTGTCTCCGCCGGAATCGGGCTGGCCTTGGCCGCCGCGGGCTGCTCGCCTCTCTTGCCGCCCTTTCGCTCGCCGGCGCCCTGCCGGCCTGCTCGGGCCCTGCTACTGCGCCCGTTCAGGAGGTCGCGCGCGCTGCGCCCGACTACGTGATCGGGCCGGGCGATGTGCTGAGCGTCTTTGTCTACCGCGCGCCGGAGCTGAGCACCTCCGACCTGCCGGTTCGGCCTGACGGCCGATTCTCGCTTCCCCTCGTGCCGGACATCCAGGCGGCGGGGCGCACGCCCACCCAGCTGAGCCGCGACATCGAGGGGCGGATGAAGCAGTACATCCGTGAGCCCGTCGTCTCCGTCATGGTGCGCGGATTCGTCGGGCCGGCGGACAAGCAGATCCGCGTGATCGGTGAGGCCGCGCAGCCGATGGCGCTTCCCTTCCGCGAGGGGATGACGGTGCTCGACGCGATGATCGCCTCGCGCGGCCTGACGCGATTCGCGGCGGGCAACAGCGCGCGCATCATCCGCGAATCCGGCGGACAGCCGGGCGCGCCGCGGCAGACGATTCCGGTGCGCCTGCGCGACCTCCTCAACGACGGGGACGTGGCGCAGAACGTTCCGCTGCGCCCGGGTGACACGCTGGTCATACCGACCGGCTGGTTCTGAGCAGGCCGAGGCAATGAATATTACCTCACAGATCAGGCGGCACGTTGCTGCGGCCTGGCGGCACCGCTGGAAGGCGCTGGCGCTCTCCTGGCTCATCTTCGGAATCGGCTGGATCGGCGTCTCCGCCATCCCCGACCGCTACAGCTCCACGGCGCGCGTCTATGCGGACGCCGACGCGGTGCTGAGCACCCTGCTGCGCGGCATCGCGATCGACAGCACTGCGGGCCGCGAGGTGGAGCTGCTGCAGCGCACGCTGCTCAGCCGCCCGAACCTCGAGCAGATCATTGCGCGCACCGATCTCGACAAGCGGGTGACGAGCGTCGCCGCCCGCGAGGCGCTGCTGCTCAAGCTCTCGCAGGAGATCAAGCTGAACCCGCAGACGCGGAACCTCTTCACCCTCTCCTATGCCGATCCGGATCCGAAGATGGCGAAGGACGTGGTGCAGGCCACGCTGAACCTCTTCATCGAGCTCGCGGCAGGCACGGACCGACAGGGAATCGAGAACGCGCAGGGCTTCCTCCTTTCTCAGATCGCTGCCTACGAGGTGCGGCTGCGCGAGGCAGAGCGCCGCCGTGCCGAGTTCCAGTCGCGCAACATCGACATTCTGCCCGATCCGAACGGCGGCCTTTCGCGCCTCGAATCGGCGCGCGGCCGGGTGCGGCAGATCCAGGGTGACCTGCAGGATGCGCGCACGCGGCGCGAGCTGACGCGACAGCAGCTGGCGAACCAGCCGCCGATGGTTTCGGCCGAGACGCTCGGCGGCGGCAATTCGCGCGTCACCGATCTCGAGCGCGAGCTGCGCGAGATGCGGCTGCGGCTGACCGATGCCCATCCAGACGTGAAGGCCGCCCAGGCCGCGCTGGCCGCGGCGCGCGCCAGCGGCAACACTGGTGGCGGCGGTGGCCGTGCCACGATGCGCTCCAACCCGGTTTACGAGCAGCTGCAGATCCGCATGGTCGATGCCGATTCGCAGGTCGCCTCGCTCGAGCGGCAGATGCGCGACGCCACGGCCGACCTCGAGCGGCTGGATGCCAAGGCCCGCGAGCAACCCGAGGTCGAGGCGCAGTTCACCAATCTGGACCGTGACTACAACGTGCTTCGCCGCAACTACGAGGAACTGCTCGCCCGCCGCGAGTCGATCTCCCTCGCGGATGCCGCGCGCACCGGCTCGGACCGCGTGAAGCTTGAGGTGGTGGACCCGCCAACCGCGTCCCTCATCCCGGTCTCGCCCAACCGTCCGCTCCTCCTCGCGGGCGTGCTGGTGGCGGGGATCGGCGCGGGCGTGGTGCTGGCCCTCCTCCTGTCGCAGCTCGACAGTGGCTTCTACACCGTGCACGACCTTCGGCGGCTCGACCTGCCGGTGCTCGGGCGTATCTCGGCGCAGAATCCACGGCTTGCGCCGCGGGCGCTGTCCACGGCGGCCTTCGGCGCGGCCTGCGCGGTTCTCTTCGTCGCCTTCGCCGCGGCCGTGGCAGGACCGTCGATCATCGCGCACGCGCCGCAGTTCCTGACGCGGGCTTTCGCGTGAGCGAGCCCCGCCCCCAGCCGCCCCGCTCCCACCTGATCGATCGCGCGATCGATGCCATGGGTGGGCTCGATGCCCTCTCCTCGCCGCGGCTTCCGGCCGCGCGCGGGCCGATCGGCGAACCTCCAGCCACCCAGCCGGCTCCTGCGCCGGTTCCGCCGACGCCCGGGCCGGGCGCCGGCGAGACGCCGGCGCCAGCCACCGGCGTCTCGGCCAGCCGGCCGCTGCCGGCGGGCCCCCTGCCCGCGCCCGCCGGCCAGGGCACCCCGGTCCTCGATCCACCGGTGGGCCGCACCCCTGACACGATCCAGCCGCCGTCCGTGCCGCTCGCGGCTCTTCTCTCGGCCGGGCTCGTCGCCACGCCTGGCAAGGGGCGCAGCCGTTCGTCTGAGGAGGTGAGCGTCGTGCAGCACCAGGTGCTCCGCACCATGCTCGCCGCGCCGTCTGCCGATGCGCGCTCGCGCGTCGTCCTCGTCACCAGCGCCCGTCCGGGCGAGGGGAAGACCTTCCTGGCGCTGAACATCGCCGCTAGCCTCGCGGCCGGCGGGTCTCATCCCGTCGTCCTCGTGGATGCGGATGGAAAAGTGGATTCCCTCAGTCAGCTGCTCGGCCTGACCGAGCGCCCCGGCCTGCGCCTGCTTGCGGCGGAGGGTGGCCGGAACGCCCGTGCCATGGTCGTTCCGACGGCCATGCCGCGGCTCTCCGTCATGCCCTATGGCGTGGCCCAGGCGAAGGGGCCTGCGGTGCCGCCGGGCGCGGCTCTGGCGGCCGCCGTCCGGCAGACCTCGGCGGCTCTCCCCGGCCATATCATCGTCATCGATAGCCCACCCGCGCTGTCGACCAGCGATGCGGGAACGCTGGCCAGTGTCTCCGGCCAGGTGCTGGTGGTGGTGGAGGCGGAGCGCACGCAGCGCAGCGAAGTTGAGGCCGCCCTCGACCTCGTGGAGGCATGCCCCGTGCTTCAGCTCGTCCTCAACAAGGCCCGCTTCTCGGAGAGCGACACCTTCGGCACCTATTCCAACGCCTACGGTGGTGACTCGAAGTGAAGCGGCGCGCACGTCCGTCATCGGCGCCGCCCCTCCGGGCGGTCGCTCTCGCGCTGGCCTGCGCCGTGGCCTCGACCGGTGGCGCGGCCGCCCAGGAGGCGCTCGGGTCCGACCAGGGCGGCGGCCAGGGCAGCGCGGGCGCCTCCTCCCCGGCGGCGTCCGACACCGGCACCCGGACCGACGACACCACCGGGCAGCGCCCGGCCGACTCCACGCGTGACGACGCGGCCACGACCTTCGAGCCGTTTGCCCCGCGTGATGCGGCCGACACCTTGTTCGGCGGCTCGCCGGTCGGTCGCCTCGGCGCCGGGCTTCCGCCCGGGCGGGCCGGGCTCTTCTCCGGCTCCCCAGCGCAGCCCGGCGGCCTCGGCGCACCGCTCGGCCCCCCTGCAGGCTACGGTCTGCCGGACGGGCGTGCCTACACGGTGCGGCCGAGCGTCGTGGTGCAGGAGCTCTGGACAGACAACCTGTACCAGGACCCTCGCAACAAGCGCTCCGATTTCATTACGACGATCACGCCGAACTTCTACGTCGCGGCGGATACGGCACGGCTTCGCGGCGGCCTCACCTATGCGCCGACCTACGAGTACTACGCGAACACTCCAGGCCAGGACCGCCTCGACCATCGATTCGTGGGCGATGCGCTCGCGACGATCGTGCCGGAATCCCTGTTCCTCGCGCTGAGCGGCTCCGGCGATACGCGCACGGCCACCGGCGGCTATACGCCGGAGGGCACGACCGTCGTCGGGCGGAACAACCGCGTGCAGACGGTGAACCTCTCGGCCACGCCCTACTACGTGCATCGCTTCGGCGGCTGGGCGACGGCCATCGCAGGGTACAGCTACAGCTACGGCTCCACCTCGGGTAGCGACGCCTTCCTGCCCGGGTCCGGGCAGCGTTACTTCACCTCGCAGGACTACACCTCGAGCCAGATCTTCGGCGTGCTGCGGAGCGGCGAGAATCTTGGCCGGGTGGCGCTGGAGGGACGGATCAGCGGCACGACCTTCAGCGGTAGTGGCGTGCTCAACGGCGCGCATCGCGACCAGGCGTCGGTGCAGGCGCTCTACGGCATCACGCGCAACATCGCGGCCTTCGTCGAGGGCGGCTACGAGGACCAGAGCTACGCGGGCACGCCGCGGGTGAGCATCCAAGGGCCGATCTGGTCGGTCGGCACCCGGCTGCGCCCGAACGAGTACAGCGTCATCACCGCCCGCTACGGGCGCCGGGATGGCTACAACTCCGCCTCTCTCGAGGCGAACGTCGCGCTCGGGCCGCGCACCCAGCTTCTGGCCAGCTACAACGACCGGCTGACCACGAGTACGCAGCGCGGCACGGACCTGCTCTCCACCGGTACGCTGGACGAGTCTGGCTATCCCGGCAGCCTCGGCAACAACTTCAGCCCGGCAACCGATACCGGAAGCTTCGGCAGCAATCCCTTCCTGGCGACGCAAGGCGGGCTGCTGCGGGTGAAGCGGGCCGCCCTTTCGATAAGCCGCAGCTTCACGCGGGACACGGTGAGCCTCGCCCTCTTCCGCGAGGAGCAGACGCCGATCGCGACGACGAGCGAGACGGTGGCTTTCTCCCAGCGTGGCACCTCGGGAAGCATCTCCTGGGCCCATGAGCTCACGCCGGAGATGACGGCCATCGGGTACTTCCAGTACGGCACCTACACCTCCCCCACCTTTGGGTCGGGGAACACGGCGACCGCCAGCGCCTCCCTCGTGCGGCGCTTCACGCCTCGGCTCTCCGGCAACCTGCTCTACGCCATCAGCCGCCGCGACAACGGCACGGACCGTTTCGCCGGTATTAACCAGGGCACCAGTATCCAGAATCTCGTCCTCGTCTCGCTGCGGCAGGACTTCTAGGGACGCCACGATGTACAACGAATATTACGGGTTCCGCGAAGCGCCATTCCAGATGACGCCGAACGCCCGGCTTTTCTTCCCGAGTTCCGGGCATAGCCGCGCGGAGCGGCATCTGCTGTTCGGCCTTTCGCAAGGCGAGGGCTTCGTCGTCGTCACCGGCGAGGTCGGCGCGGGCAAGACGACGCTCGTCGAGCGGCTCTGCGCGCGGCTGGACCCGAGCGGCTTCGCGGTCGCGCGCATCGCCACCACCCAGGTGGAGGCGGACGACCTGCTGGCCCTCGCCGCCGACGCCTTCGGCGCACCGATGGAGGGCAGCAAGGCGACCGTGCTGCGCGCGGTCGGCAGCGCGCTTCAGCACGGGCCGCAGCGCCACGTGCTGATCGTGGACGAGGCACAGGCTCTCCCCTTCGCGGCGCTGGAGGAGCTGCGGATGCTCTCCAACCTCACGGGGGAGGAAGGGCAGCCGCTGCTGCAGATCATCCTGCTCGGGCAGCCGCAGCTTCGGCGCACGCTCTCCAGTCCGGATCTCGACCAGCTCCGCCAGCGCATCCTCGCCTCCTATCACCTGACGGGGCTGACGGCGGAGGAGACCCACGCCTACGTGGAGCACCGCCTGCGCGCGGTGGGCTGGGACGGCCGCCCGAACTGGGAGCCGGAGGCGCTGGACAGCGTGCACCGGCACAGCGCCGGCATCCCACGCCGCATCAACCGGCTCTGCTCGCGCGTGCTGCTCGCCGGCGCGCTGGAGGAAACCTGGACCTTCACGCGCGGCCTGGTGGAGGCCACGGCGCTCGAGCTTGAGGACGACCTTGGCGCCGGGCCACGCGGGAGCTCCAACGGTGGGAACTTCACGGACGGCGACACGAACGAATTGGCGCGTCGGCTCGGCTCGGTGGAAGGCATGATCGCCCGGCACGACCGCGTGCTCGGGCGCTTGGCCGACCTGTTCAACATGCCCCGGGGGAAGGCGTGAACGCCATCTCGCCCGGAACGCGCCTGCGCAACGCGATGAGCGTGGACGTGGAGGACTGGTTCCAGGTGCAGGCCTTCGCCGGCACCATCCCGCGCGACGCCTGGGACGGGCTTGAGCTGCGGGTGGAGGCAAACACCGATCGCATCCTCGCGGCGTTCGACCGCGCGGGCGTGCGCGCCACCTTCTTCACCCTTGGCTGGGTGGCGGAGCGCCAGCCCGCGCTGGTGCGCCGCATCGCCGATGCCGGACACGAGCTGGCGAGCCACGGCTTCGGCCATGAGCTGGTCAGCGAGATCGGCGAGAGCCGCTTCCGCGAGGACATCCGCCGGGCGAAGCGCGTGCTGGAGGACGTGGCGGCCGTGCCGGTGCGCGGCTACCGCGCGCCCACATTCTCAATCGGGCCGAACCTGACGCCCTGGGCGCATCGCGTTCTGGCAGAGGAGGGTTATACCTACTCGTCCTCCGTCTTTCCGATCCGGCACGACCTCTACGGTTCCCCGGATTCGCCGCGCGTGCCGCACCGGCCCGACGCGGCCGGGGTAACCGAGGTGCCGATGACCACGGTGCGCGCGGGCGGCCGCAACCTGCCCTGCGCCGGCGGCGGCTGGTTCCGGCTGATGCCCTATCCGCTTTTCCGAGCTGGTCTGCGGCGGGTGAACGCGGCGGACGGACAGCCGGGCGTCTTCTACTTCCACCCCTGGGAGGTCGATCCGGGCCAGCCGGAGGTGCCGGGCGCGCGCCGCCTCTCGCGCTTCAGGCACCGCGTGGGGCTTGGCGCCATGGAGGCGAGACTGGAGCGGCTGCTGCGCGATTTCTCCTGGGGTCGGATGGACGAGGTCTTCGGCCTCGTGCCCGAGCCGGCGAGGACCTGAGACCGTGGCAGTGAAGGTTCGGCCTCTCGATGCGGCCAGCGAGGGCGCCTGGGACAGCTTTGTCCGCGCGCAGCCCAATGCGGGCTTCTTCCATCTCTCCGCCTGGGCGCGCGTGATCGAGCGCGCGTTCCGCCACCGCACGCATTTCGCCATGGCCGAGCAGGACGGCGCCATCGTCGGCGTGCTGCCGCTCGCGCGGATGAAGACGCCCCTCTTCGGCGACCTCCTCGCCTCCACCCCCTTCTGCGTCTATGGCGGCCCGGTCGCGGCGACGCCCGAGGCAGCGGCAGCGCTGGAGGCGCACGCGATCGAGTTGCACCGCACGACCGGCGCGGCCTGCCTCGAGTTCCGTCACCTCCGGCTGCCGATGCCGGACCCGACCGAGCATGGCTGGGGCATGCGCCCGCCCCTCTACTGGACCTTCCGCCGCCCGATCACGGGCGATGCCGATGCCGACATGAAGGCGATCCCGCGCAAGCAGCGTGCGATGGTGAGGAAAGGCATCCAGAATGGCCTCACCTCCGTGTCGAACAGCGACATCCCGACGCTGCACCGCGTCTATGCGGAGAGCGTGCGGAACCTCGGCAGCCCGGTTTTCCCGCGTGCCTATTTCCAGGCGCTGGCCGAGGCCTTCCCGGGCGAGCACGACGTGACCACCGTGCTGCACGAGGGGCGTCCGGTCGCCTCCGTGCTGAACTTCCACTTCCGCGACGAGGTGCTGCCCTATTACGGCGGCGGCACCGCGGAGGCGCGCAACGTCGCCGCCAACGACTTCATGTACTGGGAGGTGATGCGGCGCGCCGGGGCCGAGCGCGGCGCGCGGATGTTCGACTTCGGCCGCAGCAAGTCCGACACGGGCGCCTTCTCCTTCAAGAAGAACTGGGGCTTCGAGCCGACGCCCCTGCACTACGCCTATCGCCTGCGCCCGGGCGCGGCGTTGCCGGAGAACAACCCGAAGAACCCGAAATACGCGGCGATGATCAAGGTGTGGAAGCGCCTGCCGCTGCCGGTGGCCAATATCCTCGGCCCGCCGCTCACGCGCGGGCTGGGCTGAACGCATGTCGCGCCGCCTGCTCTTCCTCTGCCACCGGATCCCCTATCCGCCGGAGAAGGGCGAGAAGATCCGCGCCTGGCACATCCTCGACCGCCTGGCCGAGAGCTGGGACGTGGAGCTGGGCTGCCTGGTGGACGACCCGGCAGACCTCGACCACCTCGGCGCCCTCAAGGCGCGCTGCTCGGCGGTGGAGTGGCGGGCGGTCAGCCGGCGCAAGCAGGGGTTGCGGGCGGTCACCTCCGTCCGCCCGGGGCTGCCGCTGACGCTCGGCTGGTTCCACGAGCCGGGGCTGAGCGCCTGGGCGCGCGGCGGCATCGCGGAGGGGCGCTATGGCGCGGTCTTCGTCTATTCTTCGGCCATGGCGCCCTATGCCATGGGACCGGCGCCGCGCGGTCCGGCGCCGCGCCGGGTGCTCGACATGGTGGACGTCGATTCTGAGAAGTGGCGCGCCTATGCCGCCGGCGCCGGGCTCCCGATGGGCCCGGTCTGGGCACGCGAGGCGCGCACTCTGCTCGCCTTCGAGCGTCGTGCCGCGGCGGCCTTCGACCTCACCCTCTTCGTCTCCCCGGCCGAGCGCGACCGCTTCGTGGAACTCGCGCCCGAGGCGGCGGGTCGTGCGGACTGGCTGGAGAACGGCGTCGATCTCGACCGCTTCGATCCTTCTGTCCCACGCGAGCGCCCCTTTGGACCGGCGCCCGCGCTCGTCTTCACCGGCACGATGGACTACCGCCCGAACGTGGAGGCCGTGACCTGGTTCGCGCAGGAGGTCATGCCGATCCTCCGTCGCCGTAACCCGGCGCCGGAGTTCCACATCGTCGGCGCCAATCCAGCACCGAGCGTGACGGCTCTTGCCTCCCTGCCCGGCGTGCACGTCACCGGGCGCGTGCCGGACGTGCGGCCCTACCTCGCCCACGCGGACGTCGCGGTCGCACCGCTGCGGATCGCGCGCGGCATCCAGAACAAGGTGTTGGAGGCCATGTCCATGGCGCGTCCGGTCGTTGCCTCCCCCCAGGCGCATGAGGGCGTGAGGGCGCGGGCAGGCAAGGACCTGTTGGTGGCAGACGGCGCCGAGGAAACCGCGCGCCGTGTGGCGGAGGTGCTGGACGGTGCCCATCCCGGCCTCGGCGCGGCGGCGCGGGCGGCGGTGCTCGGCACCTATCCCTGGTCGGTGACGTTGCGCCGGCTGGACGCGATGATGGGGGGCGGCCTCCAGGCCGCGGCCGAATGAGCGCCACGGCGGGGGGCGTCACCGCGGTGGTACGTCCGCGTTCGGGCTGGACCGGGGCGCTCGTCGTGCTCGGCCTTGCCCTTGCGCTTTTTGGCTTCCTCTTCCGCGAGGAGATCGTCGCGGCCGTCCATACCTGGGAAACCTCTACGGCCTACAACCACTGCTGGCTGGTGCTGCCGGTCGCGGCCTGGCTCGCCTGGGTGCGGCGGGATCGGCTGGCGGTGCTCGGCCCCGTCCCCTCCCCCGCCCTCGCCCTCCTCATCCTGCCGCCGGCCGTCCTCTGGCTGCTGTCGGAGCGGATGGGGATCATGGAAGGGCGCCAGCTCGCGGCCATCGGCATCCTCTGGGCCATGGCGCTGGCGATCCTCGGCTGGCAGGTCTGCCGGGCCATGGCGGCACCGCTGCTCTACCTTATCTTCCTCGTGCCCTTCGGGGCCTTTGCCGTGCCGCTGCTGCAGACCGTGACGGCGTATCTTGTCGAGTTCGGCCTGCGCGTCCTCGGCATCCCGCACTACGTGGACAGCTTCATCATCGAGACCCCGGCCGGGACCTTCCTGGTGGCGGAGGCCTGCGCCGGGCTGCGTTTCCTCGTGGCGGCGCTCGCCTTCGGCGCGCTCTACGCCGTCACGCTGTTCCGCAGCCCCGGCCGACGGGCGGCGGTGCTGGCGGCCGCCGTGATCGTGCCGATCCTTGCCAATGGCGCGCGCGCCCTCGGCATCGTCGTGCTGGCCCAGCATCTCGGCTCCGCCGAGGCCGCGGCGGCGGACCACGTGGTCTACGGCTGGGGCTTCTTCTCGCTCGTGCTCGTCCTTCTCATCCTGGCCGGCCTGCCCTTCCGCGAGGATTCGGCCCCGGCTGGGATCTCCGCCCCGGCCACGCCGCGCGCGGCGCCCGGCGGAGCGCGCTTCGTCCTGGCGGGGGTGCTCGTCGCGCTCCTGTCCTCTGCGGCACCCGGCGTAGCGGCTGTGCTGGACGAGGCGGGTGGGGAACCGATGACCGCGACCCCGCGCCTCGCGGCCGTGCCGGGCTGCACCGCGCGCGAGGATGGCGCGCTGGACTGCGGCGGGCTGACCGCGACAGCCCGCCTGCTGGTCTTTCCCGCGCGCACCACCTGGGCCGGTGTCGCCGCCACGCGCCGCCGCCTGCTGGGTGAGGAGGACGAGGCCTATATCTTTCGCATTCCCGCGGGCGACGTGACCTGGGATGCGCGCCAGGCGCCGGAGTCTCTCGACACCAATGCCGCGGCAGCCTGGCTCGACGGGCACCTCGCCGGGGATGGGCTGCGGTCGCGCGCTATGCAGGCGCTGAACAGCCTGCGCGGCAATGGCGGGATGCCGGTTGTGCTCGCGATCACCCTACGCGCAGAGGGCGAGAGCGCCCCGGGCGCTGCGGAGCGCCGGACACTTCTCACCAGCCTTGCGGAAGCGCAGAGCGAGCTGGCGGCCAGGGCAGACGCGCTGTCTCGCCGCGCGGGGAACTGACACCTCTTGTCGGATACCTTTACAAACCCGGTTCTATACGGATTACAAAACCAATATCCTATTGTTATTTCTGATGAAATCGCCTTGGCATGGTCGTTGCCATTGTGTGTATCGGGTAGGCCGCAACGGTCTTCCGGACACCCGACCACCGCCAAGGAACCCCTCCTCCATGCGCAAGCTTCTCCTCGCTGCCGCCGCCCTTCTCTCCCTCGGCATGGCCTCCCAGGCCCAGGCCGCGCCCGAGCTCTCGGCGCGCATCTTCCAGGACGGCGTCTTCGTCCCCGGCACCGCCTCCACCTCGTCGAGCGGCGCCCTCCTCGTCACCGGCAGCTCCGCCAACTTCTCCATCGTCACCGCGCTCTCCATCGGCTTCCCCCAGGTCGCCCAGCCGGCGCTCGACGTGCAGACCACCTCGGTCAGCAGCATGGGCAACTTCGCCACCGCCCACACCGTCACCTTCGAGGTCACCCA
>NZ_JONP01000019.1 GCF_000711725.1 Roseomonas aerilata DSM 19363 | reverse complement strand
CCGCTGGTGCCGGTCGTGAAGCTCTCGTGCCAGTTCTGGTACTGGCCCTGGCTGATGGTCTCGTTCGCGACGACCTGGCCGTCGAGCTGGGCCTTGAGGGTGTAGTTCCCCCGCCCGCCGGTCGCCTGCATGGCGTCGTCGTTGTTGAACCCCGCATCCACCGACAGGCCGCCGCCCTTGTAGGCGGTGACGTCGAAGACCATCCGCTGCGAGCCCGGCAGGTCGATGGTGACCCGCGCCTCGGCAGCCAGGTCGCCCTTCTGCCAGAAGGAGGCGGTGCCGTTGGCAAGGGCCGTCTTGAGCGCGGCGAGGACGTCGATGGTGGTGGTCGCGCCGCCGTCGGGCGTCATGTCCACCTTGAAGGAATGCGCACTGATCGCCTGGGCAAGGTCGATGGCCGGCGCGGACGAGATGGTGCCGTGGGTGAGCACCACGTCGAGGGAGGTGCCGGCGGCGATGTCGGGCCGCTCGAGGGAGAGCACGACCATCTTCGCCGAGCCGTCCGGGTAGGTGCTCTTGACGTCCATCTGGACGGCGACGGTCTTGCCGCCGATCTCCGCGAGGAGGCCGGTTCCCTTGGGCACGTCCCCTTGCTCGAAAACCTGTCCGAAGGTGGTCACCCCACCCTGCAGGGTGGCGACGCCAGCGTTCTGCAGCTTGAGGGCGACGACGTCATCCGCGCCGAGCGTCGCGAAGGTGGGAAGAACAACCTGGGACATGCTTCTGCCTTCTCTCGACCGTTCCGGGGCCAGTTGCCGCCTCTCGGGCCGGCGGGCTCACATAATCGTGTGAACACCGAAACGTGAAGGCTTTTATCAACCGCTTTTTCACGCGATCGTGATTGGCGGCTGGGGTGTGGCTTTCATGTCGATATCGCCACAGTTGCGATCTAGCAAAAAGAACCGCCTGGCTGAGCCACATCCCGTAGCCACCCACCCCAGCCGACCAGGAAATTTTGTTCAACCACGTGAGATATGTTCTATTTTTTAGATAGGACGCATGGCACAGTCCCTTCATCAGCTTTTGATGGTTCGCTGGTTTTGAAACGGTCAAGTATTCTGACCTTGGGCTCACCATCCATCCCGAGCTGGCGTGTTGCGCCCTGCCCGCTTCACAGGAACGGTTCCTCAGCAAATCTTCGCTAAGAAATATTTCTTAATTTTCGAGACAAGTTCGCAATGACAAAGGTGCTACAGGAAGCCTCTCCAGCCCACCATCCTCGCGCCGGAGAAGTCGATCTCTGCTACCGTCACGCCGCACAAGCCCGGCCCTCCATGCACCAGACCCGTCGCTCCTTAGCGCCACACCTTCTCAGCGCCCTCGTGGCCCTGCCCACCCTTGTTTCCGCGCGAGGCGCGGTTGGCCAGGTCGTGCCGCCACCGGCGCCGGGACTGGTAGGCGATGCTCGCGCCCTGCTTCAGCGAGCGCGCGGGGCGGTGCCGGCAGGCAATACCCGCGGCCGCGTAGCGCTGGACCGCACGCTGGAGCGGCTGGACGACCTTGGCCTCAGCGATCCAGGGTCCGGTACGGGGGCGGGGCGTCTCGTGCTCGTCAACATCGCGGCGGCGGAACTCGTGGCCTACGACGCCGGGCGGGAGGTCCTGCGCTCGCGAATCGTCGTCGGCGCGGCGCGCACGCGGACACCGCAGCTGGCCACCTTCGTTACCACTGTCCGCAGCAACCCGCCCTGGTATGTGCCCGCCAGCATCGAGCCGGAGATCCGCGCGGCGGGGGCGGTGGGGTTCCGCGTCGTCAACGGGCGCCTGGTCCAGCCGCCAGGGCCCGCCAATCCGCTCGGCCCGCTCCGGATCGGCCTTCTCGATTCGGATGGCATCTTCCTGCACGGGACGAGCAGCCCCGGCCTCTTTGGCCGGCAGGATCGCGCCCTGTCTCATGGCTGCGTGCGCGTGGAGCGAATCCGGGATCTTGCCGCCTGGATGCTGGGCACAACCCCGGCCACCATCGCCGCAACCCTGGCCAGCGGACGAACGATCGATCTCGTCCCGGCAGCGGAGGTCGCGGTGGCCATCGCCTATCTCACCGCCTGGCCGGATGCGGCGGGGCGGGTGGTGATCCATAGCGATCCCTACGGGCTGGACGCGCCGGGAAGCCGCCGCGCCGCCTACCGCCGCGTTGCCAGGCCTCTCGCCCAGACGCCCGCCGAGGCGGATGCCCCGGCACGTGCCGCGGCCCCCGAGGACAACCCGCTGTGAGGGTTCATTCCAGGTGCCGGCCGGCACGGGCACATCGGGCGGCAGGGCTCCACCGCCCCGCGTCCCGTCCGGCTTCTCAGTGCCTGCCGAGGGGTCTTCCCGTCCGCCGCGAGATCGCGATTCGGTTGAGCATCGCGGTGGCACAGCGCTCGGCGGCATCGAGGTAAGGCATCTCGGCGGCGGGCCCTTCGACCGCCCTCGCGGCGTCGGAACTCTTCGCCACGAAGACGAGCATGGACACCACCTCCTCGAAATCGGGCTGGGGCAACCGGGCCGCCACGGCGGCGATCGTCATCTCCAACACGAGTAGGCGCGTGTTCATATCCGCCGGAAGGGACGTTCCAAGAGGGATCTCGGTCTCGTCGGATCTCATGCGTTCATCCTGGAACCCCGATGGCACCTGCCCAAGCCTTCTGCCTGTAGCCATACAACCTAACTTTTCAGAACGATCCGCGTACATAACGTCATAGAGAGCAGCGGCTGAGGACCGTTCACTTCGCGGTCCCCAATGGCGGGTTCCAGCGCCGAAACCCCTGGCTATGCCCGTTGAGGCTGCGGACACCGACAGGCCGATGCAGGCATGCCGCCGGCGCCACACGATCCAATAAGGAGGATTTGCTGCGACGCACAAAAACCGCTTGCGCCCTGGGCGGGATGGACGCATGATCCTCCCGCAGCAGCCCGGTACGGCCGGGCGGCTGTTTTCTTGGACGTTTCCTCCCTAAACTCGGCGGTACCTTCGGGTACCGCCTCTTTTTTTGCCGGGTACGCGAACCGGCAGGATGGGGTCAGGATGCGCGCAAGGCAAGCATCTTGGCGGCCCCGTGCTCCCGCTCGGCCAGGACCTCCCAGCCCTCGCCCAGGGCCAGCGCCTCGTTGCGCCCTACTTCCAGGCAGATAAGAGCCGCCGGCGCGATCCAGCCGCCGCTCCGCAGTGACGCCAGCGCCGCCGGGCCCATCTCCTTGCCGTAGGGCGGGTCCAGGAACACGAGTCCACAGGGAAATTCGGGGCGGGGCGGGCGCAGCACGTCGCAAGCAATCACCCGCGCGGTCCCGGTTGCCCCCAACCCTTCGATATTGGTGCGCAGCGCCGCCAGGGCGGCGCGATCCCGCTCCATGAAGACCGCGCGCGCCGCCCCGCGGGAGAGCGCCTCGAGGCCCAGGGCCCCGGTGCCGGCGAAGGCGTCCAGCACCTGGGCGCCCTCCACCGCTGCCCGCCCGGCCCAAGGCGCGTGCCACAACGAATCGAACAGCGCCTGGCGCACGCGGTCCGCGGTCGGGCGCGTGCCTTCCCCGGCCGGGGCCTGGAGGGCGCGGCCCCGCCAGCGGCCGGCGACGATCCTCAACTCCCCCGCCTCATGCCGCCGGCACCGCGCGGCGCCCGCCCATCAGCCCTCCGTGTGGGGCTTGCCGCCCCAGGGCGTGCGGTGGGGGTCGCCGGCCCGGCGGGCGCGCGGCGGGCGGGCACGGCGCGGGGCGGCGTCGTCCGGGGGCAATTCGGTGCGCTCCACGCCGCGCTGGATGCGGGGCGCGGCGCCGACGCCGAGCTGTTCGCGCATGGTGCGGGCATTGACCTCCTCCACGGCGCCGGTGGGCAGGGTGCCGAGCTGGAAGGGGCCGTAGGCGACGCGGATCAGCCGTGTCACGTGCAGCTCGAGGTGCTGCATCACGCGCCGGATCTCGCGGTTCTTCCCCTCCTGCAGGGAGACGGTCAGCCAGGCATTCGTGCCCTGACGGCTATCGAGCCCCGCCTGGATGGGGCCGTACTTCACCCCTTCCACCGTGACCCCGCGGGCGAGCCAGGCGAGCGCGGACTCGTTCACGCGGCCATGGACGCGCACGCGGTAGCGGCGCAGCCAGCCGTTGGAGGGCAGTTCCAGCCGCCGCGCGAGGGCGCCGTCATTCGTGAGCAGCAGCAGGCCCTCGCTCGTCAGGTCGAGGCGGCCGATGGAGACGAGGCGCGGAAGGCCCGCGGGCAGCTTTTCGAAAACCGTCGGGCGCCCCTGCGGGTCCTTGTGCGTCGTTACCAGCCCGTCGGGCTTGTGGTAGCGGAAGAGGCGCGTGGGCTCGGGCGCGCCCACGGGGCGGCCATTCACCGCGACGGCATCGCCGGGTGAGACGAAGGTGGCGGGGGTCTCCACCACCGCCCCGTTGAGGGTGACGGCGCCCTCGCCGATCAGCGCCTCGGCGTCGCGCCGGCTGGCGATTCCGGCGCGGGCGAGGAACTTGGCGATGCGCTCGCCGCGCCCGCCGCCAGGATCCTCCCCGCTCATGCCGCGGCCCGATGCGCGCCCGTCCCGCGGGCGGCCTCGACGAAGGCGTCGAGAATAGCCTGATCTCGGGCGTCCACCGCGTATTCGGGATGCCACTGCACGCCGAGGCAGAAGCGGTAGCCGGGATGCTCCAGCCCCTCCACCACGCCGTCCGGCGCGCGGGCGTTCACGATCGCCCCCTCCCCCGGCCGGTCCACCGCCTGGTGATGGGAGGAGTTCACGGCCATCGAGGGCGCGCCGACGATGCGGGACAGCAGCGTGCCGGGGGTGAGCGCCACCTCGTGCCCGGGCTCCGTGCGCGGGTTGGGCTGCTCATGCGCCAGCGCGTCCGGCACCGCGTCCGGGATGTGCTGGATGAGGGTGCCGCCGAGCGCGACGGCCAGAAGCTGCTCGCCGCCGCAAATGCCGAGGACGGGGATGTTCCGCCGCAGCGCGCCGCGCAGCACCGCGATCTCGAAGTTCGTGCGGCCCTCCTTCAGCACGACGGTGTCGTGGCGCGGGCCGCCGCCATACAGCGCGGGATCCACGTCGAAGGCACCG
Organism: Roseomonas aerilata DSM 19363; assembly: GCF_000711725.1. GTDB lineage: Bacteria > Pseudomonadota > Alphaproteobacteria > Acetobacterales > Acetobacteraceae > Roseomonas > Roseomonas aerilata. Next base: position 90,094 of record NZ_JONP01000019.1, on the reverse strand, counting down.
CCGGTGACGAGCAGCCCGTCCAGGCGGTCCAGGTAGTCGTCGGCCAGGGCGGCGTGGTGCGGCAGGGCAATCGGCAGCCCGCCGGCCTCGGCCACGGCGCCGAAGTAGTTCCGCCGCAGGGCGTACCAGGGCAGCTTGGAATAGCCGCCCGGCTCTTCCGCATCGAGGGTAAGGCCGATCAGGGGTCGTGCGGTCATGAGGGGGTTGGTAGAGCCTCGACGGGCGCCTCCACAAGCGCTCGTAACGCGGTGCGGAGGTCTGGATGGCGGATGGCACGCCCATGGCGCTGGCGCTGGAAGAAGCGCGGGTCGCCGCCGCGCGCGGCGAGGTGCCGGTGGGGGCGGTGGTGACGGATGCCGCGGGCGCGCCCCTCTCCCGCGCGGGGAACGAGGTTGAGGCCCGTCGCGACCCCTCCGCCCACGCCGAAATCCTGGCCATGCGCGCGGCCACCGCGCTGCGCGGCGCGAAATGGCTTGCCGACTGCACCCTGTGGGTGACGCTTGAGCCCTGCCCCATGTGCGCCCAGGCCGCCTCCTTCTTCCGGATGCGGCGGGTGGTCTTCGGGGCCTATGACCCCAAGGGCGGCGGGGTGGATCACGGCGCGCGGGTGTTTGCCGCGCCGTCCTGCCACCATGTACCGGAGGTTGTGGGAGGGGTGCGGGAGACGGAGGCCGGGGCGCTGCTGCGGGGTTTCTTCGCCGAGCGGCGAAATTAGCCTCTTCATAGCGTGAATTTTTCTTTTCTTGCGTATCGTTCGGTGAATTACCCTGCGCGCTGGACGGGATCGGCCCGGCCGCCAATGCTTGGCAAGGAGGACAGGACGATGCTCACCCGACGAAGCCTTCTGAGTGCGGCGACCCTGCCCCTGGCGGCGCCCGCCCTCGCCCAGGGTGCGGCAACCCTCCTCAATGTCTCCTACGACCCGACGCGGGAATTCTATCGCGACTACAATGCCCAGTTCGCCGCCGCGTGGCGCGCGCGCAGCGGGCAGGCGGTGCGGGTGAACACCTCCCACGGGGGTTCCGGGCGCCAGGCGCGCTCCGTCATCGACGGGCTGCAGGCGGACGTGCTGACCCTCGCCCTCTCCTACGACATCGACGAGGTGGCGGAGCGCGGCCTGCTCTCGAAGGACTGGATGGGCCGCCTGCCCCACAACAGCGCGCCCTATACAAGCACGATCGTCTTCCTCGTCCGGAAGGGAAATCCGAAGGGGCTGAAGGACTGGGGAGACCTGCTGCGGCCAGGGGTCGCGGTCATCACGCCCAACCCCAAGACCTCCGGCGGGGCGCGCTGGAACTACCTCGCGGCCTGGGCCTGGGCGCTGCGCCAGCCCGGCGGGAACGACGGCGCGGCCGAGGAGGCCATGGCGCGGCTCTTCCGCAACGTGCCCGTGCTGGACACCGGCGCGCGCGGGGCCACCACCACCTTCGCCCAGCGCGGCCTCGGCGACGTGCTGCTGGCCTGGGAGAACGAGGCCTACCTGGCCACCCAGGAATTCGGCGCGGACAAGTTCGACACGGTCTTCCCCTCCGTCACCATCCTCGCCGAGCCCTCCGTCGCGGTGGTGGACCGCATCGTGGACCGGCGGGGCACGCGCGAGGTCGCGGAGGCTTACCTCCAGGGCCTCTACACGCCCGAGGGGCAGGCGCTGGCCGCGAAGCACTTCTACCGCCCGCGCGACCCGGCGGTGCTGGCCGCCAATGCCGCGCGCTTCCCGGCGATGGAGCTCGTGACGGTGGACGACCGCTTCGGCGGATGGGCGAAGGCGCAGGCGGCCCATTTCGCCGATGGCGGCAGCTTCGACCGCGTGATGCGGGCGGCACGGTGAGCGCATCGCTTCCCGCGGGCCGCGGCGCGCGGGCCCGGGCCATCCCGGGCTTCCGCGCGACCCTCGCGGTCACCCTTCTCTGGCTCGCCGTCATCGTGCTCATTCCGCTGGCGGCGCTGGCGCTGCGGCCGCTGGAGCTCGGGCCGGCCGGGCTGATCGCCTCGCTGAGCGAGGAGCGGGTGGTCGCGGCGCTGGGGCTCTCCTTCGGCGCGGCGCTGCTGGCGGCGCTGCTGAACCTTCCGCTGGGGCTGCTGCTGGCCTGGGCCGTGGTGCGGCTGCGCTTCCCGGGACGGGGGATCCTCGACGCGGCGCTGGACCTGCCCTTCGCTCTGCCCACGGCGGTCGCCGGCATCGCGCTGACGGCGATCGCGGCGCCGAACGGCTGGGTCGGCGGGCCGCTGGCCGAGCTCTTCGGCTGGAAGATCGCCTTTACCCGCGCGGGCGTCGTGCTCGCGCTGATGTTCGTCAGCCTGCCCTTTATCGTCCGCACCGTGGAGCCTGTGCTGCGCGACATGGCAGCCGAGGCGGAGGAGGCGGCAGCGACGCTGGGCGCCACCCGGGCGCAGACCGTGCTGCGCGTGGTGCTGCCAGGGCTGCTGCCCGCGCTGCTCACGGGCTTCTCCCTCGCCTTCGCGCGTTCGGTCGGGGAATATGGCAGTGTCATCTTCATCGCGGGCAACCTGCCCATGCTGACGGAAATCGCGCCGCTGCTGATCGTCATCCGGCTGGAACAGTACGACTACGCGGGCGCCGCGGCGGTGGGGCTCGCGATGCTCGTCCTCTCCTTCCTTCTGCTGCTTGCGATCGAGCTGGTGCAGCGCCGGCTTCGGCGGGGCCGCCGATGAGGGAACGCCGATGAGGGAGACCTTCCGCCCGGCGACGCAGGATTCGCCCCTGGCGCGCCGGCTCGTCGCGGGGGCCGCGATCCTCGTCGCGCTCCTCCTCCTCGCGCTGCCGCTCGCCGCCGTCTTCGTCGAGGCGCTGCGGCGCGGCCTGCCGGTGGCGCTGGAGGCGCTGGCCGAGCCCGACACGCTGGCGGCCATCCGGCTGACGCTGATCGTGGCCGCCATCACCGTGCCGGTGAACCTTGTCGGCGGGCTCGCCGCGGCCTGGTGCGTCGCCAAGTTCGACTTCCCGGGCAAGCGGCTGCTGACCGCGCTGATCGACCTGCCCTTCTCCGTATCCCCGGTGATCGCCGGGCTGTCCTTCGTGCTGATGTTCGGCGCGCGCGGCTGGTTCGGCCCCTGGCTGGAAGCGCGCGACATCCAGATCATTTTCGCCCTGCCGGGCCTCGTGCTGGCGACGCTCTTCGTCACCTTCCCCTTCGTCGCCCGCACGGTGATGCCGCTGATGGCCGAGCAGGGGCGCGACGAGGAGGAAGCGGCCGCGACGCTCGGCGCGGGCGGGCTGCAGACCTTCCTGATGGTGACGCTGCCCGGCGTGCGCTGGGCGCTGCTGGCGGGCGTGCTGCTGTGCAACGCCCGCGCGATGGGGGAGTTCGGCGCAGTGTCGGTCGTGTCCGGCCATATCCGGGGAGAGACCAACACGGTGCCGCTACATGTCGAGATCCTCTACAACGAGTACCAGTTTGCCGGCGCCTTCGCCGTCGCCGCCCTGCTCGCGCTGCTCGGGCTGGTGACGCTGGCGGCGAAGGCGCTCCTCGAGCGCGCGGCGGGTCGCCGGGCCGGGCTGCACGCGGGGGATGCCGCTTGACCGTCGAGGTACGCGGCGTGACGCGCCGCTTCGGGAACCTCGCCGCGCTCGATGGCGTCTCGCTCTCGGTCGCGGAAGGGGAGTTCGTCGCGCTGCTCGGCCCCTCCGGCTCGGGCAAGACGACGCTGCTCAGGGTGCTGGCGGGGCTGGAGGGCACCGATTCCGGCACGCTGCACATCGCGGGCCGCGACATGGCGGGCGTGCCGGCGCGCGAGCGCGGGATCGGCGTCGTCTTCCAGCACTACGCGCTGTTCCGGCACATGACCGTCTTCGACAACGTCGCCTTCGGGCTGCGCGTGCGGCGCCAGCGGCCGCCCGCCGCCGAGATCGCGCAGCGCGTCCGCCGCCTGCTGGAACTGGTGCAGGTGCCGGAGCTGGAGCGGCGCTACCCCGAGCAGATCTCGGGCGGGCAGCGGCAGCGCGTGGCCCTGGCCCGGGCGCTCGCGATCGAGCCGCGCCTGCTGCTGCTGGACGAGCCCTTCGGCGCGCTCGACGCCCTCGTGCGCAAGGAGGTGCGGCGCTGGCTGCGCGGGCTGCATGACGGCCTCGGCATCACCAGCGTCCTCGTCACCCACGACCAGGAGGAGGCCATGGAGATGGCCGACCGCGTGGCGGTGATGGAGCGCGGGCGCGTGGTGCAGGTCGATACCGCGGCGGCGCTGCTCCGCGAGCCGGCCACGGCCTTCGTCGCGGGCTTCGTGGGCGACGCCGCGCGCCTGCCCTGCGCGGTGAGGGACGGCGTGGTGCGCTTCGACCCCCTGCCCATCGCGCCCATCGCCGCCGCGCTGCCGGATGGCCCGGCCACCGCCTTCACGCGGCCGGGCGAGATGGTGGCCCGCCGCGGCGCCGGCGAGGCGCAGGTGCGCCTGGTGCGGGATGAGGTGGAAGGCCCTGCGCGGCTGGTGGTGGGGGCCGGCGCCGCCGTGCTGGACGCCGTCGCCGCGCCGGGCGAGCACTTCGCCCGTGGGGATTCCTGCCTTCTCTCGCTCAGCGGCGCGCATGTCTTTTCGGCGGACGGCAGCCGGGCGCGGGCGGGCTGAAGCGGCGGCAACGGCCCCTGTTGGGCAGCGTTCAGTCCGCAGCCCCAGGAGGATCCCATGTCCGACCAGCCCCCCCGCCCCGGCGACGAAACGGGTAACGACGCCTCCCAGACCGCCCCGAACACCTGCCCGGCCTGCGGCGGCACCGGCAGCATCGACGGCAAGCCCTGCGCCACCTGCGAGGGCACGGGCGAGGTGACGGTGACCGTCGGCGACGCGTGACGGCGCAGGCCGCACGGGGCAGAGTGGCGCCCGACCGGCCCTGAGAGGCCGGAGCGGAGAAATGCCCATGATCACCCGACGCCGCCTCGGCGCGCAGGCCGCCACGTTTGCAGCCATCCTGTCCGCCCGCCCGGCCCTGGCCGCCTATCCGGACCGCCCCATCACCATCGTCGTCCCCTTCGCCCCCGGCGGTGCGAACGACCTCGCGGGGCGGCTGCTCGCGGATCGGCTGGGGCCGCTGCTCTCCCCGGAGGGCCGGGCGCTGGTGGAGAACCGCCCGGGAGCCGGCAGCGCGCTGGGCGCCGAGTACGTGCGCCGCGCGCGGCCGGACGGGTACATGCTGCTGGTGGGGTCGGCCTCCACCCTCGCCGTCGCGCCCGCCTCCGGCGCCGCCTCGGCCCGCTATCACCCGACGGGCGACTTCACCCCCATCACCATCGTCGGCACCAGCCCGCTCGGCGTGGTCGTGCCGGCGAATTCGGGCATCACGACGATCAACCAGCTGGTGGACCGGCTGCGCGCGGAGCCGGGGCGCATCGGCTACGCGAGTTCGGGCGTCGGCGGGGTGTCGCATCTCGGCGCGGACTACCTGGCGAATCTCGCGGGGACGAGCGCCCAGCACGTGCCCTATCGCGGCGGCTCCCAGACCGCCGAATCGCTTATCAAGGGCGAGACGCTCTACGCGGTGGACCAGCTCGGCTCCGTCGTGGGGCAGGTGCGGGACGGGGCGCTGCGGCTGCTGGCGGTCACCACGCGCACGCGCGACGCGAACTTCCCCTCGGTGCCGACGGTGGCCGAGGCCGTGCTGCCGGATTACGAGCTGACGACCTGGACCGTGATGGTCGGCCCGAAGGATCTGCCCGACGAGGTGGCGCAGTCCCTGAGCAAGGCCGCCAACACCGCCCTGGCCGAGCCCCGCGTGCGCGAGCGGCTGGAGAGCACGGGCACGACCCCCGTGCTGGACAGCAGCCCGGCCTCCACCCGCGCCTTCCTCGACCGGGAGTTCGGCCTTTACACCAACATCGTGAAGCGCATCGGCCTGAAGCTGGACTAAGCCAGCGGCTTGCGGCGGGGCGCGGCTTCGGTTGAACCTCGCCGCACAGCCGGAGACGATGCATGACTGAATGGCCCAAAAGCAGCGGGCGCCACGCCCTTGGCGATCTCCCGGTGCTCAAGGGCGGCACCATCGCGGGCGCGACGCTCGCCTGGCGCACGCACGGCACGCTCTCCCCCGCGCGCGACAACGTCGTGCTCTATCCCACGAGTTACGGCGCGACGACAGCGGAACTGGAATGGCTCGTCGGTCCATCCGGCGTGCTGGACCCGTCGCGCTGGTTCGTCGTGCAGGTGGATATGTTCGGCAACGGCGTGTCCTCCTCCCCCGCGGAGACGCCGGACTACCCGGCGCTCGTCACCGCCTACGACAACGTCCATGCCCAGCGCCGCCTGCTGCGCGAGATCTTCGGGATCGAGCGGCTGCGGGCGGTCTATGGCTGGTCCATGGGCGCGCAGCAGGCCTATCACTGGGCCGCGCTGTTTCCGGAAGCGGTGGAGGCCGCCTTCGTCGTCTGCGGCAGCGCGCGCACGGCGGTCCACAATCAGGTTTTCCTGCGCGCGCAGATGGCAATCCTGGAGGCGGCGCCGGAATACAGGGGCGACGGCAGCTTCTCCGACCAGCCGGTAGCGGCCCTGCGCGCCTTCGGCCGCAACTACGCGGGCTGGGCGATGAGCCAGGACTTCTACCGCGCTGGACTGCACCTGAGCCCGGCGACGCCCGACATCGAATCCTACCTGCAGACCTGGGAGCGACGCTACGACGCGAAGCGGGCGGCCAACCTGCTCGCGCAGATGCGCTGCTGGAACGCAGGCGACATCAGCGACAATCCGGTCTTTGGCGGCGACCTGACGGCGGCGCTCGGCGCCATCACCGCGCGCGTCATGCTCGTCCCCGGCGCGACGGACCTTTATTTCCGCGTGGCCGACAACGAGGCGGAGCTGCCGCATCTGCGGAGCGCCGCGCTGCGCCCCATTCCCAGCATCTGGGGCCACCGCGCCGGCAACCCCGCCGACAACCCCGAGGACACCGCCTTCCTCCGCCGCTGCGTGGAGGAATGGCTGGACTAGGTCACAGCGCCAGGTACTGCGCGCGCACGGACTCGTCCGCCCGCAGCGCCGCCATGGTGCCGGACCAGACGGCGCGGCCCTTCTCCACCACCGTCGCGCGGTCAGCGATGCCTTCGGCGAAGTGGGAGTTCTGCTCGGCCAGCAGGATGGTCAGCCCCTCCGCCTTCAGGGCGAGGATCGCCTCGGCCATCGCCTGCACGATCACCGGGGCCAGCCCCTCGCTCGGCTCGTCCAGCAGCACGAGGCGCGGGTTGCCCATGAGGGTGCGGGCGATGGTCAGCATCTGCTGCTCGCCGCCACTCATCCGCCCGCCCGGACGGTCCCGCATCCGCCCGAGATTCGGAAAGAGCTCGAAGAGGCGCGCCGGCGTCCAGGGGCGCAGGCCTTCGCGCGCCGGCTGGCGGCCGACCTCGAGGTTCTCCATCACCGTCAGGTCCGCGAAGACGCGCCGATCCTCCGGCACGTAGCCGAGGCCGGAGCGCGCGATGCGGTGCGGCGCCTCCCCCGCGATGTCGCGCCCGCCGAAGAGGATGCGCCCGCTGGTCGGCTGCACGAGGCCGATGATCGACTTCATCGCCGTGCTCTTGCCCGCGCCGTTGCGGCCGAGCAGGACCATCGCCTCCCCGGCGCCGACCTCGAACGCCATATCCTGCAGGATATGCGCGCGGCCGTAATGCGTGTTCAGCCCGTGGACCGCGAGCATCAGTGCCCCCCCGACCCGGTGCCGAGATAGACCGCGCGCACAGCGGGGTTGGCGCGGATGGCGGGCCCGTCGCCCTCGGCGATCAGCGCGCCGCGGTCGAGGACAAGGATGCGATCCGCCACGTCGAAGACCACGTCCATGTCGTGCTCGGTGAAGAGCACGGCAATGCCGCGCTCCGTCGCCAGGCGCCGGGTGAGTTGCATGAGGGCGACGCGCTCGGCGGGCGCCATGCCGGCGGTCGGCTCGTCCATCAGCAGCAGCCTCGGCGCATTGCCGAGCGCCACCGCCAGTTCCAGCCGCTTGAGGTCCCCATAGGCGAGCACGCCCGTCGCCCGCTCCGCCTGCACCTCCAGCCCCACCTGGGCGAGCAGCGCGTCGGCCTCGTCCCCGAAGCGCTCTGCGGCGGGACGCCAGAAGCGCCAAATCTCCCGGCGGTGCGAGAGGATCGCCATCTGCACGTTCTCGCGCACCGTCATCGAGCCGAAGGTGGCGGTGATCTGGAAGGTGCGCCCCACCCCCTGCCGCGCGACGGCGCGGGGGCCGAGCCCGCTGATGGTGGCGCCGCCCAGCGTGACGGAACCCGCATCGGGCTGAAGTTGCCCGCCCACCATGTTGAACAGGGTGGACTTGCCCGCGCCGTTCGGCCCGATCAGCGCCAGCATCTCGCCGGGCGCGACGGAAAAGGACACGTCTGACACCGCCCGCACGCCACCGAAGGATTTACCCAACCCCTGGACGGAGAGAACGCTCATGCCTCGCGGCCCCGCAGCCAAAGCCGGCGCACGGCGCCCGCGATGCCCTCGGGGAAGGCGACCACCAGCACCACGATCACCGCGCCGAGCACCAGCCGCCAGAGATCGGTGGAGCGCACGAGGATATCGGCCAGTCCTGTATAGACCAGCGCGCCGATGATGGGCCCGGCGACCGTCTGCAATCCGCCGAGCAGCACCATCAGCAGCGCCTCCACCGAGTGCGGGATGGAGATGTAGGTCGGGAAGACGCCGCCCTTGCCATAGGCGAAGATCGCGCCGCCCAGCCCGCAGGCGGCGCCCGCGATCACCAGGGCCACGATCCGCAGCCGCTCGACGTCCAGCCCGATGGCGCGGGCGCGCGGCGCCGAATCCCGCGCCGCCCGCAGCGCGTAGCCGTAGGGCGCGTAGAGCGCGCGCCGTAGCAGCAACGCGACGCCGACCGAGAGCGCGAGCGCCATCCAGTAGTAGGGGCGCGGATCGCGCGCCCAGTCCGGCGGCCAGACGCCGAGCAGCCCGTTGTCGCCCCCGGTCACCTCCACCCACTGGAAGGAGACGGCCCAGGCGATCTGCGCGAAGGCGAGCGTCAGCATGGCGAGATAGACGCCCGAGAGCCGCACGACGAACCAGCCGAACAGCCCCGACACGATCCCCGCCGCGACCGGCGCAGCCAGCAGGCCGAGCGGCATCGGCGCCCCCGCCCAGTGCAGCAGCAGTCCCGCGGCATAGGCGCCGATGCCGAACCAGGCGGCGTGGCCGAAGCTCGCCATGCCGCCCGGCCCCATCATGAAGTGCAGGCTGGCGGCGAAGAGGATGGCCACGCAGGCATCCGTCAGCACCGTGAGGTAGTAGCCGCCGACGATGAAGGGCGCCGCCACCGCTAGCGCCAGCGCCGCCGCGCCGAGCAGGCGCAGTGCGGGCGGCGCCGGCCGCACGACGGGGGCGGCCACGGTCGCCTCCCGCGCCTCGGTCTGCGGGCGGCCGAGCAAGCCGTTGGGGCGGAACACGAGCACCACCGCCATGACGAGGAAGACGAGCACGAGCGTTATCTTCGGCACCAGCACGATGCCGAAGGCCTGCAGCACGCCGATCAGCACGCTCGCCAGGAAGGCGCCGGGCAGGCTGCCGAGGCCGCCCACCACCACCACCACGAAGGCGTCCGCGATGACTGAAAGATCGATGCCGAGATTGGCCGAGGCATTCGGCAGCGAAAGCGCGCCCCCGAGCCCCGCCAGACCCGCGCCGAGCGCGAAGACGGAGGTGAAGAGCCGCCGCTGGTCCACCCCGAGCGCCGCCACCATCTCGCGGTCGAGCGTCGCCGCGCGCACCAGCGTGCCCCAGCGCGTGCGGTTGAGCGCGAGCCAGAGCAGCCCGAGCACGAGGGGCCCGATGGCGATGAGCACGAGGTCGTAGAGCGGAAAGCGGCTTCCCGCCACCTCCACGAAGCCGCGCAGCCAGCGCGGGCGCGGCAGCGGCAGCTCCGTGGGGCCCCAGAGCAGGAGCGTCACGTCCTGGATGATCAGCACCACGCCGAAGGTGGCCAGCAGCTGGAACAGCTCGGGCGAGCGATAGACGCGGCGCAGCACCGCCATCTCCAGCACCACGCCGATCAGGGCGGTGGCGAGCGCCGTCGCGAGGATGCCGAGCGCGAACCACTCGGGCTCGCGCGGCAGCCGCGTCAGAATGCTCCAGCCGATATAGGCGCCGAGCATCATCAGGCTGCCGTGGGAGAAGTTCACGATTCGGCTGACGCCGAAGATGATCGTCAGCCCGGCGGAAATAAGGAAGAGCGACGAGGCGGTGGCGAGCCCGGTCAGCAGTTGCGGCAGGATGCTGCTCACGGGCTCGCCTTGCCCCCTAGTTCGCGCCTGCCGGGCGCAGGCCGCGCACCACCTCGTCCGAGGGCAGGAGGTCCTTGCCGTCGATGTAGCGCCAGTCCGTCATCACCCCGGCATTGCCGCGCAGCGCCGTCTTGCCGACATAGACGCCGAGCGTGCCCTGCTGGTCGATGGTGCGGTACTCGGCCGAACCCGCGGGCGTGTCGAAGCGGGCGCCGCGGAAGCCTTCCACCATCCTCTCCACCTCGACCGAGCCGGCCTTGGCGATGCCGGCGGCGATGGAGTTGATGAGGGCGTATCCCACCAGCGAGCCGCACATCGGCTTCGCGTTGAACTTCGCGCGATAGGCGCCCGCGAAGGCCTTGTGCGCGGGGGTGTCGATCGCCTCGCCAGGATAGCCGGTGACGATCCAGCCCTCCGGTGCCTCGTCGCCGAGCGGGTCCAGGTATTCGGGTTCGCCGGTCAGCAGCGAGACGACGGTGCGGCGCTCGAACAGCCCGCGCGTGTTGCCCTGGCGCACGAAGTTCGTCAGGTCTGTGCCGAAGAGCACGTTCAGGATGCCGTCCGGCCGCATCCCCTCCAGCGCCTGCACGGTGGCCCCGGCATCGACGCGGCCCAGCGCCGGCCACTGCTCGCCGACGAACTGAACGTCCGGGCGGCGGGCGCTCAGCAGTTGGCGGAACCACTTCACCGCGGATTGGCCGAACTCGTAGTTGGGCGAGACCGTGACCCAACGCTTCGCCGGCAGCTTGGCCGCTTCCTCCGCGAGGATAGAGGCCTGCATGTAGGTGCTCGGGCGCAGGCGGAAGGTGTAGCGGTTGCCCCTTTCCCAGACCATCGCGTCCGTCAGCGGCTCCCCCGCGACGTAGAGGCGCTTGTTCTGGGCCGCGTATTCGCCGAGCGCGAGGCCGACATTCGAAAGGTAGGCGCCGGCCAGCACGTCCACCTTCAGGTCGTTCACCAGTTCCCCCGCCAGGCGCACGGCGTCCTGCGGGCGGCCGGCGTCGTCGCGGGTGATCAGCTCCAGCGGGCGGCCCAGCACGCCGCCGCGGGCGTTGGTCTCCTCCACCGCGAGTTGCATCGCGTTGCGGTAGGGCAGGGTGAAGGCCGGCTGGGCGGTGTAGCTGTTGATCTCCCCGATGCGGATCGGGGTGCCGCCCTGGGCACGCAGCAGCCCCGGCATCGCGAGTGCGCCGGAAGCGCCGAGGACAAGGCGCCGTGTCACTTCCATCGTGCTACTCCCGCTTCTGGTCACGCCCCAGGTGGTGCTGCCCGGCCCCCGGCACGAGCACCCGCGGCGGGGTGCCGTTCCGCGCCACGGACGGCGCGGCGCCCACCTTTCCCGCCGCGCCCAGGGAGCGTTAGGGTTACGGGAACGGCGGAAGGGTAGCAATCTCCGTGCCCGGCCGGGCGCGTCGCGCCGCTTCCCCATGCAGCACCCCGAGAGGCCGATGAGCACCCATTTCTACGAGACCCGCCTCGGCCACGGCCTGCCGCACGACCCCTTCAAGGCGATCGTGGCCCCGCGGCCCATCGGCTGGATCAGCACGGTGGACACCGAGGGCCGGGTGAACCTCGCTCCCTACAGCTTCTACAACGCCTTCAACTCGAACCCACCCATCGTCGGCTTCGCCAGCGAGGGGCGGAAGGACAGCCTGCGCAACATCGAGGCCACCGGCGAGTTCGTCTGCAACCTCGCCACCCGCCCGCTGGCGGAGGTGATGAACCGCTGCAGCGCCCCCCTGCCCCACGGCGTGTCGGAGATGGAGCACGCGGGCATCGAGGCCGCCCCCTCCCGCCTCGTGCGGCCGCCGCGGGTCGCGGACACGCCGGCCGCGCTCGAATGCCGCCTGCTGCAAATCGTGCCCCTCCGCGACCTCGAGGGGCGGGAGGTGGACACGCATCTCGTGCTCGGCCAGGTCGTCGGCGTGCATATCGACCGCGCCTATCTCGTGGACGGCATCTTCGACCTTCGCGCCGCCCGCCCCATCGGCCGGTGCGGCTATCGCGGCGACTACGCGGAGATGGGGGAGATGTTTGAGATGTTCCGCCCCCGGGCCTGAGGCCGCGCTAGGCGACGCCGAGCAGCCGGATCAGCCCGAGGCTGATCACCCCCAGCACGAGCAGCGAGGCGACGGCCGCCGCTACCACGCGCCCGCCCGAGCGCGCGACGCTGCGCAGATCGACGCCGAGGCCGAGCGCCGCCATGGAGATCGTCGTCAGCACGGTTGCCGTGGCGGCGGCCGGCGCCAGCAGCGCCTCCGGCAGCATGCCGAGCGAGCGCAGCCCGGCGAGGCCGAGGAAGCCGAGGATGAACCAGGGCACCAGCCGGTGCAGCGGCGGGCGCCCGCTGCCCGTCGCGTCACCACGCAGCCGGGGCGCCAGGAACGAGAGCACCACCACCACCGGTCCCAGCATCAGCACGCGCACGAGCTTCACCAGCGTGCCGACCTGCACGCTCAGCGCTCCCATCGGCGCCGTCGCGGCTAGCACCTGGGGCACCGCATAAACCGTCAACCCCGCCAGGACCCCGTACTGCCCGAGGCTCAACCCCAGCGCCGGCACCAGCAGGGGCAGCAGCAGCACGACGATCACGCCCAGCACGGCGGTGAAGGCGATGGAGGAAGCCACCTCCTTCCCGTCCGCCCCCACCACGGGCGCCACCGCCGCGATGGCCGAGTTACCGCAGATCGAGTTCCCGCAGGCCACCAGCACCGCCATCCGCACGGGCAGGCCGAAGAGGCGGCAGAGGCCGTAGCTCACCGCGATCGCCACCGCGACGACCACCGCGATGCCGAGCAGCAGCGCCGGCCCCACCGCCAGTACCGTCGCCGCGCTCAGCGAGGCGCCGAGCAGCACCACCGCTACTTCCAGCAGGACCTTAGCGGAGAAGTCGATGCCGGGCTTCCAGCGCGGCCCGGGCGACCAGGACGTGCGGATGGCGGCGCCGAGCAGGATGGCCAGCACCAGCGCCTCCAGCCAGGCGTGGCCGAAGAGGGCGGCCTCGATCCGCGAGAGGACTACCGCCGCGAGCGTCACCCCGACGCAGAGAAGGACGCCGGGCGCGAGACGGGTCATGCGGCGCGCCTATTTCGTGCCAAACAACCGGTCCCCGGCATCGCCGAGGCCGGGGCGGATATAGGCGTGCTCGTCGAGCGCCCGGTCCACCGCGCAGGTGAAGACCTCCACGTCCGGATGCGCCTCGCCAAGCACTTTCAGCCCCTCGGGCGCGGCCAGCAGGCAGGCGAAGCGCATGTTCGTGCAGCCGGCACGCCGCAGCCGGTCGAGGGCGGCCGCGGCCGAGTGGCCGGTGGCCAGCATCGGGTCCACCACGATCACCAGCCGCTCCGCCACATCCTCGGGCAGCTTGAGGTAGTACTCCACCGGCCGGTGGGTCACGGGGTCGCGGTAGAGGCCCACATGTCCCACCCGCGCCGAGGGCACGAGGTCCAGCATCCCCGCCGCGATCCCGTCCCCGGCGCGCAGGATGGAGACGATGCAGAGCTTCTTGCCGGCGATGGCGGGCGCCATCATTGGCTCCAGCGGCGTGTCGATGGGCACGTTCTGGATCGGCAGGTCGCGCGTCAGTTCATAGGCCATCAGCAGGCTGACCTCGCGCGCCAGCGCCCGGAACTCCCCGGTGGAGGTCTCCCGCCGGCGCATGATCGTCAGCTTGTGCTGCACCAGGGGATGGGTGAGGACCGTCAACCGGGGGTGCATCGCCCCATCCCTGTCCATGGCCATGTCGCGCCGCCTCGCCTCCGCCAGCGGGCCCATCATGAGGGCGGGCCCGGGGCTTGCCCATAGCGCGGGATCGGGCTGCGGCGAAGGGCACCCCGGCTCGTGGCGCGCCGCGGGTCATAACGGGCGCCGTGCCGGAGACGACCTCGGGCGACGCCAGGGGTCGCCCATCGCCCCCCGCCCCGCTATACGGCGCCCCCGATACCGGGTGTCGGACCGGGCCTCGCGCGGCCGGCGCCCCTCAGCCACGCGAGGAACACGGCCATGGACCAGCACCCTCCCTCTCCCCCTTCGGCCCTCGACGACGCGCGCCGCACCCTCCTGCTGGAAGCCGAGGGGCTGAAGGCGCTGCGCGCGGCCATGGACGGCCCTCTCGGCGCCGCCTTCGAGCGCGCGGTCGCGGCCATCGGCGGCACCGGCGGGCGGGTGATGGTGACGGGCATGGGCAAGTCCGGCCATGTCGGCCGCAAGATCGCGGCCACCCTCGCCTCCACCGGCACCCCCGCCTATTTCGTGCACCCGGCAGAGGCCAGCCACGGCGACCTCGGCATGATTGCCGACGACGACGTGGTCCTCGCCCTCTCCTGGTCGGGCGAGGCGCCGGAACTGGCTGATATCATCGCCTACACCCGGCGCTGGGGTATCACCCTCGTCGCCATCACCGCGCGGTCGGAAAGCGCGCTCGGCGCCGGGGCCGACATCCCCCTTGTCCTGCCGGTGATGCCGGAGGCCTGCCCGAACGGCCTCGCCCCCACCACCTCCACCACCATGCAGATGGCGATCGGCGACGCGCTGGCTGTCGCGCTCCTCTCCCGCCGCGGCTTCTCGGCGCAGGACTTCCGGCGCTTCCACCCCGGCGGCAAGCTCGGCTCACAGCTCCGCCGCGTGCGGGATGTGATGCACGCGGGCGACGCCGTGCCGACCGTGCCGGAGGACGCCTCTCTCTCCCGCGCCATCATGGAGATGACCGGCAAGCGCTTCGGTACCACGGCGGTGGTAGACCGGGAGGGCCGCCTGGTCGGGGTGGTCACCGACGGCGACCTCCGCCGCGCCTTCCAGGCCGGCTTCGTGGACGGGCCGGTGCGCGAGGCCATGTCCCGCAACCCTCGCACCATCGGCCCCGACGCCCTCTCCGAGGAGGCGCTGCACCTGATGAACGAGCGGCGCATCACCAGCCTCTTCGTGCTGGAAGACGGACGGCCGGCGGGAATCCTGCACCTGCACGACCTGCTGCGGATCGGGGTGGCCTGAGGGGTCCATCTCCCGGCGGAAGCGCTGGTGGTCCCGGGGGAGAGAAAGAATTCTCTCCCCCGGCCCCCCACTCATCTTTTTCCTCGAGGCTTCGCGGAATGTCCCGCAGGCGAGCACGCGTCTTCCAGGCCTGAACAGCCGCTGCCGCCACCTCGGGTCATGGACCCGAGGCGCACCGGCCGCCGAACCTTCCGCGGAGCCTCGAAAACAAAGATGAGGGCGAGGGGTCCGGGGAGAGGGAGAATTCCTTCTCCCTCTCCCTGGTGCCGCCCGCGCCGCCCCGCGATCAGGCTTCTACCATCTCCACCGCCCGGCCGAGATCCACCGAGAGCAGCCGCGACACCCCGCGTTCCTGCATTGTCACGCCGTAAAGCCGGTGCATGCGCGCCATGGTCAGCGGGTGGTGCGTCACGACGAGGAAGCGCGTGCCGCCCTCGGCCATGGCTTCCAGCAGGCCGCAGAGCCGCTCGACATTCGCGTCGTCCAGCGGCGCGTCCACCTCGTCCAGCACGCAGACCGGCGCCGGCTGGCAGCGGAACACCGCGAAGATAAGCGAGAGCGCGGTCAGCGCCTGCTCCCCGCCCGAGAGGAGAGAGAGCGCGGAGAGCTTCTTGCCCGGCGGCTCCGCATAGATCTCGAGCCCCGCCTCCAGCACGTCGTCGGAGCCGACGAGGGCCAGATGCGCCCGGCCGCCGCCGAAGAGGCGGGTGAAGAGGGCGCGGAACTCGGTGTCCACGCGGTCGAACACGGCCCGCAGCCGCTCCCGCCCCTCGCGGTTGAGGTGGCCGATCGAGCCGCGGAGCTTGGCGATGGCGTGGCCAATCTCCTCCCGCTCGCGCTCAAGATTGGCCAGCCGCTCCTCCACCTCCGCCATCTCCACCTCGGCGCGGAGGTTGACGGGGCCCATCTCTTCGCGCTCGCGCGCCAGGCGCTCGGCCTTGCGGCGGGCGCGCTCCTCGGCGGCGTCGGAGAGGTCCTCGGGAGGGTCCGGCAGCTCGGTGTCGGGGCCCAGGCGCTCCATGATGCGGGTGGCGACGGCGCGGCCCTCGTCCTCGGCGCGGGCCGCGGTGCCGTCGGCGCGGGCCTGGGCCTCGCGGGCGGCGGCGAAGGCGGCGTCGGCTAAGCGGCGCGCCTCGGCGGCGGCGCGCGCCTCGGCCTCGGCGGCGGCGAGGGCGGCGGCGGCCTTGGTGTGCGCGGACTCGACCTCGGCCAGCATCCGCGCCGCGCCGGCGAGCAGGGCGGCGGCCTGCTCGGGCTCGTCGGCCACAGCGGCGGCCTCGGTCGCCGCGGCCTCCCGCCGGGCCGCGAGGGCGATCAGCCGCGCGCTGGCATCGGCGCGGCGGGCGCCCCAGGAGGCCTCCTCCCCCTCCAGCGCGGCGCGGCGGGTGGCAAGGCGCTCCGCCTCGGCCTCCAGCGCGCGGCGCTCGGCTCCCGCTTCGGCCTCGCGGCGACGGGCTTCGGCCAGGGCAGTGCGGGCGGCCAGCGCGGTGGCGCGGGCGGCCTCGGGATCGGTCAGGTCGGCGCCGGAGGCCTCCACGGCCGTGCGCGCGGCCTCGGCCTGGACGCGCTGATCGGCCAGCCGCGCGATCTGCGGCTCCAGCGCCGCCAGCCGCCCCTCGGCGGCCGCGGCGCGGGCGGCAAGCGCGGCCTGGCCCCGCCGGGCGACGTCCAGCCGGCCCTCAGCGTTGCGGCGGGCAGTGCGGGCGGCGTCTTCGGCGGCGGCGAGGCCGCGCAGGGCAGTAACGGCGGCGTCGCGCGCCGCGCGGGCCGCGGCCGTGTCGGGCAGGGCTGCCTGGGCGGCGCGGGCGGATTCCAGGGCGGCCTCGGCCTCCGCGCGCTCGGCGGCGGCGCGTTCCAGGGCGGGGGTCAGGGCAGCGAGGCGGCTATCCGCCAGCGCGGCCCCGGCGGCGAGCCGCGCCGCCTCCTGCCGGGCCCGTGCGAGCCGCGCCTCGGTCTCGCGCCGGGCCGTTCGCGCGGCGGCATCGGCGGTGGCAGCGGCGGCATCCGCGGCTCGGGCGGCCTCCGCCTCAGCGCGGGCCGTCACCAGGGCGGCGTCGGCAGCGTCCCGTGCCGCTTCCCGGGCGCGGAGGCGGTTGCGCTGGCGAAGTCGCTCCGCTCCCGGGCTGGGGGCGCCGGGATTCGCGCCCAGCCCGTCCCAGCGCCAGAAGCCGCCGCTGCGGGCGACGAGAGCCTGGCCCGGCGCCAGCCTGGCCTGCATGGCGAGGCCGCGCGCCTCGTCCTCTACGAGCCCGATCTGCGAGAGGGCGCGCGCCAGCTCGGGCGGGGCCTGAACGATCTCGGCCAGCGGCGTCGCACCCTCCGGCAGGGAGGGCAGGTCGGCCAGCGGCGGCAGGTTGCGCCAGTGGCGCGGCGCTTCCGTATTGGCCGGGCAGTCCAGCGCCTCGCCGAGGGCTGCGCCCAGCGCGGCCTCCAGACCCGGCGGCACGGAGACCGAATCGAGGATCGGCGCCGCGCTGCCGCCATCCCCCGCGCGCAGCAGCGCCGCCAGGCCCTGGGCCTCGGCGGCGGCACGGGCGCGGGCGGCGCCGGCCTCCGATTCGGTAGTACGGGCGCGGGTAAGGGCGGCAGCCGCTGCGGCTCGCGCCCCTTCGGCATCGGAAAGTGCCTCGGCAGCCGCCTCGGCAGCGCGGGCGGCCTCCCGCTCCTCGCGGCGCGCGGCCTCCTGCCGCTCGGCGGGGATGCAGGCGGCCAGGGCCTGCGCGTGCTCGCGCGCGAGGCGGTCATGGCCCTCGGTCGCGCGGCGGGCGCGCTCGGCGGCGGCGCGGGCGGCGTCGCGCGCGGCGGCCTCGTCGGCTTCGGCGGCGGTGGCGGCGCGGCGGGCCTCGGCCTCGGCCAGCGCGGCCTCGGCGCGGGCGGCCTCCGCGCGCTCCAGCGCCGAGCGGGTGGCAGCCAGGGCGGCATCGGCGGCCTCTACCTCGGCCGTGGCGCTCGACAGCGCCTCCGGCGAGACATTGGCGGCGGCGGCCTTCGCCCGCTCCTCCTCCAGGCGCGCGGCCTCGGCCGTCAGGCGGCGAAGCTCCGTCTCCGCCCCGCGCCGGGCGTCTTGCAACCGCTCGAAGGCAAGCGCGGCGTCGGACGCGGCCTCGGCGGCGCGCTCGGCCGCGCCCTCCGCCGCGCGGGCCTCGTCCTCGGCCAGGGCGAGCGCCCCCGCGGCCGCCTCCACCCGCGCGGGCAGGGCGGCGAGGGCGCCGGCCAGGGCCTCGGCCTCCTCGGTCAGGCGGGCCTGGGCTACCTCGGCGTCGTGCACGACGGTCGCGGCATGGGCGTGGTCGGCCTCGATCTGGGCGAGGCGCTCGGCCGCGGCGTCGCGCGCTGCGCGGGCGCGGGCCTCGGCGGCGGCCAGGCCCTCGCCCTCAACGCGGCGGCGCTCCAGCGCGGTGCGGGCGGCGGCCTCGGCGGCGCGGGGGCCGGGCAGGGCCATGTCGGCGGCGTGGGCGCGGCGGGTCGCGGCCTCGGCCGCCGCCTCAGCCGCGCGAGTGGCGGCGCGCGCCGCGTCGAGCGCGTGTCGGGCGGAGAGGAGCTGCCCCTCCGCGCGGGCGGCCAGCAGCGCCATCCACTCCGCCTCCGCCGCGCGGGTAAGGCCGGAGAGGTTGCGGTAGCGCGCTGCCTGCCGCGCCTGCTTGCGGAGCGATTCGCGCTGCGTCTCCAGCTGAGTCCGCAGGTCGTCGGCACGGGTAAGATTCGTCTCGGCCTGCCGCAGCTTCAGCTCGGCCTCGTGGCGGCGGGCGCGCAGGCCGGCGGTGCCGGCGGCCTCCTCCAGCACGCCGCGCCGCTCCTCCGGCTTCGCGCCGATGAGAGCGGAGACGCGGCCCTGGCTGACCATGCCCGATGCCCGCGCGCCCGAGCCGATATCGGCGAACAGGGTCGCGACGTCGCGCCCGCGCGCCTCCTTGCCGTTGATGCGGTAGCCCGTGCCGGCACCGCGCTCGATCCGGCGGGTGATCTCGAGTTCCGCCACCTCGGAGTTGGGCGGCGGCGCGAGGCCGGCCGCTTCCTCCAGGCTCAGCGTCACCTCGGCCTGGTTGCGGCCGGCGCGGGTGGAGGTGCCGGCGAAGATGACGTCGTCCATCTCCCCGCCGCGCATGGCCCGCGCGTTGGTCTCGCCCATGGCCCAGCGCAGCGCCTCGACCACGTTGGACTTGCCGCAGCCGTTGGGGCCGACGATGCCGGTCAGCCCCGGCAGGACCTCCACCGTCGTCGCCTCGGCGAAGGACTTGAAGCCGGCGATCCGGAGCCGCGCGAGCGTGGCGGTGCGGGGCTCGCGGAAGCCGTCCCGTGCCTCATCGCCCTCCGCCTCGCTTGGCGCAGGGTCGCCGGAGGCCGCGCCCGCGAAGGCCTCGGCCTCCTCCGCCGGGCTTTCCAGCGCCCCGGACATGCCAGGGCCGGACGGCGCGGCGGGGTTGTCCATCAGGAGGCGGAGACGCCCGCCAGCTCCGCGAAGCGCTCGAAGCTCAGCGCGCCGGGGCTGGGGCGGTTGTTGAAGACGAAGGTCGGGGTGGAGCTGACGTTGAACTCCTGCTGCGCCTTCATCCGGCTCTCCAGGATGCCGCGCTGCAGGCCCTGGTCGGCAATGGCGGCGTCAACCTGCGCGCGGCTCATCCCGGCCAGCGCCGCGATCTTCGCGATCTCGGCGATGTTGTCGGCGCCGCGGGCGAAGGCCCAGCGATCCTGCGAGGCGAAGAGGGCGCTGACGAAGCCCTCGTAGCGCTCCGCCGGCAGGGCGCGCGCGACCATGGCGGCGGCCAGCGCCACCTGATCCAGCGGGAAGTCGCGCCAGATCATCCGCACCTTGCCCGTGTCCACCAGCCGCGACTTCACCTGCGGCCAGGTGCGGTTGTGGAAGTCCGCGCAGTGGGAGCAGGTGAGGGAGAAGTACTCGATCACGGCCGTCGCCTCGGGCTTGCCGGCCGAGCGCTCGCCGAGGCGCGGATCGGCCACGGGCGCCTGGGCGAGAGCGAGGGAGGGCACCAGCGCGACCGAGGGGGCGGCGAGGAGAAGGCTGCGGCGGGCGATGCGCATCGTCACGGAGTTCCCATGCTGGCGGGCCGATCTGGCCGATCACGAGGTTCGGAGCGTCTCAGCGGGCTCGATAAACCCCGCGGGCCAATCTTGCCAGGGCATCCCGGAGTGGAGCGTTGCCGACCGTGTCCAGCGCGCCACGAACGGTTTCGGGCAGGGGCGCCGAAGGCTTGGCGGGCGCCTTGCGCGGTGCGTTGGGCGCCTGCTGGACGAAGCGCAGCGCCTCCACCGTGACGGCGCCAAGCGCCGCATTGATCCGCCCGATGAGCTGCGGCCCGAGATGCTGCAATTCCATCGCGATGGGGCCCGAGCAGCCGATGGTGAGTGTGCTGCCCGTGAGCCGCCGCGGCACCGTCACGGCGGCAATGGCGGGGCCGACGATCTCCGTCCACTCGGCCATCAGCAACGCGCCCGCCGGGCTGCGCCGCTTGAAGGCGGGGCGGGTGAGGCGCGGCACGAGGGCGCCGAGCGGGCGCAGGCCGAGTTCCGGCCGCGGCTCCTCATAGGGAAGCGGCCCGCGCGCCGTGCTCCGGCGCGGGGGGCTTGCCTTCGGGCGCGTCGCCCCCTCCCCTGCTCCCGCCTTGTCCGACGTCATTCCCGATCCCCCCTCCGCCGTCCCGCTGCTGGCCTGGTACGACCGCCACCGCCGCAGCCTGCCCTGGCGCGTCGCCGCCCCGCCACCGGGCGAGGCCCGCACCGAGGCCGATCCATACCGCATCTGGCTCTCGGAGGTGATGCTTCAGCAAACGACCGTCGCGACCGTCGGGCCGCGCTACGCCCGCTTCCTCAAGCGTTTCCCGGACGTGGCAGCCCTGGCCGCGGCGCCCTGGGAGGAAGTGGCGGCGGAATGGGCGGGGCTCGGCTACTACGCCCGCGCCCGCAACCTGCACGCGGCCGCGCGGGCGGTGGTGGCGCGGGGCGGCTTCCCGGACACCGAGGAAGGGCTGCGCGCGCTGCCGGGGATTGGTGCCTATACCGCCGCCGCCGTGGCCGCCATCGCCTTCGACCGGCCGACCGTGCCGGTGGACGGCAATGTGGAGCGGGTGGTCGCCCGCCTTCTCGCCATCCGCGAGCCGCTGCCAGGCGCCCGCCGCCGCATCGGTCCCGCCAGCGCGCGCTTCATGGAGCAGGAGGTGGCGCGGGCGCGGCCATCCGATTTCGTGCAGGCGCTCTTCGACCTTGGCGCCACCATCTGCACGCCGCGCCGCCCGGCCTGCGCGCTCTGCCCCTGGCGGGGCGATTGCCGGGCGCAGCGGGAGGGAATTCAGGACACGCTGCCGGCGAAAAGCCCGAAGGCGGTGCGCGGCCAGCGCTACGGCCTGCACTTCCTGGCGCGCGACCCCGTGGGGCGCCTGCTGCTCGGCCGTCGCCCGCCGGAGGGGCTGCTCGGCGGCATGCTGGAAATACCGGGCGCTCCCTGGCGCGAGGCACCCTGGGAATTGGACGAGGCCCTGCCGCACGCGCCGCTGCCCGGCCTGTCCTGGCACCTGCGGCCTGGAGTGGCGCATCACGGCTTCACGCATATGGATCTTGAGATGCGGTTGGCGGAGGCCGAGGCATCCGAGGCACCAGCCCCGGAGGGGATGACCTGGATGGAGCCCGAGGCCGCGCGCGCCGCCCTGCCCACGGCGATGCGGCGCCTTTTCACTCTCGTGGAGGGCCCGCTTGCCGAGGGCGCGGGCGGCGTGGCAAGCGGGGGTTCCGGGGCGCGGGGCGCCCGCAAGAAGGGGGTTTCCCGATGACGGCCATCCAGGGTCTCGCAGCGCGGCCGGCGCTTCGCTTCCTCGCCTCCGCGCTGCTGGGCTCCGCGGTGCTTGCGGCCTCCGCGCAGGTGAGCCTGCCGATGTGGCCGGTGCCCGCCACCCTGCAGACCCTCGCGGTGCTGCTGCTCGGTGCGCTCGGCGGGTCGCGGCTGGGGGCGGCCTCCGTGATCCTCTACCTTGCCGAGGGCGCGATGGGCCTACCGGTCTTCGCCGCGGGCACCGCCGGCCCCGCCGTGCTGATGGGCCCGACCGCCGGCTTCCTCCTCGGCTTCGTCGCCTCCGCCCTCATCGCGGGCCGTGCGGGCGAGGGCGCGCCGCGCCAGGCGCTGGTGCTGACCGCAGCCCACCTCGCGGTCTTCGTGCCGGGCGTGCTGTGGCTCTCGGGCTATGTGGGAATCGAGCGCGCGCTGATGACGGGCTTCGTGCTCTTCGTGCCGGGTACGGCGGTGAAGACCGCGCTGGCCTTCGCGACGTTGCGGGCGCTTCGCCGGGGCTGATCCCGCGTAGCTATTCGCGTTCCGGGCGCTTGTATTGCCGAGTGCCTGTGCTGGCTTGGCGTCGCTGGTGACTCCGGGGAGAGGAAGAAGGAATTCTTCCTCTCCCCGGACCCCTCACCATCATCTTTTTCTATCCCTTTGATATGCGCTGCAGTCGGTGCGCCTCGGGTCGTGGACTCGAGGCGATGGCACGTGCAGGAAACGCAACCGGCCCTCAGTCACCGCATCCGCGAAAGCCAGACGGGGATCCAAGGGCCTCAGGCCCTTGGCGGGTGAGGTCTGGAGAGGGTGGAGCCCTCTCCAGCGCCACATGCACCGTATGCTCAGGACTTCCGCAGACCGGCATCAATCCAGCCGCACGTTGTTCGCGCGGATCAGTGCCGTGTAGGTCTCCGTCTCCTGGTCCAGCCAGCGGCGGAAGGGGTCCGGCCCCTCCGTGCGCGGCTCGCCGCCGAGGTCCTTCAGACGGGCAGCGACGGCGGGCTGCGCCAGGGCCGCGGCCAGTTCCGCGTGCAGGCGCTCCAACAGGGGGCGCGGCGTGGCGCCCTGGGCCATGACGCCCTGCCAGGTGCCGGCATCGACGGCAGGCCAGCCCACCTCGCGGAAGGTCGGCACGTCCGGCAGCGCGGCCAGGCGGTGGGCGCCGGTCACGGCCACGGCGCGCAGCTGGTTGCTGGTGGCATAGGCCTGGGCCTGGGTGGCACCCGCGATGGTCAGGTCCGCCTCGCCAGAGACGACGGCGGTGAGCGCGGGGGCGCCGCCGCGATAGGGCACATGCGTCATCTCCCGCCCCCAGGCATCGGCGAGCTGGATGAGCGTGAGGTGCGACGAGGTGCCGACGCCCGAATTGCCCGCGTTCAGCGGCCGGGGCGACGATTTAAGGAAGGCGGCCAGCCCCGCCGCATCGCGCACCGGCAGCTTGTTGGCGACGGCGAGGATGTAGGGCGCGTAGATGAGCATCGTGACCGGCGCGAGGTCCTTCGTGTTGTCGAAGGGCAGCCGGGGAAAGAGCGCCGGGTTGGTCGCGATGGTCGTCACGTCCATCAGCAGCAGCGTGTGGCCGTCGGGCGGGCTCTTCGCCACGACGTCCGCGCCGATATTGCCGCCCGCGCCGGCGCGGTTCTCCACCACGACGTTCTGGCCGAGCGTGCGCGTCAGCTCGGGCGCGACCAGCCGGGCGAGGATGTCGCTCGTGCCACCCGGCGCGTTCGGGACGATGAGGCGGACCGTATGGTCGAAACCCTGAGCGCGGAGGGCGGGCGCGGCGAGGGGCGACAGCGCGACGGCGACACCCCCTCGCACGAGCTGGCGGCGGTTCATCCTGGGCGTTCCCTTCATCTCTCTTCTCGGCACCTTCGCCATACGGCGAGGCGCGCGGGAAGCTTGAAGGGGGATCAAGGGCGACGCAAACGGAAGGCGCGGCTGGAGGGGCCGGCTCAGCCGCCCGGCGCGAGCTCCGCGCGCAACTCGTCGATCACGCGCAGCGTCCCGTCGCGGCGCTCGATGTGCCAGAAGGTCCAGCCATTGCAGGAGGGAGCCTCCTGCACCGCGGCCCCTACCTGATGGATGCTACCCGCCACGCGCCCGCAGCGGAGCGTGGCGTCCACGCCCACCTCGGCCTGCCAGCGGCGGTGACGGTCCCACAGCTTCGTGCCCGGCGGGACCAGCCCGCGCTCGACCAGGGCGCCGAAGGGGATGCGCGGCTGCTCGCGCTTGGCCGGAAGCGCGAGCGCCACGCTCTCGGAGAGCGGCTCGATCGTCGCCAGCCGCGCCTCGGCCGCGTCCGCGTAGCCGGGGTCGCGCTCAAGCCCGATGTAGCGCCGGCCGAGACGCTTCGCGACCGCGGCCGTCGTGCCGGTGCCGAGGAAGGGATCGAGCACCACCTCGCCGGGCGCCGTGCAGGAGAGAATCACGCGGTGCAGCAGCGCCTCGGGCTTCTGCGTCGGGTGCAGCTTCGCGCCGTCGGCGCCGCGCAGCCGCTCGTTGCCGGTGCAGAGCGGGATGAGCCAGTCGCTCCGCATCTGCTTGTCGTCGTTCATCGACTTCATGGCGGCGTAGTTGAAGCGGTAGCGGCTCTCTTCCCCGCGCGCGGCCCAGATGAGGGTCTCGTGCGCGTTGGTGAAGCGGCGGCCGCGGAAGTTCGGCATGGGGTTGGATTTCCGCCACACCACATCGTTCAGGATCCAGAAGCCGAGATCCTGCAGCGCGACGCCGAGGCGGAAGACGTTGTGGTAGGACCCCATCACCCAGATCGTGCCGTCCCGCCGCAGCACGCGGCGGCACTCGGTCAGCCACTCGCGCGTGAACCGGTCGTAGGTGGCGAGATCGTCGAAGCGGTCCCAGGCATCGTCCACGCCGTCCACCAAGCTGTCGTCGGGGCGGCGCAGCTCGGTCTTGAGCTGGAGGTTGTAGGGGGGGTCGGCGAAGATCGCGTGGACCGAGGCGGGCGGCAGGCGGCGCAGGCTCTCGATGCAGTCGCCGCGGATCACGCTGTCCAGCGGCAGGTCAAGCCCCGTTCCCACGCGCGCCAAGTCCCCTGCCTCATGAACCGGGGCCCCATCCGCCGGCGCGGCGCGGCGCCCCCGCGTCGCGTCGGGCCCAGCCCCCGGCCCACCATGCCCATGCAGGAGTCGCCGCGTCAAGAAAGTGCCAGAACGGCTTGATCGACGGGGCTGAATCCGCGCCGGTGATGCGGGCTGGGGCCAAGCCGCGCCAAGGCCTCCCGATGGGCCGCGGTGGGGTAGCCCGCGTGGCGCGCGAAGCCGTAGCCGGGCCAGCGGGCGTCAAGCCGCGCCATCGCCCGGTCCCGCACCACCTTGGCCATGATCGAGGCCGCGGCGATGGAGAGGGAGAGGCCGTCCCCGCCGACCACGCAGCGGACGGCGCAGGAGAGTGGGGGTGGCGCATTGCCGTCCACCAGGGCGAGCGCCGGGCGGACCGCGAGGCGGCCGATGGCGCGAGCCATGGCGAGGTGGGTGGCACGCAGGATGTTCAACCGGCCGATCTCGGCGGCGCTGGCGGCGCCGAGGCCGATCAGCGCCACGCCCGCCGCCGCCGCTTCCAGCAGCGCGTCATGGGCAGCCTCCCGCCGGCGGGCGTCCAGCCGCTTGCTGTCGTCCAGCAGGGTGGCGAGGGCGGCGGGCGGCGGCACGGGGAAGAGGACCGCGGCGGCCAGGACCGGGCCGGCCAAGGGGCCGCGCCCGGCCTCGTCCACGCCCGCAACCGTGCCGCCATGAGCTGCTTCGAGGGAGAAATCCGGTCCGGACACTGCGCGGCGCGCCATCTAGAGGAGCAGGCCCCCGTCCACCGTCAGCGTCTGGCCGGTGATCATCGCGCCGGCGCAACCGAGGAAAAGGATCGCCTCCGCGATGTCCTCGGGCGTGCAACGGCGGCCCATCGGTGCCGCGGCGATCGACTGCGTGCGCTGCTCTTCCGTCCACTCGATCTGCCAGGGGCTGTCCACGGCACCGGGGGCCACGGCGTTCACGCGGATCTCCGGGCCGAGTCCGCGGGCGAGATGCTTCGTCAGCGCGATCACTCCCGCCTTACTGGCGGCATAGGCCATGGAGGAGCCGCGACCCGAGAGCCCCGCCACGGAGGCGAGGCTCACCACCGCGCCGCGCGACGCTCGCAGCGCCGGCACGGCGGCGCGCGTCACGCGGAACAGACCGACGAGGTTCGTGTCCAGCACCGCGTCCCACAACCCGTCGGTGATATCGTCCAGCGCGTGGCCGGGGATGGTGCGGGTGACACCCGGCGTGCCCGCGTTGTTGACGAGCAGGTCCAGCCGGCCGAGGGCGGCGACGGCGGCCTCCACCATCGCTGCCTCCTCGCCGCCGCCGATGGCCCCGGGAGCCTCAACCGCCGTGGCGCCGGTGGCCCGGATCGCGCGCGCGGCCTCGGGGCCCCGGGGATCGCCGGGCAGAAAGTTGAGCGCGACCGCGCAGCCATTGGCCGCCAACTCCTTCGCGGTGGAAAGGCCGATGCCGGAGGCGGCGCCGGTCACCAGGGCGGCGCGTCCGGCGAGGTCGTAACGGGGCATGGGGGCTCCTGTCAGCCCGCGCAGATTCGCGCGGGACGGCGGCGGAGGGAAGGGTGAAGCTGAAGCGGGGCGAAAGGGGCCGGTATGGTCAGAGCCCGCGCGTGACGAGCTCGTCCCCTGGCCCGAGCAGCGTCCCGGCCCCGCCGCGGAGCGTGGCCGCGGCCACCGTGTCCCCGCGCAGCACCGCGTCGAGGAAGGTGACGGAGAGTGCGGCGGTGCGAGCGTGGTAGGTAGCATCGGCATAGCGGCCGCCGGCCTCCGCCTCGTCCGCGAAGCTGGCATGGGCGGCGCCGCGCAGCACCGCCAGGGCGCCGGCATTGGTGGAGCCCTCGAAAGGCGCACGGCGGGCGGGGGCACGGATGCCCTCGATGAAACCGTGGTCCTCGGTGCCGGTGACGTGCAGCAGCGGGGCCGCGATGCCCGCATAGGCCAGGCGCGGCGGCAGGCCGATGGCGGGAATGGGCGAGAGGGCGATCCCGGCCTTCAGGCGCGAATCGGGCAGGCCGAGGCCGCGATCGCCGCCGGGAAGGCGCTCGCCCAGCATGTGCTGCACGGTCCAGGCGCCGTAGGAGTGGCCGGCGATCGCCAGCCGCGTGGGATCTGCCCGCTCGGGAAGGGTGGAGAGGGCGTATTTCACGTCCAGCAGCCGGTTCAGCGCGGCCTGCACGTCGAGCGCCCCGGCGGCGAGGCCGGGCGCATTGGCACCGCGCCAGAGGCTGTCGTCCGAGCCGATGTGCTGGAGGTGGATGGTGAGGTAGCCCGCCTCGGTCAGGGCGCGGCCGAGATAGCCCAGCCCCTCCCGCGAGCCGCCGAGCCCGTGCGAGAGGATGACTGCCGGCGCCGGGCCGGTGCCGGCCGGCGCGCGGATCAGCACGGGGATGTCGCGCGCGCGGGCGGCGTCGCGCCAGATGGTGCGGGTTTCGGTGATGCGGGCCTCCGCCGGCTTCTGGTTCGCCGAAGGGATGGCCGCGCAGCCCGGCGCGGCGAGGAAGGGCAGCAGCGCGGGCGCCGCGAGCAGCGCCCGACGGTTCAAAGCGGGATGTCGTAGGTCCGCCACGGCGTCAGCTTCGCGACCCGGTCGTAGACGGCACGGGCGCGGGCATTGCTCTCGGCGGTGATCCAACGAATGACGCTCCAGCCGCGCCTGCGGCCTTCCTCGGCGATGGCTTCGATCAGCGCGTCGGCCACGCGCCGTCCATCCATCTGGGGGCCCCGCATCTGGGGATCGACGAAGAGATCGTCCAGGTAGCCGCCCGTGCTGGCCGAGAGCGGACGGGCGAAGGGGCGGAAATGGGCGAGGCCGACGGCGCGGCCCGCCTCGTCCTCCGCCACCAGGCCGCAGGACTCATGGGCGGGGTCGTGCAGCCAGGACCAGACGCGGTCGCGCATCTCCGGCGTCTGCGTCACGCCGTAGAACTCGGCATAGCCGGCGTAGAGCCGGTCCCAGTCGGCGCGGTGCCGCGCCTCCACGGGGACGATGCGGAATCCGGTCACGGGGCGTCCTTCAGGCTGAAGTCGAGGCGCCCCGCGGCGTGCAGGGCCAGGAGCAGCGAGGCCGTGTGCATCGACTGCGCGATCAGCCCCTCCCCCAGCCCCGCCAGCACGCGTGCCAACGGCCAGAGCTCCACGGAGATGTCCTCACCCACCTCATGCGCGGTGGGGTGGGTCGCGGTGGCGCCGAGGGCGAGCACGGAATGGGCGCGGTTGCGATGGGTGGCCGTGTTCGGGCTCAGCCCGCCGAGATGGCGGTAGGCGGGCGCGGTGTAGCCGGTTTCCTCCCGCAGCTCGCGCGCGGCGGCGGCGGCGGGGTCGGCATCGGCCTTGTCGATGGCGCCGGCCGGCAGTTCCAGCGTCCAGGCGCGGGCGCCGTGGCGATACTGGCGTACCAGCACCAGCTCATCCGCGGGCGTGATGGCGACGACGTGCACCCAGTCCGGATAGGAAAGGGTGTAGAAGGGATCGAGCACGTTGCCGCGCGCATCCCGCACGGCGTCCGCGGTCACGTCGATCCAGCGGTCGCGCAGCGCCGTGCGGGAGGAGAGGACCTCCCAGGGCTTAGGGTCGGCCGTCACTCCGCCGCGACCTTCGGGCTCTCCGCATAGGCTTCGAGCGGCGCGCAGGTGCAGGCGAGATTGCGGTCGCCATAGACGTTGTCCACGCGCTTGACGGGCGGCCAGTACTTGTTCGCGGCCACCCAGGGCAGCGGGAAGGCGGCCGCTTCGCGCGTGTAGGGGTGGGGCCAGCTCTCGGCCATGACCTCGGCGGCGGTGTGCGGCGCGTTCTTCAGCGGGTTGTCGGCGCGGTCCGCGCGGCCCGTCTCCACCGCGCGGATCTCCTCGCGGATGGCGATCATGGCGTCGCAGAAGCGGTCCAGCTCCTCCTGCGGCTCGCTCTCGGTGGGCTCCACCATCAGCGTGCCGGCGACAGGCCAGGACATGGTGGGGGCGTGGAAGCCGTAATCCTGCAACCGCTTGGCGATATCCTCCACCATCACGCCGCCACCCTGCTGGAAGCCGCGGCAGTCGAGGATGCACTCGTGCGCCACCATCCCCTGGCTGCCGCGGTAGAGCACGGGGTAGTGCCCCTCCAGCCGCCGCGCCACGTAGTTGGCGGACAGGATGGCGACCTCGGTCGCCCGCGTGAGCCCGGCTGCGCCCATCATGCGGATATAGGCGTAGGAGATCGGCAGGATGCTCGCGCTGCCGAAGGGCGCGGCGGAGACGGGGCCGAAGCCCGTCGCCGGCCCGGCCTCGGCCAGCATCGGGTGGTTGGGCAGGAAGGGCGCGAGGTGGGACGCAACGCCGATGGGGCCGACGCCGGGGCCGCCACCGCCATGCGGGATGCAGAAGGTCTTGTGCAGGTTGAGGTGGCACACGTCCGCGCCGATCGCGGCCGGGCTGGTGAGGCCGAGCTGCGCGTTCATGTTCGCGCCGTCCATGTAGACCTGCCCGCCTACGGCGTGGACAGCCTCGCAGATGTCGCGGATGCCCTCCTCGAAGACACCGTGGGTGCTGGGATAGGTGACCATCAGTGCGGCCAGCTTCGCCGCGTGCTGCTCGATCTTCGCGCGGAGATCGCCAAGATCGACGTTCCCATCCCGGTCGCAGCCCACCACCACCACGCGCATCCCCGCCATGGCGGCGGAGGCCGGGTTGGTGCCGTGCGCGGAGGACGGGATGAGGCAAATGTCGCGCCCGCCCTCGCCGCGCGCGGCATGAAAGGCGCGGATGGTCAGCAGGCCCGCATACTCGCCCTGGCTGCCCGCGTTCGGCTGCAGCGAGACGGCGGCGAAGCCGGTGCAGGCGCAGAGCCAGGCCTCCAGCCGCCGGATCATCTCGATGTAGCCGCGCGCCTGGTCGACGGGCGCGAAGGGATGGATGTCGGAGAAGCCGGGGAAGGTGACGGGGATCATCTCCGCCGTCGCGTTCAGCTTCATCGTGCAGGATCCCAGCGGGATCATGCTGCGGTTCAGCGCGACGTCCTTGTCCTCCAGCCGCTTGAGATAGCGCAGCATCGCGTGCTCGGAGCGGTGCGCGTGGAAGACCGCGGCAGTGAGAAAGGAGGAGCGGCGCGCGAGCGAGCCCGGCAGGCGCTCGCGCGCGGAGAGCTCGCCCAGGCCGGTGCGCTCGCGGCCCGCCACGTCGCCTAGCGCGGCGAGCAGCGCGATAAGGTCCTGCCGCGTCACCGTCTCGTCGAGAGCAATGGCGACGCAGCCGGCATCAACGCGGCGCAGGTTAAAGCCGGCGCTCAGCGCGATGGCCATCAGCGCCTCGGCCTTGTCACCGGCCTCGATCGCGACGGTGTCGAAGAAATGCTCGTGGCGCAGCACGAAGCCCGCACGTGTGGCGGCATCGGCCAGAAGGCTCGCCATCAGGTGCGTACGGCGGGCGATGCGGACCAGCCCCTCCGGCCCGTGCCAGACGGCGTACATGCCGGCCATCACGGCCAGCAGCACCTGCGCCGTGCAGATGTTGCTCGTCGCCTTCTCGCGCCGGATGTGCTGCTCGCGGGTCTGCAGCGCGAGGCGCATGGCCGGGCGCCCGGCGGCATCGACGGAGACGCCCACCAGCCGCCCCGGCATCAGCCGCTTCAGCGCGTCCTTCACCCCGATATAGGCGGCGTGCGGGCCGCCATAGCCCATCGGCACGCCGAAGCGCTGCGTGCTGCCGACCACCACATCCGCCCCCATCTCGCCGGGCGGCGTGAGGATCGTCAGCGCGAGGATGTCGGCCGCCACGATCGCCAGCGCGCCCGCGGACTGGGCAGCGGCGATGGCGGGAGCCAGGTCGCGCACCTCGCCGGTCGTACCGGGATAGGAAAGCACCACCGCGAATGGCTTCAGCGCGGCGTAGGCGGCGGGATCATCGGTCACCTCCACCGTGAGGCCGAGCGGCGCCGCGCGCGTGCGCAGCACGGCGATGGTTTGCGGGTGCAGGTCGGGCGCGACGATGAGGGTAGTGGACTTCCCCTTATGCGCGGCATGCGCCAGCGCCATTGCCTCGGCCGCCGCCGTCGCCTCGTCCAGCAGCGAGGCATTGGCGACCGGCAGGCCCGTCAGGTCGCAGACCATCGTCTGGAAATTCAGCAGCGCTTCCAACCGTCCCTGCGCGAGTTCCGCCTGATAGGGCGTGTAGGCCGTGTACCAGCCGGGGTTCTCGAGCACGTTGCGCAGGATGACCGGCGGCGTGTGCGTTCCGTGATAGCCGCAGCCGATGAGGGACCTCACGCGCGTGTTCCGCTCGGACAGCGCGCGCAACTCGGCAATGGCCTCCGCCTCTCCCACTGGGGGCGGCAGCGCGTCCAGGTGGCTGTCGCGGATGCCCTCGGGCACGGTGCGGGCGGCCAGCGCCTCCAGGCTCTCCGCGCCGACGACGCGCAGCATGGCCGCGATCTGCCCCTCGGAGGGGCCGATGTGCCGGGCGGCGAAGGCGCCAGGGGCCTCCAGCGCCGCGAGTTGGTCGAGCGCGCTCAATTCCCGGCCTCCGCGTGCTTGGCGTAGGCGTCGGCGTCCATCAACTTGTCCGCGTCGGCGGCGTCGCGCGGATTGATCGTGAAGAACCAGCCCTCCCCCATCGGATCGCGGTTCACCAGGGCGGGGTCGTCCACCAGGGCGGCGTTCACCGCGGCGATCGTGCCGGCGACGGGCGCGTAGATGTCGGAGGCGGCCTTCACGCTCTCCACCACCGCCACAGCCTCCCCGGCCTCCACCTCCCGGCCGGGCTCGGGCAGGTCCACGAAGACGACATCGCCCAGCGCGTCCTGGGCGTGGGTGGAGATGCCCACGACGGCCAGCCCGTCATCCAGGCGCACCCATTCGTGGCTCTCGGCGAAGCGGGTCTGGCTCACAGGGCGGCTCCTTGAAGGATCGGGGTGCGCTTGTAGCGGTGGGGAACGAAGGGGGTGGGCGCGACGCGGGCGGGGATGGCCCTGCCGCGCACCATCAGATCAAGCGCCGTGCCATCCTGGGCCGCGTCGCGGGCGGCGTAGCCCATGGCGACGGGCGCCCCGATCGAGGGGCCGAAGCCGCCGCTGGTCACCTCGCCGACCGTCACGCCAGCCTGGGCGATCGGCGTATGGGCGCGCGCGGGCTGGCGACCTTCCGGCAGGATGCCGACGCGGAGGCGCTTCGGGCCGCTGTCCAGTTCCTCGCGCACCCGCTCCGCGCCCGGAAAGTCCCAGGCGAGGCGCCGGCGCTTGCCGATGCTGAAGGTGAGCGCGGCCTCCACCGGGGAGGTCGTTTCGTCGATGTCCTGGCCGTAGAGGGGCAACCCGGCCTCCAACCGCAGGCTGTCCCGCGCGCCGAGCCCGGCCGGCGCGGCACCGGCTGCCAGCAGGGCGCGGGCCACCGCCTCGGCACCCTCGGCGGGGATGCCGATCTCGAAGCCGTCCTCCCCGGTATAGCCGGAACGGGTGACCAGGGCGGGGATGCCGGCAACCGCGGTTTCCAGCACCCCCATGAAGGGCATCGCGGCCACCCCTTCGGCGAGCCCCGCGAGGATCGCCTCCGCCCCCGGCCCCTGGAGGGCCAGCAGCGCGCGGTCCGGCCGGGGCACCAGCGCGACGCCCGCCGGCAAGGCGGCACCGATGGCCTCAAGGTCCACCGCCTTGCGGGAGGCGTTCAGAACGAGGAACAGCCGGTCGCCGAGATTGGCGACCATGAAGTCGTCCACGATGCCACCGAATTCGTTCATCAGCAGGGCGTAGCGCTGCCGGCCGGAGCGGAGCGCCCCGATCTCGGCGGGCGTCACCCGCTCCAGCGCGGCCGCGGCGCCCTCGCCCCGCAGCTCCGCCTGGCCCATGTGGGAGACGTCGAACAGCGCGGCCGAGGACCGGCAGGCGAGGTGTTCCGCCATGATGCCGGTCGTGTACTGCACGGGCATCGCGTAGCCGGCGAAGCCAACCATGCGCCCGCCCAACTCGCGGTGCAGGCCGGCCAGCGGCGTTTCGAGCAAGCTTTCCGTCTCGGCCACAAATCCCCCAGAGCCGCGGATGCGGCCGGTTCAGATCGTGGCCCCCCTCTGTCCCGAGACCTGAGAGATTCGGGTGGGGTGAACCCGGCCCTTACTCCGTCGGTGCCGCGGCCTTCCGGCAGCGGGCTTTCCAGAGGCCCCTTCCCCGCGCGGTCCTTTTGCCTGAGCGTTTCCGGGGGCCGGTTGCGCCTTCGGCGGGGGGCGGGCCGGGCCAGCCCCCTCTCTCCCGCGCGGAATCAGCGGGTAGAGGACTCGTGCCCGAATGCGGCGCCCCGCGCAACCTCCGTCCGCAACCTCCGCCGCTAGCGGACGCCGCGACGCCGGTTGGCCGCCAGCTGCTCCGGGGTGAGCTGGAAACCGATCAGCACCACCTTCTCCGCCGCCCGACGGACGTCGCCGGGGATGCGGACCAGCATCTCCTCGCCGCGGGCGAGGGTCCGGCGCTCACTGCCGTTGAAGGAGACGCGAAGGGTGTCGGTGCCGCTGTTCAGCACCCGCTCCTCGCTCTCGTCGGTCACACCGACGACGTAGGGCAGGTCGAAGGTGGTGCCCGTGGCGGCGGGGCCGCGCTCGGCGGTGAACTCGACCTGTACGGTCACGTCCAGCCCGGCGTCGCGCGGGGCGTAGTCGCAGCGCGCCCCGAAGCCGGTCATCCGGGCATCCACCTCCATGGCCGGGAGGTCGGGCCGCGCGCCCTGGCGGTAACGAGTCAGGTCCACGGCCTCGGCCAGGAGGGCCACGCGCGGGCAGGGCGCCTGCGGGCGCTGGGTGAGCACGCTGCCGCGGCCGCCGCAGCCGGCGAGGAGCGGCAGGGCGAGAAGAGCGAAGGCGGCGGGGCGGGCGAATCGGATCACGCGGGAGGCACTCCTGGCCCAGGGGGCAACGGCAGGATGACGCCCCAGGGCATCGCCTGGGAGAATTGCGGCGGCCGCGCGGCTCACGCCCTGGGCGGCGGGCCCCTGGGCGGCTAGATAGAACGCGCCCACGGTCCGGCCGGGGGCTGTTCGCGCCGGCGCCGAAGGACCAAGTCGCACGCCATGGACCAGACCGCAAACCCTCGCCCGACGGGCCTCCAGGCCCCGGCGAAGCCCCCCCTGACCGTTCTGCTCGCCGGCCCGCGCGGCTTCTGCGCCGGGGTGGACCGCGCCATCAAGATCGTGGAGCTGGCGATCGAGCGTTACGGCACCCCCGTCTATGTCCGCCACGAGATCGTCCACAACCGCTTCGTGGTGGAGGGCCTGCAGGCTAAGGGCGCCGTCTTCGTGGAGGAGCTGGACGAGATCCCGGACGACGGGCAGCCCGTCATCTTCTCCGCCCACGGCGTGCCGCGCTCCGTGCCCGCCGCCGCCGATGCGCGGCAAATGCTCTACCTCGATGCCACCTGCCCGCTGGTGAGCAAGGTCCACCGCGAGGCCGAGCGCCATTTCGCGGGCGGCAGCCACATCCTGCTGATCGGCCATGCCGGCCATCCGGAGGTGGTCGGCACCATGGGGCAGCTTCCGCCGGGCGCCGTGACCCTGGTGGAGGACGCCGAGCAGGCCGCGACCGTGCAGCCGCCGCCCGGTCCGCTGGCCTATGCGACCCAGACCACGCTCTCGGTCGATGACACCGCCGAGGTGCTGGACGTGCTGCGCCGCCGCTTCCCGGAGCTCTCGGCCCCGGTGAAGGAGGATATCTGCTACGCCACCACTAACCGTCAGGCGGCGGTGAAGGCGATCGCGGAGCGCTGCGAGCTGATCGTCGTAGTGGGCGCCGCCAACTCGTCCAACTCCGTGCGCCTGCGCGAAGTGGCGGAGCGCGCCGGCTGCCCGCGCGCCGTGCTGGTGCCGCGCGGCCGGGACTTCGACCCGGCGCTGGCCGACGGCCTCCGCACCATCGGGATCTCGGCGGGCGCGAGCGCGCCCGAGGTGCTCGTGGAGGAGGTGGTGGCCCGCCTGCGCGAGCGCTTCGACGTGACGATCGAGGACGTGACGGTCGCGGAGGAGAAGATCATCTTCAACCTCCCCCGCCCGCTCCGCACGCCCCGCACCGCGACAGTGGAGTAGCAGGCGGCCCCTTGCCGCCCTGCCCGGGCTGATGCATGGACCCCCGCGCAGAGGAGGTGCCCGGGAGATCTGATGGCCGTCTATACCGAGGTGTCCGACGAGGCGCTGCGCGCCTTTCTCTCCGGCTACGACCTGGGCGATCTCGTGGCTTTCCGCGGCATCGCGGAAGGCGTCGAGAACAGCAACTACGGTCTCAAGACCACCGGCGGCGACTTCATCCTCACCCTCTACGAGCGGCGCGTGGACCCGGCGGAGCTTCCCTGGTTCCTCGGGCTGATGCGCCACCTTGCCGCGCGCGGCCTGGCCTGCCCGCAGCCCGTCGCCGGCACCGACGGCGAGGCGCTGCGCGAGCTGGCGGGGCGCCCGGCGGCCATCTGCACCTTCCTGCCCGGCGTCTGGCCGCGCCGCCCCTCGGTGGCCCATTGCGGCCCGCTGGGGGAGGCGCTGGCCGCCCTGCACGCGGCGGGCGAGGGCTTCGCGGCCGAGCGGGCGAACTCCCTCGGCCCTCCTGGCTGGGCGCCGTTGCTGGAGCGCTGCCGCCCCAATGGCGACACGGTGCAGCCAGGCCTTTGCGCCGAGTTGGACGGGCAGCTGGCCGCCATCCTTCAGGACTGGCCCCAGGACCTGCCGCGCGGGCACATCCACGCGGACCTCTTCCCCGACAACGTCTTCTTCCTCCAGGGCCCGGACCGGCGGCCACGGGTTTCGGGGCTGATCGACTTCTACTTCGCCTGCA
The DNA here is from genome assembly GCF_000711725.1 of Roseomonas aerilata DSM 19363. GTDB lineage: Bacteria > Pseudomonadota > Alphaproteobacteria > Acetobacterales > Acetobacteraceae > Roseomonas > Roseomonas aerilata. Next base: position 54,292 of record NZ_JONP01000019.1, on the reverse strand, counting down.
CGGACATCCTCGCCTACGACGTGGCGATCTGCCTCAACGCCTGGTGCTTCGAGCCCGACCTCGCCTTCAACGTGACGAAGGCGCGCGCCCTGCTGGCCGGCTACAACCGCGTCCGGTCCCTTTCCGCAGCCGAGATGGCGGCCCTGCCCGTGCTCCTCCGCGGCGCCGCGCTGCGCTTCCTGCTCACCCGGCTCTACGACTGGGCCAATACCCCAGCGGGCGCGATGGTCACCCGCAAGGACCCGATCGAATACCTGCGCCGCCTGCGCTTCTTCGCCGCGGCCAAGGAGGTCTCCGCCTATGGCATCTGACACCGTGGAGAGCGGCACCCTGGCGGTGGAGATCTGGACGGATGGCGGCTGCAAGCCGAATCCCGGCCCGGGCGGCTGGTCCGCGATCCTCCGCTTCGGGACGATCGAGAAGGAGCTCTCGGGCTACGATCCCGCCACAACGAACAACCGCATGGAGCTGACCGCCGCCGCCTCGGCGCTTGAGGCGCTGAAGAAGCCCTGCCGCGTGGTCCTGCACACGGACAGCGAGTACGTCCGCAACGGCGTGACCCGCTGGGTCCATGGCTGGGTGCGCAACAACTGGCGCAACGCGGCGAAGGAGCCGGTGGCGAATTACGAGCTGTGGCAGCGCCTGCTGGCCGCCGCCAAGCCGCACCAGGTGGAGTGGCGCTGGGTGCGCGGCCATGCGGGGGACGTGATGAACGAGCGGGCGGACAAGCTCGCCACCGCGGCGAGGCTAAGCCTCGGGCGATAGGCGCGCCACCACCGGGCCCTCCCTGCGTTCTCCCCCGGCAACGGCGTCCAGGGCCGTGCTGAGAAGGGGAGCACGGCCATACCCGATAGCAACGCAAGCAGCCCTCCGCCGGCCGCGGTCTCCACCCCGGCCGCGGCGGCCCATCCCGCCGGCGCGGCCCTGCTGCTCGGCGCGCTCGGGGTGGTCTTTGGCGATATCGGCACCAGCCCGATCTACGCGATGCGCGAGACGCTGCGCGCCGCGAGCGGGGAGGGGGCGGCGGACCCCACGGCCATCTACGGGGTGGTCTCGCTGATTTTCTGGGCCGTCACCCTCGTGGTCGCGACCAAATACGTCGTTCTCGTCATGCGGGCGGACAACCAGGGCGAGGGCGGGACCATGGCCCTGATTTCCCTGGCCATCCCCGTTGCGCCAGAGCGGCTGCGGTTGGGCTTCCTCGTCGTGGGCCTCGCCGGCGCCTCGCTCTTCTTCGGGGATGCCATGATCACCCCGGCGATCTCCGTGCTCTCGGCCGTGGAGGGGCTATCGGTCGCGACGCCGGTCTTCACGCCCTATGTCGTCCCGATCGCGGCCGCGGTCCTCATCGGACTTTTCGCCATCCAGAGCCGCGGCAGCGCCAAGATGGGGCGGCTCTTCGGGCCGGTGATGGCTGCCTGGTTCGCCGTCCTGGCACTGGCCGGCCTGCTGCACGTCATCGCGCGGCCGGAGGTGCTCGCGGCACTCGACCCTCGCCACGCGATCCGCTTCCTGGCGGGCAACCCGGGCCAGGGGGCGCTGGCCGTGCTCGGCTCCGCCTTCCTCGCGTTGACGGGCGGCGAAGCCCTCTACGCGGATATGGGCCATTTCGGCCGGCACGCGATCCGCGTGGACTGGTTCGTCCTCGTCATGCCCGCGCTCGTCCTCAACTATCTCGGCCAGGCCGCGCTGGTGCTGGGCGACCCGGCGGCGGCGGAGAACCCCTTCTTCGGACTCTTTCCCGGCCCCCTGCTCTACCTCGCCGTAGTGCTGGCCACCGCCGCGACGGTGATCGCGAGCCAGGCGGTGATCTCGGGCGCCTTCGCGCTCGTGCAGCAGGCAATCCAGCTCGGCGCCGTGCCGCGGCTCGAGGTGCGGCAGACCTCGGAGGAGACGGCAGGCCAGGTCTACCTGCCGCTCATCAATTGGCTGCTTGCCGCCGCGGTCCTCGCGCTCGTCTTCGGCTTCCGCAATTCCGAAAGCCTGGCCAACGCCTACGGCATCGCGGTTGCCGGCGACATGATGGTGACGACGATCCTTCTCTCCCTCGTCGCGCGCGGGCGCTGGAAGCTGCCCTGGCCGGCCGTGGCGCTCGTGGCCGTGCCCTTCCTCCTGCTCGACCTCGTCTTTGTCGCGGGCAACCTGCACAAGATCCCGGCGGGCGGCTGGTTCCCGCTGCTGGTCGGGTCCGTGTGCCTCGCGATGATGCTCATCTGGCGGCGCGGCCGCGCGGTTCTCCTCGCCCGCCGCGACGAGGGAGCGCAGACGCTCGAGGTGTTCCTCGGCGGCCTGGACGCCGCTGACGCCCCGCTGCGGGTGCCCGGCACGGCCATCTACCTCACCGGCCAGCGGGAGGTGGTGCCGGCGGCGATGGCCCTGAACATGCGCCACAACGGCGTGCTGCACGAACGCGTCGTGCTGATGCACGTGGTAGCCGAGCGCGTGCCGCGCATCCCGGAAGCCGAGCGCGTCTCGGTCCACCTCCTGCCGGGCGGCTTTCGCCACGTCACCCTGCGCTTCGGCTTCGCGGAGAAGCCCGACGTGCCCCAGGCTCTGCGCCTGCACCGGGAAACGATCGGCTTCTCGCCGGAGGAAGCCTCCTACTTCATCGGCAACGAGGTGCCCGTCCCCTCCATGCGCCCTGACCTGCCGGTCTGGCAGGAACACATCTTCGCCTTCCTCACCCGTAACGCGGTCCGTGCGCCGGACTACTTCCTCATCCCGCCGCCGCGTGTGGTGGAACTCGGGACGCGAGTTGAGCTTTGATCCTGGCTGGTGCGTTGCCGGTGACTCCGGGGAGAGGAAGAAGGAATTCTTCCCCTCCCCGGGCCCCTCACCATCATCTTTTTCTTCAAGCTTGAAGGACTTCTGCGGCCGGTGCGCCTCCGGTCGTGGACCCGAGGCGACTGCACAGTCAGGCAGGGTGCCGCCCCTCAATCATCGCGTCCGCAACAGCCAGACGCAGGTCCAGGAGCCTCAGGCTCCTGGCGGGTGAGGTCCGGAGAGGGCAGCGCCCTCTCCGGGGTCACCAGCACCGGCCAACCGATCTGTTACACCTGAATCGCACCCCGCGCGGCCTGCCGGGAGAGTTCCTCCGCGACATCGGTGCCGCGCGCGAAGGGGATGCCCATCTCGACGATCAGGCCTTCGGCGGCCCATTCCCACTGCACGAAGCCGCCGAGCTGGTTACTGAGGGTGTTGTCCACCACGCGCGATCCGAAGCCCTTCCGGGCGGGGGCGCTGACGGCGGGACCGCCCGCCTCTTCCCAGCGCAGGCGCAGGGTATTGCCGTCCCGCTTCCAGGACACGCGCAGCACGCCGGATGCCGAGGAGAGGGCGCCGTACTTCGTGGCGTTCGTCGCCAGTTCATGGAGGGCCATGGTCAGCGCCTGCACCACCGATCCGGGGATGACGACCTCCGGCCCCTCCAGCACCGCGCGCGGCGCCGCCCCCTGGCCCAGGAAGGGCGCGAGCGTCGATGCGAGAACCGCCCGCAGCCCGGTGCCGGCCCAGTTCGTCTCCGCGAGCAGCGATTGCGCGCGGGCCAGGGCATCCACCCTTCCCTCAATGGCCGCGCGATAGACGGGATCGTTGCCCGGAGTGAGGCGGAGCGCGGCCTTCACCACGGCGAGGGCGTTCTTGCCGCGGTGGTCCACCTCCCGCATCAGCAGGGCTTGCCGCTCCTCGGCCAGCCGGCGCGCGGTCATGTCGAGCATGACACCGAGGGCACGGACGGCACGGCCGCTGGCTGAATCGCGGAAGAAGCGGCCGCGGTCCCAGACCCAGGCCCAGCCCCCGTCAGCGCGGCGGATGCGGTACTCGGCTGAGTAGCGGTCCCGCGCCGGATCGGTCAGGCCCGCCTCGACCTCGCGTTCGAAGCGCTCGCGGTCTTCCGGGTGGATGCGGCCGATCCAGGCGGCCGCGGCCTCCGGGATCTCCTCCCCTAGCAGGGCCGTGACACCGGCGGTGCGTACCACGCGGCCGGTGACGAGATCGCGCTCATAGACGAACCCGTCGATGGCCCCTGCCGCCGCCTCGAAGCGTTCCCCAATCCGGCGGCGGTCGGTGATGTCGACGTGGATGCCGACGAGGGCGGCCGGGGCGTTGTCGGCGGCGGGGAAGAGCCGGGCGCGGCAGAGGAACCAGCGCTCCTCCCGACCATCCGGAACGCGGCGGAAGACGCGCAGCTCAAGGGTCATCGCCCCCTCGCGCAGCGCCCTGGCCACCCCCTCCCGCAGCAACTCCCTGTCCTCCGGATGCACGGCGGCGAAGAAGGCGGCGGCACTCTCGGTGCCCGCGTCCTGCAGGGGATCGAGCCCGAGCAGCACGTACATCTCCGCCGACCAGCGCACCTGGCCCGTGCCCGGCTCCCAGGACCATGACGCTGCATTGGCGGCCTGCTGCGCGAGCTGCATCAGGCGGGAGTTCTCCGCCAGCGCCCGCGTGCGCTCGGCCACGCGGCTCTCCAGCGCCTCGTTCGATCCCTCGAGCTCCCGCTGGCGGCCGAGCACCGCGCGCGCGAGCACGAAGAGAAGCGCGGAGGAGGCGAGCGCGAGAAGCGCCTGGGGCAGGACCTGCTGCCGCCAGTCCGCGTAGAGCACCGAGCGCGCCCGGGCGGCGGAGACGTAGACCGGCCAGCTGCCGCCCACGCGCCGATAGGCAACCACCCGCTGCACGCCGTCGATGCTGGAAACCTCGCGCGAGACCGAGCGCTCCTCGCCGAGCCGCATGGTTTCGAGCATCGTGCTGCCCTCCGCGATGCGCGGCTCCTCGCTGGGCAGGTTACCGAGCCCGGAGGAACGGGCGAGCAGCGCTCCGTCGGTCCGCACGAGCGAGACGACGTTGTCGGGCGAGGCGGCCAGCGCCTGGAGGGAGCGGTTCACCTGGTCGAGATAGAGGGAGGCATTGATCACGCCGTCATAGGCGCCGGGCGGCAGGCCGTTCCCCGTCCGCACCCGGCGCGCGCTGAGGGCGAAGAACGGCCGCCCCGTGTAGCGACCGGTATAGACAGGGCTGATGTGGAAGGAGGGCGCGTCGGCCGGGCGGAGCGCGCGGTTGAACTCGCGCGAGAGCATCGGGGCGTCCATTCTCACCGGCAGCATGTTGCTTGCCACGAGGGCGTAGGCGTCCCGGTCGTAGACGAGGACGTAAAAGGTCTCTCGTTCCGGCGCGACGTTCTCGGTGGCCAGGCGCTGGAGCGCGGCGTGCCACTCGGCTTCCTGCGCCCGGATTTCGGCGTCCGAGAGGCCGGCGAGGATATCGTTCGCCCGCTGGAGCCGGAGGAACTGCCCCTCCAGCAGGCGGCGGGCATATTCCGCAGCTGCATCGGCCGTGCGCGCGACCTCGGCCTCCGCCCCGCGCGCCGTCGCGTCCCAGGCGCGCCAGGCGGAAAGGCCGGCCAGGAGGGGCGGCGCGAGGACCACGCCGCAGAGGATGAGGAGCAGAATCGCGCGCGACCGCGAACGCGCGCCCCGGCCTGTCGCCGCGGCGCCCGGACCGGATCCGTCCCGGACGGCGTAGGTCTGGTTCACGGCGCTCCCCCACAATGACCGAATGTTTACGATGCGGCGCGGGCCTTGTAACGCCCGCCGACGCGATCCCCGGGCGGCCGCGCCGTTACGAGGGGGCATTCCGCTGGAGGAACCGGCCATGGCGGCACCCGATGCTCCGATCCGCGTGAACCGCGCGCCCGTGCTGACCCTCTGGGCCGCCGTGGTGGCGGAGCGCCTGGGCCATTCGGCCGACACGGCCATGAGCCTGGCCAGCCATGTCGCGGGAACCGCGGCGCAGGCGAAGGCACGCCGCCTCGGCATCACCGAGGCGTCCAGGCAGGAGGATCAGGCCAAGGGGTTGGTGCAGCACGAGTCCGTGCCTCTGCTGGGACGGCAGGTGCCGGTGACGAGGGACGAGCACGGCCAGATCCTCGCCGCCTCGGGCGAAGGGCCGACGCCTGCCGCGCCGGCGAGGGCCTATGTCGCCAAGGCCTTCGGCAAGCGGCTGGACGAGGCGCGCGCGGCCATGGAGGCGCTGGCCGGCTCGTTCGACCCGAAGGAGCTGAACCGGGTCGGCTTCCGCCTTTACGAGCATTTCCGCCCGGAGGTGCCGGCGGATGCCCGCGGATGGGGCGCCAAGGGGGAGCTCCACCTGCCGCGGATCCGGGAAGCCGCCGGCTAAGCGCCCGCCGGAAAGGCACCAATCCGCGTCCGCCGCGTTCTCCCTCTCTCTTTCTCCGTCCGGGATCCCCGATGCTGCCGCTGAATCCGCACCTGCTCGACACCGGCACCCCGCCGATCCCGGAGATCCAGGCCTGCGGCGCCCGCTACGACGGTTCGCGCGGGCCGCTGCTCAATCTCTGCCAGGCGGTCCCGGCCTATCCGCCACCGCCCGAGATGCTTGCGCAGTTGGCCTCGGCGGCTGGCAGCCCGGCGGCCGCGGGCTATGGCCCCATCAGTGGCGACGCCGCGCTGCGCGAGGCCTATGCCGAACATCTCCGCGGAGTCTACGGGGATGGCATCTCGGCGCAGGAGGTCGCCATCACGGCGGGCTGCAACCAGGCCTATTTCGTTGCGATGATGGCGATCGCGCAGCGGGGCGACGCGGTGCTGCTGCCCACGCCCTGGTACTTCAATCACAGCATGACGCTCGACATGCTGGGCATCGAGGCGAGGCCCCTTCCCTGCCGCGCGCAGTCGGGCTTCGTGCCCGACCTTGAAGATGCGGAGGCGTTGATCGACGACCGCGTGCGCGCCATCGTGCTCGTGACGCCGAACAACCCGACCGGCGCGGTCTACCCGGCCGAGGTCATCCGTCGCTTCCACGAACTCTGCCAGCGACGCGGCCTCTGGCTCGTGCTCGACGAAACGTATCGAGACTTCCTGCCCGCGGGGCAGGACCGGCTGCACGACCTGCCGGCGGGCGGCTGGCCCGATAATCTCTTGCAGCTCTACAGCTTCTCGAAATCCTTCGCGGTGCCGGGGCACCGGCTCGGCGCGGTGACCGCCCCCGCCGCCTTCCATGCCGAGCTGAGCAAGGTGATGGACTGCGTGCAGATCTGCGCCTCCCGTGCGGGGCAGGCGGCGGTGACCTGGGGCCTGCCGGCGCTGACGGACTGGCGTGAGGCAAACCGGGCCGAGATGAACGATCGGGCGACGGCCCTTCGCGGGGCCTTCGCCCGGCTTCCCGGATGGCGGCTGGAGGCGCTCGGCGCCTATTTCGCCTATGTCCGCCATCCCTTCGGCGACACATCGGCCTGGGTGGTCGCGCGGCAGCTGGCCGAGGAGCACGGGCTGATGTGCCTGCCCGGCCCCGCCTTCGCCGGGGAGGAAGGCCATCTCCGCATCGCCTTCGCCAATGTCGATGCCGCCGCGATCGAGGAGATGGTGGAGCGCCTGCGCGCCGCGACACCGACAGGCTAGGTATAGCTCGCCAAGGTATCCTAGACACCGCGCCGCAGACATCAACGGCTTACAGGTAGCTTCGCCGTCAGTCCCTGTACTTCTCGCCACGCTTCCCTGGACAAACTGGCACTCCTGCCTTGGTAATCTGAAATGTTGAAAATCCTCAAAAGATTTCAATTGCTTAAACTTGAAGTCACTGCACAGGCTGACGCCATTTCCACGTGGTTTTCACCCCGCCTTGCTATTCCCTGGCCCCACGAAATTGGTTTCAGATTCTGGTTCTTGAAGTCAGCCAAGGACACTTAATAATTGAATTCACACACTTTCTACCCAAGTTCGCACGCGATCGTTTCTTTTCATCATCCGGTCCACCCACTGCAAAAGCAGCCCCTGTGCCCTTCCAACGGTCGACAATCTCCTCCGCCACAGAGGGCACCGCCATACAGGTGTCGTGCAAGGGGTTAAACCATCCAGAGGCGTCATGAGGATCCCAGCCACCCTGGCGAGCAGGGAAAGGCAGGTTGAGGGATCGATCAGACGTATTCTCCCCTGGCAGGGACGGGCCGAGACAGGCGCTGCGATGGCCGGGTTCCCGGCGTCGTCGCCGGACGAGTTCCCGACGTCGCCTACCACGCACGGGCTCGCGGATCCCTGGGGAGGTCTGACGCCCCTTGCAGGAGACGTCCAGGGAGCCTCAGCACGCCGTCTAGCTCTCGATCTCCGCCTCTTCGAAACCGGCCGTCCACTCCGACCAGGGACGACCTCGTTGCCCAAACTGACGACCTTGCTGCTCAAGGTACAGCACGACCAACTGGGCCGTTCTTGTCGCGGAAAACTGAACAGAATGCCGCAGTTCCCTGGACCAGATTAGATCCTTGCCCTGGTTCACTGAACATCGAACAGTTACCGAGCGAAATCATGAACCTAAGGCCGCTTCGCGCTCTAGTCGTCTCAACGCAGTGGTCTCCAGGGCTTCTCGGATCGCAATTCCCCTGCCCGTCTCGATGCCGCCAAGCCACCGTTGGACAGCCCTCTCCCAGCGCGCGTGAGCAATTGAGCTCGATGGGCTCCTCTTGGCCTGAATGATCTCCGGGATGTGGAGAAAGGTCTCCGGCCACTGGTGAGCGGCCTGGAGGCCGAGGTGGAGAGCCACGTAGGGCGGGTCATCCAACATCATGGCGTGCTCCAGGGAGAACAGCTTTTTGCGCTCAACCCCAGGGGCGATATCCAGTCCGACCCTGATTATGAACTCGACAGCCTCGACCGGCCGGAGATCCCGAAGGGGAACGGCGCTGAGCGCCTGCTCGGCCTGTGCGGCGAACCGCTGATCACCGAGGAGACCATGAACCGCCATGGTCCCGTCCAGCAGGTCAGGGTCAATCGGGGAGCAAGGTGCCTGGGTGAGGTCCGCTCCGCACCGACATCTCGTCAGGTCGGCCCCCTGCCACCCTAGCCGTCGCCCACATGCCGGGTATGCGCAGGCCCACACCAAACCCACGGCATGCATGGGGCAGGCCTCAACGTGTGTGAGATCCCAGTATGAGCGATGGTGCGGCGATTCAGCCAAGCAGGGAGGGCAAACCGTCCGGACGCCAACCTGGCCTTTGACAAGACCCATGCTGACCGCTTGACCTCGAAACGTCGCCTGGTCGCCGGTCTTGGGGCTGCAGGATATCCAGCGCAGGCGGTCAATAGGCACACCAGAATCAGCCGACAACCGGGAGAGGTTCTCCTCCGTCGGCCAGTTCAGGAACGCGGGCATACCAATTTTGCTCGCAAGGAGGGCCGCAGTTGTCATGTCCCGACGCTTTGCGAGCCGGAAGATGTAGCCGATGAAGCTCTCATCGTCCCGGGGTTCTGTACTAACTGAATGACGACCCGAAGCTTTAAGGAAGGGATTCATGGAGGCCCGCAAGGTTTCGACAAAACCTTAGGCCCAAGGATTCACAGCCGTCGACTGGGTAGGATCGGACTTCCAGGTGATACAGACCGCCCTGGTGAATGACCGTTCAGGGTGGAGCCCAGAGATAGGGAGTGCGGCACCTCGGCGGCTGCTTTGCGCCCTTCTAGGTCTTTGAGCCGAATGGGGTGATGCCTCCGGAGCAGACAAGCGCCAAGGGGTACGACAAGGAGCACGAGCGAAGCAGCTCGTTCCCTGCCGGACTGAGGACACGATGCAAAACGAGCCCCCTGCAGTCTACAGCTCCTGTGCATGCGGTGAACTGCGCGTTTGATGTTCATATCGGTGCGTCAGTGCACTCGTCGCCATTCCAGAGCGTCTAACACCAGTAACGTCATCATGATCAAGCCCATTATAAGATTGAACCCTGTTCCAGGTCCTTCTGAAAAAAATCGAACTAGCATCTGCGGTGCAGCTGCCTCTAGCCCAAGGGAGGGCACAAGATTCGTTATGCCAGTGCTGGAAAGCACTAGCCAGAATGCTCGCATGTATCTCGTGCGTGGATCTCGGATCAGAATGAACACCGTCACAAATACCCCGACAAACAGGGTAGTCTTCCAGAGCCACCACTCCGCAGGCATCACATTCATTAGAGCCGTTAGTGCTGCAGCAGCAGCTCCTCCAAGACACGCTACTGCCCACCATGGAAGGCTTGTGTTGCTGCCATGCGCCGACCATTTCCCACCCTCATGCCGTCGACAAAAATTTTGCAAGACGACCTTATGCCAAGGAGCGCGGTGGAATTGTAGCTTACCTTCGGAAGAAATTTTCACGATGTGCCCCGTATGCCGGGCAAAGTCGGACCACGAGATCTTCTTGAGATAAAATTCTAACTGGGGGTCTTCAACAACCAAGAAGTTGGAGCGGGGGTCGAAGTACAGCATTGCTGATAGGCTAGGATATTGGTCGAAAAGCCTGCAGAATCCCGACGAAACTAATTCACCAAAGGCTCGTCCGAGCTCGGGGTACTCAGCTCGAGCTTCGTCGAGCAGCACAGAACCCTTTCCCTCCTGCCTTAAAATCCAAAGCAACGCCAGACCTGCGCCCTTTGGATTACAACTTGCATCTGCTGAAGCAAAAGCCTTTAGAAGGTTCTTGTACTTGAACTCGAATTGCTCGAGCACTTTGCTCGCCACATCCGATGGTCCGTACTCAATCGTCCGCTCCCGTTTCTCCGTCGCTAAGACCCCAGCCTTAATTGCAATCTGGTAACACAAATGCTGCGCTGTAAAGAAACTTCCTTCTGACGCTTCAATGATCTCACCTCGCAGGCGGAAGACAATGTTGGCTGCTCTCTCGCCACTCTCGATCATCGACTGAATTAATGAATTACTTTGTTTTCGCATGGGGATGATGCTAGCGCGTCCAGCAAGTTCAGGGAAACCCTCCATCAACGTGTGCCCAACTCGATTTATCCCGATAATAACGATCTTTGCGAGAGGCACGTCGTCATCAGCTTGTGCTTTTACCAGCCGTGCGATTCGGTTCTTTTTATCGTCAGGAAGATGGTGAAAGTCATCGAGAACGAGGTAACCGACAAAGCCCTCTAATAACTTGTTTTCTAATATGGTGACCTCAGTCTGCTGAGCACAGCGAATCCAGACTGCTTGCGTTTGGCAACCTAGTTCAGTCAGTGCTCTCCGAATCATGGTGGTTTTGCCGATGCCTGATGGCCCCTCGACAACAAGTCCCTTCCCAAATATGGCTAGTTCAGCTCTGCACTGACCGAACTCGTTGGGCGGTTCGTAGTTTATGGTGGGAGTACCCGCAGTCTTAAAGACTTCTCCAATTTCGAAGCGTGTAATTCCCTCGCTGTTTTGCTTTGTGGCCTTTTGAGGTGATTGAGAACCCCTTCGGACGTTCCGAGTGGCGTTGAGAATGCCCTTAGCAACGTCAAGCCAAGCTTCATCGGGATAATGCCAGGTACTGATTGCCTTGCCGTCACGGGGTAGAGCTTGGTAATGACCTATTGGACTGTCGACCCAGTTGACGGGTCTCAGTATGATAGGGATAATTCTTGGCCTTTTCTTCTCAGGGATTTGCCTTATCCATGACATCTCGGCCCTAACCCAGTCAGAACGAAAGAATTCCGGACTCACAAGTGTCAGGACAATATCAGCAGATTGCAGGCGTGTCCTAATCTGCTCCTGGAATAACTCGCCCGGGAGAATGCTTCCGTAATCCCAAATAATTGGCTGCGCTAGGTCTGGTTCACCGTCGAAGACGGCAGCCAATTGCGGCCGGAGTTTTTCCAAGTCAGATAAGTCTTTGTGAGAATAGCTGATGAAAATCCTGACCCGGTGTTCTTCTGTGTTGTGTCTCCTTTCGAGACGCCCGAGGATTGCTCTGCGCACTCCTTCAGTCACGTTTGTTAAAGCTTCGTCCTCGCTCCGCCACGATGTGATGGGCGACGCGTCGCGAGGCAATGCCAAGATTTTAGCAAAGGCCGTTGATTGCCAGCTTGACGGACGGGCAATCACAGGGATGACGAGGGCACTACCTCGTTCATGCTTTAGCATGGCATCGTGAATCAGTTGAGAAACATGACCTGCTGCAAGAAAATCGGCGCTGACGAGCATCAGGATTATTTGTGCGCGCTCATATTCTTCTTTGGCTTCCCCGATTAAACCACCGGTTAGATTTACGCTTGCGCCACCCAAGGCTTCAGTTAATCCCGCTTGCTCAAGTGTAGCTAGGCTTCGGCTCATTCTCTCGAATAAACGTTGATCTTCAGATACGTAGAGGCAGAATACCCGGGTAGCCATCTTGGTCCTCGTGCAAACCGAGCGTGAACAGTCGCGTTGGGAGTAAAACTAAACCTAATCGGGAACCAGTCGATGCCCGAATGAGATCAGACTCGCAGAAAGGGGCACGGCAGCAAATTACCGTAGTTCCGTTCCGTAGGACGGCTCTCTGACTCCATTGAAGTGCACCACTTGGTTGTCGGGCAAGGCACGTCCGAAGCGATGACCGTACCAGTCGCGAAGAGTTTGGCCAGCATGGCTGAGATCGCTGGCAACCCTAAAGTCGCAACACTACCCAACGCTGTTGCTCCGCGGTCGCACCACTAACGCAAGATGGTGCGGCGTCCTTCCATTGCTTCTGCTCTGAAGTGGTGAGGCAGCTTTCGGCCAAGTCCGGCCGTTCGGATCACCGCCGCTACAGTCTGGTTTGGATCGGGACCGGTTATTCACCAGGACGCTTGGTATGATCCAGTGGCAGTGGTTGAGCGATACTCACACGGTCTTCCCTGAACGAGGGCCATCTGTGCAGCGCAGAGCCGTTGCCCCTCCCACAGGCATCCCTCTCGAAGAAGTTCTGTCTCCCTCCATCAACATCGGGACCAGAGATCGGGTGGACACCTCTCTCCCTCAGCGCTGCTGCCAAAGCCCGTGGCGAGGTCCCCCTCTCTCGAGCGAGTTCAGACCCGCTCACGACTTCCCGATGGAACCGTTGGATCTCGGCTACATCAACACCGCCGTCTCCAATGCGAAGAATACCCTTCCGGGTGAGATGGGCGACCACCTCCCATTTCAGGCCCAGGGTTCGTGCAGCTTCCTGAACGGTAGCGACCGATCCCTTTTTGAGTCGCCCCAGAACGGCAGCGACATCCGCATGGCGGAACCGAAGCCGCTTCAGGCCCGTGGCCTCATGGGCGATCGCCGCAGGAGCCAAACGCCACTCCATGATCTCCCGCAACAAGGCCACGATGTCAAAGCCCCGATGGCGAAACGCGGCAGCGGCAAACTCGAACCCCACCAAGCCTCCAGAGGGCGCTGTCTCTGGTAGCCTGGCTTCCAGGTCTGCGAGCAGGCGACGCAGGGAACCCCGGTCGATGCCTAGCCGTGCCGCCTGCCCCAGCGCCAGCCTCGGCTCTCCTCGAAGGAGGTCAGACGACAGGATCAGTAGGACGCGCGCCTTCGAGACGCCGAGGATGGCAGCAGCCCCGACAAGCAAGACGGCATTCTTCTGAGCTTCCGCGAGAAGAGCGACGGCGTCCCGCGGTAGGGCAATGGGCATCCCACGCCCTCCATCGGCCTCAGCGGTCAGGAGCCCATCTGCGAGCAGGCGCCGCATCGAAGCGTGAGATCGTCCCAGTACGGACGCGGCTTCCCCAAGGTTCACCATGACATTCTGCTGATGTTGAACGCAGCTGGATTTTGCCTGTTGTGCGAACAGGCGGGAACGGTGGACTTGGAGCCTGAGAACGGGATCGCTCTGGATGCTGGCTTCGACAACGGCGAGCAGCACAGCCTGAACCGGACCGGGCCCGAGATCACGCACCCAATTCTGAAAGGGACCGAGCGCCTTTCTTGCTCCAAAGCGTCCCGGCCGCGATGCCGCCCCCTGCTGTTCCCTCTCCAAGAAGGCAGCAATAGGAGTTGGCCAGTCCTCCACGGCATTGATGCCTTTGCCCATGACGTCGGCCACCACGTTCGCTCCGGCAGCGCATAAGGTCTCGACCCGACGCTCCTTTTGCCATCCCACCAGGAACAGCCCCAAGCACATCGAGAGGCGGAGCAAATCACCCGGATCGCAGGTGCTGAGCGCCTCTGGGAGCCAACTCAGATCCCCTCCCCCAGCAAGGGAGAGAACTCGGGCATTCGTTGACGCCTCACCAGCTTCAATGGCTGTCGGGTTCCATCCCCGAAGGTCTGAGCCGCAACGGCACCGCAAGAGGTCTGACCCGGTCCAGCCGGTCTTCCTCCGGCAAACCGGGCACTGGAATGCCAGGCGAACCCCATGCAGGGGACAGGCGGTACAGAGCGCCAAATCCCACCAAGCACGGTGATGATCCCCCTCCTGCAAACAGCGAGGGCACGACCTGCGAACAGACAGGTCAATCATCTCGCGATGAATGACGCCGCCCAGGAAATGATGGTGCGCAAACCGGTTCGCGCGGCGGTAAGCAAGGGCCTCTAGCGAGGTCGTGGGTAGGCTGGCGAGATGGGCAAGCCGCTCAAGGCCGCCCGAGGCGACCGCACACCCGGGTTGGCGCAGTCCTGCCATGCCCGCAACCCGCACCGCATCTGTGCCAACACGATCCGCCAACCGGAGAAGGTAGCCAGGCAGGCTCTCCCCGGAACGCGTCACCGTTCCCGATGGAAAGGGGACAACACTACTTCTGGAAGCTGGCATCGCGCTTGGGGTTTGAGCTTCCCCTCACCCCGCTTGCGGGACCTTCCGGCTCCGGGGCAGCAGCTTCGACCGGCGGCAATGCAGCTGCTCTTTTGACCCGCGCGCGATCACTTGGTGAGAACGGATTAGCCTTGCCCTCGACCAGAAGCCAATTGCCGAATGCGGCCTCCAGGTGCTCCCATCGAATGCCTGGAACCATACCGCGGTCATCCTCATGCGCGATCCAGTCATCCAGCGCCACAATGGCCGCCGCTTCGATGAGCTCGGCGGCATCGCCCACCACGCCACCGCTTGCCTCGCGGAGCGCCTCCGCCATCACGCGGTCTGTCAAGTTAGATGAATGACCAAAGACATCTTCTTGAAGGTGGCGGTCGTAATCATCCAGCACGTCTAGCCAGTCCTCGATGTCGGTCTCAGTCCTGCCAAAAGCTTCCAGGGTGTGCCCACGCGGTGTGCGCTTCTTTAACTCCACGTTGGAATCGGTAATCCTCCTGGCATCTTCTGTTCCAACGAGCAGGAGCGAAAAGAGCTTGAGGTTGACGAGGTCCTTTACGAAAAGCGCGACGCTCTGGGGCGTTTCCCTTGCCCGACCTTCAAGCAGCTCATGGACCTCATCAATGGCAATGAGCTTGGTCCCACAAACACGTGCGACATGTGCGATCTGGTCGACAATGTTGTCTCTGTTGTAGCGGCGACCCAGAACGTCCTCAATCGACCTGCCGCTAATCTTTTGATAGATGCGTTCGGCAAGTGCCTTCACGCTTGCATTGCGTGCTGAAACGCAGACCACAGGGATGTCATCAGAGAAATCGCCGTTCTCGGATTGATTCGCCCTCTGCCTGACCGGGAACTGGAATTCCACCATCTCAACAAGTTGGCTTTTGCCAGTCCGCGACGCGCCGAGGAGGAGCTTGACGCGTCCCTCCGACCCCCTGTTATTGCGGCTAATCAGATCAAGAATGTCCTTCTCGATCAGACGCAGTTTTCCGTAACGTGTGCGCAGGCGCCGCAAATCCTCAATAGCCCACTTGAGCTTCGCTCGATCCAGGGGACGCGGAGCAGGAGGAAGTTCGTCGCTCATGTGTTTGGCATCTTCATGGCTGGAGCTGACCGTCGAACTCGCGGCATAGCGGGCGCCGGTGGATCTGTTTCGGGGACGGGTGAGGCTGCCAGGGATGCCTGTGGCTCGACCTGGGTCTCTGTCTGAGGTGTGGGTTTACGACGCTTGTCGGTTACTGAGGTCAGGCCCTTTACGGGGTCAAGACTGCCGAGGTCGTCGCCGCTAGGAGCCATCGATCCAATGCCTGCCAGCCTAGCGAGACGGGCACGGACCTTGGAGCCTGTGGACTTCTTCGACCAAGTCGCCGCCGCCTGAAGCTCCATTCTCTTTTTGGCTTCGACAAGGGAGCGCTCGCTATGTGTGCCCTCCTTCTTCTTTGCGACCCTGCGCAGAACGAGTTCATGCGCGTGCATGCTGGTGCCTCGCATGTATCGTTCGAGGACAGGCTGCACGGGAGTCAGCAAGCCCGTGGCAGGGTTGATCACCTTGGCGTTGGAGATATCACCATCATCGATCCGAAGGAGGACCTCACGCCTATGGCGGGGCCCGGGTTGAAGAACGATGTCTCGGATGAGGTCCCCGTTCCAGATGAGTCCCTTGTACTGAACTCCCTCCCTGGTGGCTTCACAGCGGACTGTGCGCATCAAGACGTCGTCGAGCTTGCGCTTGGATGGCGGGGGCCGCGGGCTCCGAACGGCAGCGCTCTCATTCCAGACATCTAGCGGGACATCATTGAGGCCGTCATGGAAATCCTTGGCGTAGACCATGGTAGCCCAATGCCAAAGGCGCTCGTAGAAATCCGAGAAAGGCATTGTCGCTTCGCTCTTCCGTGGACGGTTGTCAGTGACACGGTTTTTTACCCGACGCGTGCTCCCCTTTATGGGGTAGGCCACCTGCCCATGCAGGGTGCCGAAGAAGCGTTCTATCGAGGCCTTGTACCCTGGGTTCTCACCTGGTGCGTAGGCCGTCCGGATGTCCAGGTTCAGGCCAACCTCCTGAACATGCTCGTTGTCGTAGTCGGTCCCACGATCGAAGAAAAATTTCAGCGGCGTGCCAGCACACGGGTAGTCGTAGTCGATCCCTGAAACGAGCTTCTTCAGGAATCCCTTGGGCATCATGGTGTTGCGCAGACACTGCATGACGGCATGGAGGGACGGGCCGTCGAAGTGGAGGTGCACGCCGCATACCATACGGCTTCGGCGGCAGAGCGATGCTGTGATCCAGGGACGACCGAGGTTCTCACCAGTGACGTCGTCGATTACCTCGATCTTTGCCTGAGTGTGGTCGACCTCAAGGATCTCGAAGACGTAGTCCGCACCCGGTCCCTTGACGACAGGCTTGAAGCGGTCGTCGGCATTACGCTTGCCGATCCGAGCAACAGCTTCCTCGTACTGGTCAATGTTCTCCGACATGTAGCGATTGATCTGACGCCTGCTGACCCCGATTGGCTTGTCTGGGTGCCTGCCGTTGTACCGGAGAACCGCGTGCTCCACGCTCTCACAAACGGCTACCTTTGTGTTGCGGGCCTTTGTCATCCAGACACGCTTGATGGCTCCATCGATGATCCTCTTCATGGGGCCAACGATGATGGTTCGAGTGTCCGACCCCCGCTTGTCGTAGCGGGGCGCCATCATCCTCCAGTCCTGGTAACGGCGCCAACGCTTCATCCACCCGCAGAACGTGGAGAAGCCTGGTGGCCTTTTCTCACCGGCGATCGTCAGGGCGACATGGTGCAGCAGGGGCATTACCTTGCTCTCACTGAGCCGGTCGGGTGTCTTCCGCTCGTCTTCTGGTAGATGCGGCAGGTAGGTCTGGTAGAAGTCACGAGGCCTCTCATAGGCCTCGATGTACCGGCGCATCCGGAGAACGGCTGCCTGCATGGATGGAGGTAGTGCACTGAAGGTGACTTCAGAGATGTCCTTCCGATCCTCCGGGAGATCCTCCCCGGGATGCTCTACCATCTTGATCGCCTCGCTAAAGCAGCCATCCATCCAGTCGGCGACCGGGAGTTTCGCGTTTTCCTCGCTCTCTACATTCGTGAGCTGAAGGATGCTCCCGACCTTTGCATCGATGACCCAGGTGGCACCTTTCCAGCGGAGGAAGTTGCCCACCGATGCAGTACGCCAGTCTTTCATGACAGGTATCCCTGGGTGCGGCAGCCGAGAACGGTCATCCCGGCATCGACCTTGCACCTCAAATCCACCTGGATGAAGCCCTGGGCCACAAGGGAAATTAGGTCCTCTAACGCCGCCACCTTGCGGCCAAGACGCTCCTGGAGATCACCCAGGGTTACTGGTCTGCTCTCGGAGAAAACAGCCGCCGCAAGGCAGGGCAGATCCGGATCAGTTTCGCGAGGACGATGATAGATCACCTCCTTGCTCGCAGGCAGGCATGGATGAACGGTGAGGTCCTCACCCATGAGGAACTCGTAGGTCAGACCGTCCACATCGACCGGCCGAGGCCGACGTGCCTTGGCACTTCTCCTCTTGGGCTGACGCTTCCCCCACGCGAGTTTGACCATGCGAACTCCTCGCGTGGTCACAGCCCGCATGCTCGGAATAAACGGCCGCATCTGATTGTCGTCGTGCAGGACGTCGATCGGCTCTACCTCTGTCGTCCAACGGAGAACCTGCGGATCGGCCTCTAGGAGGTACGCCATGTCTTCATGAAAATAATGCCTCAACCGCTCGTTGCGGTGCCCACCCTTGTAGGTGGGGAAGTACACCATGGTCGGTGTAGCTTTGGGCACAGCTTCTGCGTTGCCTCCAGCGCGCGGCGCGGCCTTAGGCGAGCGATGTTGGATTGGCAGAAAGCTGGCGCACTTGCGCTGCAGGAGCGACTTCGCACCAAGGACATGTTTGCGCACGCGAGGCATCCGGTCCGGAGAGAGACGGGCCGCCCTCACCCAGGAGGGCAGCAGCTCAGGCTGGGTGCCGAGCTATGCCTGCGGACGACGTGATCGCGGGGTGAGCATGATCCCGCCCACCTGCCAGGGGGGCAGACAGGTGCGCACGGATGCCCGTCGCCAGATGGGCAAAAACCCTAGTGCGGCAGGGGATAACGGGCGGGATCATGGAGGTCCTGGGCAGCAAGTGACCACACACAGAATCAATCGGGCGACCTCTTGAGGTCACCGGATGTCAGATCGCTGCGGATATCGGCCAGGACATTTGGCTCCCATAGCGGAATGCGGCCCGGTTGTCCAGATTATCTGGGCAAGGTGGCCCCTGTCGCCCAGACCGGACCGAGGTTGCTCAATGCCGAGAGGGCTACCACCGCACTTTTTTCAAACGCCGGGAGTTGGCTGCGGCCCATCGGCTGTAGCCTGGGATCATCCAGGCCGAGCACGGCTCGTCCTCGTGCCGTCCTAACGCGCTACGGGACCACGGAGGATCCCTTCCTGAACCCGACCATTCACCAGGCCAGCGTATTCCTTGGGGATAGGACAGCGGGCTAGCACACCCTGGATATAGCTAAAGGTCCGTGCTTCACGAGCCTCGGCCGGGACGCGGTCAACACGGGGAAAGCGGGTTTCTGCCAGCCGTGCGCGGTCGTGCTCCAGACTTTCAATGCGTCCATCAGGAGAGATGCGGGCCCTAACCGCAAACCGGTTGTCGATGTCTCGAGGCGCCTGACCACGCCAACAAGCGCTGAGGTGTTCCTCGAGGGTCCACTCGTCACCCAAGGGCATTTCAGTCCACCGCCCCGCTCTGAGGTCGTAGCGCCGGGTGGGAACACCGATACGGGCGACGACTACCCGTTGCAGCTTGAG
The DNA here is from genome assembly GCF_000711725.1 of Roseomonas aerilata DSM 19363. GTDB lineage: Bacteria > Pseudomonadota > Alphaproteobacteria > Acetobacterales > Acetobacteraceae > Roseomonas > Roseomonas aerilata. The sequence goes on along the minus strand of NZ_JONP01000019.1, from coordinate 34,964 downwards.
CTCCGTGCCCTCCCATGCGAGCTGCCCCCTCGCCTGCCCCCCAGTGGGGCAGCAGTGTCCCTCTCCTGGACGCAGGATCTGAGCGGAAAAGCTGCGCGTCTCGGGCGAGAAGGTCACCTGGGCGGCCACGCGGGCGATCGAGCCGCTGTCGATGGAGCGGAGCTGCTGCCTGAGCCCTTCATTGAGATGCCCTTCCGGCCTGGCTGCCCACTCAAGCCCCTGGCGGTAGACCACAAAGTCGAGGGGAACAGGCCAACTCCCTGTACCCGTGATCGGGACGACGATACGCCCCTCGGTCTCAACGGGTACTCCCACATTCCCGAATTCAACGCTGCGGGTCAGAACGGGTGGGCCTCGGTTACCCTCGAAGAACACCATGGCAGAGACCCTGGTGCCGGTAGAGACGGGGCCTGACCATCCCCGGCAGATCCGCCAATGCAGAGGACCAACCTGCCCACTCGTCGCCGTCTTGATGTGGCGCTGTGGGGCTATCCCCTCGTCGTCATTCTCCCGTGAGGGCGGAAGAACTGCACTCCGGTCCGAGCACTGGGCCAGCGCTTCCTCCACCGAGCGCCAAGCGGTCATCGGGAGTTCGGGCTCTCTCGGAGGCGGCGCCCGGTTGGCTTCGTACTGGGTGCACAGTGACCCACCGGGAACGACAGTGCCGTCTGGTCTCACCCCTGCCTGCCCCCGCTGAGGACGCCCGCTGTAAGGGTTAGGCGTCGCGAACGAGAAACAGTGGGCCCCCGAGATAGCGTTGAACTCGTAGCCGAGCAGGGTCACCCGGTCCCGGAAGAGCCGGAGGTCCTCCAGAAGGGTGGAGAATGCATCCTCGGCATCGGGGGTCAGGACTACAGGCTGGGATGGCTTGGAGGCGGGTTGCGCTAAGGCTGCCGACGCAGTGAGGATCCCCAATACGGTCGCCAGTGCAAGAGCAGTTCGCCGCATTCTTGTCTCCCCGGACCGCTGAACACGCAGAGTGACATGCTCAACCTCCCTGCCAAAGCAGGAGGCTTTCTATAGGAGGTCAGACCCGAGATGGTGGCTCAGTACTTTCGGCAGTGGTTACCCTGAGGCTGCTTGAGCAGCGCCAGCTTAACTTTGTGGCATCAGAACTGAAATCCTGCTCACATCCCGTCGTCGTGCCGGGGAGATGCCTATGTCCGATCAAGCCGACTTGAAGCACGCCGGTAGCACCACAACACGGCGCAATGTTCTCTCGAGCAGCAGGATCCTGGCCGCACTCGGTCTGTCGGCAGGGTGTGTCCCCACTCCCAGCCCCGTCGTTGCTCCGCCTACTGAGCCAACGACACCCCTGGCTGCGATCGATGTCCATTGCCATGTCTTCAATGCGCGGGATTTGCCAATCACTGGCTTCATCCAACACATCTATGTTCCGGAGGCCATCGAGCACGCTCCGGTCCTTGGCCCAGCGTCCAACGCCCTAACGCTGCTTCTCGGCCATATGCTCAGGCTGCCCGCACTCACGCCCTCAGCCGAACTCGCGCGGCTCAGGGGCTCCCGCGGCGCGCGAACATTCTCGACCCAGCCTGATCGAGGTTCGCCGAGCGACACCCGTACAGACGACCAAGTTCTACGCGACGCGCTACAGTTCGCTCTACCACGATACCTAGATGATCGGCCGGGATCGGCCGTTCGGCGGGAGCTGTTCTCCCTGGGTGTGACGCGGCCGGAGCTCAGGTCCGCTTCGGAGCCGACTGAGGAAGAGCGCCAGCTATTACTCGACATCCTCACAGGGCGCCCTTCCCTTCGCACATTCGATAACAGTCCGACGCGGCGGCGCTTCAGCATCCGTCAACTCGTGGAGGACATCATGAGGGGGCCCGAGGAAGTAGTCGGCGTGCTACGCCTTGGTGGCTTCTTGGGTCTCTCCCGTTCCGAACTCGTAAAGCGGCTGGTCCAGCTCCCAGATGATGGCAGCGGCCGCGAGGTCCGCCTCTTCACACCCGCGGTCATCGACTTCACGATGTGGCTGACAGAGGGGCCCCTTGACCAGCTCAACGTCAGCTCGCTTCCCGATCAGGTCGACGTCATGGGCGAGATCGCGGCTACGCCCGGCCAAGCTTATGGCATCCATCCCTTTGTACCATTCTGCCCCTGGCGGCAGGTCAGGGACGAGGCCAATGCGTCCTCCCGCTCCAGGGGCATGACGCCCTTGGACGTCGTCAAGTATGCCGTCCAGGAGCAGGGCTTTGTAGGCGTAAAGCTCTACCCAGTGTTGGGCTTCTACCCCTCCGGGAATGCTGCCCGGTGGAAGAACGAGCCGTTTCCCGCCAGCCTCCGCGGCCTTGATGCTGATGGAACGAAGCTCGATCGGGCTCTTGCCGAGCTTTACGATTGGTGTCTCGCCGAGGACGTGGCGATCATGGCTCATACCTCGGAAAGCCAGAACCCAACCCCGGAAGCGGGACGGAGGGGTTCGCCCGCTTTCTGGAAGGAGATGCTCGACCACGACAACGGGCGCTGGCAGTCAATTCGCCTCAACCTCGGTCACCTCGGCGGCGTCTGGCATCTTGGAAAGTCCGGACCACCGACATCCTGGCCAAGCCATGCAGTTGGCCTCCTGTCGCGAGGGTATCCGAATGTCTACGCCGATCTGGCAGACTACGATGCCATTGCCCACCGAACCCAACGGGACACGGATCAGGACGCCCAGATCATGCCGATCGTGAGAGATCTCCTGGCCCGGCAAACCAACGCTGGAGCCGTGGACAGGCTCATGTACGGCACCGACTGGGTCATGCTTTCCCGCAGTCTGGCCGCAAAGGACTTCTATAGGGCAATGAGAGACAAGCTGCCCGAACAGCTCAACATGACATCGATGCAGCGCCGCGGCTTCCTCGGTGGGCACGCGGCACGGTTCCTTGGCATCGCTGTCGCGGATGGTCAAAAACCAAAGACCCGGCTGAGGCTTGAGGAATTCTACCGCAAGCGCGACTTGGATCCCTCACGGCTCGCGCTCTGGGATAGTCCACCGCCTACTGCCTGAGGATTCAGGGATGTCGGGATGCCCGGTTCAAGCATTTCGATGGGCCAGAGCAGCATCAGTTGCGGGGACTGCGAACAATCAGCCTACTAGGCCACCCTATGCTGCGGCGGAGCAGGACAGTGGACATACTGGCATCGACGAGCGGCTACGAGGCCTACCTCAAAGCCGAGCTCGGCCCCGAGGTGGTCGCAAAGGACTTGACCAAGAAACGGGCCGAGATGCGGAGAGGACCGTTCCCCTTTCTCCGAGCCACCTACTGGCGCTGGGCTGAGATCGTTCTGGAGATCTCGCCGGAGCTGGCCGACGCGCCCAGCCTGCTTGCGGTTGGAGACATACACCTCGAGAACTTTGGAACTTGGCGCGATGCGGACGGGCGGCTCGTCTGGGGCGTGAACGACTTCGACGAGGCGGCCGAGATGCCCTATGCCCTGGACCTCCTCCGCTTGGCCACAAGCGGCCTTCTGGCAGCTTCCCCTGCTGGTCAGGACGCCGCCCAGATCGAGGAGGCCCTCCTGAGCGGCTACACTGCCGGTCTGGATAACCCTGGGCCCGCGGTGCTGGACCGGGACCTAGCTTGGTTGCGGCAACTCGTCGTGGTTGCTGAAGGGCACCGCCAGGAGTTCTGGGACAAGCTGAAAAAGAAGCGGAAGCGGTTTGAAGCACTCCCTGCCGATGAGCGTCCCACCCTCTGGCCACGCTACGCGGCAGCCCTCCGCGCAGCTCTTCCGGCGGGCTCGGACGAACCCCGAATGTGGGCCCAATGTGCAGGGCTGGGCAGTCTTGGGCGCCCGCGCTGGGTGGCAGAAGCAAAATGGCAAGGCGACTGGGTAATACGGGAAGCCAAGGGCATCGTCCCATCAGGCTGGACCCGCGCACATACGGACAGGGGCCGCGCCATCCGTTGCATGGAGATCGCAACCGGTCGGTTCCGGGCCCCCGACCCGTGGCACGACGTGACCGACGGCGTGGCTATACGCAGGCTCTCCCCCAACAACCGCAAGATTGAGACCGAGAAGCCCCTCCTGCCCGAGAACGAGGACGGCACGGAAGGAAGGCTTGGGCAGGATGTTCTGCTCAGTACAGATATGCTTGGGGCCATGGCGCGAGACCTCGCATCAGTCCACCTCGGCTGCGGCGGTGAGGCGGATCGGCTTCAGCGTGACCTCGCGCGACGGAGCAAGGGCTGGCTAGCGGACGCCGCGCGGCGTGCTGCTCGAGCAGTGGCGACGGAGCAGAAGCTGTTCGCTGACCGTTCTCAGTAGGAACTAGGGAGATTGTGCGACCGTTTCGCCTCTTCTCCCCCTGGTGCCTCGGTATGTTCTTTCCGCGGGTGCTCGGCACGCCGGACGGCCTCACGTGGCATTACCCCCAATTATTCTCACGGCCATAAACTATGGTCGGGAAAATAAAAGGCGATAAAGCTGACCGCTTGCTGCGCTTCGCGCCGCCGAGGTCGTCGGTCCTACGGTGCCCACCGCGTCAAGTTCGGTCTGGTTTTTCGATCAGCAAATTCGCTGTGCCAACTGATAACCTGAGATCTCACTTGGCAAGGCGCAAGAGCGCTCGCTGGGTGCTCGCCAGTGTCATGAGCTTGACCATAGTGGCGATGACCAGCGTCTGACGCTCGCAAGCAGGGCGCCCACTGTTCCAGGCGGAAGTGCGTTCCCTGGTATGATCCTCAACGATGAACTGGAGGCGGCCAAGTGCAGAAAGCGATAGGCGTGGCGATCGCAGGGGCCTTTGGTTTGAGCTTGGCCGCCATTGCCCTCTTCGGGGAAAGAACACCAGCGGCGCCACCGGAGTGGACGGTGGTAGGTGGTATTGAGGGGGCCGCCGACGTCAAGTTCGTCCGCCTGGCCGAGGGACTGGAGCGCACCCGGGCCGTCTACGATCGGGCCTCAGAGCAACTCTGCGGCCAGCCCAACTCGCCCAGGATCTGCTTTCTCTACTTCTACGCCGCCCAGGACCCAACCCCGCCCACCATGCCGCGCCGCCAGTGGTTCTCCAGGGACGGTGCCGGTCGCTACCCCTACCTCGCCATGTACACCCGCAACCGAAACTCCAATCATGCCGAGTTGGGCGGCTGGGATTGCGAGCGCGCGGGCGTGGAGGGCGCACCCCGATCAGCCCTGTGCGGTCCCGGGGTTAAGGAAACCTACGACGCGGTCCTCAAGATCGCCTCCAGGACGAGCACGGCATCCGCGTGCAGCTGGCCGCGCACCGATGACGTCGCCCAATTCGAGATCTACTTGGCCAAGGTCAGTGACGCGGGCTGGAGAGACTACTACCGCGATGCGTTCAACACGATGAACTCCGGACGCGGGCCCGATAACCTACAGGACTGCCCGCGCCTGCGCGAGCGCATCGAGGCGGCCGCAAGGAACGCACGGGATTACCTCGGCATGCCGCAGCCAGGCGTGGTGCGTCAGAACGTCGCACCACGGGGAGGAGGACCGACGCGGAGGTAGGAAGCGTTCTAGAAGAGCTACCGCCATCATTTCGGCGAAGGCGGCAACGGACGGGTCACGGCTCCGGCTACAAGAAGCAGTTCAAGACTGCGGGTCAGGAGCTTCTTCCGTTCCACCGAAAAATTTTCGGAAGGCAAGGTGCAGCTTCCGTGCCCAATTGAACCGCTCCACTCCATTAAAGGAGACTCGCTTGCGGCAGGCTTCCACAACTGGAAGACGGTGTTCTGGAGAGCAATCAGTTCGAAGCCGACGAGGGTCAAAACTGAGGTGTGAGCCTTCGCTCATGAAACTACGCCGCCATGTTAGTTGGCATGGACCTGCGCCCGCCAACCGGCCTCGAACGCCCTTTTCCATTCCGCGACGTGGTGCGGCAGTTCCACGCGGTGCTCTGGCAGGGCCTTCCGGCCGCGCACCGGCGTCGGCTGCTGCTCGTCGCCGCCCTGGTCGCATTGGGGGCGGGCGTGCAGGGCTTGGCACCCCTCGCGCTGACGACGGCGGTAGATCGGCTGACGACGGGGCACCTTGAGGCAGGCCTGTTGGCGGTCATTGCTTATTCTGCCATGGCTGGGCTGTCGCGCGCTCTTCGGCAGGGCGTGTCGCTCGCGCACGGGGAGGTTGCCCGCGGGCTGGAGCGCGACCTCTACCGCCGCGCCTACGCCCACGCCCTCGCCCTGCCCCACGCCGTGCACCTCGGCCGCAAAGCGGGGGAGCTGGCGCGCACCGTCACCGACGGAGTGCGCGGCTGGAGACGTATGATGGACGCCGCCGTCTTTACCGCCATGCCATTCGTGGTCGAGATCAGCACCGTTGCCACCGTGCTGCTTGCCGCCGCTGTCCCGGCCACGCTGGTCGGCGTGCTGCTCGCCTTCGCCGTCGCCTATGGCCTCGTCTTCCACCGCGGTCTCCAGCGCCAGCGCGAGAGCTTCCGTACCGCCGCCCGTGCCGACGCGGAGGCCCAGGGCGTGGCCGCCGATGCGCTGGCGAGCCAGGAGACGGTGAAGCTCTTCGCCCGCGAGGCGCTGGTGGAGGGCCGCATCGGCGAGGCCTTCGCCCGTGGGGGGGCGGCCTGGGACATCTATAACCGGGCAGCCACCCGCAACGGCCTGACCCTGTCGGTGCTCTTCACCCTCGCACTGGGCGCGACCCTGTTGCTGGCGGCGCGCGAGGTGGCGGCGGGGCGCATGACTCCGGGGGGCTTCGTTCTGGTGAATGCCTACGTCCTTCAGGTGGTCGGACCCGTCGAGCGGCTGGGCAACATGGCCCGGGAGATCGTGCAGGGCCTGGACCTCACCGCTAGGCTGCGGGACCTGATGGCCGAGCCGGACGAGACAACCTTCTCCCCCGGAGCGCGCACCTTGTCTGGCGAAGGCCCCGTCGCCGTGCAGGTGGAGGGCCTGCGCTTCGGTTACGACCCGCGCCGCCCCGTGCTGCACGGCATCGATCTCGCTATCCCGGCCGGTCACAAGCTGGCCGTGGTCGGGCGCTCGGGCTCGGGCAAATCCACCCTGGCGCGGCTGCTCTGCGGCCTCTATCGCCCGGACGGGGGCACGATCCGGCTGGACGGCGTGCCGGTAGCGGATCTCTCCCTCTCGGCCCTCCGTGAGGCCGTGGCTGTGGTGCCGCAGGACACGATCCTGTTCCATGACACGCTGCGCGCAAATCTCCTCTTCGCCCGGCCGGAGGCGGATGAGGCGGCAATGCTGGAGGCCGCGCGTACCGCTGAGCTAGACACGGTAGCCGAGGCCCTGCCCGATGGCTGGGATACGGTGGTGGGCGAGCGCGGCCTGCGGCTCTCAGGGGGCGAGAAGCAGCGGGTGGCCATCGCCCGAGCTGTGCTCAAGCGCCCTCGCCTGCTGCTGCTAGACGAGGCGACGGCCTCGCTCGACACGCGGACGGAGCGCGCCATCCAGTCCGGGCTGGAGGCGGCGGCGCGCGGCGTCACCACCCTGGTCATCGCCCACCGCCTCTCCACCATTCGTGACGCCGACGAGATCGCGGTCATGGAAGACGGACGCATCGTGGAGCGCGGCCGACATGCCGTGCTGCTCGCCCAAGGCGGATACTACGCCGCGCTGTGGCATGCCCAGGAGGTGGAAACGCCGTCAGATCCCGAGGAAGGTAGGCAGGCTGTCGCCCTCCCGGTCACGCCGGGAAAGGGAAAATCGGGAGAAATGGTTGCGATGGGAACCTGATCTCGCAACGAGCAACGGTGCGTCGACACGTTAGGTGCCCCGCCGAGCGGGTGAGGCTGAAGCCTGAAGTAGCCGCTCACCTGGATCTATTTCGTTGCAAATTCGGCTTGTTCCAAGCAAAGTAGGCACGGATCATCAAACGACGCTGGGTACAAGTCTCGGTATGAGAGAGTCTGGATGGGCGACGCGAGTGCGTCAACGAGGTCAGGTCGCTGCCGCTGTAACCTTCCTCGTCCTCGCTTGGGCGCTGCCTGCCCCTGCTCAGGACGTGCCGCAGTTCGCCGTCGCGTCCTGGTACGGAGTGGCCTTCCCATCCTCGGGCAACGCGCCCGCAGGCTGCTCGGCCCTCAGCGAGTTCTCGACCGGCGATCGGGTGGAGATCCTGCTGAACACAGGGATGATGCTGGGTCTCCACATCTCTAAGGGACCTCGCTTGCCGGAGTGGGTGCCCAGCAACCAGACGGGAGGCGTCAGGGCTTGGGTCGATGACGAGCCGGAGTTCGCCTTTGCCGGACGGGTTACGCCGACAGGCCTCTTCCTCGATGTAGGCTCGGTGCTGAACCGCTCGGGTGCCAGCACCTTCCGGCGGCTGGGAGAGGGTCGGGCCCTGAACGTTGTGGTGGACGGGACGCTGCAGCGCTACGCCCTCCGCGGAACCTACGGCGCGCTCGCGGAACTCATCGGTTGTGCGCAGAAGGTCCGCGCGGGCGAGGTGACCTTCCCCGCTCGGGCTACTCCGCCGCTGGCCGCAGCACCGCCGCCTCAGTCAGCCCAGGCCGCCCAACGGCCCCCCAGCCCTGCGCCAGCGGCTTCCGACGAGAGCAGGGTAACCGGCTCCGGAAGCGGTGTCGTCGTCTCGGATGCAGGGCACATTCTGACCGCCGACCACGTCATCGAGAGCTGCCGCAGCCTGAAGGTAATCCAGATCGGTGCGTCAGCTGTGGCAGCCGACGTGGTCGGCCGGGATTCGAGGAACGATCTCGCCCTCCTCAGAGTGGCCACCCCACTGCCGAATGTGGCGAGCCTCCGGTTGGAAGCCCTTCGGAACGGGGAGGCAGTCGTTGCCTTCGGCTACCCCCTCGGTGGGCTGCTGGCATCCACCGGCAACGTCACTTTCGGTAACGTCAGTGCACTGGTTGGGCTGCGGGACGACAGCCGCATGCTCCAGATCAGCGCCCCGGTGCAGCCCGGAAATTCGGGCGGGCCGCTACTCGACATGGGGGGACGCCTAGTCGGGGTGGTGCAGAGCAAACTCAATGCGGTGAACGTCGCCGTTGCCTCGGGCGACATCCCGCAGAACGTGAACTTCGCGATGAAGGGATCTGTCGCTCTCGGCTTTCTCCAGGCCCACAACGTGGAGCCGGTGATGGAGCGGCGCGGCCCCGACCTGTCCCAGGCCGACGTTACGGCCCAGGCGCAGAAGGTGACCGTCCGCGTGCTCTGCCTGGGCGCGGCATCGTGAGGCGCGCTGCCGTCGTCCTGGCCGCAGGTTTCGGTCTGCTTTTGGCCAGCGGTGCGGGTGCGCAGCCGCAACGCGCCCAAGGCCGACCGGCCGCGTGCGACCTCACCGCAGCCCCCGAGGCTTGCGGCTCCTGTCCTGCCCTTGCCGCAGCCCTGCCGTCCGTTCCGGCGGATCGCCTGTCAATCGGCCCCTTCGTCGACGGGGTGCTCTGGACGCCCCTGTACGTTGCCCAGCGCCTGAACTGCTTGGACCTCGGTCTCACGCTGCTCCGCCGGGGTGCCGATCCTAACGTCGGCGGACGGGATGGTGCGCTGGTCGTCGAGGTCGCCCGGTCCGGCGCCGCCGATGCAGCGGGCCAGACCCGGGTCATCCGGCGCTCCCGGGCCATGGACTGGCTCCATCGGCTGGGTCGCTACGCGCTCGATGTTGACCGCCGCCTGCCGAACGGGTCGACGAACCGCGCGGCCTGGTCGACCGCCGCAGTCGTGGATGCCGACGCCCGGGACATGTGGCTCTTCGCGACGAGCCTTTCGGCGTCCCAGCCGGTGATCCCGGAAGGCATCCAGCCAGGGAGCGCGGACATCCCGGCCTCGGACACCGGGACGACTCGTCCGTCCGAAACCGCCATCGCCCGTGGCGTCGAACTCTTCGACATCATCTACCGCGAGACAGGTATGGTCGGCTTGACTACGCGCCTGCAGGAGTGCTGGGCCGAGCGGCGTCCACCCCACCTCACTCGCGCCCAGGTGCGCTGGTCCTTTGAAGCGTGCGGTGCACTGGATCTCGCGGCATCCGGTATGCACGATGCCTTTCTTCGGAAGATGCCAGGTGCCGAACCCCTAGATTTCTTCCGTGCATATAACCAGGAGCAACGCCTCCAAGCCTTTCGACAGTTCGCCTCGGAAGGCCTGATCCCTTCGGTGCATCGGCGGACGATGACGCGCAGCGTCGGCACCTGGATGGAAATTATTGCCTTCGCTGAGCGTCCGCGGGCCGCTCCGCCTACGCTGCCGGGTGCCCGTGCCCTGATGACAGGAGGCCAAAGTTCTCCGGCCACACTGATCGAGCCGCTCGTCCAACCAAGCTATCCCGATGTATCCCGCCGATCCGGCGAGGTTGGAGAGGTGGGCCTAGCCTTGAGGGTCGCAGAGGATGGCCGCGTCATCGTGGTTGACGTAGATCGGTCGTCGGGTTTTGGAAGGCTGGACGATGCTGCCAGGCTGGCGGCATTCCGGTGGCGGTTTCAACCGGCAAAGCGCGACGGTGTCAGCGTGTCCGCCTATCCCAGGGCGATCGCCAGCTATTCGATCACGCCCGTAGGGGTGCCGCGCGCGACGATGCGCATCGTCGGTGGGTAGGAGCGCTGCGGCACAGCCATGAAATTGGGAGCCGTCGCCGACGGGCTGACCTGAGCCGGGGTGTTCGTCATGATCGAGCTTGCCGTTGCCGTCGTCTCCATTCCAAGTTTTCTGAGTGTCCAGGACATGAGCCAGGAGGCTGCCTTCCTACAATGGCGCGGGCAAATCCCGCACGGGTTTCAGTGTTGATCGGAAAGACTTCACACCCTGCTCGCGCATTGCAGCACCTGCAGCGAGCCGATGGCCTGGGGCAAGCCTCTCACCAACAGCGGAACCAATCTCGTGAATGGCTGCACGGCCTGCGGCAGGCTCATCTACGGAATGGGGCACGGCTGCCCTTTCGCGACCGGTAGTATCCCAGCTCCGAGGAGCTGTCTTGCATCGGCGGACGGCTAACGCCTGTACCGCTCGCGGATTCTGAAACATCTGTTTGAAGCCTACGTGGCGAGTGCCTTGGTCGAAAGGCGATCTACCGGATGGCGCCCGTTGCTCTTGCGCAAGAAGAAGCGGGGAGAGGCCTTCACAGCCTACGTCAGAGACATCACCGTCTCTAGTATGGCGACCTACACAGGATCTGCGCACAAGCTCCGATGGAGGCGCCGCACCTGCTTGAGCCCACGGACGTCGAGATGGACACTGGCTAGGCATCTGTCCATTTCGGCCTGGAGTAGGGTGTCGTAGCCCTCGCCCCTTCCATCTTATCGCCCTGTGGAGCCCTCATGACTGTCTGGCGTGGCCTAGTGAGGTTGTGGATCGTGGCTTCCGTTTTGTGGGTTGGCTTCATCGCCCTGGTGTTAGGTAGTCAGGTGACCAACCCCTACATCCAGGCGCACTACTACTCCCTGCGGTCTTGGCCTCCGGGGGCGGTGCGGCTAGCTGACTGGCCAGGGCGTGCCGTCGTGGACACCACAACGGAAATCGAGTTCAGCAACAAGGTCTATGTCTACGCCGCCCGTGAGATCTCGAGGGCAGATCTGGATGCCTGGGCAGTCGCCTTCGAACGCGATCGGGCCGCCCCTCGTGCAGCTGAGATCTCAGCCGCACGTTGGAAAGCCTTGAACTTTGCATTGATGATTTCCTGTCTCCCGCCGCTTGCTGTAGCTGCCCTGGGATACGCGTTGAGGTGGGTGGCCCTTGGGTTCGGATGGAACCCAAAGGGCTGAGGGATGGCGAGAGCCTGCTGTTATCAGGGAGGGACACCCTTGCCAGCCAGTGGGACGAACACCGTGCGCCGTCGAGGGACGTCTGGCGGCAAAACAAGGGCGGCCTCTTCTGGCAACTGACCGCACTCATTGCAGCGCAACCGGCGGGTCATCTCTGCCACTGTCGCGATGCCCAAAGATCGGCCGTAGGCCTCTACCTGCCTCATCGGAATTCGGCGGCCGCGTTGGCAGCCAGGGGCGCCGCAGTCGATGTGCAGCTCCCACCTAGTGATGAAGTCCACGAGCGCAGATGCCATCACCTCCTGCCTCGCCTTCCATGGGCTGGTGTTGGCTGCCATCCGATTCCCCGGCTTCGACGCCGGGGAGGGTAGTCGCGCATGCTTTGTTCTGCCAGTCGTGACTACCTCAAATGGAGGCTCGGTGCGCATCCAGGTAGGTTTTGGTCATGCCAACGAGTTCGAGCGCCCGTCCGCGGGCCTGGACGCCGTCCCAGGACTGGGCGGCCGCTACATCCGGGCAACATGGGGCATGGCTTCGAGGCACGGCCGCAAATAGCGGTTTTTTGGAACCGCAATTCGACACGGCAGCTGCCGATCACCGTTTTCCGGAAGACCCAGTGTGTGGATTGGTATTCCCCCGCCGCGAATAGTTGTCATCTCGCGTACTGTTTGGAAGCGTACGATAGTAGCCTTCAACTCGCGTCCCATCGCGACGGGTGTACGAATCGATGTAGCGTTCGCTCGGCCTCGTCGTGGTCGACGAGAAGGGAGGCTGGCTACCTACCTGAGGTACTATTGGCAGCAGTGGGGGAGCTGTGGAGGTGCTGCCGGATGCACTGAAAGGTGACGGTGCTCCGGCAGGTATGGCCCCTTGGGATGACGAAGTGGATGGCGATGGGCGGTTAGCCACCACCTCGATTCGACAAACCTTATTGGCGGCGATCCATCCTTGTCCGCAAGCGAGGCCCGGCCCAGTCATGCCAACCCGGCAGACACGGTCTTGAGGAATGCAGCTCATTCCACAGGCTTTGCCTACAGTGCAGTTCGGTAGCCGATTGGTTGGCTGACGGTCGTCGTTGCTGCTGTTATCGGGCGGGCTGAGCGTATTGGTAAAGCTAACGAGTTGGGGCCTGACCTCTCCTGGATCAGGGTGTGGTGTAATTCCACAGTGATGAGCAAAAACTCGAACGAGCTCGGGGTGAGCCTCCAGTGCTGACTGAAGTGCGCTGTCGGGCTTCAGCACGGAAGATGCTGCCTCTCCCCAAAAGGGCACCGGAACACCAGCAGTGACAATTAGCAGAAGAGCTGTGGTCATCCCAGCAAGCGAAGCTGTGACCACGCCGGTCCGGCGAGCCTTGCCGTACCGGTTCGCGAACCGGACTTCCAGGCAACGCTGCTCCTCGTTCCGACGCGTCAGCCAAGCCTGAACTGCTCCGTCGGCGGCCTGGTGCGCACGCACTGCTGCATCGACTTCCCTGGAGGCAGCGATCAAACGTTGCTCGCTCTGCTCACAGGCTTGCCGTGCCCAACGATCCTTTAATGCACGGACGCCAGGTATCAGGTCCTTCCAGGAGGCATCGTCTCCCTGTGCCTGGGCCATCTCCTTTGCATTGAGAGCAGATGCATGGGCGTCGCGGGCACGAGCCTCCTCGTTCTCAGCTCTTGCTACTTGGCGGAGCAGATCGGCAGGTGGCTTGTCAGGGAGATCTGGAGGCCTCCTTTCGATCTGTGCCGCCAAGGCTCGCAAGCGGACCACCATTAGGAGAAGCACAATTGCTATGACTAGCCCGAGGGCAGCGACCTCGCTGGGAAGGAGGGATCCTCTGCTAACTGCGGAGACTGTGATGGCGTCGGCCACGATCGCCGAAACCCACCCGGGAACTTCCTCCCTAATCTCGCTCATAGCTATCGGGCGGATTGCCTCTTCGAAGCACGCCTCCCCGATCCGGATCAGGGCTGCGGGGTTCGCAACCAGTGCAGCGCCACCCAACTCCGGGCTGGATGGTTCGCGAAGAATAACCTTGGGAAGAATGCCTAAGACGTCAAATTGTCCGCATTGCTCAGCAGTGCATGCGTCTAGGGCTTGGATGATTACGCCACCTTCCGTCCAGATCTCGCTGCGACCGACATCGATTAATGACGAAAAGCTGGTCAAGGGATTTTGAACACTCGCAGTGACGACCGACCGCCTGCTCGGGGTTTCCCAAGCGAGATAATTGATGCCCATGCACGCTGCAGCGAGGGTTAAGCACAACACGGAAAACAGGACGGTGATGCTACGAGCTACTCGGAGCCGCGTCGGCCGGTGGTTAGGCGGGGTCAGCACGTGATGCCCAGTGCCCCGAGTGTTGCATTGTCCATCACCCCGCTCTCGCGCAGGCCTCTACTGCGCTGAAACTGCCGGAGAGCTGATGTCGTTCCCGAGTTCATAATGCCGTCGATCGTGCCGAAATAGAGATTTCGTGCTCGCAGCTCGACCTGCACCCGCATCGCCATGACGAGGCCGCCCGTTGTGCACGTGTCGTCCCGAGATGGTTGCGACGGCTGGGACGGTGCCGCTCGCTGAGGGGTGGTGGAGCCGCTTGGAGCAGCAGGTTGCGTGTTCGCCGCAGGAGGGGGGGACGGCGGCGAGTAGGAGGGAGGAGGCGTGTAGGAGGGTGACGGCGAGTAGCTATAGCCGCTCGATCCGGAACCCGAGTAGTGACTGCTATGGCTACGGTGGCTCGAATGACTGCGGTGGCTACTATGGCCCGCGTAAAGTTCTGGCCCGTCCGCGTATGTCGTCCGCTCCATTACGAACGGACGCCGGGCGCCTTCATCGGGTGGAACGGTGACAGAGGGAACGTCAGCCGCTGCGATGTCAGGCCCTCCCAAGGGTGCCACCGCCAGACCTGGCAGCATCTTGTAAAAGAACTTGGCTAGTGAACCCGTTCTCTTGGGATGCTCACTCATACAGTCATCACCTCATGATCCCGGATCGGGCGGATGTCCTTGCCTCTCCAAGAGAGGTCGGCCGACGAGAAGAAGCCGGAGCAGCCATCCCGCATCGAGCAGGGCTCGCACTCCGGGGCATAGTCCTGTTTCCAGTCGCTAATGCTCCGGCGTGCGAGGGGCCAGGCCACTTTGGGTAGTAGGCACAAGGGCGTGTTATAGATCGACACCGTCATGCCCCGCCGGGCCAAGTACTCGGCCGCATTGGCCACGGCCTTCCCGGCTTCCGCGGGATCGATCCACAGGACGTCCCGGTTACGACGGGTGAAGCCCATCGGCTCCAGACCCATCAGGGCGACATGCTCAACGAAGGGCAGGTTACGCCAGATGAACTCGGCGAGACCCTGCAGCCTGGGAACAGTGAGGGCGTGGGCCACGAAGCGGACCTCTATGGCATGTCCGTGTTCGGCCAGGTTGTGAATGCCTTCCAGGGTCTCCTCAAAGGCCTCTGGTGCTTGAACGACATGGTCATGCACGCGTGCGATATCCGCGTAGAGCGGGATGGCCCAGGTCGCCCTTCCCACCGCGGCAGCCATCCGTTCAACCAACTGGGCGTCGTGGAAGAGGCGCCCATTCGAAAGAATGTGGAGGCGGGTAGACGGCAGCTTCGCCCTGGTTGCTTCGAGAAGCCGGGTCAGGCCTCGGCCTAGGAGTGTCGGCTCACCGCCGGTGACGCCCAGCATCGACAGGTCAGGATCGATGAGGCCCACCAAATCAATCAGTTCATCTAGGCGCCACCCATCGTCATCCGGGCGCGGCGGCTGGCTGCACATAAGGCAGAGGCTGTTGCAGCGCTCGGTGACAAACAGGGAGTTCGAGTTCGCTCCCCGCCGGTAGAGGACGGAAATGCGGGAGCCCTTGGGTTCGACCCGGACGACATCTCCTGGCGCGACGACATCATCCCGGCGGAGGGAATGCACCAGTGGCAGGCCCGCTGCAGCCGATGCCGCGCCATGGCCAGGCATCCCCACGACGGCGCCGTAACCAGCGCCAGCCAATGCCGCCGGATCGACGTCCCCCAATCCAGGGTCGCGCAGGTCCACCGCGACCGAGGGCGGCGGAAAGGAGGATTTTAGAGCTTCCCTAAGGCTGAGCGCCTTCAGGAGACGCGCATGGGGACCAAAACCCTGGAGCGTTGCGAAGGTATGGAGCGGAAGGCTCATCTCGCAGCTACGTGCTTCACGCCGTGACCTTGCCCGGTCGCCCAGCCGAGAAGGACATCCCTGGTCCACTCATCCGAAGTCGCCAACATGGTGAAGAGCATGCCGAATAGGCCTGTGTGCCGCTGACAGAAATCGCTGGAGAGCCGGTCCGCCGCGACGTCTCCTTGGACAGCATGATGGTGCACGGGATCCGCCCCACAGTAGGGCAGGAAGGCGCAGTCGCGACAGCCGGGCTGCTCTTCGGCGATCCCACCGCGAGCAAGTTCCCGTATCGCGCTGGAAGTCATCAGTGTCGGCAGAGGCTCCTGGACGGAACCCATCCTAAAGGTCCGATCACCCACTGCCCCCAGCATGCGCCCCTCGTCGGACGCGTAGACCGAGCCATCATAATCGTAGACTAGGACCGAAAGCCCGGCACCTGCGGGTGACCGCAGGTCTACATAACCCGAATGAAACGGCGTGAGGATGTGCCGTAAGAGGATGGCTGCATAAGCCTCCTCGATCTCCATCCCGCCTTGGTTCAGTTCAAGAATTCGAGCCAGTGCTCTCCTGTAGAAGACTAGGAAATCCTGGACAGGATAGCCCGTTCTACGGGCCGTCCGGTTGGCGAAGCCGAAAGGGCTGATAGGCCGCAGGAACAGGGACCGGAAGCCCATCCCCACAAGGGTGTCCACGGTTTCTTCCGGGTAGGCCAGCGCACGCCTGGTAATCGTCGTGATCGCGGCGACCGATCCCGATCCGAGGATCTGGCGAGCTAGGTCCACGCCTTGCACCGTCTTCTGGAAGGACATGCCTCCTGGCACGGGCCGGTTGAGGTCATGGATGTCCGACAGGCCGTCCAGGGACGCCGAGATCTGGAAGCGGTGCTCGGCCAGGAAGGTGGCGATCTGCGGAGTTAGGTGATGGAGCGTCGACGTCATCGAGAAGGTGACGCGACCAGTTGCGGCGCGGCGTGCGATCTCCTCCGTCATCAGCCGGATCGTGCCGAATGCGAGTAGCGGCTCGCCACCCTGGAACTCCACCGTCAGGTGGTTGGCATCGCTTTCGAGGATGCGGTCCACTGCGGCAAGAGCGTCCTTCGGGGACATCTCGAAGCCCGGCTCGTCGACCCGCCGCCGGGAGACTTGGCAGTAGAGGCAGGAGTGGTCGCACCGAAGCGTAGGAACAACAATGTGGAGGGAGGGACCTTCTCTCAGGAAAGCCTTCCGCGTCCGGAGCTTCGTCGCCAGCAGCCTGACCGGGGTGTTCGTGCGCCCCTCATGGACCATGTGGCGGGCGAGGAGATCATCGTAGACAGGCGTCCCTGTGGGGAGCCGTCCGGCCCGGAGCAGCGATGCGTCTTCCTCGGTGAGGAAAATGAACTCACCGACGTCGTTTGTCAGGAGGACCTGCCCAGGAAGATCGGCAATCCGGACAGAGCGATGTGGTAGAAGACCATATCCGCCCGCACCGAGTTCGCTCTGCTCCGGCAGCGATCTCCGATGCGCTGGGCTGAAGGCTTCCTCCTCGATGAGGGCGCGCCAATGCCCGGCAGCGTCCCATGACAGGGAAGAGGGCGAGGCGGTGCCGGGAGAGGTCTCGACAGCAGTCACCGAAGGACCGATCCCCCCCCATTCATTTCCACCGCTGATTGTGTTCGATCGTTCTGAAGTTGAAAATCCCTTGCGGAGCCGCACCGAAGGTTAAACTATCGTCATCTTAGCGAGAGTGGGCAGTCTGCCCGGGGTGGCTTGCTTGAGCCTGTCGACCCGATGGCTGCTATGGTCGCTGCGTGCAGCCGACAGTGATCTCTTGGTACGATGCAAACGCTTCGCGGCTGGCGTCCGCATATGAGGCAATCGCGCCGATGGTCACCCGGGACTGGCTGGCTGACCTCCTGCCCAGTCCACCGGCTGTGGTCATCGACATCGGCGCAGGGACCGGACGTGACGCCGGAGCCTTCGCCGCGGCAGGATACGAGGTCATCGCCATCGAGCCGTCATCGGGGATGCGCGTTGAGGCCGAGCGGAGGCACCCGTCTCCCAGGATCAGGTGGCTGACAGACAGCCTCCCGGGCCTGACAACGGCGTCCCGCGCCGGTCTCGCCGCCGACGTTGTCTTGCTCAGCGCAGTTTGGCAGCACGTCGCCCCGACAGACCGGCCGAGAGCGTTCCGGAAGATGGTCAGCCTGCTGCGGTCCGGCGGGCTACTGGCAATGACGCTCCGCCACGGCCCCGACGACGGCCGTGGTGGATACCCTGTCACCCTGGCCGAGGTCGAAACCCTGGCACGGGACCACGGCATGCAGGTCGTCCGGACCGTGGCGTCCCCCGACCTCCAGGGGCGGTCAGACGTATCGTGGACGGCTATGGTCCTCCGCCTTCCGGATGACGGGACGGGCGCCCTTCCGCTTCTTCGGCACCTGATCCTCTAGGACGCCAAGAGCGCGACGTACAAGCTCGGCCTCCTGCGTCAGTAGCGCTCCAAGTCTGCCGCGGTGCGCAGCTTCAGCTTCTCCAGGTAGGCCTTAGCGCCTTCCTGGGCCTGCAGACGCTTCAGCATCTGCTCCATCTTATCCTTTGTCTCGGCGTTCATGGTCACTTCCTTGAGGAAGTCGCGGATCTCACCGGCCAAGCCGCGGGTCACGCCCAGTACCGCGGCCTCAATGTTCTCGTTCATCGACTGGATTTCACGCGTGCGCCGGGCCGCGCGACGGGCCCAGACCAGGGTCCTGTGCGCCGTGCCTTGCTCCCCGTGAGCCTTCTCGTGCGCCAGGTATGCGTCCACGAAGGAGTGCGGGCAGTCGGGATGCCGGTCCGCGAGCACGATCGCCTTGCCCGAGCGCAGCAACACCGGGCGGCCCGTGACGACCAGGGAGCGGACCTCGAGTAGGTGCTTCTTGCTCTTGGCGAACAGGAGCTCGCAGGACGGCTCGCCCTCCGCGGTCTCGCCCCACATCTTCCTGAGCGCCGCCACCTCGTCGGGGCAGTTGGCAGCCCGGCGCAGACGGACGTGCGGCACGGTCTTGCTGCTGCTCAGCGCGACCTCATTGCCGGTCAGGGCGACGTGCTTGATGAGCTCACCGCCGTTCTCGCGGAACTCCGCCCAGCCCCGGATGACGGGAGCGGGCGGGGCCTTCGCGGGAGGCTTGGTGGAGCCCTTGTTCTTCGGAGCTAGGCTGATCGGGGGCTTCCTCCGGGCCGTCTCCGCGGCCTTGGCGGGAAACTTCGGCGGGTTCTTGCGGGTCGGGGTCGCTGCAATCCGAGCCATGAGGAAAAATCCATCCTAAATAAAGTTCATGATGAACTTGTGCCCGGCGCCGCAGTTCCGCAACCCCCTTCAGCCTGACACTTGCCTGGACGGTCGGCCTCATAGGGACAGGCTGCCCGGGACCCGCGAGGGAGGAACGTGACACGTCTCTGTCGGAACGCGTCGGGAGGCTACGCGACGCCCGCGCCCGGAACGCCACCAAGGCCGAGGCCGCCACGAAGCAGGAGGCGAAGGCGGCTTAGGGCGTCCACGAATCGGCCACGGCGGATATAGACTGTTTCCTGGACGGCCTGCGGCTAGACAAGGTGGTCTGGGAGGTATTCGGCAAGGACGCAATCTCGCTCGACGGCGACAGGCCCGCCTGGCTGGACACGACATAGGCCCAGCACCGGCTCGCCCCCGCCGCGGTGACCTGCGCGAACGAGACTAGCCCCTTCTCCCATGTGGACGTCGCCGAAAACCGGAGAATGGGTTTCATCCGCTACTGGTTCGACCGCCTCGCCATCGCGTCGTGCGGCACATCATGGCGGCCTACGAGGCGCCTATGCAGCGCACCGGCCTAGAGCCCTGGTTCGAGCGGCAGGTTGGAGGCGAGTTTGACAGCTCGTGGAGCTGGACGACGCCTGTCGGACAGCCGGGATCCTAATCGCCCCGGGAGCGTTGAAGGGCTAGATGGTGTGACGGAAGTTGTCGCCCACAGCAGGCTGCACGGATGGGCGACGGAGACCCGCCTCATGCGGATCGACACCGGCTGATGATCTGTCGCCACGGCAGGGCGGTCGCCTGCACCATTCCGGACGACGTCCAGGGGTTCCGAGGCTACCACCACCAATGGTGGAATCGGGAAGCCGAGGCTCCCTTCCCGGACTAGAGAGGCTATAGGCCGCCAGCCGCGCGCACGGTCCCCTCGTTGGTTGTGCTACACTCGTAGTGCTGCGGGGCCTGGAGCCGAGACATCACGCCGCCTTTCGCTGGCTCGCAAACGTCCCAGAACCTACAACGTCCGAGCATGAGTTACAGGCACGACATCAGGCGCGAGGCGCAGGCACGAGGCACGAGGCACGAGGCACGAGGCAGCCCGTGACTCGTACACTTCACGCCGTTCGTAAACCTCTCTAGGATCGTCGAGCACGGCCTTTTACCGCGGGCAGAGCTAGACGCAGAAGGCATCGAATACACCTACACCGATTCCTAGCGGCTGGACGATGAGCTCGGTGCCACCCCGCTCTCCATCTCCGACCCGCCTGGGTCATGCTCAAGCGCAAGCGCGAACTGGCCCCGCGTTCCACCTGGGAGATCCTCTTCTTCGAGCCCAGCATCCTGTGGACCCACAACTGCCGCTTCTGCTACCGCAACGCGTCGCACGCCGACCTGAGCACCTGCAGGAAAGTCAGCGGCGGCTCCTGGCGCTTCCGGACCATGTTCGAGGACGTGGCACCCAATGCGACCTTCAAAGGAGAGTCCTACCGAGGAGCGGTTGGCCTCGGCCTCCACCAGTCGACCCGCGTGGACGCGGAGGTGCAGGTGCGCGGGAGGATCGCGCCCGAACTCATCATGGGTGTCGGCGTCAGCTGGGCGCGCCTCGGCTCGAAGGCGCAGACGATGATGGACGGGTTGAACCAGAAGGACGGTGGGGATCGCAACGTGCCGTTCCATGAGTTCTGACGCCGCAGTTCCCCGACGCAGCACTGCGGGAAAGCCGCTCCCGTTCCTGAACACACCCCCTCAACCGGCGTTCAGGTGTCCTCGGGCGGCAGCGTCCTTAAAGTGTTCGCCAGACCATCAGGCGGCCGTCCGGGGAGAGGTGGGCGACGGGCGGTGCGCGGACCGCCAGCCAGGGCTGCGCCAGTGCGGGCGCGTCGGGCGTCCCGGCGGGACGTGGCGAAGAGGGCAAGGACAGCGGGGCTGGTGAGCATCGGTGCGTCTCCGTCGAACGTGGGAGCCACGCGTACCTACCCCAACACTCGATCACGATGCGGAAACGGACTCGATTTTTCTTGAGCCACTTGCGAACCGACTTTGGTACGAAACTTTTAAACTCGGAGCACATATGTACCAACCCAGTACGACCGGACAGTTGGTCCCTTATATTAAGCGTTTACTAGTTGCTGAGGGCAGCGGAGGTGCGGCCACTGCAGTAATCTGGCCCTTCGTCGATCAAGCTACAGCGGAGCCTCTTTTGGAACTCCTTATCGATAGCAACGTGCTCCTGAGACCGAAAACTCTATCAGAGCTCAAACCATTACTGCGGCGGCCTTATAACTTAAACATTAACATGGCTCTGGTAGAGCAGTGGCTTTCAAACGAGGCATTCCGTTCCGATCCCGCCGCGAAAATATCGGAATACGTCTCAGGTTTTGTGCGAGAGGGATTCTATTTTCCCAAAGATTTCGCTCTGGACCGGGCTCAATGGCTGCAAAGGAATAGCGAGGCGCTAAGGTACAATGGAGCCCTGCAATTTGCCTACATAGCATTAACCAAGAAGTTGTTGGACAGCAGAGAGGGGAATGACCACACTCTGCGGCAGCTCACAAGAATCAGGGACGCAGACATCCCGAGATTTTCATGTTGTTTGTTGTTGGCAGCAGTATCTCTTTTCTTAAAGAATAATCAGCACCTCAAGCTTGTTGGAGACAAAACGAACGCGTATTCTTACGTCAGGGCTTTTTTTGATTATCAAATAAAAAAGAAAAAAGAAGCGCCATACATTACTGCAAGGTACCTGCAGAACAGGGCCGGAGATCTTTCTCTCTGGCTTTCAGCCTCACTATTTAATGCTCTCGGCGCAGAATGGTTGGGGGAGCCAGTGGTGGTTACACAAGACAAAATACTACATCGCTTTGTTTTCAGATTGATGCCTTTGGTTTCTCGCCCCGAGGTGGTTTCTTGTTCTTACTTGAGCAGCGAGCTGCCAGAGGGGGGGCGGACTGAGATGGATGAATTGGTAGCAGCACTGGGCAAGCCCCATCGTGGGCCGCCTACCAGGGAGGAGAAATGCCAGCGACTCAGAAATTTGTTCGCACTTGCGAATGAATATTGTGACGCACAAGAAAGAGTTGAGTTGGACAGAATTTGGGAAGAATGGATTGTCCCTGGATTTTCTGCGCCAGCTATTAACTAAACTCACAAGCTCTGGCCAGATCAGCGTTGCTGAAGTTTTATGGAAGGCAAAATTGGCCTCAGTGCAGTGCCCGTCTTGCTACAAACGCGAACAGAATCGTTCCGCTGGGCTGATTTGCGCACGACAACAGAGGAGGGTGCGGGCGTGACTAACCGGTTGCCGAAAAGTAGAAGATCGACAAAAGCCAAAACAGTGCGGCAAGAACCTGCTGTTGGCATGAGGACCAAATTTCCGTATCAAGTTGCGGTTACGTGCTGGATTGACCTTCTCGGTTATGGAGACTTGATTGCCGCGTCCAATTTCAATCCACTACATCCAAAAGCGACGCGAGCCGTAGAGCGCCTTGAAGAATTTCACGCCATCGTTGCGAAACACAGTGATCGCAATTTTCGGACATTGGTTATGAACGATGGGGCTGCTGTCTATCGCGATCTCTCTTACAGGAGCAGCTCAGTTACATTCGATTTCCTGATTCGTGCCTGGCGACTGTTTCAGGATCTAAAATTGCACGAACAGGAACGCGGATTTCCCGGACCACGACTAGTGCTCGCGGCAGGCTTTCGGCTTCGGAGGCATGTCCAGGTAGACAAACAGCGAGCTAGCCACCTTGAGTCTGTTCTTACAAGGTTTAGAAACGGCGAGATCGGGAGTGAAGAGGCTATTAGGGAAGCGAGCACTATCAGGAAGTCGTTTGATGTAGTTCCTGAGCTTCAGGCGAACTTCGCTTTTACGAAAGCCTATGTTGAAGAGTCTAGTGGCTCGAAGGCTGGATTAGCTGGTGGAAATTTTTTTGTTGATCTTGCAATATTTGCGCAGGCGCGTCCTGATTGGCTGAATATTGATGGTGTGGTAAATTGGCGCTTTGAGCGACTAAATATGGCTGCGTCTTTTGGAAAGGTAGTCGGAATCGGAATAGTGCCTCAGGAACCAGGCAAGGTACCTGGAATGTCGAATGCATTGGAGGTCGCGCAGTATCTGACGCAGGACAAAGATGTGCTTGCAAAGTTGAGGGAGAGTAGGCGTTAGTTCAGTCTGGAGTTCCGCAAGCGTGGCGCATAGTTACTCAAGGCATCAGTCCTTAACAATAACGCGTCAGGAACGGCGGACGAATAGTAGAAGTATGTCTGCTTTGCGGAAATTGGACTTCACCATCTGTCTCGGGAAGGACGCGGTCGTGGAGTATGGAAGCCACCAGGGAGGCGCCGTGTTGACTACGAGACATCGCCGGGCCGATTGAGAACCAACTGGATGCGCCATCCGGTCCTTGCTAGTCGGCCTTGAATAACCCGGTCAGGCCGCGTGGGCTGTAGCCGGGAGATGGTCCGGAGCTGGGAGATGGTCCGGCTGGGCGATGGCGTGGATGAGGCTGGTGAGGAGGGTGAGCAAAAGGGCTCTCAGGTAGGCGAGGATCTTGCGGATGTTGTGACCGCAGCCGCAGAGGACGGCGTAGACGGCGTCACCGATCGTGCCCTTGAGCGCGCATCGGGCAAGGCGACCGTCGGTCTTCATGTGGCCGATCTCGGGCTCGATGGCGCTGCGTCGCCGCAGGAGCTTGCGCAGGCGTGGGGTAAGGCCGCGCCGTGTACCGCTGACGAGCACCGTCGTGCCGTGGGCACCATGGCCGCGGTAGCCGCGATCGACCACGGCAAGGCTTGGGCAGGATCCGGTGAGGGTCTCCACCTGCTGGAGGGCCTCGGGAAGGGTGTGCCCGTCATAGGGGTTGCCGGGCAGAGAGCGCATGCCGACGACAAAGCCCCCGGTGAGCGTGGTGGCGATGCTGACCTTGGTTCCGAACTCGTAGCGCACCCGCGCCTTGCCCTTGGAGATGCAGTCCACCTCCGGCTCATGCAGGGCGTAGATCTTGCCCGCGCTCTTGGGTGTCTGCCGTAGCAGGCGGGTGACGAGCGCCATGCGTTGCTCGATCCGCGTCCGCAGCCTTCCTTCGGGTACGGCGCCGAGCTTGCGGCCAATGTCACGCAGCACACGCCCGGTGTAGCCTTTGAGCGTGCGCAGCACCTTGCGCATGCGCCGGAACTGCCGGGCATGGGCGTGCCGCCCTGCCTGCGCTGCCAGGCGTGGAGCCTTGCGGTTGTAGTTCTGTCGTAAGGTGATCCCGGCTTTGCTGGCCAACGCCACCAGGGAGCGGCGCGCCCTCTCGTACAGCCTGCTGTCGTTCGGATGCGCGATGGCCTTCTCCATCACCGTCGTGTCCACCGCGATCTCGGAGAAGGCGCGCGGCGTCAAGGCACCCGAGGCCCGGCCTGCCTCGATGGTCTTGGTGAGCAGCCACTCCACCCCCTCCTCGCCGATGCGGCCGCGCCAACGGCTGAGCGAGGACGGATGAAGGGGCGGGCGGTGCTGGAAGACGGTCTCGCCGGTGAAGTGCTGGAAGTACGGGTTCTCTACCCAGCGGGCGAGCACCGCCTCGTCGGAAAGGCCGTAGGCGTGCTGCAGGACCATCAGACCGGCGACTAGGCGCGGATCGGTGGCGGGCCGCCCCTCACCAGCGGGGAAGAACCCAGCACATTCCCGCTCGAACCAGCCCCAATCGATCAGTGCCGCCAGCCGGACCAACCCGTGCCGTCCATCGATCATGTCGACCAGGCGTGGCCGCAGCAGGTCGGCCTGTTCCGGAGGGCGGGGACGATGCTTCATGCCCGCCAGAATCGCAGGATTACCGCACCGTTCCAACCCAACCCTGCAATTCCAGAGCGCCCAATCCAACAACTCTCCCAAGCGGATCAGTATCCTGGAGGTTGTTCACGCCCGACTACCGAGGGGGAACCGGCCGCCTTCGCGCACGACACCGGCTACCTCGCGGCGCGGGATGCTAGAAGCCTGGGACTGGTCAAGCTCCTGCGCTGAGTCCAGCCCTACCTCACCCACAACTTCGGCGATTGGTTCGGCGCCCTGCGGATGCCTGCCCCGACCCCCTGGGGCCTTTGGAGCCTGGAACGAGTGCTGGGCAATCCAGAGCTCTCGGAACTGCAAGTGGTGGCCGGGATCCGTGCTGATGGGGGCGGGTCGCTCTCCTTCGCCGTCTCCGACACCCGGTCCCGGGCAGCCCCTGCGGCTTTAGGACCTCAGCCCCCGTCCTGACGCTGACCACCTGTTTCCTCGAGGAGGCGCCCGCTGGTGGGCTGAGGCAAAGCCCAAGTGTACCTCCCTGCTTATGAGATTGGGCGGCTCCCAAGGTTGACGCCGAGCAAGGGAGTGCCCTGGTGGCGAAGCTCTCTGGGGCGGGCAATGCCTGATTAATCCTTGGGCTGAGCGTGGCAATGTAGAGCAGGCAACGGGTCCATAGGCGATAGCTCCGCTCCTCTGATGAGAGGTTGGTCAATAATTTTCTACCGAGTACCGCAGGTTAGTTCCTGACAAGAGCGATTGGTCTGGCTATGGGAAATCCGTAGAAGAAAGCCAAAATCAATCGGCTCTCCCTCGGTTGCCGGATGTGATCTATCTCGACCTATCGCGTGTAGTGATGCGGGCGTTAGTTACGATGCTCGGCAATCTAGCCCCAGGTAACTATGAAGTTGCCGGAGCTTCCTGATTATTTGCTGCCTGAGCCAGTGCGACTGACTTGTCGAAGACGTCCTTCGACATTGTCGGGTTCTTGAAGAGAACAGCCAGAAATTTTCCTGGGTACTCTGCCTCGAGAACTTGCACCATCCCCAAATAAACTGCAGCGCATTTTCCGTCTACATCAACAGCACTCAACGACGACCTAAAATCATCGATTGTCTTGTCTGTAGGTTGACGTCCGATTAATTTGAAAACCGCTGAAGCCAAGACGCGATTTCCATGCACCAAAACACCCCAGGGATAACCACTTCTTTTGGCTAAAGTAGACTTTTGTCTCTCAATCCATGCGTCTATCTCCCGCTGGGTCAAAGTGCAATTGAACGCCCGCGCTCCACTTGTCTGAGGATTGAACACAGTTTTGTAAGGTGCTTTTGTTAGATCGTTAAAAAATCTGCCAATACCTGTTTTGACCTGAACAGCAAGCACGGGATCCATAGAAGCGCATGTCAGTGCAGTTGTGACCTCAACTAGTTCGCAAGAGGTTGGTGAAAGTGAAAAATCCTCGCTCCTTAGAAATTGATACTCTACACCCTCGATTGACATTTCCTGCTGAATTCTGGTTTGCTCAGGATCGCGGGCGACAAAATCCCGCCCCTCTACTCGATTCTGCAGATTGTTCGTGCGGGTAACTTCTGCACCAAAGTTGGCGGGCGCATTGTCCAAAATGATCACTCTAATAGAAACTCTCAGCTTGCCTAGGCTATCCTCGGCATCAACCCTGCCTAGTGTACTGACTGTCTGTGCCCCGTTAACTATTGAAGCCCCCATAAACTCAAATGCGCCAGCAGTTCGTGAGGCAGCAGATTTCGGAGCGCGTATGATTCTATCTGCGATAAGAGTAATTCCATTGTTGAAATACCAAAAATCCTCGGGCGCGCCCCTCCCCGTGTTTCTTATGCCTTCATTGATATCAGTTGCACCCAGTGCGTAGCGGATATTTTTGGCAACCAGCCGCTTGCCATGTGAGTCCCACCATTCTTTGAGCTGTAAACCATCTATCAGTCCGAAATAAGCGGCATACGGCTGAGGGATGTATGACCAATCTAGTATGGTTGCAGTAAGAGATATTCCTCCACTGCCAGCGGCACGAGCTAGCGACTGGTAAACCTCGTCGAGTCCGATCACTTTATTTCGGGCAATAGGATCTTGATCAACAGGATCGTTAAGATCTGCGAGTAGACGGTCTATATTGGCAGTGCCGTGCCGAGCGATCGTACTGCTCCCAGTGCTGATCAAAATTATCTCTAACGTAACTCCAGGGGTCATGATTGCTTGGCTAATGTCATTTAGCCGAGTATGTAAGCGCGGATGGAAGTTGGCGGAGTTGTTCTCGACAATATCTCGAACGCCGTTTACGAAAAGCGCTATGTCGCCCGAGGATGGTTCCCCACCACCTGAATTAATCCATTTTGATTGGACGATAACTACCTTTGCTTCGGTGGCGTCGTAATACACCGCGTCCACACCGTTATCATCGGATCCGTCCCAAACAGCTTTCCCAGCGTCTTCCTCAGTGCAAGCTGACTCAAGATACACAGCGTATGCGGCAAGGCACCTGCTCAGAACCTTGTTCTCGCGTTCGTTATCATTAACACCTATGTCATTTAAATTGAGGTGCTGCTCGAAAAGATCTTTCAATTTCGTTTTGATTTGTTTAACTTTAAGAGACGACACGAGGCACTCTCCGCGAGTTGCTTACCGAAGCGTAAAAGCCAAGTCTACAGCATGGATGTGAACCGCGCCATCTGGAGCCGATTGGAAGAGAAATCAGCTTGCCACCAATCCGGCCCTTTGGCAGCTGCTGAACAGAGGCTGCTCTCGGAAGGCCGAAGGCGGGAAACAGTTGTCGAACGTCGGAATTGAGTGGGCCTTAGCTCTACTCAGGCCATCAGGCGGCGTGGCAGATGGCGTAAGCCAGGGCGCGTTGTAGGGCTGGGCAGGTTTTGCACTGTGGGTGCTGCACCGCGATGTGAGCAAATCCTGCTCTCCCCAGATATGACGTCGAAGGGCGGCGAGGGGACCGCTCGAGGTTGGGCGTGATTTGCGGTACCAAGCACTGGGGCGCACGGGCAGGGCGGAGGTGGCGGTGAGCGACAAGCTAGTGTCTTCTCGTTCTCGTGCCGGTGCTCGTGACTTCACGCGCGAGAACGACCAGCGCGCGGAGAACCGTATCAACGTCCTACTCTACGCGTGCCAAGCAGTGCCCGAGTTCTGGCGGGAATGTCGGCGCGAGCTCGGCCTCTCGGAGGACGCCTACCTGCGTCGGGTGCTGGTTGATGGCAGGCAGGAGAGGCCGGACTTCCTCGTCTACGAGGGAGGCATCCCCACCTGCTGGATTGAGGCTGAACTCGCGGATAGGAACGACCAGCAGCTCGGCGCCTACGCGGACAACCCGCTCGACCCGCCGAGAGTGCTGTCACTCGTCGGTCCCATAATGAATCGGGAAGGCGACCCCTCCCTTGAGGCTATGGCGGGCCTCGCAGCCCGTGTTGCCGGGGATGTGCGGCAATCGAACCCCCCCGCGGCGGAGGTGCTGGAGTTCTTCGCCGAACTGATCCGGGAGCATATTCGCCCGTCGCGGCTGCGCACGAGGGAGCGCGACATCCCGGAGCGGCTGCGGGTGCCTTGGTTCGAGCGGGCGGCCGGGGCGCTGCTGGACCTCATCGAAGACGACACGGTGGTGAACGCCACGAAGCAGGCCGTGTCGCTCTCCCTTCAGCTTAGGCAGGGCCTCAAGGGCACCAGCAGCATGTCGCTCCTTACGCAGAAAGGCCTTGGCGACTTCGACTTCCCGTCCCCCGTTCGCATGGAGCGCTATCTCGCAGCCTCCGTCTGGCAGGATGTGAAGCCTGCCTGGACTGCGCTCTGCGAGGCTGTCCAGCCTGGTTGGCGCCACCGTATGAACGCTAGCCAGCGCATCGTTGTGTCGCCCGCGGCCGTCGAGCGGCACGCCGACCTGTTCGCCGTCGCCTTCGAGAGCATCAAGAACTGCCTCTCGCCAAATAGGCCGCCGGACGCCTCACGGGAGACTTGCATGGGTTAGGCGGACGGGCTCTGACGGTGTCTGGGCAGTCTAGGTATCGGGCGAAAAGGTAAACCATCCGGAAGCGTCATTAGGAATCCAGCCGCCCTGGCGTACAGGGAGAGGCGAGCTGAGGAATCGATTGGACGTATCTCCGGCGTTGAAGCTCCTATAGCGGTTAAGGAGCTATCAGAGCTGTTCGGAGTGGACGTGTTGGGCGGCAGAGATAGCTCATGCATTCAGGGACCGGCGTAGTGCTGACAAGTAAGCCATACATCTCTATCGGGCTCAGGTGTCACGTCTTCTTGGCCGTGGCGCTGTGAATGAGCCTGTGCTCCCCATCCAGCCAGACGCCAGTGCCGCGGTCCGAGTGGCCTATGCAGAGGCTCTGCGGGCTTCCAGTGACCTGAGGCGACGCGTGGACGCCCGGCACCAAACTGAGCTTTCGAAGCTGAGGCGGGAGGCCCGAACAGCTTGGCATACTAGGAACCTCGGTGATGATTCCGCGTGGCAGAGGCGCCTGTCCGATCTCGTTCGGCGCCGGGACGAGGCAGTGGAGGAGCTTTCCGAGCAGCTGTTGGCTCTTGAGCAATGCCGTTTGGGCTTCTTGGCGGGCATCAGGGCCGAACATCGTGCCCGTCGCCTTGCCCGCGGTGAGCCAGAACCCAGACGGCTCCCCGGCAAGAGCGGGCGTCGGATCTGGGGAGCTTGGGGCCCGGATGCGAAAGACCTGGAGGTTCCATGGTGACTATGGCTGCTATTACCTGCCTGGAACTCCGCAATCTTGGCAGAGGGCCTGCGAACTAGGCCGTTGAGTGCCGCTGGAGCGGTGCCCACCGTTGGATGGAAGGCCTCTGTCCCCCAGTGTGTTCCGGCTCGGCCCCCTTAGGCTTGAACCCGGAGCGACCTGGACATCTCCAGCCGTCTCTAGCGCAGCGCAAAATCCGAGCCTGTTGGTTCAACGCTGATCTAGATGTCCCGCAGTGATAGGATGACCTCGGTGTGGCCCGACAGGCTCCCGAGCCCGACGAGGAGGGCGGCGCCAACCGCCATCAGGGCGGCATAGACCCCGAGCCATCTCAGAGCGTGCCGCGAGGACAAGGCGGTGAGATGGCAACGGCTGCCGCGCGTGTTCCAAACCTCGAGCAAGGCGATAGCGCCCAGCAAGCCGAGGATGGGTGCCCGGAAGGACCAGGCTAGCACTCCGCAAATCAGGCCGGTGCCAACCGCCAGCGCTATTCCGGCGGCCGGGCTGAAGCTGGAGACCACCGACCGGATAATCCGACCGCCATCGAGAGGGACGATCGGCAGCAGGTTGAAGAGATTTAGGAAGACGAGCACCTGCGCCGCGGCTGCGGCGTGCGGGAGCGATCCCCTGAGAAGCCATGTGAGGCCGAGAACAAGCGGCGTGGCGGCCAAGCCGAACACCGGCCCCATCGCGGCGATGTAGGCCTCCTCGTGACGCTTCTCGAAAGGCCGTGCTGGAATGGCGACGCCACCCATGAAGGGGATGAGATAGAAACCCTTCGTTGGGACCCCGAGGCGGCGCATGGCCCAGACGTGGCCGTACTCGTGTATGCAGAGCCCCGCCACCAGCAAACCTGCAGCCAGCCATCCCAGCGACAGTGCGTAGACGAGGAGGCTGCCCAGCAGGCCGAGGATCTTGGTGCTCTTGAGCGCTTTGATCCCGAGCACGAGGAGGCCAACCAGCGCGGGCTTGGAACTCGGGCGCTCAGCCCGGCCACCATCCTCCGAGCCGAAGGCATCGCCGTGCGCGATGGGCGCCGGTGCGGGAGAGTAGAACGCCTCGCGTATCGCCTCGGGCGTCCTCTCCGACCACGGCCTCACCACCCTAGTCTCCTCCCAAGTGAACGGACGTCGCACTGCACCCCGTTCTGCAATCGGCTGCAAGCGGCCGGTCTACCCAAGCGGAGGACGGCGGCGCAGGAGTGGCCATCCAAGCCGGGTTTAGATGTCAGTACCGGTATCGACCGCAAGGTGCCGAGCGAGACCCGGAACTTGGCCCGTCGCTTGGCGCGCCGTGTCGTCAGCGCGTTGGTCGAGAAGGCCCAAAACATCCCCAGAGGCGCGTCCCGGGAGGAGTTCCTCACCGATCTCTGCTGACGTCGAAGCAGATCCGCGTGCCAACCTCGGCGAAGCGGTCGAGCGCCACCACGGCGTCCATGCTGACCAAGTCACCGAGTTCGGCCAAGTTGGTGTCAGCAACGGAAGGACCAATACCGACGACCCTAAGGGGGATCCCTAACGAGATTTGTGGGTGGTCCACATCTGGCCCGCGTGGCGAGCTACTCCTGCGAGGGTGTCGCCAATGGGCAGGCAGTTGTCGCCGAACGCCATGCACTCCTTGATGAGCGTTTCTAGCATGCGGTGGCCGATGCTGCGACCGAGGGCCACATGACTGATGTAGACCGAGTTCGCCAGCGGGGTTCCATAGGCAGCGCGAGGGGCCCAGGTCAGGATGGAGACCGGCAGGTTGAGGCCAAACCGAGCAGCAGCAGGTCACCGGAGAAGAGGGCAGCGACAGCCGCTAGAACGGGGCTGCCGTCCTACCATTAGGCAATACCCTCTCGCGGGCTGATCTGAGTAGAGGGAGGTAGAGGTTGGGGGCTCCTCACGTCCCTTGCCCAGTCACCTCCGACGCTGGTCATGCCCCCCTAGGCAGGAACTGTTCCAGAGCATCGCCAAGTGGCTGGGCGCCGACTAGGTCACCTTTGAACCCAGCCGCCTCCGTAGCCATATACGTCCCGAAATTTCCGAGGCAGCGACGTTGGCGGTTCGGCTGAAAGAGGCAGTGCCGCAGAGGGGCGCGGCGCAACCCGGCCCGATTGCGGCCGCGCTTTACAGTACGAAGATGCATGGCATCCCCCGTTGCCCCGGATGCAGCGCGAAGCTTCGGCATACACCAGGGCACCAAAAGCACGGTGGAGCCACTAAGGTCAGGGCCCATTTCGGGCTACGTCAGGCCCACAAACACGATCCTGGCTGCAAGTACGACATCGATGCCACGTTGCGAAAGGCCGTTGCCATATCGCGAGAGGTCCGCGGCATGGGAGAGGCCGCCTTGGTGGAGCATGTCGGCAACCAGGAGCAGACGACGGTAGAGTTCCGTCTAAACGTTTTGTTGGCGGGCCTGGAGGAGCACGGGAGCCTGTTCCGCCAGGAAAGCGCGCCTGAGACCGCCACCGCGTACCAAAAGTCAAACCGACGCCTGACGGCGTACATGAACTGCGTCGAAAGCATCGTCATGGTGGCCGACATTGTTGGCGACGATGCGGAACTCGAGGACAAGGTCCAGGTGGTCTTCAACGGGGAGAGGATCCCGTGGAGAGACTTCTTCTACGGACTTCAGGAGCATAAGCGCCTGTGGCGAGCGAGGCAGAAGGTTGAAGGTCGCCCTGTATCGGTGGAGTTTGAGCGACGGGACCGGGAGAGGAGTGCGTCGGCTCCGTACAGATTCAACGGGCATTACCAGATTTCCGGCCAGTTCGTCCGCGAGGGAGGTGATCGCTCGTATAACATTCAGGTGCAGCTTCAGATCGGGGACAAGGCGCTAGCGGACGCCATCTGGCGTGCAAGGCGGGTCGTAGTCTGCGGTGCCCCACGCTTCAGGATGCCGGATTTTGCCCGCTCGCGCCCGGGCGACTATCCGCCATTCGCCCACATCATTCTTCCGATACAGCACCCGAGCCAGGTCTTCGCCACCGGGGGCGGACGGCTTGAGATGCCGGAACGCGCCGCTGACGAGATGCCGAGGCGCCTGCCGCTATCTGGCGCGAGCCCGTCCCCAGTTGCGCCCGGGTCGGGCGGCAACGTCCCGCCCAGCGAGGGCACGCCTCCGGAATCGCGGGAGCGGCTGGATAGATGGCCGGACGAGAAGATGTCGTCGGGCGGCCCGCTGGAGCAACCACCTCCTGGACCGGATCGCGGCAGGGCCACCGAGACCGGTGGCGGTGAGGGCATCGATTGCGAGGGGGCGGGGGGAGACGAGCCGGGTCCGCGGCGGAGGCGAGTGAACCCCGCCCGCCAGCCTGAGCCGTCCGATCCGGGAACGGCCGAGTCAGGGACGCCATCGGCAAACGAAGCGGCAGGGTACGCCGGGGGCCTGAAAGGGCGGACGCCAGTCTTGGGAGAGGCTGTTGCTCAACCGCCAGCCCTCGCTGACGCGGCCAAGCCGCCCTTGGTCACCATAGAGACCGCGCAAACCCTTCGAGAAGCCGACCCGCTCCCTGGCTTGGTGGCGGCTGGTAGGGTGACCCATCAGGCGGCACCATCGTCGGTGAGTCAGGAGGCCGCTACCACCGGACCGGCGAAGCCCGCTCTCCAGCGCGACCGGACACGTCCTGGTCGCGGCTTGGTAGGGCGAGTCGCGTGGGTTACCGGGCGAGGCACGGCCAGATTGGTGGCGCGTGGCCGCTCGGCGTGCCGCCGAATCCTTGTCTGGTTCAGGGGTACGAGCGGATAAGTCGCGGCGCGGGTGAGAACGGCACGATCGTGTCCCACGGCGTGGTGTAGGAGCGGTGCTCCTCAGCGGGCTGAGCCGCGGTGTCAGTGAGCCGCAGCGGGCAGGCTGACGGAGGGAGTATCGCTCACGGCGCCGATGGTCTCCAGCGTCATGTAGCGCGAGCGCTGGATGGCCCACTCGTCGGATTGCTCGAGGAGCAGGGCGCCGACGAGCCTGACAACGGCCGCTTCGTTGGGAAAGATGCCGACGACGTCGGTGCGGCGCTTGATCTCGCCGTTGAGGCGCTCGATCGGGTTGGTGCTGTGCAGCTTGGCCCTGTGCTCGCGGGGAAAGTCCATGAAGGCCAGCACGTCTTCCTCGGCGGCATCCATCAGCGTGG
Organism: Roseomonas aerilata DSM 19363; assembly: GCF_000711725.1. GTDB lineage: Bacteria > Pseudomonadota > Alphaproteobacteria > Acetobacterales > Acetobacteraceae > Roseomonas > Roseomonas aerilata. The sequence continues at coordinate 1,322 of NZ_JONP01000019.1, read as the reverse complement.
CCAGCTTCGGCACCTTGGGGCGGAGCTGGTCGGCCACTTTGCGCCACTGGGCGTGGGCCGCGGGGGCATCGGCCTCGGCATAGGCGGTCCCGATCCAGGCGGAGACGATGCGGCGCTGGGTCTTGCCCGCATGGGCGGCGGCGTTGCGGCCAAAATGCACGCGGCAGCGCTGCCATGTGGCCCTGAGCACCTTGGCGACCGCGGCCTTGAGACCTTCGTGAGCGTCGGAGATGACGAGCTTGACCCCGCGCAAACCGCGCCGGGCCAGACCACGGAGGAACTCCGTCCAGAAGGTCTCGGCCTCGGAGGCGCCGACCGCCATGCCGAGCACCTCGCGGCGGCCATCGCTGTTCACCCCTACCGCGATGGTGACGGCCACCGAGACGATGCGGCCCGCCTCCCTGACCTTCACATAGGTGGCGTCCAGCCACAGGTACGGCCAGTCGCCCTCGATCGGCCTGCTCAGAAAGTCCTGTACCCGGCCGTCGATCTCGCTGCAGAGCCGAGAGACCTGGCTCTTGCTGATGCCCTCCATCCCCATGGCCCGGACGAGGTCGTCCACCGAGCGCGTGGAGATGCCCTGGACGTAGGCCTCCTGGATCACCGCAGTGAGCGCCTTCTCCGCCAGCCGCCGGGGCTCCAGAAAGGCCGGGAAATAGCTGCCCTTCCTGAGCTTCGGGATCCTGAGCTCGACCGTCCCGGCCCGGGTGTGCCAGTCGCGCTCCCGATAGCCGTTCCGCTGGTTCACCCGCTCGGCGCTGCGCTCGCCATGCCCAGCGCCACAGGCCCCTTCGGCATCCAGCTCCATCAGCCGATGGGCGACAAAGCCGATCATCTCCCGCAAAAACGTCGCGTCAGAGCCCTTCTCCAAGAGCTCTCGAAGCGCAATCCTCTCGTCGGTCATCGTGGCGTCCTTTGGTCAGTGTTGCGTCTCGCAACCCAACCCTAGCCAAGGTCACCGCGATGGCCGCCCTAACTCGGGCGGCCGCCTCCTACACCACATAGCCTAATCGCGTCTGGCGCTGCTCGGAGTGGCGCTGTCACCTTGCCGAGCCGGGCGGCACGCCTGGTTCACGGGCAGCCGGGAGAGGTGCGATGAAGACCTACGTGGGACTGGACGTGTCGCTCGACGAGACGGCGATCTGTGTCGTCGACGAGGTGGGGAAAGTGCTGGCGGAGAGGAAGGTGCCATCGACGCCGGAGGCGATTGCCGGGTTCATCACCGGCAGGACCTCGGAGGTGGTCCGCATCGGGCTGGAAACCGGTTCCCTCTCGGTCTGGCTGCACGGCGAGCTGCGCGCCCGTGGGCTGCCGGTGATCTG
>NZ_JONP01000018.1 GCF_000711725.1 Roseomonas aerilata DSM 19363 | reverse complement strand
CGTCGGTCGAGATCCTCGTAATCGAGAGTCCGATCCGGGTTCCGCCGGAAGAAGGCGTACCCGTCCTCCCAAGGCACGCCGCCGCGCAGGCAGAAAGCCGTCCGATCTGGTGCGATACCGTGCGCGAAGTCCATCAGCGAAGCCTCAGAGCCGCCGCTGCCATGCAACAGCACCAGGGGTGGGATACGGTACGACGCTGAGTTGATCTGCTTGAAGTAGAAGCCGGCCGCTTCAGCCATTCCTATCGACCGCATCCTTGGGTGCCGTCCCGTAGCGCGTGGTCTCCACGTCTGCAAAGGGGTCAAAACCCGCGCAGTGGAAGATCGTGGCAACCACCCTGCCCGCTCGGCTTAGGCACGAGGTTGGGGGATTATCGTGCCCAAGGGGCAGGGAGGGGGCGGTTGCCATGGAATTGCGCCGCCGGCACACTCAGAGTGGCCGGAACAGCGCCGCAAGGGCATGCGCCGGGTCGGCCGGAGTGAGGGAGAAAAGGTGGGGACTCTGGTGCGGACAGGGGTGGCATCGCGGATCTGTCAGCGCTCGCGCCCAACCTGGCGACGTGGGATGAAGGCTGGGTTCTGCTTACGCCGCCTTGAGAATGGCGAGCGCAGTGGTAGCGCGACGGAGATGAAGCACGCGACGGCGGTTGGCGGGAAGAGGCTGGTTGTGGCGGGTGCAGGGGCGGAGGAAATCGCGAAGCTCGTCGTAGCTTCGACAGAACCGCTCGGCAGAGGCGAAGCTCTTGAAGCCCCGCATACATCGTATGCGCCCTTTCGCGCCCCGGTGGTCCTGCTCAAGTCCGTTGTTTTTGTACGCGCTGGTCCGGTGCGCGACGCGCCGGCCGAGCGTCGATCGGATCGCACGTGGGTAGGAGCCGTGGCCGTCCGTGGTGACGCGCTCGGGGGTGATCCCGGTTGCGGCCTTGGCCGAGCGGAAGAAGGCTTGGGCTGCAGCCATGTCGCGGTGCTCGCTCAGCATGGTGTCGACGAGATTGCCGTCCCGATCGATCGCCCGGTACAGGTAACACCATCGGCCCCGAACCTTCAGGTACGTCTCATCCACGTGCCAGTGGCGGCGGCCGGCGCCACTCCTGCCCCGTCGACGACAACGGAGTTCGTCGGCCAGGATCGGCGCGAGCTTTGCCTCCCACCCCCGTACCGCTTCGTAGCTGAAGATGATGCCGCGGGTCAGGAACATCTCACTGAGATCCCGTAGAGTAAGCCGGTAGCGCAGGCGCCACAGCGCCACGACGTCGCTCGGGTACTGCGCCCGGTTCAGCAGGCCGGCACTGCGCTCGTTGAACTGTTTGCCGCAGTCGCGGCAGCGGAACCTGCGGTAGCCTTGGGCGGTGCGGTCCGGCCGCTCAGTGACCTCCGCCGAACCGCAGTCCACGCACTCCATCTCAGGCCCCCAGCCGCCCACCAACCCGCCGGGAGCCTATCAACGCCTGCCCCAGCTCGCCAGCCCAGGCACTCCTGGCGCGAGCTCTGACAGATCCGCGTGTCGAGCACCAACTCACTCGCCGCTTCCAACACTGCCATGCCCAATCCTTTGCCCAGTTTTCCCCCACAGGCCGGCCAAAGCGGCGCATTTCACCGGATGGGGCGCGCAGGGAATTGCCCATATGGGGACGATCGTTCACCAGCCCCAGTGCCGTGGCTGGCCTCGTTCCCGCCCAGACAACATCACGGCCCTGCGGAGCAGGCACGGCTCGATGTGTCGGACGGCGTAGGGTCTCCACGCCGGTCAACGCCGCAAGCCGTTGAGCAGACGTGCGGGGCGAGGGTTCAGTGGACGCCTTTATCTGCAAGCAAGAGGGCTCACGGCGTCACCCGCAAGCCGGCTTAACCGAGCTCCTGCCGGCGACTCGATCAGGTGTAGACACCATAGTGAAGGCGGACGAGCAGGAGCTTGACCTGCTGGCGACCCGCTACCGTGCCAAGCAGGTCAATGGGGCGGCTCCGATCGAGCGCCATAGCGGGCCGCATGAGCCATTCGGCGGCAGCCTCTCTCGAACCGAAGACGTCTGCGGCTTGCCTCAAGATGTCGCCGGCCAGGCGCTCTACACGAGCAAACTGACAAGCTCCATCGCGCCGGGCGGCAGCATCCAGCGCTGCGACAGCTTCTAGATGCCGGCGCTCCTCATCTGACGCGCTCACCTCCGCTCTCCTCCATCGTCCATGCCCGCGCGCGCGGCCTCCAGCACCCGCCGTACCCCCTCGATCTCGCCGCCGAGCAGAAGATCAAGAGGCGAGCTGCCGTCCAGACGCGCGTTCGTCGTTCTGAGCCAAGCGGCGCGCGATCGCGGATCCCGCAGCCCCCACAGAAGGAGCGCATTCAATCCGAACAGCAGGCCGAGGCGCTCCAGGAGCGGAAGGGAGAACGGCAGCAGCGTGGCGCCGCCCGGCCTCGGGTAGGTCGCCCAGACCTTCACCTGCTCCGGCGTTGGTTGACCAAGGAGCGCCAGGGTCTCGCCCATACCGAACCCCCAGGCTTGAGCGAGGCTGTGCCACTCCCCGCTCGAGTGGAACAAGAGCCACGAGTAAAGGGCCTCCTTAAACAGTTCCTGGGCGCGCGCCTGAGGCAAAGCGGCGAGGCGTGCGCGCAAACCGTCGGCCGCGCCGCTGAAGGGGTGGGGCTCCTTGGGAAAACGGCGGGTCGCGCCCTCGCGCAGGATCGCCCTGCGCCTCGCAAAGAACATCTCGCCCCAGGCTTGCGCGTCCATGCCTTGCTGCTGACCGTGCACCCAGAAGCCCATCACGGCTTGCTGGACCGGCTCCCCACCCGGAGAGCGCGGCAAGAGACCAGTGGTACGGTCAAGGCGCACCACTCCTTCCCAGAGAGTACCGCCGGTGTCGTCGAGGACGCGGAGCTCGTCCCCGTCCTCCAGGGGATGGAGGCTGTGGTAAGCTGGCAGGCCAGGATCCTCGAGCGACCAGACCACTCCCTCTGTGCCGGTCTCATAGAATGGATCGAGGAAGCCTCGGATTTCGACGGCTTCCTGCTGGCCAGTGGTGAGCTTGGGCGCTCCTGAGCGGGCCGGACCTCGGGACGGCGGCCCGGTCACACGTCAGCCCCGTAGCGAATACGCGTGAGCAGGAGTTCCACCCGCCCGCGGCCCACGGCCGTACCGAGCAGGTCGATTGGACGGTCGTGGCCAAGCGCGACAGCGGGCCGCATGAGCCATTCCGCAGCGCCCTCCCTCGATCCGAGATCGTCGGTCGCTTGCGCCAGGATGGTGCCGTTCAGACGCTCCACGTAGGACAACACTCGATCCTGGTTCTGCCGCCGTTCCAGGTCCAGCTTCTCGACGGCTGCGCGATGCTGGCGCTGCTCATCAGAAGCCCTCTCGTCCGCGTGCAAACCGTCGAGAGAAGTGCGGGCGACCTCCAGCACCCGGTATATCTCCTCCATCCCACCGCCGAGCAGGAGATCGATGGGGGAGCCGCCGTCCAGCCGCGCGTTCGCCGCATCGAGCCAAGCGGCGCGCGACGCGACGTCCGGCAAGCCCCAAAGCAGGGCAGCGTTCAATCCATACAGCAGTCCGAGGCGCTCAAAGAGCGGCAGGAAGAACGACGGCAGCGTGTCCGCGCCTTGACATATATAGTTCGCGCATGCCGTCACCTGCTCCGGGCTGGTGTTGGCGAGAAGCAGCATCGTCTCAAGCTGTTCGAGCCCCCAGGCCTGGGCCAGGCTGCGCCAATCATCATCGATATGAAACCAGAACCACGGGTCGAGGGCATGCCTGAACAGCTTCTCGGCCTGCACCTGAGGGAGCGCGGCGAGACGCGCGCGTAAGCCCTCGACAGGGCCGCTGAACGGGTGCGGGCTCCTGTCCCAGGGGTTGGGCGGGCCCCGGCGCAGAATGGCCCTTCGGCTCTCATCAAACATCCGGCGCCACGCCTCTGGGTCCACGCCCACCTGCATGCCGTGGAGCCAGTCGCCTAACGCATCCTCCTCGTACAGATCCCCTTCAGTGGGGCGGGCCGGCCGGCTGGCGAGGTGGTCAAACTTCACTAGGCCTTCCCAGATAATACAGCCACTGTCGTCGAGGATGCGGAGCTCGTCTCCGCCCTCCAGGGGGCAGAGGTCCTCGCCGTCCGGTAGACCGGGATCACGGAGCGACCAGATCACGCCCTCGGTCTCTGGCTCGAAGATTTCCACAAGGAAGCCTCGGATCTCCATTGCTGACTGCCCCCTGCCGGTTTGCATGGTCACACGCGACCGCCCTTACGCAACCGTGGTGTGCTGCTGAACCCGGCGAGTTCAGTACAGCCAGTAACCCATATTCGGTTTTAGGGAGATGGTGCAATCCGATTATCGGTTCCATCTCACTTCGATAGGTCAGCCCAAATGCCGCGCACGCGGTGGTCGCCCCGTTCGACGAAGCTCCGTGAACTGCTTCGCGACCGACGCCTCGCCCTCGGCCTTCTGCAAGGGGAGTTGGCTGAGCGCCTGGGTCAGCCCCAGAGCTTCGTCTCCAAGGTGGAGCAAGGGGAGCGACGCCTCGACCTTGAGGAGGTGCTGGACTACGCCGCTGCCCTCAAGCTCGACCCCCATGAGATCGTCGCGGCCGTTCTCAAGGTCCCCGCTAGCCGGCAGAGCGGGCGAAAGGGCTGAAGGAGCCCGAGGGCTCCTTCAGCCCGCCCGGCTACCGCGCTCCCGCTGGGTAGGAGGGATCGGTTGGATTACTCCAATCGGCTGCAAGGTCTCTCAAGGCTGACCAGAGCGGCCAGTCCTCGGGCTGCTCGGGTAAGCCCCTCTCATCGACCGTCACCAGCGTCATGAGCACGGCCGACTTAGCGCGGCGAGTGGCAGCGGTGGTCGCCGGCAGGCGGCACAGCTGGTCGATGAGCTGGTGGCGGCGTTGCACCAGCTCCACCTGCCGGGCGTGGTGCCGCCCGGCTGCGCCCAGGTCTCCCATGCTCTCCGCCTCCTGCTCAAGGGCGGCAGCTTTGTCCGTCTCGCGCTGTAGCAGCAGCACGAGAGAGCAGAGGGCAGTGAGCCTGTCCTCGCGGCTTCCGCGGTGCGGAGCGGGGGTATCGGTTGGGCTCATGCCGCAGCCTCCGCCCGAGCAGGGCAAGGCAGGCCATTGACCAGTAACGGGCACTGATTCCTTGTCCAGCCCGGCCGTGAGGGGCCGCTGGGTCCGCTTGCACCGATGTCCGAGAAAACGTGGGGGGGCACTCCTGGCAATTGCCAGGCGCACTTCTTTATCTTCATTCGATGGGTGGCCTTCAGATGCGCCAGCGGCGGGTGCCGGGCCGGCCCACGGACCGGACCCGGCACCCGCTCGCGGCGCGCGAAGCCACCCCAGGGAACTTCCTCCCTCGCTCCTCTGTCGAGCGGCCGGAAATAAAAGCTGACTGCTTTCATCGGGATGAACTCGGCCAAGAACGGGTAAGCTTCAGCGCGGCCCTCTTCAGAGGCGTCGCGGGTATGAGGCGGCTCCCGACGGGACAGGATGCGGCTGCCGGAGCACGTTGGCACGTGATGCCGATCCGAAGCCGGCAGCTGATTGCAGGATGAAGTCGTCCACTCCGATGCGGATTCAGCACCTCTGCGGGGCGGGAGCCGCTGCTCGGCCGCAGGGCCGGGCCTGGGTTGCTATTCTTGCTGGAGAGAACGAGGCGCCCGGACGCCAGCCGAGAGACTGTCGGTGCGACGGCTTCGAGAGATCGTGTGGCTGAAGGATGAGGCGGGCGCCTCCGATTGGCTATTCCGACGGATGCCAACCGGCCAGCGCCGCCCGGAAGGGCGAGCACAGCGGCCGAGACGGGCTGTTGCACTGCTCTGCCGTGCCAGGTCTGCCCGCGACCAACAACGACGTCAAAGAGCCGTTCGGGTCCCAGCACGCCCACGAGTGGCGAGCCGCAGGACGCAAGCTGGCTTGGCAAGCGGCCGTGCAGCGTGGCGAGATTCGCCCCACACCCACTTCCGCAGCAACCCGCACGCCTGCCTGGCGGAACCGCAGCAAGGCGCCCGCCAGCAATCTTTGCAGCTTAGCCGCTTTGCGGCGTGCCTGTTGCTTGCGGCTCAACGCTTTAACCCATTCCCGCTCTCACCAGTGTGTGGGCAGCGAAAGGTCTCCTCTTTTACGAACATGAAGATGGACGAGGTCGATTTCAGGATAGCTGAGCCGGGACAGCAGCGCCGCCATTGCCTGTGCCTCCCGTCCCTTGTCGTACCGTACATCTCCCTCGCCCGTGCCGCTGGCGTGACCAAGAAGGTAGTTGAGGCGAAGCAGGTCGGAGTGGTCGTGCAGCTGTTCGCGTAGGCGCGTGGCGACGTTGTGGCGGAACGCGTGCGCGCCAACACCCTCGCGGAACACACCTATATCGCGGCGGTACTCGACGAACCACCGTGTGATCCGGGCACCTCGCTTACTGTCGGCGCCCTGTGGCTCGAGATCGGGGAAGAGCGGGTCCGCGGGGCAGGGAGCGGCCTTCGCGACGTATTCTAGCAACCCGAGCCGGATGAGTTCCGGATGGAGGGGGATGGTGCGCTTGGCGCTGTGGTTCTTCAGGCGCCGATGCTCCGTCGTCAGCCCGAGCTGCCAGACGCCGGCGTCGTGCGTGACATCCTTGCGCCGCAGATCGGCGACCTCCTCGAGCCGTGTGCCCTGGAAGACGCAGAGGAGCGGGATCCAGAACCGCGCGTCGCGGGTGATCTCCGTCCCCGGTGCGGATCGCCGGGCAGGATCCCGGCCCGTCCAAACTGCGGACGAAAACAGGCGGCCGAGCTCTTCATCAGTCCACTGATCGCGCGCCTCGCGGGCGTCACCCAGCGCGAAGTCGTGCTCCCCGATGATGTTGTTGCGCTCAGTCAAAGTAAGATGGCCGCGATCTACTGCCAGCTTGAAGAAGACCGAGAGGGCGGAGAGATGGCGTTTGACCGTCTTGTCCGCCAGCCGTGGTGCGCCCGCTGCTTCGGCGCGCGCGATGAGCTCCTCGACGGAAAGCTGCCTGTCCTTCGGCGACTTTCCGTAGCTGGAGGGGAGGCGGCGCAAGGTGTCGAGGAACCTGGTGATGTCCTGGCGCCTGTAGTCCCTTGCGCGGCGGTCACCGAGAATGTCGAAGAAGAGGCGTAGGGTTGTCCGCTCCTGCGCGATACCTTGATGACGGATCTTCTCGCGGTTCCGCTTCTCGAAGAACGCCTCAGTGAGAGAGGCCAGTGACTCGGTGGGACCCAGGGCCGTGGCTGCGGGCGGTGCGAGTGAGGGTCGATCGGGAGGTGTTGGCGCTGCCTCCGGTTCGGGGGGCGCGGTAACCGGGGGGAGGGGATCAGGGGCGCCTGACCCTGCCACCAAGTCTGATGCCCGGCCGGTGAGAGGGCTAGTGCGGAGATGAACGGCAAAAAGGGACCGGTCCTGCTCCGGCCCAGTGCCATAATGGCCAGTCTCCCGCACAGCCTCCACGCGGAACACGTCCTCTAGCACCCGCAGCCCGACACGCTCGAGAACGGGCCTGATCTGCGGCGTGACCTCAAGGCCAGCGGAGGCCGCGACGATGTCCACCATCCCGCGGGACAGGGCGTGGTCATTCGTCGTCAGCGCGCGCCTCGCCATCATGGCGCAGCCAAGCGCGGCCTGGGACCGGTGCAGGGATGCTGCAAGGGCGCTGCGGCGCGTGGGCCGTTCGGGCGGAGGGGCCGACCGAAGGGCAGCGAGCAGCGGCGCCGCGAGTTCCCGAGGAAGATGGATCGGACCACCGTCGCGGCCGGCGGGGGCCGCTTGGGCGGCCGTGTCATCGTCGTCCTCGGACGAGGGCGCCTCCGCTGCGCTGATGAAGGCAAGGATCCTCTCAGCGAGTGCCGGGTCGAGCGTCGCCTCGACCTCGCCACCGGTCGGTAGGATCGGGTCCGGGGCGCGGCGGGCACGTGCCGCCTCCAACTCGCCCTGCAGGTGGTCGCGGGCAAGGCCGGCGAACTGGGCGGCTGTGATCGTCGCGGGGGCATTCATAACGACCGTCCTCTCGAGCAGCGCGTCCAGCTGCCGGGCCCGGGCGAGGGCGGTTCGACGGTCGCGCGTCCGCAACGATAGACGAGCGATCTGGAATTTGCCTGCAGCGCTGGTGCCTCGCACCAGTGCGGCCGGAAGGCGGCGCCGCCAGTACCAGACCCCGGCACGGACGGTGACGTGGGCTGGGACGAATTGAGAAGCGTACCGCCGAGGAGGAGCGGATCCTGGAACGGTCTGCGCCGTTGTGTCCCAGTGATGTGTCACAGTTGAGGGTCTCGCCGCCTGGGGTGGGCGCGATCACCAACTCTCGCTGTTAAATCAAATCTTTACGGCCAAGTGGCTGGGGAACCTGGATTCGAACCAAGACTGCCCGAGTCAGAGTCGGGAGTTCTACCGTTAAACTATTCCCCAACGGCAGGCGCCGCGCCCTATACCGCCGCTCGATGCGCCCCGCAACCCCATCCGCGCGTTCTTCCGGCTCGGCCTCCCAGCGGACCCGGACGGGAGGCACGCGCCCGCGCCAGGGCCGTCCAGGGTGACCTCCAGCGCCCGGCTGCGCGTGCCACGATCGTAGACCGGCCGCTCGTCGAACCGCGCGCCGCATCCCAATCGCTTCGCCGACGAGCTGCGCAACGGCCTCCCGGAGGTCGGCCCCAGGCGTGACCGGCACGCTCCACTCCGCCGAGCCCAGCATGGCGAAGCCCGCCGCCTGGCGTGCTCTGCCCGGGGCCACCGGAAGGGGCGCTGTCGTGGGCAAACAGGCCGGTGCTGCCTTTTGCCCACCTGATCGGCCAAGCCGCTTGAGGCTCGGCTAAAGCGCCCGACGCCTTGGGAAGCAAGGGCCAGCCGTCACCCTTCCTTGCAGGCCGTGGAATCCGCCCTTGCCCACCCCTATCTAACCGTAGAAGATTGTGAATCCAGTATCATGCAGACCCGGAATGCCACTCATCTCCCGGGCGGCTGGCGGAGGGAGGTTCCCCCGGCATCCTCCCACCGCGCCGGACCCCACGCCCCGCCGGGCGCGCCGCTCTTTGCTGCCCTGGATCTCGGCACTAACAATTGCCGCCTCCTCGTTGCCAGCCCCTCCGGCCCGAGCGGCTTCCGGGTGCTCGACAGCTTCAGCCGCATTATCCGCCTCGGCGAGGGGTTGAGCTCCACGGGTGCCCTCTCCGACGCCGCCATGAACCGGGCGGAGGCGGCGCTGGAAGCCTGCGGCCAGAAAATCGCCCGACGCCCGATCCAGGTCGTCAACGCGGTCGCGACCGAGGCCTGCCGCCGCGCCACCAACGGCCTCAACTTCATCCGCCGCGCCGAGCGCGCCCTCGGCGCCCCCATCCGCGTCATCCCCGCGCGGGAGGAGGCGGAGTTGGCCATGGAGTCCTGCACCCCTCTCCTGCGGGAGAGGGACCGCCGCGCCCTCCTCTTTGACATCGGGGGCGGCTCCACCGAGGTTGCCTGGGTCCGTACCGACGGCCCGGACCTGCCTTGCCTCATCGGCACCATCTCGGTCCCGCTCGGCGTCGTGACGCTGGTCGAGCGCGACGGCGCCGCGTGCTTCTCCGCCGATGGGTTCGACCGGGTGGTGCAGGAAGTCGCGGCGAAGTTCGAGGCTTTCGACGGCGTCCACCGCATCCGCCAGGAGATGCGCGCCGGCGGCGTGCGCCTGATGGGAACCTCGGGCACCGTCACCACCCTCGCCGGCATCGCCCTCGACCTGCCCCGCTACAACCGCGCGGCCGTGGACGGGCACGAACTGGAGATGGGCTGCGCCGACAGGGCGCTGGAGGCGCTGCGCGCCATGGGGCGCGACGGCCTCGCCGCCCATCCCTGCATCGGGCCGGAGAGGGTCGATTTCGTCCTGCCCGGCTGCGCCATCTACGCCGCCATCCGCCAGGTATGGCCGGCGGCCAGCATCACCGTCTGCGATCGCGGCCTGCGGGAGGGCCTTCTCCTCCGCGCCATGCGCGCACGACGTAAGAACCGACGCAGCGGCTGACCGCCGGCCAACGAACCCCGAGGAACCACCCGTGACCGACTCCCGAGGGCCGGGCGGCCAGCGCAGCATGACCACCCGGCTGCGCACCGCCAAGGGCCGCACGACCGCCAGCCAGAAGTGGCTCGAGCGGCAGCTCAACGACCCCTATGTGAAGGCTGCCAAGGCCGCGGGCTGGCGCTCCCGCGCCGCCTTCAAGATCATCGAGCTGGACGAGCGCTTCAAGCTCTTCCACCCCGCGCAGCGCGTTGTGGACCTCGGCGCCGCCCCCGGCGGCTGGACCCAGGTGGCGCTCCGCCGGATCGGGGACCGCGGCAAGGTCGTGGCCCTCGATATCCTCCCGATGGAGCCGATCAGCGGCGCCATCATCCTCCAGGGCGACTTTCAGGAGGAGGCGACGGAGCGCGCCGTGCTTGAGGCCCTGGACGGCCAGGCGGACCTCGTGATGTCCGACATCGCCCCCAACACCACCGGCCACAACGCGACCGACCACCTGCGCATCCTCGCCCTGGTGGAACTGGCGGCGGACTTCGCGCGCCGGGTCCTCTCCCCCGGCGGCGCCTTCGTGGCCAAGGTCTTCCAGGGCGGCACGGAGCGCGACCTGCTTGCCGGCCTGAAGCGCGACTATGCCAGCGTCCGCCACGCCAAGCCCCCGGCCAGCCGCAAGGACAGCGCTGAGATGTATGTCGTCGCCCAGGGTTTCCGCGGCGGAGCCGGGTAGGGCAGGGGCCGGCCTTGGCGAACCCCTGCCCGCGCCGGGGATCAGCGTCTCGCACCAGTCATGCGCCCGGCCTTGCGGCGCGACCCCCGGAGCGCGTAGGAGGGATCGCCAAGGCAGCGCCGCCCCGTCCCGAGAGGCCCCCGCCAATGGCACCCGATAGCACCCCGCCCCGTTTCCTCGCCCGTCTTGAGGAGGCCTACGCCTTCGACGACGTGCTGCTCGTGCCCGCCTACTCGAAGGTGTTGCCGGGGGGGACCGATACCCGCACGCGGATCACGCGGGAAATCGCGCTGAACATCCCTCTCATCGCCGCGGCGATGGACACCGTGACCGAGGGGCCGATGGCCATCGCCATGGCCCAGCACGGCGGCATCGGGGTGATCCACAAGAACCTGACTATTGCCGAGCAGGCCGCCCAGGTCCGCCGCGTAAAGAAGTTCGAGAGCGGCATGGTGGTGAACCCCGTCACCATCCAGCCCGACCAGACCCTGGCCGATGTCCGTGCCTTGCAGGAGCAGCACCGCATCAGCGGCATCCCCGTGGTGGAGCGCGACACGGGGCGCCTCGTCGGCATCGTCACCTCCCGCGACGTGCGCTTCGCGACCGACCCCAACCAGCGCGTCTACGAGCTGATGACGCGGGAGAACCTCGTCACCGTTCCGGTCGACGTGACGCCGGAGCAGGCGCGGGCCCTCTTGCACAAGCACCGCATCGAGAAGCTGCTGGTGGTGGACGAGCGGGGCCGCTGCGTCGGCCTCATCACCGTCAAGGACATGGACAAGGCCCAGGCCAACCCGAACGCGGTGAAGGACGGGCTCGGGCGCCTGCGCGTTGCCGCCGCCACCGGCACCGGGGAGGACGGCATTCTCCGGGCCGAGGCACTGGTGCAGGCCGAGGTGGACGTGGTGGTGGTCGATACCGCCCATGGCCACTCGGCGGGCGTGCTGAAGTCGGTCGAGGCGATTAAGCGGATGTCGAACTCCGTCCAGATCATCGCCGGCAACGTCGCCACCCCCGAGGCCGTGGAGGCGCTGATCGAGGCCGGGGCAGACGCGGTGAAGATCGGCATCGGCCCCGGCTCCATCTGCACCACCCGGATCGTGGCGGGCGTCGGCGTGCCGCAGCTCACCGCCGTGATGGAGTGCGCGGCGGCCGCGCGGGAGAAGGACGTGCCGGCCATCGCCGATGGGGGAATCCGCACTTCCGGCGACGTGGCGAAGGCGATCGCCGCGGGCGCCGACTGCGTGATGATGGGCAGCCTCTTCGCCGGCACCGACGAGGCGCCGGGCGAGGTCTTCCTCTACCAGGGCCGCTCCTACAAGTCGTATCGCGGCATGGGCAGCCTCGGCGCCATGGCCCGCGGCTCGGCCGACCGCTACTTCCAGGCGGATGTGCAGGACCAGCTGAAGCTCGTGCCCGAGGGGATCGAGGGGCGCATCGGCTACAAGGGCCCGGTCGGCAACGTCATCCACCAACTCGTCGGCGGCCTGCGCTCGGCCATGGGCTACACGGGCAACGCGACGATTACCGAGATGCAGTCGAACTGCCGCTTCCGCCGCATCACGGGCGCCGGCCTGCGCGAGAGCCACGTCCACGACGTCGCCATCACGCGGGAGGCGCCGAACTACCGGCAGGAGGGGTGAAGCCCCGGCCCCCGACCCCGCCGCGGGGGAGGGGGCCCTGACCGGGGGCGTGACCGCCACCATCTTTCCTTAACGCCGCCCCCTTCCGGATCACCGCTTCCCTTGACCCCGCTCGCGCGCATCTCCGCCGCCATTGCTCTGCTGGACGCACTGGAATCCGCCCCCCGCCGCCCGGCAGACGCGGTCGCCAACGATTTCTTCCGTGCTCGCCGGTTCATCGGCGGCGGCGACCGCCGTGCCGTCGCCGACCGCGCCTGGTCTGTCGTGCGGGAGCGTGCTCGCCTGGACTGGCATCTCGACCATGTCGGTGCCGCCCCCACCGGGCGCCTGCTGATGGCCGCCCATATGATCCTCGCTGAAGGCGGCAGCCTCGCGGGGGTGGAAGCCGCCTTCAACGGTGGCCAGTACGCCGAGCGGCCGCTCAGTCCCGACGAGCGGCGCTTCCTCGCAAAGCTGGAGGGCCGTGCCTTCCTGCACCCGCGAATGGACGAGGCCACCCGGCTCAATGTGCCGGAATGGGCGTTGCCCGGCCTGCGCGCCCGTTTCGGCGAAGCCCTGCCGGAAGCCGCCGCGGGGCTGGAGGGCACCGCTCCGCTCGACCTCAGGGTGAATCTCCTCCGCACCACGCGTGACGCGGCGGCCGCCGCTCTGGCGGCGGAGGGGATCCCCACCACCCCCACGCCCTTCTCCCCCTGGGGCCTTCGTGTCGCCGACCGCCGGCCCGTGCTGGCGACGCGGGCCTTCGCGGAGGGGATGATCGAGATCCAGGACGAGGGCAGCCAGCTCATCGCCCTCCTCGCCGACGCGCGCCCGGGCATGAAGGTAGCCGACTACTGCGCGGGGGCCGCGGGCAAGACCCTCGCTATGGCCGCCACCATGGGCAACCGCGGCCGGATCGCGGCGCTCGACGTCTCGGTTCCCCGCCTCGCGGGCGCCACCAAGCGCCTCCGCCGCGCTGGGGTGGACAATGCCGAGACGCACCTGCTCGAGTCCGGCGACCGCTGGGTGAAGCGCCGCGCTGGCACCTTCGACCGCGTCCTGGTCGATGCCCCCTGCACCGGCACCGGCACCTGGCGCCGCAACCCTGACGCGCGCCTCCGGACGACCGAGTCCGACATGGCGGAGCTCATCACGAAGCAGCGCGCTATCCTCGATAGGGCCGCCTCCTTGGTGCGCCCCGGCGGGAAGCTGATCTACGCTACCTGCTCGGTGCTTCCCGGGGAGGACGACGAGCAGGTGAGGGGCTTTCTGGACCGGCACGCCGATTTCGAGGCGATCAGCCTGGCTGATGCTTGGGCCCAGGCCGGCGCGGCTTCCGGCGTGACTGGCACCCCGCCCGGCACCCCGCCCGGCACCCCGCCCGGCACCCCGCCCGGCGCCCCACCCGGCGATGGTCCCTTCATGGCCCTTGCCCCGCACAGTCACGGCACGGACGGCTTCTTCGCCGCCGTGCTGCAGCGCCGCCCCTAGGCGCGCGGCTTCCGGCATGGCGCGATGGGCAGGATGATCCAGATCAGACGCGCCCGTCCGGACGATGCCGCCTCGATCGGCGCCATCCATCGGATCAGCTGGCAGGACAGCTACCCTGGCATCCTGCCCGACGCCTATCTCGCCGGGCTCGACCAGCGGCGGATTGGTGCCGGTTACCTCCGTTCGATGCTCCGTCGCGGCGGCGGGGATGCGATCTTCGTCGCCTGCACGCCGGACGGAACTGCCGTCGGATTTGCCTCCGCCGGTCGCGCCCGACGGGTGGGCATCGCGGATGGCGAGATCGATACCCTCTACATCCTCCCGGACTGGCAGGACCAGGGAATCGGCCGCCGCCTGATGCGGGCCGCGGCCGCCCACCTCTCGGTCATTGGCTGCAACTCGGCCATGCTCTGGGTGCTCTCGGCAAACGGCGCGGGCTGGTTCTACCGCCGACTTGGTGGCCGCCCGGTGGGGCAGGAACGCATCGCTGTCGGCGGCCGTCAGGTGGAGCAGACGGCGGTCCTCTGGGACCCCATCACCCTACTTATGGAGGCCACCGCGGCCGACCGCGGCGGGTCCTTTCCGAAAGGAGGGCAGGGGGGCGGCTGATCGAGAGGCTTGAAGCCGCCGCCATTCTGTGGTGATGGCCGCCATGCCCGACACGATCTCCGAGCCCTCCGCGATCCTCCCCGGCAGCGAGCGCCACCAGCGCCTGCTCATCCTCGACTTCGGCAGCCAGGTGACGCAGCTCATCGCGCGCCGCCTGCGCGAGGACGGGGTGTACTGCGAGGTCTGGCCCTACACGGCGGACGAGGCGCGGATCCGCGCCTTCGATCCCCAGGGCATCATCCTCTCGGGCGGTCCGGCCAGCGTCACCCATGGCGAGAGCCCCCGCCCGAGCCCGTCCGTCTTTGAGATGGGCCTGCCGATCATGGGCATCTGCTACGGCCAGCAGACCCTCGCCGCCCAGCTCGGCGGCAAGGTCGAGACGAGCGACCATCGGGAATTCGGCCGCGCCTTCGTGGACGTGACCGGCGAGTGCGCGATCACCCAGGGCATTTGGGCCCCTGGCGCGCGCGAGCAGGTCTGGATGAGCCACGGTGACCGCATCACCGAGCTGCCCCCCGGCTTCCGCGTGGTCGCGAGTAGCGAGGGCGCGCCCTTCGCCGTGATCGCGGACGACGCCCGCCGCTTCTACGGCACGATGTTCCACCCGGAGGTGGTCCACACCCCGCACGGCGCCCAGCTTCTGCGCAACTTTTCCCGCCTCGTCTGCGGTGCCGCCGGCGATTGGACCATGGGCGCCTTCCGGGCGGAGGAGATCGAGCGGATCCGCGCCAAGGTCGGGACGGGCAGGGTGGTTTGCGGCCTCTCCGGCGGCGTCGATTCCTCCGTCGCGGCCGTGCTTCTGCACGAGGCGATCGGTGACCAGCTCACCTGCATCTTCGTGGACCACGGCCTGCTGCGCGGTGGCGAGGCCGAGCAGGTCGTCTCCACCTTCCGCGATCGCTTCAACATCAAGCTCGTCCACCGCGACGCGAGCGACCTGTTCCTCGGTGCGCTCGCCGGGGTCACGGATCCGGAGGTGAAGCGCAAGACCATCGGGCGGCTGTTCATCGAGGTTTTCGAGGAGGAGCAGGCGAAGATCGGCGGGGCGGACTTCCTCGCTCAGGGAACGCTCTATCCCGACGTGATCGAGAGCGTGTCGGCCACCGGCGGCCCCTCCGTCACCATTAAGTCCCACCACAACGTCGGCGGCCTGCCCGAGGGCATGCGGATGAAGCTGGTTGAGCCGCTGCGCGAGCTGTTCAAGGACGAGGTGCGCGCGCTCGGCCGCGAGCTGGGCGTGCCGGAGTCGATCGTCGGCCGCCACCCCTTCCCGGGGCCGGGCCTGGCCATCCGCATCCCCAGCGAGGTGACGCGCGAGCGGGTGGCGCTGCTGCAGAAGGCCGACGCCATCTTCCTCGAGGAGATCCGCGCCGCCGGTCTCTACGACGCCATCTGGCAGGCCTTCGCCGTGCTGCTGCCCGTCCGCACCGTCGGCGTCATGGGCGACGGCCGCACCTACGAGCAGGCCTGCGCGCTCCGCGCCGTGACCGGCCTGGACGGCATGACCGCCGATGTCTACCCCTTCGACATCGCCTTCCTCGGCCGCGTCGCGAACCGCATCGTCAACGAGGTGCGTGGCATCAACCGCGTGACCTACGACGTGACGAGCAAGCCCCCCGGCACGATCGAGTGGGAGTAGGCGCTCGGCGCCGTGCCACCCTGCCCAGGCGGCGGGCAGAAGTGCGGTGTGAGGCTGCAAGAACCCGTACCCAGCCCTTGCGAGGCCCGCGCTGCGCGGCTGAAACTTCGGCCCTAAGCCCGCACCCGGCAAGCAAGCCCGGGCGGACCTTCGGGAGAGCCCCAACGATGCGCCTCGCCACCTTGGCCGCCACCCTGCTCGCGGTGGCTGCCGCGGCCGTCCAGCCAGCCCTGGCCCAGCAGCCGGCCGCGGACACCCTCGGCGCCATCCGCGCCCGCGGCACGCTCGTCTGCGGCGTTTCCCCCGCTACCGCCGGCTTCTCCATGCCGGACAGCCGCGGAGAGTGGCGGGGGATTGATGTTGACTCCTGCAGGGCCGTAGCGGCCGCCATCTTGGGCGACGCGACCAAGGTGCGTTTCATACCCGCCAGCACGCAGCAACGCTTCACCATGCTGCAATCGGGTGAGATCGATCTCCTCGTTCGTTCCACCACTTGGTCGCTCAGCCGCGAGGCCTCTCTCGGCATCGCGTTCACCGGGGTGAACTTCTACGACGGGCAGGGATTCATGGTGAAGCGCGCCTCCGGCGTGACCACCGCACGCGCGCTGGACGGCGCGACCATCTGCGTGCTTCCCGGTACCACCACCGAGCTGAACATGTCGGACTACTTCCGAGCGAACAACATCCGCTTCACGCCCGTCCTCATCGATAACGTCGAGGAGCTGCGCGCCGCCTTCATAGCAGGCCGCTGCGACGCTTACACGACCGACGCCTCCTCCCTCGCCTCCTTCCGCGCGAGCCAGGGGCCGAACGCGGCGGCCTACCTCCTCCTGCCCGAGATCATCTCGAAGGAGCCGCTCGGCCCCGCCGTGCGCAAGGGTGACTGGAGGTTCTTCGACGTGGTCCGCTGGAGCCACTTCGCGATGCTGACCGCGGAGGAGATGGGTATCAACAGCACCAACCTGGCGACCTTCAACGAAAGCGCGAACCCCGACGTGCAGCGTTTCATGGGGCGGAGCGGCGACCTGGGCCGGCAACTCGGCCTGAACAACGACTTCGCAGTGCAGGTGGTCCGCCAGGTTGGCAATTACGCCGAGGTCTGGGAGCGCAACATCACCCCGCTCGGCATCCAGCGCGGCATCAACAATCTCTGGTCGCAGGGCGGCCTACACTACGCACCGCCGATGCGCTGAAGCATGAAAGGAGGGGGCGAACGGCCCCTTCCTTCTCGCCTCGCCCTGTGGATTGCGGGGAACACGGGGACGCCCTGCTTTCACAAGAATGTTTCCGTCGAGCAGAACAATGAAGGTCGTCCGGCGACTCGCTGAAATCGCGCGAGTCGTCCACCCGGTGCGCCGCAACCGTGTTCCGCGCGCAACGGGAAACCCCCATATGTAGGGTTCGTTTTATCCGCGAAGCCCGATATCTTGTGCGGGCCGCCCTTCAGGAGGCATCCTCCGTCGCGGGGGAATTCAGGGGTTTCTTTAACGATGTTCGACGCCATCCAGCTCGAAGGCCACGGCCAGGTTCAGGTCGACCGCTCTCGCGACGACCTGCTGACTGCGTTCGGCAAGGCCACGCTGAGCGACCGTTACCTGCTGCCCGGCGAGTCCTACCAGGACCTCTTCGCGCGGGTGGCCAGCGCCTACGGCGACGACGCCGCACATGCGCAGCGCATCTACGACTACATCTCGAAGCTCTGGTTCATGCCGGCGACCCCCGTGCTGTCGAACGGCGGCACGAAGCGTGGCCTGCCGATCTCCTGCTTCCTCAACGAGGCCGATGACAGCCTCGACGCCATCGTGGGTCTCTGGAACGAGAACGTTGCCCTCGCCTCCAAGGGCGGCGGCATCGGCTCCTACTGGGGCAATCTCCGCTCGATCGGCGAGAAGGTAGGGATGAACGGCAAGACGAGCGGCGTCGTGCCCTTCATCCGCGTCATGGACAGCCTGACCCTCGCGATCTCCCAGGGCTCGCTCCGCCGCGGCTCGGCCGCCGTCTACCTGCCGATTTCTCACCCCGAGGTCGAAGAATTCGTTGAGATCCGCCGCCCGACCGGCGGCGACCCCAACCGCAAGGCGCTGAACCTCCACCACGGCATCCTCGTCTCCGACGCCTTCATGCGCGCGGTCGAGGCCGACGAGGAATGGGCCTTCACGAGCCCGAAGGACGGCGCGCTCGTCCGCAAGGTCTCGGCCCGCGCCCTCTGGATCCGCATCCTCACCGCGCGGATCGAGACCGGCGAGCCCTATCTCATCTTCTCCGACCACGTGAACCGCGCGCGTCCCGAGCACCACAAGCTCGCGGGGCTTGAGGTGAAGACCTCCAACCTCTGCTCCGAGATCACGCTGCCGACGGGCCGCGACCACCACGGCAAGCAGCGCACCGCCGTCTGCTGCCTCTCCTCGCTCAACTGCGAGACCTGGTTCGAGTGGAAGGACGAGCCGCGCTTCATCCCCGATGTGATGCGCTTCCTCGACAACGTGCTGCAGTCCTTCATCGATACCGCGCCCGATACCATGGCGCGCGCGAAGTACTCCGCCATGCGCGAGCGCTCGGTCGGGCTCGGCGTGATGGGCTTCCACTCCTTCCTCCAGGCGCAGAACGTGCCTTTCGAGAGCGTGGTCGCGAAGGTGTGGAACATGAAGATGTTCAAGCACATCCGTGCCCAGGCCGATGCCGCGAGCCGTGAACTGGCCGCCGAGCGCGGCCCGTGCCCCGATGCCGCCGAGTATGGCATCATGGAGCGTTTCTCGAACAAGATGGCGATCGCGCCGACCGCCAGCATCAGCATCATCTGCGGCGGCGCGAGCCCCGGCATCGAGCCGATCGCGGCCAATGTCTACAACCACAAGACGCTGTCGGGCTCGTACATCGTTCGCAACCCCTATCTCCGGAAGGTGCTGGCGAAGTACGGGCGCGACGACGAGGACACCTGGACCTCGATCACCACGAACAAGGGTTCGGTGCAGAACCTCGACTTCCTGACGCAGCAGGAGAAGGATGTCTTTAAGACCGCCTTCGAGCTGGACCAGCGCTGGGTGATCGAGCACGCCGCCGACCGGACGCCTTACATCTGCCAGGCGCAGTCGCTGAACGTCTTCCTGCCCGCGAACATCCACAAGCGTGACCTTCACCAGATCCACTACCAGGCCTGGAAGAAGGGCGTGAAGACGCTCTACTACTGCCGCAGCCTGTCGATCCAGCGCGCTGACGTGGTGAGCGACAAGGTCGCGGCGCAGCCGAAGCTGGGCTATGCTGTAGAGGATGTGGCGGCCCCGCTGCCGATCGCGGCGGCGCCGGCCGAGAGCACGAACTACGAGGAATGCCTCGCCTGCCAGTGACGGCGCCCCGCCGTCGCTGATCCGCGCGAAGAGAGGAGCCGGCGGGCCGCGCCCGCTGGCACCCCTTCCGCCCACCACCACCTTCCCATCGGCCACTTGTCCGAGGAACCACACCCATGCCCGACGGCGCCCTCTCGCGCGACGAACTGCCGGTCCGCTTCGACCTGCTGACCGCCAACCCTGTCTACAAGCCCTTCCGCTATCCTTGGGCCTACGACGCCTGGCTGACGCAGCAGCGCGTCCACTGGCTGCCGGAAGAGGTTCCGATGGCCGACGACGTGAAGGACTGGCAGAAGAACGTCACCCCGGCCGAGAAGAACCTGCTGACGCAGATCTTCCGCTTCTTCACCCAGGCGGATGTCGAGGTGAACAACTGCTACATGAAGCACTACTCCCAGGTGTTCAAACCGACGGAAGTGCTGATGATGCTGTCCGCCTTCAGCAACATCGAAACGATCCACATCGCGGCCTACAGCCACCTGCTCGACACGGTGGGCATGCCGGAAGTCGAATATAGCGCCTTCCTCAAGTACAAGGAGATGAAGGACAAGTTCGACTACATGCAGAACTTCTCGGTCGAGAATAAGACCGAGATCGCGAAGACGCTCGCCGCCTTCGGCGCCTTCACCGAGGGGCTGCAGCTCTTCGCCTCCTTCGCCATCCTCATGAACTTCCCGCGCCACAACAAGATGAAGGGGATGGGCCAGATCGTCTCCTGGTCCGTGCGCGACGAGACGCTGCACTGCCTCTCCGTCATCCGCCTCTTCCGCACCTTCGTGCAGGAAAACCCGGAGATCTGGACCGAGGAACTGCGGCGCGACCTCTACCTCATCTGCGCGACCATCGTGGACCACGAGGACGCCTTCATCGACCTCGCCTTCAGCATGGGCGGCGTAGAGGGCTTGGACGCCGAGCAGACCAAGCAGTACATCCGCTTCATCGCGGATCGCCGCCTGCAGCAGCTCGGCCTGGAGCCGCTCTACCATATCGAGAAGAACCCGCTGCCCTGGCTCGACGAGATGCTGAACGCGGTGGAGCACACGAACTTCTTCGAGAACCGCTCGACGGAGTACTCCCGCGCCTCCACGGAAGGCACCTGGGAGGAGGCCTTCGCCGACCATACTTTCGGCTCTCCGCAGCCGGAGGGGGCGATCCTTGGCGCCGAGGCCGCCCGTCACTAAGGGGCGGCCGTCTCATAAATGCAACGGCACCCGTAATAATGACACGTAGGTGCCGTCCGGGGCGATGGCGGCGTTCACGCCCCGGCCTGGTGCCATTATCCTGTCACCACAACCCAGGTCGGAGCAGGAGGCGCCTCCCGCGCTCCATGTGGGCGTGAGGGAAGGTCGCCGACATGATGTCTGAACAGTTTCTGGATGAAGAACGACCAAGTTCCGCGGCGAACTTCGTCCCGCGCCAGACCCGGCGCCTCACGGATAAGATCCTGCTCGCCTTCCATCAGGCGTGTGACCAGCGCGATCTTGAGGTGGCCGAAGAACTTCTCCGCGTGCTCGAGATGATGGTCAGCCGCCGGGAGGTTACGCCCGGCCAGAACCGCCGCAAGTCCATCGAGAGCCTTGTCGCCGCTCATGAGCGGCTCTGGTACCTCCGCCATCCGGAATAGGAAGGCGGCGCGTGGCCCTCATGCGCCCATCCATTCGAGAGCTTCCCCCCGCAGCACTGCGTCCGCTGCCGGGGTCCAGCCATCCTCGCCATGCAGCACGAGGCCGGGCAGCAGCGTGTTGGGTGCCCGTGGCGCTCGGCGGGCTCGCAGCAGAACGCGCTTGGCGGCGCGCCCGGCGCGCGGCCAAAGGGGCAACACCTCGGTGCCGCCGAGCCCGGCCGACCGGAGCGCGCCGAGTCCCTCCTCCAGCCGTGCGGCCGGGAGCACCAAGGCGGCCCGGCCACCACGTCCCAACGCCCCCGCCAGCAGTCGCGCCCAGGCGTCGAGTCCCACTTCCACGCCATGGGTCGCGCCCGCGCGAATTGCCCGCGGCGGCGGGGAACCGCCGGGCCAGAAGGGCGGGTTGCTGACCGCCATCTCGCAGGCCGGCAGCCGGGCGCGCAGGGCAGGGTCCGCGACGTCGCCCTCCACCACCTCCACGCGGTCGGCCCAGCCGTTCAGCGCCGCGTTTTCCCGTGCCAGTGCCGCGAGCAGCGGATCCCGCTCCACCGCCACGGCCCGCAGCTCGGGCAGCCGGGCGAGGGCGCAGAGGAAGACCGCGCCAGCCCCACAGCCGGCATCCAGCATCATGCCCCCCGTCGGCACGGCCACCGAGGCCGCCAGCATCACTGCGTCGAGGCCTGCGCCCAGCCCCTCCGCCGGCTGGCGGAGCCGCACGCGCCCGCCCAGCAGAGACTGGACCGGTCCGCTCGCGGTCAGCGCGCCGTCCACTCCCCGGCCTCGCGCAGCAGGGCCTCGGCGGCGGCGGCCTGCTCCTCCGGCACGGCGAGGCGCTGCGGAAAGGCGCCGATCCGTCCCTGTACCGCGCTCACATGGCTGTCCAGCAGCAGCGGCCTCAGCCCGCCATCGCGCAGCAGGGCCTGGAGGAAGCCCAGGCGGACCGGATTCCCTTCTGAGAGCAGCACGCGGATCATCCAGTTCCTCCTGGCGGGGGGCTGGTTGCTGCCCGCCCACCCCGTGGCTATGGTGCCGGCCCCCATGGACAGGTCAATGCCCGCGTGAGCGCCACCACCGCGCCTGATCCAGCCGCGCCCCTCGTTCGAGCCCCAAGCATGCACCCCGCGCCCGATCCTGAACACGCGCTGGAGGTCCTCACCGATCTCGTCCGCACCGACCTCGAAGCCTGCAACCGCCTCATCGTGGAGCGGATGCAGAGCCCCGTCGCTCTCATCCCCCAGCTGGCCGCGCACCTTGTCGCAGCCGGAGGCAAGCGGATCCGCCCGCTGCTGACCCTCGCCGCCGCTCGCCTCTGCGGGCACCGGGGCCAGCGTCACGTCGCGCTCGCCGCCTGCGTGGAGTTCATCCACACCGCGACCCTCCTGCACGACGATGTCGTCGACGAGAGCGCGCTCCGCCGTGGCGCCCCCAGCGCCAACGCCGTCTTCGGCAACAAGCCGAGCGTACTGGTCGGCGATTTTCTCTTCGCCCGCGCCTTCCAGGTGATGGTGGCGGACGGATCGCTTCGGGTGCTCGACATCCTCGCCACCGCCTCTGCCACCATTGCCGAGGGCGAGGTCCTTCAACTCGTCACCCAGAACGATACCGCGACGACCGAGCGGCAGTACCTCGAGGTGATCGAGGGCAAGACCGCCGCCCTCTTCGCCGCCGCCACCGAGATCGGCGCCGTCGTCGCGGACCGCCCCCAGGACGAGGCGGAAGCCCTGCGCGAGTACGGTCACTGCCTCGGCGTCGCCTTCCAGCTTGTGGACGACGCACTCGACTACTCGGCCAGCCAGGCGGCGCTCGGCAAGACGGTCGGCGACGACTTCCGCGAGGGCAAGATCACCCTGCCGGTCCTCCTCGCCTTCCAAACGGCCGACGAGGCCGAACGCGGCTTCTGGCGCCGCGTGCTGGAGGAACGCGACCAGGCCGAAGGCGACCTCGACCGCGCCATCGCCCTCATGCAGTCCCGCGGCACACTCGACGCCACCATCCAGCGCGCCCGCGACTACGGCGCGCGCGCCCTGGAAGCCCTCTCCATCTTCCCGGACTGTCCGGAACGCCGCGCCCTCGCGGGGATCGTCGAGTTCTGCATCGCGCGAGCCCGCTAGAGGGGTTACGGCGGTGGTTCCGGTTACCGCATCACTGCCAGCGGGATGCAGGTCCAGGCGACTCAGGCTCCTGGCGCCGCGGGAAGAACGCTGAACGGTCGCCCGGACAGGGCGAGCGCCCTCTCCGAGGCCGCAAGCGCTCACCCTCGCCCAAGGAAGGGCATCTTCGTCGCCATGATCGTCATGAAGGGGATATTCGCCTCCAGCGGCAGGGAGGCCATGTGCGCCACCGCCTTGCCCACCAGAGCCACGTCCATTCGCGGTTCGACCATCATTGAGCCGTCCGGCTGCAGCACGCCCTTCGTCATGCGCTCTGTCATCGGCGTCGCGGCATTGCCGATATCGACCTGCCCGGCGGTGATGTCGTGCTTGCGCCCGTCGAGTGCGATCTGCTTCGTCAGGCCGGTCACGGCGTGCTTCGTGGCGGTATAGGCCGCGGCCCCCGGGCGGGGCGCATGGGCGCTGATGGAGCCGTTGTTGATGATCCGCCCGCCCTTGGGCGACTGGTTCTTCATGATCCGGTAGGCAGCCTGGGCACAGAAAAACGTGCCGTTGAGATTGGCCGCCACCACGCCGTGCCAGTCCTCGGGCGAGAGCTCGTCGAAATCCACCGCCGGCGCCCCGCGTCCGGCATTGTTGAACAGCAGGTCCAGCCGGCCGAAGCGGGACAGCACCTCCGCGAAGGCAGTCTCCACCTGGGCGCGGTCCCCCACGTCGGCGGCGATCGCGATACCTTGCGCCTGCCCTGCGACTGTCTCCTCAAGCGTCGCCATGCGGCGGCCGAGCACGGCGACGTGCCATCCCTCCGCCAGCAGCGCCTGGGCCGCCGCGCGCCCGATCCCTTGTCCCCCGC
This sequence comes from Roseomonas aerilata DSM 19363, assembly GCF_000711725.1. Lineage (GTDB taxonomy): Bacteria > Pseudomonadota > Alphaproteobacteria > Acetobacterales > Acetobacteraceae > Roseomonas > Roseomonas aerilata. The sequence continues at coordinate 77,529 of NZ_JONP01000018.1, read as the reverse complement.
CGGTGACCACCGCGAACCGATCGGCCATGGACCTCTCCCCCTTTGATTGCGGCGCCGAGCCTGCGTGCGCCAGCGCGCCCTGGCAAGATCGGCAGGGCAACCTCCCCGGAAGGGTCGCGTTCCAGGGCTGACTGAAGGAATGCAGCCATGAGCGACCGCCCCGACGGCAAGCGCGCGCCCGCCCCGGACACGAGCGTCACCCACGTCGATCCCATCCAGGACAACCCCCTGGCCCGCCGCCAGGCCCATGGCCGCATGGCCGAGGAGCGGGGCGACGACCCCGCAGCCGGCACCGCGGCCGAGCCGGTCGCCCCCGGCGAGTTCCAGGCGGGCGACCGGTCCGAGCTGGGCCAGATCCTCGGCGGCCCCGTGGACATCTCCCCGATCCGCGGCCGCCGCGCGATCGAACGCCCGGAGGAGTAGCCCTAGGCATAGGGCCGCAGATCCGGCCGCCAGCACCCGCACTGAGCCGCGGAGGCTGGCGGGCAACCAAACCCCGATCAAGGGAAGCGCCAAAGATGAGCGATCGCCCGGACCCCGACCAGGAGGTCGATCTCGGCATCAGCCTCGAGACCATTGCCGGCATCATCGACGCCGCCCGCGCCGTGGGCGAACTCGAGGAGGAGGGTAACAACGAGGACGTCCAGGACGAGGAGAACGCGGACGACAACGATCCCGACGCGCTCGCCGACACCCTCAAGGGCCTGATTGACGAGCTGAACGAGGACGAGCAGGCCTCGCTGATCGCTCTCACCTGGATCGGCCGTGGCGACTACGACACGACCGAGTGGGCGGAGACGCTGCGCCTGGCCAAGGAGCGCAACGAGGCCGGCACGGCCGCGGAATACCTCACGGGCATGGAGCTGTTCGGCGACTACCTCTCCGAAGGCGTCGCCGCCTTCGGCTACCCCGTGGAGGACATCGCGCGCTGAGCGCGCAGGCGCGGCGCCTACCCGGCCGCGCCTGACGCCCTATACTCCCCTCGCCAGGATGGGGAGGACAGGGATGGAGCGGAACGGGATCGGTCAGCCTTTGCGTCGGCGCGAGGACACCCGCCTCCTCACCGGGCGTGGCCGCTACACCGACGATATCGATCCGCCCGGCTGTGCGCAGGCCGTGATCCTTCGCTCTCCGCATGCCCATGCGCGCATCCTCGCGATCCGCACCGATGCTGCGGCGACCGTGCCCGGGGTACTCGCAGTGCTGACAGGCCACGACGCGGCGGCGGACGGCCTCGGCCGCCTCGTTACCCTCTTCGATGTGCCTGGCCGCGACGCGCCGCTCTTCGATCCCGGCCGCGACATCCTCCAGACCGAATGCGTCCGCTATGTCGGCGACCCCGTGGTCCTGATCGTGGCCGAAACCCGCCAGGCCGCCCAGGACGCGGCAGATTTGGTCGAGATCGACTACGAGCCGCTTCCCGCCGTAACCGACACCGCCGCCGCCGCCGAGCCGGGTGCGCCCGTGGTCTGGCAGGGCCGGCCGGACAACACCGCCGTCCTCTGGGACAGCGGCCGCGCGGAGGAGGTGGAAGCCGCCTTCCGCGCCGCCTACCGCACCGTCTCGGTCTCCCTCGTCAACAACCGCATGGTCGCGAACCCGATGGAGCCCCGCGTGGCCATCGGCGAGTGGGATGAGGCCGCCGGGCGCTACCTTTTCCACGGCCCGAGCCAGGGCACGCACCGGGTGCGGGACAACCTGGCGAAGCACGCGCTGAAGGTGTCGTCCGCGCAGCTCCGCGTCGTTTCGCCCGATGTCGGCGGCGGCTTCGGCGCGCGCGGCAAGCTGATGCCGGAGAACGCCCTCGTTCTCTGGGCCGCCCGGCGACTTGGCCGCCCGGTGAAGTGGCTGGCAGGCCGCACCGAGACCTTCCAGTCCGACCCTCATGGCCGCGATCAGGTCACGCGTGCCGAGATGGCGCTGGACGCGAACGGCAAGTGCCTCGGCGTCCGCATCCGCACCGTCGCGGGTATGGGCGCTTACCTCCAGGACATGGGCCCGCGCGTGCCGACCACCGGCGGCGCCCGGATCATGGGGACCGTCTACGACTGCACCGCCATCAACAACGAGGTGCGCTGCGTCTTCACCAACACCGTGCCCACGGACGCCTTCCGCGGTGCTGGCCGCCCAGAAACCGCCTACATCATGGAGCGCCTCTTTGATCGCGCCGCCGAGGCCTTCGGCATCGGGCGCGACGAGATCCGGCGCCGCAACTACATCCGCCCTGAGCAGATGCCCTTCCGCAACGCGGTTGGGAACCTCATCGACTCCGGCGATTTCGCGGGCACTCAGGCCATGGCCCTGGCACTCGCGGACTGGAACGGCTTCCCCGCCCGCCGCGCGGCCTCGCGGGCGAGCGGCCGGCTGCGCGGTATCGGCCTTGGCTACTTCATCGAGGCCTCAGGGGGCCTGAATAGCGAGACAGCCCGCCTGCGCGTCACGCCGGAGGGTCGCGTCGAGCTTCGCGTCGGCACCTTCAGCCACGGCCAGGGTCACGAGACCGCCTTCCTTCAGGTCGTGGCGGAGCGGCTGGGCATCGACCCCTCCGCCATGGACTTCATCCAGGGCGACAGCGACGAGCTTCCCGCCGGCAGTGGCACTGGCGGGTCGCGCTCCTCCCAGATGGGCGGCGTCGCGGTGCTGCGCGCGAGCAACGCGGTGGTGGCCAAGGCCCGCCGCATTGCCGCTCACCTCCTGGAAGCCGCACCCGAGGACGTGGAGCTTGAGGGAGGTCGCTTCCGCGTCGCAGGCACCGATCTCGGCCTCGACTGGCCGCGCGTCATCGCCGCCGCCCACGACCCCGCGCAGCTGCCCGAAGGGGAGGCGCCCGGCCTCGACGAACTGCTGACCTATACCCGCGACACCGAGTGCAACTTCCCGAACGGCTGCCACGTCGCCGAGGTCGAGGTGGACCCCGAAACCGGTCAGGTGACCCTCGCCCGCTACGCCGCCGTGGATGACGTGGGCAACGTCATCAACCCGCTGCTCGTCCACGGGCAGATGCATGGCGGCATCATGACCGGCATCGGCCAGGCGCTGATGGAGGAGGCCCGCTACGACCCCGAGAGCGGCCAGTTCCTCACCAGCACCTTCCAGGACTACTGCATGCCCCGCGCGGGCGACGGCTGCGACTTCCAGCTCGGCCTGAACGTCGTGCCCACGCCCACCAACGACCTCGGCGTGAAGGGCGCGGGGGAGGGGGGTGCCTGCGGCGCACCCCCCGCCATCGTCTCCGCCGTCTGCGACGCGCTGGGCCTAGACCACATCGACATGCCGCTGACGCCGGAGAAGGTCTGGCGCGCCCTCTCGCTCAGGAGATCGGCATCGCGCCTGGCCGCAGAATAGCCGCCGTCGTCGTCGCGAGGTTGCGGGGGGAGGGGGCTGGCATCACCGGCCGCTCCATCCTTCCCCAGCCCGGCGCATCCGCCACCACGCCGTCCCGCATCACCACGCGCCCGCGCACGATCGTCGCGACGGGCGCGCCCACCGTCCGCATCCCCTCGAAGGGCGTGAAGCGGCTGCGGAGGGAGTGCAGCTCCGCCCCCCGTATCTCGCCCGCGGCCGAGAGATCGACGATGGCGAGATCGGCATCGGCACCCGGCTGCACCACGCCCTTGCGCGGATAGAGCCCGAAGGCCCGCGCCGGCGCCGCGCCGGCCATCCGCACATACTGCTCCAGCGTCAGCTTCCCCCCATTCACCAGCGTCAGCATCAGCCGCATGGAGGTCTCGACCCCCGGGAAGCCACAGGCATTGCCCCAGATCGAGGGGTCCTGCTTCTCCGACACCGCATGGGGCGCGTGGTCGGTGCCGAGGATGTCGATCGTCCCCTCCGCCAGCGCCTCCAGCAGTGCGTCCCGCTGCGCGCCCTCGCGGATCGGCGGGTTCAGCCGCCCGATCCGCGCGGCTTCCCCGACCAGATCCTCGGCCGCCAGGAGCACGTATTGCGGGCAGGTCTCCACCGTAATGGGCACGCCGCGCGCCTTCGCCGCCTTGATGTGCGGCACCGAGCGCGCGCAGCTCTCATGCGCGATGTGGATGCGCGCGCCGGTCCACTCGCTGAGCACGATGCAGCGGTTTAGGCTCTCCAGCGCCACGATATCCGCGCGGGCGCACCAGTGGGCGTAGTCGTCCGTGCGCCCGGCGGCCTTCATGCGGTTCTCGCGCCAGAAGAGCATGGGCGAATTCTCGGCGTGGATCGTGCAGCGATGCCCGCGCTCCGCCAGCACCTCGAAGGCCTCCAGCACCGCGCCGTCGTTCGGCGCCGGCAGGTTGCCCGTGGTGTTGCCGTAGAAGAGCTTGAACGCGACCACGCCCGCGTCCATCAGCGGCTCTAGGCTCTCCAGCTTCCGCTCGTCCACGAGGCCGTAGAGGCCGAAATTGACATGCGCCTGCCGCTCCGCCGCCTCGCGCTTGATCGCCAGCGCCTCCAGGTCCCAGGTCGGCGGGTCGGTGTTGGGCATGTCGAAGACGGTGGTCACGCCCCCGGCGGCGGCCGCGCGCGTGCCGGTGGTCCAGTCCTCCTTGTGCGTCATTCCGGGCTCGCGGATGTGCACGTGCACGTCGATCGCGCCGGGAATGACGTAGCGCCCGCGCGCGTCGATCACCTCCCGCGCCGGCGGGGCGAGGGAGGCATGGCCGATGAAGGCGATCACACCATCCTTGACCGCAACGTCGGCCACGAAGCGCCCCGTCTCGTTCACCACCGTACCGCCGGTGATGAGAAGGTCGGCCATCGGCTGCATCGCGCTCTCCGCAGGTTTCAAAGCCTCTTATCCCGCACGGCCGCGCCATGCGAATAGGGGCCGAGTTCCACACCGGCGTCGCGGAGGAGGAAGAGCATGCTGGATCGCCTTGTCGCCTGGGCACGGCGTATCCGGCAGGACGTCCACGCGCTGTACCTCGCGGCACGGGACCCGCGGACGCCCTGGTACGCCAAGGCATTGGCACTCGGCATTGCCGCCTACGCACTCTCACCCATCGACCTGATCCCGGATTTCATCCCAGTGCTCGGCCTGCTGGACGAGGCCCTTCTGCTTCCGCCAGCAATCCTCCTGGCCATCCGCCTGATCCCTCCCGAGGTCATGGCCGAGCACCGCGAGGCGGCACGGCGCGCCGCCAGCCGTCCCGTCAGCTCGGCGGGCGCGGCCATGGTCGTCCTTCTTTGGCTCCTGGCCGCGCTAGTCCTCCTCGCATGGTTCTGGCCGGGGGAAGCGGATTAGATCACCCAGCCGCCATCCACCGCGAGGTCCTGCCCGGTCACCTGCCGCGACAGCTCCGAAGCGAGGAACAGCACCGCCCCCGCGACGTCCTGATCCGTGCTGATGCGCCGCAGCGCGTAGTCCTTGGAATACTCCTGCCGCGCCTCCTCCATCGAGATCCCGAGGCGGGCCGACATCTCGCCCCGCACCTTCTCGAAGCGCGGCCCCTCGATCATGCCGGGGCAGACGCAGTTCACGTTGACATTGTGCGGCCCGAGCTCCAGCGCGGCGGACTTGGTAATGCCGCGCAGCCCCCACTTGCTCGCGGAATAGGCGGCGCGCCCAGCCTTGCCGCGGAGCCCGAAGGTGCCGCCGACATTGACGATCTTGCCCGCCTTCGCCGCAATCATCGCGGGCGCGAAGGCGCGCATGGTCAGGAAGCAACCCGTGACGTTCAGGTCGAGGATGTCGCGGAACTCTTCCGGCGTCGTCTCCCAGAAGGTCTTGCCGAGCGGGCCCGTGCCGCCCGCGATGTTCACCAGCACGTCCGCCCGCCCGAAATCACGCAGCACGGAAGCGGCCATGGCCTCAACGCCGGCGGCATCGGTGATGTCGCAGCCATAGATCTCAGCCCGGCGACCCTTGGCGCGCGCCTCCTCGGCCACGGGCCCGATCGCGGCGGTGTCGCGCCCGACGAGCGCGAGGTCCGCCCCCTGGTCCGCCATCAACAGCGTGGCCGCCGCGCCCATCCCCTTGGCGGGGCCGGTCACGACGACCACCCGGTCCTTCAGCAACATGGAACCCTATCCCTTCAATGCGCCGGCAGCAGGCGCTTGGCCGCCGTGAAGCGCGAGCCCAGCGCACGGCAGTGGCAGGTGACATGCGGCGCCACCGCCTCGCACCACTCCCGCGTGCCGACGTTCGCCGCCGCCAGCCGGTCTGCGGCCTCTTGCGCCTGCCGTGCCAGAGCCGCCTCGTCTACCCCGAGCACCCGGCCATCCCGCAACTTCCACTCGCCGCCGATCATCACCTCGCGCAGCGCCAGCCCGTCCTCGGTCCAGACAAGCTGATTCGCCGCGTCGTTGAAGGGCAGCCAGTTCACATGGGAGAGGTCGAGGAAGAGCAGGTCCGCGAGCTTACCCGGCGCGACCGCCCCGGCCTCCAGCCCGAGCAGCTTTGCCGAACCCTCGGTCGCAAGCCGGACGGTCTCCGCCGTGCCCAGCCAGTCCTTCTCCTCCGCCCCCTCCCAGAGGCGGGAGGCGAAGGCCGCCAGCCGCATCGCCTCGAACATGTTCTGGTTGTCCGAGGAGCCGGAACCGTCCGTGCCCAGCCCGACCGTTACCCCCGCCCGGATCGCCGCCCGCGCCGGCGCGATCCCGGAGGCGAGGCGCATGTTGGAGCCGGGATTATGCGCGAGCCCCGCCCCGCGCTCGGCCATCAGGGCAAGATCGGCCTCCGTCAGCCACACTCCGTGCGCCACGCTGAAGCGCGGCCCCACCAACCCCATCGCATCCATGTGGGCGAGAAGGGTCGTCCCGTAGCGCAGCTCCCCGCCGCCCGCCTGGTAGCGCGCCTCCGCCACATGCGTCTGCACGGGCAACCCGTGTTCCTCCGCCAGATCCCGGCACCCCGCGAGGAAGTCGTCGGAGCAGTGCAGCGGGATGGTCGGCGCGCAGCCCAGCCGCACGTCGCCGCCGCGCCAGCCCCTCGCTGCCTCGTGGATGGTCGAGAGAATGTCGTCGGCCTTCGCCATCGACATCGCCGCCGCCCGTGCTCGGTGCGGCTCCGGCAGCGCCTGGATCAGCCCGGGCGTCGCCTGGAAGAAGGTGAGGTCGGCCACCATCGGCGCCAGCACCGCCCGCAGCCCCACGGCCCGATAGGCTTCCGCCATGGCCTGCAGCCCCTCGACCGTCGGCCCCGGGAACTCGAAGGCAAGGTCGTAGCCGGCGGTGCAGCCCTTCCGCAGCATCTCGACGGCCGTCAGCGTGGTCGCCAGCCGCTTGTCCTCCAGGCCGCGCGAGCCACCGATCCAGCCGGCATGGGTCAGCAGCAGCGCGAGGTCCCACTTGTCGCCCATGCCCTTGGAGAGGCCGCCATGCCCGTGGGTATGGGCGTTCACCAGCCCGGGCATCACCAGGCGCCCGGTCGCGTCGTGCCGCGCCGCATCCTCCACCGCCGTGCCGGGCTCCAGCAGGGCGGCGACGCGCCCCTCCTCGATCAGCAGGTCGCGGAACGGGGCGGCCGTGGCGTCCGGGAGCAGGACACGGGCGCCGTGGATCAGGAGTCTCTTCATTGCCCGACCATAGCAGGCAAGGGCCGCCATGCACGGGCGGGTGCCGGCGCCCGTCCCGGACACCGAACCTTGATGAACCGATACGGTTCGATCGCTTGCGGAACCATTGTGACGAAGTCGGGCGCCGGGACATAAAGAGGCATGGTAGCCGGCCCGATCACGATTCCACGCGCAACCGGCGGATCCGTCCCCGTGCCCCATGCCGGCTGGGCCGCGGCGCGGCGCGCGATCCTGCAGGCCTTCGCCACCGGGGAGCACCTGGTGGCGCTGCTCGGCCCGCCCGGCGTCGGCAAGACCTGCCTGTTGCGCGATATCGAGGCCGCGCTGCGCCCACAATCCATCCGCGTCCAGCGCCTCGAGAGCGGCGACGCCGCCGAGGGCGCACTCGAAGCCCGACCCGACACCGAGGTCCTGCTGGTGGACGAGGCGGACCGGATGAGCGAGGCAGCGCTGGAGGAGGTGGCCGAGCGCGAGGGCTGCTTCGCCGTGCTCGTCGGCCTTCCGGCCCTCGCGCGGCGCATCGCCCCCTGGCCGCACCGGGTGGTGAAGCTGGATGCGATCCCGCAGGCCGAGATCCGCTCCTACCTCGCGGCGCGCATGATCATCGCCGAACTCGACTCGTCCCGGCTGACCGACGAGGCCGCCGCCGCGCTGTCTGAGCTCTCCGCCGGCACGCCGCGCCTGCTGAACCTGCTGCTCGCCATGGCCTTCCACGAGGCCGACATGACCGGCCAGCGCGACGTGACGGCGAGCCACGTCCGGGAAGCGGCCGCGCTGCGGGCCGAGGCCGCACCCCACGATCAGGCCCGTGAGGATGCGCCGGCCCCCGAACCGACCGCGAGCCGGGCCGGTCCGCTCGAAATCGTTCCCCGCCGCGCCGATCTCTCGCTTGTGCCCGCCACAATGCCGGAAGAGGAACCAGAGCCGCGCTCCCGACTCCCGGTGCTCGCCCTCGTGACCGGCGCGGCGCTCGTGCTGGGCGGCCTGACCTGGGTCGCCCTGACCGAAGCGCCTCGCTCAGTGGTACGTCCTGCCAGCGCGCCGCAACCCGCGACAGGGACCTCAGCGGAGCTGGCCGGTCCCGCGAGCATGGCCCTCGCTCCGTCACCGCCTCCGCCCCCCTCCACCCGCGCCGCCACGGGAATTGCCGGGCTGCCTACGGGTGCCATGGTCCGGGTGGTCGTGACCTATCCCCGCGGGGTCGCCGAGGCGGCGCGCCGCGCCAGTGCGGTGGCCGCCGCGCTGGCGGGAGCTGGTATTTCCGTCGGCGCGCCCTTCCCGGTAGCCCGCCCGCCGGTAGGACCGAGCCTCAGCTACTTCTTCCGTGAGGATCGCGAGGCCGCGGGGCGTGTCGCGCGTCTTGCCGGGCTCGACGGCGTCGTGCCGCAGCTCGGCCTGGCCAGTGGCGCGGTTCCCCGCCCCGGCACGATCGAGATCGCCCTCGCCGCACCCGGCACCCCCGCGGAGGAGCGTGAGCCGCCGGTCGAGGACGAGGTGCCCGCGCCGCTCGCCGCCACGCCCGTCTATCCGCCGGAAGGCGCGACCCTGCCCGCCGATGCCGGCTGGCGGGGCGTCGTGCTCGCCTGGAGCGCACCCCTGGAAGCCCGGCCCAACCCCATTTTCGTCGAGGTCGTATCGCTCGGGACCGGCCGCGCCGCGGAATCTTCCCAGGGCTGGAGCGAGACCTTCGCCGCCTATGCGGAGGCGCCCGACGCGCAGCTTTTGCAGCTTTCCGGTCCAGGCCGCTATGCTTGGCGCGTGCTTACCGTCTCCCGCAGCTCCCGGCGCTACGCGGCCGGCCCCTGGTACGGCTTCGCCGTCGGCGGGCCGCCTTCATGAGGCCGGTTGCGCCTCTCCTCCTCTCCCTCCTCACCCTCGCCGCCTGCCAGACCCCCCCGCCACCGGCGCCGGTGGTGACGCCGCGGGTGGCACGTGCGCCAGCGCGGCCACTGCCGAGCCGGGTGGACGGCGCCTGGTCCTTCGGCGTCGCTGGGGACCGCTGCACCGCCCAGGTCGCGCACAAGGAGGCGACGCTCGGCATCACCGCCGGCCCAGGCAAGAGTGTCACCTTCTCCGCCGCCGCGCCGAGCCGCCGGGCGAACGGCCGGGCCCGCATCGTCTTCCGGGGCGAGGACGGGAACTGGGAGGCCCCGGCCCGTGGCACCGGCCGCACGGCCCTCGCCACCCTTCCGCTGGACGAGCGGGGCGAGGCCTATGTGCGCGACCTCCTCGGCGGAGGAACCGCCACGGTGCAGGGACCGGGGGTCGAGATGCCCGCCCTTTCCGTGCCGGACGCCGGCGTCTCCGGGCGCGACTGGTACGGTTGCGTCTCCCGCCTGGCGCAGCAATAGGCGCCTCGCCAGGCCTGCACAGCCCAGCCCGATAGGCTTATAGGAGCCGGCCCGCGGAGGGTCGGCCTGGGCGGGTAAGAGGGGCAGGGGGCATGACGGTCGGCATCGAGATCGGGCAGGCGAACACGGGCCCGGCGCGGCTGGACCTTGAGGAGCTTCTCGCCACGCGTCTGCTGGTGCAGGGCAATTCCGGCAGCGGGAAGTCGCACCTTCTTCGCCGCCTCCTGGAACAATCCGCCCCCTGGGTGCAGCAGGCTGTCATCGACCCCGAGGGCGACTTCACCTCGCTTGCCGACCGCTTCGGCCACCTCGTCATCGATGCCGCCGCCCATGCGGAGGAGGCAATGGCCGCCGCGGGCGACCGCGTGCGCCGTCACCGCGTCTCCGTCGTGCTAAACCTCGAAGGCCTGGAGACCGACCGCCAGCTCCGCCACGCCAGCGCCTTCCTCGGCGGCCTCTTCGACGCCGAGCGCGACCACTGGACGCCCATGCTCGTCGTCGTGGACGAGGCCCAACTCTTCGCCCCCGCGGCCGGCGGCGACGTGTCCGACGACGCCCGCCGCGCCTCGCTCTCTGCCATGACCGACCTCATGTGCCGCGGCCGCAAACGGGGCCTGGCCGGCATCATCGCGACGCAGCGCCTGGCGAAGCTCGCGAAGAACGTGGCTGCGGAGGCCTCGAACTTCCTCATGGGCCGAACCTTCCTCGATATCGACATGGCCCGCGCCGCCGACCTGCTGGGGATGGAGCGGCGCCAGGCGGAGGCTTTCCGCGACCTCCAGCGCGGTCACTTCATCGGCCTCGGCCCCGCACTCTCCCGCCGCCCGCTACCCATCCGCATCGGCACCGTGGAAACCGAAAGCCGCGGCGCGGGACCCACCCTGACCCCGCTGCCGCAGACCGGGCCGGAGGAGGCGCGGGAGCTGATCCTCGCCGCCCCGGACCCGGTCGTGCCACGCGCCGCACGCCGCCCGCCGCCGATCCCCCCGCAGGACATGCTGGCGCAGCTCGCGCAGGCGCGTCCTGCCGTGCCCCGCGTCGCAGAGCCTGAACCGACGCCGGAGGAGGAGGCCGAGCGCGAGGCGCGGATCGCGGCCATCCTCCACACCATGCTCGAGGAGCCCGACGCCGCCTTCCGGCCCATCGGCGTGCTCTACCAGGATCTTCTCGTTCGGCTGCGCATTCACGCCGTGGCCGGGCGCCCGCCTGAGCTGCCGGCCTTCCGCCGGATGCTCGCCGTTGCCCGCGCGGGCGTGCCGCCGGAGGCCGCGAACGACCCCGGCTGGCCCGAGGCCGCCGCGCGCGCGGACACCCTGCCGGAGGATACGCAGGGCGTCTTCCTCCTCCTCGCCCATGCGGCGCGGCAGGGCCTTCCCTGTCCCTCCGACGCCGCCATCGCGCGCGCCTATGGCAGCCGCTCCGCCGGGCGCGCGCGGCGACTGCTCGGCTGGATCGAGGAGCAGGGGCTGATCGTGACGCGCCCGGCTGCCGGCGGGCGGCGCGTGGTGGCGCTGGTCGGCCTCGCCTGGGAAACGGCGCCCGGCGACCCCGCCGCCGCGTAAGCTATCCGGCGTTGGGCTTCCGCAGCCGGAAGCCCAACGCCTCCGCCACCTGTGCACGGCTGACCACCGGCTCCAACGCCAGATCGGCGATGCTCCGGGCTACCCGCAGTGCCCGGGTGAAGCCCCGGTTGGTGAGGCCGAGCCGCTCCGCCGCCGTCTCGCACAGCCCTAGCGCCTCGGCGGCGAAGCCCTCCCGGATCGCCTCCACGGGCGCCTCCGCGTTCGTCGAAAAACGGTGCCCCTCGTAGCGCGCCCGCTGCACCTCGCGCGCCGCCGCCACGCGCGCCGCGACCACGGCACTCGTCTCGCCCGAGGGCGCGCGGGCCAACTCCCTCGGCGCGATCGGCTGCACCTCGATCGTCAGGTCGATGCGGTCGAGCAGCGGGCCCGAGAGCTTTCCCTGGTAGGCTTCTCCGCAGCGCGGCGCCTGCCCGCACTCCCGCCCGGCGGTGCCAAGATAGCCACAGCGGCAAGGGTTCATCGCGGCCACGAGCTGCACGCGTGCCGGATAGGAGACATGGGCCGCCGCCCGACTCACGGTGACCCGTCCGCTCTCCAGCGGCTGTCGCAGCGCTTCCAGAGCCGGGCGCGGAAATTCAGGCAGCTCATCGAGGAACAGCACGCCCCGGTGCGCCAGACTTACCTCGCCCGGCCGGGCGCGCGGCCCACCCCCGGTCAACGCCGCCTGGGATGCGGAGTGGTGCGGGTCGCGGAAGGGCGGCCGCGCGCTGATCCGCCCCGCCTCCAGCCCGCCGGCGACGGAGCGCACGAGGCTGACCTCCAGCGCCTCCGCCGGGGAGAGGTCGGGCAACAAGCCCGCCAGCCGGGCGGCCAACATCGACTTGCCCGAGCCCGGCGGGCCGATCATCAGCAGGTTGTGCGCCCCGGCCGCCGCGATCTCGAGGGCGCGCTTGGCGCTCTCCTGCCCCCGCACTTCCGAAAGGCAGGGTCCGCCCACCTCGTGCACGGCCGGGGGCGGGCTGGATGGCGGCGAGAGCGCCTGGCGTCCCTGGAAATGCGCGATCAGCGTGCGGAGGTCCGGCGCCGCCAGAGCTTCCGTCGCCCCTGCCCAGCTCGCCTCCGTCCCCTGCTCGGCCGGGCAGACGAGGCCGAGGTCACGCGCCGCGCAGGCCAGTGCCGCGGGCAGCACGCCGGCCACGGGCCCGATCGTGCCGTCCAGCGCCAGTTCCCCCATGGCCGCATAGCCCGCCAACTCATCGACGGGGATCACGCCCATGGCCGCGAGCAGCCCGAGCGCAATGGGCAGGTCGAAATGGCTTCCCTCCTTCACGAGGTCGGCCGGCGCCAGGTTCACGAGGATCCTCTTCGGCGGCAGCGAGAGGCCGAGTACCGAGAGCACCGCCCGCACCCGCTCGCGGCTCTCGCCCACCGCCTTGTTCGGCAACCCGACCACGGTGAAGGCCGGCAGCCCCGCGGCCACCTGAACCTGAACTTCGACCGGAACCGCCTCGACGCCGTGGAAGGAGAAGGTCGTGACGCGCGCGAGGCTCAACCGCCCCAGGCCCCGAGGAAGCGCGCCAGCAGCCCGCCGATCACCTCGGTGTTGTAGCCCCCCTCCTGCACGATGGCGGCCGGCAGGCGAAGGCCGGCGATGGCGGCGCCCGCGCGCGCGAAGCCCTCCTCGGTCACCCGCAGGGCGGCCAGCGGCTCGTGCTCGGAGGCATCGAAGCCGAGGGAGACGACCAGCGCCTCCGCCCCGTAGGCGCGCACGCGCGCGATCCCGGCGGCCACGGCCTCCAGCCAGTGCTCGTCGCCCGTGCCCATGCGCTGCGGGAGGTTTAGGTTGAAGCCGGCGCCCTCGCCGCCGCCCGTCTCGGAGGCGTGGCCGACGAACCAGGGGTAATAAGCGTCGGGATCGGCATGAATGGAGACGGTCAGCACGTCGCCGCGGGACCAGAAGATGCCCTGCGTGCCGTTTCCGTGATGGCTGTCGATGTCGAGCACCGCCACCCGGTCCGCTCCGGCGTCGCGCAGCGCTTGAGCGGCCAGCGCGGCGTTGTTGATGTAGCAGTGCCCACCGGCGCGCGCGGCGTAGGCGTGGTGCCCGGGCGGGCGGCAGAGCGCATAGGCCGTGCCGCCCCGCGCGGCGATCCCGGCCGCCGCCAGCGCGCAACCGGCCGCGGCGGCTGCCGCCTCATAGGTGCGAGGCCCGACTGGGCAGGCGGTGTCCGCCGTGTACCACCCCGCGCGCCCCACCGCCTTGGATGACGGGCGCGCGCCCTGGGCGAGCATTTCAGGCGAGGGATGGATGTTCGCCACCACCTCCTGCCCCGCGCCGGGGATGGCCGCCCATTCGGCGGCGGCATCCCGTAGCCAGTCGAGGTAGTCCGGCGTGTGCACCCCCTCCAGCGCCGCCCGCGCCGCCGGCTCCGGAAGGCCAGGCGCGATGCCGAGGGAGCGGAGCCCCTCCCGCAGCGCCGCCGCCCGGGCGGGCACCTCGAAGTTGGGGCGCAACACGCCCCGCATGAGGAAGAACTGCGGCGCGTGCGCCGATTCCAGCGGGTGGTCAAAGGCCTGCATGGGCGCCGACCCTATGGACCGGCAGGATGCTTGTCCACGCGCCGCGGCGATCTCGGACGTCGGGTTCGCTCATGCCTCGTCCCCCCGCCTCGACACCCGGCGCGAAGCGGTTAGCCTGCCGCGCCTCCACCCGGCCAGGACAGCCCATGCCCGATCTCGACCCCGGCGCCCGCCGCGCCATCCTCGACGCCGTCACGGCCCTGGAGGGCGAGGCCACCGACCGCCTCGCCGCCCTGGTCCGTTGCGCCTCCACCCTGGGGAACGAGGCCGGGGCGCTCGACCTCATGGCCGCGAACCTCGAATCGCTTGGCCTCGCCCCGAGGCGCATCCCGACCCTGCCGGAGAGGCTCCGCGACCATCCCGGCTTCTCGCCGCCGCTCATCTCCTACGAGGGCCGCGACAACGTGGCGGCCATCCACACGCCCCGCGAGGTCCGCGGCCGCAGCCTCGCGCTCCAGGGCCATGTGGACGTGGTGCCCGAGGGCGCGGCCGACCTCTGGATCACCCCGCCCTTCGAGCCCTCGGTGCGCGATGGCCGGATGTTTGGACGCGGCGCCGGCGACATGAAGGCCGGCATCGTCTCCTATCTGACGGCCTTCCAGGCGCTGCGCCTCGCCGGCCTGCAGCCCGCCGCCCCCGTGCAGATGCAGGCGGTGATCGAGGAGGAGTGCTCGGGCAACGGCGCGCTCGCCACCATGCTCGCCATGCCGCGCACCGATGCCGTGGTGATCCCCGAGCCCGGCCCGTCCATGGCCGCCATGTACTCGGCGGAAGTAGGCGTCGTCTGGGCCTGGGTCACCGTCACCGGCCGCCCAACGCATGTGCGGGACATGCATGCGGGCATCAACGCGATCGAGGCCGCCATGGCCATCGCCCGTCGCTTCAAGGACTACGAGAACGAGCGCAACCGGGCGGAGAATGTCCACGCGGCCTTCCGCGGCGTGAACCATCCGGTCAACGTCAATCTCGGCACGATCGAGGGCGGGGAGTGGAACAGCAGCGTGCCGACCCGCGCGCGCATCGGTCTCCGCGTCGGCGTCATGCTCGGCTACAGCGCCGCGCAGACCAAGGCGGACATCGAGCGCATCGTTGCGGAAGCCGCGGCCGACCCGGCGCTGCGCGGCACGAAGGTGGCGCTCGAGTTCAAGGGCTTCATGGCCGATGCCTGCGCCTTCGACATGGAGAGCGAGATCTGCCGCCTCGCCCGCCGCAGCTACGCCGACGTGGCGGGCGCCGAGTTGCGCGACTATCCCGCGACGGGCCTGACGGACGGCCGCTTCTTCACCCTCTACCAGGACACGCCCGTCGCCTGCTTCGGCCCGGACGCCCAGGACATCCACGGCATCGACGAGAGCGTCTCCCTCGCCTCCATGCACGCCATCACGCGCAGCATCGCGCTGCTGATGGCCGAGTGGTGCGGGGTGGAGCGCGCGGCGTGAGCAACATCCCGCTCTCCGGCGCGCGCCTCTGGGATTCGCTGATGGAGATGGCGCGGATCGGCGCCACGCCGAAGGGCGGCTGCAACCGCCAGGCGCTGACGGCACTCGACGGAGAGGGCAGGGCGCTTCTCGCCCGCTGGGGCGCGGAGGTCGGCCTCGCGCTGACCACCGACCGCCTGGGCAACATGGCGCTGCTGCGCCCGGGCCGCGACGCCTCCCGCCGGCCTGTCGCCATCGGCAGCCATCTCGACACCCAGCCCACGGGCGGCAAGTTCGACGGGGTGCTCGGCGTGCTGGCCGGGCTTGAGGTGATGCGCGCGCTGCACGAGGCCGGCACGGAGACCGAGGCCCCGCTGCTCCTCATCAACTGGACGAACGAGGAGGGCGCCCGCTTCTCCCCGCCGATGATGGGAAGCGGCGCCGCCATGGGCGCCTTCACGGAGGCGGAGGTGCTCGACATCCGCGACCCCGAGGGCACGCGCTTCGGCGATGCGCTCGCCGCCATCGGCTGGAGCGGCGAGGCGGATCCGGCGGGCCTCCACGACCTCGAGGCCTATTTCGAACTGCACATCGAGCAGGGCCCGATCCTCGAGAGGGAAGGCCTCGATATCGGCGTCGTCACCCACGCCCTGGCCCAGCAATGGTTCGACGTGACCGTCGCGGGCGAGGAATCCCATGCCGGCGGCGCCATGTCCCACCGCCGCGACGCGCTCGTCGCCGCCGCTCTCCTTGTCCGGGGTATCGAGGCCATCGCCCGCGAGGCCGGCGGCGACGCTCGCGGTACCGTCGGCCGCATCGCCGTCGAGCCCTCCAGCCGCAATGTGGTCCCCTCCCGCACCGCCTTCAGCGTTGATTTTCGCAACGGCGACGAGGCCGCGCTCGACCGCATGGCCGAGGCCCTGCACGAGCGCGCCCGTGCGGTCGCCGCCGAACGAGGCGTGGAGGTCGAGGTCACCCCCTTCTGGTCCTTCCCCCAGACCGGCTTCGACCCCGCCCTGGCCGGGCGCCTCCGCGATGCCGCGGCGGGCCGCAACCTCCGCTTCCGCGACATGCCCACCGGCATCGGGCACGACGCCGTCTATGTCGCCCGCCAGGTGCCGAGCGTCATGATCTTCACCCCCTGCCTCGGCGGCATCAGCCACAACGAGGCCGAGAGCATTACCCCGTCCCAGGCGGAGGCCGGGATGCTCGTCCTGGCCGACGCCGTCCTCGCCACGGCCGGCATCGCGAAGGGCTGAGCATGCGTATCGCCATCGGCGGCTTCCTGCACGAGAGCCACTCCTTCGCCCCCATCGCGACGGGCTGGCGGGACTTCGCCGAACCCGGCGGTTGGCCCGCGCCGATGCGGCCGGCCACGCTGCTCGACGGTCTCCGCACCACCGGCGTCCCCGCCGCCGGCGCCATCGCGGCCGCCGAGCGCAGCGGCATCGCGGTCGCGCCCCTTTCCTGGGCCTTCGCCAACCCGGCCGGGCCGGTCACCGCCGAGGCCTTTGAGCGCGTCGCTGCCTGGATCGTTTCCGACCTGATCGAGGCCCTGGCACAGGGCCCCCTCGACGGCGTCTATCTCGACCTGCACGGCGCCATGGTCGCCGAGGCCTTCCCGGACGCGGAGGGCGAGCTGCTGCGCCGCGTGCGCGCCGTCGCCGGGCCGGACATGCCGCTTGTCTGCAGCCTCGATCCCCACTGCAACCTCACGGCCGGGATGGTGGAGCGCGCCGATGCGCTCTCGCCGTTCCGCACCTACCCGCATGTGGACATGAAGCAGGCGGGCGCCCGCGCGCTGCGCCTGCTGGTCGAGCGTGCCCGCCGCGGCCGCCCTTTCGCCCGTGCCTTCCGCCAGGTGGATTTCCTCCTGCCCATCACCAGCCAATGCACGCTGGTCCCCCCTATGAGCGAGGTCTTCGCCGAGCGCGAGCGCATCGCCACGCGACACGGAGTCGCGGAGCTCGCCTTCTGCTTCGGCTTTCCCTACGCCGACTTCCCGGGCTGCGGCATGGCCATCGCCGCCTATGCGGCCGAGCAACCCGCGGCGGACGCCGCGGCCGACGAGTTCCTTGCCCTTCTGAACCGCAGGGAACGCGACTTTGCCGGCGAGATCCTCCCCGCCGACCGCGCGGTCGCGGAGGCGATGAAGGTGAAGGCTGCGCGCCCCGTCATCCTCGCGGACACGCAGGACAATCCCGGCGGTGGCGGCCACGGCGACA
This sequence comes from Roseomonas aerilata DSM 19363, assembly GCF_000711725.1. Lineage (GTDB taxonomy): Bacteria > Pseudomonadota > Alphaproteobacteria > Acetobacterales > Acetobacteraceae > Roseomonas > Roseomonas aerilata. The sequence continues at coordinate 59,939 of NZ_JONP01000018.1, read as the reverse complement.
CCACCGGCCTCCTGGCAGAACTCGTGCGGCAGAAGGCGAATAAGGCCGTGCTCGGCTCCATCAACGACGCCGAGAGCGCGCGCGCGTGCCACAAGGCGGGGGAGGGGGCGACCGTCTCGCTCCGCCTCGGCGGCAAGAGCGACGGCGCGCCGCTGGATGTCAGCGCGCGGGTGCTACGCCTCTCCAACGGGCGCTTCACCTGCACGGGCGCCATGGCCGGCGGCAACCCCGCTGATCTCGGACCCTCCGCGCTCATCTCCATCGGCGGGGTGCGGGCGATCGTGACGAGCCGCAAGATGCAGGCGTACGACCTCGCCCTTTTCCGCCATCTCGGCGTGGAACCGGCGCAGGAAGCCATCGTGGCGGTGAAGTCCAGTGTCCATTTCCGAGCCGATTTCGGCCCGATCGCCGAGCGCGTGCTCGTCGTCGCCGCGCCCGGCCCCGTGGTGGCCGATCCCGCGACGCTGCCCTTCCGCAACCTTCGCCCCGGCCTGCGCCTTCGTCCTGGCGCCAACGAGGCGACGAGGTAGGGCGATGTTCAGTCACGTGATGGTCGGCGCGCGCGACGTGGAGGCGATGGCGCGCTTCTACGACGCGGTGCTCATTCCTCTCGGGCTCGAACGGGGACCGGACTCGGCCGGCGGCCCGCGCGGTGTCTGCTGGCGCGCGCCCGGCCAGCGCCATCCGACCTTCGACGTGCAGGAACCCTTCGACGGCCGGCCTCCCTCGCCGGGCAACGGCTGCATGGTCGCCTTCATGGCGCCGAGCCGAGAGGCGGTGGACGCGGCCCACGCCGCCGCCCTCGCCCATGGCGGCACGGACGAGGGCGCTCCCGGCCCACGCCCGCGCTATGCCCCCGACTACTACGGCGCCTACATGCGCGACCCCGAGGGCAACAAGCTCCACGTTGTCCATCGCGGCGGATGAGCATTGCCGTCACGCGGGTGGGCGCCCTGCCGCCCGGCTTCTCCCAGCTTCGAGAAACAGCGATGGCGGAGGGCTGGAAGATGCTGCGGGTGCTGGAGGAGGACTGGCGCAGCGGCGCCATGCGCTTCGACGCGCCGGGAGAGGCGCTCTTCGCCGCTTGGCAGGACGGCGCGCTGGCGGGGATGGGCGGCCTGACCGTCGACCCCTATGCCGAGGACGCCTCGACAGGCCGCGTCCGCCGTCTCTACGTCGCTTCCGCGCACCGGGGGAGGGGATTAGGGCGCGCCTTGGTGGAGGCGATCGTGGAGGCGGCGCGGGGGCACGGATTCCATTCCGTGCGGGTCCGTGCCCCGGCGGCGGCGGGGCGCTTCTACGAGGCCTGCGGTTTCCTGCCGGCCGTCCTGCGCTCCGCCACTCATGTGCGGCCGCTCTGACGAACGGCGGCGCGAGTCACATGGCGGCGGCGGTCCTCGCCAGCGTTTGCACGGCCTCCCGCGCGGTCTCCAGGTCCTTGCCGGTCGCGGCCACGGCGCGGTTCCAGCCGTGCACGCTGTCCTGCAGCTTCGCCGTCGTGTCGCGCAGCACATACAGGTTCTCGCGGAAGGCGTTCACGGCCACGCGCTGCTCCTCCTGCGCCAGGGCGAGAAGCCGGAGCGCGGCTTGGAGCCGCTCCTGCGGGCTGCGGGTGAGGGGAAGGATCTCGGCCATTCGCTACGGGCTCCTGAAGCGTTAGTGAGGCCTTAACGCCTTTCCTCCCCGTCTCGTATCTTCAAACATCGTTAACCATTTTCACTTCTTGCATCAAAAATGGAACGGGCCGCGAGGTCACCCTCGCGGCCCGTACCGATCGGCCTGAAGCGCAGCTAGCGCATCTCCGTCCGCGCCACTGCCTGCCCTGCGGAGGACTGGGCGGAAACCGCACCCAGCACCGCCGACGTCTGTCGCGCCGGCATGGCCGCCACCAGCGCCATCGACACCGCCGCGAGGTAGGGGACCGACTGCACCAGCAGGATCACGGTCCAGAGGATCGCCTCCCACGTGCCGCCGCGATGGGCGAGGGTGATGCCGGCGGCCGCGAGCCAGAGGAGCAGCATCACCATTCCCTCCTGCCGCGCCGTCATCAGTCCCTGCACCAGGGCGGGCGCGTTCTCCATCTTCGGCGTGCGGGCGAAGTGCGCGCGCCGCTTGAAGAAGCCCTGCCACACCGCCTTGCCGATCGTGTGCGTCAGCGCCAGGCCGCCCAGCGCCGCGCCGAGCCGGTCCCAAGGCCCGCAGGCGACCCGGGCGCGGTAGAGCGTCCAGATCTGCGCGAGCTTGAAGGCGAAGAGGCCGAGGCTCGGGATCATGAAGAGGGTGATCGGGAACTCGTCGGACAGCCCGGCGGCGACGAGCGCGGTCCGCAGCCCCTCGGTCTGCAGGTGCATCCCGAAGAGGTCGAAGGACGGGTAGAGCCGCGTCAGGGGGATCAGCACCAGGCCGACCGACCACACGAGGCCGCCGAGCACGAAGGCCAGCCCCAGCGCATCGCCCAGCCAGGGCATCCAGCCCATGACGAAGTGGAAGCGCTGGCCCTGGGTGAGGCTGCGGTTGAAGGGGTTGAGCAGCGCGCGCCAGTGGCCCTTCACGATCTGCACCGCGCCGAAGGCCCAGCGGTGGCGCTGCTTGCGATAGGCCGAGAAGTCATCGGGCATCACGCCGCGGCCCATCGAGTCCGGGCAGTAGACCGCCTCCCAGCCCCGCCGCATCAGGCGAAGGCCGAGCTCGCTGTCCTCGCAGATGCACCACTCCGCCCAGGCCTTGCCCTCCACCGCGGCGCCAACCAGCGCGGACTTGCGGATGAGGGTCATCGTGCCGTGCTGGATGATGGCATTGCGCTCGTTGCGCGTGACCATCCCCGCCTTGAAGAACCCGGCATACTCCCAGAACATCAGCCGCTTGAAGAGGCCGCCATGCGCGTCGCGGTAGTCCTGCGGCGACTGGGTGAAGCCGACCTCGGGGCGGTTGAAGAACGGCACCATCCGGCGCAGCCAGTCCGGTCGCACGGTGTAGTCGCTGTCGAGCACGCCGATCACGGCGGCGTCCGGCGCCGTCTCGCGCAGGGCGAAGTTCAGCGCCCCCGCCTTGAACCCGGGCCACTTGCCAAGGTGGAAGAAGCGGAAGCGGGCGCCGAGCCGCGCGCAGTGCTCGGCCACCGGCTCCCAGAGCGCCGGGTCGGTGGTGTTGTTGTCCACCACCAGCACCTCAAAGTCGGGGTAGTCGAGGGCGGCGAGGGCATCGAGCGTCTCCCGGACCATCGCGGGCGGCTCGTTGCAGATCGGCAGGTGGATCGAGACCTTGGGCAGCGGGGTGCCCTCGGGCGCGGGCACCGGCGCCCACTGGCGCTTGCTCACGCGGCCCCAGACGGTCTCAGCCAGCTCGAAGCCGTCCGAGAGCAGGATCGCCAGCAGCAGCACCTGCCCCGCGACCAGCAGGCTCCAGACCACGCCCGCGGTCGTCGACATGTAGGTCTCGCTCATCGCCAGCACGACGCAGGTGCCGAGCGCCACGAACCCCTGCGACAGAGCCGCGAGCATCAGCTTGCCCTGCCAGCGGATGTCGGGCCGGCGGGAGAGGAAGAAGAAGGCCGAGAGGAAGGCCGCGAAGCTCGCGCCCAGCGCCCAGCCGAGCCAGGCCGGCGTCTCCTGCACGGGGCCCGTCAGCGGCCACTTCTGCGCGCGGTCGAGGTCGTACATGCCCCAGTGGCCGGCCGCACGGCCCTCGAAGGAGGTCTTCCAGGGCTGGTCGAAGGCCTCCATCACGAAGTACTCGAGGCCGCGGGCCTCGGCGATGTTGAAGAAGCTGCGCATGAACAGCGCCTGGTTCACGCGGCTCGCGCGGGCGGCGCCCTGCGCCACGCCGTCGGAGGGCCAGCCGACCTCGCCGATGACCACGCGCTTGCCGGGGAAGCGCGCCCGCACGGCGTCGTACTTCTCCATGATGAAGCGCAGCGCGTTATCGACCGGCAGCCCCTCCCAGTAAGGCAGCAGGTGGATGGTGATGTAGTCCACCGCGTTGCCGAGCTCGGGGTGGTCCATCCAGACGTGCCAGGGCTCGGCGGTGGAGACGGGCTGGCGCACCTGGCGCCGTACCTGCTCGATGTAGCCGACCATCTGCGCGGGGGTCACGTCGCCGCGCAGCACGGCCTCGTTGCCGACCAGCACGCGCTCGACGTTGCGGCTCTCGCGCGCCACCTGCACGAGGCGGCGGATCTCGGCGGCGTTGCGGTCCAGCCGCCGGTCCAGCCAGGAGCCGAGCGTCACCCGCATGTCGGGATAGGCGGCGCGCGCGATCTCCGGGATCCGCTCCATCCCGCCGTGGACGGCGTAGGTCCGGATGTGGCGCGTCATGCCCGAGACACGGCGGATGTCGCCCTCGATCTGGTCGGGCGTGGGCCAGTTCGTGCCCTCGGCGCTCTGGCCGCGCTGATAGGGGGCGAAGGCGAGGCCGTTCACCTGGCCCCGGAAGTCAGGCATCGAGACCGGGCGGTTCATCGCCCACCAGGCGCCAAGATGCGCGAGGGCAACGACCAGCAGGATCGCGAGGGTGACGCGGTGCCGCCCGAGGCGCCCCGCCACGGAGGACGGCGGGGGACGCGAACCGGACAGCATGGGTTCGGGGTTGTTGGAAGGGCGCGGGGCGGCGAGCGCGTTCATCGCGTGCAGGGCTCCGGCGCGGCGCCCCCGTCCACCACCCGGCCGATCCGGGCGACATGGAGCGGGAGAGACCTGCGCTCACCCTGATGAAGCGTTCCGGCTGAGGCGCCGGTCCGGCCCAATCGCGGCAATATTGCGGCGCAGCGTGATGATGTTGCGCAGTGTAAAACAAAGGCAGGGGACGACCGCCGGGGGCCTTGGGTGTTATCTCCCCGATCGGCCGTCCAGCCTCCCATGCTCAGCGAAGGAACCCAACCCCCATCATGTCGGCGCTCCTCGAAATCGGCATCGTCCTCCTCCTGGTGCTGCTGAACGGCGTCTTCTCCATGAGCGAGCTGGCGATCGTCTCCGCGCGGCGCGCCCGGCTGACGGCGCTCGAGCGCGCCGGCTCACCCGGGGCCACCGTCGCGATGGAGCTGGCGGACGACCCGCAGCGCTTCCTGCCGACGGTTCAGGTGGGCATCACCCTTATCGGCGTCGTGGCCGGCACCTTCGGCGGCGCGCGGCTTTCCGCCACCCTCGGCCCGGTGCTGGACGCCATCCCGGGCGTCGCCCCCTATGGCACCGAGGTGGCGCTTGTTCTCGTCGTCGTGCTCATCACCTATCTCTCCCTTATCCTGGGGGAGCTGGTGCCGAAGCAGCTCGCGCTCCGCCACCCCGAGCGGATCGCGGCGCTGGTCGCACGCCCCATGTCCAAGCTGTCCCGCATCTCGGCGCCGGTGGTCTGGGTGCTGTCTTCCTCCTCGAACCTCGTGCTGCGCCTGCTGGGCGCCAACCACCCAATCGAGCAGTCCGTGACGGAAGAGGAGGTGAAGGCCGTGGTGGCCGAGGGCGCCCAGGCCGGTGCGCTGGAGACGGAGGAGCGCCACATGATCGAGCGCGTCCTCCGCCTGGCCGACAAGCCCATCCGCGCCCTGATGACGCCGCGTCCCGAGATCGTCTGGCTCGACCGCGCCGCGACGCCGGAGGAGGTCTCGGAGAAGCTGAAGGGCGAGACCGTCAACCGCTTCATCGTGGCGGACGGGCGGGTGGACAACGTGGTCGGGGTCGTCGCAGCCAAGGACCTGCTGGACCAGGTCCTCTCCGGCACCCCCCTTTCGGTCGCGGCGGCCCTGCGCCGGCCCATGGTGCTGCCCGACAACCTGTCGGCGCTCGACGCGCTGGAGCGCATCCGCCAGGACCCGCTCGGCCTCGCGCTCGTGATGGACGAGTACGGTTCCTTCGAGGGCGTCGTCACCGCCTCCGACCTGCTCGAAGCCATCGTCGGCGAGCTCGGTGCGCCTGCCAGCCTGCCCTCCGCCGGTCCCGCGGTGGAGCGCCACGACGGCAGCCTGCTGCTGGACGGGATGATGCCGAGCGACGAGCTGAAAGCACGCCTCGACCTGCCGGTGCTGCCGCAGCCTGGCACCTACCACACGGTGGCGGGCCTCATGCTCGCGCTGCTCCGCCGCGTGCCGAAGGAGGGGGACCGCATCGTCTTCGGCGGCTGGCGTTTTGAGATCGTGGACATGGACGGGCGCCGCGTGGACAAGATCCTCGTCGCCAAGGACGAGCCCGTCTCCGCCTGAGGGTGCTCAGCCGATGAGGCGCGCGCTTCCGGAGACCCGGACGGAGGCGCCCCGCTCCGCCGGGATAGCGGCGTGAAGCAGGCAGGGCACCCCCATATCCTCACCCTGCCGGATCTCGATGCGCCCGCCATGCGGCCAGCCAAGGTCCCGGAGCAGACCGCCGAGCGCCGCGGCGGCAGCGCCGGTCGCCGGGTCCTCGGCCACGCCGCCGACCGCGAAGGCGTTGCGGGCGTGAAAGAGGGAAGGCCCTTCGGCCCGCACCAGCGCGACCGTCGCCAGACCCGCCGCCGCCATCATCGCGGCGCCCCGGGCAAGGTCGTAGCGCATGGCCACGAGCGCCGACCGCTCCCGCAGCGCGAGGACGAGGTGGCGCGCGCCGGCTTCGGCGAGCGAGGGCGGGATGCGCGGGTCCAGCGCCCCCGGCTCGATCCCGAAGAGCTCCAGCGCCTCCGCCAGCAGTGCCGGTGGCGCCGCCCCGCTGCGTGTCGGCGGCGACTGCAGGGCGGCGCGCAGACCGCCCTCCCGCCATCCCTCCACCGTGATCGCCCCTTCGTTCAGACGCAGGGCGTAGCAGCCGTGGCCGTGCCGCAGCGCCAGCGCCGCGCCGAGCGCGATGGTCGCGTGGCCGCAGAAGGGCACCTCGATCGCCGGCGCGAAGTAGCGCACGCGCCACCCGTCGCCCTCGGGCGCGGCAAAGGCGGTCTCGGAATAGCCGACCTCCGCGGCCAGCGCCTGCATCGCTGCCTCCTCGGGCAGGGAGTCCGTGATCACCACCCCCGCCGGGTTGCCCCCGGTGTTGCCGACCGAGAAGGCGGCGATCCGCTGTACCCGGCCGAGGTCCATGATGCCCGCTACGCCCCGGCCGCGCCGGCCGTCTTGATGATGGGCGCGACGAACTGCGGCTCGGTATCCCAGGGAAAAAGGATCCAGGTGTCCTGGCTCACCTCGGTGATGAAGCTGTCCACCAGCGGGCGCCCAGCGGGCTTGGCGTAGATCGTGGCGAAATGCGCCTCGGGCAGCATGGCGCGCACCACCTTGGCCGTGGTCCCGGTGTCCACGAGGTCGTCCAGGACCAGCCAGCCGGCCCCTGTGCCCGCGGCCGCTGGCGGCTTCACGACGCGCGGCTTGCCCATTTCCTCCTCGTCATAGGTAACGACGGAGACGCTCTCGATCAGCCGGCAGTCCAGCTCCCGCGCGACGATGGCCGCGGGGATGAGGCCACCGCGGGTGATGGCGACGATGCCCCTGAAGCCGCCCTCCACCGGGCCCTTGCCCACCAGGCGCCAGGCCAGCGCCTTGGCGTCGCGGTGAAGCTGGTCCCAGGTTACGGTGTAGTAGCGAGGCATGGTCGCAGTCCTCTCGGAGCGGCTTGTCGGGATAAGGGGGCGGAGAGGGGCTCAGAACATCCGCGCGCCGTTGGGAACGGCCTGGTCGGGACGCAGCAGCACCACCGCGCCCTCCTCGTCCGGCACGCCCAGCACCAGCACCTCGCTCGAGAAGCCGGCGATGCGGCGGGGGGCGAAGTTCACCACCGCCATCACCTGCCGCCCCACCAGCGCCTCCGGCGTGTAGTGAACCGTGATCTGGGCGGAGGAGCGGCGGAGGCCGATCCCCTCGCCGAAATCGATCACGAGCTGGATCGCGGGCTTGCGCGCCTCCGGGAAGGGCCGCGCCTCCACCACCGTGCCGGCACGGATCTCGATGCGCTCGAACTCGGCGAAGGTGGCGGGGGTGGCGGGCGTCTCCATCCGCCGCGCATAGCGGAGGGCGCGGCGGGCTGGAAGAGGGGGCGGCGATCCGCTCTAAACTGGGGTGCGCCGGCCTCGCGGGCCCGGCCGGCGCATCCCGCCGGCGGCCCGCGCCCAGTACCGCACCCAGTACCGCACCAGGGATTGCATGCCCGAACCCACCCGTGAGCCGCCCGGCGCCGCCTTCCGCGCCCTGCCGAAATCCATCGCCACTGTCTGCCTATCCGGCAGCCTGCCGGACAAGCTGGAGGCCGCGGCCTCCGCGGGCTTCGCGGGGGTGGAGATCTTCGAGCAGGATCTGTTGACCCATGACGGCCCGCCCGAAGGGGTCCGCGCCATGGCGGCCGACCTCGGGATTGGCATCACCATCTTCCAGCCCTTTCGCGACTTCGAGGCGATGCCCGAGCCGCAGAGGCGGCGGAACATGGACCGGGCCGAGCGGAAGTTCGACCTCATGCAGGCCCTCGGCACCGATCTCGTCCTCGTTTGCAGCAACACCCAGCCCGCCGCCCTCGACGACCCCGCCCGGGCCGCCGCCGACCTACGAGAGATGGCCGAGCGCGCTGCCGGCCGAGGCCTCCGCGTCGGCTATGAAGCACTCTCCTGGGGCCGGCACGTCAACCGCTGGCGCCAGGCATGGGACATCGTGCAGCGCGCGGACCACCCGGCCCTCGGCCTCATCCTCGACAGCTTCCACACCCTGGCGCTGGGAGACACGCTGGACGGCCTCGCCGCCGAAGTGCCGGGGGAGCGCATCGCCTTCGTGCAGCTCGCCGACGCGCCGCGGCTGACGATGGACGTGCTCGGCTGGTCCCGCCACTTCCGCAATTTCCCCGGCCAGGGGGAACTGGCGGTCGCCGGCTTCACCCGTGCCGTGCTGGAGGCGGGCTACACCGGTCCCCTCTCGCTCGAGGTGTTCAATGACGAGTTCCGCGCCGCGCCAGCCCGGCGCATCGCGCGCGATGGCCATCGCTCCCTCATCTGGCTTGATTCCGTCATCGCCGGCCCCTCCGTTCCCGCCGCGCCCCTCCCGCCGCCGCCCGCCCTGGGTGGCGTCGAGTTCCTCGAATTCGCCGTGGACGAGCGGCGCGGCGTGGAGCTCGCGGCCTTCCTCTCCACCCTCGGCTTCCGCAAGGCCGGCCAGCACCGCTCCAAAGCCGTGGAGCTCTGGCGCCAGGGCGGCGTGAACCTCGTGCTGAACGCCGAGCCCGACAGCGCCGCGGCCGGCCATTTCGAGCTGCACGGCGCCTCGGTCTGCGCGACGGCACTCCGGGTGGACGACGCCACCCGCACTCTTTCCCGGGCCGAGGCCCTTCTCTGCTCCACCTGGCGGGAACGGGTGGGGGAGGGGGAGCGCACCATCCCCGCCGTCCGCGCACCGGACGGCACACTCATCTACCTGGTCGAGCCCGGCGCGCGCAGCATCTGGGAAAGCGACTTCCACCTCCTCCCCGGCGAATCCGCCCGGCCCGCCCTGGAGGGGGTGGACCACGTCGCTCACGCCCTCAGCGGCGGCCAGATGGACGGCTTTGTCCTCTTTCACCGCGCCGTCTTCGGGCTGGAGCCGGGGGCGCCGCTCGACCTGCCGGACCCGCAGGGCCTCGTCCGCAGCCGCGCGATGGCGGACCCCGCCGGCCGCGTCAGGATGCCGCTCAACGTGTCGGAAAGCCGGCAGACGGCCACTGGGCGCTTCGTCTCGGCCATCGCGGGAGCGGGGGTGCACCACGTCGCCTTCTCCACCACGGACGCCGCAGCCTTCGTTGCCGGCCGGGCAGCGCCGATGCTGGAGATCCCCGCCAACTACTACGAGGACCTCGGTGCCCGGTTCGGCCTTGGCGATGAGGAGTTGGAAGCACTGGAGCGCGGTCATCTCCTATACGACGGAGACGGGCAGGGGGGCGCCTTCCTCCACGCCTACACCGTCTCCTTCGAGGACCGCTTCTTCTTCGAGGTGGTGGAGCGCCGCGGCGGCTACGACGGCTACGGGGCGGCCAATGCCGGCGTCCGCATGGCCGCCCAGGCCCGGGCACGTCCCTGGATGCCCCCAGGCAGTTGAAGGAGGCGGGCTTTCCTGCCCGCACAAGCCGGCGTATCCCGGTCGGGCGCGGCCGGACCGTCACGGGACGGGAGGGCCGCGGAACCAGCAGCCGTTCTCCCCGGCCCAGGGCCTTCGGGGGGCGGACCTGCCGACGACAATGGGGGGCTCTGTCCAGCCAATGCGCGACCTTCACCTTCCCGGGCGCAGCCCGGCCATGGCCCTCAACGCGATGGCCGCGACCTCCATGCCCGTCGCGACCCTCGCGGCCCTCGACACGATGCGCGCCGGCGGCAACGCCCTCGACGCGGCGATCGCCGCCTGCGCGGTCCTCGGCGTGGTGGAGCCCCAGTCCACAGGCATCGGCGGCGACTGCTTCTGCCTCTATGCCCCGGCCTCCGGCGGCGTAATCGCGATCAACGGCTCCGGCCGGGCCCCTGCGGGCGCGACGCCCGAGCGCCTGCGGGCCGACGGGCTGACCGCCATGGTCAACACCTCCGCCCATTCCGTCACCGTCCCCGGCGCGGTCTCCGCCTGGGAGACGCTGAACAAGGCCCACGGCAAGCTCAGCATGGAGAGGATTCTCCAGCCCGCCATCGGCTTCGCCGAACAGGGCTTCGCCGTCTCCTCCCGCGTCTCCGCGGATTGGGAGGACAGCGTGGAGAAGCTCTCGAAGAACCCGGCCTCCAGCCGGCGCTTCCTGAAGGACGGCCGCGCCTACGCCTTCGGCGACCGCTTCGTCCAGCCCGAGCTCGGCAAGACGCTGCGCGCCATCGGCAAGGACGGCGCCCGCGCCTTCTACACCGGCCCCATCGCGGCCGACATGGTGCGCGCCCTCCGCGAGGCCGGCGGCAGCCACACTGAGGAGGACTTCGCCGAGGGCCTGAACGGCGCCAACTTCGTGGACCCGATCTCCCGCAAGTGGCGGGGAATGGAGGTCTTCCAGTGCCCGCCCAACGGCTCAGGCCTGCTGGTCCTCATGCTGCTCGGCATTCTCGACGGCTTCCCCGACCCGGGCGGCCCGTTGACCGCCACGCGCCTGCACCGGCACCTCGAGGCCGCGCGCCTCGTCTACCGCGACCGCGACGCTTTCCTCGCCGATCCCTCCCAGGTCGAGGTGCCGCTCGCAAAGCTCCTGTCGGACGACTACCTCAACAAGCTCCGCGGCATGATCAGCGACGACAAGGCGATGGTGGAGCTGCCGCCGCCCGGCGACGTGGACTGGCAGAAGCACAAGGACACCGTCTACCTCACGGTCGTCGACAAGGACGGGAACGCCTGCTCCTTCATCAACTCGCTCTTCGAGGGCTTCGGCTCGGGCATCCTCGCCGAGGGCTGCGGCGTCATGCTGCAGAACCGCGGCTTCGGGTTCCGGCTCCAGGAAGGCCACCCGAACTGCATCGCGCCGCGCAAGCGCCCGATGCACACGATCATCCCTGGCATGGTGATGAAGGACGGCCAGGCGATCATGCCCTACGGCGTCATGGGCGGGCACTTCCAGCCGATGGGGCAGAGCTGGTTCCTGACGAACCACTTCCAGTTCGGCATGGACGTGCAGGAGGCGCTGGACCTGACCCGCGTCTTCCCGAGCGTCGGCGCCAACCACCGCGACGTCGAGATCGAGACCGGCCTGCCGGAGGCGCTGAAGGGCCAGCTCGCCGCCCTTGGCCATCAGCCGAAGCTCATCAAGAAGCCGCATGGCGGCGGCCAGGCGATCCTCATCGACCGTGATCGCGGCGTGCTGATCGGCGGCTCCGACCCGCGCAAGGACGGTTGCGCGATGGGCTACTAGCCCGATCCGGGCCGCGCCCCGGCGCGGCCCACCCTGCTGATTGATCCGCCGACGGGATGTGCCGATGACCGAGCCCTGCGACCTCACCGCCCTCGAAGCCCGGAGGCTGATCGGGACGAAGCGCCTCTCCCCGGTGGAGTTGCTCGATTCCTGCCTCGCGCGCATCGCCGCGGTGAACCCCGCGATCAACGCGGTGGTCGCCATGGACGAGCCCCGCGCCCGGGCCGACGCGAAGGCGGCTGAGGCGGCCGTGATGCGCGGCGACAAGCTCGGTCTTCTCCATGGCCTGCCCATCGGCATCAAGGACCTTGAGGAGACGGAGGGGCTGGTCACGACCTTCGGCAGCCCGCTTTTCAAGGACCACGTGCCGAAGGCCGATCTCGGCTCTGTCGCCCGCATCCGGGCGGCGGGCGCCATCATCACGGCCAAGACCAACACGCCCGAATTCGGCGCCGGCGCCAACACGCGCAATGCCGTCTACGGCGCGACGGGCAACCCGCACGACCCCACACGCTCCGCCGCCGGTTCCTCGGGCGGCTCGGGCGCGGCTCTGGCGGCGGGGATGTTCGCGATCTGCTCAGGATCCGACACAGGCGGCTCCCTCCGCAACCCCGCGGCCTTCAACGGCATCGTCGGCTTCCGGCCCAGCCCCGGCCTGGTCTCCAGCGAGCGCCGGCTGCTCGGCTGGCAGAACCTGCCGGTGCTCGGGCCGATGGCGCGCAACGTGCCCGATGCGGCTCTGCTGGTGGGGGCCATGGCCGGCGACGACGCGCGCGATCCGCTCTCCTACACGCTGCCCGGCCAGCCCGTGCGCGGCGTGGCCGACATGTGGACGCCGCTGCGGCCGATCGACCTCTCCTCGCTCCGCGTCGCCGCGACGGAGGATTTCGGCGTCGCGCTCGTCGAGAACACGGTGCGCGAGGCCTTCCGCGCCCGCGTCGCCTCCCTCACGCCCCTCTTCGCGCGTATCGAGCAGGCCACCCCGGACTGCGCCGGCGCGGACGAGGCCTTCGAGATCCTGCGCGCGCTCAACTTCGTCGCGGCCCACGCGAAAAAAGTGGCCGAAACGCCGGAGCTGGTCGGGCCCAACGTGCGCGCGAACGTGGCGGAAGGCCTCGGCTACTCGGCGGCGGACGTCGCGCGCGGCGGCATCCTCCAGACACAGCTCTACCTCCGCTGGCAGGAGTTCTTCGCGGCCGGCAACGACCTGATCGTGACGCCCGCCATCACCATCTCGCCCCGGCCCTGGTCGGAGCTCTTCCCGGCCGAGATCGATGGGCAGAAGACCCGCACCTACTTCCACTGGCTGGCGATGGCTTACATCGTGACCCTTACCGGCCATCCCGCCATCTCCATCCCCCTCGGCCGGGACGCCAAGGGCATGCCCTTCGGCCTGCAGATCGTCGGGCCGCGCGGAGGGGACGCCCTGGTGCTTCGCGCGGCCGCCGCGATCGAAGCGGCGGTGGTCGGCGACGCCGAACTCGCGCGGCCGGTGCCGGACATCGCGGCGCTGGCGAAGGCGCCGCCCATCTCCTCCATGCCGGGCTTCCTCGGCTTCGACTGAGGTTCGGGCCGGTAACCGGCGGGCGCAGGTTGCCCGTCGGCCGCTACCAGCGGCGATAGCCGTAATGCGGGTAGTAGCCGTAGCCGTAATAGGGCCGCGGCGCGTAGTAGGGTGCGGGCGCGTAATAGGTCGGCCCCGAGGCGATCGCCGCCCCGGCCGCCGCGCCAACGCCCGCGCCGAGCAGCGCGGCCCCTGCCACGTTCGGCTCCCCATAGGGCGCGTAGTAGCAACCGCCGAGGAGGAGCCCGGCCAGGGCGAGCACCGCGAAGCGCGCCTTCATCACCAACCCCTTCCGTATCCCTGAGCATAGGGCCGGCCGCCGTAATAGCCGCGGCCGTGTCCGCCATAGGAACCGTAGCCCCCACGGTCGGGTTGCCGGTAGTGCTGCTTCCCGTGGCCGCCGGAAGAGGCCGCGAGCAGCCCGGCCGCCAGGCCGACGCCGGCCCCGAGCGCGAGAGTGCTGCCCCAGTCCGTGGAGCCGTCGGGGTTCTGGCACCCCGCCGTCGTCAGCGCGGCGGCGAGGGCGAGGGCGGGGAGAAAGCGAACCTTCATCTGGCGGGACCTCCGATGCCGCCAGATATCGGCTCCCTCCATGTCACCCGCGCGGCGAAGCCGGGGCAGGCCGCGGCGGGATCGGGGTCATTTCATGGCAGGCCTGGCCGCCGCATCAGCCCTTGGGCCCCGAGAAGGCGTTGAAGGTCTGCAACGTGTAGGTATCCTTCACCCCGGCGACCCCCTGCACCCGTTCCACCACGAAGAGGCCGATGTCCTGCTCGGGCTCCAGGTAGAACTTGCCCAGCAGGTCGTACTGCCCGCTGGTGGAGTGCATCTCCGACAGCTCGGGGATCGTGTCCGCCATCTCCCGCGCCACGCGGTAGGCGGCCCCCATCTCGCACTTGATCATCACGAAAATCGCTTTCATGCGCCGTCCGCTCCGGTTCGGCCCGCACCATGCCTCCGCGGCCGCGCCCTTCCAAGCGGGAGCGGCAGGCACGGAACCTGCATCGCCCGCTCGGCCGTCAGGCACGCAAGTGACCCGATTGCGGAAGACCGCGGATGCCCACCGGAAGGAAGGGGCGCCGGGGGTCCGGCGGGGGAAGGCCGCCGCAAGTCCGCATGACCATCGCCGCCCGCACCCCCACGCGGCATTCCGACGTCCCCGGCACCCCCGGGGCGCTGTAGAGGTGCACTTCATGCGTCACTCCACTCGGCGGGGCCTGCTCGGTGCCTCGCTCGCCAGCCCGATGGTGCTCGGGGCAGGATCGCTCCACGCCCAGCCGCTGACGCCCATCCGCTTCATCCTCGATTGGAAAGCGCAGGGGCCGCACGCCTGGTACTACCTGGCCCAGTCCCGAGGTTATTTCCGCGAGGCCGGGCTCGACGTGACGATTGACCAGGGCGAGGGCTCCGCCGCCGCGGTCACCCGCGTCATGTCCGGCGCCTATGACGTCGGCTTCGGCGACATCAACGCCGTCATCCAGAACGCGGCGCAGCGGCCGGGCGAGCAGCCCGTGGTGGTCTATCTCGTCTACAACCGTGCGCCCTACGCCATCATCTCCCGCGCGGATGGCCCGGTGCGCGCGCTGAAGGACCTGGAGGGCCGGCAGGTCGGCGCGCCCGCGGGCTCGGCCACCGCCCGCATGTTTCCGGCGCTCGCCGCGCGGAACGGGGTGGACCCTTCCAAGGTCGGCATGGCGGCCATTGCGCCGAACCTCGTGGAGCAGATGCTCGTGCAGGGGCAGGTGGACGCCATCGCCCAGTTCTCGGGCACCAGCTACATGAACTTCATCGGCATGGGCCGCGACCCCGAGCGCGACTTCCGCTGGTTCTTCTACAGCGACATGGGCCTCGACCAGTACTCGAACGGCGTGCTCGTGAGCCAGGCGCTGCTGCGGAGCAAGCCCGAGGCCGTCCGCGGCCTCGTCACGGCCATCAACCGCGCGATCGGGGAGGTGGCGGCCAGCCCCGACGCCGGCATCGCCGAACTCAAGCGCGTGGAGCCGCTGACCGAGCCGGGCATCGAGCGGCAGCGCCTGCTCTACATGCTGCGCGCGCAGATGACGACGCCCGAGACCGCCGCGCTCGGCCTCGGCGACCTCGACGACAAGCGGCTGGAGGGCGCCATCGGCACCGTCGTGCAAACCTACTCGCTGCCGCGCACCCCGGGCGTGCGGGAGGTCTTCGTGCGCGATTTCCTTCCCCCGCGCGAGGCGCGCATCCTGCCGGCGCTGGGCTGAGGGGCCGCGACATGACCGAGCACGAGCGGATGATGGCGCTCGCCATCGAGCAGGCGCGCCACGGCGCGAGCCTCGGCGAGCAGCCCTTCGGCGCGCTGGTGGCGCGGGAGGGGGAGGTGGTCGCCAAGACCTGGAGCAAGAAGGTCGGCCTCTGCGACGCGACCGCCCATTCCGAGACGCTGGCGGTCGGCCTGGCCTGCCGCGCCCTCGGCCGGCGGGAGCTGCCGGACTGCACCTTCTACGCCACCTGCGAGCCCTGCCCGATGTGCCTCGGCGCTATCCTCAACGGGGGCTTCAAGCGGCTCGTCCTGGGCGCCCGCAATGAGGACGTGAAGCGGCTGGCGAAGAAAGCCTTCAACTTCAAGGGCTACACCGTCGAGAGCTTTGCCGAGAACGTCGGCTGGGACCTCGAGGTGATCGACGGCGTGCTGACCGAGGAATGCGTCGCCCTCTACACCTCCTCCGCGGTCGAGCTGACGCGGTAGGGGCCCGTCTGGCGGCGCGCCCGCTCCGGACGTAGTCTCCGCCCCCCGGGCCGCAGGGCCCGGGAGAGGGGGAGACGGACAATGGACGACGGCGCGGCGGCACGGCAGGAGATCACGCGGGCGAGGACGGGAGGCCAGCTCCTGGCCGATGCGCTGGTCGCCCAGGGCGTCACCCACGCCTTCTCGGTGCCCGGAGAGTCCTTCCTCGATCTGCTGGACGGTCTCTACGAGGTGCGGGACCGCGTGGAACTGGTCACCTGCCGCTTCGAGGCCGGCGCCGTCCACATGGCCGAGGCCCATGGCAAGCTGACCGGCCGCCCCGGCGTCGCCATCGTCACCCGCGGCCCCGGCGCCTGCCATGCGAGCATCGGCGTGCATGTGGCGATGCAGGACAGCACGCCGCTCGTGCTGATCGTCGGCCAGATCCCCTTCGCCGAGACCGACCGCGACACCTTCCAGGAGGTGGACTACCGCCGGATGTTCTCCCCGCTCGCGAAGTGGGTGACCCAGATCGACGATGCGGCCCGCATTCCCGAGCTGATGGCGCGTGCCTTCGACGTGGCCCGCAGCGGCCGCCCCGGCCCGGTCGTCGTCGCCATTTCGGAGGAAATGCAGAAGAGCGTTGTGGAGGTGCCGGATGTCGGCCCCGCGCCCACCCTGCCGGCCGCCCCGGCGTCGGGCGCCATCCCCCAGTTGCTTTCCCTGTTGGACGGTGCCCAGCGCCCCGTCCTCGTGCTCGGCGGCAGCGGCTGGTCGGAGGAGGGCAGGGCCGCCATCCGCGGCTTCGCCCTCGCCCATGACCTGCCGGTCGCCGTCGGCTTCCGCCGCCTCGGCCTCTTCGACGGCACCTCGCCAAACTTCGCGGGCGACCTCGGCGTCGGGTCGGATGCCGGCCTCGTCGCGCGGGTGAAGGAGTCGGACCTCGTCATCGCCGTCGGCAGCCGGCTCGGCGAGGCGACCAGCCAGGGCTACACCCTGTTTCCGGCGGGGCAGACGAGCCCGATTGTGCAGGTCCACCCGGACCCGGCCGAGATCGGCCGCGTCTTCCGCCCGCTGCTCGGCATCACCGCCGACCTCAACGCCTTCGCCCTCGCGCTGCGGGATGCCGCTCCGGGCAAGCCGCGGCCTTGGGGCGACTGGACCCGCCGCCTGCGCGCGGGCCGCGAGGCGAGCGTCGTGGCGCCTGACTACGAGGGCCCGCTGAACCTCGCCCGCGCCCTGCAGGCGCTGGAGGCGGAGCTGCCGCCGGACGCGATCTTCACCACCGACGCCGGCAACTTCGCGACCTGGCCGCAGCGCTTCATGTCCGTGCGCGAGGGGCAGGACTTCCTCGGCCCCACCAATGGCGCGATGGGCTATTCCGTGCCCTCGGGCATCGGCGCGGCCATCACCTTCCGCGACCGCCAGGTGGTCAGCTTCGTGGGCGACGGCGGCTTCCTGATGACCGGTCAGGAGATCGCGACCGCCTTCCACGCCGGCGTCACGCCCATCGTCATCGTCGTGAACAATGGCCAGTACGGCACGATCCGCATGTACCAGGAGCGCGCCTATCCCGGCCGCGTCTCCGGCACGCAGCTCACCAACCCCGACTTCGCGAAATTCATCGAGGCCTTCGGCGGCCACGGCGAGATCGTGACCGCGACCGACGAGCTGGTTCCGGCCTTTCGCCGCGCGCGGGAGAGCGGCAAGCCCGCGGTGATCGAGGTACGGATGAGCGCGGAGCAGATCACCAACCGCCAGACGGTGACGCAGATCCGCGCCGCCGCCGCGAAGCGCTAACTGCGGGCGCGCGCCAGGATGCGCTCCGCGCGCATCCTGACGGGCGCGTCGATCATCGCCCCGTCCACCTTCACCGCACCGTCGCCCTCGCTCGCGAGCACGCGGCGCGCCCAGGCTACCTCCTCCTCGCCCGGGGCGAAGCCGCGCAGCGCGGGCGCGACCTGGCGCGGGTGGATGAGGAGCTTGCCGCCGAAGCCGAGTTCCGCCGCGTGGCGGGCATCGGCTTCGGTCAACGCCTCGTCCCCGATCGCGGCGGTCACGCCGTCGAGCGGCGCGGGCAGGCCCGCGAGACGCGAGGCGAGCACGAGTTCCGACCGCGCCGTCAGCAGCGCCTCCCGCGTGTGGGCACAGCCGAGATCGGCGGCGTAGTCCATGGAGCCGAAGGCGAGGCGCCCGGCCGCCCGCGCCAGTTCCCGCGTCCCGGCAAGGCCACGGGCGGACTCCACCAGCGCGACCACCACGCCCTCGTCCGGCAGCAGCGCGCGCAGCGTCGCCAGCGCTGCCGGGTCTTCGGCCTTAGGCAGGATGACTCCAGCGAGCGCTGCGCCGGACAGGGCGGCCAGATCCTCCGCGTGCCAGGGTGTGCCCGCCGCGTTCACGCGCACGAAGACGGGCAGGGCGAGTGACGCGGTGGCGGCCGCTCGCCGCGCAGCCTCTTTCCGCTCCGGCGCAACCGCGTCCTCAAGGTCAATGATGACCGCATCCGCGCCGGAAGACGCAGCCTTCTCGAAGCGCTCCGGGCGGTCGCCGGGAACGAAGAGCGGGACGATGGGGGCGCCGTTCATGCCGCGAATTCCTCCTTTATGCGTGCCGTGTGCTCGCCGAGCGCGGGCACGGGGCCGAGGTCGCGCGCCCCGTCGCTGAACAACGCGGCCGGCGCCGCCGCGCGCACGGGGCCGCCCGGGGTCTCCAGCACCACGCGGCGCAACGCCGGGTGCCGCGCGAGGCCGGCCAGGTCGTTCACGAAGCCGAAGGCGGTGCGCGCCGCGCGAAGCCGCGATGCCGCCTCTTCGCGCGTCAGCGCGGCGAAATGCCGGGCGATGTGCCCGTCCACCATCACCCGGTTCGCCACGCGCTCCACGTTGCTGCGGAAGCCCTCACGTGCCGGCAGGACGGGCTCGCCAAGGAAGGCTGCGCAGAAGGACGCCCATTCCCGCTCGTTCTGGATCGAGATGAGCACCTGTGCACCGTCCGCCGTCCCGAAGGCGCCGTAGGGACAGATCGAGGGATGGGCGAGGCCGACGCGCTCGGGCGCGCGCCCGGTGCCCTCGAAGTAGAGGAGCGGCACGTTCATCCAGTCCGCCATGCCGTCGAAGAGGGAGACGGCGATGCCCTTGCCGCGGCCGGTGATCCCTCGCTCGATCAGCGCCTCCAGCACGGCCGCGTGGGCGTTCATCCCGCAGGCGATGTCGCAGACGGAAACGCCGACGCGTCCCGGTCCTTCCGGCCGTCCCGTCACGCCGCAGAGCCCGCTCTCCGCCTGCACCAGCAGGTCGTAGGCCTTCATGTCGGCGTATTCGCCGCTCTCGCCGTAGCCGGAGATATCCACGGTGATCAGGCGCGGATGCGCCGCGCGCAGCGCCGAGCTGCCGAAGCCCGCGCGGGCCGCGGCGCCGGGCGCGAGGTTCTGGATGAACACATCCGCGCGCGCCACCATGCGACGCAGCAGCGCGAGGTCCGCCTCCGCCTTGATGTCGAGGACGACGCTTTCCTTCCCGCGGTTCAGCCAGACGAAGTAGCTCGAAAGCCCGGCGGCGGCGGCGTCGTAGCCACGCGCGAAGTCCCCCTCCGCGCGTTCGATCTTGATTACCCGCGCGCCCGCATCCGCCAGCCGCCCCGCGCAGAGCGGTGCGGCGACCGCCTGTTCCATCGAAACGACCAGCAAGCCCGCGAGCGGCTTCGATCCGGACATCAGAAGCTGCGGGGCATGCCGAGGATGTGCTCGGCGACATAGGAGAGGATCAGGTTCGTGCTGATCGGCGCCACCTGGTAGAGCCGTGTCTCGCGGAACTTGCGCTCCACGTCGTACTCATGCGCGAAGCCGAAGCCGCCGTGGAACTGCAGGCAGGCATTCGCCGCCTCCCAGGACGCCTTGGCCGCGAGGTATTTCGCCATGTTCGCCTGCGCGCCGCAGGGCTGGTTCGCGTCGAAGAGGCGGCAGGCCTCGAAGCGCATGAGGTTGGCGGCCTCGATCTCGATGTAGCTCTCGGCAATGGGGAACTGCACGCCCTGGTTCTGGCCGATGGGCCGGCCAAAGACGGTGCGCTCCTTCACATAGGGCACGACCTTGTCGATGAACCAGTAGCCGTCGCCGATGCACTCGGCCGCGATCAGCGTGCGCTCGGCGTTCAGTCCGTCGAGGATGTATTTGAACCCGCGCCCCTCCTCGCCGATGAGGTTCTCGGCCGGAATTTCCAGGTTGTCGAAAAAGATCTCGTTCGTCTCGTGGTTCACCATGTTGTCGATCGGGCGCACGGTCATGCCGTTTCCGATCGCGTCGCGCAGGTCCACGAGGAAGATCGACATTCCCTCGGACTTCTTCTTTACCTCCGCCAGCGGCGTCGTCCGCGCGAGCAGGATCATCAGCTCCGAGTGCTGGACGCGCGAGATCCAGACCTTCTGCCCGTTCACCACGTAGCGGTCGCCCTGGCGCACCGCGGTGGTCTTGATCTTCGTCGTGTCCGTGCCCGTGGTCGGCTCCGTCACGCCCATGGACTGCAACCTCAGCTCGCCGCTCGCGATGCTCGGCAGGTAACGTGCCTTCTGCTCGGCCGAGCCGTGCCGCAGCAACGTGCCCATGTTGTACATCTGGCCGTGGCAGGCGCCCGAATTGCCGCCGGAGCGGTTGATCTCCTCCATGATGATGGAGGCCTCCGCCAGCCCGAGCCCGGAGCCGCCATATTCCTCGGGGATCAGGGCCGCCAGCCAGCCCGCCTTGGTCAGCGCCTCCACGAAGGCGTCGGGATAGCCGCGCTCGGCGTCGATCTTGCGGTGATACTCCGCAGGGAACTCGGCGCAGAGCGCCCGCACCGCCTCGCGAAGCTCGCCGTGGACGTCGCTCGCTGCCTGCATGGGCGTTTTCCTCCCTGGCCCCCCGTCGCGCGGCGGGCACCTCCCCTCATGCAGCCCTTCCGGCCGCCTTGGAAGGGGCAGGGCCGCTCAGCCCGCCAGCGGAAGCCGCTCGGCGATCAGGAAGGGCTCACCAGGCGCGGCCTGGGTGAAGAGGCACAGCTCCGTGACCCGGCGCGGCCGGGCCGCCGCCTCAGCGAGCATCTCCTCCGCCGCGGGCCGCACCAGGGCTGCTTGCTCGGGCGTCAGCCGGTGCGTCAGCGTCACGTGGAAGCGCCAATCGGTGAAGACATGCGGGTAGCCCCAGCGCTGCAGGTTCTCCCGCTCCTCCGGCCGGAGCCGTTCCGGGCGGCGGCGGGCGATCTCAGCCGCGTCGGGCGGGCGGCGGTGACCGTCCAGCCGCTCCACGAGGGCATCGGCCAGGGCGTGCAGGGCGGGGCAGGGGATGGATTCACGCAGGGCGAGGAAGCCGTCCAGCGAAGCGATCGCCAGCGGCGGCAGCTCGAAGGGCGCCGTTCCCGCCGCCAGCGCGGCCGCGTCGGCCTGCAGCGAGGCGTAGCTGCCGGTCAGGTGGAAGGGCGGCTTCAGCGTCGCGTGCAGCCCGTAGCGGCGGGGATCGGCGGTCAGCGCCGCGAGGTCAATGCTGGGAATCGCGGGCTGAGGCAGGCTGGCGCCCGTCTCCGCGTCCCGTCCCAGCCAGGCGCTGCCCAGCCGGTGCAGCGGGTCGTCCACGGCCGGCGCCCAGTAGAGGGCGACGCGGGCCAGCGCCTCCACGCCCATCATGCGATCCGCGCCCCTCCGCGCCACACGGCCTCGACGATCGGCGTGTCCCCGAAGACGCGCAGGCGGACGAGGTCCGCCCGTAGCCCGGGCTCGATCCGTCCCCGGTCCTCCAGCCCCAGCGCGCGCGCCGGGTTGGCCGAGACCGTCGCGACCGCCGCCGGCAGGTCCATCCCGCCCTCGGATGCCAGCCGCCAGGCCGCCTCGATCATCGCAGGCGGCACGTAATCGGAGGCGATGATGTCCACCAGCCCCTCCCGCGCCAGCTCGGCGGCCGAGACGTTGCCGGAATGGCTGCCGCCGCGGACAAGGTTCGGCGCGCCGGCGATAATCGCCATTCCCTGCTCCCGCGCCGCGCGCGCCGCCTCGAGGTTCACCGGGAACTCGCTGATCGCGATTCCGTCGGCGGCGTTGCGGGCAACGATGGCCGGATCCCAGTCGTCATGGGTGGCCAGCGGCACGTCGCGTCCGGCGAAGAAGCCGAGCAGGCGCCGCCGATTCGGCTCGGACCATTCCGCCCGCTGCGCCGTCAGCTCCGCGATTCGCCGCTCCACCGCCTCGGGCGAGGCGCCGCCCTTCACCCGCATGGCGCGGTAGCGGTCGGCGTCGGCGTACTGGCCGACTCCTGGGGTGTGGTCCATCAGGCTCACCATCCGCAGAAACGGATGGGCGTGGTATTCCTCCAGCATCGGCAGCATGTCGGTGGCGGGCAGCTCACAGCGCAGGTGCAGCAGGTGCTCGGATTTGAGCACCCCGGCCGCCGTCAGCGCCGCGAGGTCGCGCACCCCATCCCTGGCGGTCTGCATCCGGCTCTCGTCGAATCCGAGATCGCCCAGGCAGAGCGCGTCCAGCACCGTGGTCACCCCGGCCACGGCCACCTGCGAATCATGGGCCAGGAAGGCGGAAACAGAGGGCCAGCGCGCCATGCTCCGCGGCAGCACCTGGCGCTCAAGGTTGTCCGTGTGGACATCGACAACGCCGGGGATGAGGTAGTCGCCGCCCAGGTCCTCGGCGCCCGGCGCCGCGCTGCGCCCGGGCGAGACCTCGGCCACCAGGCCGCCGCGCAACACCACCGTGCCGTCCAGAACGCGGTCCGGCAGCACCAGCCGCGCGTTGGTCAGGATCGTCTCGTTGTTCATGCGTCCCTTCTGCCCGAGCGCGGCGGCGGGGCAAGCCCCCGCGGGCGGCTCCGGGGCACGGTTCACGAAACCGCAAAACAGAGAAGGGGGACGCGCCGGCCGGCGCATCCCCCTTTCCGCAATGGCTCCCCGAGTTGGACTCGAACCAACGACCTAGCGATTAACAGTCGCGTGCTCTACCAGCTGAGCTATCGGGGATCAGGCCCGCGATCTCTTGCGGGGCGCGCCGGATACCGCGCCTTCTCTTCCGCCGCAAGGGGGGTTGGGAAAGCGATGGAGGCCCGAGCGGGAATCGAACCCACATTCACGGATTTGCAGTCCGTTGCATCACCATTCTGCCATCGGGCCGGCACGCCCGGCCGATATCGCCCCCATCGGCCGCCGGGTCAACCCGGCTCTCCGGCTTGGCGAAGACGCAGGGGCGAACGCTCCCTGACCGCCCATCCTTCCAACGGCGCCGCGCCGCGCCTATAAACCGCCCGGTTCAATCTTGATGAGGCAGCGGCGGCATGGATTTCGCCGAGGCGCGCAAGCGCATGGTGGACGGGCAGGTCAGGCCCAACCGGGTGACGGATCCCCGGATTCTTCTGGCGATGCTGGAAGTGCCGCGGGAACTCTTCGTCCCGCAGGCGCTCCGCGTGCGCGCCCTGGCGGACGAGGACCTGGCGCTGGGCAACGGCCGGGTTCTCCTCCAGCCGATGACGATCGGGCGGATGCTCCAGCTCGCCACCCCCCGTCCGGGCGAGCGGGTGCTCGTGATCTCCGCCGGGACGGGCTACGGCGCCGCGCTGCTGGCGCATATGGGCGCGCAGGTGGTGGCGCTCGAGGACGACCCGGTGCTGGCCGACCTCGGCAGCACGGACATCGCGGCCTGTCACCTTCCCCCTGGCTCCCTCCGCCGCGAGGCGGGGCTGGCAACGGCCGGCTTCCCGGCCGGGGCGCCCTTCGACCTCATCCTGGTGGAGGGCGCCATCCCCGCCGTGCCGCCCGCCCTGGTGGAGCAACTCGCCGAGGGCGGCCGCCTGGTCACCATCCGCCAGCCGCCGGGCCGGGTCGGCGCGGCCATCCTCGGCCGCCGCGTGGGCGGCTCCTTCAGCGCGGTGGAGGCCTTCGACGTCCAGGGCACGCCTCTCCCGGCCTTCACGCCGCGCCCCGGCTTCGTGCTCGCCTGAAGGAGGAGTGACCGGCGGGGCAGGGGGCCTGCGCCGGCCCGCCGGCCGCGCCGTCAACCATCCCCTAATCCCGGCAAGCCAATCCTGGCCGCGATGGACCAGGGCGGGCTAGCATCGCCGGGAACCACGACCATCCGGCCCGCCGGCTTCCCGCAAGGGGGCATGGCGCTGCCGATCAGGGATAGCAGCCGATGACCCACAGCCACGCGAAGGGCCACCCGTTCCGGAAGAAGGGCAGCACTGCCCCGGCCGCAGGCGCCGGCGTGCTCGGGCTGGCCGTTCTGATGGGGGCGGCGCTGATGGGTGTCGCCCCGGCCTCCGCCCAGACGCTGCAGGAGGCGCTGGCTCAGACCTACGCCAACAACCCCACGCTCGCCACCGCGCGCGCGCAGCTTCGCGTCGTCGACGAGAACGTGCCCCAGGCCCTCGCCGGCTGGCGGCCGAGCGTGAGCATCACGGGCAGCGTCGGCTATGCCGCGGCCAATGCCCGCCAGCGCTCTCAGTTGCTCAACGGCGGCCGCATCGGCGTCACCAGCGACCAGGACCGCGCCATCGGCAGCGTGGCCGTGACGGCTACCCAGCCCCTCTACCGCGGCGGCCGCACCGTGGCCTCCACCCGCCGGGCCGAGAACCAGGTCCTCGCGCAGCGCGCCCGGCTGCTCGCGACCGAGCAGCAGGTGCTGCAGGACACCGTCACGGCCTATGTCAACGTCATCCGCTTCCAGGAGGAGGTTCGCCTTAACCTGAACAACGCCCAGGTGCTGCAGCGTCAGCTGGACGCCACGAACGAGCGCTTCCGGGTCGGCGAGATCACCCGCACCGACGTGGCCCAGGCCGAATCGCGTCTCGCCGGCGCGCGCGCCTCCCGCGCCGACTCGGAGGGCCAGCTCCAGAACTCCCGCGCCACCTTCCTGCGGACCATCGGCTTCGCACCCAGTCGCCTGACGGCGCCGCAGCCGCTGACGCCCGCCGCCCGCAACAACCAGGACGCCGCCCAGGTCGCCGCCCTCAACAACCCCGCGGTCGTGGCCGCCCTGTTCGACGAGGCGGCGGCGCGCGACTTCATTGACGTGCAGCTGAGCACCCTGCTGCCGCAGGCGAGCCTCCAGGCCCAGGCCTTCCGAAACGACAACCAGACCATCCTCGGTTCCCGCGCCATCGGCGAGAGCGTGACGGCGACGGTCACCGTGCCGCTCTACCAGGGCGGCGCCGAGTACTCGCAGGTCCGCCAGGCCCGGCAGGACGCGACGCGGCTCCGCCAGGTGGTGGACGACCAGCGCCGCGCCGCCTCCTCCCAAGCCTCCACGGCCTGGGAAACGCTCGGCAGCGCCCGCGCGACGGTGGACAGCGTGCGCTCCCAGATCCGCGCGGCCGAGATCGCCCTCGATGGCGTCCAGCGCGAGGCCGTGGTCGGCAGCCGCACCACGCTGGACGTGCTGAACGCCGAGCAGGAGCTGCTGAACGCCCGCGTCTCGCTCGTTCGCGCGCTCGCCAATGTCGTGACCGCCAGCCACTCCCTTGCCCAGGCCGTCGGCCGGCTGACGGCGCGAGACCTCGCCCTGCCGGTCGCGCTCTATGACCAGGAGGCCTATTACCGCGCGGTGCGCGACCGCTGGGCGGGGCTGGGCGACTACGCGGCGCCGCAGCCCGTTCGCCAGTAGACCTCCGCCCCCTTCCACGCCGTCCGGAAAGAGCCAAGCACCATGTCCGCCGCCACAACCCCCGGGCAGGACCCGTCGATGGAGGATATCCTCGCCTCCATCCGCAAGATCCTGAACGAGGAGGAGGCGGCGGCCCCGCCCGCCGAGGCTCCCGCCGCTGCCGCCCCGGCGCCCGCCGTGGCCGAGGAGCCGCTGGTGCTCACGGAGGAAATGCTCGTGGCCCCGCCGCCCGCGCCCTCCGCGCCCGGCCCCGCCCGCCCGGCCCTGCTGGAGCCGGAGAGTCAGCCGCGGCCGCCGGCGCCCGAACCCCTGCCGGCGCCCGCCCCGGCCCCGCCGCCCCCCGCCATGGCCCAGCCGCCCATGCCGCCCGCCCCCATGCCTCCGCCGCCCAGCGAATCCGCGCCTTCCGATCCCTCCGAAAGCATCGTCGCCCCGGCGACGGCGGCCGCGGCCGCGGCCATCCTCGGCCAACTCGCGCGCACCGTCGCGGCCGAGCGCTCCGCCCCCGTGCACCGCGCCGGCCCCTCCATCGAGGATGTCGTGCGCGAGGAGCTGCGGCCGATGCTGAAGGCCTGGATGGACGCCCATCTGCCTGCCCTGATGGAGCGCCTGGTGCGCGCCGAGATCGAGCGCGTCGTCAGCCGCTCCCTCGGTTAGGGCCTCCGCGGGTTCCCGCGCGGGGCAGACCGGCCGCGCAGGGGCCTTGACGGCGGGCGGGCCCCCGCGCCAAGCCTCCGGCCATGCTCGACAAGACCCTCTCGCCCGCCGGCTACGAGCCGCGCCTCTATGAAGGCTGGGAGGCCTCCGGCGCCTTTACGGCGAATCCGGCCTCCGACGCGCAGCCCTTCGCCATCATGATCCCGCCGCCGAACGTCACCGGCAGCCTCCACGTGGGCCACGCGCTCGACGTGACGATCCAGGACACGCTGATCCGCTTCCGCCGCATGCAGGGCCGCGACGCCCTCTGGCAGCCCGGCACGGACCACGCGGGCATTGCGACGCAGATGGTGGTGGAGCGCCTGCTGGCGGCCGAGGGGCTGGACCGCCGGCAGATGGGCCGCGAGGCCTTCCTCGAGCGCGTCTGGAAATGGAAGGCCGAGAGCGGCGGCACCATCACCCGCCAGCTCCGCCGCATGGGCGCGAGCCTCGACTGGTCGCGCGAGCGCTTCACCATGGACGAGGGCCTTTCCGTCGCCGTGCGGGAGGTCTTCGTCACCCTGCACCGCCAGGGCCTCATCTACCGCGACCGCCGTCTGGTGAACTGGGACGTGAAGTTCCAGACCGCCATCTCCGACCTGGAGGTGGAGAGCCGGGAGGTGAAGGGCAGCCTCTGGCACCTCCGCTACCCCGTGGAAGGCGAGGCGGGCCGCTTCCTCGTCGTTGCGACCACCCGCCCGGAGACGATGCTGGGCGACACTGCGGTGGCGGTGCACCCGGATGACGACCGCTTCCGCGACCTGGTGGGCAAGTTCCTCATCCTGCCGATCACCGGCCGCCGCATCCCCGTGGTGGCCGACGCCTATTCCGACCCCGAGAAGGGTTCGGGCGCGGTGAAGATCACGCCGGGCCACGACTTCAACGACTTCGAGGTCGCCCGCCGCCACAACCTGCCCGCGCCGACGGTGCTGGACGCCGAGGGGCGCGTGAGCCTCGACGAGATCGAGGCCGATCTGCGGGCGGTGCCGGGCGTGGCCGATCCTGCCTGGATCCGCGACCTCGCCGGCAAGGACCGCTTCGAGGCTCGCAAGGCCCTTATCGCCGAGTTGGAGCGCCTGGAGCTGGTGGAGGCCATCGAGCCGCATACCCATGCCGTGCCGCATGGCGACCGTTCCGGCGTGCCGATCGAGCCGCGGCTGACCTGGCAGTGGTATGCCGATGCCGCGACCCTCGCTAAGCCCGCGATCGAGGCGGTGGAGACCGGCCGCACCCAGTTCGTGCCGAAGCAGTGGGAGAACACCTTCTTTGCCTGGATGCGTGACATCCAGCCCTGGTGCATCTCCCGCCAGCTCTGGTGGGGCCACCAGATCCCCGCCTGGTACGGGCCCGACGGCCACTTCTTCGTCGAGCGCACGGCGAAGGAAGCCGCCGCCGCCGCCCGCGCCCATTACGGGCAGGAGGTGGCGCTCACCCGCGACCCCGACGTGCTGGACACCTGGTTCTCCTCCGGCCTCTGGCCCTTCTCCACCCTCGGCTGGCCCGAGAAGACGCCGGAACTGGCCCGCTACTACCCCGGCGACGTGCTGGTGACGGGTTTCGACATCATCTTCTTCTGGGTTGCCCGGATGATGATGCTCGGCATCCACTTCATGGGCGACGTGCCCTTCCGGACCGTCAACATCCACGGCCTCGTGCGCGACGAGCGCGGGCAGAAGATGTCGAAGTCCAAGGGCAACGTCATGGACCCGCTGGAGCTGGCGGACGCCTACGGCACCGACGCCCTGCGCTTCACCCTGGCCTCCTTCGCGGGACCAGGGCGCGACGTGCGCCTCGGGCGGCAGAAAGTGGAGAGCAACCGCGCCTTCGTCACCAAGCTCTGGAACGCCGCGCGCTTCTGCGAGATGAACGGGATCGCGCCGGATGCCGATTTCGATCCCTCCACCGCGGCCACGCCGCTCGCGCGCTGGATCGTTGACGGCGCCAATGCCGCTGTTGCGGAAGCGACGGCCGCACTCGAGTCCTACCGCCTCGACGACTACGCCGCCGCCCTCTACCGCTTCACCTGGGGCGGTTTCTGCGACTGGTTCCTCGAACTCGCGAAGCCCGCCCTCATGGGCCCGGATAGCGCCGAGAAGAGCGAGGTGAAGGGCGCCGCGCAGCACGTGCTGGGCGTGATCCTGCGCCTGGCGCACCCCGTCATGCCCTATGTCACCGAGGAGCTCTGGGACCGCTTCGGGTATGGGCCGGAGGGCAGCCTCATCCGCACGCCCTGGCCCGCGCCGGTTGAGGTGCCGGGCGCCGCGGACGCGCGGGCGGAGCTGGACTGGCTCGTCTCCTTCATCACGGAGATCCGCGTGGTGCGGGCCGAGGTGAACGTGCCGCCCTCCGTCACGGTGCCCCTGCTGGTGCAGGGTGCATCCGCGGAGACCCTGGCCCGCGCCGCCCGATGGATCGAGCCGATCCGGCGCCTGGCGCGCGCGACCGAGGTTCGGCCGCTGGAGGGCACGATCCCGGAAGGCGTGGCCCAGGCGGTGGTCGGCGAGGCGACGGTGATGCTGCCGCTCGCCGGCGTGGTTGACCTGGCGGCCGAGCGCACCCGCCTGGCCAAGGACCACGCGAAGGCCGAGGCCGAGGCCCGCAAGATCGCGACGAAGCTTGCCAACCCGGACTTCACCACCCGCGCGAAGGAGGAGGTGGTCGAGGAGACCCGAGAGCGCCTGCGCAGCGCCGAGGCCGAGGCCGCGCGCCTCGCCGCGGCCATCGCCCGCATCGCGGCCTGAACGTGCGCTTCTTCGACTTCTTCGCCCTGACGGTGCTGGCGGTCGTGCCTATCCTCTGGTGCCGCACCCGCCTGCCGCGGATCGACCGGAATCCGCCCATCACCGAGCAGGCGGCGGTCCGGCTCGGCGCGCTGTTCAGCGCCGTGCTCTGCGCGATCTACATCCTGCGCTACGTCGTCTATCGCTGAGGGACCGGGGGTAAGGACCCGCCTGAAACCACGCCGCTCGCGGGGGCTTTCTTGAAAAAGGCGCCTCGGCGCCGTCCCCCTCCGCGCGAGATCCTCATGCCCGAACAGCCCGCGGCCGTCCTGGCCAACCCGTCCGCTGTGGAGGAGCGCGCCGATACCCGCCGCCGCGTGATGGCGATCATCGGAGGTTCCTCCGGGAATCTCGTCGAGTGGTATGACTTCTACGTCTATGCAGCGACGGCGCTCTACTTCGCCCCGGCCTTCTTCCCGGCCGGGGACCGCACGACGCAGCTCCTGAACGCCGCCGCCATCTTCGCGGTCGGCTTCCTCATGCGCCCGATCGGCGGCTGGCTCTTCGGCTCGGTCGCGGACCGCTACGGGCGCCGCGCCTCCATGATGGCCTCGGTCCTCATGATGTGCTTCGGCTCGCTCATGATCGCGGTGCTGCCGACCCATGCGAGCATCGGCGTCGCGGCACCCGTCCTGCTGGTGGTGGCGCGGCTGATCCAGGGCCTCTCGGTCGGGGGCGAGTACGGCACCAGCGCCACCTATATGAGCGAGGTCGCGACGCAGAGGCATCGCGGCTTCTTCGCCTCCTTCCAGTATGTCACGCTGATCGGCGGACAACTTCTCGCCCTGCTCGTGCTCGTGGTGCTGCAGGCGGTCCTGACGCCGGACGAGATTCGTGCCTGGGGTTGGCGCATCCCCTTCCTCATCGGCGCTGCGGCGGCGATCGTCGCGCTGTTCCTCCGCCGCGCGCTGCACGAGACGACCACGGCGGCCGATCGCTCGAAGAGCGGCGCCGGGACGATCTCGCTGCTGCTGCAGCACCCCAAGCCGCTGATGCAGGTGATCCTTCTCACCGCCGGCGGCAGCCTCGCCTTCTATACCTACACGACCTACATGCAGAAATTCCTCGTCAACACCGCCGGCTTCTCGGCGGAGCGGGCGAGCGTCACCATGACCGTGGTGCTCTTCTGCTACATGCTGCTCCAGCCCGTGATCGGTGCCCTGTCGGACCGGATCGGCCGGCGCGTCTGCCTCATCATCTTCGGCCTGGGCGGCGCCATCATGACGGTGCCGCTCCTCTCCCTTCTGGCGGGGGTCCAGAGCAGCACGACGGCCTTCGCCATCATCTTCGGCGCCCTCGCGGTGGTCAGCTTCTACACATCCATTTCCGGCGTGGTGAAGGCGGAGCTGTTCCCGGCCGAGATCCGCGCGCTCGGCGTCGGGCTCGGCTACGCGATCGCAAATAGCCTCTTCGGCGGCACGGCCGAGTACGTCGCGCTCTGGTTCAAGTCCCAGGGGATGGAGAGCACCTTCTTCTGGTACGTGTCCGGCTTCTGCATCCTCTCCCTCCTCTCGGCCCTTTCCATGCGCGAGCCGCGCGTGCACGGCCACCTGGCGCGGGAGCAGAGTGCCGCCCCGCCCGCCCGGTGATCGTCTTCCTCGACTTCGAGGCGAGCAGCCTCGGCAAGCGGAGCTTTCCCGTCGAGGTCGGCTGGGTGCGGGAAGACGGCCGGGAGGAGAGCCACCTCATCCGCCCGGCCCCGGATTGGACCGAGTGGAGCGCCGAGGCCGAGGCCATCCATCGCCTCACGCGCGAGCGGCTGGAGCGCGAAGGCGAGCCGCACGGCGAAGTAGCGCGACGGATGCTGGCGGAGCTCTCCGGCCATGCTCTCTACGCTTCCGCCCCGTCCTGGGACGGGCAATGGCTCAGCCGCCTCCTGCGCGCCGCCGGGCAGCCCCGACACGCCCTGCGCCTGCGCGATACGGAGGATGCGAGGCGCGACGCCGCCCTTGCGGCCCTCACCGCCGCGGGGGTGGAGCCATCCCGGTGCGATAAACTTCTGGCCGAAATCCTCGCCGATATCGTCCGGGAACAGCGGGAGGCCACGCCAGCCCACCGCGCCCTTGAGGATGCGAAGAGCGAATTGCGCCTCTGGCAGGAGGCCCGGCGCCGGGCCGAGGAAGCGGTGCGCGGCGTCGGCTGACGCGACGCTTGAACGGGCGAGGTCGTCGGTTGGTCGAGCAGGGTGCCGGCACGCCTGTCCACTGCCACGGCTGGGGAGAAGGTCCTAGCTTCCCGACGCCGCGACAAGCGCGGGCCAGTCGGCGGCCCTGATCCGGGCCAAGGTCGCGAAACCCGCTTCGTCGGGCACCGCCCGGAAAACCACGATCTCCGCCTCGCCCAGATCGGCGAAACCCGCACCGGCCGCGTCCACGAGATTCGGCCGGTGCGCCACGATCAGCGTCACCTCGCCGGCTTCCGGCCGGGCGCGCAGCATGGCCCGCAGCGCCTCCGCCTGCGGGGAAGAGGGGCCTTTGGCCAGCATTCGTCCGCCGTCGTTCAGCGCGCCATCAACCTCCGCCCCGGACACGCCCATGAGTCGCGCCGTCTCCCGGGCACGGCAGTACTCGCTCGTCACGGCCCGGCCGACGCGGGCGCGGATGGCGCGCAGCGCAGCCCCGACCTCGGCGGCCACCTGCCGCCCGGCATCACTCAGGTTCCGCTGGGTCGCGCAATCCGCGAAATCCACCTCCTCCGCATCCGTCCTGGCCTCGGTCGCCGGATGGCGCATGTAGAGGACAAGTCCGCCCTGCCGCAGCGCCTCCGCCAGCTCGGCGGCGGATGGCCCGGACTGCCCCTGGGCGGTCGGTGCGAGGGCGCTTGTGAGCATCGCGGCCAGGAAAGCCGGGAGAAGGGGGGAAGGAATGCGCATCGCAGCCTCACTCGAAGGTGCTGTGCGTAGGGTCGGGGAGGGGACTATCGCGCCCGAAATCCTACGGCAGCAGTGACATCCCCGTGTGCAGGGCACCTCCGGGGAGCAGCCCGCGGGAGCCTGCATTGCGTGCTGGCGCGTTGATCCGCCCGGTTTGTTGCGCGATACACGGCCCTACAAGAAGGGAAATGCCGATGCCGGACAACACCTGGGACAAGTCGCGCCTCCCCAGCCGCCATGTGACGGTCGGCCCCGAGCGCGCCCCGCACCGCAGCTACTACTACGCGATGGGCCTGACCGAGGAGGAGATCGCACAGCCGCTGGTCGGCGTCGCCACCTGCTGGAACGAGGCCGCGCCCTGCAACATCGCGCTTTCCCGCCAGGCGCAGAGCGTGAAAATCGGCGTGAAGCACGCCCTCGGCACGCCCCGCGAGTTCACGACCATCACGGTCACCGACGGCATCGCCATGGGCCACCAGGGCATGAAGTCCTCGCTCGCCTCCCGCGACGCCATCGCGGACACTGTGGAGCTGACCATGCGCGGCCACTGCTACGACGCGATGGTGGGCCTCGCCGGGTGCGACAAGTCGCTGCCGGGCATGATGATGGCGATGCTGCGCCTGAACGTGCCGAGCGTGTTCATGTATGGCGGCTCGATCCTGCCCGGTAAGTTCCAGGGCCGCGACGTCACGGTGGTGGACGTGTTCGAGGCGGTCGGCCAGCACGCCGCCGGCAACATGTCGGACGAGGACCTGCACGCCCTCGAATGCGTCGCCTGCCCGAGCGCGGGCGCCTGCGGCGGCCAGTTCACCGCGAACACCATGGCGACCGTTTCCGAGGCGATCGGCCTCGCGCTGCCCGGTTCCGCCGGCGCCCCGGCGCCCTACGAGGACCGCGACAAGTGGGCCGTGGAATCCGGCAAGGCCGTGATGGACCTGCTGCGGAAGAACATCCGCCCGCGCGACATCGTCACGAAGGAGAGCCTCTACAACGCGGCCCTCATCGTCGGCGCGACCGGCGGCTCCACCAATGCCGGCCTGCACCTGCCGGCCATGGCGCATGAGGCGGGGATCAAGTTCACGCTGCACGACGTGGCGGAGATTATGCGCAAGGCGCCCTATATCGGCGACCTCAAGCCGGGCGGCCGCTACGTGGCCTTCGACGTCTACAAGGTCGGCGGCATCCCCGTGATCGTGAAGGCGCTGCTCGATGCCGGGCTGCTGCACGGCGACTGCCTGACCGTGACCGGCAAGTCCCTCGCCGAGAACCACCGCGAGGTGATCTTCCCGAAGGACCAGGACGTGATCCGCCCCGTCTCCGACCCGATCTCGCCGACCGGCGGCGTGGTGGGGCTGAAGGGCAACCTCGCCCCCGACGGCGCCATCGTGAAGGTGGCGGGCATGAAGGAGCTCCGGTTTGAGGGCACCGCCCTCTGCTTCG
Source organism: Roseomonas aerilata DSM 19363 (assembly GCF_000711725.1). Lineage (GTDB taxonomy): Bacteria > Pseudomonadota > Alphaproteobacteria > Acetobacterales > Acetobacteraceae > Roseomonas > Roseomonas aerilata. The sequence continues at coordinate 26,503 of NZ_JONP01000018.1, read as the reverse complement.
ACTGCGAGGAGGACGCCTTCGCCGCCGTGGAGGCCCGCGCCTACAAGCCGGGCGACGTCATCATCATCCGCTACGAAGGCCCCAAGGGCGGCCCCGGTATGCGCGAGATGCTCTCCACCACCGCGGCCCTCTACGGCCAGGGCATGGGAGGCGAGGTCGCGCTCATCACCGACGGCCGCTTCTCCGGCGCCACGCGCGGCTTCTGCATCGGTCATGTCGGTCCCGAGGCGGCGGTCGGCGGCCCGATCGCGCTGCTGAAGGACGGCGACCGCATCGTCATCGACGCCGAGAAGGGCACGATCGACGTGGACCTGCCGGAGGAGGAGCTGGCCGCGCGCCGTGCCGCCTGGAAGCCGCGCGGCACGGACTACAACGCGGGCGCCCTGTGGAAATACGCCCAGCTCGTCGGTCCTGCCCACCTCGGCGCGGTGACACATCCGGGCGGCGCGGCCGAGACCCACGTCTACGCCGATATCTGAACCGGGCAGTCCAGCCATGATCCGCGCAGGGGATGCGACGGATCATGGCCGTGCGAGTTTACCCCGGATGGAATCGATCCCGCCCCTTGCCCTGACCATGGGAGACCCCGCGGGGATCGGGGGCGAGATCACGCTTGCGGCCTGGTCGCGGTTGCGGCGGGAGGGCCCCGCCTTCGTCGCGCTGGACGATCCGCGCCGCCTCTCGGCCCTGGCCGCCGGCTTCGGCTGGGAGGTGCCAGTGGCCGAGGTCTCGGGGCCTGAGGAGGCCGCCGCCGTCTTCCCCGAGCGCCTGCCGGTGATGACCGTGCGCCTGCCGGTCCCCTCCGAGCCCGGACGCCCCGATCCCGCGAATGCCCCCGCCGTGCTTGGCTCCATCGAGCGGGCGGTGGCCCTTGCCCAGGCTGGGCGCGTCGGTGGCGTGGTCACCAACCCCATCAGCAAGGCAACTCTCTACCGCACCGGCTTCGCCTTCCCGGGCCATACCGAGTTCCTGGGCGCCCTGACCGGCACGGCCGAGCCGCCGGTCATGCTGCTCGCCTCGCCCATGCTGCGCGTCGTGCCCGTGACCATCCACGTCTCCCTGCGCCGCGCGCTCGACACCCTCACGACGGCCGAGATCATCCGCACGGGGAAGGCACTGGCCGCCGGGCTGCGGCAGGGCTTCGGCATCGCCGCCCCGCGCATCGCCGTGGCGGGCCTCAATCCCCATGCGGGCGAGGAGGGCGCCATGGGCGACGAGGAAGGAACGCTCGTCGTCCCCGCCATCGAGGCGCTACGCGCGGCCGGCATCGACGCCTTCGGACCCTTGCCGCCGGACACGATGTTCACTGCCCGCGCCCGCACTACTTACGACGCCGCGCTCTGCCTCTACCACGACCAGGCGCTGATCCCGATCAAGACGCTCGACATGGATGGCGGCGTGAACGTCACGCTCGGCCTCCCCATCATCCGCACTTCGCCCGACCACGGGACCGCCTTCGGCATCGCCGGGCAGGGCGCCGCCGACCCCGGCAGCCTCGTCGCGGCGTTACGCCTCGCGGCTGAGATGGCGGCACGGCGCAACAGGGAGCCCGTCGCGGCATGACCCCCATCCGGCTCGGCGTGAACGTCGACCATGTCGCCACCCTGCGGAACGCGCGCGGCGGGACCCACCCCGACCCGCTGGCCGCCGCGCGGCTCGTTCTCGAGCACGGCGCTGACAGCATCACGATCCACCTGCGGGAGGACCGCCGCCATATCCGCGACGCCGACTGCCGCGCGATGCGGCAGGCGCTGACCGCCCCCATCAACCTCGAAATGGCGGCGACGGCGGAGATGCAGGCCATCGCCCTCTCGCTGCGCCCCCATGCCTGCTGCATCGTGCCCGAGCGCCGCGCCGAGGTGACGACCGAGGGCGGGCTGGACGCTGCCGGCGGCGAAGCGAACCTCGCCCCGTTGGTCTCCGCCCTGAACGGGGCGGGGATCCGCACCTCCCTCTTCCTCGACCCCGATCCCCATCAGGTGGAGGCCGCCGCCCGCCTCGGCGCCCGCGCGGTGGAACTGCACACCGGCCGCTTCTGCGACGCCCTGCCCGGCCCGGCGCGCGACGCGGAGCTGGCGCGCCTGCGCGAAGCCGCCCGCCTCGTTGCCGCCGCCGGGATGGAGTGCCACGCCGGCCATGGCCTGGACTACGACACCGCCCCGCTCCTCGCCGCGATCCCGGAGGTGGTGGAACTGAACATCGGCCACTTCCTCATGGGGCAGGCGCTCTTCGAGGGCCTCCCCGCCGCCGTTTCCCGCATGCGGCAGGTGATGGAGAGGGCGCGGCGGACATGACGGACCTCGCCGCCGCCATCGCGGCCACCGGCTACGTCGCCCTCCACGGCGAGGCGACGCGCGCGGCCTTCGACCCCGCCGGCACGGCGTTTTCGGCGGCCGAATGGACCCGCTTCGCCGACAGCTGGAACGATCTTCGACCCGACGCCTTCATGGCCGATGGCGGCCGCTACCGCCGCCGCCGGCACGCGACCTATGCCGCCTCGCCCGGCGGCCCCATCGCGCGCGCGCCACATCAGCCGCACTACCAGGCCGTCGCTCACAACCCGCTGAACGGCGGGGTTCAGCGCTGGTTCGAGCCGGTCGAACCCGCGATCGGGGAGGGACCGGCGCTCACTGCCCTGCTGAACCGCGCCCGGACTGTTTTCGACCGCCTTTCCCCGGGTACCACCTGGCACATCGAGGTTCATCAGTTCCGCATCGAGGCCCGGCCGGACGAAGCGGGCCAGCCCACGCCCGAGGGCATGCACAGCGACGGCGTGGACCATGTCATGGTGATGCTCGTCGGCCGCGAGAACGTGGAGGGTGGCGTGACCGGCATCGAGATCGACGGGCACGAGGAGGCGAGCTTCACCCTCTCCCACGCCGCCGACGCCGTGCTGCTCGACGACCGCCGCGTGAAGCACGGCGTCACGCCCATCCACCCGATCGACCCCTCCCGGCCCGGGCATCGCGACGTGCTGGTGCTGACCTTCGTCCGGCATTGAGCGCCAGCGGCCGCGGAGGGGCCGGCGCCTAATCCGCGAAGTCGAAAAGCACCGGCGCGTGGTCGGACGGGCTTTCCTCCGAGCGTGCCACCACGTCCACGGAGGCTCCTACCAGCCGTTCCGCCAGTTCCGCGCTCAGCAGGGCGTGGTCGATACGCAGGCCACGATTCGACTCGAAGGCGGGGCCGTAGTCCCAGTAGGTCCAGGGCGCATCTTCAGGGTGCAGCGCCCGCAGCGCGTCGGTCATGCCGAGATGGGTGATGGCGCGGAAGGCCGCACGGGTCTCGGGGCGGACCAGGGCATCGGTCCGAGGCAGGGCGCCAGGGGCGAAGTCGTCGTCCGTTGGGCAGACGTTGAAATCGCCGAGCACGGCGTAAGGGATGAAGCCGTTCAGCCGCTCCGCGACGCGGGTCCGGAGGCGTTCCATCCAGCGGAGCTTGTAGGCATAGCCCTCCTCCCCGCCGGAATTGCCGTTGGGAAGGTAGATGCCGGCGAGATGGGCGCCCGCGGCCTTCACCTCGACGAAGCGGGCGTGGGTGTCCCCTTCGCCGTCGGGCAGGGCCTCGTCCACCACCTCGAAGGGGATGCGGGACACCACGGCCACCCCGTTCCGCCCACCGGACTGGCCCACGACGTGGCAGCGATAGCCGAGATCGGCCAGTTCCATGGCCGGGAACTCCTCCGTTCGGCATTTCAGTTCCTGGAGGAAAACGATGTCGGGCGCGTGGCGCTCCAGCAGCCGCCGCAGATGCGGCATGCGCTTGCGGCCGGAGTTCACGTTGAAGGTGCAGAGGCGCATGGGGCTCAGCCGACGCTGAAGGACACCCCGCAGCCACAGCCCGAGACCGCCACCGGGTTGCTCACCTTGAAATGCGCCCCGATCAGCTCGTCCGCCCAGTCGAGCTGGGCTCCGCGCAACAGGTCGAGCGAGACGGGATCAACGAAGACCCGGCCCTCCACCACCAGGTCGTCCGCCTCGGGCGCTTCGGCCAGGTCGAACTTGTACTGGAAGCCCGAGCAGCCGCCGGCCTCGACCGCGAGGCGCAGCCCGGCGGAGGGCCTGCCCTGAGCGGCCGCGATCTCCGCCACCTGCGCGAGAGCCGCGGGGGTCACGGTAAAAGGGGCGGGAAGGGCGCTGCCATCGGGCATGGGAAACCTCGGCCAGGATGTGGCGCGCCGCCAGGGCGACCGCCGTTCACCCTAAGATAGGGTCGCCCCGCCGGTTCTCCAAAGCGGGGCAACGGCCTTGCCGCTGCGGCGGGCCGGGTGCTACGGCCCGCCGAGCCCATGGACCAGCCCTCCAACCCCCTCGATCCCGCCGAAGCGGCCCGCCCCGTGGCGCGCCAGCCGCAGGGGCTGGCCCCCTGGGCGGTGCAGCCGGAGGCCTCCCGCGGGCGCCTCTACCCCGAGGATTCGGGCGGCGGCCGCTCCCCCTATCAGCGGGACCGGGACCGGATCATCCATTCCACGGCCTTCCGCCGCCTCCAGTACAAGACGCAGGTCTTCGTCTTCCACGAGGGTGACGCCTTCCGCACGCGGCTGACCCACTCGATCGAGGTGGCGCAGATCGCCCGCTCCCTCGCGCGCCAGCTCCATCTCGACGAGGACTTGGCCGAGGCCCTGGCGCTGGCGCACGATCTCGGCCACCCGCCCTTCGGCCATGCGGGGGAGGAGGCGCTGAACGGGTTGATGCGAAACTGGGGCGGCTACGACCACAACGCGCAGTCCCTGAAGGCCGTGACCCTGTTGGAGCACCGCTACGCCGGCTTCGACGGGCTGAACCTTACCTGGGAGACGCTGGAAGGGCTGGCGAAGCACAACGGCCCTCTCCGCCGCCCGCCACACTACATCGCTGAATACTCGGCTCGGCACGACCTCGAGCTGCACTGCCACGCGAGCGCCGAGGCCCAGGCGGCGGCGATCGCGGACGACATCGCCTACAACAACCACGACCTCGACGACGGCCTCCGCGCCGGCCTCTTTACCCTGGAGGAAGCCTGCGCCCTGCCGCTGGTGGGCGCCGCGCGGGACCTGGCCATGGACGCCATCCCCGCGGACGCGCCGCCCGACCGCGTGGCGAGCGAGATCATCCGCCGCGTCATCAATCTCATGATCACGGACGTGGTGGAGGAGGCGCGCCGCCGCATCGCGCTGCTCGCGCCGAAGAGCGTGACGGATATCCGCAACGCCCCCCAGCCCGTCGTCTTCTTCTCCGAGCGGATGCACGCGCTCAACCAGGAGACGCGCACCTTTCTCTTCGACCGCATGTACCGCCACTGGCGCGTCAACCGCACCTCGCTGAAGTCCAAGCGCGCCCTGCAGGTGATGTTCTCCCTTCTGCACGGCCAGCCGGACATGCTGCCCCCCGCCTGGGCGAAGCGGGCAGGGGAGGCGGGCTCGGCCGAGGCCGCGCGCACCGTCTGCGACTGGCTGGCGGGCATGACCGACAAGTTCGCCCTCGAAGAGCACCGTCGCCTGACGGACCCCCACATTCCCGGCTGATCGTATCCCAATGACCGACGACATCTTCCGCACGATCCGCGACGCGGTCGTGACCGAGCTTCGCACCCTCCTGCCCGACCTGCCGGAGGAGACCCTCGCCCGCGTTCTGGTGGAGCCGCCGCGCGACGCCTCGCACGGGGACATGGCGACCAACGCGGCCCTCGTCGTGGCGAAGCCCGCGCGCCAGGCACCGCAAGCGGTTGCGAAGTCGCTTGCGGAACGGCTGGCTGCCCGGCCGGGCATTGCCGCCGCTGCCCCCGCCGGCCCCGGCTTCGTGAACCTGCGCCTCGAGGAGTCGACCCTCCGCGACCAGCTCCCGGTCATTCTCCGTGCCGGCGAAGCCTACGGCAACGGCACCGCGGGCGCGGACCGAAAGGTCGACGTCGAGTACGTCTCGGCCAACCCCACGGGCCCGATGCATGTCGGCCACTGCCGCGGCGCGGTGGTCGGGGACGCCCTGGCCAACCTGCTGACCAAGGCCGGCTGGGCCGTCACGAAGGAGTACTACATCAACGATGCCGGGGCGCAGGTGCAGGCCCTCGCCTGGGCTGCCTACTGGCGTTACCTCCAGGCGCTGGGCACGAGCCTGACTGAGGACGATTTTGCCGCCTCCATCCCCGGCGGGCTGCAGTACCGCGGCGAGTACTTGATCCCCGTGGGCGAGGCGCTGCGCGAGAAGTTCGGCGACAGCCTCGCGCCCGGCGCGGTGCCGGCCGATCCCTCGCTCTGGCTCGAGACGGTCCGCGAGTTCACGGTGGACGCCATGATGGCCGAGATTCGCTCGGACCTCGCGGCACTCGGCGTCCGCCACGACGTCTTCATCAGCGAGGCGGCGCTTGTCCGCAGCGGCGCGGCCGATGCCGCCATCGCGGCGCTCTCCGCCCGCGGCCTCGTCTACGAGGGCGTGCTGGAGCCCCCCAAGGGCAAGCTGCCGGACGACTGGGAGCCGCGCGAGCAGACACTCTTCCGCTCCACCGAGTTCGGCGACGACGTGGACCGGCCGCTCCGCAAGAGCGACGGCAGTAACACCTACTTCGCCAACGACATCGGCAACCACGCCGACAAGATCGCCCGCGGCTTCGACGAGCTGGTGCAGGTCTGGGGCGCCGACCACGGCGGCTACGTGCCGCGCATGAAGGCGGCCGTTGCCGCCCTCTCGGCCGATCGCAAGGTGCCGCTCGACGTGGTGCTGACCCAGATCGTAAAGGTGGTGAAGGGCGGGCAACCCGTGCGCATGTCCAAGCGCGCCGGCACCTACGTCACGCTCGCCGACCTGATCGAGGAGGTGGGCCGCGACGCCGTTCGCTTCACCATGCTGACGCGCAAGGCCGACGCGCAGATGGAGTTCGACCTCGACGCCGTCGTGCAGCAGTCGCGCGACAATCCGGTCTTCTACGTGCAGTACGCCCATGCCCGCGCCCGCAGCGTGCTGCGCGGCGCCGGCGACCCGGCGACGGCGGAATTGGCGGAGTCGCCGCTCGAGACGCTGGCCGATCCCGCGGAGATGGCCCTCATCCGGCGCCTGACCGCCTGGCCCCGCACGGTGGAAGCCGCGGCGCTCGCGCGGGAACCGCACCGAATCGCCTTCTTTCTCCATGACTTGGCCGCGGATTTTCATCTACTCTGGAACCGGGGACGAGAGGACGCCACGCTGCGCTTCATCCGGGAGGGGGAACCCGGGGCGACGCGCGCGAGGCTTGCACTTGTGGCGGCCACGGCCGCGGTGATTCGCTCGGGCCTCGCGGTGATGGGGGTGACACCCGTCGAGGAGATGCGGTGAGCGACTTTACGGTTCCAAGCTATCGCGTCCGCCGGGAGCGGACGGGTTTCCAGATTCCCTGGCGCATGGTGGCCCTGGCGGGCGCCGCGCTGGGCGCGGCCGGGGTGGGCGGCGGCATCGTCTGGGGCATTTCCCGGGCCGTGAACCACACGGTGCCGGTGATCGAGGCCGATACCCGCCCGATTCGCGTGAAACCAAGCGACCCCGGCGGCATGCGCGTCGCCAACCAGGACGAGCGGATCTTCGAGAGTCAGCGGCGCGGTGCGACGGGCACGGCGGCCCAGCCGCGCCTCTCGCCCGAGCCCGAGCGGCCGGACGTGGCCGCGCTGCGCCAGGCCGCTGCCCGCCCGCCGGCCGTGGTGGTGCTCCCCGCCTCCCAGCCGGAGGCCGCGCCGAGCCGCCCGCCGCTCGTCAACCCGAGCCTCGGCCCGCAGGCGCCCGCAGCGCCTCAGGCGCTGGTCCCGCAGAACGGCACCTCCCAGCCCGTGCCCGCCGCCGCACCCGCGACCGTGCCGTCACCCGCCGCCGCGCCGCAGCCGGCCGCGAGCCCGCTGGTGCCACCCCAGCCCGCGGCGGTGCAGGCGCCGAGCCAGCCGCCCGCGCCCCAGGCAGCGGCGGCCGCGCAGGCGACCCCCGCCATCACGCCGCCGCCGATGCCCGCGAACAGCCCTACGCCCCGCACCGGTCGCGTGGTGGTCCAGCTCGGTGCCCTCGGCTCCGAGGAGGCGGCGCGGAACGAGTGGCCGAAGCTCCAGGCGCGGTTGCCGCAACTGGCGGGCCGCGAGCCGCAGATCACCCGCGTGGACCGGGGCGACCTGCCGCCGCTCTGGCGGATCAGGGCCACGAACATGCCGGACCTCGCGGCCGCGCGCACCCTATGCGAGAGCGCCAAGACGAAGAACCTTCCCTGCGCCGTGCTCGGCGGATGACCGCCCGCGCAGCCGTCACCGGCCTGTCCGGCACTGCCCTCACCTCCGCCGAAGCGCGGGTGCTGCGGGAGACGCCGCCCGCCGGCGTCATCCTCTTCCGCCGCAACGTGCAGGACCCCTCCCAGCTCCGCGCGCTTACCGCCGCGATCCGGGAGGAGCTGGGCCAGGACGCCCCCATCCTCGTGGACCAGGAAGGCGGCCGTGTCGCCCGCCTCCGACCGCCCGAATGGCCGGCCTTCCCGCCGGCGAGCGTCTTCGAGGGGGCGAGCGCCGCCAGTGCCGCCGCCAACGCCGCCCTGCTGGGGCGCGAATGCGCGGCCATGGGCCTCGACGTCGTCTGCGCGCCCGTCCTCGATCTTCACCTATCCGGCGCGCATGAGGTGATCGGAGACCGCGCTTTCTCGGACGACCCCGCGGAAGTGGCTCGGCTTGGCGAGGCCTGGATCGAGGGGCTGATGGCCGCGGGCTGCATCCCGGTCATCAAACACATCCCTGGCCACGGCCGCGCCACGGCAGACAGCCACCTCTCCCTGCCGCGGGTCGAGGCGGATGCCGCGACGCTGGCAGCGGATATCGCCCCCTTCCGCAGCGTCTGCGCGCGCGACGCCGGCCGGCACCTCTGGGCGATGACCGCGCACATCACCTACGTCGCGCTGGACCCCGACCGTCCCGCCACGCTCTCGCCGCTCCTCATCGAGCGCACCATCCGCGGCGATATCGGCTTCGACGGCGTGCTCGTCTCCGACGACCTCACCATGGGCGCGCTGTCCGGGCTCTCGGGCACGCTCGCGGCCGACTCGCTCGCCGCCGGCTGCGACCTCGTCCTCCACTGCAACGGCGTGCTCGAGGACACCGCCGCGCTTCTTCGCGAGTGCCCGGTCCTGACCCCGCGCGCGGAGGAGCGCATGGTAACGGCCCGCGCCCTGATGCAGGCGGCCCGCCCCGCGGCCATCGCGGCCCGCAGCGCGGCCCCCGCCGCCACCCTGCCGCACGCGCTGACGGACGCCTGAGAAGCGGATGGACTGGCTTCCCGACTTCGCGGCCGCGGCCCTGGCCGCGATCTTCGCGATCACCCTGCACGAGGCCGCCCACGGCTATGCCGCCCGGGCACTCGGCGACGACACGGCGGCCCAGCTCGGCCGCCTCTCCCTCAACCCGCTCCGCCACGTCGATCCCGTGGGGACGCTGATGGTGCCGGGCCTGCTGCTCATCTCGCAGCTCCTCGTCTCTGGGCGGGTGGACGTGATGTTCGGCTGGGCCAAGCCGGTGCCGGTGGACGTGATGCGGCTGCGCAACCCGCGCTACGGCATGGTGCTGGTCGCGGCGGCCGGTCCGGCGATCAACTTCGCCCTCGCGGTGCTCGCGGCCATCCTGCTGCATCCGCTGGAGGGTCCGGGGCGCGACAACCTGCTCGATTGGCTCGAGTCCTTCCTTGTCCTCTCACTGATCGGCAACCTGGTCCTCGCCACCTTCAACCTGATGCCGATCCCGCCACTCGACGGCGGGCGCATCCTGGGCGGGCTGCTACCGCCGTCGGTCGGCATCCCCTTCCTGCGGCTGGAGCAGTTCGGGCTGTTCATCGTGCTCGGCCTTCTTTTTATCCTCCCCATGCTCGTCCCGGGCCTGGACCCGCTGCGCGCCCTTGTCCGGGCGGTCGTGCTGCCGACGGCCCAGGCGGTCCTGAACATCACCGGCCACGGGGGATGAGCGAGGCCGCCCCCGCCCTGCACGTCACGTTGGACGGGTTCGAGGGCCCGCTCGACCTGCTGCTGGACCTCGCCCGCGCGCAGAAGGTGGACATCGCGCGGATCTCCATCCTCTCCCTCGTGGACCAGTACATGGCCGTGATCGAGGGCGCGCGGCGCGTGCGGCTCGAGATCGCGGCGGACTGGCTGGTCATGGCCGCCTGGCTCGCCTGGTTGAAGTCCCGCCTCCTCCTCCCCGACGACCCCGAGGCCGGGGAGGACGCGGAGGCGCTTGCCGAGGCGCTGGCGGACCGGCTGCGCGAGCTGGAGCGCATGCGCGAGGCCGCCGCCTGGCTGGGTGCGCGCCCCTTCCTCGGCCGAGACGTCATGGCACGCGGCGTGCCGGAGAACCTCGTGCTGGAGGACCGCTCGGCGCTGGCCGCCGACCTGCCTGGCCTGCTCCGCGCCTATACCGACGTTCTCCGCCGTGCCGCCGCGCGCCGGCCCTACCGCCCGCGCCCGCGCCGGGTCTGGACGGTGCAGGACGCGCTCGCCCGACTGCGCGCCCTGGTCGGCAACGTCCCCGGCTGGGCGGAGCTGTCGGGCTTCCTGCCGGAGGCCGAGATGGACCCGGTGGAGCGCCGCGCGGCCCTGGCGAGCACGCTCGTCGCCGGGCTGGAGATGGCCAAGACCGGCCTCGCGGAGCTTCGCCAGGACGCTCCCTTCACCCCTATCCTGCTGCGCCCGCCGCGCGGCGCCGCTCAAATAGGCGGGGAGAGAGATGCCGACGCTGCCTGACGCCGCGACGCCGGAGGAGCCGGATCTCGACGAGCCCGTCGCGCCCGAGTCGCCGGTTGCCGTAGCCGAGGACGGCGGACCGGATGCGGCGGCTGCCGCGGCCGATCCCCGCCTCCCGGCGGCGGCCGTGCCCGCGGAGGCCCTTCGGATCGCGGAGGCCCTGGTTTTCGCCTCCGCCACCCCGGTGACGCTTGCCCGCCTCCAGCCGCTGCTGCCGGCGGGGGTGGAGGCCGCCGCCACCCTGGCCGCCCTGGCCGAAGCCTATGAGGGCAGGGGGGTGAACCTCGTTTCCGTCGCGGGCGGGCACGCCTTCCGCACCGCGCCCGACCTCGCGCCCGCCCTGACGCGCGTGGTGGAGGTGCCCCGCCGCCTGCCGCGCGTGGCGATGGAGGCGCTGGCCATCATCGCCTGGCACCAGCCGGTGACCCGCGCCGAGATCGAGGAGATTCGCGGCACCGCCCTCTCCCAGAACACGCTCGAGACGCTGCTCGAGAACGGCCTCGTCGCGCCGCGCGGGCGGAAGGAGGCGCCCGGCCGCCCGACCCTCTGGGCCACCACGCCCCGCTTCCTGGAGCAGTTCGGCCTCGCCTCCTTGCGAGACCTGCCGAAGCGTGAGGAATTGTTGCCCGAGCCGGGGCTGCCCCTTTCGCCGCCGCCCGGCGCCGGGCTCGCCTGAGCGCCCGGCGCTTTCATCGGGCCGGCGAAGGGCCCATCTTCCGGGGGCCCCATTTGTCGTGCGGGCGAGTTCTGCTAACGGAAGCGACCCCGCGAGGGACCGGCCGCCCGACGCGATGGCTGGCCGCCCGGCCCGGGTGATCGGAGAGACATGTTCGACCTTGCCTGGTCCGAGATCGCCCTTATCGCCGTTGTCGCGGTGGTGGTGATCGGTCCCAAGGACCTTCCGGACGCTGTCCGCGGCGTCGCCCGCGGCATCCAGAAGCTGCGCCGCATGGCCGGCGAGTTCCAGGGCCACCTGGACGAGGTGGTGCGCGAGGCGAAGCTGGAGGACGTGCGCGACCAGATTCGCGACATCCGCAACTTCGATCTTAAGTCCACCATCGAGAAGGCAGTGGACGAGGACGGGACGCTGATGCGGACCATGCGCGACGACCCCTTCCGCGCGCCGCCCCCGCCCACCTCGGATGCTGCCCCGGCCGAGGGCACCGCCTCCACCCTGCCGGAAGGCGCGCCGCCCGTGGACGCGACCACGCCCGCCGCCGAGGTCGAGGTCGCGAGCGCCGCCGACCTGCCCGCCGCGCCCCCGCCGCCAGATATGGCGCCAGTTGCCCCGGCTCCCGCCGTGACCGTCGCCAGCGAGGCCCTGCCTCCCGTCGCCGGCACCGCCGAGCCGGTCGCGCCCCCCGTTGCTCCTCCGCTCGCCGAAACCGCCGCCCGCCCGGCGACCACCCACACCGCCTGACGAAGAAGTATCAGCCCCAGTGTCTCGCGACCCCGACGATACGATCGACGACAAGCCCATGCCGTTGATCGACCACCTGCTGGAGCTGCGCACGCGGCTCCTGTGGTCGATCGGCGCCTTCGGGATCGCCTTCGCGCTCTGCTACTACTTCTCGACGGCCATCTACGGCTTCCTCGCGCGCCCGTTGGCCGACATCCTGATGCACCAGGGCGCTGGCGAGCGGCGGATGATCTTCACCGCGCTCTACGAGGCCTTCTTCACCTACCTGAAGGTGGCCTTCTTCGGGGCTGTGTTCTTCTCCTTCCCGATGTGGGCCACGCAGCTCTGGCTCTTCATCGCGCCCGGCCTTTACAAGTCCGAGAAGAAGGTGATCACGCCCTTTCTCGTGGCCTCGCCGGTCCTCTTCGTGATGGGCGCGGCGCTGGCCTATTATTTCATCTTCCCGCTCGCCTGGAAGTTCTTCATCTCCTTCGAGACGCCGACCGGCGGCGGCGGGCTGCCGGTGCAGCTCGAGGCGAAGGTCTCCGAATATCTTTCGCTCGTCATGCACATGATCCTCGCCTTCGGCGTGGCCTTCCAGATGCCGGTGGCCATCACCCTCATGGCGCGCGTCGGCATCCTGAGCGTGGAGCAACTTCGGCGTGGCCGGCGCTACGCGATCGTCGGCATGTTCGTGGTCGCCGCGGTGCTGACGCCGCCCGACATCATCAGCCAGGTCGGTCTCGCCGTGCCGCTGCTGGCCCTCTACGAGCTGTCGATCCTGGCCGCGGTCTGGATGACGCCCAAGCCCAAGCCCCCGACGACCTGAGGCCACCCTATGCATGACATCCGGGCCGTCCGCGCCGATCCGGCCGCGTTCGACGCCGCACTCGCGCGGCGGGGCCTCGCCCCCGTCTCGTCCGAGCTGCTGACGCTCGACACCGCCCGGCGCTCCGCCCAGACCACGGCGCAGGAGGCCCAGGCCCGCCGCAACGCCCTCGCGCGCGAGATCGGCCAGGGGAAGAAGGCTGGGGCCGACACCTCCACGCTCGAGGCCGAGGCGACTGCGCTCCGCACCCGTATGGAGAGCCTGGAGGCCGAGGCGGCCGCTGCCGAGGCCGCCCAGGCCCGCATCCTGGAAGCCCTGCCGAACCTCCTCGACGAGGACGTGCCGGATGGCCGGGACGAGACCGCGAACGTCGTCCTCCACCAGCATGGAGAGGTGCCTAACCTCCCCTTCGCCCCGAAGCAGCACTTCGATTTGGGGGAGGCGCTGGGCGGGATGGACTTCACCACCGCCGCCAAGCTCGCCGGCAGCCGCTTCACCGTCCTCCGCGGTTCGCTCGCGCGGCTGGAGCGCGCCATTGGCCAGTGGATGCTCAACCTGCAGGTGGACGAGCACGGCTATACCGAGACCGTCGTACCCCTGCTGGTGAACGACGCGACCATGTACGGCACCGGCCAGCTTCCGAAATTCGCCGACGACCTCTTCCGCACAACCGACGACCGCTGGCTCATCCCGACGGCCGAGGTGCCGCTGACGAACACGGTGCGGGGCGAGATCGTGCCCGAATCCGCCCTGCCCCTACGCCTCGCCGCCCTCTCCCCTTGCTTCCGCTCCGAGGCGGGCTCGGCCGGCCGGGACACACGCGGGATGATTCGCCAGCACCAGTTCTCGAAGGTGGAGATGGTCTCCATCACCGCCCCCGACGCCTCCGCCGAGGAGCACGAGCGGATGACCCGCTGCGCGGAGCGGGTGCTGACCGATCTCGGCCTCACCTGGCGGCGGATTCTCCTCTGCGCCGGCGACACCGGCTTCGGCGCCGCCAAGACCTACGACCTCGAGGTCTGGCTGCCCGGGCAGGGGGCCTGGCGGGAGATCTCGTCCTGCTCCAACTGCCGTGACTTCCAGGCGCGCCGCATGAACGCCCGGATGAAGCCGCGGGAGGGGAAGGGCAACGTCTTCCTCCACACCCTCAACGGCTCCGGCGTTGCGGTCGGCCGCGCCCTCGTCGCTGTCATGGAGACGCACCAGCGGGAGGACGGCTCCATCGCCATCCCGCCCGTGCTGCGCCCCTTCATGGGCGGCGCGGAAGCCATAGGTCCGGCCTAATCGCGCGGCGCCCATTGCGCCGGGGCCGCCGCGCCCATAGTTTCGCCCGGTCTCACGGGGTGTGGCGCAGCCTGGTAGCGCGCCTGTTTTGGGTACAGGAGGCCGTGGGTTCGAATCCCGCCGCCCCGAATTAGAGACCAGTCGCCGGAGTTGCTGCATGAACATGGCCCGCATCCACTCGCCCGCCCGGAACGCGATGCAGTCCGGCCAGGGCCGCACCGACGAATGGATCTTCGAGTGGGAGCCCTCCGAGCCGAAGCGGATCGACCCGCTCACGGGCTGGTACGGCTCGGGCGACACGAACCGCCAGGTCCGCCTCCGCTTCGACACGCTGGAGCAGGCCGAGGCCTATGCCAAGTCGAAGGGCATCCCCTACGAGGTCGAGCGCCGCCGGCAGATCCCGGCGCTGCGGCCGAAGTCCTATGCCGACAATTTTCGCACGGACCGCCTCGTCAACTGGACGCACTGAGGCACCGTCGCCGCACCCTTAGCTCAACTGGATAGAGCAACCGGCTTCTACCCGGTTGGTTGGGGGTTCAAGTCCCTCAGGGTGCGCCAGCTTTCCACGTGCCGCGGCCACGGGCTTTCACCGGCCATGACGCCAGGCAAATCTCTGCCCTCAGATGCCGGTGGCCTTCATCCAGGTCGCCGTCGCGTGCGCGCAGGGCTTCTCCTCTGCCTCCGCACGCATCCAAACCTCGGCATAGACGCTGGTGCGGCCCTGGCGAACGACGCGCACCTCCGCCAGCACGCCTGCCGCGCCCGCTGGCCGCAGGAAGGAGATGCCGAGTTGGGCGGTTCGCGTGCTGTCCGCCCCGCCGGTCGCGACCAGCAGGGGCACCCAGATCCCGACATCCGCCAGTGTCATCAGCGCCGGCCCCGAAGCCGTTCCGCCAGGCCGCAGGGAGAGGGAGGAGGGCGGCATCCGCAGCAGGGCCGAACCGGCGTCGGCCCGCAGCACCTCGATACCCAAGGCGCCCGCAAGCGGCACGCCCTCGCGCACCCGCGCCGTCAGCTCCTCCAGCGTCACGCCCCGTGCCTCCCCTGGCCCGCCCCACCGGGGCCGGATAAGGTCACCGGACGAGCGAGAAGGGAAGCCGCCCCCAAATGAAGACCCGCGCTGCCGTCGCCTGGGAGGCGAACAAGCCGCTGAGCATCGAGACCGTGGACCTGGAGGGCCCGAAGCCCGGCGAGGTGCTGGTGGAGATCATGGCGACGGGGGTCTGCCACACCGACGCCTATACGCTCTCTGGGCTGGACAGCGAGGGCAAGTTCCCCTGCATCCTCGGTCATGAGGGCGCGGGCATCGTGCGCGAGGTGGGCGCGGGCGTCACGGCTGTGAAGCCGGGCGATCACGTGATCCCGCTCTACACGCCCGAGTGCCGGCAGTGCAAAACCTGCCTTTCCCAGCGCAGCAACCTCTGCACGGCCATCCGCTCCACGCAGGGCCAGGGCATCATGCCCGATGGCACCAGCCGCTTCGCGTGCGAAAACCCGAACAAGCCCCTCTGGCACTACATGGGCTGCAGCACCTTCTCGAACTTCACGGTGCTGCCGGAGATCGCGGTGGCGAAGGTCCGGGAGGACGCGCCCTTCGACAAGATCTGCTACATCGGCTGCGGCGTCACCACGGGCATCGGTGCGGTCGTCTATACGGCCAAGGTCTGGGCGGGCGCCAATGTGGTGGTCTTCGGCCTCGGCGGCATCGGGCTGAACGTGATCCAGGGCGCGCGCATGGTTGGCGCCGACCGGATCGTCGGCGTGGACCTGAACCCCAGCAAGGTCGAGATGGCCCGGAAGTTCGGCATGACCCACTTCGTCAACCCGGACGAGGTCGGGCGGGACAAGGTGGTGCAGGCGATCCAGGACCTGACCGACGGCGGCGCCGACTTCTCCTTCGAGTGCGTCGGCAACGTGAACACGATGCGCCAGGCGCTGGAGTGCACCCATCGCGGCTGGGGCACCTCGATCATCATCGGCGTGGCGCCCAGCGGCCAGGAGATCTCGACCCGCCCTTTCCAGCTCGTGACGGGACGTAACTGGCGCGGCTCGGCTTTCGGCGGCGCGCGCGGGCGCACGGACGTGCCGAAGATCGTGGACTGGTACATGGAGGGGAAGATCGACATCGACAGCCTGATCACCCACACCATGCCGCTGGATAGGATCAATCACGCCTTCGACCTCATGCACGAGGGCAAGAGCATCCGGTCCGTGGTGACCTTCTGAGGGTCTACTCCCCGGGGATGTTCCCCGGGGGCAGAGCGCTCGCGTGGTCGAAGACGGCGCCGGCGGTGGTGATCCAGACCTCCTCCCGCCGCGCCGCCACATGCGCGAGCGCCCGGCGCAGCGCTCGCATCCGATAGGGCTGCCCGACGATGTAGGGGTGGAGCGCGATGCCCATCACCTGCGCCATGCCGTCCCGAACCTGGCGCAGCCGCTCCTCGAAATCCTCCACGATCATCTCGGCGAACTGCGCCGCGCCGTCCTTGCGGGCGATGATGGCGGGGATGTCGTTCACCTCCTGGGGGTAGGGGATGGCCATGATCCGGCCGTGGCGGGTCCGGTGCCAGACGGGCTGGTCGTCGCTGCACCAGTTGAGGGTGTAGCCGTAGCCCGCCTCGGCCAGCAGGTCGGGGGTGGCATGGCTCTCGGCGATCCAGGGGGAGAGCCAGCCCCGCGGCGCTGCCCCCTCATGCAAGGCAATAGCCGCCGTCGCCTCCGCGATCAGCGCCCGCTCCTCGGCCTCGGGCAGGGTGGACTGGCGCTCCGAGTTCGTGCGGCCGTGGCCCGCGATCTCGTCCGCCCGCGCCCGGTGCGCGGCCACCAGCGCCGGTGCGTGGTGGTACATGGCGGAGTTGAGCAGCACCGTCGCGGGAAGCGAGAGCTCGTCCAGCGTCTCGATCAGCCGCCAGGCGCCCACACGGTTGCCGTAGTCCCGCCAGGCGTGGTTCAGCACGTCCGGCTGCGGCCCTCCCCCGCTGTTCGCCCCGGGCGCCAGCTCCGCCCCCAGCCCCTCCCCGAAGGCGAAGTGTTCGAGGTTCACGCCGAGATAGACGGCCAGCCGCGCCCCGCCTGGCCAGGACCAGGAAGGGCGGCCGCGCCAGGGGTGGTAGCCATGTCTTCCGTGCACGGGCAGCATGCGGGACCTCGCTAGGGCATGAATCGGCACAAGATAGACCGCCATGGTGCTTCGCGGGTGCAGCACCCGTGCCGCATTCCGCCAGCCCCGCGAATGACGTAAGAAGCCGCCCATCATGTCCCGACGTGCCGGCCGAGATCCTGCCCGCGCCCTCCTCTCCGCCGCCGCGCGGGAGGGTCGCGCCGCCCTGATGCTGCCCATCCTGCTCGGCCTGGCGGCATCGGCCGCGGGCATCGCGCAGGCCTGGCTGGTGGCGACGCTCCTCGCGACGCTGCTCGGATACGGGGCGGCGGGAGCGGGCACCCTCGCCGCGGCGGCCGGGCTGGCGCTGCTGCAGGTCGGGTTGGTGGTGGCGCAGGAAGCCGCCTCCGCCCGCGCCGGCGAGGCATCGCGCGCCAATCTCCGTCGCCGCCTTTTCGCCCGACTCCTGGCCGAGACCCCCTCCGCCCGCCCGGCCGGGGAGGGCGCGGCCCTGACGGTGGACCGCGTGGAGGCCATGGACGGCTACTTCGCGCGCTGGATCCCCTCGGCGGCGCTCGCGATGATGGGTCCGCTGATGGTGGCACTGGCGGCCTTCGCGGCCGATGCGCTCAGCGGCATGATCCTCGTCGCGGCCGGGCTTCTCGTACCGGTCGGCATGGCCGTTTCCGGCATCGGCGCCTCCATCGCCAGCCGGCGGCAGTTCGACGCGCTGCAGCGCCTGTCGGGCCGCTTCCTCGACCGCATGCGGGGCCTGCCCACGCTTGTGCTCTTCCGCCGGCAGGAGGACGAGGCCCGCGCGCTCGACGCCGCCGCTCAGGAGCTTCGCCTGCGCACCATGCGAGTGCTGCGCCTCGCCTTCCTTTCGACCGGCATGCTGGAACTGGTGGCCGCGGCCGTCCTCGGCTGCCTCGCCTGGCGGCACGGCAATCTCGCGGCCGCGGGCCATCCGGACCCGGTTGCGGCGTTGTTCTGCCTTCTGCTCGTGCCCGCCTTCTTCGCGCCGCTCCGCGCCTTCTCCACCGCCTATCACGAGCGGATGTCTGCCCAGGGCGCGGCGGCGGCGATCGCGCCCATCCTCGACGCACCCGCCCCGGCCGGCCTGCTGCTGGAGGAGGTGCCACCGAGCGTGACCCTCGTGGTGGACCACCTCTCGCACCGGCCCGACCCGGCTCGCCCCCTGGCGATCGACGACGTCTCCTTCCGCGTGACCCCCGGTGAGGCGCTCGTGCTCTCGGGGCCCAGTGGTTCGGGCAAGTCCACCATCCTGAAGCTGCTGATGGGCTTCTCCAGGCCGGACGAGGGCCGGATCGCTCTCAATGGCCGGGACGCGCTCGCCCTCGCCCCTGCCGAGCTGCGCCGGCTGATCGCCTATATGCCGCAGCGGCCGGTCCTGCTCCGCGCATCGATCCGCGAGAACATCCGCCTTGCCCGCCCCGAGGCGACCGACGCCGCGGTGGAGGCCGCCGCGCGCTCCGCCCAGGTCTCGGCCTTCGCGGACGAACTGCCGCAGGGCCTCGACACCCCGGTGGGGGAGGGTGGGCACGGGCTTTCCGGCGGCCAGCGCCTACGTGTCGCGCTCGCCCGCGCCTTCTTGCGCGACGCGCCGCTGGTGCTGCTCGACGAGCCCACCGCCCATCTCGACCCCGCCACGGAGAGCCAGGTGCTCGACAGCCTTCGCCGCCTCTGCACTGGGCGCACCGTCGTCATCGCCAGCCACTCCGCCATGCTGCGCGCCCGCTTCCCGAAGGTGCTGGAACTGCGGGACGGCCGCGTGGTCGCCCAGCGCCGAGCGGTGGCCACATGAGTGCCGCGCGGGATCTCGGCCGGGTTCTCGGCCTCTGGCGGCCCCGTGGCGGCTGGCTCACCTTCGGTGCGGTGACAGCCGGTGCCTCGGCGCTCGCGGGCGTTGCGCTGCTGGCGTTGGCCGGCGGCGGCGTGGGGCAGGGGTTGGCGACGGGCACGCTGGCGGCCGGCGCGGGGCTGCTCGTCTTCCTCCGCCCGCTCATCCTCCTTCGTCCCTTCCTTCGCTGGGCGGAGCGGATGGCGACGCATGAGGCGACCTTCCGGGCGCTTGCGGATACCCGCACCTGGTTCTTCCGCCGCCTTTCCGAACGCCTGACCGCCGGCCCCGGCATGACGCGTTCGGGCGACCTGCTAGGCCGGCTCGTCACGGACGTGGAGGCGTTGGACGGGCTCTACCTCCGCGCCCTCGTTCCCATGGCGGCGGCGGCCGCGGTGGTGCTGGCGCTTGCAGTCATTCTCGGCGCGATCGCCCCAGTGCTGGCAGCCATCGTCGCCCTTCCGCTTGCCCTCGCACTGCTGCTGCCGTTGGCCATCGCCCCTTTCGCGGGCCGCGCCGCCACCCGCGCTGCCATGGCCACCGGTGCCCTGCGCGCCGAAGCGGTGGAGCCGCTGACGGCGATGGAGGACATCCTCTCCACCAATGCCGAGGGCCGCGCCACCGCCCGCGTCGAGGCGGCGGCCCGGGACATGGACCTGGAACGGCGGCGCCTGACCCGCGCGGGTTCCCTCGGCGGGGCAGCGGGCACGGTCCTGACGCAGGGCGCGCTGCTCGGCGCCCTCGCCTGGGGTGTCGCGGGCGGCGGGGAGGCGAGCGCGGTCGTCGTCGCCCTCTTCCTCGTCCTCGCCGCGGCGGACGCGCTGGGCGCGCTTCCCCGGGCGGGCGCCGCGCTGGCCCTTGCCGCCGCCGGCGCCCGGCGCCTGCTGGAAGCAGCCGACCACCCCGTTCCCGTGCCCGACCCGCCTTCCTCGGCGACGCCGGAGGGCCACGCCCTTTCGGTTCGCGGCGTCCGCTTCGCCTGGGCGGAGGACCGGGTGCCGGTCTTCGAGGACCTCTCCCTCGACCTGCCGGAAGGCGCGCGCATCGCGCTGCTCGGCCCCTCCGGCATCGGCAAGTCCACGCTTGCGGCCGTGCTGCTGAAGCTGGCGGCGCCTCAGGCAGGGCACATCACGCTCGGCGGCGCCGACTACGCGACGCTGTCGGCCGATACCGTGCGCGCGCGCATCGCCTGCCTGACGCAGGACGCGACCCTCTTTGACGACACGATCGCGGCCAATCTCCGCCTCGCCGCGCCCGAGGCACCGGACGCCGCCCTGTGGCACGCGCTGGAGCGCGCGCAGATCGCCGAACTCGTCCGCGCGTTGCCGGAGGGGCTGGAGACGCGCTGCGGCGAGGCCGGGGCCCGCTTCTCCGGCGGCCAGGCGCGGCGCATCGCGCTCGCCCGCGCGCTGCTCTCGCCTGCCTCCATCATCATCCTGGACGAGCCGACGGCGGGGCTGGACGCCGCGACGGAGCGCGCCTTCCTCGAGACCCTCGACACCGCGCTCGGCGGGCGCAGCTCCATCCTCATCACCCATCGGCTGATCGGGGTGGAGCGGCCGACGCGCATCCTCCGTCTCGCGGGCGGCCGCGCGCTGCCGGCGATGTCCTGACCCGTCCGTTCCGCCCCCGGCCCCTGTCCGCCGGGGGCGCGCTGCCCCATCTCATCCGGACCCCATGAAGCGCACCGAACGCCATCCCGCCGAAGCGGCGCGGACCGAACGACTCACGGCCTCCAGCAGGGGGCCACAGGGTTGAGCGGCGATCCTCGCACTGTCCTGCACGACGTCTTCGGCTTCCCCGATTTCCGTGGGCGCCAGGCTGAGATCGTGGAGCACGTCACCGCCGGCGGCTCCGGCCTCGTGCTGATGCCGACTGGCGGCGGAAAGTCGCTCTGCTATCAGGTGCCGGCTCTCTGCCGCCCCGGGCTCGGCGTCGTTGTCTCGCCGCTCATCGCGCTGATGGAGGACCAGGTGGTGGCGCTGCGCCAGCAGGGCGTCGCCGCCGCCGCGCTGCATTCGGGCCTCGACGAGGAGGAGCGGCGCCGCGTGTCGCTCGACCTCTCGAACGGCCGGCTGAAGCTTCTCTACGTCTCGCCCGAGCGACTGGCGCTGGAGGGGACGGCCGAGCGCCTCGCGCGCCGCGACCTCTCCCTTTTCGCCGTGGACGAGGCGCACTGCATTTCCGCCTGGGGCCATAACTTCCGCCCCGAGTACCGCGCGCTGACCATGCTGGCGGAGCGCTTCCCCGAGGTGCCACGCGTGGCGCTGACGGCGACGGCCGATGCCCGCACCGTGGACGACATCCGCGAACGCCTGTCGCTCACCGACGCACCGGTCTTTCGCGGTAGCTTCGACCGCCCGAACATCCGCATCGAGGTGGCGCCGCGCGACAACCCCACCGCCCAGATCGCCGCCTTCATGGAGGAGGCCGATGACGGGCGCGGCGCGGGCATCATCTACTGCCCGAGCCGCGCCGAGACGGAGCGCACCGCCGCCCGCCTGAAGCGGGAGGGCTATGACGCGCTCCACTACCACGCAGGCATGGAACCCGCGGACCGCCGCGCGGCCGAGCGCCGCTTCTCCTCCGGCGATCCCGTGGTCATGGCCGCGACGATCGCCTTCGGCATGGGCATAGACCGGCCGGACGTGCGTTGGGTCGCCCATCTCGCGCTGCCGGGCGGCCCCGAGTCCTGGTACCAGGAGATCGGCCGCGCCGGGCGGGACGGCGCCCCCGCGCGCGCGCTTCTCCTCTATGGCGCGGAAGACATCGCCGTCGCCCGCCGCCGCATCGGGGAGAGCCCGGCTGCCGAGACGCAGAAGCGCCTCGACCACGAGCGGCTGGACCGCCTCGTTGCGATCGTGGAGAGCGCGACCTGCCGTCGCCGCCTGCTGCTCCGTTGCTTCGGGGACGACCTGTCCGAGGATTGCGGCAATTGCGATGCCTGCCTCCGCCCGCCGCGCCTCGTGGACGCGACGGAGGCCGCACGGAAGCTGCTCTCGGCCGTCCACCGCACCGGCGGACGTTTCGGGCTCGGCCATGTCGTGGACGTGCTGCGCGGCAACCGGACGGAGAAGGTCGGTTCCTTCGGGCATGACAGCCTCTCGGTCTTCGGCATCGGGCGGGACGTGGCGGAGGGCGCCTGGCGCAACATCGCGCGCCACCTCCTCGCCCACGGCGCGCTGGCGATGGCAAGCGAGACGAACCTCCCGATCTACCAGGCGACTGAGGCCGCGCGGCCGATCCTCAAGGGCAACCAGCCCGTGCTTCTTCAGGAATCCGCGCTGCGCGAGGCCGCCCGCGCCTCCCGTCGGCAGCGAGGGGAGCGCCGCGCCGCGCCCGCCTTCTCCGCCGCTGCGGGCAGCGAGACCTTCGAGGCACTGCGCGCCTGGCGGAAGGAGGAGGCGACCCGGCAGGCCGTACCCGCCTATGTCATCTTCCCCGACCGCACGCTGGAAGAGATCGCGGCGCGCCGCCCGGGGAGCATCGACGCGCTCGCCTCCGTCCACGGTGTCGGCGCCTCGAAGCTCGAGCGCTACGGGCAGGACGTGCTCCGGGTGTTGCGCGAAGCGAGCTGACCTTGCGGAGGCGCCCCAACCGGCGGATGTCCGGTGGGCTCGCCCAGTCCCGCCCTGTGTTTAGGCTCACCTCGCCGGCAGAGCGGCTGCCTGTGGGCTGCCATTTCGGCGCCTTCCTCACGGCGCGGACCCCGAGGGGGAGGGGTCCAGCCCCTTTCCGCGTTTTCAGGTTGCGAATGACTTGCAGAAACTTTCGCAACTGCTAGAACCCTCCCACCCCGGCCGGTCCGGGGAGGGGAGCCGCGCCGCATGTATGTTTGCATCTGCAACGGGCTGAGCGACACGCGTATCCAGGCCGCCATCTCGGCCGGTGCCAGCCGGACCCATGATGTTTACGCCGCCTGCCAGTGCCGTGCGCAGTGCGGCTCCTGCACCGGCACGATCCTGTGCATGCTGCGCGCCCGCAACGCGGAGGCGGAGACGAGCGCGCCGAACTAGGCGCGGCCAAGGTTCGAATTGACCGGGCCGCCTCCAGGCCCCATCACCGGCCCATCTTGGAAAGGGCGCACCCCATGGCCGGCGATCCGAAGGTCATCGAATACCTGAACACGCAGCTCAGCAACGAGCTGACGGCGATCAACCAGTACTTCCTCCACGCGCGCACCCTCAATCACTGGGGCGTCACCCGGCTCGGCAAGCACGAGTACGAGGAATCGATCGAGGAGATGCGCCATGCCGACTGGCTCATCAAGCGTATCCTCTTCCTCGACGGGCTGCCCAACGTCCAGCGCCTCAATCAGGTGCTCATCGGGCAGACGGTGAAGGAGGTGCTCGAGTGTGACTCCCGCCTCGAGCAGAAGGCGATCGGGGACCTCAAGGACGGCATCGCCCATTGCGAGGCGGTGCGCGACTACGTCTCGCGCGATCTCCTCCTGAAGATCCTCGCCGATGAGGAAAAGCACGAGGACTTCCTCCACGCGCAGTTCACGCTCATCGAGCGCATCGGCGAGGAACGCTACACCCTCCTCAACTCGGACCCGGCGCCCGACCAGGACCATTGAAGCTCGGGCCCTCGGTCCCGAGGGGGCGCTGCCCTCTCCGGGGCCGAGGCAGTCCTCGGACCGTCCAGGGGGCTAAGGCCGTTAGATCCCTAGCTCGCTGACGCGGATTCGGGCCGCAGGAACTGGGCCTGGGCGCTGGCACCTTCGTGCGTGTGCAGTCGCCCCGAGGCCGTGGCTTGAGGCGGGTCGGCCGCTAAATCCTTGCGAATGCGAAGAAAACGACGACGGTGAGGCGGCCGGCGAGAGGAAGACCTCCCTCTTCCTCTCGCCGGCGCCGCCCGCGCCATGGAAATCAGGCCGGCACCAGCTTGCCCCTTTCCAGACGCACCGCCCGGTCGTGGAAGGCCGCCACCGCGGCCCGGTGAGCGATGGAGACGACCCCAGTCCCGGGGAGTCGCTCCCGCACAAGCGCGTAGAGCTCCCCTTCTGCCGCCGCGTCGAGGCTGGCGGTCGCCTCGTCGAGAAAGAGCCAGGCGGGGCGTTGCAGGAGAGCGCGGGCGAAGGCCAGCCGTTGCTGCTCGCCGCCGGAGAGGATGCGCTCCCAGTCTTCGGCGGTATCGAGGCGCGACACCAGTTGGCCAAGCCCGACATCCGTGAGCGCGGCCCTGATCGTAGCGTCGTCGAAGCCCGTCTCGTTGGCAGGGTAGCAAAGGGCTCGCCGCAGCGTGCCGAGCGGCAGGTAGGGCCGCTGCGGCAGGAAGAGTGCCGGGCGGCCGGCGGGCAAACCGACACGGCCCCGGCCGAAGGGCCAGATTCCGGCCAGGGCGCGAAAGAGGGTGGACTTGCCGCTGCCGGAGGGACCAGTGAGGAGAACGGCCTCACCTGGCGAAACCGCCATGTCGGCACCCTCCACGAGGCGCCGCCCGTCGGGTAGCCAGACGTCCAGCCCGGAAACCCTGAGTTCTTCCTGCGCCCCGGCCTCGACCGAAGGGCCTTCGCCCGCGCGTGCCTCGACCGCCTTGATCGCGATGTCGAAGCCCGAGAGGCGCTGCACCGTCGCGCGCCAGGCAGCCACGTCGGAATAGTTGTTCACCAGCCAGGAGAGCGCCTCCTGCACGGACCCGAAGGCCGAGGAGGTCTGGATGAGCGCGCCGAGCGGGATGCGCCCGGCGAAGTAGTTCGGCGCAACGACCACGAAGGGGAAGATCGTCGCGACCTGCCCGAAGCCGGCGGTGAAGAAGGTAAGGTGCTTTGTGGCCCGCATGATCGCCCACCAGTTGGCGATCAGCGCGCCGAAGCGGCCCTGCAGCCCGGCGCGCTCCTCCGCCTCGCCGTGCTGGAGGGCGATGCCCTCCACATGATCGCGCACGCGGACAAGGGCGTAGCGGAAGTCGGCCTCCACCTTCTCTTGCAGAAAGTTCAGGCCGATCAGCTTCCGCCCGATGCGATGGGTGATCCAGGTGCCCACCACCGAGTAGGCGAGGGCGATCCAGACGAGGTAGCCCGGCACGACCACGCCGAAGACCGTCACCTCGCCCGAGAGGCCCCAGAGCACGACGATGAAGGAGACGAGCGTGACCACCGCGCGCATCAGCCCGAGGCCGAGCGTCAGCGTGCTCTCGACGAAGAGCCGCGTGTCCTCGGAGATGCGCTGGTCCGGGTTGTCGGTGCCGCCGTCGCCGGCAACGGCAAGACGGTAATAGGCGCGACCGCCCATCCAACGTGCCGTGAGGTTCTCGGCCAGCCAGGTTCGCCAGCGGATCTGCAAGGCCTGCTTGAGGTAGAGCGCGTAGACCGCGACGACGATGTAGAGCGCCGCGATGAGGCTGAAGCCCGGCATGTAGCTGGCATCGTCCGTCGGCCCGCCGAGCAGCAGCAGGCTGATGAAGGACTCCCAGTTCTTCGTCTCCAGCGCGTTGTAGAAGCCGCGCTGCCAGTAGGTGAGGATCACGTTCATCGCGACGAGCGCGAGGTTCAGCACCACCACCACCGCCAGCAGGCCGCGCGCCGCCCATCGCCCGTCCCCGGTCCAGAAGGGGCGGGAGAGCGCCCAGGCATCGCGCAGCGCGGCAGGGATGGTTCGCATGGCGGAAGGTCCGATCCGTTCGAGAGGATCAATGCTTCTCGCCCGGCACTCCGGTCAATCGGGCGCCTTCCGCGATGCGCTATTCCGGTGCTGCCTCGCCGGGCGGAAGCGGTGCGCGGAGGCGAATGACGCCCCGCAACTCATCCAGGTCGGCGGGACGCCCCTTGCGCAGCACCTCAAGCCGGCCCTCGCGCGCGAGGGCCACCGCGGCCCGGCGCACGGGACCCATAAGTGGTTGCCAGCCATCGGGCAGAAAGGCTCGCGCCACCTCGCTTGGGCAGATGCTGCGGCCGGCAGCGCGCGCGGCGACCTGGCGAAGGATCTCGTCCTGGATGAGTTGCTGGTCGGGGATGCTGGTCATGGGGCCCGTCTATATCAGCATGAGGGGGCCTTGGCCCGTGGAGCCGAAGAGGGCTTCGCCCTTCGCGGGAGGAGGGGCCAAGAAGAAAGGGGCGGGACCCTGCGGTCCCGCCCCCTCCTGTTCACCCGGTGAGGGATCGCCTGCTCAGCGCAGGACGATCTCCACGCGGCGGTTCTGCGGCTCACGCACGCCATCGGCGGTCGGGACCAGCGGACGGCTCTCGCCGAAGGCCTGGACCGTGATCTGCGAACGGCTGATCCCGCGCTGGGACAGCTCGGCCGCGACGGCCTCGGCGCGGCGCTGGGACAGGCGCTGGTTGTACTGCGGGGTGCCCGAGCGGTCGGCGTGGCCGGCCACCTCGATGCGGGT
>NZ_JONP01000017.1 GCF_000711725.1 Roseomonas aerilata DSM 19363 | reverse complement strand
GGCGAGGCCTTCCTTGCCTATGTCGGGCAGTTCCTCACGCCCGTCCTGGCCAAGGGCGACGTGGTGGTCCTGGACAACCTTCCCGCACACAAGGTCGCCGGTGTACGCGAGGCGATCCGGGCCACCGGCGCCAGCCTGCTCTACTTGCCGCCCTACAGCCCCGATCTGAACCCCATCGAGCAAGCCTTCGCCAAGCTGAAGGCGCTGCTCCGCAATGCCGCGGCCCGCACCCGAGAGGCCCTCTGGACTACCATCGGGCGCTTACTCGATACCTTCACCCCAGCCGAGTGCAGGAACTACCTCGTTAACTCAGGCTATGCGTTCGAGTGAGGTGGAAGTGCTCTAGGTCTAGAAGCGCGCCGCCGTCCTGCCGCTCCACGATGCTGTCTGGTCCCCCGCCCGGCCAGCGATTCGCCCCCCTTTCCCCTCGCCAGAATTAGAGGGCATGCGAGGCGATGCGGATCTCTGCCGCGTACAGGGGTTCTCGTGTTCCCACGGTCACAGCGGCCACGCCCGAATCACGAAGCTTTGATTTTTAGGCTTGCAGCTACAGGTTGTGCGTCGCACCATGCCAGCAACGAACAGGAGGAACAGGCAAAGGATTTGCACTCATGTTCGCTTTCATCCTCGGCGTTGCTGTGATCTGCGCCGCCAATCTCTGGGTTAGCCAGGCAGCTCACAAGCGAGGGTTCGACGATCTTCCGACTGGCCCACTGGGTTCCTGATGGGGAACCCGAGCTGAACTGCAGGACCGCTCGGGCAACAAGGCGTTAACCGAGGTCGTGCTTCACTGCACGCTCGGCTGTCACGTCACCTTCATAGAGATGAGACAGCCTGGACCGGCGCCGTGATGGGAACCCTCCTGCGTCGGTCCACCTGCCCCACGGTACGTCGGTCTTTTTCCACGCGAGTTTTGCAGGCATCCAGCTGCAGCTGCCTGATTGCAGCTTGCGCAGCGTCATATGCACACTGAGCGCTGCGATAGCCTGACGATGCTTCATGCAATGGCTTTGGGTTTGAAGCAGGCCGATCCTCGATCAACCGCCAGAACCACACGGAAGAGCCGAAACCACGGCGCTCAACGACGATCTGGATATCGTTGAGTGAAAGCTTTGAGCACATCGGGAACATCCACCGTCTTGGGGTTGCTCGATGGCGCTCTCATGGACCTGAGTCCGTTAGGAAGGCGTTACCGTCAGTCTCACAGGCGTTCGGCGACGCCATGGAGCTGCCGGCGATAGGGCTCGGCCATGCGGGCAGCCCTGGCTCGCGCCGTCTTGGCTGTGTGGCAGGAGCCGCAGAGGGCCTGCCCGTTAGCGGGGTCGAGCAGCACGCCGCCGTCCTGCCGCTCCACGATGTGGTCGGCGAAGAGGCGGATCCCGGTCCGGCCGCAGCCAGGTGCCTGGCAGGCGCCTTTCGCTCGGCGGATGACCTCGGCGCGCCAGCGCTGGTGCTCGGCGGTCTTCAGCTCGGGGTCCGCGGTCTTCGGCGCGGGCTGGGCGGTGCGGGTGTCGAGGGTGCCGAGCCGGGAGGCGATGGAGGTCAGGCGGGCCCGCTTCGGCTTCGTCATGGAATCTCCCTAACTGAGTGCACTCTTGCGCACTGCGACTGCCGACCACCACCACACCAAGCTCAGCTCTCAATGATTGACGGCTTCGCAGCCTTTTAGGGCTCTGTTCACTGAGCAGCGATATCAGCGCCACCTGCAGCGACCAAAATGGTTTTGAGCTGCATCCGAGCCATTTCTAGGTGAAAAGCATATGTTCAACACCACCAATACCACCCGGTCCGCCCCCAATAGCTCCGCCTATTTCGGCCTCAGCGGGATGTCCGAAGCGGACCTTCTGCGGCAACTAGAGTCTGCTGAGGTCAAGCTCAATGCGCTCAAGGAGGAACTTCAGGCGCGCCGGACAGTCTCGCCTGGTTCTTAGCAACGAGGCGCTACGCAGGCTCGTCGCCCTGGCTCGGAGCCATCTCGGCGCGAGCATCGTCTGTGAGGGTCGAAATCGTGGTGCGTCAGGCGGGCCCGCTTCGGCTCTGCAACGCTTGCTCCTGATCGCACCCTCGACCAAACGTTAAATCGTCAAGATATTAACCTAGGTAAATCGACAGAAGTGGCACCGCCACCAGTTCCCACTGCAATTTGGGAACAAACAACGTCCAATGGTGCTCGAAAATACCAAGCCATCCTCGAAGGGCGGCTTGAAGATCGACCTGCAGAATCCTGAAAGCGTCAGCTACTGGGCTCAAGTGTTTGGCTTGGATGAACTCGATCTGATGATGGCTGTTCGAACCGCAGGGCGCCGGCCCCAGGACGTAGCCCTGCTGCTTCGCAAACCCTGGCGCTGAAACGCAAAGCGCCCGGGGGCCGAAAAGGGCCTCCGGGCGCTGGGCGCACCTAGGGTGTTGCGGGATTTTCCTATTTCGGCGGACCTGAGTCGGTCAAGGGATTTTATCGGCGGGCAGCCGCCAGAGGTCGGCGAGCTCCCACGCGCCGCGCCGGAGCTTGGCCGCAGAGTCCATGGTCGTGGGGAAGCGGTCCCGTGCAACGTCCTCCACGGTGGCTCGCACGCCGGTCGAGAGGTGGTCGGTGGCGTGGCAGTAGTCCGCCCAGGCACGGGCCTGACCGTCGGTCATCTCGCCATGGCCTCGAGGGCCGGAGCCACGTCCGGTGCCGGGTGCGATGCGCCCGATGTGGTAGAGCTTCGCCAGCATCCGCAAAGCCGTCAGGTTCCGCCCGACCAGCACGCCGGCCTTGGCGTAGTGGTCGAGCACGCCCTCATGGACACGGGCAACCGCCGTGCGCTCGAAGACCTGGGTGCCATCCGGCATGCTGACGTCCGCCTCGACCGTCTCCACCTGAAATCCCCTCGCCAACATGGCCGGCCCCTGCGCTCCTCGATCCACTGCCATGTCCTCCCGCGGCTCAGGTGCTACCGCACGACGAGCACGGGCCAGTGCCTCCGCCTGCCGCTCTGCCCGTAGCGCCGCCATCTCGCGACTGATCAGCACGCTCGCCAGCATCCGCGCACGCTGAAGGCGCCCCTCATCGGGAGGGCAAGGCTCAGGCTGGATCTTGCGGCCATAGGGTGGCCAGTCCGTCATCGCTCACCCTCGGGGCACTCGCCTGGCGGTACCCAATCGGGCGGCGGCTCCCTGACAGGATCACCCGGACCCAACCACGTGACGGCAGGGGGCAGGGAATGGAAGGCGCGCCAGCGTGCAGCACGACGGGCCCACTCAGGAGAGAAGCGATCGAGTCCGCCCGGCAGGGGCTTCGGCGGAGCCTTGGGGAAGCGACGGCCGCGCATCAGGACCGGACCCCGTTTGCGCCAATTCCTGCGTCAATTCGTGCGCCAATTCCGCCCTCGGGGTGGGGGTGCTGCGTCAATTCATACGCCCTCCCCCCGAAGGGGGAGGGCGAATTGGCGCAAAGCACCCCTCGGCGCCTCTCCGGTGCGTCAATTCCGCGCCAATTCCTGCGCCAATTCGCGCTCATGAGCCGGGCCTCTTGGAGTGATTTACGGTCACGCCCTGCGCCGCCTTGCGGGTGACCGGATCCTTGTACTCGCCCTCCACGAGGAGGCCGCTCTTCAGCCAGGCGGCGACCACCTTGCCGGCCTGGCCCTCCTGCACGCCAAACATTTCCATGACGATGTTGCCCGCCCAGCGCGTGTTGCTGCGACCGCGCCGCGAGGCGCTGTACTGCTGGCCCTGCTCGTTGCCGGCGGCGATCCGGTCGAGGATGGCATTCAGGTCGGCGTCGGAGAGATCCTTCCAGACGTCCGGCGCTTCCCAGGCCTCGATGACCTGCACATTGTCGCCGTGGGGATAGGCGGGAGTCGCATTGCCGAGGGCGACGCTGGCGAGATGGAACCACCGGGCCTTGCCAGCCGGCGGTGCAAGGTTCGCCTTGCCGTCGTCCAGCCTGACGTAGAGGCGGCGGGCGTCCTCGCGGATGTCGAATGACTCGGCCTCCTCGGGGGACATCGCCGTGAGGGTGAGCGCCACACGGGCCGCATTGATGAGGGCGGAGGCGCCGCGGGCCGCATCCACGTCGCCGGCGAGGGCGCCCTTGCGGGTGTGGTGCACGAGCAGGATGGCGCAGCCGGTGGCGTCGGCGACCTCCGCCCAGGCGCGGGCGGCGGCGTTGATGTGGGGGTTGCTGTTCTCTTCCAGCTCGTGGCTGTTGACGAAGGGGTCGACCACCACGAAGCCGATGTTGTGCTCGCGGATGAGGCGGATCAGCGCGTCCTTATCGGGGTAGGCGATACTCATGCCGTCGGCGTCGAGGGCCGCGATGACGAGGCGGCGCTCGCGCCCGCTGAGGATGAACAGGCGCCCGGCCAGATGCTCGTCGTCCAGGTTGTAGTGGTCCATGGCGGCGGCGACGCGGCGGTCGAACTCGTCCTCCGGATCCTCGAGGCCGCAGCAGAGCGTGTTAGCCTGGGCATGCACCCAGTCGCCGAGCAGGCCGCGGCCGCCGGCCATGGAGAGCGCCACAACGACGCTGTACGACGTCTTGCCCACGCCGCCTGGGGCGACCAGCACGGTGATGTACCGGCGGACGAGCTGCACGCCGTAGAGCCACTCGCGCGGCGGAATCGCGGCCCCGCGGCGGAGGCTCGCCGGCTTGATGACCAGCGGCCGGTCGTCCTGCACCACGTGGAGACCGGCTCCGAGGGCAGCGCGCGCGCGGATCTGCGCATAGGCGTCCAGCGGATCAGCGGACATGGCGGCGCCTCCTCCGCGGCTGGCAGCGGAGCCACCAGCCAACTTCCTCAGAGACGATCGCCCGCACTTCTCGAGGGAGTAACGGGCCGATGCGGCGGCCCTTCAGCGTGGCGCCGGCGGCTGCTTCATTCACCGCGTGCGCCCTTGCCAGAATGGCGGGTACCTCCGCCCACTCCGCGATCATCCCGGCGATAGCCTTCTTGATGCCTTCCGCGACCCGCCACCGGGCCAGCTCCCAGCGGAAGGTCGCGTCGTTCACGCCCCAGGCGCAGTCGATGCGCAGGGGCGAACCTATGGTCTCAGCACCGGACGCCCCGACGTTGCGGCAGGCCGCGCGAGCAGCCTCCCAGGCGTCCTCGCGCTCGAGCACACCCTGGGCGACCAGCAGGCCGTAGGCGCTGCAGAGAGCGGCCAGGCCAGGCGGTGATGCGCCGGGTGAGCTCATGCCGCGGCGGCCAGCCCGCGCCGCGTGGTTGCGTAGCGCCAGAGCGCGAGGGCATCGGCTGCGTTGTCGTCCGTGGGGTTCCACCCCTGCGCCTGGCACCAGGCGATCACCTCGGGCTTCTTCGCACGACCGCTGCCGAGCACGGCCTTGCGGACGGTCGGCGCAGCGGCCTCGCGGCACAGGATCGAGCGGCGATAGCACCAGGTCTCGACGGCGCCGGCGAGGTAGAGTTGGAGGCGGGCGGTGTGGGCGTGCGTCTGCGCCTGGGGCGGCAGCGGTGCCTCCATGACTACGCGGTCGAAATGCTGCACGTCGTGGAGGTCCATCAGCCCGTCGAGGAAGGCGCAGGCGACAGCGCCGAGACCAGCGATGCCCTTTGGCAGGAGCATCACGCCGTGGTCAGGATCCCCGCCCGCACGGCCGCACGCCCAGCCGACATTTGTCGATAGGTCGAGCGCGAGGACGAGGGGCGAGGAACCCGACATCAGTGCACCGCGTCCTCAGGATTGCCGCGGGACCGGCGGGCGCCGCGCACGGGCTTGGCCTCCGTCGGGGCGGCAGTGCCGTCGAGGAAGGCCTTGCCGTCGGTCCAGCCGCGGTGCCACTCGGCAGCGTGCGGGGTGCCCACCGGGTACGGGTTGCCATCCTCGCGCGCGCCCTGCGTGCCGTCGGTGTAGCCGCGCTCGCGGGCCTCATAGGCGGCGTGCTCCGCGGCTGCCTTCTCGGTCGGCTTCTCGATGTCGCCGAACAGCGTGGCCTGGGCGCCGAGCGGCGCACCCATCCAGGTCGTGTACCGGGCAAGGTTCTTCAGGTGCGTGTCGCGCTCGTCCGCGTCGAGGTCGCGGAGGCGGATCGCCGCGTCCATGTCGCCCAGGTTCACGCCGCTCGCCTTCGCGCGCTTCCGCGCCAGGCGCATCTCAGCGGTGGCCTGCTCCTGCTTCTTTTTGGCATCGCGGATGGCGCGATAGTGCTCGAGGTAGGTCTCGGGCTTGAGGTTGGACGGGGAGGCAGCTTCAACGCGCTCGGCCATGGCGGGTGGCTCTCCTGGTGGAAGGTGGTGGGTGTGACGGAGCAGTCCGCTGTGATCGCGGACGGCCACGCGGCGGGGGCGCTCCCCGGCGGCGTGGATCTCGCGCAGCAGCTGCTGGATGGCGCGGTTGAGGCCGCGGGCGGTGCGCGGTACCAGCGCGGTGCGCTCGCCGGCAGTGAGCGTCCCCGCCGCGCGGTCCCACGTGGCGTCGACCGTGGCGGGGCCGAGGCTCATCCCGGGTCGCACCAGTCGCACCAGACCGTCTGGGTGCGCGGGAAGAACTCGTCGTCGCAGAACTGGCAGCGACGCGGCGTGAGGAAGACCGTGCGGCACGCGGCGTGGTGCACGATAACGAATTGGGCGTCCGGGGCACCGGTGATCGGACCGGTGAGGGGATCCCCGGACGCGGCTGGCCGAGGGGGCCCGGCCAGCATCTGGTTTGCTTCGAGGCGGCTCATCGCGCGGCTTCGCGCTCGCGGACGACCCATTCGGCGACGAGGCCGAGGTCCATGCCGAACCACTCGGCGATCTCCCGCCCCGTGCTGCCGCGCGCCAGCATCCCGCGCGCCTCCTCCACCTCGCTGGGCGAGTGGAAGGGGTAAAGGGCCGCGAGCCCCGCTGGCGGCTCGGGCTGCTGCGGCAGCTTCCAAGCGATGCCGCGCACCTGGTTGCTCATGCCGCGCCGCCCGTGCCGCCAATGGCGCGCAGCCGCCCCTTGCCCAGCGAGGCAGCCCGCGCGGCCGCGACACGGGAGACGTCCAGCAGCTCGCTGCGCACCGCCTCCTCGTCATCCACGCTCAGGCTGCCGTCGGCCATGCCGCGGGCCAGGGCGCCGCCCGCCTCGCTAACCTCCTTCATGACGGCGGCCACCGCCTCGACGGCGCAACCGGCCGCCGCTGCGTCCTCCGGCACAAGCCGGTGGCTCACGCGCGCGGCCATCTCGCTGATCAGCTCGACCCGGCCAGTGACCTGCGCGAGCCGGCAGAGCACGTCGATCGGCATGAACTGCTCGTGGTGGGGACTTTGGTAGTTGGCGAGCTGCGACCGCCCCACCCTGCCCCGAAGGCACGCGGCGGCGGCATCGAGCCCGCCGGCCGCTTCGATCAGGTCTCGCGTGAGAGCCTTCAGGGGCATGTCGGCCGGGGTGGGGCGGTCGTTCACGAGAAATCTCCGAGGCGGGTGGACTCGATCCAGGTGCGAACCATCACCGGGTCGGGCAAAGCGTCGTCATGCGAAGCAATCGACAGCGGCGGCATCGCGCCCGCACGGAAACAGGCTGCGGGCGGGAAGAGGGCGGACGCCTGGCCCGGCTGCCAGTCGGGCGCGCTCACGGCAGCACCGCCAGCAGCGTTCGCACCATCAGGGCGATGAGCAGCCAGAGCACTGCCGAGAGCACCAAGGCAGCCCGAAAGCCGGCGCCGGACGGAGGCGGGGACTCTTGCGGGGTCACCGGGCACGCTGCGGGGCCATGGTGCAGAAGGGCCAGTCGTCCGGCAGATCGTGGGCGGCAGCCGCGCGGCGGTACGTGCTGACCATGAGAAAGCAGCGGCGGCGGATATCGGAGATGACGTCCCGGCGCGGGTGCCGCGGGCCGATCACCAGCTCTTCCGCCCACGCGGCTAGATCATCGAGGGAGGGCTGCCGAGCCATGTTAGGCTCTCAGTCCGGCGGCCGGAGCGTTGCCACCCTGACCGCCGGCGGTCACCATGAGGCTGTCGAGACTTGCAGGGGGAACCGAGAAGTTGCCGAGGCATACGGAACTGCTGGTCCAGCTCACGGAGGCCACGAAGGAGGCGGTGGCCGCGACGCGCCAAGCACACGAGCGCATCCGCCTACTCGAGCACGACCTTTCCGCAGTTCGCATCGCCCTGACTGCGTTCCTGACAACTGCGACCAAGGAACAGTTGCGGGTCGTGGGGGCCAGGTTGAGCACCGATCCGCGCCAACTCTCCGAGACAGGCGAGCTTCTCCCGACCGAAGACGAAGAGAGGCTCCGCAACGCTATGGCCGACCTGCGTGCGATCATCAGGCGACGCCTCTTGGCGACCGACCCCGAGCTAGTTCTCGGCGAAGCGCTTCAGTCTCAGCCCGAAGGTCGCTAATCGCCTCGACCAATTCTGGCGGCGGCGGAGCAATCCGCGCCACCGCCCACCAGATCACCCGCCCGATCAGCGCGCGCATCAGGCGGCCTCTGCCGATACCGCAAAGTCCGCGGCGGTGACCTTGCCCTCGGTGGCCGCCGAAAGTTTGTCGAGCATCGGCCACGATGGCCGAGCCTTGCCCGTCCGCCAGCGCCATATGGCGACTGTGGAGACGCCCACCTTTTGAGCCAGCGCCTTAACCGACCCGCGATCCGGGCCGAGATAGCTATCGAGGGTCATGCCGGAAGACTTACCTCTGAGGTAAGTTACCCGTCAAGTAAGAAGCCTGTATCCTTACCGGCTACGGCATGGAACAAAGTGCCCACAGGTAGTGCAATCAGTGCCATGCCTACGCGCTCAAAACCGACAGCAGCGCCGAACGCGGCGACTGGCCCTCATCCGTTCGCGCACCTGGCCGCGTGGCGCGAGCAGGCAGAATTGACGCAAGAACAAGTCGCGAACAGAATGGGCGTATCCGGGGTGACGATACACCGGTGGGAGGCAGGGAAAGCGCCGGTGACCGTGCCCAATTTTATAGAATTGGCTCAGCTTTACGGCGCAACTGACCCTGCTCAGCTCATGTTCCCTCCGGCCGCGCGGGAGACCGCTGCGGCGCTCCGTCGCGCCCACCGGGTGCTGTCGAGTCTCCCTGCTAAACAGGCGACCAACTGGCTCACGAGTGGGGAGGATCTGGCCGAAGCCTTCGGCTCATCTGCCGGGGACACTTCGCGCGAGAAGTAAGACCGAACCACCCACCTTACCTCAGGAGTAAGATTGCGCTTGCCGGTCATCTTACTTCACAGGTAAGTATCCCTCTGCATCCCGGAGGGCAACATGGAAGACTTCGACACCCCGTTCGGCTTCGCTGGCCCGCCGGGAGAACTGACCGAGCGGCTCAAGGGCGCCGCGGTTCTCGGCTTTGCGGGCGGCATGATCAGCCTTGGCTGCCTCGCGCTCCTGCACTTCGTCGCGTACCTGGTGGGACGCTGAGCGATGGCCGGTTCAATCGCCGAGGCGCGAGACCGCCTGCTCGATCATCTGGCGCAAAGCTGGATCACCCACTGCGGCTTGCGCGCCGAAGCCGCGCGCTCGGACCTGGATAGCCTTACCAGCGCCACCGAAGCGTCCATGGGCGACATCTGGACCGAGCAGGCCCGGGGCGGTGCCAAACAGAACATCGCTTACTGGCAGGAGCAGGCGGAGCTTACCTCCGAGCTCCTGGCCGCCTGCGCGACTGGCGAGGGCTGACCGATGGCCATCCGCCTCACCTGCCCCGTCCTCCGCGGCGAGGTCATCAGCGGGCCTGATGCGGGCTCCGTCTCCTACGGCTCGGCGCGCGACTGGGCCCGCGTCTACGCCGCGAGTGAAGCGATATGCGCCTCGATCGCGGCCGCGGTGAATGGCCGCCCGGGACGCTTTAGCGACCGGCGCGGCTCGGTCTGGCGCCTCGACATCTACCAGGCCGGGGAGAAGGTACCTCGCTTGCCGAAGTCCAGGCCGCCGCAGGACCGGCCGGCTTATGAGGCGGTGCGCGCCGTCGCCATGACCATGCCGGACGTACCCTTCGGCTCGCACCGGGCCATCAAGGCGGCGGCGGATGCGGTGGAAGGGCGCCGGGCATGAGCCCGCGCCCGCTGCAGCCCGAGCACATGCGCGCCGGCAACCCGCCCTCCTACTGGTCCTCGGGACTCCCGCGGCCGGAGCACATGCGGCCGGATCCCGTGCGGTTCGAAGCCGAGCAGGCCAAGGCCGACAGGCGCGACCGCGGGTACGACATCGCCATGGTCGGGCGCCGGCTCAGCCACTCCGATCGGCTGGGAGGCTGAGGATGGCCGACCGCCCCATCATCTTCTCCGCGCCGATGGTGCGCGCGCTGCTGGAGGGGAGGAAGACGCAGACGCGGCGCCTGCTGCGCGCCGCTGTGCCCGACGGCCACTTCGTAGACCGGTGCCCCTACGTCAGCACGGGCTGGAGCCTGTGGACCAAGGCGCAGGAGAGCCATGTTGAGGGCTGCACGTGCCAACCCTTCCGAGGCGTGCCCTGGCACGCCGGCGATCGGCTATGGGTGCGCGAGGCCTGGGCGCAGCCAACCTGCATGGATCCTGGTCCCACCTTCTGGCGCGCCGATTACCCGGCCTGCGTGCCGCCCCACTACGAGAACGTTCCGCCGGCAGAGAGCATCCGCTGGAGGCCATCGATCCACATGCCACGCTCGGCCTCGCGCCTGACGCTGCTGGTGACGGAGGTGCGGGTCCAGCACCTGCACGACATCAGCAGGGACGACGTGCTCGCGGAAGGAGCGCCACTCGACCCGGACTACCGCGACACCAGCGCGGACGGCAGCAACCCCCACATGGTCGCAATCGGTGTGGCCCAGTGGCAGTCGCCGCGCGCTTGGTACCACAAGCTCTGGGACAGCCTGCACGGGCCCGGCTCCTGGGACGCCAACCCCGATGTGGTCGCCCTCACCTTCCAGGTCACCCACGCGAACATCGACACCCTCATCAGCGAGGCAGCATGAGCGACGTCACTGAATCCCAGGGCCAGCTGGTGGCCGCGCAGGAGGGCGGTGCCCTCGCGCCCGCCGCGAGCGCCGCGGACTCCATGCTGAACTTTATCGCGTCTGCGGTGTCGAACCCCGACACCGATGTCGCGAAGCTGGAGGCCCTGCTGCGGATGCAGGAGCGCGTGCTGGCCTCGGATGCGAAGGCGCAGTTCAACCGCGCCCGGCAGGCCGTGCAGGCACTGGCGCCGCGAGTGAAGAAGAACGGCACCATCGACCTGGGCGAGGACAAGAACACGAAGCAGAAGCGCGGCGCCATTCCCTTCGCCACTTTCGAGGATGTGGACGCGGTGCTGCGGCCCCTCATGACGGCGCAGGGTCTCAGCGTGTCCTTCAGCATGAAGCCGCGCGAGGGCGGCCTGATGGTCCTCGCCGAGCTGTCGCACCAGGCTGGGCACTCGGAGGTCTACGAGTTCCCGATCATCTCGGACGGCGGGCCCGGCCGGAACGCGCTGCAGGCGATCGGCTCCGGCTTCTCTTACGGCAAGCGGTACGCTCTCGAGGGCATCTTCAACGTGGTCCGCGAGAAGGCGGACGACGACGGGAGAGCCGGCGGCACGCGGTACATCACTGAGGAACAGAAGGAGCAGATCATCGGCCTCCTGCAGGAGACCGACACGGACGTGCGCCGGTTCCTCTCCACCCTTGGCGACGTCGCCACAGTGGACGACATGGACCAGGCGGTGTTCCCCGTCGCAGTGAACCTGCTGCAGCAGAAGAAGGTGGCCGCCGCGCGCAAGGGAGCCGCTTCGTGATCGAGCACCAGGTCGAGCAGGGCTCGCCGGCATGGCTGAAGCTGCGCCTCGGCATCCCCACCGCGAGCGAGATGGACAAGATCATCACGCCGAAGACGGGCGAGCTGTCGGCGTCGGCCAAGCCTTACGCCTACCGCCTCCTCGCGGAGAAGCTGCTGGGCGAACCCCTGCAGAGCCTCGAGGGCCTGGAATGGGTGGAGCGGGGCAAGGAGATGGAGCCGGCCGCGGTCCGCGCCTACGAGTTCCTCCAGGAGACGGAGACGCGACCGGTAGGGTTCATCACCACAGACGACGGTCTAGTCGGTGCCTCCCCCGATCGGCTTTGGGTCGGGAAGGCCTGGGGCGTCGAGATCAAGTGCCCGGCGCCGCAGACGCACATCGGGTACCTGGTCGACGGCTGGGACGTGAAGTACCGGCCGCAGGTCATGGCGCAGATGTTCGTGGGCGAGCTCGAGGGGGTGGACCGGTACTCCTACCACCCGCGCATGCCCCCCGCGCTCGAGGTCACCTCGCGCGATGAGAAGTTCATCGGGAGGCTTCGGATCGCGCTGGAGGACTTCCAGGGGATGTTTGCCGAGTTGGAGGCGAAGGCCCGCGCTTCGGGCTACTTCGAGGAGCAGAAGCACCTCCGCACGGTCGCCGAAGCGGCCTATGCCGATCGCATGGAGGACGCCGGCGGGTGCCCCCCGGCTGGCGCGAGGCCGGAGCGCAGGCCGAAGCAGTTCGACAACGGCTACGACCCGCCGATCGCCAACTCCGCCATGCCCTTCGTATGACCAGGGAGACCACCGATGCCTAAACGTGTGCAGCTCTCCCGCGCCAAAGGTTGGCGGATGCCGGAGAACACTGTGAAGGCCGACCGGACCACTGGCTTTGGGAACCCCTTCCCCTGCAACTGGCCGTTCGGATGCCCAAGGTCTCCGATGTACGACCAGGGGCAGGAGCTTGACGGCTCCGCAAGCATGACCTGCTGCGTTGACACGTTTGCTGAGTGGGTTCGGCAGGGTACCGCCAAGGAGGAGAGCCGCCTGACCGGCAAGGGCGGCGGGCTGGTGGCTGGCCTCATGGCGAGCGGGGGCAATGTGGAACGGACCAAGCTGGTCGAGGGCCTGCCTCTGCTTCGAGGCCGCAACCTCGCCTGCTGGTGCAGCCCGACCAAGCCTTGTCACTGCGATGTGCTGCTTGAGCTCGCCAATTCCGGGGAGAACGCCGATGCCTGACGGCGGGTCAATCATCCCTCGCTGGCTCGACCGTGACGCCGCGGCCCGTTACCTGAGCATGCGCCCGGACAAGCTCGCCCGGCTGGTCAAGGTAGGGAAGCTCCCCACCCCCTCCTATCGGGCCGGGCCGAAGTCCCCGCTGTGGGACCGCGAGGCGCTGGACGCCTTCTTGAGCGGCAAGGTAGCGTCCGCGCAACAGGAGGTCCCCCTTGCCGAAGCCGTCAGCGCCCTTGCCGCCCGCCTCGCCCAAGGGAACGGGCGCCGACCGCGTCGTGCGGAAGCGGCTCGCTGACGGGACCATCAAGGAGTACCGCTACCCGCGGGACCGGCCCCCGAAGGAGAAGGCTCCCCGGTGGGCGGCCGACAGCATCGACGCCCTCCTGCAGGAATACACCCGGAGCCCAGAGTGGGACGCGAAGTCCGCGGTGACGCGGAAGCAGACGATGCACTACCTGAAGCCGCTCTACGCGATTGGTCACTACAAGGCGGCCGACCTCCGGCGCCGCGAGGTTCTGGCCATCCGAGACGGCGTGGTGAAGGGCTCAGGGCGCGAGGCGGGGAACAGCTTCATCAAGGCCGGCAGGGGCGCCTTCAAATGGGCGATCGAGCGCGAGTGGTTCGACAGCTCGCCGTTCGACCGCATCACCAGGCTGGAGGGCGGGGAGTTCCCTGCTTGGACAGACAACCAAGCCGAAGCCGCCCTCAACGGCCTGCCCGATCCGTTGCGCCGGGTGGTGCTTCTGGGCGCCTATACCAGCCAGCGCCGCAGCGACCTCATCGCCATGAAGTGGACGCAGGTCGCAGGCGGCGTGCTCCACCTCAGGCAGGTGAAGACGAACATGGAGGTCACGATGCCCCTCCACCCCGTGCTGGCGGCTGAGATGGAGAAGTGGCGCGCGGAGGCGACCCGCCGCAAAGGCAAGGGCGACGCCTACGTCCTGACGACCGCCAAGGGCGAGCAGTGGACTGGCCAGGGGTTGTCACAGGCGATGAAGCGCGCCCTGAACAACATCGGGATCCACGGCATCAACATCCACGGCCTGCGCAAGCTGGCGGCGAAGCGGCTGGCCGAGGATGGCTGCACCACGCACGAGATCGCCGCGGTGACCGGGCACAAGTCGCTGCAGCAGGTGCAGCACTATACCGACAAAGCGGACCGCGTTCGGCTGGCTTCGTCGGCAGTTGCCAGGCTGAAACCGCGCTCCTGACAACTGCCCAGTTACTGCCCGCAAGTATTTGTATTTGTCCTATGTCACGGGCCGCTCTGGGAGGTGACGCGCGCCGGGCGCGAGGATGCGGCGCGGCGCGCGGTGGGCGACTACGCCCGCTGAAAGGTGTTCAGAGGCGTTCCGCCTCGGCCTAATTCACGGTGATCCGGGCATCGCGCACCACCCGGCCCCAGGTCGCCGCCTCCTGCACCATCTTCTGCGACAGCTCGGCCGGGGTGGAGGACACCGCGTCCGCACCGGCCGCAACCAGCCGCGCCTGGATCGCGGGATCGGCCAGGGCCTCGCGCAGCACCGCGTTCATGCGGGCGACGGCCGCGGCCGGCGTGCCCTGCGGCGCCATGACCGCGCCCCAGGAGGTGGCCTCGGCATCCGGCAGGCCGATCTCCTTCATCGTGGGCACCTCCGGCAATTGCGCGGTGCGGCGCGGGCCGGTGGTGGCCAGCGCGCGCACGCGGCCGCCCTGAATCTGACCGATGGCCGATGGCAACTGGTCGAGCATGAACTGCACGTTGCCCGCGACGGTGTCGTTCAGCGCCGGCGCGCTGCCGCGATAGGGCACATGCGTCACCTCCACCTTCGCGGCCGAGCGGAACAGCTCGGCCACCATATGCGTGGAGGAACCGGAGCCGGCGGAGCCGAAGCTCGCCTTGCCCGGGTTCTCGCGCAGCCAGGCGATGAATTCCTGCGCGGTGCGCGCCGGCACGTTCGGGCCGACGATCAGCACGTGGTCGGTCGCGAAGGCCATGGAGATGGGCGCGAGGTCCCGCACGGGATCGAAGCCCATGTTGTTGTAGAGGTGCTGGTTGATGGTCAGCGTGCCCGTCGTGCCCATGAGGATGACGGTGCCGTCGGCGGGGGCGCGCACCACGTTCTCCACGCCGATATTGCCGCCGGAGCCCGCGCGGTTCTCCACCACCACGGGCTGGCCCAGCTTCTCACTCATGCGATCCGCCAGCACGCGGGCCACGACATCGGTGGCCCCGCCGGCGGCGAAGGGGACGACGAAGCGGATGGGGCGGGGCGGCGTCCAATCCTGGGCCCATGCGGGCAGGGCCGCGAGCCCCGCGGCGCTGCCGAGAAGGGTGCGTCGGGCAATGGTCATTCTTGTCGTTCCTCCAAGTCTTGTGTCGCGCAGACTAGCAGGCCGTGGCGTGCCGCCGCTTCATTTCCCGCAGCACCTCGTCCGGATCGGCGGCCCACCAGCGGCGGGAGAGCACCTCCACCTCCGTGTGCCCACGATAGCCGCCGGCCTCCGCCATCGCGCGGATGCCGGGGATATCGATCACCCCCTCCCCCGGCAGGCCGCGGTCGAAGACGGTGTCGGTGGTGGGCACCAGCCAGTCGCAGACGTGGAAGGCCGCGATGCGCGAGCCCGCCCGCGCCATCTGCGCGCGCAGCGCGGGATCCCACCAGACATGGTAGACATCGAGTGCAATCCCGCTGCCCGCGCCCAGCTCGTCGCAGAGGTCGAGCGCCTGCGCGAGCGTGGAGAGCACGCTGCGGTCCGCGCAGGTCATGGGATGCAGCGGCTCGAGCGCGATGGTGACGCCGGCGGCGCGGGCGTCCTCCATGATGGCGTGCAGCCCGTCCCGCACCATGGCGCGCGCGCCCTCGATATCCTTCGAGCCCGGCGGCAGCCCGCCGCAGACCATGACGAGGCAGGCCGCGCCGATGGCGTGGGCTTCCCCGATGGCCCGGCGGTTGTCCTCGATGGCCGCGGCA
The DNA here is from genome assembly GCF_000711725.1 of Roseomonas aerilata DSM 19363. Taxonomy (GTDB): domain Bacteria; phylum Pseudomonadota; class Alphaproteobacteria; order Acetobacterales; family Acetobacteraceae; genus Roseomonas; species Roseomonas aerilata. Next base: position 90,817 of record NZ_JONP01000017.1, on the reverse strand, counting down.
CGGCCCGCCGCGTCCGCCGCCGGGAACATGCCGCCGCGGCAGAGGCCGGAGACCGAAAGCCCGGCGTCGCGGATCGCGCGCGCCGCGGCCTCCACGCCCATGGCCTGGAGCACGTCGCGCCAGGGGGAGATCCCGGGGATGCCGTGGCGCACGCAGCCCTCGATGCACTCGCGGAGGCCCCAGCGCTCCTTTACCGTGACGGTGTTGAGCGAGAGCGGTCCCGGCGCCCCCATCACGCCACCCCGTGCAGGGCGAGAAGCGTCCTCATCCGCGATGCCGCGCGCTCGGGATCGGACAGCAGGCCGGCCTTGTCGGCCAAGCGGAACAACTCGGCGAAGTGCTGGATGGAGCGGGTGGACTGCTGCCCGCCGACCATGACGAAGTGGTCCTGGTGCCCGTTCAGCCAGGCCATGAAGACCACGCCCGTTTTGTAGAAGCGCGTGGGCGCCTTGAAGATGTGGCGGGACAGCGGGACCGTCGGCGCCAGGATCTCGTGGAAGGTCGAGAGGTCATTCCGCGAAAGCGCCGCGAGCGCGCCGCCCACCGCCGGCGCGATGGGATCGAAGATGCCGAGCAGCGCGTCCGAATGGCCCTCGGCATCGCCCGCGATCAACTCGGCGTAGTTGAAGTCGTCACCCGTGTACATCCGCACGCCCTTCGGCAGGCGGCGGCGCATGGAGACCTCCTTCCTGTCGTCGAGAAGCGAGATCTTCACCCCGTCCACCTTATCGGCATGGGAGGCGATGACCTCGAGTGCCACCTCCATGGCCTGCATGTGGTCGTGGTGGCCCCAGTAGCCCTCCAGCGCGGGGTCGAACATCTCGCCGAGCCAGTGGATGATGACGGGCTGGCGCACGGAGGAGAGCACGCGGTCGTAGACGCGCACGTAGTCCGCCGGGGACTTCGCGGCCTTGGCCAGCGCGCGCGAGGCCATGAGGATGATGCGGCCGCCCATCCCCTCCACCGCCTCGCACTGCTCCTCGTAGGCGCGGATGACGTCGTCCACCGTCACGTCCGGACCGGGCGCGAGGTGGTCGGTGCCCGCGCCGCTGGCGATCACCGCTTCCGGAAAGTCGCGCGCGGCGTCTAGGGAGCGGCGGATGAGCTCCTGCGCGCCGGCCCAGTCGAGCCCCATGCCGCGCTGCGCCGTGTCCATGGCCTCCGCCACGCCGAGGCCGAGCGACCAGAGATGGCGGCGGAAGGCGATGGTGCGGTCCCAATCCACCTTCGCGTCCAGCCAGGGATCCTGCTCCGACAGCGGGTCCGCGACCACATGGGCCGCGGCATAGGCGATGCGCGGATAGGGCGGCTTCGCGGTCGCGAAGTTCCCAGGCGCACCGGTCGTGTAGGGCTCGACCGTGCCGGCGGCAGTGGGAAGGTTCAGCGTGGCCATGTCACGCCTCCAGCGTCGGCAGGTCGATCCAGCGGCGCTCGGCCCAGGATTGCAGCCCGGCCTCCGCCAGCTGCACGCCCTTGGCGCCGGCCATCAGGTCCCAGGGATAGTCCGCGCGCTCGCCGGCCACGTGCTTCAGGAACTCCTCCCACTGCACGCGGAACCCGTTGGGATAGGGCTGGGTGGCCGGCACCTTCTGCCAGCCCTCGTAGAAGTTGATCGTCTGCGGCTCGTCGGGATTCCAGACGGGCTTGGGCGTGTTCACGCGCGCCTGCGTCCAGCAATCCGTCAGGCCGCAGACGGCCGAGCCGTGCGTGCCATCGACGTGGAAGGTCACGAGGTCGTCGCGCCGCACGCGCGTCGTCCAGGAGGAGTTGATCTGCGCGACGACCCCACCCTCCAGCTGGAAGGTGGCATAGGCGGCGTCGTCGGTGTCGGCCTCGTAGGGCCTATCGTTCTCGTCGTAGCGCACGGGGATATGGGTGGCACCGAGGCAGGAGACGGACTTCGTGGCGCCAAAGGTATTGTCCAGCACGTAGCGCCAGTGGCACAGCATATCGAGGATGATGCCGCCGCCCTCGTTCTTCTTGTAGTTCCAACTCGGCCGCTGCGTCGGCTGCAGGTCGCCCTCGAAAACCCAGTAGCCGAACTCGCCGCGTACCGAGAGGATGCGGCCGAGGAAGCCGCTGTCGATCACCATCTTCATCTTGCGGATGCCCGGCAGGAAGAGCTTGTCCTGCACCACGCCGTGCTTGACGCCGGCGGCCTTGGCGACGCGGACCAGGTCCAGCGCATCGGCCAGGTTATCGGCGGTCGGCTTCTCGCAGTAGATGTGCTTGCCCGCCGCGATCGCCTTGCGGATCAGCTCGGCCCGCATCTGCGTCGTGGCCGCGTCGAAGAAGATCGTGTCGTCGGGATTGGCGAGCGCGGCGTCGAGGTCCGTGCCCACGCGGTCCACGCCATGCGCCTTGGCCAGCGCCTCCAGCTTCTCCTTGTTGCGGCCGACGATGATCGGGTCGGGCATGATGCGGTCGCCATTGGCCAGCGGCACGCCGCCGTCCCGCCGGATGGCCGCGATGGAGCGGATGAGGTGCTGGTTCATCCCCATGCGCCCGGTCACGCCATGCATGATCAGGCCGATACGCCGCTGCGCCATTCGCGCTTCCTCCCACCGGACTTATAAGTAACCGCGTGGTTACCTAAGACCTGCGGGGAGACGAGGTCAAGCGCTTCGTCACGGGCGAAGCCAGCCCAGCACCACCTCCACCGAATGCGCCTCCCGCGCCTCGATGGCGGCCTCCGTGCTGAGGCCGGTGCCGAAGATGGCCGAGAGGGTGTGCATGTTGGAGACGTAGAAATGGCCCAGCGCTACGATCGTCACATAGGCCTGCATGGGGTCCACGCCCTGCCGGAACACCCCCTCGGCCACGCCGCGGCGCAGCACGGCGCGCAGCGTCTCGAGAAGCGGCGAGTAGAGGGCGGGTACCCGCTCGCTCCGCGCGAGATAGGCGGCCCGGTGCAGGTTCTCCTGATTCAGCAGGGCGACGAAATCGGGATGGCGGGCTGTGTATCGTAGGTTGAAACGCACCAGCCGCGCCATGGCCTCCCCGGGCGGCAGGTCGTCCACCCGCAGCGCACGCTCCTCGTCGCGCTTGTGCGCGTAGGCCGCCTCCAGCACGGCGACCCAAAGGTCCTCCTTGCTGCCGAAATAGGCGTAGATCATGCGCTTATTGGCCCCGGCGCGGGCGGCGATGTCGTCCACCCGGGCGCCGGCAAGGCCATTGGTCGCGAATTCGGCACCTGCGGCATCGAGGATCCGCTGGCGCGTCGCCTCGGCGCGCGGGCTCTGCGGAATCGTGCGGGCGGGGGCGTCCATGGGGCGCATCCTGTCCGCGATGCGGGCCGGAGGCGAGAGTGGCACCGCGCATCTCCCCTTCGGCCGCGCAGGGCCGAAGGGGCGTGGCGGCGAAGGGCCTAGTGCAGCACGCCGAAGAGCCAGAGCAGCAGGATCACGGGAATGGGGATCCCGATCAACCAGAGAAGGATGCCGCGCATCGGCTGATTCTCCCAATGTTACGTCCGCAACCCCAACGTGGGGGGCTTGCGGGAGGTTGCGCGCCCGCGCAGCCTCCCCGCATGGAACGTTCCTTCGACAACGAGACCCCCTGGGTCCCCTCCGCCCGCTATCCCGATCCTCGTCTGCGGGACCTCGATCCCTCCTTCGCGCGCTACCGACTGATGAACGCGCCCGTGCAGAAGCTCGCGGGCGGCACGCGATGGGGCGAAGGCCCCGTCTGGTTCGGCGACCACCGCTGCCTCATCTGGTCCGACGTGCCGGGCGACCGCATGCTGCGCTGGGACGAGGCGACGGGCGCCACCACCACCTTCCGCGCCCCGTCCAACTTCGCCAACGGGAACACGCGCGACCGGGAGGGCCGGCTGGTCACCTGCGAGCACCTCACTCGGCGCGTGACGCGCACCGAGCACGACGGCCGTATCATGGTTCTCGCCGACCGCTACGAGGGCAAGCGCCTCAACTCCCCGAACGACGTCGTCGTGAAGTCGGACGGCACGGTCTGGTTCACGGACCCGCCCTTCGGCGTCCTCTCCGACAACGAGGGGGAGCGCGCCGAGCCCGAGCTGCCGCAGAACGTCTACCGCATCGACCCCGCGCGCGGCACGCTGGAGGTGGTCGCCGAGGGCATCGAGGGTCCCAACGGTCTCGCCTTCAGCCCCGACGAAGCGCTCCTCTACATCGTCGAGAGCCGGACCAACCCGCGCAAGATCCTCTCCTTCAGCGTCGACGGCGCGCGCCTATCGAACCGCCGCGACTTCATCGTGGCCGAGCCCGGCGGCACGCCGGACGGCTTCCGCGTGGACGAGGACGGCAACCTCTGGTGCGGCTGGGGCATGGGCACCGCCGAGCAGGACGGCGTGCGCGTGTTCAACGCGGCCGGTGCGCCCATCGGGCACATCGACCTGCCGGAACGCGCGGCCAACCTCTGCTTCGGCGGCCTCCGGCGCAACCGGCTGTTCATCACGGGGGCACGGTCGCTCTACTCGGTCTACGTGAACACAAGGGGGGTCTGAGCCGATCCTGGCCTGCGGGTGCCTGGCGCCCCCGGAGAGGCCTCTGCCCTCTCCGGACCTCCCGGGTGAACGCGCAGCGTTCATCCCGCCCCGCCAAGGGCCTGAGGCCCTTGGATTCCCATCTGGCTGGCGCGGATGCGGTGATCAGGGGCCAGTTCTGTTCCCTAGCGCCCTTCCTGTCCGTGTAGTCGCCTCGAGCCCACGGCCCGCGCAATTCTTTAAACCTGAAGAAAAAGATGATGGTGAGGGGCCCGGGGGGAGGAAGAATTCCTTCTTCCTCTCCCCGGAATTACCCACGAAACCGGATCAGAACAAAGCCCTTCCGGCATACAGCCCCGAGGGTCACCTCGGCCCCGTCACCCGCCCCACCGCCACCTTCCAGGCCGCGTGCCGGCGTGCGGCTTCCGGCGCGGGCATTGCCGGTTCGAAGAGGACACGCCGCCGCCAGTGGGTGGCGTCCTCCTCCGGGGCCGGGCAGAGCCCCGCCTGGAGGCCGGCAAGGTAGGCGGCTCCGAGTGCCGTCGTTTCGGCGACCGCCGGAACCTCCACCGGACATTGCAGCGCGTCGGCCAGGAACCGCATGGTCCAGTCGCTGGCGGTCATCCCACCATCCACGCGCAGCACCGTGCCGCCGGTATCGGGCCAGTCAGCGCGCATGGCGTCCAGCAGGTCGCGCGTCTGCCAGGCCACGCTCTCCAGCGCCGCGCGCGCGATCTCGGCGGCCCCGGCTCCGCGCGTGAGGCCGAGGATAGCGCCGCGCGCCTCCGCATCCCAGTGCGGGGCACCGAGGCCGGTGAAGGCGGGCACCATGATCACGCCTGAATCGGGATCGGCCCGTGAGGCCAGCTCGCCCGCCTCGGCCGCCGTGCGGATGATGCCGAGGCCGTCGCGCAGCCACTGCACCGCGGCACCAGCGACGAAGATCGCTCCTTCAAGCGCATAAGTCCGCCGCCCGGCGATCTGCCAGGCGACCGTGGTCAGCAACCGGTGGGAGGAGCGCACCGCCCTCTCCCCTGTGTTCAGCAGCATGAAACAGCCGGTGCCGTAGGTGGATTTCACCATGCCCGGTGAGAAGCAGGCTTGGCCGAGGGTGGCGGCCTGCTGGTCCCCCGCGATGCCGCGGATAGGCACGGCGGCACCGAGCACGGAGGGATCGGTCGTGCCGAATTCCGAGGCGCAGTCCCTCACCTCCGGCAGCAGGGCGCGGGGGATGCCGAGGGCGCGCAGGATGTCGTCGTCCCAGTCCCCCCGGCGGATGTCGTAGAGCATCGTGCGCGCGGCATTGGTCGCATCCGTCGCGTGCACCCGCCCGCCGGTCAGGTGCCACAGCAGGAAGCTGTCCACGGTGCCGAAGGCGAGTTCGCCGCGCGTCGCGCGGGCGTGCAGGTCGGGGATCTCGGCGAGCAGCCACATGAGCTTCGTCGCCGAGAAATAGGGATCGGCGAGGAGGCCCGTGCGCTCGGTCAGCAGTGCCTCGATCCCCTCAGCGCGCAGGCGCTCGCAGATGCCGGCGCTGCGGCGGTCCTGCCAGACGATGGCGCGATGCACGGTGCGGCCCGTCTGCCGGTCCCAGACGAGCGTGGTCTCGCGCTGGTTGGTGATGCCGATCCCCGCCACCCGATTCTCGGCCACCCCGCCCCGCTCCAGCGCCCCGCGCAGGCAGGCGATGGAATGGGCGACGAGGTCCTCCGGCGCGTGCTCCACCCAGCCCGGGCTCGGGAAGTGCTGCGGCAGTTCCACCTGGTGCGTGGCGCGCGGGTGCAGGGCGGCGTCGAAAAGGATCGCCCGCGTCGATGTCGTGCCCTGATCGAGCGCCAGCAAGGCATCTGCCGCCATGCGCTTCCCCCCTCATGTTTCCGGAGGCAGCATAGCGCCATGCCCGTGATCCTCCACGACCTCTGCGGCGCCGACCCGTCGCACCGCTTCTCGCCCTATTGCTGGCGCGTCCGGATGGCGCTCGCCCATAAGGGGATCGCGCATGAGGCGGTGCCCTGGCGCTTCACCGACAAGGCCGCCATCGCCGACGCCGGGACGGACAAGGTGCCGGTGCTCCGCCACGGCGACCGAGCGGTGTCGGAGAGCTGGACCATCCTCGAATACCTCGAGGACAACTGGCCGGGCGCCCCCAGCCTCTTCGGCGGAGAGGGTGGGCGGGCGCTCTCGCGCTTCGTCAACACCTGGTCCGACGCGGTCATGGCACCGGCCATCGCGAGGATCGTGGTCTCCGACATCCCTGCGCAGCTCGCGCCCGAGGACGCCGCCTATTTCATCCGCACGCGGGAAGCCCGCTTCGGTAAACCCCTGGCCGAGGTAACCGCGAATCGCGACCGTGACGTGGAGGCCTTCCGCCGCGACCTCCACCCACTCCGGATGGTGCTGCGCGAGCGGCCCTGGCTCTCCGGCCCCACGGCGGGGGCGGCGGACTACATCGCCTTCGGGCCGCTCCAGTGGGCGCGCTGCGTCTCCGCCTTCCCGCTGCTCACGCCCGACGACCCCGTTTACGCCTGGCGCGGCCGGCTGCTGGATGCCTTCGGCGGCCTCGCCCGCGACACGCCGGCCAGGGATGACGGCTAGTCCGCCATGACCCCCTGGCTCGACGCCTTCCTGCCGGCCTTCGGACTGATCGCGCTCGGCGCCTTCCTCAAGCGCCGCCTGCTGCGGGAGGATGCGGTCTGGGCGGGGATCGAGCGGCTCGTCTTCTGGGTGCTCCTGCCCTGCCTCCTCGCCTCCTCCCTCTCCTCGGTGAATCTCGGCACCTTGCCGATTGGGGGAATGGCGGCGGCGCTCTGGATCGCGCTCCTCCTCGGTGCCGCCGCCTCGCTTCTCATGGCGCGCGGCTTCGGGCAGGCGCACCCGGCCGCGACCTCGGTGCTCCAGGGGGGCATCCGCTTCAACAACCTGCTCGGCTTCGCCATCACCGGCGCGGTCTTCGGTGCGCCCGGCACGGCGCTGGCCGCGGTCACGGTGGGGCTGATCGTGCCCTGCGTGCAGCTCATCATCACCCCCGCCTTCGCCATGGGCGGCGGGAGGCGGCCGCGCCCGGCGGCGCTGCTGCGGCAGGTGGCGCTCAACCCGTTGATCATCGGCTGCGCCGCCGGCTTCGTGCTCGCCGCCCTCGGCGGGCTGCCGCCGGGCCTGGGACCGCTCGCCCGCACCCTCGGGCAGGCCTCGGTCTCGCTCGGCCTGCTCGCGGTGGGCGCCGCCCTGGGGGCGGAGGCCATGCGGGACCGCCTGGCCTTGCAGGGCGCCACGACGGCCTGGAAGCTGCTTGTTATGCCCGCGATGACGCTCGCCCTCAGCCTCGCCTTCGGGCTGGAGCCGCTGCCGGCGACCATTGCGACCGTCTTCATGGCCCAGCCGACCGCCACCACCGCCTATGTCATGGCCCGGATGATGGGCGGTGACGCGCCCCTCATGGCGGCCATGACCACGCTCCAGCACGTGGTCGCCGTGGCCACGCTGCCGCTCTGGCTGGCCATTCTCTGGGCAATCCTGCCCCTGACCTGACGCACCGGCAGGCGGATCGCGCCTCGGGGGGCGAGATCGCGCGCTCGTTGCGATTGGCGGGGCAAGGTCCCTGCCTCATGATGGCGTCAACCTCACCCTGACGGGATCACGTTCCATGCTGACGCGCCCCACCCTGACACGGCGGAGCCTCGCGCGCGGGGCCCTGGGCCTCGGCGCCGCCTCCCTCGCCCCGTCCCTCGTACAGGCCCAGGGCAACTGGCCCGACCGGCCGCTGCGGCTGATCATTGGCTACCCGCCCGGCGGCGCCTCGGACCTTTTCGGGCGGATGATCGCGGGGCAGATGGGCCCGCGGCTCGGACAGAACGTGGTGGTGGAGAACCGCCCCGGCGGCGGCGCCGTGGTGGCGAGCGAGGCGGTGGCCCGCAGCGCGCCGGATGGCAACACGCTGCTGCACGTCGATAACGGCATCCTCGTCTATAACCCCGCCCTCTATGCCCGCCTGCCCTACGACCCGGACAAGGACCTTGCGGGCGTCGGCTTCATCGGGCGCTTCCCGCTCTTCCTCGTGGTGAAGGCGGACAGCCCGATCAAGGACTTGGCCGGCTACATCGCCGCAGCCAAGTCCAAGGTGCCGACCTACGGCACCCCGGCCGTCGCTTCGCCGCACCACCTGGCGATGGAGATGTTCAAGCGCCGCGCCGGTTTCGACGCCACCCACGTGCCCTATCGCGGCGGCCCGGCCGCGATGCAGGACCTGCTGGCCGGCACGGTGGACAGCGTGGTGATCGACTGCGCGACGGGCACCGCCTTTATCGCCGACGGGCGCGTCCGCGCCCTCTGCGTGCTGAGCGAGGCACGCTCCCCCACCAGCGCCGCCGTGCCCACCGCGCGGGAACTCGGCTTTGCCAACGCCATTGCCTATGGCTGGCAGGGCATCTGCGTGCCGACCGGAACGCCCGCGCCGGTCGTCTCGCGCCTCTCGGCCGAGCTCGCCCGCGCGATCGGCTCGGACGAGGTGCAGGCCCGCTTCACCACCCTCGGCATCGAGCGCGCGAACTTCTCCCCCGCCGATTTCGCCGCCTTCGTCGCGCGGGAGAACGCGGAGTGGCGCCCGCTGATCCGCGAGCTGGGCATCCGCCTGGACAGCTGACCGCCGCGCGAGGCGTGGCCGATGGGGAACGCCCGCCGGCCATTCCCCTGCGAACCCTTCCGGGCAGGTGGCGCATTTGTTAATTCCTGACCGAACAGACATTCCCGTCCAGGACAGGAACATCAGCCCCTTGCTCCGTCGCCTCCGCTCGATCGCCCGCGGCCTCGGCCCGGGCGGCCTCCTCGGGAAAATCCAGTCCTTGGAGGTCTCCTCCGGCGCGGTCGCCCGGAACGCCGAGCTGGCGGCCTGGAACACGAAGGTGATGGGTTCCGCCATCGCGGCCGGGTTCTACGAGGCCGGGCTGGCCGGCCGGCAGGCCCCCCTTCCGCCCGAGCCCGTGCACATGGGCTTCGGCGGCCGCCTCTGCCGGCAGGAGGACATCGAGAGCCACTGGCTCCGCCACTGGTGCGGCCAGATCGGCTTCGTGCCGATGTATCACCGCAAGGTCTGGGAGGACTGCTACGCCCTGCAGGTCCTGCACGAGCGCGGCATGCTGGCGCCGGGCAAGCGCGGCCTCGGCTTCGCGGTGGGCGCTGAATGGCTGCCGAGCTTCCTCGCGAAGCGCGGCGTGGAGGTGGTGGCCACCGACCTCGACGCCGAGGACATGCGCGCGCAGAACTGGATCAAGGCCGACCAGCACGGCGGGCGGATGGAGACCATCTTCAAGCCGGGCCTCATCGATCTGGATAGCTTCAACAGCAAGGTCTCGTTGCGTCCGGTGGACATGAACCACATTCCCGCGGACCTGCACGGGGGCTTCGACTTCGTCTGGTCCGTCTGCTCGCTGGAGCATTGCGGCTCGATCAAGCAGGGCCTCGACTTCGTGGTGGAGGCGATGCGCTGCCTCCGGCCGGGCGGCGTCGCGGTCCACACCACCGAATTCAACGTGAACCCCGAGGGCCCGACCATCGAGGAGGGCGCCACCGTTCTCTTCCAGCGGCGCCACATGGCGGAGCTGGAGGCGCGCCTCTCGCTCGCCGGCCACCGGATGCTGCCGATGGATTTCGGCACCGGCACGGGCATCCTCGACGGCTTCGTGGACCTGCCGCCCTATCCCGGCAATGCCAGCCCGCTGGCGATCCCCGAGGCGCCGCATCTCAGGCTGTCCATCATGGGCCTTGTCGCGACTTCCATCGGCTTCATCGTCGAGAAGGGCTGAGGCCGCCCACCCGGCCCCAACGACCGCGGATCCCGGGCGTTCAGGAACGGGCCCGGCGCGGGCGATGGAGGGGTGGAATGCAGGGCGAAGTCACCGACAACCGCGAGCGCGGCCAGTTCGAGATGCAGGTCGGCGAGGCGCTCGCCCGCATCGTCTATCGCCGCGAGGGCGGACGGATCACGCTCATCCACACCGAGGTGCCGGACGCCCTCTCCGGACAGGGCGTCGGGTCGCGCCTCGTGCGCGGCACACTCGATCGCATCCGGGCCGAGGGCATCCGCGTCATCCCCAGTTGCTCCTTCGTCGCGGCCTATATCGCGCGCCATCCCGAGGACCAGGACCTCCTGGCCGAGTCCGTGTAGCGAGGCGCAGACCCATGACCCCCTTCATCCGCGTCTACGACATCGCCCCCGCGGCCGGCACCGGCGAGAGCCCGGTCTGGGACGAGCGGACCGGCCGCCTGTGGTGGGTGGACATCCCCCGCCCCGCCGTGCACCGCACCGACCCCGCGACCGGCGAAACCGAAACCTGGCCGATGCCCGAGCCGGTCGGCTGCCTCGGCCTTTGCCGCTCGGGCGCCCTCGTGCTCGGCCTGCGCTCCGGCATCCACCGCTTCGACCCTGAGGACGGCTCCCTCGACCTCGTCGCGGCGCCGGAGCCCGACCGGCCGGAGAACCGGCTGAACGACGGCAAGGTCTCGCCCGAGGGCCGCTTCGTCGTCGGCTCCATGCACGACGTGCCGGAGAAGAAGCCGACCGCCGCCCTCTGGAGCCTCTCGCCGGGCGCGCGCGAATGCGTGCTGCTGGCGGAAGGGCTCATCATCTCCAACGGCCTCGCCTGGAGCCCGGACGGGCGGACCCTCTGGCACAGCTGCACCCGCCAGGCCGTGATCTGGAACTGGGACTATGACCCCGCGACTGGCGCCATCGCCAACCGGCGCGAGGTGGCGCGCCCCACCAACGAGATTGGCCGCCCCGATGGCGGCGCGGTGGACGCCGAAGGGGCTTACTGGAGCGCGGGCGTCTCGGCCGGCCGCCTGAATCGCTGGCTGCCGGATGGCACGCTGGACCGCTTCGTGGAACTGCCGATCAAGTCCCCGACCATGCCCTGCTTCGGCGGGCCCGGGTTGCGAACCCTCTTCGTGACGAGCCTGCAGAAGGAAGCCGGGGCGCATGAAGGCCGGCTGCTCGCGCTGGACGTGGGCGTGGCGGGCACGCCCGTGGGGCAGTTCGCGGATTAGCGGCCCGCCGCCTGCGGCGCCGGAGAGTGCGCTGCCCTCTTCAGGGGCCTTAACGGGATCAGGACCGCATCAGGCCATGTTTCCCCGCATCGCCTGCTCGTAGGCCGCCCTGCCGCGCGCGACAGTCTGCGGGTCGGCAGTCTGTCCCCAGGCCATGTAGGCGGTGGGTTGGTCGCGCCCGTTGGCAATGGCGCGCAGGGTGTCCACGAAGCCCGTCACCTCGGCCAGGGCGGAGGCCACGCCGCCGAGGAAGCCCATCGGCCCACCGATCGCCGTGCCGACGAGGATGCGGGCGGCGAGCGGGGCGGCATTTCCGGTCGCCTCCCGGTAGATCATGCCCACCCCGGGCATGTGCTGCAGCGGGTTGATCGATTCCATGAGGTCGCTGAACGAGCCGGTGACGGGCATCGGCGCGGATTCCTCGCCGAAGAGGGGCGGGCCGCCATCCGCGGCGGGGCGGCTGCCGCCATAGACCTTGCCGGCGAACATGCCCCACCCCTCGGGGCTCGCGGTGTTGGGGACGATAGGGTTCATGGCACCTCTCCACCCTTCTGGGCCGGCTTCCGGATGGCAGAGGCCAGCGCAAGCGGCGTGCCGCGGGATCGATTGACAGTATGACAGGACAATCCCCAGCATGCCGCCTGCACGGCGACAGGGAAGCTGCGGATGGCCAGGCCGGAGACCCGCTGGATGGTGTTGACATGATCCGCCCGCGCCGCCCCGCACGCGCTGGCGAGGGCTGACGATGCGCCGCCGGAGCCTTCTCGCCTCCTCCCTCGCGCTCGCGGCACCCCTGCATGCCGCCGCGCAGACGGGCCGTGCGCGCGTGCTGAAATTCGTGCCGCAGGCCAATCTCACGAGCCTCGATCCCGTCTGGACCACGGCGAACGTCACCCGCCACCACGGCTACATGGTCTACGACACCCTCTACGGGCTGGCCGAGGACAACACCGCCCACCCGCAGATGGCCGAGGGCCACACGGTGGAGGACGACGGGCGACGCTACGTCATCACCCTGCGCCCCGGCCTGCGCTTCCACGACGGCGAGCCGGTGCGGGCGGCGGATGCGGTGGCGAGCCTCGCGCGCTGGTCGCGGCGGAACGCGGCCGGGCAGTACATGGCCGCCAACCTCGAGGAGATGACCGCGCTGGACGACCGGCGCGTGCAGATCCGCCTGAAGCGGCGCCAGCCGAACCTCATCGACTCGCTGGCCTCGGCAACGTCGCCGGTCGCCTTCATCATGCCGGAGCGGATCGCGCGGACCGATCCCTTCGTCCAGTTCCGGGAAGTGGTCGGCTCCGGCCCCTATCGCTTCAGGGCGGACGAGTACGTCTCGGGCAGCCGCAGCGTTTACGAGCGGAACGCGGACTACGCCCCGGCGCCGGGCGGGCCGCTCAGCCTGACGGCCGGGCCGAAGGTCGCCTATTTCGACCGGATCGAGTGGCTGGTGATCCCGGATTCGGCGACCGCCGCCGCGGCGCTGCGGACCGGCGAGATCGGCTGGTACGAGCAGGTGGTGCCGGAGCTTGCGGCCTCTCTGCGGCGGGACCGGGCGATCCTGGTGGAACCGATGGGCGCGCGGCCGCAGCCGGGCGTGCTGCGGCTGAACCACCTGCACCCGCCCTTCGACAACCCGGCGCTGCGCCGGGCGCTGTGGCCCGCCATCGACCAGCGCGACTTCATGACGGCGATCGCCGGCGACGACCCCGCCGCCATCGACGTGGAATGCGGCTTCTTCACCAGCGGTTCGGCCATGGCGAGCAAAGCGGGGCTGGAGCCGCTGCTCGGGCCGCGCAGCCTCGACCGCGCGAAGGCCCTCATGCGGGAAGCCGGCTATGCCGGGCAGCCGCTCCGCCTGCTGACGCCGACGGACATCCTCGCGCCATCGGCCATCGCGCAGGTGGCGGGCGACCTGTTCCGGCGGCTGGGCTTCAACCTGGAGGACGCGACCTCGGACTGGGGCACGGTGGTGCAGCGCCGCGCCAGCCGGGAGCCGGTAGAGCGGGGCGGCTGGTCCGCCATGACTACGGCGGTGAACGACACGGATTTCCTCGACCCCGCCGTGCATTTCGCCATCCGCGGCAACGGGCCGGACGCTTGGTTCGGCTGGCCGACCAGCCCGCGGCTGGAGGCGCTGCGCGAGGAATGGCTAACGGCCGAGGACCGCTCCGCCCAGGTGCGGATCGCCGCCGAGATCCAGCGCCAGGCGATGGAGGACGTGCCCTACATCCCCGTCGGTGCCTATCGCGCCATGACGGCGACCAGGCGGAGCCTGCGGGACCGGGTGCGCGGCTTCCCGATCTTCTGGGGCGTGAAGGAGGGCTGATCCTCCCTCCCCGTCACCCCATCAGATGGCCGAAGCGGGTCTTCTTGGTGGCGAGGTAGCCGTCGTTCACCCCGTTCGCGGCAAACAGGTGGGAGACGCGGCCCTCCACCCCGATGCCGCAGGCGGCGAGGCCGGCGAGCTTGTCGGGGTTGTTCGTCAGCACGCGGACACGGGGGATGCCGAGCGCCTCCAGCATCGTCGCGGCCACGCGGAAGTCGCGCTCGTCCGCGCCGTAGCCGATGGCGCGGTTGGCATCGAGCGTGTCGAGCCCCGCGTCCTGCAGGGTATAGGCGCGGAGCTTGTTCACGAGGCCGATGCCCCGCCCTTCCTGCGCGAGGTAGAGCAGCACGCCGCCGCTCGGTTCCGCGGCCATGCGCGCGATGGCGCCGCGGAGCTGCGGGCCGCAATCGCAGCGGAGCGAGCCCAGGAGGTCGCCGGTAAAGCACTCGGAGTGGATGCGGCAGAGCGGCGCGGCGGGGCCCGCGGCCTCCGGCTTGCCGACGAGGATCGCCAGGTGCTCGATCCCGCCATCCGCCGCGCGGAAGGCGACGATGCGGGCCTCCGGCGCCTCCGCCAGCGGCACGCTGGCCTCGGCCACGCGGGTCAGGCTGGCGGCGGCCGAGAGGGGATAGGCGAGGACGTCGGCGACGGAAACGGAGAGAAGGCCGAGTCGCGTCGCCGCGGCGGCCGAGGCGGGGGCGGCGACGAGGGCGGGGAGCAGCCGCCCGATCTTGGCCAGCGCGATCGCGGCCGGCGAGAGCGCCTGGGCGAATCCTGGGCTGGGGGCGGCTTGGGGCGACTCGGGCAGCAGCTGCTCGGCCACCGGATCGGCAAGGCGCCTCAACGAATCGGGGGCGAGCAGCGCGGGAGAGAGCCGCAGCGCGACCGGCACGTCCTCGGCCGTGACCGACGACGCGGCAGTGGCCGCGACCGGGCGGGCAAGGAGGGCGGCCGCGCGCGGCGGGGAGAGGAGCAGCACGGCGGGGCCGATGGCAGCCCCCGAAAGGTCCGAAAGCCCGCGCGCGCCAACCGTCTCGGCAGCGGCGAGTACGAGGCACTCCCCGTTCCCATCCAGCAGAACGGGCGTGCCGCGGCGCAGGTCCGAAACCGCGCGATGCACCGCCCGCATGCCGAGGGCCAGCGGATCGCCCTCTGTGCGCCCCTGGACGCCTCCCAGGAAGGCACCCATCACTGCCTCGGCCATGCCGTTTCCCATCAACAAACCGTTTGGTGGCGACTTGCCAGCCGGAACGGGCAACCATAACGATACGCGATCGCACCGCCCGGCCCTGCGCTGCCAATATGGGGTTCGGGCCGTGTCCAAAAGGGGGCAGTCGCGACGCGAAATGGGGCAAGAGCCATCAACCCCCACGAAAAAGAGAGCCAAGACTTGCCGGTACAGGCTCCTTGGCCCCATATCGGGCCTCACAGTTCCGGGATTGCCGTTTCGGTGGTCGGTCCGGACAGACCTTCAACGGGAGGCTGCATGTCGGACCCACGTCCGATCCTGATCGTGGACGACGACCAGGCGCTGCGCGCGACTCTGGTCGAGCAGCTGGCGGTGGATGGTGAATTCGCCCCCCGCGAGGCCGGAACCATGGCGGAAGCAGGCCAGATCCTGCTCGCCGACGGGGCGCGCTTCGACGCCGTGCTGCTCGATATCGGGTTGCCTGACGGCGATGGTCGCGATCTCTGCACGGAGCTCCGGCGGACCGGCATCAAGGTGCCGATCATCATGCTGACCGGCGCCGATGCGGAGCACGACGTGGTTCGGGGCCTCGATTCGGGGGCCAACGACTACATCGCCAAGCCGTTCCGCATCATGGAACTGATTGCGCGACTCCGCGCCCAACTCCGCGTCTTCGACAACTCGGAGGACGCGGTCTTCGTGATCGGGCCCTATACCTTCCGGCCCTCCGCGAAGATGCTGCAGGACACCCAGCGCAACCGACGGATCCGCCTGACCGAGAAGGAATGCGCGATCCTGAAGTTCCTCTACCGCGCCGGCGGGCGGCCCGTGGGCCGGCAGATCCTGCTGAACGAGGTCTGGGGCTACAACGCCGCGGTCACGACCCACACGCTGGAGACGCATATCTATCGTCTCCGGCAGAAGATCGAGCCGGATCCGGCGACGGCCTCGCTGCTGCTCACCGAGGGCGGCGGCTATCGGCTCGACCCGCAGGCGGGCCGCGTCGCAGCCTGAGGCGCTTCGTGGTGCCGGGGCGTCAGCGCGCCGGCACCTCCTCCGTCACCCGCATCGTCGCGGGTTCGACCAGCACCAGGCGCGCCGGACCGTCCGGTGCGCGACGGGCTCCCTCGACCACAATCCGCCCACCCGCCGGCGGCACGTCGATGCTTTCCCAGCTGACATAGCCGGCGCCCCGCAGCGCGGCCTCGATTCCACCCTGCTCCGCCGGCGTCGGCAGGCGCGCCAGGGCTGGCAGGGCGCCGAGCGCCAGCAGGGCGGGGATCAGCAGCGGTCGGATCATGGATATCGCCCCCGGGTTCAGGTGGGGCGAACGAGGGCCCGTGCTCGTGGTTGCCGGCCCACCGGTTCAGGCGCCGCCGGGTTCCCGCAGCGCGGCCGCGGCCGAGCGCACGGTGTTCCGGAACCCCACGGCGATGGCGGTCAGGCCAGTCCGGCGCCGAACGAGGTGCACCGGGGCTGAGAGGCCCGGGCGCCCCTCCAGCGCGCGATAGGCGACGCCCGCCACCGCCAGGCGCCGCATGGAGGCCGGCACCACGGAAATCCCGAGCCCGGCGGCGACGAGGCTCAGTGTCGCGGGCAACCGCGGCGCCTCCTGCGCGATCGCCGGGGTGAAGCCGGCCTCGCGGCAGGCGGCCAGGATGGAGTCGTAGAGCCCTGGACCGGCCTTCCGACGGTAG
Source organism: Roseomonas aerilata DSM 19363 (assembly GCF_000711725.1). Taxonomy (GTDB): domain Bacteria; phylum Pseudomonadota; class Alphaproteobacteria; order Acetobacterales; family Acetobacteraceae; genus Roseomonas; species Roseomonas aerilata. The sequence continues at coordinate 74,105 of NZ_JONP01000017.1, read as the reverse complement.
AGAATGAAGGCCTCGCCAGCGAGGGACGCGAGCGGCAGCGGCGGCCCCTCCGGCAGTGAGAGGGGATGGCCGGCAGGAAGCGCCGCCAGCATCGGCTCCTCCAGCACGAGTTCGACTGCCAGCCCGCCCACTGTTCCGACGGGGGAGCGCACGAAGGCCGCGTCCAGGCGGCCGAGCAGCACGTGCTCCACCAGTTCCGCCGTGCCGGCCTCGTCCAGTTCCATCCGCACGCCCGGCAAGGCCTCCCGAAAGTGGCGCAGCACGGCGGGCACGAAGGGATGCAGCGCCGCTGAGCTGGTGAAGCCGACAGCGAGCCGCCCCGCCTCGCCGCGCGCGGCCCGGCGAACGTTCTCCTCGAGCATTGCAGCGCGGGCGAGCACCGCGCGCGCTTCCTCCAGGAACACCAGCCCCGCCTCCGTCGGCTCCACGCCACGTGGCAGGCGGCGCAGGAGCAAGGTGCCCAACTCCTCCTCAAGGCCACGCAGCAGGCGGGTGAGCGGGGGCTGCTGCATGCCGAGACGCTCCGCCGCGCGGGTCACATGCCCCTCCTCCGCGGTGACGACGAAGGCGCGGAGGCGGCGCAACTCGATCATGCCATACTTCTAAGGTATCAATCTCAGGATGTGAACGCGCTGCGCGGCATGGCGCCACAAGTGCTACGAAGGGATCCTTCCTCTGCCAGGAGGCAATCCGATGGTTCACACCGCCACCTTGGAGGCGAGGCCTGATCCCGCCGCCTACCTCCTGCTGCAATTTCTCGCCTGGGTTGCGGATCGGCCGCGCGGCTACACGGAGACGATGGAGGCCTGGCGCACCTCCTGCCCACGCCTGCCGGTCTGGGAGGATGCGACGGCAGGGCACCTTGTCCGGCTGGAATCCGGCGACGCGACGACCGGCGGGGATACGAGAGTGCTTCTGACGGAGGCGGGGCAGGCGCTTCTGGCGCGCGCCTGAGGGCCGGTGTGCTGGGCGGCGGCGCTGGAGGGGGCTTTGCCCTCTCCGGACCTACCGGATGAACGCGCAGCGTTCATCCCGTCCCGCCAATGGCCTGAGCCTCTTAAATCTCCACCCGGCTGGCGCGGATGCATTAATTCGAGGCCGGCTCCCCTTAGCGCTCTTCCTGTGCGTGGCGTCGCCTCCAGTCGGTGACCCGAGGCGCACCGCGCGCAAGGCATCCTGAACTCGAAGAAAAAGGTGATGGTGAGGGGTCCGGGAAGAGGAAGAAACCCTTCTTCCTCTCCCCGGAGTCGCCAATGACCGCTCTATCAGGCCAAGACCACTGCCTCATCGAAGGGCAGGCGCGGCAGGCGGCCGAAGGTCTTGGAGTGGTCGCCATAGCCGAGGTTGATCAGCATGGTGGCCTTCCACCCGCTCTCGGCGAAGAACATCGCGTTCGTCTTCTCGGCGTCGAAGCCGCCCATCGGCCCGGCGTCGAGGCCAAGGGCGCGGGCGGCGAGGATGAGGTAGGCCGCCTGGAGCGTGCTGTTCATGAAGGCGCTGCGCTCGGCGAATTCCGGCTTGCCGGTGAACCAGGACTTCGCGTCGGCGTGCGGGAAGAGGCGCGGCAGGTACTCGTAGAAGGCGGGGTCGTAGGCCACGATCACCGTCACCGGGGCGGTGCGCGTCTTCTCCTGGTTGCCGGCGGAGACGACGCCGAGCAGCTTCTCGCGAGCCTCGGGCGTGCGGGCGAAGAGGAAGCGACCGGGGCTCTGGTTGGCGCTCGTCGGGCCAAGGGCGACGGTCTCGTAGAGTTCGCGCAGGAGCGAGTCCGGCACCGGTCGGTCCTGCCAGGCATTGGCCGTGCGGGCCTGGCGGAAGATGCGGTCGAGGGCGGCGTCGTTCAGCCGGACATCGGGGGGAAGGTTGGTATCGGGCATGAGAGGATCTCCTTGCCCCCAACATCCTCCCGAAGGCGTCCCGCTACCAGTCACCCTGCGTCATCGTGGCGATCACGCGGGTGAATGACGCGGACGGTGGAAGCCCTCAGGCTTCCACCACGGGGAAAGCCGCTAGGCCTCCACCTGCTCCACCGCCACCACCTCGGGCACGTAGTGGCGCAGCATGTTCTCGACACCGTGCTTCAGCGTCGCGCGGGAGGAAGGGCAGCCGGAACAGGCGCCCTGCATGCGCAGCTTCACCACCCCGTCGCGGAAGCCGCGGAAGACGATGTCGCCGCCATCGCCGGCGACGGCCGGGCGCACACGGGTATCCAGCAGCTCCTTGATCTGGGCGACGACCTCGGCATCCGCGGGGTCGGTGTCCTCGTCCTCCTCGGCCTCGTCACCGGCCATGACGGGGCGGCCGGCCATGGCGTGCTCCATGATGGCGCCGAGCACCTGCGGGCGCAGGGCGGACCAGTCGGTGCTGCCGGACTTGGTCACGGTGACGAAGTCGGCGCCCAGGAAGACGCGGGCCACGCCCTCCAGCTCGAACAGGCGGGCGGCGAGGGGAGAGCGATCCGCGGTCTCGGCGGAGATGAAGTCAGCGGTGCCGCGGTCGCCCATGACGGGCTGGCCGGGCAGGAACTTGAGCGTCGCGGGGTTCGGCGTCGCCTCGGTCTCGATAAACATCGGGGATCCCTTTTGCGGCGGGTGCTTCGGCACGGGGTACCGCCGTCAGCCCGGGGATGTGGGGCAGGCCACGGCCGGCTGCAACCGTTGCGCGGCGCAGGGCCGGGCCGCGCTTCTCAAATGGGCAAATTCGCCTGAGGGCAGGGTTCGTTACTCTGGCCTGTCGCTTGATCCGAATGGCAGCCTCCATCGTGGCTGGAGGGGCGGCCATGGCTGATCTGTTCCCACTTACGGAGAGACTGTTCCGATGAAGCAGATCCTACTCTCCCCCTAGTACGGGGTACCGCCGATCGATGACCAGCGCACATCCAGCGGCAGCCTCCAGGTCACTTGCCGTGGGATGCGCGGGCATGGCGCTCCAGCTGGCGACGGGCCGCGCTATATCGTCTTCTACCTGCTTCAGCTGTCACCGCGCTCAACTGCACCCATACCGAGTGGGCGAGCCGAACGATGCCGGGCACACGGCGCACGAGACAGCGGCCAGTTTGCTCATAAGAAGGGTTGTTTCCCGCTGCAGCGGGCGCACCGGAGGCGGTGTCAATATCAATTCGTAACCTCTTTCGATCAACTGATCATGAACAATTGCGTGTCGTGAACGACCTGCGATACAACCCACCACGGCTGGTATCCCGCCTGCCTGGTAGCGCGGAGTGACCTATGCGGATGACGCTCCGGCTTGGCGTCAACTGGCGTCACGGCCTCATTGTCGCGCTCGTTTTCGGGCTCGTGGGCGGCGCCGTTTCGGCGCTGCTGCTCCGGGAGGAGCGTAAGCTGGCCATCGCGGAAGCCGGGGAGAGGATGGTCGGCTATGCCGACGCCATGGCGCGGCGCTTGGACGCCGGGCTTTCGGAATGGGCCGCCGATGTCGGCCTCCTCGCCCGCTTCGAGACTTTTGAGCGAGAGCCCGCAGAGCCTGCCGCCGCCCGCCGCCTGCTGGAGGCTCTCCGCCTCCGCTCCCCCACCTTCTCCTGGATCGGCTTCGTTGGAGCGGATGGACGGGTCATCGCCGCCACGGGTGGGCTGCTGGAGGGTGTGGACGTGTCCTCCCGGCCCTGGTTCAAGCCTGGTCTCGCCGGGCTCCACCTCGGTGACGTGCATCCCGCCGTGCTGCTGGCCCGGCTGCTGCCTTCGGAACAGGGCGGTGGGGAGAACGCCTATTTCATCGATGCCGCGGCCCCGGTCCGGTCGCCGGATGGACGGGTGCTCGGCGTCGTGTCAGGCCATCTCACCTGGCGCTGGGCCGACGTCGTGCGACGCGAGGTGATGAGCCTCGCCCCGGCCCAGCCGCCGATGACGCTGCGGATTCTGGCCGCCGACGGCACCGTACTGCTTGGCCTCGAGGCGGAGCGCGGCCGCGCCTGGGTTCAGGATCCCGCCCCGCTGACCGGGCCGCACGCGCGCCGCTGGCAGGAGGCCACAGGGTCGGACGGGCGAGCCGTGATCCTCGCCCGGGCACGCACGGACGGCGATCCCGACCGTCCGAGCCTCGGCTGGACCGTCCTTGCCGAAACAGACCGCAACGCCGTGCTCGCCCGGTTGAATTCCTTTACCCTCTGGCTAGGCGCCGCGACCCTCGGACTGGCCGTTATGGGCGGGCTGGTCGCCGGGCGGATCGCGGGCCGGATCGAGGCGGCGCTGGGTGCGGGAGGAGGCCAGGGTGGCCCGCGAAACGTCGTAGCCCGATTGGAGGCCTTGCGCGACCAGGCCTGGCGCGACCCGCTGACCGGCCTACTGAATCGCGCAGGCTTTGAAGCCTGGCATGAGGAGCACAGGGGGAAGGTGCACGGCTACGCAGTAGCAGCCCTCGACCTCGACGGCTTCAAGCCGATCAACGACCGCTACGGCCACGCCGCCGGGGACGATGTGCTGCGTGCCATCGGGGTCTGGCTGCGCGACAATCTCCGCAAGGAGGACGTGGCAATCCGCACGGGCGGCGACGAGTTCGTCCTCGTCTTTCCCTCCGCGGGTGGCAGCGCACAAGCCGCGCTGGAGGTAGGGGCGAGACTGAACGCCATGCTGCAGGCGGGCGTGCCGAGGTCGGCTGGGCGGCTCTCGCTCGGGTGCAGCCTCGGGGTCGCGTTGATGCCGGAAGAGGCGGCGACGATTGCAGAAGCCATTGCTCTTGCAGACTCACGCCTCTACGAGGCCAAACGGCTCAAGGGCAACGCGCGCCGGTCAGAGACAACGCGGGTAGAAGCGGGCTGACCCAAGCCGCCAGCATCTCCGGCCGTGGGAGCCTTCCACCCGGATCAAGCACCGGATGGATTTATCGGGTCCTACCCTAGGTCACACGGTCCAGTTCTGAATCGTCCAGGCCGCCAGGCACGATGGTCAGGGGGCAGCGAAGCCGCCCGGCGTGGCGGCCCGCGAGCGCGGTGACCAGGGGCCCCGGCCCTCCCTCGGTCGCGGTGGCGAGGACGAGAATGGAGATGCGCCGGTCCTCCTCGAGGGCGCCGAGCACCTCCTCCACCGGATCGCCCTCGCGGATAAGCATGGTGGGCAGGCCGCCGGTGATCTCCTGCACCTGGGCAGCCAGGGCCGAGAGGAGCTGCTCGGCCTCCTGGCGCCGCTCCTCCTGCATGAGGGCGCCGACGCCCGCCCATTCCTGCAGCCCCACGGGCTCGGTGATGCGCAGCAAGGCCACCCGGCCGCCGGACTTGCGGACGCGCAGGCAGGCGTAGCGCAGCGCGACCGCCCGTTCGGGGCTGTCGTCGACCACCACGAGGAAGACGCGGTCCTGCGGCATCGGGGCTCCTGAGGCGGGGATCGCCGGGTCCGAGGATGCCGGCGGTCGGGAGGATCGGCCAGCGGGGGTGGGCGAGGCAAGCGGGACGGCAGGGGCAGCGCCCCTAGCCACGGCGGAAGATCACGCTGCCCAGCCAGCCCGCGAAGGCCGCCAGCGCGATGCAGGCCAGGCCATAGGCCAGCGGCAGGCGGCGGGAGACGTCGGCGATGCGGGCGGTGGCGCCCACCCGGTCCACCCGGAAGGGCAGTTCCTGGCGGGCGATGATGCGGTTCCCGCGCACGAGCATGACCTGCACGATGTAGTCCCCCGTCGCGATGGTGGAGGGCAGCGGCAGGCGCGCGTGGAAGAGGCGGCCGCCGGAGATCTCCACCGGGCTCTCCTCCTCGTTCCAGAGCCGGGAGGCGCGCTTGAGGTCGATGAGGGCGGTGCGGAAGCGCGGATCGCGGGGCCCTGGCAGGCGGGCGGTCAGCACGTCGAGGCCCAGGCGCCGCTCGCGCCGGGCGGGTTCCTCGAGCAGGCCGGCGACGGGGGCAGTGGCGGCGACGGCGTAGTAGTTCGGCACCTCCTGGAAGCGGGCGGAAGGGCCGTTCACCCAGAGACCGAGCCAGCGGACGCGGCGCCGCACCACCACGTCCCGCGGCGGGCCGAGGCCGAGGATGACCACGTTGTCCCCCGCGGGGCCGAGCAGCCGGTCGGTCGCGCCGAAAACGAGGAGGTCCGCGCCGGTGAAGCTCGTGTCCACGGCGATGCGGTCCTGGCCGAGCTCCGCCGCGAGTGCCGGGCCGGCGAAGGGCGGCGGGGCGGGCGGTGGCTCGCGCTGGGCCAGGGCGGGCGGGGCGGCGAGCAACAGCAGGGTGAGAAGGGCGGCGCGCGGAAGCGTCACGTCGCCGGGCCCATGAGGTAGAGGCTGGCCGGCGTCACCAGCAGGCCCCAGAGCAGCCCCGCCGCGACCGTCAGCACGAGCAGCCCGAGCAGCGCCCGCGTCTCCTCGCCCCGCAGCTTCGTGCCCATGGCGGCGCCGAACTGGGCGCCCGCCACGCCGCCCGTCAGCAGCAGCAGGGTGAGGACGATATCGACCGAGCCGGTCTGGAGCGCCTGGAGAAGCGTGACGTTGGCGCTGACGAAGGTGACCTGGAAGAGCGAGGTGCCGATCGTCGTCGTCGTCGGCATGCCCAGGAGGTAGATCATGGCGGGCACGAGCATGAAGCCGCCGCCCACGCCCATAATGGAGGAGAGCACGCCGATCCCGAAGCCGATCATCGCCGGCGGGATGATCGAGATGTAGAGGCGCGACTTGCGGAAGCGCATCTTCAAGGGCAGGCCGTGCAGCCAGGAGTGCTGGTGCGTTCTCGCCGGCAGGGCGCGCCTGCGCCTGACGATGGCGCGGAGGCTTTCCCGCACCATCAGCAGGCCCACCGTGCCGAGGACGACGACGTAGAAGAGCGAGACCGCGAGGTCGATCTGGCCGAGCCGCTTGAGCAGCACGAAGAGCTGCGTGCCGGCCGCCGACCCCGCGAGGCCCGCGACGAGGAGCACGCAGCCCATGCGCGCATCGACGTTGCCGCGCCGCCACTGGGCAATGAGGCCGGAGACGGAGGCGCCGAGCGTCTGGTTCGCGCCCGAGGCGACCGCGACGGGCGCGGGGATGCCGATAAGGATGAGCAGCGGCGTCAGCAGGAAGCCGCCGCCGACGCCGAAGAGGCCCGAGAGCCAGCCCACGCCGAGCCCGATGCCCAGCAGCAGCAGGGCATCGACCGACATCTCGGCGATCGGCAGGTAGACCGGCATTCGCGTTCCGCCCGGTGCCTTCTCCGTCCCCTCCCCCCGCTGCGGGGGCCGGGGCGTGCTGGTTCCGCGCGGGCCGCGCGCGGGCGGGCCGCGCATGGCGCGGCTGGAGGAGGCGGCAGTCTGGGCCGGACGGGTGACCATCCTGTGAACCCGCCCCGGCCGTCCTGCAAGCAGCATTCCGGTGCGGCGCACGATGGCGCTACACCGGGCCGTACGAAGGGGCGCGGCCGACCACGGGGCACGGCCGGCGACCTTGCAGGCCGGGCATCCTTCCCGGTGAAAAGGGCATCTATGCGGCACGCGCACCACTTCCCGCTCTCCCGCCGCCGACTGCTCGGCGCGGCGGCCGGCCTTCCTCTCGCGGCGCCTGCGATTCGGCGGGCGCTGGCGGCGGAGGGGGCGCGAATCGCGCTCATCCACATGAACGACTTCCACTCAAAGCACGACGGCGTCTCGGAGGGCGGGGCCGTTTGCCGGGAGGGGCGCCCCTGCGCCGGCGGCGCCGCGCGGCTGGCCGGGGCCATGCGCGAGGCCCGCGCAGCCACCCTGACCGAGGGCCGTGCGCCCTTCCTGCTGGACGCGGGCGACCAGTTCATGGGCAGCCTCTACTACACCGTCCACCGGGGCCTGGCGGAGGCGGCGGTGCAGCGGGCGGTCGGCACCATGGCCATGTCGCTCGGCAACCACGAGTTCGACAACGGGCCGGAGAACCTCGCGCGCTACGCGGCGGCGGTGCCCTTCCCCCTTCTCTCGGCGAATCTCGACACGAGCGGGGAGCCGCTGCTGCGGGACCGGGTGAGTGCCTTCACCGTTCTCGAGTCGAACGGGGCGCGGATCGGGGTGGTGGGGCTGACCACGCCGGAGACGGCCAATTCATCCTCCCCGGGGCCGCGGCTGCGCTTCACCGACCCCATGGAGGCCGCCGACCGCGCGGCCTTCGCGCTGCGACGGCAGGGGGTGGGCACGGTGGTGGTGCTGTCGCATCTCGGCCTTCCCGCGGACCGGCAGCTCGCGGCCGAGGTGGAGGGGATCGACGCGATCATCGGCGGCCATTCCCACCTCCTGCTGGCAAACGGCCTTCCGGGCGCCGTGGGGCCGAGCCCGCTGATGATCGCGGGCAAGGGGCGGGACGTGCGGATCGCGACGGTCGCCTGCCACGGCCGCTATCTTGGCCGGATGGACCTTGACCTGGCGGCGGACGGGCGCGTGGCGGCGCATGGCGGCGCGGTACGGCCGATCGGGCCCGACGTGCCCGAGGACCCGGCGGTGGCGGCGGTCGTGGCAGAGTATGCCGGGCCGCTCGGCGAGGTGAGGCGGCGGCCGGTTGGTCTGGCGGAGGGCCCCTTCCCCGATGCGGGCTGCCGGGACGGGGAATGCGCGCTGGGTAGCCTCGTGGCCGAGGCCGCGCTGGCGGCGACGCCGGGGGCGGAGATCGCGGTGGTGAACGGGGGCGGGCTGCGCGCCTCGCTGCCCGCCGGCCCTCTCACCTATGGCGACGTGCTGGCCGTGCTGCCCTTCGGCAACACGCTGGCGACGCTGACCATCCGCGGCGGCGCGCTGGCGGAGGCGCTGGAGAACGGGCTGTCGCGCCTGCCGGCGCTGGCGGGCCGCTTCCCGCAGGTGGCGGGGCTGCGCCTGGTCATCGACCCCAATGCCCCCCCGGGCCGGCGCCTGGTGGAGGCGCGGACGGCCGAGGGGCTGCTCGATCCTGACCGGGCCTACCGCGTGGTGACGAACAACTTCATGCGCGCCGGCAGTGACGGCTACGGCGTGCTGCGCGACGCGGCGCTGGAGGCTTATGACGACGGCTCGCCGCTGGAGGACGTGCTGGCGGACCACCTCGCCGCGCGCGGCCGCGTGGCGCCGGTGCTGGACGGGCGGATCGCGCGGCGCTGAGGATCTCGCGCGGTGCCGGGCCTTGCGCTGCGCGCGGCGGCGCCCCACGAAAGGGCGCCCGATGAGGGCACCCGCTGCGAGGAACCCCGATGCCCGCCCCTGTCTCCGGCCTGCCCCCCTACGACGACACGAACATCTTTGCCCGCATCCTGCGCGGCGAGATCCCGAGCCGGCGGGTGCACGAGGACGAGTACGCGGTCGCCTTCCACGACATCAACCCGCTGGCGCCGGTGCACGTGCTGGTCATCCCCCGCGGACGCTACGTATCGATCGCGGATTTCAGCGCCAGCGCCTCCGACGCCGAGATCGCGGGCTTCTGGCGCGCCGTGGGCCGCGTGGCGCGGGAGCTGGGGTTGGAGGAACGCGGCTTTCGTGCCCTGACGAATATGGGCTCGGAGGGCGGGCAGGAGGTGCCGCATTTCCATGTGCACCTCTTCGGTGGCCAGCGCCTGGGCCGCATGCTGCCCGCGGCGGAGCGCACAGCGCCCGCGGCGGAGCGCTGATGCCCGACTCCATCGCCGAGGCGCGGGCCGCGATCGAGGCGGCCGGGCGGCTGCCGGACGACGAGCTGGACCTCGGGGCGGTCGCGCTGCAATTCGCGCGCATCGACGCGCCCGGGGCAGACTGGCGCGCGGCGGAAGGCCGGCTCTCGGCGCTGGTGCGCAGCGTTCTCTCGCAGGAGGCGCCGCGTGAGGCGGAGGAGCGGCGCGCGCTGATCGCCCGTGTGATCCACGAGGAGGCCGGCTATGCCGGCGATGCCGAGACCTACGACGACCTACGCAACGCGAACCTCATCCGCGTAACGGAGCGGCGGCGCGGGCTGCCCGTGGCCATCGGCCTTCTCTGGCTGCACGTGGCGGAGGCTGCGGGCTGGCCGGCGCGCGGCCTGGACTTCCCGGGGCACTTCCTCGTCGCGCTCGATGGCGCGCAGAAGGCGGGATCCGTGGTGGTGGACCCCTTCGGCGGCGGCACGCCCCTGCCGGTGCCCGCGCTGCGCGCCCTCATCAAGCGGGTGGAGGGGCCGGCGGCGGAGCTGCGGCCGGGGATGCTGGCGCCGATGAGCCGCCGGGCCGTGCTGCTGCGCCTGCAGACGAACATCCGCCTGCGCCGGCTTCGCGACGAGGACGTGGAGGGAGCGCTGGCCTGCACGGCCGACATGCTGCGCCTTGCGCCCGATGCCTCGCCGCTCTGGCGGGAGGCGGCGGTGATGAACGCGCGGCTCGGCCACCTGGGCGCCGCCATCGAGGACATGGAGCGCTTCATCGCCCTGATTCCCACGGGCGAGGCCTCCTCGCGCGGGCGGGAGATGATCGAGGAGTGGCGCGCGCGCCTTCACTAGGGCCGCGGGCCACCTTTGTTGCCCCGGCGCACGATATTACCGGCCAGGAGGGTTTCCCCTCTCAAGGTTGCTTGACCCGTCCCCCTGGGCAGCGCAATCGCCTGCTATCGAGAAGGAGACCCCCGTGCTCGCCCTGCGCGTGATCCCCTGCCTGGACGTGAAGGACGGCCGCGTCGTGAAAGGCGTGAACTTCGTGGCCCTGCGCGACGCCGGCGACCCCGTGGAGCAGGCGCGCGCCTATGACCGCGAGGGGGCGGACGAGATCACCTTCCTCGACATCGGGGCGACGCATGAGAACCGCGGGACGATGCTCGACGTCGTCTCCCGCACGGCGGCCGAGGTGTTCATCCCGCTGACCGTCGGCGGCGGCGTGCGCAGCGTGGAGGACATGCGGGCGCTGCTGCTGGCCGGGGCCGACAAGGTCTCCATCAATTCCGCGGCGCTGGCCGACCCGGATCTGGTGCGGCGGGGCGCGGAGGCCTTTGGTTCCCAGGCAATCGTGGTGGCGGTGGACGCGCGCCGGGTGGCCTCGGGCCGCTGGGAGATCTTCACCCATGGCGGGCGGCGGGAGACGGGGGTGGATGCCGTCGAGTGGGCGCGGCGGGTGGAGGGCCTGGGCGCGGGGGAGATCCTGTTGACCTCGATGGACCGCGACGGCACCGGGGAGGGCTTCGACCTCGACCTGCTGCGCGCCGTGCGCGCGGCGGTGCGGCTGCCGGTCGTCGCCTCCGGCGGCGTGGGCACGCTCGATCATTTCGCCGAGGGGGCGGCGGCCGGCGCGACCGGCCTGCTGGCGGCGAGCATTTTCCACTACGGCCATTTCCGCATCTCCGAGGCGAAGGCGGCGTTGGCGGCGAAGGGCTGGCCGGTACGACCGGCGGCCGAACCGCGGGAGGCGGCATGATGGGCAAGGCAGCGAAGTCCAAGGCCAAGAAGCCGGCTGCGGCGGAGGAGGCGGTCCGGCCGCGCAAGGCCGCGGCCAAGCCGAAGCGCGGGCCGGCGAAGGCCAAGGCGGGCGCCGCCAAGGTGTCGGTCAAGAGCAAGGCGAAGGCGCCGAAGCTGAAGCCCGCGCAGTGGAAGGAGGACCTTCGCGTCCATAAGCCGCTGCCCGTGCCGGCGGACCTGGCGGATGCGCCCATCGACACCCTCGCCCAGCCGCCCAAGCGCGTGCGCCGGGCGGAGGCGCGGCACCTCGCGCCGCTCGATCAGCCCGCCGGGGATCCCGTGCCGGCAGTGCTGGACCGGCTCTGGGCGGCGGTGGAGGAGCGGCGCCTCTCGGGCAATGTCGAGACCTCCCACTCCGCCCGCCTGCTGGCGCGCGGCACGGCCAAGGTCGCGCAGAAGCTCGGCGAGGAGGCGGTGGAGACGGTGATCGAGGCGATGGCCGGTAACCGCGGCGCCCTCATCTGCGAGAGCGCGGACCTCCTCTACCACCTCATCGTCGTCTGGGTGGATGCGGGCATCCGGCCGGAGCAGGTCTGGGCGGAACTCGTCCGGCGCGAGGGGATCAGCGGCATCGCCGAGAAGGCGTCGCGGCAGAACCTCTCGGCGGCGGGCGTGGTCAAGGCGGGCGACACGACGAAACTCGCCTGAGGAGTGGCGCCCCTGCGGTATCGGGGCACACGATCAGCCGGGCGGGCGCACCGGCTCCACGCCGCCCGGCGGGGCGAGGCCCTTGTCGCGCATGCAGCGGAGATAGGCAGCGCGCTCCGCGGCGGCGATCTCGGCCTTTACGCGGTTGAATTGCGTGACGTTGTCCGCCGGAGGAAGGCGGGCATAGCCGGCCTTCGCGGCGGGGCTGGCCTCGGCCTCGCGCCGGCAGGTGGCCTCGGCGGGGTTATCGGCCGGCGGCAGGGGGTCGTTCCGACCGCAGGCAGCGAGGATGAGCAGGACGGGAAGGAGAAGGGGCGCGCGGGTCATGCCGGGGTTCCCTGCAGCCAGTCCTCAATCAGGCGGCGGGCGATCGAATCGACCCGCGGCAGGGAGAAGCCGGCGCTCTCGGGGTTGCGGATCTCGTCGCGGGTGAACCACCGGGCGTCGCGCAGCTCGGCCGGGTCGATGGTGATCTCCTGGCTCAGCGCCTCCGCGTGGAAGCCGAGCATGATGGAGGCGGGAAAGGGCCAGGGCTGGGAGGAGTGGTAGAACACCTCCCCGACCCTGACGCCGGTCTCCTCGTGCACCTCCCGGCGCACGGCCTCCTCCAGGCTCTCGCCGGGTTCCACGAAGCCGGCGAGGGTCGAGTACATCGTGCTGTTCGGGAAGCGCGTGGAATGGCCGAGCAGCACGCGGTCCTCGTCCACCACGAGCATGATCACGGCGGGGTCGGTGCGCGGGAAGTGCTGGGCGCCGCACCCGGTGCAGGACATGGCGTTCCCCGCCGAGCGCGGCTCGCAGGTCTGGCCGCAGACGCCGCAGAAGCGATGGCGGGTGCGCCAGTGCATCAGGCCGCGGGCATGGGCGAGCATCGAGGCCTCGCCCGGCGGCAGGAGGCCGGCGACGGCGCGGAGGTCGTGGAAGCTGCCGTAGCCCTCGGGCAGGAGGGGAAGCGGGTCCTCGGCAGCGCTGCAATCGACCGTGAAGACCGCGGTGCCGTCCTCGCGCAAGCCGAGCAGGGCCCAGGGGCCGCCGGCCATCAGCACGGCCTCTGCGGCCTCGCGGGTGAGGAGCACGGCCTCGGGCGCGCCCGATTCGGCACCGCGCATGAGGCTTTTCGCGCGCCAGACGGGGGCGATGAGGCTGGCGGGGTCGGCCAGGGCCGCGGCGACGAAATCGGCGTCGTCCCGCCGGTCCGAGACGCGGTCGAGAGGGCTGCCGGTATAGGCGTTCGGGCGGCTGGCGGGGATGCTGAGCATGTGGGGCCGGAACCTCGCACGGGGGGCGGGAGGGGACAACACGGGTGCGTCCCCGGCGCAATGCGCGGCGGCCGCGTGGCTGAGGGGCGGTTCCCCCGGTGGACTCTCGGGGCCCCTCCCCCCATATTCCACCGCGGAAGGCCGGTCGCGGACGGGCGCCTCGTCGACCCGGTCAGGTCCGGAAGGAAGCAGCCGAGGCGGGTAAACGCCTGGGTCGTGGTCGGTCTTCCACCCTTTGGGGTCCTGCCCCATCAGATCGCCTGGCGGCCCAGGCCGCCCCAAACCTGCGGCCCGGATGACCAGCGACACCGATCTCTCGCCAGAAACGTCGGACGAGCTGCCGGAGCCTCCGATGGAGGGACCGGGTCTCTTCGGCGATCCCGATCCGGCACCCGTTCCCGCCGCGGCTCCGCCCGCGCCGATTTCCGCCTCGTCTCCCGCCGAGCCCTCGCAGCCCTATCGGGTGCTGGCGCGGAAGTACCGGCCTCAGGATTTCAACGACCTCATCGGGCAGGAGGCGCTGGTCCGCACGCTGCGGAACGCCTTCGCGCAGAACCGCGTGGCGCATGCCTTCATGCTGACGGGCGTGCGCGGGGTGGGAAAGACGACCACCGCCCGCATCATCGCCCGCGCGCTGAACTGCATCGGGCCGGACGGCAAGGGCGGGCCGACAGCCGATCCCTGCGGTGTGTGCCCGGAGTGCCGCGCTATCCTGGCGGACCGCCACCCGGACGTGATGGAGCTGGACGCGGCGTCCAACAACAGCGTCGACAACGTGCGCGAGATCCGCGAGGCCGTGCGCTTCCGGCCGAGCCAGGGGCGCTTCAAGGTCTACATCCTCGACGAGGTTCACATGCTGTCCGGGGCGGCGTTCAACGCGCTGCTCAAGACGCTGGAGGAACCGCCGCCGCAGGTGAAGTTCCTGTTCGCCACCACCGAGATCCGCAAGGTTCCGGCGACCATCCTCTCGCGCTGCCAGCGCTTCGACCTGCGCCGCGTGCCGCAGGAGGTGCTGCGGGCGCATTTCGCGGGCATCGCGGAGAAGGAGGGCGCCTCGATCGAGCCGGAGGCGCTGGCGATGATCGCGCGCGCGGCGGACGGCTCGGTGCGCGACGGGCTTTCCCTGCTCGACCAGGCGATCGCCATGCCGACCGAGGGCGGCGTCGTGACGGCGGAGGGGGTGCGGGACATGCTCGGCCTCGCCGACCGCGCCCTCGTGCTCGACCTGATGGAGGCCGCCATGCGCGGCGACCTGCCGGGCCTGCTGGCGGGGATGGACCGCGCGCATGAGCGCGGCGCCGATCCCGGCGTGGTGCTGGCCGACATGGCGGAGCTGACGCACACTCTAACGCGCTTTCGCGCCGTGCCGGGCTTGCGGAACGATCCCTCCATCCCCGAGACGGAGCGGGTTCGCGGCGGGGCGCTGGCGGAGACGCTGACGATTCCCGTGCTCGGCCGCGCCTGGCAGGTGCTGCTGCGTGGGATCGGCGAGGTGGCCGAGAGCCCCGACCGGCGCGCGGCGGCGGAGATGGTGCTCATCCGGCTAGCGCATCTGGCCGAGATGCCGACGCCCGGCGAGATCGTGCGCCGGCTTTCCGGGACGCCGGCGGGGCAGGCCGGTGGGCCGGCGCCACGCGGCGCGGGGCCGGCGCCTGCCGGCGCTATGGCGAGCGCGGTGGCCACGGCCTCGATCGGCGCCCCTTCCGGTGGCGGGCTGCGGGCCGTCGCTGGTGGTGCGCCGGTGATGGCGGAGGCGGCACCGGCTATGCCGCCCGAGACAGTGGCAGCCCCGGCCCCCTCCCCCACCACTTTCCGCGAGGTCGTGGCGCTCGCCTCCGGGCGGAGGCCGATGCTGCACGCGCATCTCGTGCACAGCGTCCATCTCGTTAAATTTGCTGAAGGGCGGATCGAGCTGCGGACGCGGCCCGACGCGCCGCGCGATCTTGCAGGGCAGCTCACCGCCTTGCTGCAGGAAACGACGGGCGCGCGCTGGACCGTCTCGCTTTCCAACGCGCCGGGCGAGCCGACAATCGCCGAGCAGTCGCGCGAGGCGAAGGCTGCGCGTCTGGAGGTGGCGGGCACGCATCCGCTGGTGCTGGCGGTCATGCAGGCCTTTCCCGGCGCGCAGATCCGGGAGGTGCGGGACTCCAATCTCGATGCCTACGGGTTGCCGCCACCCGAACTCCTTCCCGGCCTTGCCAATGACGGCGAGCCGGTGGAGGAGGACGAGGTGGGCTACCTTCCGGCCGAGGGCGATCCCGGCTTCGCCCCGCTCGACGCCGAGCCCGCCGGCATGGACCGGCCCTGAACCCCTTTCCTGACCGCGAGGACCGCCGATGAAGAACCTGGGCAACATGCTGAAGCAGGCGCAGCAGATGCAGGCCAAGATGGCCGAGATGCAGGCGACGCTGGAGGCCGCCACGATGGAGGGGCAGGCGGGCGCCGGGATGGTGCGCGTGACGCTCTCAGGCAAGGGCGACCTGAAGGGCATCGTGATCGATCCCTCTCTCCTCTCGGCCGATGAGCGCGAAGTGCTGGAGGACCTGATCATCGCCGCCCATGCCGACGCGAAGGCAAAGGTGGAGGCGATGATGGCGGAGGAGATGTCCAAGGCGACCTCCGGCCTGAACATCCCGGGCATGGGCGGCGGCGGGCTGGGCGGCTTCAAGCTGCCGTTCTGATGCGGCCATTCTGATGCGGAGGGGGGGCGGCATCACCATATGAAGAGGATGCCCTTCGATGCCTCCTCCGTGCGCGTTGCGCCCGCCCCGGGAGCGGTTCCGCCGAATGACCCGGTGGAGCAGCTCATTCATCTTCTGTCCCGTCTGCCGGGTCTTGGGCGGCGCTCCGCACGGCGTGCGGTGCTGAAGATGCTGCAGGATCCGCAGCGCCTGATGATCCCGCTGGCCAGTGCGCTGGAGGCGGCGGCGGAGGCGGTTCGGCCCTGCCGCGTCTGTGGGAACCTCGATTCGCGCGATCCCTGCTCGGTCTGCCGCGACCCGCGGCGGGAGCGCGGGCTGGTCTGCGTGGTGGAGGGCGTGTCCGACCTCTGGGCGCTGGAACGGGCGGGGGCGCATCGTGGGCTGTACCACGTGCTCGGCGGCACGCTCTCGGCGCTCGCGGGCGTGGGGCCGGAGGATCTGTCGATCCAGCCGCTGGTGGAGCGCGTGGCGGGCGGTGAGGTGGAGGAGGTGATCCTCGCGCTTCCCGCGACCGTGGAGGGCGCGACCACCGGGCACTATCTGGTGGACCGCCTGCGGCCGCTCTCCGTGCCCGTCACGCGGCTGGCGCAGGGCGTGCCGATGGGCGGGGCGCTGGACGTGCTGGACGATGGCACACTGGCGGCGGCGCTGAGGGCGCGGCGGCCGGCCTGAGCGGAGGCCTCAGGGCGACAGCAGGCCCACCGTCGCGCCGGTCATGCAGCAGGCAATGGTGGCGGCGAGCAGCGAGGGCAGGCCGAGGCGCACGATCTCGGCCCGGCGCTCCGGGCAGAGGGCGCCCATGCCGGAGACCATGATCCCGACGCTCGCGAAGTTCGCGAAGCCGCAGAGCGCCCAGGAGAGAATGAGCTTCGTGCGCGGGGCTAGCGCCGTGCCGCCCTCCCCGGCCATGTCGAGATAGGCGACGAACTCGTTCACCACGCCGCGGATGCCGAGCAGGCGGGCGGCGGCGGTGGCGTCCTCGGGGGCGATGCCCATGGCGAAGGCGAGCGGCCAGAGGAGGACGCCGGCGATCGCCTCCAGCGTCGTGCCCGCGAGGGGTTGGAGGATCATGTTGATGAGTGCGACGAGCGCCACGAAGACGATCAGCCCGGCCATGATGTTCAGCAGCAGCGAAAGCCCGTCCGAGATGCCGCGGGTGAGCGCGTCCATGCTGCTGTCGTAGAGGCGCGGGGCCTCGATGTCGGCGGCCTCGGGCGCGGTCTCGCCGGGGATCATGAGGCGGGCGGCGAGGATGGCGGCAGGGGCGCTGACGAGGCTGGCGGCCAGGAGCTGGCCGGCGGCGTCGGGCACGGCGTTGGCGAGCATGGCGGCGTAGACGACGAGCATGTTGCCGCTGATGGTCGCGAGGCCCGCGGTCATGACCACCAGCAATTCGGAGCGGGAGAGGCTGGCCAGCCAGGGGCGGATGAAGAGCGTGGCCTCCACCATGCCGGTGAAGACATTCGCCGCGACCGAGACTCCGCAGGCGCCGGAGATGCCGAAGGCCGAGCGCAGCGCACGGGACATAAGCCGCACGAGCCCCGGCAGCACCCGCCAGTGGTAGAGCAGTGCGGAGAGGGCGCCGACCAGCAGGACGATCGGCAGGGCCCCGAAGAAGAGGATGAAGGTGCCACCCGGCCGCGCTTCCGCGAAGGGCAGCGGTGCGCCGCCGAGATAGCCGAAGACGAGGCTCGTGCCCGCCTGGGTCGCGCGCGCGAGGGCGTTTACCGCGTCACCGACGAGGGAGAAGGCGGCACGGAGCGGCGGGATGTGCAGGAGGGCGGCGCCGAGGGCGATTTGCAAGGCGAGGCCCGCCGCCACCGCCCGCCAGGGAATGGGGCGCGCAGCGCCGCCTGCTACCCAGGCGAGGGCGGCCAGGGCCAGCAGGCCGAGGGCGGATTGGAGCTGGAGCGGGATCAGCCCCTCCCCCTCCCGCGGAGGTCGCGCGACAGGCCCTGGGCGGCCAGCGCCGCCTCGTATTCCGCCCAGCGCGCGGGGTATTCGCGCCCGAGGCGGTGCAGGGTGTCCCAGGTATAGATGCCGGTGTCGTGGCGGTCGTCAAAGACGAGGCGCACGGCGTAGTGGCCGACCGGCTCCACCGCAACGATCCCCACTTCCCGCTTGCCGTGGACGAGCGTCTTCTGCCCGGGGCCGTGGCCCTGCACCTCGGCGGAGGGGCTCTCCACGCGCAGGTACTCGGCCGGCAGCTGGAAGCGGCTGCCGTCGTCGAAGGCCACGTCCAGCCGGCGTTCGGCGCGGTTCAGGCGGATCTCGGTGGGGGTAGGCACGACGCCTCAGTCAGCGAGGCGGCGGGCCTCGTCGGGCAGCATGATGGGGATGCCGTCGCGGATGGGGTAGGCGAGGCCCGCGCCCTCGCTCACCAGTTCGCCGGCGCCGCGGTCGTAGCGCAGCGGGCCCTTGGTGACGGGGCAGACGAGGATCTCCAGCAGGCGGGGATCGACGGCGGGGGATTCGGTGCCCGCGGACGGACCGGATGTCTGGCTCATGGGTTCTCTCTCGGCTTTCGCCTCAGCTCGGACGCACGTCTTGGCCCGTGCCGGGCAAGCTGTCCATCCGGAGCATCGCAACCAGCATCGTGGCGCGGGCGGCGGGGTCGGGCGCCTCCAGCAGTGCCTGCTTCTCCAGGGGCTCGAAGGGGCAGACCATGCAGAGGGTAGTGACGAGGGCATCGTCCTCCAGCCGCTCGATCGCTTCCCAGTTCGCGTCGATTCCCTGGGTGCGGAAATAGGCGCGGAGCGCGTCGAGCAGCGCGGGGCGGTCGAGCTCGGCCGAGGAGGCGGGATCGTCCAGGTCCGCCGCGAAGGTCGAGTAGTCGGCGCGCACCCGGCGGTAGCCGTCGCGCCCGGGCAGTTCGGCCGCCACCTGGAAGCGGATGGTGCCGGTGAGGCTGATCAGGAAGCGGCCGTCATCGGTCTCGGAGAAGGAGGAGAGGCGGCCGAGGCAGCCGACCTTGTAGAGGCCGGGTGCACCGGCCTGGGCGGCGGCGGCGGGGTCGGGCTGGATCATGCCGAAGGACCGGCCCTGGGCGAGGCTCGCCTCCACGAGCGCGAGGTAGCGCGGCTCAAAGATGTTCAGCGGCAGGCGGCCACCGGGGAGGAGAAGCGCGCCCGTCAGGGGGAACACCGCGATCTCCGCCGGCAGGGCCGCGAGGCCGGAGGGCTTGAAAGGCATGGCCGGTCTTCCCGTTCGCCTGCGTGTAGGTGGGGCAGATGCGCCGGATGGGCGGCTTGTCCAGGGCACTGGCCGCTGCCCAGCGCCGCCTCCGCCCGGGTTGATCGCCGGGCGGTTGCCCGGGTGCCTTCGTTGGGGCACCCGGGCGGGGCTGCCTCAGCTGAAGAGCATCGAGGAGAGCTTGCGGCGGCCGGCCTTGGTCGCCGGATCCTCGAAGCCCCAGGCCTCGAAGAACTTCAGCAGCTGCTTGCGGGCGGCCTGGTCGTTCCAGGCGCGGTCGCGGCGGAAGGCCTCCAGCAGGGCGTCGGTGGCGCCGGCGCGGTCGTCGGCGGCGTTGAGGGCGATGGCGAGGTCGATGCGGGCCTGGTGGTCGTCCGGGTCGGCGGCCAGGCGGGCCTCGTACTCGGCCAGCTTGCCGCGTGCCTCCCGCCCAGCCGCGGCCAGCTCCAACGCGCTGCGGACGGCGCTGACATCGGGGTGTTCGCTCAGCTTCGGAGAGAGGCTTTCCAGCACCTGGGTGGCCTGCTCCTCCTCGCCCAGTTCCATCAGGCTGCGAGCGACGCCGGCATAGGCGGCGGCGTTCTCCGGCTCCTGCTGGACAAGGGCGCCGTAGAGCTCGAGCGCGCCCTGGTGGTCGCCTTCTTCCGCCGCCTGCTTGGCCTCGGCCAGGAGGTCGGCGGAGGGCATCTGGCCGCCCGCCATCTTCAGGAGGGTCTCGGTGAAGCGCTTCACCTCGCTCTCGGGCAGGGCGCCCTGGAACATGTCGGCGATCTGGCCCTGCCAGAAGGCGGCGACCGTCGGCACGGATTGCAGTGGCAGGCCGAGCTGGGCGAGCTGCTGGACGAGGGCGCGGTTCTTGTCGATGTCGATCTTGACCAGCCGGACGCGGCCGCCGGCGGCGCGGACCACCTTCTCCAGCGTGGGCGTGAGCTGCTTGCAGGGGCCGCACCAGGTGGCCCAGAAGTCCACCAGCACCGGCACCTCGCGCGAGGCCGCGACGACGTCCTGCATGAAGGTGCGCTGGTCGCCGTCCTTGATCAGGTCGTCGGCCGTGGGCTGGGTTTGGTCGAGAGAGGTGCTCATAGCGGTTCCAACCTGGTCGTGAGGAGCGTTTCGGGCGATCTGCTCGCCCCCATAGATGCGCCGCGCGGGCTCTCAGGCAAGCGGGGACGCGGGGGCCTCCGCAAGGTCTATCGCCTCGGGCGGGTGGCCCAGGCTTTCAAGGAAGCGCCGAAGATCAGGAGCCGCGATCGCGGTGGTGGCCGTGTTGGTGAGGGGGTGGAGGTTCACCGGCCCCTCCCCTTCCAGAAGGCGTCGGTCCATCACCAGGCGGACGCTGCCGGCAGGGGCGTTCACCAGGGCGAACGGGGTGACGGAACCGGGGCGCACGCCTAGCCGGTCCCACAGTTCCACCTCGCTCGCCATCGAGAGGCGGCCGGTGTCGAGGCGGCGGGCGAGGCCGTTGATCGAGAGCGGCGTGTCCTCTTCTGCGACGACGAGAAGGAAGGGGTGCGGGGGCCTCGCGCGGAGGAAGAGGTTTTTCACGTGCAGGCCAGGCAAAGCGCCGCGCAGCACCTTGCTCTCCGCGACCGTGTGGAGTGGTGGGTGTCGGTGCGTGGTGGCTCGGATGCCCGCGGCTTCGAGGCGGGCGAGGAGGTCTTCTGGAGTTTGCGGCATTTCCAGCGATTTTCCTGCGCAGAGAGGGGGTTGCAAGCCCCGGCAGCCCGTGTCATACGCCGCCCCACACGGAGCGCGGGCGTAGCTCAGGGGTAGAGCACGACCTTGCCAAGGTCGGGGTCGAGGGTTCGAATCCCTTCGCCCGCTCCAACTTTCCACGAGACAACTATTCTCTGGCAGGTTGGGATCGCGCTTCTCCGTGTGTTCTGGCCTCATTTTCCGCACATAGCTTGATACTTCGATCTCGGAACGATCGCCGTTTTCTCTCTCCGGAGAGGCCGTTGTCTCCAAAGCTTGGGACTTGGGCGATTTAGTCTACAAGGTTTATTGCCTTGTAATCGTGTGATTTTCTACCGCCGCGTTCGTGCAAAGTTGGAGATGCTGTCGCTCAGGCGATTGCGCCTTCAGCACAAGCAGACGCTTCAGCCCCGAGCCCTGACGTTGCGATCTTCACGCCTAACCACGGCGTGGTTGCTTCGTTTTCTCCGTCATCCCCCACCGCCTTCACGAGACACCATCATGGCCAACCTCCCTCCCCTTCCGCCCGCCGGCCGCGCCCCTCAGGGCGGCAAGAGCGCCCCTGGCGGTAAGGCTAATCCAAAGGACGCTCGTGCGGGTGGCAGCAGCGGCAAGGGCAACCAGGGCGGCGTAAGCAAGGCCACGCAGAGTGGCCGCAGCCAGGGCGACCGCTGAGCAATGCGGCGCCAGTGGTCTTCACATACACCGGTAGGGTTCTGACAGATGGTCAAGCGTCGCAAGCAGGAAGAGATTGCCGGGGTGCTCGAGTTCGCGGGGAGCTCCGCTGAGGACCCGACGTTCAAGCGCTGGGTGGCCGAGCACCGGGCCCAGAACGGCGGGAACCTCCGGATGAGCAAGGGCGCTACCGGCGTTCGGGTGATGTTCAGCAAGGAGGCGGATATGATCTTCTGGAAGGAACGCTCGGAGATGGAGGCGAAGGGCCGCAAGCCTCACGCCGCCTGAGCCTCGGGGCGGCTACTCGTGCGGTGTTAGCGGTGTGCGGTGCGGCGCAGACATGGGTAAGGATCGCACTCAGGCCCTTCCATCCAGGCGCTGGTGTACGAACCGAATGGCGGCACGCCTTCGGCCCGATGGTCAGACGAGCGCCAGATCTGCGATGTAGGGATTCAAGCTGTGAAAGGCTGTAGCTGCCCCCCGCAGCTCACGACTGGCATGCGCCCAGTATAGCACCATCACCGCGAAGCCGTCTGCACGAGCTGCGTCATCGTGTAGGCCCGTGGTCGCTGTCGCCGGCCACCAACGTGATCCGGTCCCGCCGCCACCGAGCGGAAACCCCAATGGACAGGGGTCCCGCAGGCGCCGCGACACTCAACTAGCAAGTGAGCCGCGTGATAGTGGCCTAGCGAGCGACTTCCTGATTACATAGTTAGCCATCTTCTGCCACGGATCCTCTGCGGGTTCGGAGCCGCATCGAGCAACCAGTCCAAGTGCAAAAACTCGGAGTCGCCCGGGCGATAGACCCAGTAGTCGTAGCTGTTCCCACCAGTGTGTAGCATGCGAAGAATTGCTGGGCGTGGAGGCCCAGCATCGCCAACCTCGACAGTCCAGTTGTGATCATGCAACACAACTTGCCTTTCCTCGGCAAGCCCACCATTCTTCTGGTCGCTCAAGACAAACGAAGGAAGATAATCACCGCCGGCGTCTAGATCGATTTCGAAATAATTTGCCCACACGTTCTTGGGTGGTTGTACCTGAGTGACTCTCCTACCGCCCTGCTCGAAGGTCAAATCCATAATAAGCGTTTTCATGTTCTGGCTCTCGTCACCGTATCTTTTCCGTCACCACCCCCGAGGGTAGGCGTAGCCCGATTCCCTTGGACGCCGCTTCTAGATGAATGACAAATTTTTCTGTGAGCAACAAGCGTGCTGGCAGCGGGCCGGACCTGGCGAGCTCGACCAACCTGAGGGTGGGATGCTCGAAGCAACTAGCTGTTTAGTTGCGAATCATCGTTGGGACTCGGTCTGCCTGGCCCCTGGCCATAGTAGACTGCGCCTACCAATTCCAGCGCCTGAAGAACGCTGTGTAGGGAGGAAGGTGAGCCAAGCTCCAGATCCATCCCGATGCCCCCCTGCCGTCCGGACCGAGACCGCTTCCCCCATCAAGGCTTTGGGTGTCCTGGCTCTCCACTTCGGGATAAGCAGCGAGACCAACCGCAAATGGCGCAAGCGAGGACAGTTGGACTGCCTCGACCACTCGGCCCGGCCTCACAAGCTGCCCTTGAAGGCCTCGGAAGAGGAGCGCGCCGTGGTGTGCGCCCTACGCCGGGTCACCAACTTTCCCCTCAATTACCTCATCTTCGTCGTCAATCACTTCTTGCCGCACCTGAACCGCGACAGCGTCTGGCGCATTCTCAGGATGGAGGACCTCAGCCGCGGGCGCCCTCCCACCTCTGACCGGTCCATCCGAAGTAAAGGCACCTTTTGGGGGAATACGACCTCGGCTTCGTCCACATCGACATCAAGCACGTTCATAAGCTGCAGAACGCTTATGGCGAGCGCCACAAATGCTACCTCTATGTCGCCATCGATCGCCGATCCCGCTCCGTTCACCTGGCCGTCAAGGACGATGATACAAAGCGCAGCGCCACTGCCTTCTTGCGCGAGGCCGCAGAAGCTTTCCCCTTCCGCCTCACTCATGTGCTGACCGATAACGGCAGCTGCCTCACCCTAACTTTCGCCGAGGTCTGCCCCAAACTTGGTGCCGAGTACCGCCACACAAGGCCCTACTCGCCCCAGACGAGCGGTATGGTGGAGAGGTTCAACGGCCGAGTGGGTAGTGAGGCCATCGGCATCACCATCTGGCCGCACGCCGAACTGGTAGTGTCTCAGTCTGAAAGTTGGATCAGTGCCGAGACGACGCGTTCTTGTGCATGAAATGTGTCGCCCTGGTACCTGTGCTCCCCGCCCTTCACGAAAGTCACTGACCAATAGTACGGGTCCAAAGAATTGACATGAACGCGTCCCGGCGCCTGGCGGGCAAGAGGAGCGTATCTTGCTGTCAGCTGTTCATGCCAGGACCAGACTTCCACCGACCATCCATGTTTGAGAGGCCGAGCAGCCTGCTCCGTAAAGCTAGTATTGTAATCCGACACTTTACCGTCGCCGCTGGCGATCACCAGTGTTTAGGGTGCGGGGTAGTCCAGGATGGTATTTGCGATCTTGAGGTGCAGCATCTCGTCAACACCCTGCTCGCCAAGCCTGCCGTTATCGCGTTCGACCTTGCGCAGTAAGTCGGTGTTATATCCGAGGTCGCGTGCAGTCTGCCACAGCAATTCATTCTCGGGTGGCACTGAACCACTAAGAACTCGCGTTTTGACATCACCCTGACCCTCAATAAGGCGAAACAAGTTACGGTAATAGATGCGGACTGCAATCCAAGGCGCATTGGGTTCTATGGTTTCGGCGGCTCGTCGCGATCCACCGTATATATTCGAATTATCAAAGAAAATATGCCTCAACGGACGCTCCTCTCTAGCTAAGCAGTCTTCTTTTTGTACGAGCCCCGCTTGGTCGGGGCCGCTTCTCTCGTCTGGAGGAGCGCCACCACGTCCTCCATGCTCCACAGCCGATCCGTAAGGCCGGCGGCCATGGCGGGCGTGCAGCGCAGCGTCTTGTGAATGCGCACGAAATTGTACCAGCAAGTGTAGAGCGCCACCATGTGAGCGTGGTTCAACGCCTTCTTGCTGAACCCGTTGGTCAGCCGCGTGAACCGGCGCATCTGCATGCGCATGGTGAGGTTCTGGCGCTCTACGTAGGACGTAGAGACGTGCTTGGCGTCAGGTCGGCCCTCAATCGTGAGCTTGCGGATGCCGGTGCACTCGGCCGGGCTGTAGCGGCCCTTGGCGCTCTCAGGCAGGTCGCCATAAAGCTTGATGAGCTGCGCGTAGTCCACGTCGCCGCCAAAGGCTGCCTCGGTCGCATCGAGGTAGGCGCGGAGCCCGTCGGTGGTGAGCTGCACGCGATCGGCGAGACGATCCGCCACGTCCTGCATGAAGACCTGCGCATAACCCGCATCACGTCCACCGATGAGGTAGGAGATGATGAGCTTGCTGTCGGCATCGAGGGCGGTCCACGTCCAAGTGTCGCCCGCCGCGTCCGGCGCAGCTTTGGCAGTGGGGACGTTCTTCGCCTTGGCATAGGTGAAGGACCAAATCTCGTCGCACTGGACGCGCTTAGCCTTCACGCCCCGCACCGCCTCGTCATGGTGCGCCGCGCATGCCTCTCCGGCGTCCACCAGCAGCTTCGCCACTGTGTTGATAGACAGGCCCACCACCCGCGACACCGAACGCATCGAGGAACCCTCGCAAAGCATCGAGAGAGCCTGGACGCGCTTGGCGAGGGGGAGCTTGTTCATGCCGGTCATGATGCTGCATCCTATGCTTGCCGGCAAGCATAAATGTTCACTCTACGAGACGCAGCGTTGGCCGTTGAGGTGCAGCGGCCTCCGACGCCCCAAGCATCTCCGGCCCGTACATCCGGTCAAACTCAGGTAGATTGATAAATAAGGCAGATGCCAATTCCTCTCGCGAATATTTCAGCACACTGAGATGGTGATCGATCAACCGGCTGATTTTCCGCGGCAGCTCCTTTTTCGGCTCATACGGTTCCGCTTTTCTGTATCCAAGTTTGCTCATTTCCATAAAGAATGACTTCTTCTGATGAGGAGAAATCATACCAAGGCGGTCGGCTCTCATCGCAATGGACGACATGGATACTTTCCAGTGTTTCTTGAGAAGCGCAATCTGCCTCAGGTCAAATCTGGTCAATTGAGCGCGCATGCTTTTTGCTGGAACGAGAAAAGACCCCGCAAAGATGTCAGCCTCTTCCTCCATCATCTCGTCATCGAGCAAGGTCGTTGTGTGCAAAACCATATGAGCCAGCTCATGACAAAGAGTGTGGCGTATACGGTCAGCGGGCGCATTCATGTTCACGAAAAACAACACCGGAAACCCGTCGATTCTTTGGCTGACGGCATCTATCAAGTCACTGTCGAAGTTGCACGGCACAACAATGCCGCCATGTTCCTCAAGCAGGTCTGTCACGTTATCAATTGGTCCGTCCGGCAGCATCCATAGCTCCCGAAGGTGCCGGGCCGCATCCTCAACGTTGAACGCGCGCGCCGTGGAACCTTGGTATTCATCTCGGTCGATTTCCGGGATGAAGCCGTTTGTCCTACCGTCATAGGATCGCAACAGGATGCGCAGCTGAATTCGCCGAATGTTCATTTCGGCGATCATCCTATCTAGAGGCTTTTGACCAAGCTTCTTCCGCCGCCGATAGTGGAACGGAGGCATTCCATACGGCCGGCCCGTCTCATAGAAAAACTCGGGCCGGTATTTCAGCACACCCGCCAGATCTTCGATGAACTCTCGCGGCGGATCATTCACGCCCGCTTCAAATTTGGAAATGGTGCCTTGTGCCACATTCATACTATGCGCAAGCGCGGACTGAGTTAGTCCGCGCGAATCCCGCGCAAGGGCCATCATGTGGCGGTTAAACTGCTCTACCGCTTTCATCTTCTACAACATTCGACTTTGCCGGGTGACCTCGTACCAAGCCGCCTCGTCAGCTTCGCGGGTCGCAACCGGTATGATGGCAGCGCACCACATGGCGCCGCGGTTTGTGGGAAGCGATATCTGCGAACGCATATAACCCAAACCGGTCGCGTCAAGCAAATACCCGGCAGTGACACGAGTTGGCTGCTGCGGCAGGCCGGGAATTTCGTCGCCCAAATCGAATGCCTGCGCTTGCGACGTTGGGTAGTTTGACGAAACGCCGTCCTCATCCGTTTTCTTGAAGCGCAAAACGGTGTTGGCTGTTTCGATCAGCCAGAGATTTTGACCCCTTAGCTCGATGTGCCGAATGTTCGGAAGGCCGTCCAGGACCCGATGCGCTTCAGCGAGCGCATGCCGGTTGGTGCAATGCGCCTGCGTACTAGCGTCGTGGTCGAGGGTAATTTCTGGCGAGTAGGTTTCGTATACGGAGTGACCATGCCGAAGGATCGCGTCCAGCCGATCCAGATAGGGAGACAGCGTTCCCATGACGACATCGATATCAGTTTCCACGGCGAGCCTCCAAGAGCCTGTCTGCTCCCGCTGAGGATACGCCGACGAACGACCAAAAAGAAGAAAATTATTCCGAAAATTATTCCTGGGGCGCCGCCCACCGCTTCGCCGCCGCCTTCCTGGCGATCTCCGCTCGTCGCTCCGGCGTCATGGCCTTGGCCCGCGCCTCGCCGCCCTTCCGCCCCAGCTCGGCGGCGGGGCTGAGCGGGGGCGGGTTTTCCTCAACCTCGCCGGTGGCGATCCGCATGACCGCCACGGCGTTGCCGATCAGGTCGGCGGGACGCTTCTCTCCTCGGGGACCTTTGGGCATGGCTACTTCCCCATCTTGCCGATAAGCCGCTCCAGAGCCCGAACGTCGTAGATCTCGCCACTTCCTACCTCTTGCGCCTTAACGTCGAGCACCCCTCCAGAGGAACGACGAAGCTCATCCAGCGCCTCGGACGCAGTAAACGTGCTCCCGCCGGCAACGACCCCAACTGAAGACGCTCGAACAATTCGGAAAAGCATGTGCGTGCCTCGTTGCTTGCCGCCAAGCATATAGAACGTGCAGGCGGCATGACGAGGCCGATGAGGGGAGCGGCCTGTCAGGGGCCAATTTTAAACTGAGACACTACCGCCGAACTTGAGCAGTTGCTTCGCGGCGTCAACGCCACCTACAACGCTCGCCGTCAGCGCGGGCTCGACGGCAAGACACCCGACCAAGTCGTTAAGGAGCGCCTCGGAGCACGACGAAAGCTCGCCCGTGCCAAGTCCGACCAGCCCGAGGTACGCGCCGGACCCGACGATGTCGCCCCCGCACGCCTCATCGCTGAAGCTGCCAAGGATGTCTCACCACCAGACACACGACACTATCCGATGTCTTGCCGAACAAGAGCGGTCCAGCCTTCTCCCAAACCGCATCGCGCACCCCAGACCGGTCCTGATCCATCCTGCCGCCACCTCCCAAAGGCAAGGTTGAAGCACAGCTTGGCGGCGACAGGAATCCTGGATGTCAACGGACCCTAGGATCTAGCTGGTGGACGGCGCATGCCGCGGAGCTTACGCGATGCCCGAAGAGCACCACTCCCGAGATGAGAGAAAATGCGGTACCGTCTCGCCCTGCGCAGAGATGCATCAGAGGCAGTACGCGAATGGCAGCACCGAAGAGACGCAGCTCAGTGACTCGGCACGACCAGTTTCCGATCGATGACTACCGCCATCCGACTGCCAAGCGTTCTAACAACCCGCCGGCCGCCCTTGCCGCGGAGGGACGCAGTCCAGCTTCACCACGCATTTCTTACGACTACTCTCCCCGCCTCGATCCAACATTGCGGTTCGATGCCAGCGGTCAAGCGGACGCCCTACAAGATCTCCTGGAAAAGGCGACGCGGGAAACGCTGACCAGGGACGAGGTAGCCGCTCTTGCTGAAGCTTTGCGACGGCATGAACCCTGGTTGGAATGGGCGGGCAAGCGAGAGAAGCTGGGCTTTGCCGTAGATCCGGTCGCGCTACATATTCATGAGCGTGTCAGCACCCAGGCAATCCTGCGCGCCGCTGCTCGCCAGGACGTGACGCGAGATCTTTTCGCTGACCCTGCGCTTTCGTACGCAAAGGCAGTGAAGTTCTACCAGCACGATGTAGACTGGTCGAACCGGTTAATCCTGGGCGACAGCCTACAGGTGATGGCGAGCTTAACACATCGCGAGAATCTCGCCGGCAAGGTCCAGATGATTTATCTGGACCCACCTTATGGCATCCGGTTCGGTTCGAACTGGCAGCCGACCACGAAGCGCGAGCAAGTTAACGACAACGCTGCCCACCTTTCACGCGAACCTGAAATGATTCGGGCCTATCGCGACACATGGCAACTTGGCGTTCACTCCTATCTCGAATACTTACGGCAGCGCCTTGTCGCTGCGCGAGCGCTCCTCACGCCCACCGGAAGTCTTTTTCTGCAGATCGGCGACGACAACGCCCACCTAATTCGCTCAATGCTCGACGAAGTATTTGGCAGTCGGAACCATATCGCTTCGATCGTCGTGCAAAAAAAGGGTAGCCAGAAGGGTGACTTCCTCCCGCCCATCAATGATCATCTTTTCTGGTATGCGCGCGATCGCGATCGCGCAGCTTATTACCCCGTGCTCGAACCGAAGGCCGAGGATGGCGAAGAGTACGATTGGATTGAACTTCCGAGCGGCGCGGAGCAGCCGCGACCAGAAGAGCTGCCAGTCGACGCCCGCGAATTCGTCCCGAACCCGCTTACTAGCGGAGGCGACCGCGCCAACCAGTCGCTTCCATTTGAGTTTAACGGCCGCACGTTCAATCCTGGCGAAGGTAACTGCTGGAAAACGACTGCACGTCCGGTCGGAGAGTCCCAGCTCTCGGGTATGGATCGCCTCGCCGGCGCAAATCGACTTTGGATCGGCAAAAACCAACTCCGGATAAAGTCATATCGTTCCGATCTTGGCGCGAGAAAGCTCACCAATCTGTGGACAGGTCTGGGTGGGCCCAAGGACCCCGTCTATGTCGTACAGACGAATCATGTCGTCATTGAACGCTGCCTGCTGATGACGACGAAAGCGGGCGACTTGGTGCTCGACCCGACATGTGGCTCTGGCACAACCGCGTTTGTTGCAGAAGAATGGGGGCGCCGTTGGATCACAATTGATACATCGCGGGTTGCCATCGCCATCACCCGACAGCGTTTGATGACGAAATGCGATTATCCCTACTATCGATTGAAGGACGACGCGAAGGGCGTTGCGGGGGGATTTGTCTGCAAAACCGTCCGGCACGTTACGTTGGAATCAATTGCTCAAAACGCGGCGCTCGATCCGATCTTCACGAAGCACGATCCAGTCCTGGACGATCTCCTCCTCTCCTTAGACGATGCGGCGCGCGCGGTTACTGATACGCTGCGCATAGCATTACTGGGTAAGCTCGCGGCAAAACAGAAAACCTCTGGCAAGCGGTCAGTCACCGAAGCGGATCGGCGCCGCTGGAATTTACCGAAGGCATCCGAGCGGTTCCGCCACTGGACGGTACCATTCGACTCTGACTCCGACTATCCTACCCCAATGGTCGCAGCCATCGCCGCGTACCGCGCCGCTTGGCGTGCCAAACAGGACGATGTCGACCGCGCGGTTGCTGCCGCGGCAAAGCCGGTCGATTTGCTTACGGAACCCGAAGCGATCCGAGGCATCACGCGGGTCTCCGGCCCATTCACGGTGGAAGCCGTGCAGCCCGCCGAAACTAGCCTCGACGAGGCCGCGCACGAAAGCCCGATCGACGGCGCGCCGGAAACCCTTGATGAAACGTTCGCCGGCGATGCCGCAGAGCGTGCAGCGGCGGAGCCCCAGAACGCGGAAGCTTATCTTGACCAGATGCTACGCCTACTGAAAATGGACGGAGTGCGCTTCCTCGACAACCGCGTGATGAAGTTCTCCCGCCTTGAACCGCTGGGCACCCGCTCGCAGGCCATTCACGCTGAAGGGCGGTGGGTACTGGAAGGCGACACGGACGCGGACCCCGAAGGGCGCGCCACGGTCGCCATCGCCTTCGGGCCTCAGTACGGGCCGGTCACTGCCAAGCAGGTTGAGCAACTGATTCGCGCCACGTCCCGCCGCGGCTATGACGAGTTGGTCATTGCCGGCTTCGCCTTCGACGGCGCTGCGCAGGCGGCGATTGAGGAAGCCGAGCACCCCGAGCTCCGCGTTCACATGGCGAACATCCGGCCTGACGTAAATCCGGGTATGGCTGGCCTGCTGAAGGATGCGCCAGCCGCGCAGCTCTTCACCGTCTTCGGCAAGCCGCGCTCGACGTTAGAGTCGGTCGGCAAGGACGAATGGCGCGTGGTGATGGAGGGTGTGGATATCTACGATCCCGTCTCCAACACAGTCACGCCAAGCCGCGCCGACAAGGTGGCTGCCTGGTTCGTGGACAGCGATTATGACGGCCGCAGCTTCTGCATCACCCAGGCCTTCTTTCCGGATAAGAATGCTTGGTCAAAGCTGAGCGCAGCGCTTAAGGGCATCGTGGATGAGGAAACCTTTGTCGCTCTCTCCGGCACAGTCAGCCTACCCTTTCCGAAAGGGGAGCATGCCTGCGTGGCGGTGAAGGTGATCGACCCGCGCGGCAATGAGGTGATGCGCCTACATCGGCTGGGGAGCTGAGGCGGTGGCGAAGGCTCCTCCACAGCAGCAGGATATCCCAATCCAGCCGGTCGAGCGGCCCATCCTCTGCTCGCCCTACAAGGAACCGAACCAGCACTGGAAGTACGATACCCTCACCGGTGTCGCGCGAAAGGAGCCAGGCCGCCGCCCCGCATCCTATTGGTACAAGACGGAGCGAACCGGCAGCGCGCAGATGTCGCTGCTGGCGCAGGAACAGCAGGACGACCTTCCTTTGCCCAACCTGCTACGTGATGATGTGCGCCGCTGGCGGGAGGCCGACTACCGCGGTGCCACGCTGGTGACGCGCGAATTGCTTCGCCATTGGGGGCGCGAGGATCGCGAGCGCCGCCTGTTCTTCGGCCAGCGCGAGGCAGTGGAAACGATCATCTACCTGGCGGAAATGCGCTTCACCGGCCGTACCAGCCGCCTGCGCTTCGCACCGAAGATGACAGAGGAGGATCTCGGTAGGCTGTTAACCGGCGTCAGACCCGGCCCAGCATTTCAGTTACCGCAAGGCGCGGATTTCTTCCCGACCCTGGTGGATAAGCCCGCCGACTTGTCACTGAGGCCACTACGGCGACTGGCCACTAAGCTCGCGACCGGAAGCGGCAAAACGCTGGTCGCAGCCATGATCATCACCTGGGCCTTCGTGAACCGCGGCATCAGCCCGGAGAGCCGAGAGTACCCGGACGTCGCGCTGCTCTGCGCGCCGAACCTGACAGTGAAGGAACGCCTCGGCGTGCTGCGGCCGGACGCGCCGGACAACTACTACGACGCCTTCGACCTTGTGCCAGCGAAGTGGCGGCTGCTGCTCCAGCGCGGCACCGTCATCGTCGAAAACTGGCATCGCTTTGCACCGGAAAGCCCGCACAAGGAGGGCGACAAGACCTATGCCGTCGTGGACAAGGGCGAGGAAACACCAGCGGATTTCCTGCATCGCATTCTGGGCAGTGTGTCGGACCGGCTGCCAATTTTGGTCATCAACGATGAGGGTCACCATTGCTGGCGGCCGGCGGCCGGTGCGGCGGTCGGCTCAGGTCTGACCGGCGACGACAGAGCGGCGTTCGAGGATCAAGCGCAGGAGGCGACCGTTTGGGTCGACGGGCTCGATCGGCTGAACGCGGCCGGTGGCGATGCGCCAGGCATTTCCATGGTGGTGGACCTCTCGGCCACGCCCTTCCGCATCAAAGGCAGTGGGTATCCCGAGGGCCAACCCTTCCCCTGGATTGTCTCCGACTTCGGACTCGTGGACGCGATCGAGAGCGGCATCACCAAGATCCCCCGCCTGCCGGTGCAGGACACGACGGGCCGGCCGGATCCGCGCTACTTCCGCCTCTGGGAAGCGATCCGTGACGGGCTACAGCCTGGCGAGAAGTTGCCCGGGCGCTCCGGTAAGCCAAAGCCGGCTGTGGTCTGGCGCGAAGCGCAGGGCGCTCTGGTGCAGATCATGGGCCAGTGGAAAGAGCGCTTCGAGCGCATCCGGGCAGCGCAGCCTGGCGTGGACCGGACGCCCCCCTGCATCATCATCGTCTGCGATAATACGGACATCGCCGAGGAGTTCTACCGTCGAATCAGCGGCGAGCAAGTGATCGAGACGGTCACAGAGGCCGAGGTGCAGGAAGTCCTCGAAGAGCACGACAGCGAAGAAGAGGCGCCTGCCAACAAGCGCGGGAAGAAGCTGAGGCCACGCATCGTCTATGGGCGGGGCGAAGTGTTCTCCGACATCTTCAGCAACACGGCAGAGCGGAAGGTCACCATCCGCATCGATAGCAAGCTGCTGGCGCAGGCCGAAGCTGGCGGCAGCGGGACAGGCAAGAAGAAGGCCGACACGGCAGAGGAGCTGCGCCGCGTCGTTGCCACAGTCGGCAAGGCTGGCGAGCCCGGCGAGCACGTTCGCTGCGTCGTTTCGGTGGCCATGCTGACCGAAGGTTGGGATGCCAACACAGTCACGCAGATCCTCGGGCTGCGTGCCTTCACGAGCCAGCTTCTGTGCGAACAGGTGGTGGGTCGTGGTCTGCGGCGGATGGACTACAGGCCTGACCCCGCTACCGGGCTACTGACTGAGGAATACTGCGACGTCTACGGCGTGCCTTTCTCCGTCATCCCGTTCCGCGGGAGGCCGGTGAACAAACCCGAGCCCGACGATACCCCGCTCAACTTAGTGAAGGCGCTGCCTGAAAGGGCTGCGATGGAGATTCGCTTCCCGGTCGTGGAGGGCTATGCCTTCGCGCTCCGCCGCAACCTGATCCGCTGTGATATCGGCGCGATGGAGCCGCTGCGCATTGAGCCGAACCGCGAGCCCACCGGCACCTTCGTGCGGCCACAGGTAGGCGTGCAGGTCGGTGGTAGCATGGCGGAGACACAGTCGCCCTTCGGCTTTCACCAGCAGGACCGGGAGGCCTACTACGCGTCGGTCCATCTCCAGACGATCCTGTTCCAGGCGGCGCAACGCATTGTCGAGGAGTTGACACAGGCGGGTACGGCCGGCGCGGAGGGACGCAAACAGCGCGTCTTCGCACTGCAATCACGCCACGCACTATTCCCGCAGGTGTTCCGCGTAGTCGAAGAATACGTGCGTCGGAAAGTGGACTTTAACGGCGCTCCGAAGCCTGAGCTTGGTCTCGAGAAGTATGCACGGCAGGTAGTAGAGCGGGTGCGCGACGCTATCCAGCCGGACGACTCATCGGGCGAGGCGCCGCTACTGCCCTTGTTAAACCGAACGCAGGAGATCGGCAGCACCATCGGAGTGGAATTCCGTACGAAGCGCCCGGTTTTCGCGACAATGGCGAGCCACATCGGGCATGTCGTCGCCGACACGGCAGCGTGGGAGCAAAGCGCGGCGTTTCGTCTGGAGCAGGCGGCGCAGCAGGGGCTGATCCGCTTCTATGCACGGAATGAGGGGATGGATCTCAGCATCCCCTATGAGTTCCTCGGGGTCGATCATGGCTACGAGCCCGACTTCATCGTGCGCATGGCGATGCCGGATAGCGAGATGGACCTGACGCTGGTGCTGGAGGTGAAGGGCTTTGAGGACAACCAGACAACTGCCAAGCACGAAGGCGCGCGACGCTGGGTCCGGGCAGTGAACAACTGGGGGAAGCTCGGGCGATGGGCATTTCATGTGTGCCGGAACCCGCAGGTATTGGAGAAGGAGCTGTCCTATCTCCTGGAGCAATCTCGAAAGGCAGCCTGAGACAGGTCGGACACGACAGAGAACTTCCGGGATCTCTATGTGCTTCTTGGGGTGCGATCCGAAGCGCTATTTGGCGAAGTAAAGGTGCGTTCCGCTGCATGTCGAAGCGTTACCAGCGTCACCTGAATCCGGCTGAGGCGGAAGGTTCGGCCGCGCGGTTCCGCCTTCCCACCGAGGCATTTGAGTTGCTCTCCGATCCCACTTGGCGCCGACACTATGACCAGGAACGGCAACGAGCCCGCGATTGCGAGAATTCACCTGAGCCAAGGGCTCAGCGGGGTAGAGATCAGGGAACTTCAACGGGCTGGCGCAGCTTCAATAGAAGCCACCCTGCAGCAGATAGATCGCCTCCTCCCGAGCCATGCTGGCTAGACCAGATGTCCGTCTGAGGCGGGGGGCCGCCAAGGTCGACACCCCGACCATTTAGGTCCCAAACCGAACGCCTGCCTTCTCCAGCCGCGTTAGGCAGTCAAGGGCGCGGGCCCGCTGCATGCCGTCGACGACCACACCGCTCCGTTGCCGCGCGTACTCGCATATCTGAAGGAAGAGCTTCAGAAGTGCGTCAAGCTGGACGGATTCGAGGAGCGTTCCCTTCCTCTCAAGGAGAGTGAAGACCATCTCGATCGTCAGGTACGGATGGTGACTGATTTCACGCTCCCCAAGCAAGCGGCGGACGACATCCAAGGCTTCCCTTGTATCCCTAAACACGTCCGATCCGGGCCGCTGTTCCTGTGTGGCCCGTTCGATTAGGAACTTGGATCTGCGGTCCTCCAACTGCTTCCGGTTGTATTTTTGTTCTGATCTCTGATCGAAATTGTCTGCCGCCGTGTGGCCCATCCTGAGGTAATCCTCGGCCTTGCTCCATCTCTTCTGTGCCGCCATCGCCATGTGCCATTGCAGCCAGAATAGCGGCATTCTTCGAAACTGATCGATCTTGGAGATGTGGTCGAAGAAGCGGTCGATCTCTTGCTCGTCGAACACCACGGTCTGAAGAATTGAGTAGCGCATCAACTGCCTGAAGATGTGCGACTGTAGGTCCGACCGGTTTGGCAAATCGGCGAGCTTTTCCAGAATCAGAACGGTCGCGTCGACAACGTGCCGCGGAGCTACGACGTGGCCCAGCAGATTGCGCGCACCGATGGACGGCACGGCCTGTACTAAGCCGCCATTCACCGTGACGAGTCTCAACGCGCCACTACGAGCGGAAATACGCTCCAGCGTCGCCGCGAAGTCCACCTCAAGAATGTCGCTCAAAAGGAATACGGGGACGCTGAGACCGATGTTCGCCAAGAGCAAGGAACCGAGGACCACGTTACGTTCATGGTCATCCTTGTAGACGACTTTGTTATATTCTTCCTTGTATCTAGCCTGAACATAGGAGGAGCGGAGGAGGTGAAGAAGAACGGACGGGATCAGCCCGTTGCATTGGGTCATGACAAAGTCGCGCCGTTGCATAGGCGAGAACGCGCGAAACTCACGCCATCCGGCAATCTGGTCGAGCAGAATGATCAGCGCGTCTACCTCCGATACCTGTAGCGCCCCCACCCGAACCTCGGAGAATGCTGGGATATCACGTAGCGCCTTGAGCTTGGTGGCATCTCCCTCCGCCGAGATGTTCCGCGCCGTCAGAATCAGCCCACCGCCACTCGCCGTCACCTGACGCGCCACACCCAGGAGTCGGTTCTCATGCAAGGCGAAGCAGTTCTCAGCGACAAAAACGGCATTGGGGTACACTGATAGGATCGCTGACGTCTCGTCGAGCAGATCCATGTAAGAGTTGTGGAGGCGAAAAATCGGCCTGCTCGCGAAGAGGCCATTGATGGCGTCCGTCACGACGAGTGTTTTACCATCGCAAATATCACCGTGCACTAGAACCACCGCGCCCGGCTTGGAAAGACGCTCAGTGACAACGGGGGTCTCACCCCGAAGCACGTGGTAGTCGGAGGTGGAAAGGCTTTGATCCCGCCTGAGATGGGCGTCCACTACGGTTCCCCAGATGAACAATTCCTCAATGTGCTGCGTGGACGGGATGGCAGTGCTGGGCAGGACGGCCTCATATCTCTGGAATGACATCAGCGCCAGCTCGGCGGAGGCACGATCTTCGGCGGCGCGGACTGCGCAGGCCGCAAACTCATCGCGACCGATGTAGAGCGGCTGGCCGAACTCCTCCTGTGTCGCGTGCTCGTCAACGTCCGGCGTAATCGTGGGGCGATTGATGAAGAACGCTTTAGAACGTAGCCCCGACGTATCGAAGAACACCCGACTAAGATGAAAGTCCGCAGCGCTGAAGCCCACGAAAACCACGACGCTGGCGCGCTCGATGTCGTAGCGGAGCTGCTCAAGCCAATTCTTCACGCCAGAAAGTCGGTGATACGATCTCGAATCAAGCACGCAGCTGTCTTCGAACGTCGCACCGGTCCATTTCTCGGCGTGGCCGTGCAGATGGATCACCGGCGTCCCGGTGACATCCGCATTGGGCGCGTCGAGATTGTTGAGCGGAGTGTATCTGCGCCCTGCAGTGCGCAGAGCGATCTCGATACCGCTGTCGTAGTTGGTCGTGTAGATCCTGCTCCAGGGGTAGCGCATGATGTCGACAATGGACGCTGAGACGTTTTTGAGGTGAAACCGCTCCTTGAGGAGGTTCATTAGCCGATGGGCGCCGAAATCGCTCCGGAACCGCTGTGCCGCGTTCTTGATCTCCCTGTAACCACTCGCCCTTCCTTGCACGTGGAGCTCCTCATTCAAGAGCTTCAGCAAATGCGCCGTGACGCCAATGGTCGCGTCGTCCTCGAAGCTGAGGCAATCCGCCGTCAAACCAGCGCCGCAGAAGAGAATGGGATGGCCCTTCCGGCCACGGCTCAGGGACGACACCAGCATGTCCATCGACGCGTATCCGTTTTTCGGCTCTGTTGATGCTACTGGCCTGGCATAAAAAACTGAAGCCGTCCTCCGAACAAAGCCAGTTGCGGCAGTTCTACGCCAGCTCTCAACCCCTCCGCCCCGGAGTATGGCAAGGGATGCGTGTCCGCTTTTCAGCGGCGCCGGTTATTGCTCGTGCGTCAGCTTCGGGCACGACTGGGCAGCCGACAAATCTGCAGCGCCCTGTGAAGGTTCTACTCGGCCCTGGCGCTCCCAGCTTAATGGGAGTGGCTTCAGCAATGACGACAGGCCGAGCTGTTCGGGCTGCCGCCCATCCAGCAGTGCTTCGACGAGGTTTGGCGCGAGCAGCGTCAGCTGCAGTAGCCGCCCCATGTAGCCGCGGTCCAGCTTCTCCGCTTCGGCCATCTCGGTGATGGACGCGTGGCGCCCCTCGTCCAGCAGCTTCTGGTACCGAAAGGCACGGGCCAGTGCCTTCACCAGCGCAGGATCAGCGCGGGTTGGGATAGTTGGCGCCGGCGTGGTTGCACCCACCATCCCTTCTGGTGTGACTACCGTCTTGCGTCCTGGCCGCCGCCGTATGGCCAGGGGCACCTGTACCGTGAGGCTGGCAAGGGTACTCATTCCACAGCCTCCAGGACGGGGGCCCTGTCCGTGCCTAAGTCCCGCACGAGGCTCGCGAGCCCCTCCACCCGTAGCCGGAGATCCGCCCCGGTGCTGGACACCGTCACCCGCTCCACCAGCATCCGCACGATCCGCGCCTGCTCCGCCGGGAACAGCTCATCCCAGAGCGGCTCAATCTGGCGCATGGCGTCCCGCGTCTCCGCCTCGGTCAGGTTAGGGTCGCCGGCCCTCGCCGCCGCCCAGGTGCCCACAATGATCTCGGGCTGGCGCAGGAGGGCCCGGATCTGCCCCACCACCACCGCCTCGATCTCCGCCGCCGAGATGCGCCGCACCAGGGCGGGATCCTCTGCCCCATTGCTACCCTTCAGCGCCGCCTGGCTGACGTAGTACCGGTACAGCCGTCCCCGGCGCCGGGTGTGGGTCGGCGAGAGCGCTCGTCCATCTGCCCCGAACAGCACGCCTTTCAGCAGCGCCGGCGTCTGGTTGCGCATGCCGTTGCCCCTCGTGTGCGGGCTCTCCTTGAGGAGGGCGTGCACCTTGTCCCAGAGCGTCCGCGCGATGATCGGCTGGTGCTCGCCGGGATATATCTTCCCCTTGTGCGCCGCCTCGCCGACGTAGGTTCGGTTGTTCAGCAGCTTGTAGACGTCGCCCTTGTCCAGCAACCGCCCCGACCGGCCGGTCAGGCCCTCCGCCTGGAGCAAGCGGGCGGTCTCCGTGCCGGATCCGGTGTCCAGGAAGGTGGTGAACACCCGCCGGATCGTGGTGGCCTCCTCCTCCTTGACTAGGAGCTTCCTGTCCCTGACCTCGTAGCCGAGCGGCACGTGCCCTCCCATCCACATGCCCCTGGCGCGGGAGGCGGCGAACTTGTCCCGGATGCGCTCACCGATCACCTCCCGCTCGAACTGCGCGAAGCTGAGCAGGATGTTCAGGGTGAGCCGGCCCATAGAGGTGGTGGTGTTGAAGGACTGGGTGATGGAGACAAACGTCACCCCGTGCGCCTCGAAACTCTCCACCAGCCGGGAGAAGTCCATAAGGGATCGGCTGAGGCGGTCGATCTTGTAGACCACCACCACGTCCACCCTCCCCTGCTCGATGTCGCGCAGCAGCCGCTGCAGGGCCGGGCGCTCCAGGGTGCCGCCGGAGAAGCCGCCATCGTCGTAGCGGTCAGCCACCAGGGTCCAGCCCTCCGCCCGCTGGGAGAGGACGTAGGCCTCGCAGGCGTCCCGCTGGGCATCCAGAGTGTTGAACTCGCGGTCGAGCCCCTCGTCCGTGCTCTTGCGGGTGTAGACAGCGCAGCGGAGCCGCCGGATGGGGGTGGGAGGTCGCACCACCTCGGCCGCCCTGCCCTGGCGCCGGCTCATGCGCCCCTCCCCTGACCCTTGAGGCCGAAGAAGGTCCAGCCGTTCCACCGGGTGCCGGTGATGTGCCGCGCCACCGCCGAGAGGGAGCGGTAGGGCCGCCCTTCGAACTCGAACCCGTCTGCCAGCACCGTGACCGCGTGCTCCACCCCCTGCCACTCGCGTAAAAGGCGGGTGCCGGCCAGAGGGCGGCTGTCGGCCCGGATGCGCCGGAGGACCACGTTACCGCCGTCCAGCTGCTCCCCGAGTGCCTCCAGGCGGGCGCGGGTCTCGGGCCTCAGCCCACCATAGGCGAGCTCCTGGATGCGGTAGGCGAGGCGGCTCTGGAGGTAGGCGCGGTTGAACGGCGGCGGCTCCTTGCCGAACAGCTCCCGCCACTGCTGCTTTAGGTGAGCCGTGGGGGCGCTCTGGAGGGCTGCCAGGCGGCCCAGCACGTCGGCGGGCGGGATAGCAGGGAACGTCACTGCCGGACGTGGAACGGGAGCCGGTTGGGCGGTGCGACCCTGTCCGATGCCTTTACCGCGCCATTCTGTCGATTGCTGCGTCATGCGTGTCTCCGAGTTTGTGGAGGGACACGACCGCTCTGTTCGGGCCGGAAGTGTAGCGAACTCTCTCCCAGGCCCTCGGCCTGCCCGATGTCGCGGGCGAGATCCTCGGCACTGTGGGCACGGAGCCGCACCAGCCCGGCTGCGAGGATAGTGCAGACGTCGCGCAGGTGCGGGGGAAGGTAAGTGTTGGATTGAACAATAAGGAAGGCATGGCCCTTGGGAGCGGGCTTGAGTTCGGGTTCAATCGCGTGCCGCCGAGATGGACTGATCAGCGGCGCAGGAGGGAAGCACGATCTCATGCGTGGATGGCCGAGCACGAGCAATAAGGGACCAACGCCGTTCCGGGTGTTAACCAATGTCCGCTGAACAAGAAGAATTGCCTCTTTCCGATGCGCTCTTGCGGTGGTGCCATCGCAGCCTCATCGAGGCTGTGCAGGACGCCACACGAAATGCAGACGAGCAGGATGAAGCGATTAGGCAACGCATGCTGGATTTGCAGCGAGAGCGGCTTGAGGGAACCTTCCGTGTTCTTCCACAAGCGGAGGTGTTCAACGACGAACTGGAGGTTCTCCGTTCTCATGAACTGAAGTCCGCACTTCAAGCTGCCAACAAACGGCTGGAAGCCGATTTCCGCGCGATGGTAGAACGTGGACATCTTACCATGAGCGGCGTGCAAACCAGCCCCGAGCGCGAGGCAACAAGGGGACCTATCCCTAGTGAATGGATTTTGGATTACCGTATCGATACCGCCCAAAATGTTGTGGAAGTGGAGAGCTTCCGCTGGGTTAGCGTGAAAGCTTCGCGCGTCCAGTCCACCGAACCGTCCACTGCACACACAGCCACGCGAACTCCGGATGTCACAAGCATTCTCCAGAAGGATGGTGTCCGGAACATGAGTGATGAAGACATCCTCACTGTCTTGGAGGAACACGCCAGGCGCGTAGTCGACGATCAAACACCGCTCAGTCCGAGCGCTGGCGTCTCTTTGATGCCACTCATAAAACGCAAGCTTCAACACCGTGCCGAAAATGGCGAGATGCTGCCATCCATTATAGGGGAGTCGGAGGCCCTTGAAAGATGGATCAAAGACAAGGCGCCGTCTTTCCATACACCCTCCGCCAAGCCGATCGAGAACAGCATCCGATCGGATTACAATCGCCTCAAAGCACAGTCCAAGGGCATTAAGGCATAACTCCGAAGCACATCTGCTCCGCAAGCCAGCTGACTATGCTGCTCGCATATGCTTCTTCGATCCTCTCCTTTGACGACCCTCATCACTGTTGTGGAGGGCGTACATGTCTATCAGGGGCGCGAGGAAGCTGCAGCCGATCAAGCGCTACGACCAAAGCAAGCGAAGTTCAAAGCTAGCCGATGAGCCTATCACTGAGGACAGTGTTGCTGCTGTTCTGGCAAAAGCGCACAGCGGCCAGTTGAAGTTCTGCCATCACGCCGGCAGATGGTACTTCTGGAGCGGTTCAGTTTGGCGCCCGGAAGAAACTCGCCTCGTGCTGGATGTTGCCCGCACACTCTCCCGCAGCTGCGCGGCTGGTGGCACGGAGCGGATGATTGTCGCCGCTGGAAGAGCCGCATTCGCCGCGGGCGTCGAGCGCCTCGCGCAGGCTGATCGCTCTTTTGCGACAAAAAGCGATGCTTGGAACCGCGATCCGTGGCTGCTCGGTACGCCGGACGGAACCGTTGACCTGCGGACCGGCGTACTTCGGGCTTCCTCTCAGGACGACTTGATCTGCCTCAGCACGGCGGTCGTGCCCTCGCGAGAGATCGATTGTCCGGTCTGGTTGTCGTTCCTAGATCAAGCCACTGCGCAAGATGCCGATCTGATCGCATTTCTGCAACGCTGGTTTGGATACTGTCTTACTGGCGACACGCGAGAGCATGCGCTAATCTTCGTCTACGGCCCTGGCGGAAACGGCAAAGGTGTCCTGCTCAATACCGTAGCCAGCATCTTCGGTGACTACGCAACCAGCGCTGCGATGGACACATTTACCGCTTCAAAAGGCGACAAGCATCCAGCTGATCTGGCGCTACTGAATGGATCTCGCCTTGTGATGACTACGGAAACGGAGGAAAACCAGGCCTGGGCTGAGCAGCGAATTAAGACGCTCACCGGTGGTGATCGGGTCACAGCTCGCTTTATGCGCCGGGATTTCTTTACCTACACGCCGACGTTCAAGCTCACCGTCAGCGGCAATCACAAGCCAGCGCTCAGGAACGTCGACGATGCTGCTCGCCGGCGCTTCAACATCGTGCCGTTCGTTCACAAGCCGCTCAGCCCCGACCGCGAGCTGTCCGAGAAGCTCCGCAGAGAGTGGCCGGGGATACTACGTTGGGCGATAGAGGGCTGCCTCGTCTGGCAGCGCCAGGGCTTGCAGGCGCCCAAAGTGGTTAGAGAGGCGACTGCTCATTACTTCGATGAGCAAGACTTCATTGCGCAGTGGATTGAGGAGTCCTGCGAAGTTGGAAGCGAGTACGGCGACACGAGTTCCAATCTTTTTGCATCCTTCCGAAGCTTTGCTCAAAGCCGGGGAGAGGAGCCGCGCAACGCGAAATCGTTCGCCACCATGCTGGAACGTCAGAACTTTCGTCGAGCAAAGGATTGCAGCTTATTTCGTGGGCGCGGCTTCCTCGGTCTTCGCGTGAGGCCCGATCTAGTGACTCACAGCTGGCAGGAGAATGACCGATGAAGCGCCCTGTTTGTTCCACAGCGACACTAGCGACATGTGCGACGCATTTTCTCGTTTGTGCGCCATACACGCGCACGTATAGCGGCTCGTACGCAAAGACTGTCGCAACCGTCGCTGCGTCGCCGGAGCATCACGAACTGAGAACGGCAATGGTGTCCGCAAGACGCTCTCTTCCCCGCATCCGCTACTCGGCAGGAGCTTTGCCGTGACCGACTGCCGCGCTGTCTCAGCGACCTTCCCCTCCTACAAAGCCGCCCTTGTCTCCGAGCTGGTGCCCTACGCGCGCAATGCGCGCACCCACTCGCAGGCGCAGGTGGTGCAGATTGCGGCGAGCATTCGCGAGTTCGGCTTCACCAATCCCATCCTCGTGGATGGGGAGCGCGGCGTCATCGCAGGACATGGCCGACTGTTGGCCGCTCGCCTGCTTGGCATGATGCAAGTTCCGACCCTCGAGCTGTCCCATCTCAGCCCGGCTCAGCGGCGCGCGTACATCCTGGCAGACAATCGCCTGGCCCTCTCCGCTGGGTGGGATGATGAACTCCTGCGTATGGAGCTTGGTGACCTCCAGGCGGAGGGCTTCGATCTGGCGCTGACCGGCTTTGATGAGCTGGAGATCGCGGGCTTCCTCGCCGATCCCACCTCTGGGCTGACTGACCCCGACGCGGTGCCGCCCGTCCCGGACGTGCCGGTCAGCCGCCTGGGCGACGTCTGGCTGCTGGGGCGCCACCGCCTAGTCTGCGGCGACTGCACCGACCCGGGCGTTGTCTCGACGGTCCTTGGTGGCGTGCGTCCCCACCTGATGGTCACAGACCCGCCCTACGGCGTGGAGTACGATCCCGCCTGGCGCAATGAGGCGCTGGATAACAGCAAGACCGCCCGAACGGGCAAGGTGCTGAACGACCACCGGGCGGACTGGCGCGAGGCCTGGGCACTCTTTCCGGGAGATGTCGCCTATGTCTGGCACGGTGCCCTGCACG
This sequence comes from Roseomonas aerilata DSM 19363, assembly GCF_000711725.1. GTDB lineage: Bacteria > Pseudomonadota > Alphaproteobacteria > Acetobacterales > Acetobacteraceae > Roseomonas > Roseomonas aerilata. Next base: position 30,810 of record NZ_JONP01000017.1, on the reverse strand, counting down.
CCAGCACCGTGGCTGAGAGCCTCACCGCCAGCGGGTTCTCCATCCGTGCCCAGATCATCTGGGCCAAGGAGCGCCTGGTGCTGAGCCGGGGCCACTATCACTGGCAGCACGAGCCCTGCTGGTACGCTGTACGGGAGGGTGCCAAGGGTCACTGGGCCGGTGATCGCAAGCAGACCACGCTCTGGTCCATCCCCAGCCGAGATCAGGACGCAGACACCGTCCACGGCACCCAAAAGCCGGTCGAGTGCATGCGGCGGCCGATCGAGAACAACTCCTCGCCCGGCCAGGCCGTGTACGAGCCCTTCTCGGGCAGTGGCACCACCCTCATCGCCGCCGAGATGGCAGGGCGCGCCTGCCATGCTGTCGAACTGAGCCCGGCCTACGTCGATGTGGCGGCGCTCCGTTGGCAGGCTTTCACTGGCCAGGAGGCTCGGCTGGAGAGGGATGGCGGCAGCTTCGCCACCATTCAGGCTCAGCGGGCGGAGGTGAGTTGAGATGGCGCAAGGCTCCCTCTTCCAGCCCACTGAGGAGCAGAGGAGGACCGTCCGGGCGATGTCGGGCTACGGCGTGCCCCATGACGACATCGCCACCCTGCTGGACGTCGACCCCAAGACGCTGCGCAAGCACTTCCGGCGCGAGCTGGACCGCGGCTCCATCGAGGCCACCGCCAAGGTGGGGCAGAGCCTCTTTCGCATGGCCACGGAGGGCAACAACGTCGCCGCGGCGATCTTCTGGATGAAGGCTCGTGCGGGCTGGCGCGAAAAGCATGATGTGACCGTCAGCGCCGGCGGGGGCGCGCCCCTGGTGACGATCTACCTTCCGGAGAACGGGCGTGATCCTCCGGCCACTGAATTCAGCATCGAGGGGACCGCCACCGAGGCGCCGGACGAAGACTGACGCGGATCAGGGTCGCACCAGCCTGCCTGCCTATGTTCAACACCAAGCAAGGACCGTTGCTCGGTGCTGAACACCCCATGGGCAAAGGAAAAGGCAAGTGACGCAGGTCCGCTTTGCGCCCATATCGACCACCAGCACGTCGGTACTGCCTTCCCGGAAGCGGACTGACGTGCCGAGATTTACGCCGGCACCCAGCCAAGTATTACGAAGCCGAACACCGCCACGGTCCCGTCGACATGTCGGGCCCAGCCGCCTGTGCTGGTGGCCAGGCCCGAGCAGAGCAGGGCAAAGGTTCAGTTGCTCTGGGTCGAGAGCTCAAAGTTCGCCAGCGTGGGGCTGACGCCGGCATTAGGGCCGGGCAGCGTGCAGTTGCCGGAGCCGGCGAGCGGCGAGCGGGCGTTGGGCTGAGTCCAAGTGGCAAAGGCGGTGGGGCCCGCGACATAATCGCCCTCGGCGAAAGAGGGCGTCGCACCGGCGACGGCGAGGGCGGCGAGGGCGGCGGCGAAGAGCTTGCGCATGGGATATTCTGCCTTGAATCGGTGCGGCGGTATTGCCGCCTGCATGGGGTAGCCCACGTGGGAGGCCGTCCGCTGTGCGCCAGCGCACGCCCGGCGCGCGGCCGGCCTAAGATGTTGATCCCAGGGTTTGATGGTGCGGTCTTTTCCCCTGAGTGGAAGGACGCACTATGGGGCAGCTTCTCCACGGCAGCACCACGACGACGGAGGCAATCCGTCGAGCGATACAGCATAGTCAAGAGAGCCTGAGAGGGCTGGCCAAGCGCTATGGGGTGAACCCGAAGACCGTCGCCAAGTGGAAGGCGCGTGGGTCTGTTACCGACCTGCCGACTGGGCCGAAGGAACCGAAGTCCACGGTTCTCTCGGTCGAGGAGGAGGCGATCATCGTCGCCTTTCGCCGCCACACCCTGCTGCCGCTCGACGACCTCCTCTACGCTCTGCAACCCAGTCTACCGCAGCTGACCCGGTCCTCGCTCCACCGCTGCCTGGTGCGTCACGGCATCTCCCGACTGCCCGAGCCGGACAGTGCCTCGACCGCCAAGAAGCGCTTCAAGGTCTATCCCATCGGCTACCTCCACGTGGACATCGCCGAGGTGCGCACCGCGCAGGGGCGCCTCTACTTGCTTGTCGCCATCGACCGAACCTCCAAGTTCGCCTTCGTCGAACTGCGCGAGAAGGTCACTCGCCGCAACGCCGCCGACTTCCTCCGGACGCTCATCAAGGCCGTGCCCTACCGCATCCACACCGTGCTCACGGACAACGGCACGCACTTCACCTCACCGGGCAACATCCGCTCGACGGCCGCGCAGATCAGGGAAGGCCATGGACAAGGGGAGCTCTTTCGCGCCCATGCCTTCGAGTATGTCTGCGCCGGGAACAACATCGATCACCGGCTGACCAAGCCCCGGCATTCGTGGACGAATGGGCAGGTCGAGCGGATGAACCGCACGATCAAGGAGGCGACGGTCAAACGCTACCAATACGAGACCCACGACGAGCTACGACAGCACCTCGACCAGTTCGTCGCTGCCTACAACTTTGCACGCAGGCTCAAGACCCTGAAGGGCCTCACCCCCTACGAGTTCATCCTTCGTACCTACCAGATCGAGCCGAAACCCTTCACCGCCGACCCGCACCACCAAATCCCGGGACCAAACATCCAGTGACGTGGCCGTTGCGACACGCGGGCGGGAGCGAGGACTGCTCGCGCTATTTGTGTAGGCGGATGGCGTGCCGAAGGTCAGGCGTCCGCCGCGATGCCGGCGTGCGCCATTCGGCGGCCTCACGGTCGGGCAGTCTCCAGGTTGCCGTGGATCGGGCCGAGGCGTGGGCTACGATCCCGGGCGCGCGCCGTAGCTCAGTTCGACCTCTGTTTGTAGGGCTTCGGGGCGCGACAGCACGATGCCGCCCCGGGTCGTTTCCAAAAGGCCTTCGCGGCGCATAGCGCCAAGCGTGCGCGAGACTATCTCGCGCCTTGCGCCGATGCGCGACGCGAGTTCGTGGTGCGGGCGCGGTGGCGAGACGATCCGCCCTCCGCCCTCTCGCGGGCGCGACAGCCGGAGCAGCAGCGCCGCCAGCCTCGCGCGCACTGGGAGGACCGTGAGCTCTAGCAGCTGCAGGTCCTTGTCGCGCACGAGCGCGGCGAGACGCCGCATAAGGTGGTGCGAGGCCCCAGGCGTCGACAGCGCAAAGGTCATGAAGGGCGAGGCCGCGACCGCGCAGACACGGGCCCGCGTGAGCGCGACGATGGTGGCCGAGCGCGGCTCTCCATCGACCGTCGCGATCTCGCCGAAGATACTTCCTGGGCCGAGCTCGTTCAGGATGATCTCGTGGCCGCCGCTGCTGCGCGCGATCACGCGCAACTCGCCCTCGGCGATAAAGCACACCTCCTGCGTCGAGTCGCCCGCCTCGAGCACGGTTTGGCCGGCGGAGAAGTCGCGCCAGTGCGCGACGGCCGTAAGGGGCTCCAACTCCGTGCGACCGAAGGGACGGAAGAAGGGGAGGCGACTGAGATCGTCCATGGGATCGGCTCCGTGGGCTGGCGCGACGCCCGGTGTGAAGATGACCATCCTCCTGGTTCCTGGCTCAAGGCGCCGGTGGCCCTGCCGGAGTCCTCTGCCGATCGTTCGGCCGGCCTAGCCGTCAGGCAGGGTAGGCCTACCAGTCGGTAGCCGCCTCGGCCTCCGCGGAGAGGAGCCAGTCTGGGTCGGCGGGGAGACCGGCCGGACCGGAAGACACGGGTACCGAGGCGGGCGAGCCCGGGTTGGTGCCTGGAATCCTCTCGGTCTGCGGGATGGTAAGCACGAAGAGGCAGAGCATGGCGAGGCGAAGGGAGATCCTGCTCATGACGTATCCTCCGGCGCGGGCATTTCCTCCGCGGCGATGTGGTCTTTGGGCACCGACTCTGGCGGCACGCCAGCTGGCCGTCAGTGCGCCAGTGCACATCGCGGCGGGGAGGGATTCCGGGTCTCGGGCGCAGGGCCGTCCCCTCGCGCGGCGCTGCCAGTGCTCCTGGTCCCGCCCGCGTTATCTCCGGGACCGGGGAAGATCCAGAGGCGACCCTGTCACGCCCATTCGGCGCGGGCGGCGGAGAGCAGGCCGCCGGGATGGATTGTGTTGCCTCCGACGGCGACGATCTCGTTGGGCTTGCCCTTCGCCAGGGTGACGGGGTCCTGGGGCCACTCCTGCTCCGGGGGCACTGGGGCCGCGGCGGCTGTGCTAGGCTCGGGGGGCTTGCCTCGCACAGTCGGGGCGGAGAGGAAGAGCGGCATGGCGCGGGCGGCAAGCTTGAAGCCACAGAACGTGTCGCTGGGGTAGTGCAGGCCCAGGACCTCACGGTTGCGGGCGATACGCCGGGCCATGATCCGCAAAGGGCCGGCCTCAGCCGTTCCAGTCGGAACGAAGGTCGCCGGCAGCACCTGCTCGAGGGTCAAAGCGACCATCATGCCTTCGCAGGCATGCCCGCTCGGGTAGGCGCTGTGGCCCGGCACCTCGATCGGGGGAATGATGGCCGGGTCGATGCGCGAGGGGCGCGGGCGCTGAAATACGCGCTTCCAGTACATGTCCTGGAACTCGGCAAACTTGAAGGCCAGCATGCATAGCCTGTAGGTCGCGGGGTGCGAGTTCTCGGTGAAGTTCAGGATGCCACGCATGTAGGTCAGCATTCCTGCGCGCTGCGCCATGGCCTCGTCGAATACGGCGCCGCGATAATCGATGAGGCTGCGGAGTTCCTCCAGCTCCTTCTGCGTCCCGGTCTCATCGTATTTGTCGTTGTCCCGGTCGAGGAGGTTGCTCCAGGTCCTGGGCTGCGTGGTGCCGATGGATTGCTGAACGAACTCTCCTAGCACGGCGGTCACGAACTTGCTTAGCTCCCAGTCGGTGTCACGGGACTTCGCCTGCGGGAGGGTTGGCCATCCCGCGCCGGCAAGGCCGGGCCAGGCCTGCCCCGGGAAGACGGGGAGGGTCTCGGGCAGGTTTTCTATCGGTGTCGTGCCGGGCGAAATCAGGAGGGGACGATTGATGTCGCTGCCGCCGGCGGTGCTGTCCGGGCCGACCACAATTCCGGTGCCGCTCGTGCCGCTGGTGCCGCTGGTGCCGCTGGTGCCGCTGGTGCCGCTCATTGCGCTCATAACGTCCTCCGCTGATGGGGATTCAGGTGGGCAGGCCCGCATCCCGCAGGTTGCAGGTGAACCGATCCCGGATGGCGGGATCTTGGAATGGCATCCTCCGGGCGCGGTACTCGGCGATGCGGAAACCGGGCTCCAGTTCCATCATGCGCTGCGCGGCACCGTGCGCCTCCTCCTGGCGCCCCTGGGCCGCGAGGATGGCAGCCTGCATTCGCCAGCACGAGGCATGCGCCGCGTTGCCGGCAATTGCGAGGCGGCCATGGTGCTCGGCTTGGTCGAGGCTGCCCTGGGAATAGTGCGCAATAGAAAGGAAGTGCTGCTGGTAGTAGCGCAACGGGTCGTAGGGCGAGAGGCGGATGCCCTTTTCGGCATGGCGGGCCGCGTCCGCGCCGCGCCCGAGATAGCTGAGGGTCGCACTCGACAGCGTCCAGGCGACGGAGCTGTTGGGGCAGGCGGTCAGGGCCTGCCCGAAGCAGATCATCGCTGTGGCGACGTCGTGCCGCAGATACGCGGTGTTGTGGCCAAGGACGGCGAGAGCGAGGGCGTTGCTCGGCTCGAGCGCCAGGGCGCGTTCGGCGAAGCTGAAGACGGCAGCCGCGTCCTCGGCGCGGTCTTCGGACCAGCCCTGGCCCACCCGCAGGCTGTGCCAGTGGGATATCCAGGCGAGCGGGAGCGCGAAGCTCGGGTCCTCGTCCACAGCGCGGCTGAGGTGGCGGCGCGCGAGGACGAAGGCCGCGCGGTCGCTCGCCGCCATGAGGTGCAGTCCGCGGAGCATGTGGTCATAGGCGCTCAGGCTCTCCGGGCGCTTGCGCATGGCGTCGCGAAGCGCTGATTCTCGGATGCTCGGTGCGACTCCCGCGACGATCTGTGCCGCGACATGCTCCTGCAACTGAAAAATTTCGTGCTCGGCGGCGTGGATCCGCTCGCCCCAGAGATGCTCGCCCGTGGTGCCATCTGCCAGACGCAGCGAGACCTGCAGCCCGCCCCCTGCACGCTGCAGCCCGCCGGTGACGACGAAGCGCACGCCGAGGCTGCGCGCGGCGCGCTGCGGCGAAGGCTGGTGGCCGGCGAACATCCGCGCGCTGTCGGGCGCGACGATGAATAGCTCCCGCAGCCCGGCGAGGGAGGCGACGACGTCCTCAATGATGCCGTAAGCGAGGTACTCGTCACGCGGGTCACCCGAGAGGTTGAGAAGGGGCAGCACAGCCAGGGACGGAAGGTGGCTAGGGATGGGCGGCAGCGGGACCGCCACGCCTCCGGGCGGGTCGAGCGAGAAGGCGCGGGCGGCGCGCGACAGGTTGCGGAGCGGGAGTTCGCCGAGGTCCCGCGCGACCTCCCTCTCGGTGTCGGGCAGCATGGCCGCCACCTCGGCTGAGAGCAGGGTCCCACCGGGCGTGCAATACTCCTGCAGCCGAGCGGCCATGTTCACCACGTCCCCGAAGATGCGTTCGCCCTCAACGATGACGCTGCCGGTGTGGATGGCGATCCGGAACACAATGGGGAGGTCGGCGCCGTCGCCGGGCGACTGGCGGAGGCTATGCAGCGTCCTAGCCCATTCGAGCGCCGCGCCGACATTGCCGAACTCGGCGAGGGTGCCGTCCCCCTGCACGTCGATGATTCGGCCACCCAGCCGCTCCGCAGCGGGGGTGACGACCTCGTGGAAGATGGCGAGCCATCGCAACGTCGCGCGGTCCTCGTCGGTGGCGATAAGAACCGAGAACCCGACGATGTCCGCGAAGGCAATCACCGCCATCCGGCGGCTCGTCCGGGCGGCGGCACGGGGCTGAGTATCGCCGGAACACATGCGTGGAGCCGTTCAGCTGCCGGATTTTTCTATCGTTGCAAGGGGCAGATTTGCAAGCCTCCACTGGTGGGCCTCCCGGTCCAGTGGCGGTCCAGGCACGAAGCCCAGCGAAAGGCCAAGGTGATGCGCGTCATGCTGCTCATCCCGAACGAGGAACCGGCAAGGGAGGCCTATCGCGCGGCGATTGGGCCGGAAGGAAGAACCGAGGGCCTGACCAGACGGCTAGGCCTTACGGGCATCCGCTTCGCCTACAGAGCCCTTCCCTCCTTGCGGCGGACCTTCCGGCCGGAGGACCGGGACTTGCACTTTGAGGAGGAGGCGCTGCGGCGCTCTGAGGAGCAGCTGCCGGCGCTCGTGCTTAGCCTAAAGGTCGCCGACGTGGAGGCGCTAACACGTATCAACGCGGCGGCTGAGCTGGTGGGCGCGAGGATCGGCCTCGACTTGCCGGTGGCGGCCTTTGAGGGGTGGTGTCCGGGCCATGACGGCCCTGCTTTCTTCAAAACGCGTAGCGCGGCATCGGCGCTGATTGGGGCATGGGCCCTCGAAGGTCACGCGCCACCGCTGCTGGGCGCCGGCGTGAACCTCGTCACTGTCGATCTCGGCTTCAACGCGGCTGCGCTAGCCGCCTTCGAACCGGCCGTGAACGTCGCCGGTGCCTGGGAGGTCAAGCAGGGGCTTCCACCGATGTGGGCGGGCCAGGGCAAGCCTGTGCATTTTGGCAGCCACGGGACGATGGTGGCGCGCAACGTCCTCTCCCTCGCCCCGGCCGCGAGACTGTTCGACTTCCCGCTGCTGCCCGACCGGCTGGCGGGCGTGGTCGGCTGGACCAGCTGGGCGGCGGCGGCTTTGCTACAGATGCAGGCCGATATCACTGTGCTGCTCGGCCCGCGGTTTCCCGGACCATGGGTGCTGTGCAACGCCTGGGGGGTCTATGACCGCCGGCAAGAGAGCGTCCCAGCCAACGATCCCATGAACTACACGGGCAATCCCCGCCATCCACTAAACCAGCTAGTGGCGGATCTGGACGACGCCGGCCACGACCAAGTCTTCGCCGCGGGGAATGGGGGGCACCAGTGCCCCCACCCGCTGTGCGGCCCAGGGGACACGGGGCCGGGGAACAGCATCTTCGGGGCGAACTCGCATGCGCGCGTGCTGACGGCGGGCGCCGTGCGAGCGGACGGGATGTGGCTTGGTTATTCGTCGGAGGGGCCGGGGCAGCCTGGCTTCCGCGAGCCGCCGGCACCCTTCTCCGAGAAGCCTGACCTCTGCGCGCCGAGCCAGTTCGCCGAGGATGCGGACGCCTACCTGCTCAGCAGCGGCACGTCCGCGGCGTGCGGCCTCGCGGCCGGCGCTCTGGCGGCTCTTCGCGGGGATGGCTCGCCCCATGCCGGCCTGTCGACCTCGGGGCTGCGGGCGCACCTGCGTGGGACCGCGCGCAAGCCGCCCTGGGCGGCTGCCGGCTACGACCTCCGCTGCGGCTGGGGCATCCTGGACTTGGCGGCTGCCGTGCATGGGCCGGGCATAGCGGCCGGGGCTGGGCCTGAGGTCGTCACGGCGGGAGGCTGCTGGAGCGGTCCTGAGCGCCTGTCCGGCGCCTAAACCAAATGCCCGAGGTGACCGGCGTCACCCCCTTCAGCTTCAGCCGCGCACCGGCGACGAGCCGCGCATTGAAGGCGTGGCCCGTGTCGAGGTGCTGCACGAGCAGCCCGGCGGCCTACTCAAAATTGCTGCCTTCAGCCGATCGAGGATGGCCAAGTGTTCGACAGAGTGGCGGGCCAGCCGTGCCCGATGAGGCGACCGCGTTAGTCCGCCACGAGGCAAAATCCAATACTCGCAGCGCTGCCTTGGTGAGGGTTGCAAGGCGCACCATCCCGTCGAGCCACGCAAACTGACGTCCAATTGCGTCCGCTTCCGAGTGATGTTGCCTGAAAGCCGCCGTTCCGCTTCCGGCCAGGCTCGGACATACAAGCTACGATCTACTCAGGGCGGACAAAACCAGTCTGTAGCTATACTCCGAGCCGCTCGATAACCCGCGCGACAGTGGTGTGAGTCCACACTGCTCGTCCCCGCGGCGTTGCTACCTTTCTCGCCGTCAGCGCTCGCGCAAGCCCCAGGTGGGTGATGATCCCTTCGGCCCGGAGTACCTCTAGTTCCAGCGCCAGCCGGTGTGCGGTGCGGATCGCCTCCTCCTGGCGCGCCTCTGCGGCTGCAGCAGCACAGGGTGGAGCAGGCGGCCTCCAGCCCCTGTCCCCTCCCAGCACCGCCCCTCGCGCTCGTGCCGCCGCCAGCGCCGCCCTCGTGCGCTCCGAGATGAGCTCCCGCTCCTTCTGAGCCATCGCGGCGTAGACTCGCATCATCAGGTCGTCGGCACCGGGCATGTCGGCGGCCCGAATGGAGATGCCCTCCTCCAGCAGCCCCGAGAGAGTGTGGGCGCGCCGGGTAATCCGATCCAACCGCGCCGCCACCAGCACCGCGCCGAGCTGTCGGCAGCGAGTGAGCGCCGCCTGGAACCCGGGCCGGCGATCGTCTTTGCCCGAGGCGATGTCCTGGTGCTCGGCAACGAGGGTCCAGCCCTCGCGCTCGATGAAGGCGCGGACGCTGGCCTGCTGCGCCTCCAGGCCGAGGCCCGAGTGCCCCTGCTCGGCGGTGGAGACCCGGTACAGCGCCACCGCGTAGCGGGTCTGGGTCGAGTGGCGACGAGGAGCGGCCATCAGCCCTGCTCCCCGGCCGCAATGCGGTAGACGCTGTAGCTCCCCTTCACACCCTGCGATCCCGGCCCGACCTGCCGCACCCGCTCCAGCACCTCGACCGTGTGGCCCCTCTTCTTCAGACCGGCGAGGAAGCCGCGGACCGTGTGCTGCGCCCAGCCGGTGGCCTCCATGACCTGGGCGATCGTGGTGCCCTCTGCCCGGTATAGGAGAGTGAGGACAGCCTGCTGCTTGGTGCCCTCACGCAGGCGGGACGGAACGGCGGGGTCATGTGCCGGCCGACCGGCCCTGCTGCGGCTCAGAGCAGCCCTGAGCGCTTCAATCGAACCCGGCAGGGCGGAGCGTTCCACCCCCGCATCCCAGGCCGCCAGCAGGGCGGTTGCAGCGTCTCGTAGCGTGCTGCGAGGCTGCGGCTGGGCAGCGGACGGCACCTGGACCTCCAGTGCGACCGTGCTGGTCTTGCCTGCCTCCTTGCCCTCCTGCGCCACTTGAGCGGCCTCTCCGGCCAACTCCGCCGCCCTCGGCTCACCCACTGCCGTCAGCCCGGCTGCGGAAATTCGCCACATTGTCGTAGCGCTGCCGCGCGGATTGGGAACCTCCTCCACCAGCCCGGCGCTCACCATGCTCCGAAGCACCGAGGTCCGGGCGGCGGCCGGCAGGTTCGAGGGCGCCTCACCCAGCCCGTCCGGGTGCCGCGCGGCGACGTTGAGGATCTGCGTTTGGGTCGGGGAGAGCGGTTTCGTCATCGTCAGGTCTCTGGCTCGGACCCGACCATCGGGTCCTACGACCCGAAGCCCTGCCGAGAGCCGGTCAGGGTGGCGCGGGAGGGAAGTGCAGCAACCCGCAACCGGTCATTCGCTCTGGTGTGAGAACCAAGCAAGCGCCTGCATGCCAGTCGAAGCCTTCTACTTCTTTATTGCTTGACCAGGTATGATTGCTGGAGTGGCCAGGTAGGCAGGCCGCCACGCACAACGCCAACTTCGTGCTAACGCGGCTGTAGGAGCACTATTGTCGTGCGTGCCCGAACTCAAAATAAAGTGCCGCGGGTGGCTGCCGCGCTTGCGTCAGGTCTGCGCCCGTTGCGGTTACCGATCTGCGTAGGATTCGGTTGGTCAACTTGTCAAGCCGTGCTCATCCTTACTTCCAGGCTCGCCCGACGCTGCAATCCGCAGCCGGAGAGCGCGCCACTGGAGGCCAAGGCTGATGCATTCCTTCTCTCGCCGAAGTGCCGTGTTCGGCGCAGCCTGCGCCTGCGTCGGCGCACATGGCCTCTTTGCGACCGCTGTGGCGCAAACGCCCCAGCAATGGTCCCCGCCGGCGAATGCGGACCGCTGCCCCTCCCGCTGGGGCGCCGCCGATCGTCGTGGCTCGATGAACCTTATGACGCCCGAGCGCGCCAAGCGTGCTGCTACCCTCATACGCACCGGCGAAATCGTGGAGTGCGGCCAGACACTTAATCAGCAAATGCCTTTCTTCGGCACCCGTCGCTTTGACGTGCACCTCAAGCAGACCTTCATGAACCCGGAAGCTAACCGCCGCGGGTCGAACGAGGAATTGGTCGTTGCTGAGATCGGCCAGGTTGGCACTCAGCTCGATGCCTTCCCTCACCAGACTATCGGTGATGAGGGATACAACTGCGTCAACATTCCTCGTATCATGAGCCGTAACGGCTTTACCGAGATGGGTGTCGACACCGTTGGCACAATCTTCACACGGGGCATCCTGATCGATGTAGCCGCGCTTAAGGGTGTTCCTACCTTACCCGATACCTACGAGATCACACCCGACGACCTTCAGGCAGCACTCACCCGCCAAAATACGCGGATGGAAGAAGGTGACGCTGTGATCATTCACACCGGTTGGGGTCTGCTTTGGGGGCGAGAGAACGCCCGTTTTGTTGCGTCCTGTCCTGGCTTGGGGGTGGCGGCCGCCGAATGGATCCTGCGGCAGAACCCGATGCTGATGGGGTCGGACAACTGGCCGGTGGAGTGCTCGCCATCCAAGACCCTGCCGGATGCGAGTCTGCCCGTGCATCAGCTTGCGCTCGCTGTCTACGGCGTCCACCTGCTGGAGAACATGAAGCTCGACGTGCTCGCGCAGCGTGGCCAGCACGAGTTCGCCTTCGCGGTGCAACCTCTGAAAGTCCGGGGCGGCACAGGTTCAACGGTGGCGCCGTCTGCCTTGTTCTAAGACGGGCAAGCTCCGGTCCTCGGCGACCAGTGTCCAGCCCTCGCGCGCGACGAAGGCGCGGACGCTGGCCTGCTGAGCCTCCAAGCCCAGCCCAGAGTGGCCCTGCTCGGCGGTGGAGACCCGGTACAGGGCGACCGCGTATCGGGCCTGGGCGGAGGGACGACGCGGGGCCGCCATCAGCCCTGCTCCCCGGCGGCGATGCGGTAGACGCTGTAGCTGCCCTTCGCTCCCTGTGCCCCAGGCCCGACTTGCCGCACCCGCTCCAGCACCTCAACCGTGTGGCCCTTCTTCTTCAACCCGGCCAGGAAGCCCCGTACCGTGTGCTGGGCCCAGCCGGTCGCCTCCATGACCTGGGCAATGGTCGTGCCCTCTGCCCGGCGCAGGAGGGTGAGGACCGCCTGCTGCTTCGTGCCCTCACGCGGGCGGCGCGCAGCGGAGGGGTCACGAACCGGCCGACCTGCCCTGCTGCGGTTCAGGGCAGCCCTTAGAGCCTCGATGGAAGCCGGCAGGGCGGAGCGTTCCACCCCCGCATCCCAGGCTACCAGCAGGGCCACTGCGGCGTCTCGCAGCGTGGTGCAAGGCTGTGGCGGGGCAACGGGTGCAATGGGCGGCATCTGGGCCCCTGACGCGGCCGTGCTGGTCTTGCCTGCCTCCCTGCCCTCCTGCGCCACTTGAGCAGCCTCTCCGACCAGCTCCGCCATACTCGGCACACCAACTGCCGCCAGCCCTGCTGTGGTGATCCGCAAGACCTTCGTTGGGCTGCCGCCTGGATCGGGGGCCTCCTCCAGCAGCCCAGCCTTCAGCATGCTCTGGAACACCGCATTCCGGGCGGCAGCGGGCAGGTTTGGAGGCGCCTCGGCCAGCTTGGCTGGGTGCTGGGCAGCGGTGGTGAGGATCTGCGCCTGAGTGGGGGAGAGCGGCTTCGCCATCGGCAGGTCCCTGCGTCGGATCCGATGAGTCGGGTCCTACGACCCAAAGCCCTGACGAGAGCCGGTCAGGGTGGCGGCAGGGCGTCTGCTCCTTGCACGGGTGATGCTTCGCTCGGTTTGAAGCCATAGCCAAGCAGATTGCGAGCGCATTCGGACCGAGGGCAGAGCCCTCCTGAGGATCAGCTGCATGTATGATGGGCCGCCAAGCGGCTTTGTGGCGGCAATGCACAATGTAGCGCTGCGGGCACCAAGCAGGTATTTGAAAGAAGGGAGCCTCGGCGCTCCAGGACACGTTCCACCAAGATTGGGGCGGGAGACCCGAGGAGATTTGGCAAACGCGCACGACAGGTACAGCATACTGTCCAAAACGAATTGGGAGGAGCCAACATGCTGGTGTCACGACGAGCTGCCGTGCTGGGGACGGGAACGGCTACTCTAACCCGTCCGGCGCTCGCACAGCGAGACGGCCGGTGGCCCAGCCGGCCGGTCCGCCTCGTGCTTAGTTTTGCGCCCGGTGGGATCGGTGACATCACCGCTCGGTTGGTGGCAGCGAAACTCGGCGAGGCACTTGGTCAGCCCATCATCATCGATAACCGGCCCGGCGCCGTCGGGTTTGTGGCAGCCGAGAACGTCATGCGCAGCCCTGCCGATGGCTACACGCTGCTGCTGCTGACCACCTCCAACACCACCGCCGGGTCACTCTACCGCAACGTGCCCTATGACATCGCGCGCGATTTCTCACCGGTGGGGCGCCTGACTACCTTCGACCACGCTTTCTTCACGAGTGCGAACAGTCCTCACCGCACCCTGGGGGACGTGCTGGCCACTGCACGGGCGCAACCCGGCCGGATCAATCTTGGCTCGATCGCTGTCGGCAGTGGGCAACATCTGGCTGCGGAGCTGCTGCGGAGCATGTCCGGGGTGGACATGACGAGCGTGCCCTATCGCTCCACACCGGACCTGATGAACGCCACGACCTCCGGCGACGTCCACATTGGGAACGAGGTTCTGGCGCCTCTGATGCCCCAAGTGCAGGCCGGACGTCTGAGATTGCTGGCCGTCTGCTCGGACGCGCGGTTCCCGCTATTGCCAGAGGTTCCAACCGTGATCGAGGCCGGAGTACCCGGGTACGTGGTGGTGTCGTTCAACGGGGTTGCGGCACCGAAGGGCACGCCGGACGTCATCATCGAGCAGTTCAGTAAGGAGATGAGCCGCGTCGTGACCCTACCAGAGATCCGGGAGAGGCTACTGGAACTGAGCGTGCGGCCCGCGCCGATGGATCCCACGCAGTTCAGGACATTCCTTGCTGACGAAACGGCCCGCTGGGCAGGTCTTATCGAGGCAGCCGGTATCCCGAAGCAGTAGCGCCGGTGCTCCTTGGCGGATCAGGCAGGCGTCTCGTCCACGAAGGCGATGGCGGCGGCGCCAACCTCATGGGCCCGCTCCCACGTCATGCAGAAGCGAGCGTCAGGGATAATCTTCAGGCGGGCACCATCCACCTGCCGCAGCATCTCATCCCTATGCTGAATGAAGTAAAAGTTCTCGCCAGTTAGCATGAGCACCGGGCACGCCAAACGGCGCAGCCCGGCCTTCAGGTCGTACAGGTGAAGGGCATCAATGGCTTGCCATCGTTCCCGCCCGGCCTCGATCTGCGCCACGTTGATACGGTCCATCCAGGATTGGGTCGGGTACATGGGCGCGTGTTCGGGATCGTTCTCAAGAAGGTATTCAATCGTACGGGTCAGCGGAAAGCCCGAGGCATCTCCTGGCCGCGTTTCTCGAGGGATGTCTCCGTCGGTCCCCTTCGGTCTGGCGCCTGGCACGAAAGGGCAGTTCACTAAGATTGTCTTGCCAATTCGGGCCGGATAGGCTCCCGCGACCTCCGTTGCCACCAGGGAGCCGACCGCCTCGCCCAGAACATGCGCCCGCTCGATGCCAAGATCGTCCATCACCTCGACCGCAACTGCGGCATAGTCGCCAATTGTTGGCTGCTCCGTTACGTGGTCCGACATGCCGTAGCTCGGGTAATCCATTGCCACGACCTGAAAGCGCGCAGCCAGCACCTCCATCAGCTCTAGCATGAGCGCAGAGGACTGCTGGTTGATGTGGAACAGCATGATACTTTCGCCGGATCCAGCCCTGCGGTAGTGGATCTGGCCAAACTTGGTTCTCGCGAGACCACGCTCCAAGTTCATGCGTTTCTTCTCCCAGCGGCAGATCTGCCGAATAGACCATGCGTCCAGCGCAGAGGTTTATCGAGCGACGGATCGAGGTCAACTAAGCACTGTCTGGCTCCGAGCCTTGTCCCACCGCAGCGCTCAGCAAACTTAATCCGCTATAGTTCAAGAGCGTTCTTCCCCACTGGGTGATTGACTGAGCCGCGCCGTCACCAGCACAGCCCCGAGTTGCGGCCATGAGCGGGGAAGCGACGCGGTACCGGCATCAAGCCTGCTCCCCGGCGGCGATGCGGTAAACGCTGTGGCTGCCCTTCACGCCCTGTGACCCTGGCCCGACTTGGCGCACCCGCTCCAGCACCTCGACCGTGTGGCCCCTTCTTCTTCAACCCGGCGAAGAAGCCGCGGACCGTGTGCTGCGCCCAGCCAGTCGCCTCCATGATGTGCGTGATGGTTGCGCCCTCAGGGTGGCGCAGGAGGGTGAGGATGACCTGCTGCTTCGTGCCCTCGCGCGGAGGGCGTGGCGCGGTTGGATCTCCGGGTCGCGGGTTGCTTCAGCGCGGCCAGGGTGGCACGCAAGGCTTCAACGTTACCGGTCAGAAAGGCCGTCCGTCCCCGGCATCCCCGGCTGCGAGCAGGGCCGAGGCCGCGCTACGGCGCGACGCACGAGTCTGAAGGGCGGTAGCGAACGTAGCAGGCGCCTTCTGAGTGTTCGGCAGGGTCGATCGTGCTCCCCTGCTCCACCCTGCCTCCCTGCGACCTCTCGCGTCGCCTTCGGCAAACCGGGCTCCACCTCCATGGCTTAGACCAGCCGGCATCTGTTGAATGGCGGCGGGTACCACCAGGCCAACGCCGCACTCCACCGTGTCGTGGTCGTGCGTATGCTCACCCACCAACCGATCCTCGGCTACGTCCAGCGCCGCACCGCCGAGGGAAAGAGCAATCCGGGAATCATCTGCTGCGTCAAGCGCTTGGTCGTGCGGGAAATCTTTGGCGATCTTTGCCGCACTCCCCACCCCACCAATTCGGCCCAAGTTCCTGCTTGATCTCTATAGGAGCACCGGTGCCGTAAGCCCGTATCCGCCGTGAACCGCCCGCGCCTCCAAACTGGTCGGTGCAACGCAGTCCCAGAAAGGCTCTTCGGTAAACGGCCTCACAGCCGGCCGGAGAGCGCCCAACGATCACGTTCACAGGAGAACCAAGTGGTCACCGTGACGCGACCGTTGCGTTGTCGTTTTATGTCGGCACGTCCTGCGACTTCGCTCGACCAAGAACGTCGGATCGGCCGCTCCACGGCCAGCCAAATGACGGATGTGATCGGCTCATAAGGAACCAGTGCGTGGCGTCTATAAGACAAGGCTTTGCGTGGATGACGATGTCGCAGGGCAGCCTGTTCGTCCTCCAGTTCGTCGTCTCGATCCTCATCGCGCGCCTACTCGGCCCCTATGAGATGGGGATCTTCGCGATTGCGCTCTCGATCGTAGGCCTCCTCTCCATAATCCGCTCCTTCGGCCTCGGCTCCTACTTCATCCGCGCGGTGGAGGTGACCGAGCCGCTGAGGCGAACACTCTTCACGATCAACGGCATTCTCGCGGTCGCCGTCTCGCTCGCCATCCTGGTCCTGAGCCTTCTCGGCGGCGCGCTGCTGAAGGAACCGGGCGTGGAGGACCTCCTCCGCGTCATGGCGATCCTGCCGCTGGTCGGGATCTTCGACTTCATCCCCGCCACCTCGATCGAGCGACGTGGGGATTTCCGCCTCGTCGCCATCATCAATATCCTCCGCTACTCGCTCGCGAACGCGGCGACGCTGGCCTTCGCCTCTGCAGGCCATGGGTACATGAGCCTCGCCTACGGCCAGCTAATCATGGCCGTGGTCGCGGCCGTCCTGAACAACCTCTTCGCGCGCGATACGATCGTCTTTTCCCCGAGTTTGAGGGACTGGCGGGACGTCGTGCGCTTCGGGACGCAGATGCTCGCCATCTCCGCCATCAACGGGCTGCAGGGCAGGATGGCAGACCTCGTGCTCGCGAAGTTCCTCGGCCTCGCCGCCTTCGGCATCTATTCCCGCGCGACGAGCCTGACGGGCGTGCTGTGGGAGAACATCCAGATCATCGTCCTGCGCGTGCTCTTCGTGGACTTCGCGGAGCAGAAGCGACAGGGGATCTCGCTGCGCCACAGCTACCTGCGGCTTACGCAGGTGCTGACCGGCTTCCTCTGGCCGGTCTTCGTCGGCATCGGCGTCGTCTCCGGGCCCCTGGTCCTCGCCCTCTTCGGCGAGAAGTGGCTCGACGCGATCATGCCGCTAGGCATCCTCTCGCTCTCGGCGGCGCTCTTCGTGCCGATCATGGTGGCCTATGACATCTTCGTCATCTCCAACGAGACGGCGCGCCAGACGCGGTTGGAGATGCTGCGCGCCCCGGCCTCGCTCGCCCTCTTCACCCTCGGCTGCCTTGTCAGCCTTGAGGCCGCGGCGGCAACGAAGGTGGTGGAGGCTGTTATCATGTACCTCGTCTACCGCCCGCACCTCGAGCGCATGACGGACACGCGATGGGCCGACTACGTGCCGATCTACGGCCGCAGCCTGCTGCTCGTGGTCGCCGCTGTCCTGCCGGCTGCCGTCGTGATGCAGTTCTACGGATGGTCGCCCCTGGCGCCGCTTCCGGTGGTTCTCGCGGGCGTAGCGGCCGGCGGCCTGGCCTGGGCCGCCCTCCTCTGGGCGCTGCGCCATCCCCTTTTCGAGGAGGGCGCCCGCCTTCTGTCGAAGCTGCGCCGGCCGGGCGCTGAGGGCGCGGCGCCCCAGGCCTGAGGCTTAGAGCTTTCCACTTCACTCGAACGCATAGCCTGAGTTAGCGAGGTAGTTCCAGCATTCGATTGGCGTGAAAGTGTCGAGCAACTTGCCGATGGTGGTTCAGACGGTCTTGCGGAGTCGGGCTGCGGCCTTTCAGAGCAGGGCCTTCAGCTTGGCAAAGGCTTGCTCGATGGGGTTCAGGTCCGGGCTGTAGGGCCGCAAGTAGAGGAGGCCGGCGCCGGTGGCGCGGATCGCCTCGCGTACACCGGCGACCTTGTGGGCGGGAAGATTGTCGAGGACCACCACGTCACCCCTGGTGAGGGTGGGCGCGAGGAACCGCCCGATGTAGGCGAGGAACGCCTCGCCAGTCATAGAGCCATCCAACACGAGAGGGACAACGAGCCCGGTGCTACGCAGCCCCGCGATGAGGGTGGTGGTGCGCCAGTGGCCGTGCAGCCCGGCATCGACCAGGCGCTCACTCCGCAGCCCTCAGCCGTAGCGGCGGAGCATGTTCGTGGCGGCGCCGGTCTCGTCGATGAAGACGAAGCGCTCGGGATCCATGGTGCGCTGCCAGACACGCTAGTGGCGCCGATGGGCCGCTACATCGGTCCTGTCCTGCTCGGACGCCCTCAGGGTCTTTTTTATGCGAGTGCCCGAGCCGCTTCAGCATGGACCAGATTGCCATCAGAGACACCGGTCCACGCCGCTGGAGCGGCTACCATCGCCGCAGCCTGGCCGAGACAGCGATGTCACGCATCAAACGTCTCGGCGAGCGGCTCGCGGCACATGATCCCGCCCGCCAAGTGGCTGAGGTGCAGATCCGCTGCGCCATCCTCAACACCTACAACCGGCTCGGCATGCCCAACTCCGTCGCTGTCGCCTGACCAAACCAGAATAGAGGGGCATTCGTGCTCATCACCCGAATTGCGCAACAGGGTCTGAAGCAGGCACAAGGACAGATAATTGATGCAGCAGCGGATTGCATACTCGAACTGAAGCCAAATTCATCTGCACTGCGCACTGCGTCTTCGAGGTAGACGCCATGCTCAATACCCCCGCGAACTGTCGAACTTGTATGGACGTTGGCTCGTAGCTCCACCAGTACGCTCGCAAGAGCCCTCCTAAGCTTGAGCTCGTTCGAGGCCTTGCTTTCCGAGTTTTAGCGCAAATAAGGCTGGTCGGAAAATAGACGTTTTTCCTAACAGTCGCCGAATCGCTGCCTTGCTCATCCGAGTGTACACACCGCTTTCGTAGCGATGGCACCCGACAAAATGTATCAGCGCAGCTTGACTGGTATCGCGCGAAAGGCCGAATGCAGGAAAGCGATGCCACGGCAGTATTAGCGGGTCTGTGCCGCTGTTCGCGATCAGGAAATTCGATGCTACCTGCTCTGACCCCCACGCACTCCAACGATCCCCCAAATGTTGTCGCATGAAGTTCGAGAACGAGGTTATAGTCATCGGAGAGACACAGCGTGGAAATCCGGCAAATCCTGCGCAACCTCGCGCATAGCGCAATGCGTGGGCATCAGGCATTTGATCTAATAACTGCTCAGCAGCAATCTGAACATGCGAATAGCTCACTAGTTTGGCCTGCTCCGCAGCTTCGCAGGCCGTCGTGACCATTGCACCTTGTTCCCCTGAGAGGGTGAAAGCACGGTTAGCAGCTATGGCCGCGGTTACCTCGCCAAGCGGAAGGTTCACTACGACGTCAGCATCAACTTGCACTACATAGTAGTCTGAACAAAGACCAAGGATTGCCATCAGCCGTTCCCAGCAACCGCCACTTGGAACCCCCTCCATAGGAACTGCGACGATCGGCAGAATGCGCAAGCCTTCCACATGCCGACGAAGAAGCTTGTAATCGTTTTTGGTAAGCGTCCCGTCATCCAGCACCGTGAACTCGCCAGGCCCAACCACTTGGGCCACGGACTTGATCGCAACCAACCAGGACCGTACATCGCGGTGGCAGATTTGACTAAGGTACATGAGGCCTGTGGCCTGCGCCTGCAGTTGAGGAGTGCGTTCGATCGCAGCGATGCGGTGATGGTGCATCTGTGCTGGAATTTGCCGGAGCTTATGAGGAAAGCGAAAAGTTCTCATGGCGGGAAGAACTGTCCTTCAACGACGACTGTTCGCGACGGCGGGGACGCCGGCCGCATCAATCCCTTTTGGTTCTTCGCTATGCTGCGGCATCGTAACGGATCACGTCAACTAAAAACTCACTTTTCGGGATGAAGGATCATTTTTGAGATGCCCGTGCGTTAGCTTGCCTGACAGGCCGTCATGAGGTGCTCTCGGTTGGAGGCAATACCCGCCCCACGAACTCTTGACTCATGCGTGTGAGGTGACGCGCGGACTGGTTTGATTCGGTGCTCTGCGAGGCGGCGGGGGGCACAGAATGGGTGCGACGGTTGCGATCTGAACTGACATGGAGGCGGGGAGCCTCCGGCAGGTGGCCGGGCGCGAGCGTGACGGGCGGGTCTCGGCCCTGCTGATCGCGTTAGCGAACGTGCTGGACGGGATGAGCCGCGAGGCGGCGGCACAAAAGTTTTTCCGGCTCAATCTCAGAAAGATTGATCCTTCTCATTAATGATATAGAGTCACGCGGTATTCCAGTCACCGTCAAAGACTTCAGTTCCGTCGTGTTCGCCGTCTTATGTCCGGCCTGACCTGCTGCGATGGCTCCGGGCCCATGCTTATCGTCTTGGCTGGTGCAAGACGACTGCTGTGCAACTCGCCCTCCTCCACCGGGTATAGGGAGCCTAAGGATGACGCGTCTGAACCACCCCTTTCGGCATTCGCTGGGGCGCCGTGCCGCCTTAGCACTCGGAACGGGGGCACTTGTTCGACCGGGCCCTGCCGAGGCCGCCCCGGCCGTGCCCTGCCCCGCCGCGCCGGGCGAGATCGTCGGCCTGGTACTAGAAGGAACGGGCGCGCCAAGCGGGACCGTCACGGTCTTCGGGCAGGCTTTTCAGCCCGGCCACGTGCCGCACGGTGCCGTCCTTCGCGCTCGCGATGCCAACGGGCGCGAGATTCCAGCGCAACTCGACGTCATCGCGGCCCATCCCGACGGCTCGGCGCGGCTCGCCGTCGTCTCCCTCGCTCCACCCGCCATCGCCAAGGGGCAGGAGCGCGAGGTGATGCTGATGTCCGCCACCGGCAGCCCCGCGGAGCCGCTGAACATCGCTGCCGGCCGCTGGGGGCGTAGCGCGGTGCTGGAACTGGCAGCTGCGGCCGGGCAGGTCTGGCGCCTGGATCTTCTCTCAGCCTTCCGGTCCGCGCCGGCCGACCAGGCTTGGCAGTCCGGTCCGTTGGCCGTGCAGCGGCGCGTCTCGGTTGATGTGCCCGCGTCCTCACTGGCCGGCGTGACCTCGCTCCGGGTCGTGGCGGATGTGTCGGTGCGGAGCGACGGCACGATCTGGACGGATGTCTGGCTGCGCAACGACGCCGCCATGCGCCCCGGCGGCGGGGCCGTTTCCTACGGGGTACGGGTGCTGCTGGACGGGCGGGAGGCGATGCGGACCGGCCTTCTTCACCAGTGGCATTACACCGGTTGGGGCCGGCTGCTGGCCGCCGACCACGGCAAGCCTGCGGCCGAGCCACCCCGCCCGCGGCACGACACGAACTACCTCGCCGATGCGGGTGCCGTGCCGCGCTACAGGATGTCAGGCGGTACAGTAGACCGGGCGCTCGGCCGGCTCGCGCAGCAGGTGGGCGAGGGCAACTGGTCGGCCCCGCTGGAGGCGCGCGGCATCACCCGCGCCATGCCCTCCACTGGCGGGCGGGCGGATATCGGGCCAGTCACCGAGCCGCAAGCGCTCTGGCTCGGCACGGGCGACCAGCGGGCCGCCACTGTGTCCATCGGGCAGGCGGAGGCGGCGGGGTCTGTGCCCTGGCACATGTGGGACCCCTCCGTGAACGGCTGGCTGGACGTGAAGAAATGGCCGCGCCTCTGGGTGGACGGCCGGGGCGGCCCGCCGCCGGGTGGTCTGATGCAGAACGTCTCCAGCGACACCGGCTGGACGCCCGACACGGCGCACCAGCCCGATCTCTCCACCGTGCCGCTCGTGCTGACCGGCCGGCGCGCCTTCCTGGACGAGCTGCTGGCGCAGAGCGCCTGGAACATCATCAGCCTTTGGCCCGCGCCGCGCGGGGAGGGGGAGGCGAACATCGTGCGCGGCGTGCAGGTCCGCGGCGCTGCCTGGAGCATGCGCCAGCTCGATAACGCCGCCTGGGCCGCTCCACGGGGAGACCGCACCGGCGACTACCTGCGCGGGGTGGCCGCCAGCAACTGGGCCTGGATCCGCGCGCAGATACCGGAATGGACGCGGCGCCAGGGCGAGGCCCATGGCTGGATCCCCGGCGAGTACGGTACGTCCGGCGCCTTACCACCCTGGCAGCAGGACTACTTCGTCTCCACCGCGGCCCTCTCCGCCCGGCGGGGAAACGCGGATGCGCGCGCCGTGCTCGACTGGATGGAGAACTTCATCGCCGGGCGCTTCCTCTCGGGCGACCGCGGCTTCAACCCGCATGACGGCTGCGCCTATAACCTCGCCATCGCACCCGAAGGCCAGCCGCAGTCGCCTTTCAGCACCTGGGCGCGGATCGGCCAGGAGACGCGGGCGCGCAACCTGTCGAACGGCAACGGCTGGGCGAACAGCGAAGGCGTCTACGGCATCCTCGCTATTCAGTCGCTTACGCTGCTGTCGGAACTCACCGGCACGCCACGCGTCCGGGCTGCCCTCTCTTGGATTCAGAACGCGGGAGCGCCCTACACGGCGCCTGCCCAACGCGCGGCGCAGTTTGACATAGCTCCGAAGGAGGCGACCGGAGGCTGCCAGCGCCGTATGTGAACCAGGGCACTGCTCACCATGCCGTAGGCACTGGTACCAGAAGGCCGTGGCCAACGCCCTCAAGCAGGCGGAAGCCACGCGCGTCAAAATCGTGCGGCTGGACAGGGGTGGATCAGCTCTCGCGCGGTGGCGATCGTCGTCCGATTGGACTTATACCGGCTCATGGGCTTGTTGAGAAAGTCACTGCGTCCTGATTCGCTGCGGTGTCGGCGGATCGGGGCAGTGGGATGCTGGGACATCGAGCACGAGGCCAACACGAGCTGGCGTTTGCCGGTTCGCTGCGGAACTTGATCCCGAACGATCACGTCCTCGCCCGTGTCGACCGGGTTCTCGATCTTGGCTGGCTGCAGGCAGAGGTTGCGGAGTACTACGCGGCAGGCAGCGGACGAACAGGTATCGACCCGGAGGCGGCGGTCCGGCTGATGTTGGCGGGCCTGTTACTCGGCATCGTGCACGACCGGCGGCTGATGCGAGAGGCGACGGTCAATATCGCCATTCGCTGATTCGCCGGCTTCGGGCTGGCCGAGGCGCTGCCTGACCATTCCAACCTGACGCGCATCCGCCAGCGCTGGGGCGCGGAGCGGTTCTGACGCATCTTCACGCGCACCGTCGAGGCCTGCGTCGCGGCCGGCGTTGGAAAGGGCGAAGTGGTGCACATCGACAGTTCCCTGGTGCGCGCCGATGTGAGCTGGGAGACGATCGCGCGACGGCACACGAATGTGGTCGAGGTGGCGAACGGCCCTGCCGAGCCGGTCTGCCGGACCGACCCAGCCGCCAGTCTGGCGACTAGCAATCGGGCGTGCCGGGTCGAGCCCGCCTACAAGCAGCATATGGCCGTCGATGCTGCGGCTGGCGTGGTGCTCGACGTTGCGATGACCACCGGCGCGCAGCACGACACCAAGGCTGTCGAGGCCCAGCTCGACACGATCCAGGCGGCGACCGGGGTGCCCATGGGGGTCGCCACGATGGACGCGAGCTATGCCATAACTCGCGTCCTTGCCGCTCTCGAGCAGCGCGACATCGAAGCGGTCATCCAGACTGCGAGCCCTGCCGCCTGCGTGCGATCCCTTTCAGCACCACCATGCGCCGGCGCGCCATCTTGCTGCACAAGGACCATCCAGCCCTGCTGCGTGCCCGCCGCAAATACGCCGGCTGGGGACCGCGCGAGCGGGCGCTCTACCACCGCCACCGTGGCCTGGTCGAAGGCGTCCACGGCGAGGCGAAGACCTGGCATGGCCTTGCCCGCGCCGTTCGGCGAAGCCTCGCCAACATGCAGATCCGGGCCTTCCTCACCGCCGCCGTCATCAACCTCAAGCGGCTGGCAGGCGCCGTTCTGATGGTGCTCCTTGCCGCGCTCGCCCTCGGTGCCGCGCACGGCGCCACCCGGTACCGACACGCCGCACCTACCAGCTGACCCACCGCCCGCTACCGCATCCAACCCTTACCAGCGGTTCCTCAAAAGGCCCTTGAGCCGAGTATTACACCATATTGCCACGGTGCCGGCGTCGGATCCGGGTAGCTCCAAGTCGGCGCTCCGCCACTTGATGTCCAGCCCGGAAATTCTCAGGCCTGTTAGCGCCTGAATCCTGGGTGTGATGCCCGCGATCTCTCAGTTCTCGGAGAACGGGATGGCGCCGACGGAGGAGCAGTGGACGTTGCTGAAGCCACTGATCGAGGCTTGCCACCCGGACGCCAAGGTGCCGCCGCAGCACCTGCGCCGAACCATCGGTGCGATCCTCTGGCGGCACGACAATGGCGCGAAGTGGCGAGCCCTGCCTGCGAACGAGGGGCCGTAGTGGATGGCGGATCAGACATTCATCCGCTGGTCACGCCTCGGCGTCTGGGAACGCTTGCTCGCCTTGGTACAGGAGAGAGGCATCAGGCTCGGCATGAGCTTCCTCGACGGCACCTCGATCCGTGCACACCAGAAGGCGGTAGGGGCAGCCAAAAAGGAGCGACAGCGCCGGAGCGAGGCGAGCGTGAGGCGCTTGGCCGGTCCGAAGCAGTGCTTCAACCCGTGGTGGCTTCAGTACCAAGGTCTGCGTGATCGCCGACAGTGCGGGCCGCACCGTCGCCTTCTCCCTCGCACCGGGCCGAGCGCACGAGCTGCCCCACGCCGTCCCTCTTCTCGCCGCCCTCCCTGGTGTGCCGCTCTGGGTTGTGGGAGACCGCGGCTACTCCAGCCATGCCTTTGGCGAGCACGTCTGGAGCCTCGGCGCACGGCCGACGATACCGCCCAAGAGGAGCGAGGCCCCGGTCGCCTGTACAGATTGTATTACAACAATTGCAACAGGGTCGAACGTCTCTGAGCCAGGCTCAAGGAGTGGCGCGCTGTCGCCACGCGCTACGAGAAATCCGCCGTCCTTCCTTGGCGTCCTGCACCTCGTCGCCACCCTCGACTGGCTCAAGCGCTAACCGGACCTAGCATGCGCGGCAGCACCGCCGAAATTTTCTGCGCCCTCCTACCTGCCTCCTGGCGCCCAGAGAATGTTTGCGCCCAGTTCCTCTCGCTGCTCCAACTTTCCACGAGACAACTTTTCTCTGGCAGGTTGGTATCGCGTTTCTCCGTGTGTTCTGGCCTCACTTTCCGCGCATAGCTTGATACTTCGAGTGCGGAATGAGCGCCGTTTTCTCTCTCCGGAGAAGCCATCGTCTCCAGAGCTTGGGACTTGGGCGATTTAGTCTACAAGGTTTAGTGCCTTGTAATCGCTTCATCTTTGGTCGACGTTCCCGTCCGGAGTTGGTGTTGCTGTCGCCCAGGCGATTGCAGGTCCCGCATCCGCGGGCACTTCAGCCCTGAGCCTCACACGTCATCCCTCACCAGCTTTGCGCAGGGGTGCGTCTTCCGTCTCGCCATCTGGTTCTTCGTTGAACGGTGTTAAGTGGGCGGCCGGTGAGCGGCATGCGCCAGCGTTCTTCCCATACACCGGTAGGGTTCTGACAGATGGTCAAGCGTCGCAAGCAGGAAGAGATCGCCGGGGTGCTGGAGTTCGCGGGCTGCTCCGATGAGGATCCGACATTCAAGCGCTGGGTGGCCGAGCACCGGGCTCAGAACGGCGGGAACCTCCGGATGAGCAAGGGCGCCACAGGCGTTCGGGTGATGTTCAGCAAGGAGGCGGACATGGCCTTTTGGAAGGAGCGCTCGGAGGCGGAAGCCAAGGACCGCAAGTCGCACGCAGCCTGAGCCTTGGGACAGCTGCTCGTGGGGCGTCACAGACCGCGATGTGGCCCGGTCCAAGCCATGCAGCGAAGCTGCACCTGAGCATCCCTCCGCAAGCGGGTGATCCGCGGTTTGACCTTTCATGAGCGATATGACCGCTCACCCGTAGGCTGAAGGGCGACGGAGATGCAGCCTCGCTGGCTAAACGCTTTACGCATGTATCAGATAGGTCATATTGCTGAATGATTGATTGAAGCCGTGCAATTGATGCGGCTGGAGGAAACGATGCCGATCGTTACGGCTGCACTGCGCCCCTGCATTCAGCGGCAGGAGGATGCGAACTGGAAGTTCGCGCGCGCTACCGTGCCGGAGCTCCGCGGCTGGGTGCTGGTCCTAACAGACGAGAACGGCATCACTGGCCTGGGCTACTGCCACGCCATTCCGGCCATCACCACGCATGGCGAGGGGGCAGAAGCCGGGCTGCGCTTTTTTCTACCAATGCTGGAAAGCCGTGAACCAGAAGATTTCGCAGCATTCATGGACATGGCCGAGGCAACGCTCGCCGGCAACCGGTCCGTTAAAGCTGCGATCGATATGGCGCTACACGATCTTGTCGCGCGCCGCGCAGGGCTACCGTTGTCGGTGCTGCTGGGCGGGTGCTTCCGCACCACCATTCAGCAGTCCCGTATTCTCCCCATTAAAGCACCGGCCGAGATGGCGATCGCCGCCGCTGCGCTCGTGGCGAAGGGGTACGCCACGCTGAAGTTGAAGCTCGCCGGTGACGCCTCACTCGACGCGCGCCGCGTAGCCGAAGTGCGTGCGGCAGTCGGGCCAAAAATCGCGCTGACGCTCGATCCGAACCAGTCCTACAGCGCAAAAGGCTTTATCGCCGCCTGGAAAGCTATGGAGGCGCACGACATTGCACTGGTAGAGCAGCCTGTGCCCGCCGCCGATTGGGCGGGACTTGCCCTTGTCACCCGCACGTTGCCTGTCGCCGTCGAAGCCGACGAGACGGTGGAGACCGTGGCTGACGTGCTTCGTGTCATTGAGGGACGAGTGGCGGACGTGGTGAACCTGAAGATCACCAAGCTCGGCGGCATTCGTAACTTCGTCACTGCGGCGCGCATGCTGGAGGCCGGGCAAATTGCGCCCCGCATGGGCGCGGCCTTTGGCCCGGCGCTGCTGCAGGCCGCCTCGGCGCACGCTGCCGCCTCACTGCGTACCCTGCCCTTTGCCTGCGAGCTGTCCGAGCACGACCACATTCTGGACGATCCGTTCACGCCCCTTCCAATCGAGGCTGGCGTGATCACGGTGCCCGCCGGGCCTGGTTGCGGGGTCACCTACGCCTGAACAGGGGTGAGCTTCGACCGCCTGTCTGCACACGATACCGCCGCCCGTAACGGAGGTTACCGATGTTTCGTCCCGTCATTCTCAGCCTTCTCATCCTGCTCGCCGCATCGGGAGCGCAGGCGGAGTACCCGGAACGCCCGATCCGGGTGATCTCGCCCTTCGCCGCTGGCGGCGGGGCCGACTTGCAAGCACGGCTTATGGCCGCCGCCATGGCCGCCCAGCTCGGCCAACCCGTAGTGGTCGAGAACCGCACCGGTGCGGGCGGAAATATCGGAACCGCGCTCGTCGCTGCAGCGGAGGCCGACGGCTACACGCTCCTAGCAACTACTCCGGCCACGGCGATCAACGAAACGCTGTACGCGCGGCCCGGCTATTCCATCGCGCGCGACTTCCGCGGTGTATCGCCCTGGGCGACGTCGCCCATGACCTTTGTGGTAAATCCCCGTTTGCCGGTCACCACGTTACGCGAATTGGTAGACTACATCCGCGCCCATCCAGGGGAGGTCACCTACGCCAGCGGCGGCTCCGGCCTCATTACCCACGTCGGACAGGAACTGCTGAAGTACCAGGAGCGCCTGGACATGGTTCACGTTCCCTACCGTGGTCAGGGTCCGGCAATCACCGACCTTATTGCCGGTCAAGTGCAGATGAGCCTTGATTCACCGATCAGTTCGCTTGGCTTTATCCGTGGCGGTCAGCTCCGCTCCCTTGCGATCACCAGCCGGGAGCGCTCCGCCATCCTGCCCGAGGTGCCCACTGTGGTGGAAGCCGGCTTTCCTGACCTTGTTGCGACTGTTTGGTACGGACTGGCAGCGCCAGCACGAACTCCGCCGAGCATTATCGCCCGCGTGAACGCAGCCGTTGCATCGGCTCAGGCATTGCCCACGACGCGTGAGGCGCTAGCACGATCAGGTGCAGAGGCCTCGGTCTCCGGATCAGCAGAGTACGACCGCTTTATGCACAGTGAGGTTGTGCGCTGGGGCAAGGTCATCCGAGCGGCAGCCATCCGTGTGGAGTAGAGGCGTGTCACCGCGGCCAAGGGCCAGGCTGCACCCGCCGTTCCAGGCCTAGCTGGGCCCGCAGGCACGAGTTCGCGGGATGCTCCAGCGAGGATCCGACGTTCAAGCGCTGGGTTGCCGAGCACCGAGCGCAGAACGGCGGGAACCTCCGGATGAGCAAGGGCGCCACCGGCGTTCGGGTGATGTTCAGCAAAGCGGCGGACATGACCTTCTGGAAGGAGCGCTCCGAGGCAGAGGCGAAGGAGCGCAAGTCGCACGCCGCCTGAGAGGTGGGCGGCGGTACGCAAGGTGGCCTAATCCAAGCCATCCAGCGCAACGGTCCAGCCCGGCCGCGGTGAGGGGGTGCGCCTTCGGCCACGCAATCAGGCAAGCGCCAGATCTGCGATGTAGGGGTCTAAGCTGTGGAAGGCCGACGCTGCCTCGCGCAGCTCCCGACTGGCATGGGCCCAGTACAACACCGTCACCGTGAACCCGTCCGCGACCAGCTGCTTCACGACCGGTTCGTAGTCGCCATCGCCTGCCACCAGCGTGATGTGGTCGCGTCGCGGGTCACCGAAGCGGTAGACATCGCGGCAAAGGCGGGTGACCAAGCTGGTGTCCATCCGCTTCTCCTTGCCCGAGAAGCCCCGCTCTACCGTCACCACCTCAAAGCCCGCATTTGCGGCATGGCGCCACAGGCCTTGATTGGCGTCTGTCACGCTGCCGAACACCACTGCCTTCGTCTCACCCGGTGCCTGCCGGAGCAGGGTCATGAGGCGGTAGAGGTCCAACCGGTATGCGAAGTCGAGGAGCCCGCGCTGCCGGCCGTCCTCCAGGCTGCGCGCCATACCCTTCGCCACGGCGCTCACCTTCTGCCCCTCGATGACCGGTTGCTGAGGTCCACATAGGCGAGATGGGTCACACGAGGTCCTCGTCGAGCTTGCCGCTACCGGGACCGGGGCCCCTGCCCTCCCCTGCCCCTTTGGCTTCGCTGCCGGGCGCATAGAGCAAGTGGGCCAGGCAGCTACCCAGAGCGCCTCCACGTCTGCCACAGTCTCCACCGAGGCGCTGGCCGGGCTGGTGGAGCGGGTCACCTACCACAATGCCGAGAGCGGCTTCTGCGTGCTGCGGGTGAAGGCGCGCGGGCACAAGGACCTGGTCACGGTGGTGGGGCACGCCGCCACCATCGCCGCTGGCGAGTGGGTCCAGCTCTCGGGCACCTGGTTCAACGACCGCACCCACGGACTGCAGTTCCGGGCGGGGTTCCTCAAGGCAAGCCCGCCCACAACGCTCGAGGGCATCGAGCGCTATCTCGGCTCGGGCATGATCCGCGGCATCGGCCCGGCCTATGCCAGGAAGCTGGTCCGCGCCTTCGGCGAGGCGGTGTTCGACCTCATCGAGGCCGAGCCTGGGCGCCTGCGCGAGGTCACGGGCATCGGCCCCAAGCGGGCGTCTCGCATCGTCGCCGGCTGGGCCGAGCAGAAGGTCATCCGCGAGATCATGCTCTTCCTCCACGCCCACGGGGTCGGCACCTCGCGGGCGGTGCGGATCTACAAAACCTACGGCACCGATGCCGTGCAGGTGATCACCGAGAACCCCTACCGGCTCGCCCGCGACATCCGCGGCATCGGCTTTCGCACCGCCGACCTCGTGGCCCAACGGCTTGGCATCGAGCCCACCGCCATGATCCGGGTGCGCGCCGGCATCTCCTTCGCGCTCGCCGAGGCCACCGGCGAGGGCCACTGTGGCCTACCGCTCGCGGAACTCACCGCCCAGACAGCGGCCCTGATCGAGGTGCCCCCTCCCCTCATCGAGACCGCGCTCGAGCTGGAGCTGGCCGAGGGCGACGTCGTGGCCGATACCCTAGAGGGGGAGCGCTGCGTCTTCCTGGCCGGCCTCTACCGCGCCGAGCAAGGCATCGCCGAGCGGCTGCGGGCGCTTACCCAGGGGGCGCCGCCCTGGCCCGAGATCGATGCCGAGCGGGCGATCCCCTGGGTGGAGGGCAAGACCGGCCTGTCGCTCGCCCCCAGCCAGCGGGAGGCCCTCACCCTCGCCACCCGCTCCAAGGTGCTGGTGATTACCGGCGGGCCGGGTGTGGGCAAGACCACACTCGTCAACTCGGTCCTGCGGGTGCTCCGGGCCAAGGGGGTGGAGGTGGCGCTCTGCGCCCCCACGGGGCGGGCCGCCAAGCGCCTCTCCGACAGCACGGGGCTGGAGGCCCGGACCATTCACCGCCTGCTGGAGACCGACCCCAAGACGGGTGGGTTCAAGCGGGGGGAGGAGCGGCCCCTGGAGTGCCAACTGCTGGTGGTGGACGAGACCTCGATGGTGGACGTGCCCCTCATGCGCGCCCTGCTGCGGGCGCTGCCAGACGAGGCGGCGCTGCTGCTGGTGGGCGACGTCGACCAGCTGCCCTCCGTTGGGCCTGGGCAGGTGCTGGCCGACATCATCGGCTCGGGTGCCCTGCCGGTGGTGCGGCTCACCGAGGTGTTCCGCCAGGCGGCCGAGAGCCAGGTCATCGTCAACGCGCACCGGATCAACAGCGGCCAGATGCCCGAGCTCCGCCCGGGCGAGGGATCGGACTTCTTCTTCGTGGACGCCGCGGGTCCGGAGGAGGGCGTGCGCAAGCTGCTGACGGTCGTGCGGGAGAGGATCCCGGCCCGCTTCGGGCTCGACCCCGTGCGCGACGTGCAGGTGCTCTGCCCGATGAACCGGGGCGGCCTCGGCGCGCGGTCGCTCAACATCGAGCTGCAGAAGGCGCTGAACCCGCCGGGCGAGCTGCGGGTGGAGCGCTTCGGCTGGACCTTCTGCCCCGG
>NZ_JONP01000016.1 GCF_000711725.1 Roseomonas aerilata DSM 19363 | reverse complement strand
ATCGTGCAGACAGGACTCGAGACGGCGGAGCTGATCAAATACGCGGCCAACGCCTTCCTGGCCGTGAAGATCACCTTCATCAACCAGATGGCCGACCTCTGCGAGAAGGCCGGGGCGGACGTGCACGACGTGGCCCGCGGCATGGGGCTGGACGGGCGTATCGGGCGCAAGTTCCTCCATGCCGGGCCGGGCTACGGCGGCTCCTGCTTCCCGAAGGACACGCTGGCGCTGGCCCGCACCGCGCAGGAGCTGGGCGCGCCGGTGACGATCGTGGAGCAGACGATCGCGGCCAACGACGCCCGCAAGGAGGCGATGGCGGCGCGGGTGATCGCGGCGCTGGGCGGCTCGGCGGCGGGGAAGACCGTCGCGGTGCTCGGCCTGACCTTCAAGCCCGAGACGGACGACATGCGCGACTCGCCCTCGCTCGTCGTGGTGCCGAGGCTGGTGGAGGCGGGCGCCACGATCCGCACCTACGACCCGCAGCCCTCCCATGCGCGGCAGATGATGCCGGCGGGCGTGCAGTTCGCGGAGACGGCGCTCGACGCCGTCGAGGGCGCGGATGCCGTGGTGCTGCTGACCGAGTGGAACGAGTTTCGTGCCCTCTCGCCCCAGAAGCTGAAGTCGGCGATGCGCGGCGACGTGGTGCTCGACCTCCGCAACGCCTGGGACCCCGCGGCCTTCCGCGAGGCCGGCCTCACCTATCAATCCATCGGACGTCAGTAGGGCCAACGGCATGACCGGCTTCAGCCACCGCTTCGACCCGACCAGCCTTCGCGAGTACGACATCCGCGGCGTGGTCGGAAAAACCCTCTCGGGCGAGGACGCCTTCGCCATCGGGCGCGTCTTCGGCACCATCGTCTCGCGCGCGGGCGGGAAGACGGTGGCGGTCGGCTATGACGGCCGCCTCTCCTCCCCGATGCTGGAGGAGCGGCTGGTCGCGGGCCTGATGGCTTCCGGCATGGAGGTGGTCCGCATAGGCTGCGCGCCGACGCCGATGCTCTACTTCGCCTCCTACCACTTCAAGGCCGATGGCGCCGTGATGGTGACGGGCAGCCACAACCCGCCCGACTACAACGGCTTCAAGTCGATGCTCGGCAAGAAGCCGTTCTTCGGGAAGGACATCCAGCAGCTCGGCGCTATGGCCGCCTCCGGCGACGTGGTGGCGGAGGCGCAGGGGTCGTCGCGCAGCGTCGATATCGCCAAGGCCTATGTGGACCGGCTGATGCAGGACTACGACGGCGGCGACCGCGCGCTGAAGGTGGTCTGGGATCCCGGCAACGGCTCGGGCGCCGAGATCACGAAGATGCTGGCCGCCCGCCTGCCCGGCGAGCACACGGTGATCAACGGCGAGATCGACGGGAACTTCCCGGCGCACCATCCCGACCCGACGGTCGCCAAGAACCTCGAGCAGATTATCGCCGAGGTGGCGAAGCGGGGCGCCGACCTCGGCATCGCCTTCGACGGCGACGCGGACCGGATCGGCGTCGTGGACAACGAGGGCAATATCCTCTTTGGCGACCAGCTCCTCGTCGTGCTGGCGCGGGACGTGCTGAAGTCCAAGCCCGGCGGCACCATCATCGCCGACGTGAAGGCAAGCCAGGTGCTGTTCGACGAGGTGGCCAAGGCCGGCGGCACGCCGCTGATGTGGAAGACCGGCCACTCGCTCATCAAGTCCAAAATGGCCGAGACCGGGGCGCCGCTGGCGGGCGAGATGTCCGGCCACATCTTCTTCGCGGACAAGTGGTACGGCTTCGACGACGCCCCTTACTCGGCGGTGCGGCTGCTCGGGATCGTCGCGCGCATGGGTGAGACGCTCTCCCAGGTGCGGGAGGCGATGCCGAAGGTGATCAACACGCCGGAGCTGCGCTTCGACTGCTCGGAAGACCGCAAGTTCGCGGTGGTGGATGAGGTGAAGAGCCGCCTCTCCACCGAGGGCGCGAAGGTGCAGGACGTGGACGGCGTGCGCGTGCTGACCGAGGACGGCTGGTGGCTGCTGCGCGCCTCCAACACTCAGGCGGTGCTAGTGGCCCGCGCGGAGGCGAGCAGCCCCGAGGGGCTGGAGCGGCTGAAGGCGATGATCGCGAAGCAGCTCGAGGCGAGCGGGCTCGCGGCGCCCGACTTCACCGGGGAGAATGCGGGGCACTGATCCCGCTCTTTCTCTACGGCACCCTGTTGGATCGGCGCATCCTCGCGCGCCGGTCCGGCGATTCCCGCCTGCCACGCCGGATGCGGCCAGCGGCGCTTCACGACCACGCGCGGGTGTTTTTCCGCGGCACGCCTTATCCGACCCTCGTCCGGCAGCCCGGTGGCCGGGTGGAGGGGGCGCTGATAAGGCCCACGCCCGCGGCTCTGGCCGCCCTCCGGCACTATGAGGGCGCGACTTATCGCTTGATCCCGGTTTGCGTTCAGGCCCGACAGGGCTGGCGCCGCGCGCGCGCCTGGATGGTGCCGCAACGGCTGGCAGCGGACTTGGAGTGGCCGCCCGCCCGGGCCTGACGTGTCGCCGCCGGCGGGCTAAAATCGTGGTGACCACGGAGTGACCGCGACCATGCTTCAATCCCCCCCGGCCGAACCAGGCATGCGCGAGGAGGAGGTCGATACCCCGGCCCTCCTCATCGACCTCGACGCCTTCGAGGCAAATCTCGATGCCATGGCGGGCCGGCTGGCCGGCACGGGGGCGAAGCTGCGGGCCCACGCGAAGACCCACAAATCCGCTGCCATCGCGCACCAGCAGATCCGCCGCGGGGCGGTCGGGCAGTGCGTGCAGAAGGTGGCAGAGGCTGAGGCGCTGGCCTGGGGGGGGGTCGCGGACATCCTCGTCTCCAACCAGGTGGTGGATGCGCGGAAGCTGCGACGGCTGGCCGCCCTTTCCGGGATCGCCAAGGTTGCGGTCTGCGCGGACGATCCCGGGGGGATCGACACCATCGCGGCCGTGGCCGAAGCCGCCGGGCGGCGGATGGAGGTGCTGGTCGAGATCGATGTCGGCGCCGGCCGCTGCGGCGTGAACCCCGGCCCCGAGGCGGTGGCGCTGGCCGAGCAGATCGCGGCCTCCCCTCACCTCGTCTTCGGGGGGTTGCAGGCCTACCACGGCAGCGCCCAGCACAAGCGAACCGTGGATGAGCGGCGCGCGGCCATCTCCCACGCCGCCGAGGGGGTTCGGCGCACCGTGGAGCAGCTTCGCCAGCGCGGGTTGCCCTGCCCCATCGTCGGCGGCGCCGGGACCGGCACATTCGAGCTGGAGCTGGAGGCGGGGCTCTGGACCGAGATCCAGGCCGGGTCCTACGCTTTCATGGACGCCGATTACGCGGCCAACGGCGCGCCGCCGCCCTTCCGGCAGAGCCTCTTCGTGCTTGCGCAGGTTATGTCCGCGCCGCGCGATGGGGTGGCGGTGCTGGATGCCGGGCACAAGGCGGTTGCGGTCGACTCGGGGCTGCCGCTGATCTGGGAACGGCCGGGACTGCGCTATGCCGGTGCGTCCGACGAGCACGGCGCGCTCGCCGTCGAGGGAGGGACACGGCCGAAGCTGGGGGAGCGGCTGCGGCTGGTGCCGGGACATTGCGACCCGACGGTGGATCGCTACGACTGGTATGTGGGCGTGCGGGGCGGCCGGGTGGAGTGCCTCTGGCCGATCTCCGCGCGCGGTGCCATGGCCTGAAAAGAGGAAGGGGCCGGCGAGCCGGCCCCTTCCATGTGACTTGCCGGGGGAGGCTCAGCGCTCCTTGCGGGAGGCGCCCTGGCGGCGGACGGGGCTGATGACGCGGATCACGCGCCCGCCGTCGCCCTGCTCCATCACACGGCGGGTGCGGACCGCCGTGTTCCGCGCGGCGGCCGGGGCGGTCAGGGGGCGCAGCTCGGCGCGGGCGGCGGCCGCGGCGCTGCGCCCGCGCGCGGCGGCGCTGGCGACGGGACGGACCACGCGGAGCGAGACCTGGCGGATGGCGGCGCGCGGGGCCTCGATCGTCGCGGCGCGGGCGCGGGCGAAGATCAGGGGCGTGCGGGCCATGGCGACGGGCGCCTCGGGCACCATGCGGGGGCTCGGCGCGACGCCGAGGCGGGAGAAGCCGTCGTCGAGCAGCAGGGCCGCGTGGCGGTCCCGCTCCATCCAGGAGGAGCCGCCGAAGACCGAGACGAAGACGCGCTGGCCCTGGCGCTGGGCCGAGATGACGTTGTTGAAGCCGGAGGCGTTGATGAAGCCGGTCTTCACCCCGTCCACGCCCTCGTAGTCGCTGAGCATATGGTTGTGGTTGCGGAAGGCGTAGTTGCCGGCGCGGATGGTGGCGTTACCGAAGTAGTGCCAGCGCTCCGGGAAATCGAAGAAGAGGCGGCGGCCGAGGGTGGCCATGTCGCGCGCCGTGGTGGTCTGGTCCCAGTCCGGCAGGCCGGAGGCGTTGCGGAAGGTCGTGCTCGTCATGCCGAGCTGGCGGGCCCGCATGGTCATCATCTGGGCGAAGCGCTCCTCGCTCCCGCCCAGGGCCTCGCCGACCGCGACCGCCACGTCGTTGGCGGACTTCATGGTCAGGGCGTAGATCGCGACCTCGACCGGGATGGTCATGCCCGGCGGGACGCCGAGCTTGGAGGGGGAACGGCTGCTCGCCTCCTCGGTGATGTAGATGCGGCTGTCCATCGTGATGCGGCCTTCCCGCATCGCGTCGAACAGCATGTAGAGGGTCATCATCTTGGTGAGGGAGGCCGGGTAGCGCGGGGCATCCGGGTTGGCGCCGCCGAGCTGCTGACCGGTGCGGGCGTCCATCACGAAGGAGGAGTAGCGCTCGCTGCCGATCTGAGCCGCGGCGGGCTGTGCCGCGAGGAGCGCCGGGAGGACGAGGGCGAGCCAGCGCTTTCGCGAGGCATCGCCCAGTGCCGACAAGCCGGCCCTGCAACGCTGCCAGCCGCGCCCGGCGGCCAGACCATCAACCATAGGAACCCCCCTTCGAAGACCCGCCCCCGCGGGTCCTGGTAGCCCGGTGCAGCAGCACCGTCGCGCGGCCCCCCAGCCTCGCTGAGCGGACGATAGAGGGGGCCTGAGGGGGGTGTCCATCACCACGTGAGGAAAAAACCCACAAAAGCCGGTAATTGCAGGATTTCTGCCACAGTTCGGAAGCGGTCTGAAACGGTTGCGAATCCTATGTTGCAGTGCAAAATAATATGTGGACGGCGCCTCGCAGGCTTTGATATACGGCAGTTGTTGCACCGCAGCAAAGCCATGGGCTCGCTCATGGCAAGCCCTAGTTCCCCAGGAGAAGAGACCATGGCCAACGAGGCCCCCAAGATTGCCCGTATCGCGAGCGAGACCGTGAGCACCGCGACCGCCGCCGCCGACACTGCCGCCACGCAGGCGACCAAGATCTCCGACGTCGGCACCACCCAGATCCGCACCGCCGTGGAGCGCAGCATGGAGCAGGCCAGCAAGGCCGCCGAGGGCACGATGAAGGCCGCCCAGGACTTCGCCGAGTTCTCCCGCGGCAATGTCGAGACGCTGACGCAGGTCGCCCAGACCTGGATGACCGGCTCGCAGGAGATCAGCCGCCAGGCCTTCGCCCTGATGCAGGGCCTGACTGAGCACGCCCTCGAGGGCGCCCGCGCCCTTTCCGGCGTGAAGAGCCTCAAGGAGGCCGCCGAGATCCAGGCGACCTACGCGCGCGGCGGGATGGAGAAGGTTCTCTCCGAGACCGCCAAGCTGCAGGAGGCCTCCTTCCGCCTCGTGGAGCAGGTGGCCACCCCGGTGACGCAGCGCGTCTCCCAGGCCGTCGAGCGCGCGACCAAGCCGCTCGCCGCTTGAACAGGCCGGAGCACCGGTGATCCGGCCGGGAGAACCTCCCCGCCGATCATCGCGGAGCCTGGGCCCTGCCCGATCGTCCCCCTCACCGGGGGCGGCCGGGCGGGGCCCTTCTCTTTTGGGGCGGTGCCGAGCCCTGGTGGGGGAGGAACGGAGGCCCCATATCGATCACGGCGCCGAAAGCCTTCACCTCGGGCGCCGCGATCCAGTATCCTTCCCTCACTCAATTCCAGCGAAGCGGAACCGGTGGCCCCTTGGCAAGGCCGTGATCCGTGAGACCATGGCAGGGCGATGAGCAAGCAGGACAAGCGCCCAAGCGGCATGACAGGGACGGCCGCCGGAGAGAACGGTCCGGCCGGGCCCGACAAGGACGGCGGCAACGGCCCCCAGCCCCCGAACGCGCCGCCCGGCGGGCCGCCGGGCAATGGCGGCCAGGGCGGTGACGGGCCGGCGACCGGCGTGGTGGTGAAGGCGCGTCCCCGGACGCGCAAGCCCACCATGTACAAGGTCCTGATGCTGAACGACGACTACACGCCCATGGAATTCGTGGTCCACGTCCTGGAACGCTTCTTCCAGAAGAACCGGGACGAGGCGACGAAGATCATGCTGCACGTCCACCGGCGCGGGGTGGGCGTTTGCGGGGTCTTTACCTACGAGGTGGCGGAAACAAAGGTGACCCAGGTGATGGACCTCGCCCGCCAGAACCAGCATCCTCTTCAGTGCACGATCGAGAAAGAATGAGCTTGGATCCTCGGATCGCGATCAGAGCCACTGATACAAGGCGTAACCTGCCCCTCCCCTCCGCGTTCGGGGAGTGGACCACAATATTCATCCCATCGACTTCTTGCGTACGGCCGTCCCAAGTGGAGCGCCCAGGTGGGCGCCCTGCCGGGAGATCCCGGCGGCCGTTGAGACAGGGGAGCGTCGAACGACATGCTGTCCCGTAACCTAGAACAGACGCTCCACCGTGCCCTCGGCCTCGCGAGCGAGCGCCGGCACGAGTACGCGACGCTGGAGCACCTGCTCCTCAGCCTCGCGGAAGATACGGATGCGACCACTGTCCTCCGGGCCTGCGGCGTGGATGTGGACAAGCTGAAGCGCGACTTGCAGGAGTTCCTCGACAAGGACCTTGCCGGCCTCGTGACCGACCGCGGGGGCGACCCGAAGCCGACTGCCGGATTCCAGCGGGTGGTCCAGCGCGCCGCCATCCACGTCCAGTCCTCCGGCCGCGACGAGGTGACCGGCGCCAATGTGCTGGTGGCCCTCTTCAGTGAACGCGAGAGCCACGCCGTCTACTTCCTGCAGCTGCAGGACATGACGCGGCTGGACGCGGTGAACTTCATCTCCCACGGCATCGCTAAGGCCCCCGGCCGCAGCACCACCCGCCCTGTCCAGGGCAACGCCGGCAAGGACGGCGAGGGTGAGGGCGAGAACCGCGGGAACGAGGAGCGGCGCGAGGGTGGCGCGAAGCGGGGCGGCGACGCGCTCTCCAACTACTGCGTCAACCTCAACAAGAAGGCCGGGCAGGGCAAG
Organism: Roseomonas aerilata DSM 19363; assembly: GCF_000711725.1. GTDB lineage: Bacteria > Pseudomonadota > Alphaproteobacteria > Acetobacterales > Acetobacteraceae > Roseomonas > Roseomonas aerilata. Next base: position 102,227 of record NZ_JONP01000016.1, on the reverse strand, counting down.
ATCGATCCGCTGATCGGGCGCGCCGACGAGATCGAGCGCACGATTCAGATCCTTTGCCGCCGGACCAAGAACAACCCGCTCTACGTGGGCGACCCCGGCGTGGGCAAGACCGCCATCGCCGAGGGCTTGGCCAAGCGGATCATCGAGGAGGACGTGCCGGAGGTCCTGCTCAAGTCCACGATCTTCGCGCTGGACATGGGCTCGCTTCTCGCCGGCACGCGCTATCGCGGTGACTTCGAGGAGCGGCTGAAGGCCGTGGTGAACGAGCTGGAGCAGCAGCCCGGCGCCATCCTGTTCATCGACGAGATCCACACGGTGATCGGTGCCGGCGCGACCTCGGGCGGTGCGATGGATGCGTCCAACCTGCTCAAGCCCGCGCTCGCCCAGGGCACGCTGCGCTGCATCGGCTCTACGACCTACAAGGAGTACCGGCAGCACTTCGAGAAGGACCGGGCCCTCGTCCGGCGCTTCCAGAAGATCGATGTGAATGAGCCGAACGTCGAGGACGCGGTGAAGATCCTCACCGGCCTGAAGACGAACTACGAGAAGCACCACAAGGTGAAGTACACGCCCGAGGCGATCCGCGGCGCGGTGGAGCTCTCGGTGAAGTACATTCACGACCGGAAGCTGCCGGACAAGGCGATCGACGTGATCGACGAGGTCGGCGCGTCGCGGATGCTGCTGCCCGAGAACAAGCGCCGCAAGACGGTGACGCTGAAGGACGTGGAGGACATCGTCGCGAAGATCGCGCGGATCCCACCCAAGTCCGTCTCGACCGACGACAAGGAGGTGCTCAAGAACCTCGAGCGCGACCTGCGGTCGATGGTCTTCGGGCAGGACAAGGCGATCGAGACCCTCTCCGCCGCGATCAAGCTGTCCCGCGCGGGGCTGCGCGATGCGGAGAAGCCGATCGGCAACTACCTGTTCTCCGGCCCCACGGGCGTCGGCAAGACGGAGGTGGCCAAGCAGCTCTCCAAGACGCTCGGCATCGAGCTGATCCGCTTCGACATGTCCGAGTACATGGAACGGCACAGCATCAGCCGGCTGATCGGCGCCCCTCCGGGCTATGTGGGGTTTGACCAGGGCGGCCTGCTGACGGACAGCATCGACCAGCACCCGCACGCCGTGCTCCTGCTCGACGAGATCGAGAAGGCGCACCAGGATCTCTACAACATCCTGCTGCAGGTGATGGACCACGGGAAGCTGACCGACCACAACGGCAAGACCGTCGACTTCCGCAACGTCATCCTCATCATGACGACGAACGCGGGCGCGGCCGACATGGCGAAGCCCGCTATCGGCTTCGGCCAGAGCGTCCGCGTCGGCGAGGACGAGGAAGCGATCAAGCGGATGTTCACCCCGGAGTTCCGGAACCGCCTGGACGCCGTGGTGCCCTTCGCCGGGTTGACGCCGGAGATCGTCGGCAACGTGGTCGAGAAGTTCGTGATGCAGCTGGAGGCCCAGCTCGCGGACCGGAACGTGACCATCGAGCTGTCCTCCTCCGCCAAGGAGTGGCTCGCCGAGCGCGGCTACGACCCCCTGTACGGTGCGCGGCCGCTGGCCCGTGTCATTCAGGAATACGTCAAGAAGCCGCTCGCCGAGGAACTGCTCTTCGGCAAGCTGGTAAAGGGCGGGGCCGTGAAGGTCGGCTTGAAGGACGGTGCACTGACCTTCGACATCGCCGAGGCGCCGCCGCCCGCCCTGCCCAAGCCCGACGAGGGCTCGGGCGACGGCGAGGCGGAGCGGGAGCCCGAGGCGGCGAACTAGTCGCTGGCTTCGGCTGAACAAACCTGGGGGGAGCGGACGGGATCGTCCGCTCCCCCTTTTTCTTGCCCTGCTGGCGCGGATCAGGCGGCCAGGGTGGGGAACCTCGCCCGGAGCCAGCGTGCGATCTCGCGGAGCACGGGCGCTCCTTCCAGGCCAAGGGCCCGGACGGGAGCAGCCAGGGCGGCGATCATGCCGATGTGCCCGACGCCCTCGTAGAAATGCGCCTCCACCGTGACGCCCCGTGCTTGCGCGAGGGTCGTGAAGCGCGAGGTCTGCTCGGGGCGTACGGTGGTGTCCGCGAGGCCGTGGAGCAGCAGCAGGGGCGGCGTGCCGCGAAGGGCCGGCTCATCAAGCGGAGCCACGCGCGCCCGGGCGTTCGGCGCGGCGGCGAAGATGCCAGAGGGATCGTCCGCGGGGCCGAAGTCGAAGGGGCAGGCGAGGCCTATGCCGCCGGCCAGGCTGTCGCGCGCCGGGCCAAGCCAGCGAGGGTCGGCCGCGAGGGCCATGGCGTTGAAGGCCCCGGCGGAATGCCCGGCGAGGACCACGGGACGGTCTCGGCCAGGGCCGGCGCGGATGGCGCGCACCGCGGCGGCCCCATCCTCCACGAAGCTGGGCCAGCGCACCTCGGGGAAGAGGCGGTAGTCCGGCACGGCGACGACTGCGCCGGTGGAGGCGAGCGCGCGGGCGGCGAAGTCGTAGTCCTCCCGCGCGCCGTTGCGCCAGCCGCCTCCGTAGAAGAAGACGATCAGCGGGGCATCGGGTCTGGTGCCCTGCGGCGTGTAGAGGTCGTAGCGGCCGCGCTCGCCGGGGCCGTAGACGAGACCAGTCTCGCGCAGAATGCCGCCCGCAGGCGTCAGCCGGTTCGCGATGTCGATGGGAGAACAGGCCGCGGCTGGAAGGGTCGCGGCGGCGAGGAGAAATCGGCGGGGGATCATTCCCATGCCAACGCGATGCCCCGCCCGCTTGTTGCGGGCGGGAATCGGCGCGTCAGGGACGGTCGCGCAGGAGGTCGCGCATCCGACCGGCGTCGGCGGCCGTGACGGCAGGCGCCGCGTTGCCCCAGGCGTTGCGGATATAAGTGGTGACTGCCGCAGTCTGGTCGTCGTTCAGGCGCCATCCGAAGGCGGGCATGGCCGGCGATGTCGGCGCGTGCGGGCTGTAGGCGGCGCGCACGCCCTGGAGCACGACGCGCAGCAAGGTCTCATTGCCCTCCTGCTGCACCACCTGGCTACCGGCGAGGCGCGGGAACATCCGCGGCACGCCCTCCCCGTCTCGCCGGTGGCAGGCCATGCAGCGGTCGAGGTAGATTGCCTCGCCGGTCACCATCTGGGTGTTGTCGCCCGCCAGCGCGGTGCGGGCCGGGGCGGCAGGTGCGGCGACGGGCGGCTCCTTCAGGTAGACGGCGATAGCGCGGAGGTCGGCTTCGCTCATCAGGCTGGTGGAGTATTCCACCACCTCGGCCATGGGGCCGGAGGCGGCGCTGCGGGCGTTGCGGCCCTTCCCCAGGTACTCGACGATCTCCTCCACGCTCCAGGCGCCGAGACCGGTGCGCTGGTCGCCCGTCAGGTTGGTGGCGAACCAGCCCTGCAGCGGCCCGCCGACGAAGTGCTCGCTGGTCCGATCGGCGCCGGCGAGGTTCTTCGGCGTGTGGCAGGCGCCGCAATGGGCGGGCCCCTCCACGATATAGGCGCCGCGGTTCCACTCGGCCGAGCGGTTGGGGTCGGGGCGGAACTCGCCAGGCTCGAAGAACAGCGCGTTCCAGGCGAGCATGGAGGCGCGGATGTTGAACGGGAAAGGCAAGGTGTTGCGGTCTACCGCGTTGTTCACCGGCTCCAGCGTGTTCAGGTAGGCAAGGATCGCGTCGGTGTCCGCGCGCGGCATGCGCGTGAAGTAGGTGTAGGGGAAGGCGGGGTAGAGATGCGCACCGTTGGGGCGCACGCCCTCGTGCATGGCGCGGTAGAAGTCGTCCGCCGACCAGGTGCCGATTCCCGTCGCGCGGTCGGGCGTGATGTTGGGTGTGACGATGTTGCCGAACGGCGTCTCGATCGGGCGGCCGCCGACGAAGCCCTGCGAGCCCTCGTGGTTGCCACTGGTAGACATGTGGCAGGCCACGCAGTCGCCGAGCACGACGAGGTACCGGCCGCGCTCCACCTGGTCGAAGTTGTCCGGTGCGGCGCGGGCTGGTCCGCCCGCGAGGAGGGAAAGGCCGGCGAGGGCGGCGAGAAGGCGGGCGCGCATCAGGCCTGCACCAGCGGCTGGCCGGGGTTCTTGAGGTACTGGCTCACGATGGCATCCGCCGCGAGGTAGGTTAGCGCGCCCACCGTACCCGTGGGGTTGTAACCGGCATTCTGCGGGAAGGCGGAGGCGCCGAGCACGAAGACGTTGGGCATGTCCCAGACCTGCAGGTACTTGTTCACCGCGGATGTGCGGGGATTATCGCCCATGACCGCGCCGCCCGTGTTGTGGGTGGTCTGGTAGGGAACGACGTTCCATGGCCCCTTCTTCGGGTTGGCCACGATCTGCTTCGCGCCCATGGCCCGCATGATCGGCACCATCTTCTCGGTGACGTAGGCGGACATGCGCTCCTCGTTCGGCTTGAAGTCGAAGGTCATGCGCAGCAGCGGGCGGCCGAGCCGGTCCTTGTAGGTGGGGTCGAGGTCCAGGTAGTTGTCGCGGAAGGACATGACGCTGCCCTGGCTGCCGACATTGGCAAAGGTGTTGTAGGCCTCGCGCGTCGCCTTCTTCCAGGCGCTGCCCCAGCGCGGCGTGCCCGGCGGGATCGGGCGCGCGGAGATGGGGCGGGCGTGGAAGCTCGTGCAGTTGATGTTCGCGCCGCCGACGAAGTTCAGGCCGGTATGGTCGAAGTTGTCGCCGTTATACTCGTCGGCCGTGATGCCGAGGGAGCCCGCACCGGCCCAGTGGTTGAAGGCGTGGGTGTTGTCGAAGAAGCCGTTGACCGACGAGTTCGCCTGATAGGCATAGTTGCGGCCCACCACGCCCTCCCCCGTGCTCGGGTCATAGGGCTTGCCGATGCCGGAATAGAGCATCAGCCGCACATTCCAGAGCTGGTAGGCGGCCATGATGACGAGATCCGCCGGCTGCTCCCACTCCTGGCCCTGCGCGTCGATATAGACGACGCCGGTGGCGGTCTTGCCGTCGGAGCTCTTGAGCACGCGCACCACTTCGCACTGCGTGCGCGCCTCGAAGCCAGGGTGGCGCATCAGCACGGGCAGGACGGTCGTCTGCGGGGAAGCCTTGGAGTAGTTCGCGCAGCCGAAGCGCTCGCAGAAGCCGCAATAGGTGCAGGGCGCGAGGGTGACGCCGAGCGGGTTGGTATAGGCCTGCGAGATGTTGGCCGAAGGCATTGGGAAGGGCTTGAAGCCGAGTTCCGTCGCGGCCTTGGAGAAGAGGTCCTGCGCGTGCTGGCCCTTCAGCGGCGGCGTGGGGTAGCCGCGCTGCCGCCGACCCTCGAAGGGATTCCCGCCCGGCTGGATCTCGCCGTTGATGTTGCCGGCCTGGCCCGAGATGCCCGCTAGGTACTCGAATTTGTCGTAATAGGGTTCCAGCTCGTCGTAGCTGATGCCCCAGTCCTGAATGCTGTGGTTCTCGGGGAAGATCCCCTCGCCGTAGCGCTCGCGGTAATGGCTGAGGATGTTGAAGTCGCTCGGCAGGAAGCGCCAGGTGTGGCCGTTCCAATGAACGCCGGAGCCGCCGACGCCGTTGCCGGGCAGGAAGCTGCCCCATTTGCGGATGGGCAGCGCCACCTGGTCCATCTTGTTCCGCGCCGTCACGGAGTCCTGCGAGTTGTTCAGGAAGAGCTCGCCGCGAATACCGTAGCGCAGCTCGTCGGGCGCGGTGCCGATGTTGAAGTCGCTGGCCGTGTCGCGCCAGGGGCCGCGCTCCAGCGCGACCACCTCCAGCCCGGCCTGGCAGAGCTCGTGGCCCATGATGGCGCCGGTCCAGCCGAGGCCGATGATGACGGCATCCTTGCGGGGAAGGCGGCGCATCAGCTGCGCCCCCCCGGGTTCCATTCCGGTCTCCCGAGGAGGCTCACGGGCGGCAGCGTGTAGCGGGTGTTGGGCCGGGCGATGACGTCGCGGAAGTCGTAGCGCGTGCCCGGGAAGCCGAGGAGCTTCCAGCCAGCCATGTCCTTGTTCCCACCGTAGATCGGGTCGGCGAAGAAGCCTTCCATCGTGTTGTTGTGCACCAGGTCGAAGAAGCTGCTGGCATTGAACTCGGGCGTGTTGATCTCGCGCTTCTCCATCGAGGTGAGAAGGCGGTCGAGTTCCTCGCCCGAGAGCTGCGGGACCTTCTTCCCGCCGAAGTTGCGCGCGACATGCGCGGCGAGGCCGGCGAGGCCGCGCCGGTAGGCCTCCGCGAAGGTGACCGAGGACTGGAAGCCCTGGGTGGGCAGTGGATTCGTGGGGAATGGCCCCTGCATGTACATGCCCTCGCAGCGGCCGTAGGGGCCGGCGAGCTGGCGGTCGATGAAGACGGCGCAGCCGGACTCCTTGCCGCCCGGCCCGAGTTCGTCCACCGGGACGAGCCGATCCACGATCGCCTCGATGGCCGCCCCCTCCTCCGGTGTGAAGAAGCGCCATGGGCCGGGACGGGCCTCGGCGGGCGGATAGACCTCGTTGCTGGTCCAGGGGAGGCCCTCGATCGTGCGGGCCGTGGCGGTCCCGACGACGCCCATCAGGGCAGTCGTCGCAAAGAGAAAGCGGCGTCTAGAGCCGCGCGGGGTGGTCATCAGCGATCCCTCGGTGCGGGTCAGGTGCCGCACGAGGGATCAAATTCGGGGGGCTGCGATAGTTGCCGTCGGGAGGAACAAAGCCTGATGAAGCTTCGTTAACGGTCTCGGTAATCTACCCCTCAGGTCAGCGCATCGCGTGCCCGGAGCAGGGCCGCGCGCGCGGCGGCGGTGACGGTCGGGAACTGGAGGTCCAGGGACTCCATCGCGTTCGCCACCGCTTCGGCCACCAGCAGACGAGCGAGCCATTTGCGGTCGGCGGGGATGACGTACCAGGGCGCGTGCGGAGCGGCGGTGGCGCGAATCGCGGCCTCGTAGGCGGAGAGGTATTCCGCGCGGCGGGCGCGGACGACGAGGTCGCCTTCCTCGAACTTCCAGTTCTTCGCGCCCTCATCGATGCGGGCGAGCAGGCGCTTGCGCTGCTCCTCCTCCCCGACATGGAGGAAGAACTTCAGGATCCGCACGCCCTGGCGCGCGAGGTAGCGCTCGTAGGCGGCGATGTCCTCCAGCCGTTCATCCCAGATCTGCGGGCCGATGACGGCGGCGGGCAGCGGGGCGGCCTGGAGGATGGAAGGCTGCACGCGCGGTACCAGCACCTCCTCGTACCAGGAGCGGTTGTGCACGCCGATGTGGCCGCGGCGAGGCATAACGACGTGGTGCCGCCAGAGGAAGTCGTGGGCGCGCTCCAGCGTGCTGGGGGCGCCGAAGGACTCCACGTCCACGCCCTGCGGGTTCACGCCGGAGAAGACGTGCTTGATGGCACCGTCCTTCCCGGCGGCGTCCAACGCCTGAAAGATGCAGAGCACGGACCAGCGCGCATCGGCGTAGAGGCGTTCCTGCTGGTCGGAGATACGGGAGACGGCGCGCTCCAGCGCCTCCTTGCCTGTGTCCTTGTCGAGGCCGGTGTCGCCGTCCTCATCCGTGCGGTGCTCCTCCAGGGAGAAGGAGGCACCGTCGGTGATGCGGCAGGTGGCGAGGAAGCGGTGCAGGCGCTCGGCGTTCAAGGCTGTCATTCCCGGTCTGTGGTCAGGCGCGCGGCTCCTGCTCCAAACGCGCGAGAGCGGGTTTCGAAAGCGTCAGGGCGGGTTCAGCACGATGCTGACCGGGCAGTGGTCGGACAGCCTGTGGCGCCATTCCGGCTCCCGCTCCGCATAGACGAGGACGCGAAGACTGCCTTCCACCATCCAGCCGCGGGCAGGGCCGCCGAGAAGGACATGGTCGATGAAGGGCCGCCCGCCCCAGCAGGGGTTAGAACGCCCGGCGGTCGCACGGGTGAGCGGGGCCGCGCGCTCGAGCAGGGGGAGGATAACGGGGTCGCGGTCAAAGCGGCGGTTGAAGTCACCGGCCAGGGCGAAGGCCTCGCCGGCCGCACGCCGGGCCTCGATCCAGCCGGCGAGGATCTCGGCCTGGCGGAGGGTGCTCTCGCACTGGCGGCCGGCATCGTCGGGCTCCCGGCAGCCGGCGTTGAGATGGAGCGAGAGGAGGCGGAGCCGCGAGGCCCCCTCCCCCACCGTGACGTCCACGCCGCGGCGAAGCGAGAAGCGGGCGCCAGGCCGTAGGTCGAGCGCCGCCAGATCGTCGTTCTGCGTGGCCGGCAGGTCGCGGCGGACGGCGATGCCGGCGCGCTGCACGTCGCGCTCCCCGGGGAAGAAGAAGCGCCAGCGGGCGGGGTCGAGGACGAGGGCGGCGGCCTCGGGCCCGTCCACCTCCTGCAGGGCAATCACGTCAGCGGCTAGGCGCTCGGCATAGGCGCGGAGGCGTGCGATGTCCTCGGGGGCGCGGCGGTGGAGGTCGCGAGGGAGTTCGGGATCGCCGGCCGGGCGGGTGGTCAGCCAGTCGAGGTTCCAGGTGGCGAGCTTCAACTCCGCCGCGGCGGCGGCAGAGGCGAGGAGGAGAAGGGCGAGGAGCGCGCGGAGCATGGGCGCTTCTACAGCAGGGCGGGCGCGGGGTCTGCGGTGGGCACGGGCTCGATGGCGCGCGCGCCGCAGAACACGAGGTAATCGGCCAGCGCGTCCATCGCGGTCGCGTCGCGCGTCCTGTCATACCAGGGATCGCCGGTGGGGCTGCCGGGCGGCACCCAGATGACGGTCTCGTAGCGGGCGCGGGTGAGCAGCACGCGATAGGTGTTCAACGTGAAGCTGCGGTCCTCCTCCTTGCGGACGGTTTGCCAATCCTTGCCGGAAAGGGCGCGCATCACCCAGCCACCCGGCCCGCGCAGCAGGTCCCCGCCCCAGGCCAGGCCAACCTGATCCAGTTCCAGGCCCTGGCAGTCATACTCCGTGGCGTAGGTCTCCAGCGCGTCGGAGGCGCGGATATCGGGCCAGCGGTCGAGAAACCAGTGCGGCATGTCGGCGGCCTGCACGCCAAGGCCCTCGGCCCGGAGGCGGCGGGCGCCGGAGGAAGCCACGAGACCGGCGCGGCGCATCCCGCGGGAGAGATCGCGCAGGGCGGCGCGGAGGGTGGAGAGGTCGCGTGTCACGAAATAGGGCACACCACCGGCCCTCCGGGCGATTTCGGCCGCGGCGGCGGCATTGCCGGCGAGCACGGCATCCACCCAGGGGGCACCCTGCGGGTCGCGGACGGAGCGCATAGGGACGGTAAGGTCCAGGTCCGGGTCCATCGTCAGCCAGGGGCGCGGCCCGTCGGCCAGGCGCTGGGCCGCGATGGGCGTGATGACCGCACGCTCGGCGGCAACGGCCCGCCAGCCGGGCGTCGCCTCGATGACCCTTCCCCACTCGGCCAACCCGGCCTCGCCGGTGTTGATCTCCTGGCCATTGCCGATGAGCGCCACGATGACGGACCAGTCGGCGTGGCGGGACATGATCTCGAGCGTGTGCGCGGGCTCGCTGTCCGTCAGTTTGCTGGCGCCGCGGCGCTGCGACGGCTTCGTGGCCTGCGCGCGGTCCCAGGCGCGCTGCGCCTCGTCGAAGACAATGACGTGAGCCTCCGGAATCTCGTCCGGCTTCTCGACGTATAGTTCCAGGAAGCGATGAACGTTCTGCAGGGCCGTGACGGCGTCGCGCCTCGCCAGCGCACGCCCCTGCCCGCCCTCTGCCGCGCGACGGGCGAGGCTCTCTCGCAGGACCGCGACGAGGGGCGCGTTACCGGTCAGGAAAGCGGCGCCACCCGCGCGAAGGCTGCCGAAGACGACGTTCAGGCCGCAGAGGGTCTTTCCCGCGCCCGGCGAGCCGGTGACGAAGACCACCACGTGTTGGGAGTTGGCGCGGGCGGCCTCGATCGCGCGGCCCACCGCGGCGGTGGTGCGGGTGAGGTTGGCCGCGTCCGCACGGGCTGAGACCATCTCGGCGCTGCGGTGCCGATCGAAGAGCATCGTGGCGGCTTCGAGCACGCCGGGCACGGGGCGATAGGGCGCCGCCAACCAGGCGGCGTGGTCCAGGGGCGTCGCGGGCGGGCCGATGGCAGACTGGATGGCGCGAACCGTGTCGCCAAGCAGTGGGGCATTCGTCAGGAGCGGCGGTGGCACGCCCTGCCAGATGAGTGCGGGCTCGAAGATCACGCGCGGCGCCGCGGTCGCGACCAGAATGGGCACGACCGGCAGGCCGCGGCAGCCCGCGTGGAAATCCCGCAGGTCCAGTGCGTAATCCTCCGCCTGGCGCCGGTCGGCGGTGCTGTAGCCGGTAGCGCCGTCCTTGATTTCCAGCACCAGCACGGCGCGGTCGGTCAGGATCACGCAGTCAGCGCGCTTCTCCAGGCGGAGAAGGTCGTATTCGAGCAAGACGGTCCAGCCAGAGGCCTCCGGAACGGCGAGCGCGACCTGCAACAGCCGGGCGGTCGAGACCCAGGCAGCGCGCTGGGCAAGCTCGAGCGTGGCGTGGCGGGCGGCTTGGGCGAAGGCGAGGCGGGCTGCGATCTCCTCGGGTGGGAGGGCGAGAAGGGCCGGCACGCCGAGGGTGAGCCAGGGTTTCAGCGGCGGCTCCTCTCCGGCCAGGTGGCGAGCAGCATGCTCGCCATCAGCAGCGCGAAGCCCAGCGCGTGGACGGCGGTCGGTTCCTCCCCGAGGAACAGGATGGCGGCCGCCGCGGCGGTGGCGGGGAGAAAGGCGGTGAAGACCCCTGCCATTCCAGCGGGCGCATGGCGCAGGCCGCCATACCAAAGAAGGAGTGACAGCACGCTGGCCGTCAGCGCGTGGAACAGGAGGAGCGAGAGCAGCAGGGGGTCGGCCAAGCGAGCGGCGGCCCCCGCCTCGGGCAGCCAGGCTGGCAGCAGCAGCGCGGCGGAGAAGGCCTGCATGCCGAGGCTCGCGGAGAGGAGCGGCAGGGCGCCCGAGGCGCGCTTGGCGAGGAGGACGTAGGCGGCTTCCCCGCAGACGCCGAGGAAGACGAGCCCGTTGCCGAGCGCGGTGCCTCCTCCCGCCCCGCCCCGGGCGAGAACGATCGCGCCCATGCCGCCCGCGGCCAGCGCCACCGCTGCCCAGCCGCGCGGCGACACCCGCTCCCGCAGCCAGACTGCGCTGCCGAGCGCGATGACGGCAGGAAGCGTCGCGAGGGCGAGACCGCCCTCCAGCGCCGTGGTCAGGCGGAGCCCGGCCAGCAGGGCCGCGTTGTAGAGGACGGTCCCCGCCGCGGCCTGCAGGAGGAGGTTCAGGAGCACCCCCCTGCCCGGCCACCGCGCGCCGTCGCGCCACAGCGCGAGGGGCAGCAGCACGGCGCAGGCGATCAGGCAGCGGAGGCCGAGGATCAGCGGGATGGGCAGTGCCCCCGCCAGTGTCTTGGCGACGACCACGTTGGCGCCGGTCAGCACCATGGAGCCGGCGAGCTGCGCGTAGGCGCCTAGCACGCCGCGCGCGTCACGCCGCCTCGTCCTCCCTGCGGTAGGGGGAGAGGGTGTCGAGCCCGGCGATTTCCGCCTCCATCGCCGCGCGCTCCTGCACCAGCGATTCCGCGACCGCGCGGCGCAGTCCAGGGTGGGCGATGAGATGAGCGGAATAGGTAGGCACGGGGCGGTAGCCGCGCTGGATCTTGTGCTCGCCCTGGGCGCCGGCCTCGACGCGCTTCAGGCCGTAGGCGATCGCGAAATCCAGGGCCTGATAGTAGCAGAGCTCGAAATGGAGGAAGGGCGCCTCCACCAGGCTACCCCAGTTGCGGCCATAGAGGGCGTCGTGGCCCATAAGGTTCAGCGCGCCGGCGACGGGCTTGCCGTCGCGCTCGGCCACCATCAGCACGACCTTGTCGCCCAGGCGCTCTCCCATCAGCGGCCAGAAGCGGGCGGTGAGGTAGGCGCTGCCCCATTTCCGGTCGGTGGTGCTGCGGTAGAACTTGTGGAACAGGCGCCAAGTCTCGGGCGTGATCTCTGGCCCGCGCAGGGTCCGCATCGTGAGGCCCGCCGATTGCGCATCTCGCCTCTCCCGCCGGATGGACTTGCGCTTGCGCGAGGAGAGGGCGCCGAGGAAGTCGTCGAAGCTGCCGTAACCCTCGTTGTTCCAGTGGAACTGCACGCCCATGCGCTGGAGCCAGCCGGCCTCGCCGAGGTCGTCCCACTCCTCCCGCGTGCAGAAGGTCACGTGGCAGGAGGAGAGCTTCAGCGCCTCCGTCGCCTGGGCCATGGCGCTGGCGGGGGCGGAATGGGGAACGCCGGTGCCCGGCCGCACCATCAGCCGTGGGCCGGGCACGGGGGAGAAGGGCACGGCCACCTGGAACTTCGGGTAGTAGTCGCCGCCCGCGTTCTCGAAGGCGCGGGCCCAACCGTGGTCGAAGACGTACTCGCCGTAGGAATGGCCCTTCACATAGGCGGGCGCGACGGCGACCAGCGCGCCGGCCGCGTCGCGCAGCGCCAGGTGCTGGGGCAGCCAGCCGGTGCGCGGGCCGGTGCAGCCCGATTCCTCGAGCGAGAGGAGGAAGGCGTGGGAGGTGAAGGGGTTGGCGGTGGCGTCGCAGGCGTCCCACTCAGCCGCGGGGATATCGGCGATGCGGGGATGAAGGGTGAGGGTCAGCTCAGAGGGCATGGGGGCGCATGTGCGGCGCGCGCGGCGCGGTGCAAGCGGGGATCAGCCCTGCTCCCCGGTGGTGCCGGCATCGGCGAAGGCGCCGAAATCCGCGACGGCCTCAACGGCCGCGATCATGCCGTCCCGTACCGTCCAGACATGGAGGAAGGGCACCTGCCCGCTGCGGCCCTCGGCGTCACGGGCGTCATAGGCGCCGCTGGCGAGGAGGCGGCCGTCGGCGAGCAGGGCGAAGGCCTCTACCGCGATGCGCCAGTGCGGAAAGCGGCGCCGGAGCGTCGGGAAGAAGCCGTTGGTGACCGCCGCGCGGCCGTGCCAATCCCGGTGCGGCACGGGATAGCCGGGGGAGACGCGCCAGCGGACATCCTCGGCGAGGAGGGAGTGATCGCCACTCTCCATCCAGCGGCGGAGGAGGCGCTCGGCCTCGGTCACGCGATCTCGAAGACGGCCTCGACCTCCACCGCCGCGTCGCCGGGCAGGGAGGGGACGCCGATAGTGGTGCGGGCGTGGCGGCCGGCTTCGTCGAAGACTGCTACGGCCATGTCGGAGGCACCGTTCATTACCTGCGCGTGCTGGGTGAATTCAGGCCCCGCCGCAATGAAGCCGCCGAGCCGCACCACGCGCACGATGCGGTCGAGATTGCCAAGGATGGCCTCGGCCTGGGCGAGGACGTTGATGAAGCAGAGCTGGGCGGCCTGCTGCCCCATCTCGATCGGCACGCCGGCGCCGAGCTTGCCGGTATAGGCGATCTTGCCCTCCCGCATCGGCACCTGGCCGGAGACGAAGAGCAGGTCGCCCGTGATCACGGCGGGCACGTAGTTGGCGATGGGCTTCGCGGCCTCGGGCAGAGTGACGCCGAGATCCTTGAGGCGGGCCGCGACGGGTCCCGGGACAGCCTGCGCCATGGCCTAGCCCACCAGCCGCAGGTTGCGCCGGCGCGCGGCCGGTGCGGGGGTAGCGGGTAGGTCGGGCAGCAGGGGAAGCTGCTGGGCCGCGGTGCCGAGATGGTCGCCGCCGCACTCCTCCTCGGTCGGGTCGGGCAGGACCCGGCCGCCGAGATGGTCGAGGGCCAGGCGCCGGAAGGCCCAGTCGAGCACGGACGAGGCGCGGTGGATGGCCGGGTCGCCCTCCACCGGCCCCGCCGGGCCGAAGCGGGTATAGGCGAAGGCCTGCACGTACTCGTCGAGCGGCACGCCGGAGGAGAGGCCGAGGGTGACCGAGTGGCAGAGGGCGTCCACCACGCCGCGGAAGGCCGCGCCGTCCTTGGCGAGAGAGAGGGATATCTCCTCCAGCCCGGCGGCGCCCTCCATCGTGCGCAGCGTGACGCGGTGCCCGCCGATGCTGACCTTCCAGACGGCGCCGCGGCCATGGGCATGATCCTGGGCCGGCCGCGGCTTCGGTGCCGGGCGGGGCGCCTGGGCCGGTGCGGCGACGGCCGGGGCAGCGGCGTGGAGCCAGGGGCGAAGGGCCGCTTCCATCGCGGCGCGCGCCTCGGGCCCGCGCGGGGAGAGGAGGCGGGCGGCGTCCTCTCCGGCGAGCAAGGCGGCGCGGGTCGGAACCTCGATCAGTTCACCCTCGGCGGTAGGGGCGAGGCGGGTCGGGGCGGCGGCCGGGGCGAAGCCGCCCGTCTCGGCACCGAGAAGCGCCTCCACCGCGTCAGGCGGGGAGAGGGCGAAGATAGCGGAGTGGCGCAGGCCCGGGGCACCGGCCGCGGCGTCCAGGGCGGCGCGCACGGCCTCCGCAAGGCCTGGGACCGGGGTGGACTCGGGCGGCTCGGGCCAGGTCAGGGAGAGTGGCAGGCGGGCGCCGAAGCTCTCCGCGAGGTCACCGGAGACGGTCTCGGCCACGCCGCGGGTGAGGGCCGCGACGGCGACCGCTACCTGCCGGCCCTCAGCGGAGTCGTAGTCGAGTCGGAGGCCGGCGAGCAGGCCGGCGAGGTCGGCGAATCCGAGGCGGAGGCGCGTGGCCTTGCCGCCGCCGAGGATCTCCAGCGCCATGACGCCGAGGCGCACGGCGACAGCGTAGCCGGCCGCGTCGAAGCCGTCCTCGTCGAGGAAGGCGGGGAGGTTGAGGACGAATCGCGCCTCCGCCTTTGTGTCGCCTGCCCAGGTGCCGGCACCTGGGGCACCGCGGCGGGCGAGGAGAAGCGCGCGCAGGCCGTTCGCGAAGCCCTCGACCGCGCCGGCGTCCGGCAGCAGGCCGAGCTTGCGTCCGCGGGCGGCAAGGCGGCGAATCCAGGCCTCGGCAAGGCGCGGAAGGGCCACAGGTCCCTCCCCCGGCGCGAGGGCGGCGAGCGCCTCCGCGGCGGCCTCGTCCCAGATGGCGGGAAGCGCCACGGGGCGGGGTTCGGCATCGGGATCCGCGGCCGCGCGCGTGCGGCGCAGGGCCAGTCCCTCCCAGGCGGTGTTGCGGGTCTGGCCGTCATCGCGCGTCATGGGTGGATCATATGCCTCCCCCGGCACCGGGTGAAGCCGGCATGTCGTGGGCGGCGGCGCGGAGAGCCACAAGATAGGGTGTGGCGGGCGCGTTTCCGTCCGTGGCTTTCGCCCTTGGGCGTGGCGTGCCATATGCAGCCCCTTCTCCAACCCGCCCGCATCGGCAGGAGCCCCTCCATGTCCGCCATGCAGCGCTGGCTCGCCGGCCTTTCCGGTCGCAGAGTCGGCACCGACGCAGCCGGCAATATCTACTTCGAGAGCAGCCGCACCTTCCTCAACTACGGGCGCAAGCGCCGGTGGGTGGTCTATGCGGGCGCGGCGGAGGCTTCCGTCGTGCCGCCCGAGTGGCATGCCTGGCTGCACCACACCACGGACGCGCCGCTCGACACCAAGCGCCTTCCCTGGATGAAGCCGCACCAACAGAACATGACCGGCACGCCGCAGGCCTATCATCCCTCCGGAAGCGACTATGCCGGTGGCAAGCGCGCCCCGACCGCGGGGGATTACGAGGCGTGGACCCCGGGTTCTTGACGAACGCATGCTCCAGGCACCCAGACTTCACGCGCCGCCGCGCCATGCCCCATCCCGCCTGGCCCCAGCCCCGGCCGACCGGAGCCCGCCGCGCGACACCCCCCGTGCCCGCGGGACGCAGGGCGTGAAGCGCCACGGGTTCGCGGAGATCGCGGCCGGCGCGGTGGTGCTGCTCGCGGCGGTGCTCTTCCTCGCCTATGCCGTGACGAATTCCGGCCGCTCCTCCGCGGGCGGCGGGCTGGTGCTGACGGCGCGGTTCGACCGGATCGACGGGCTGGCGCAGGGCGCCGACGTGCGCATCGCGGGCGTGAAGGTCGGCAGCGTGACCGGACAGCGGATCGATCCGCAGACCTTCCTCGCGGTGCTGACGCTGAACGTCGACTCGGGTTTGCGCCTGCCGGATGACAGCTCGGCCGAGATCACCTCCGAGGGGCTGCTGGGCGGCAAGTACGTGGCCCTGGTGCCGGGCGGCAGCGATCGCAACCTGGCGAGCGGCGGCGAGGTGAAGATCACCCAGTCCGCGGTCAGCCTGGAGAGCCTGCTCGGGCGCTTCATCTTCTCGGTGACAGAGCTGGCCGGGAACCAGGCGCAGCGCAACGGCGGGGGCCAGGGTGGTGCGGCGCCGGCCAGCGCCCCGCCGGCCAATGCCGCCCCGGCCAACCGGCCGCCGGCGGGCAGGAGCGGGCGGTGAGCGCCGACCCGCTCGCGCCCCCCGCCCTCTGGCCGGGCGTGGACGGACAGCCCCTCTCCTGCCGGGAGAAGCTGAAGGTGTTGGCCGAGAACCACGCCGAGGCGGCGCAGGCGCTGCGCGACGCCTTTGAGGACGCGGTGCTGATGGGGGTGGACGAGGCTGCCATGCGGCGGGTGCTCACTGAGCTTGTCGCGGCCTTGCCGAGCCCGAAGCGCCCCTCATGAGGCATGTGCTCGTTCTGCTGGCCCTCCTGGCACCGGGCCTGGCGGCCGCCCAGAACCCGGGCCAGGGATCCGACCAGGGGCCGCCGGCTGAGGCGGCCTGGGTGTCCAAGCGCACCGCGCAGCTTCAGGCGCTCGATAAGGTGACGGCACGGATCACGGTGCTCGACGCGCAGGTGGGGCGGCCCGTCGACTTCGGCTCGCTCAACATCACGGTCCGTGCCTGCAACGCCCGCCCGCCCGACGAGGTGCCGGACGCGGCGGCCTATATCGAGGTGCGGGATTCGCTCCTGCCGCCGACGGCGCCGCTCGCCTTCCGCGGATGGATGCTGGCCAATGCGCCGGCCGCTCATATGTTGGAGCATCCGGTTTACGATCTCCGGATCCTGGAGTGTCGCTGACCCTCGCCTGAGGGGGCGCGGAGTGCGGAGGTGCGATGACCGACAGCCCTGATCCCGGAACCGTCGCGGGGCCGGTGCTGCCGGGTGCCGACGCGGCGCTCTTCCTCGACATGGACGGTACGCTGCTCGAGATCGCGGCGCGGCCCGACGCGGTGATCGTGCCGCCGGAACTGCCGGACCTGCTGATGCGCCTGCAGGCGGCGCTGGGCGGCGCGGTCGCGGTCGTGACCGGGCGTGGGCTGGCTGTCGCGCGCGGCTATGCCGGCGTGCCGAGCCTGCCGATCGGGGCGGAGCACGGGGCGGTGCTGGATCCTCCCCTGCCCGGCGCCGTGCCGCTGCCGGTGCCGCCGCCGGAGTGGCGCCGCGCCGCCGACGAGTTCGCCGCCGCGCGGCCGGGCACGCTGGCGGAGCATAAAACCCATGGCTTCGTCCTCCACTTCCGGCAACGGCCCGAGGCGGCGCCCGAGGCGCTGGCGATGCTCGCCAGCCTGTTGCGGGAGGATGCCAAGGGCTTCCACGTCGTTCCCGCGCATGCCGCAGCGGAACTTCGTCCCGTGCAGGCCGACAAGGGCGGCGCGGTGCGGCGGCTGATGGCCGTAGCGCCGTTCCTCGGGCGCCGGCCGATCTTCATCGGCGACGACGTGACGGATGAGGACGGCATGGCTGCCTGTGCCGAGTACGGCGGCTACGGGCTTCGCGTGCCCGACGATTTCGCCGGGCGGCCGGCGCTGGTGCGCGCCTGGCTGCGCCGGGTTGCGTCCTCGCTGGAAGGTGACGGGCACCCGGGCTGAGTTACGCCCATTTCCCTGCCAGAAACCGCATCCTTGCCGCGCGGTTCCTAAAGGGAATGGGGCAACAATAAGGAGGGGTTTGACCATGGTGGCACGACCCCTAAGCTACAGAGAGCCTTCCGCGCCGCGTGGCAGGACCGGTTCGGAAAGGGGGAGCCCGCTGCCTTCGCGCGGGAAGCCCCAGTGCCGGTTGCCCCGACGCTTGCAGGAGAAGGAATGATGGGGCGGCTCGTGATCGTCTCCAACCGCGTGGCCGTGCCGCGACGCGGCGAGGCTGCGGCGGCTGGCGGGCTTGCGGTGGCGCTGAAGGATGCCTTCAGCAACCGCGGTGGCCTCTGGTTCGGGTGGAGCGGCAATGTCTCGGCCGATCCGCCGGACGTGGTGCGGCACGCAAGGCGGGCTGGCGTGGACTACGCCGTGATCGACCTGTCGCAGGACGCCTATGACGGGTTCTACGCGGGCTACGCGAACTCGGCGCTCTGGCCAATGTTTCACTTCCGCCTGGGCCTGCTGGATTACGACTGCGACGAGGCGGATTGTTATCGCGCGGTGAACCGGCGCTATGCCCAGAAGCTGATGGGCATGCTGCGCCCGGACGACACGGTCTGGGTGCACGACTACCAGATGATCCCGCTCGGCGCGGAATTGCGCGCGCTGGGGTCGCGCCATCGCATCGGCTATTTCCACCACATCCCCTTCCCACCCTGGGCGGTCTTCTCCGCGATGCCCGGTGCGGAGGACCTGATCCGCGACCTGCTGGCCTATGACCTCGTGGGCGTGCAGACGCATCGCGACCTCGCAGGCCTCGCGGACTGCATGGCGCAGGGCACCGGCATGAAGATGCGGGCCGGTGGCGAGGTGCGCTTCCGCGGCCGGCGCATCCGGCTGCGCGCCTTTCCGATCGGCATCGCGACAGATGAGTTCGCGGAAGTGGCGGCCCGGAGTGCCGGCGGACCGGAAGCTCAGCGGCTGGTGGCGAGCCTCGCCGGGCGGGCGCTGATCATCGGCGCCGAACGGCTGGATTACACGAAGGGACTGCCGGAACGGCTCAAGGCCTTTGGTGCGTTGCTGAACCGCTTCCCGGAATACCGCAGCAAGGTGACCTACCTTCAGGTGGCTGCGCGCTCGCGCGAGGACGTGGAGAGCTACAAGGGCCTCAAGCGCGAGATCGAGCACTTGGCAGGCTGCATCAACGGGGAGCACGCCGATGCGGATTGGACGCCGGTGCGCTATGTCGGACGTGCCGTGCCGCGGGACACGCTGGCGGGCTATTACCGCGCGGCGCAGGTGGGGCTCGTGACGCCGTTGCGGGACGGGATGAACCTCGTCGCCAAGGAGTACGTGGCGGCGCAGGATCCGCAGAACCCCGGCGTCCTGGTCCTGTCGCGCTTCGCCGGTGCGTCGGAGGAGATGCCGGAAGCGCTGACCGTGAACCCGCTGGACGCGGTGGGCATGGCGGAGGCGATGAAGGCCGCGCTGGAGATGCCGCTGGGCGAGCGGCAGGACCGTCATGGCGCGATGCTGCGGCGCCTTCGCGAGAATACGGTCGGCGGCTGGGCAAAGGCCTTCCTCGACGTGCTGGAAGGGCATGAGCCGGCGGAGGCGCCCTCGCGCGCCGCGGCGCTGGCGGTGTTTCAGGCGCGGCTGATGGCGCGCAACGCCTCGACTTCTTCGGCCAACGTCTCGGAGGAGATGCTGGGCATCCAGGTGGCCGACCTATCCACGGCGAGGGCGAGCCGCGCGCGGTAGTCGGCCTGGGGGATTTCCTCCGCGCCGAAGCGGGCGAGGTGGTCGTTCAGGAACTGCGTGTCGAGGAGGGTGAAGCCCCCTCGCCGCAGGCGAGCGACGAGGTGGACGAGCGCCACCTTCGAGGCGTCCGCCACGCGGGAGAACATGCTCTCCCCGAAGAAAGCGGCGCCGATGCGGATGCCGTAGAGCCCGCCGACGAGGGCGCCGCCCATCCGCACCTCGATCGAATGGGCGTTGCCCATGCGCGCGAGGGCGTTGAAGAGATCCTCGATCTCGGGGTTGATCCAGCTGTCCTCGCGCCCCGGCGCGGGGGCGGCGCAGCCCGCGAGGATGCCGGGGAAGTCGGTATCGGCCGTTACCGCGAAGATGTCGGAGAGCACCGTCTTGCGCAGGCTGCGCGGCAGGTGGAAGCGGTCCAGCGGCAGGATCCCGCGCATTTTCGGGTCCAGCCAGTAGAGGCGGCCGGAGTGGCGGCCCTCGGCCATCGGGAAGAGGCCGGCGCGGTAGGCGCGTAGCACGAGGTCCGGCGTGACCGGCAGGGCGCGGCGGCTCATCCGCGGGGCCTGCAAGCGCGAAGGGGATGGTCCGCCCGGTGCCGCATCGGGGCAGGATAGGCCGGGGGTGGGCGCGGCGCCAAGCGCCGCGCGCCCCTTATGCCGCCGGCGTGTGGCGGGCGACGAAGCGCTCAAGCCAGTGGATCGTGTACTCGCCCGAGGCGAATTCGGGGTCCTCCATGATCAGCTGGTGAAGTGGGATCGTGGTGTGGATGCCGTCCACGACCATCTCGGTCAGCGCGCGGCGGCAGCGGGCAATGGCCTCGGCGCGGGTGGCGCCGTGGACGATGAGCTTCGCGACGAGGCTGTCGTAGTGCGGCGGCACCGAGTAGCCGGCATACAGTGCGCTGTCGATGCGGACGCCAAGACCGCCGGGGGCATGGTAGGCGTTCACCCGACCCGGGGAGGGCGCGAAGGTCACCGGGTTCTCCGCGGTCACGCGGCACTCGATCGCGTGGCCGTTGAAGCGGATGTCCGCCTGCTCGTAGCCGAGGGGCTCGCCTGCGGCGACGCGGATCTGCTCGCGCACAAGGTCCACGCCGCAGACCATCTCGGTCACGGGGTGCTCGACCTGCAGGCGGGTGTTCATCTCGATGAAGGCGAACTGCTCGTCCTGGTAGAGGAATTCGAGCGTGCCGGCGCCGCGGTAGCCGAGCTGCTTGAGCGCCTTCGTGACGGTCTCGCCGAGGGCGTCGCGCACGGCGGCGGTGATGGCGGGGCTGCCCGCTTCCTCGACCAGCTTCTGGTGGCGGCGCTGGAGGGAGCAGTCGCGCTCGCCGAAATGCACGACGTTGCCGTGGGTGTCCGCCATGATCTGCATCTCGATGTGGCGGGGCCGGTCGAGATACTTCTCCATGTAGACGGCGTCGTCGCCGAAGGCGGCCTTGGCCTCGGTGCGCGCGACGCGCCAGGCCTCCTCCAGCTCGTCCTCGTTATGCGCGACCTTCATGCCCCGGCCGCCGCCGCCGGCGGCGGCCTTGATCAGCACGGGGTACTTGATCTCGTTCGCGATCTCGCGGGCCTCGTCCACCGAGGCGAGGGCACCCGGCGAGCCGGGGACGAGCGGCACGCCGAGGCGGCGCATGGCATCCTTGGCGGCGATCTTGTCGCCCATGATGCGGATGTGCTCGGCCGTCGGGCCGATGAAGGCCATGCCGTGGGCCTCCACCATCTCGGCGAAGCGGGCGTTTTCCGAGAGGAAGCCGTAGCCGGGGTGGATGGCCTCGGCGCCGGTGATGGTGGCGGCCGAGAGGATGGCGGCGGCGTTGAGGTAGCTGTCGCGCGCCGAGGGCGGGCCGATGCAGACGCTCTCGTCGGCCAGGCGCACATGCATCGCCGTGTCGTCGGCGGTGGAGTGCACGGCGACGGTGCGGATGCCCATCTCCTGGCAGGCGCGGTGGATGCGGAGCGCGATTTCCCCGCGATTGGCGATCAGGATCTTGTTGAAGGCGGGCACGCGGCGGCTACTCGATGACCAGGAGGGGCTCGCCGAACTCCACGGGCGTGCCGCTCTCGATGAGGATGCGGGTGACGGTGCCGGACTTGGGGGCCTTGATCTGGTTGAAGGTCTTCATGGCCTCGATCAGCAGCACCGTCTGGCCCTGGGAAACGCGGGCGCCAAGCGCGACGAAGGGCGCGGCGCCGGGCTCGGGCGAGAGGTAGGCGACGCCGACCATGGGCGAGGTGACGGCGCCGGGCGTCGCGGCCGTGACATCCTCGCTCGCCGGAGCGCTGGCGGGGACCTCCGCAACAGGAGCGGCGATGGGCTGCGGCGCGGCGGCGACGGCCTGCACCACCTGCTGGGCCGGAACGCTGCGGGCGACGCGGATGCGGCTCTCGTTCTGGACGAGCTCGATCTCGCTGAGGTCGGTCTCGCGAAGGATCTTGGCCAGGGCGCGGATCGCGTCCGGGTCGAAGGAAAGGCCGGTCATGCCGTCTCGTCCTGTCCGATGATGCCGGCGATCGCGCGGAGGCCGAGGGCGTAGCCCCCGACCCCCAGGCCGCAGATCACGCCCACCGCGGCGCGGGAGACGTAGGAGAGGTGCCGGAAGGCCTCCCGCCGATGAATGTTGGTGATATGCACCTCGACCACCGGCAGGTCCACCGCCAGCAGGGCGTCCATCAGCGCGATGGAGGTATGCGAGTAGCCCGCGGGGTTGATGATGATGCCGGCCGCACGCCCGCGGCATTCCTGCACCCAGGAGATCAGCTCGCCCTCGAGATTCGTCTGGCGGAAGTCGATCGCGAGGCCAAGTTCCTCGGCCGCCTCGGCGCAGAGGGCTTCCACGTCGTCCAGCGTGGCAGAGCCGTATTTCTCGGGCTCCCGCGTGCCGAGGAGGTTGAGGTTCGGGCCGTTGAGGACGGCGATCAGCGGCGGTTCCACGGGCGTGTATCCGGTTTTGGGCGGCTGCCCGGTCGGGGTTCGGTGGGCGGGCGGGCTAGCACGGGGGTGGGGGGCGCGCAAACCGCTTCGGCATCGATCCCGCCTTCCGCGAGGGGCTTCAATCGGGCCTGTGGCCGTGCCACATGCGCGGGGCCATGCCCGGACCCTCCCCCGGCGGCCCGACGGCCGCGCTGACCGATGCCGCCCTGACGATCACGGTGAATGGGGAGGAGCGGGCGTTGCCCGGTCCCCTCCCCCTTTCCGAATTCCTGGCCGGGGCCGGGCTGGACCTGCGGAAGGTCGCGGTGGAGCGGAACGAGGAGATCGTGCCGCGCTCCGCCTATGCGGCGACCCTGCTTGGGCCGGGGGACAGCCTGGAAATCGTGCACTTCATCGGAGGGGGCTGAGGCCATGGACGGGATGACTGCCGCGGAGGACGCCTGGGAGGTGGCCGGGCGCCGCTTCCGCTCCCGCCTCGTGGTCGGGACGGGGCGCTACAAGTCGCTCGAGGAGACGGCGGCGGCGATCGAGGCCTCGGGCGCGGAGATGGTGACGGTCGCGGTGCGGCGGGTGAACCTCTCCGACCCCGGCGCCCCCATGCTGCAGGATTTCGTGCCGCCGGACCGCTACACCTACCTGCCCAACACGGCCGGCTGCCACACGGCTAAGGAGGCGGTGCGGACGCTGCGCCTCGCGCGCGAGGCCGGCGGGTGGAACCTGGTGAAGCTGGAGGTTCTGGGCCCGCCGCCGTTCCTCTATCCGGACATGCCCGCGACCTTCGAGGCGGCCGAGGCCCTCATCAAGGACGGGTTCCAGGTGATGGTCTACTGCGCGGACGACCCGCTGGCCGCCAAGCGGCTGGAGGAGATGGGCTGCGTGGCCGTCATGCCGTTGGGGGCGCCGATCGGCTCCGGGCTCGGCCTGTCCAACCCCTTCATGCTGCGCTCCATCATCGAGAACGCGCGGGTGCCGGTGCTGGTCGATGCCGGGATCGGCACGGCGAGCGAGGCGGCGCAGGCCATGGAACTGGGCTGCGATGCCGTGCTGCTGAACTCCGCCATCGCGCACGCGAAGGATCCGGTGCGGATGGCGCGGGCCATGCGGGCCGGGGTGGAGGCTGGGCGGCACGCCTTCCTTGCCGGCCGGATGCCGCGGAACTACGCGGCGGATGCGTCGAGCCCGATGGCGGGGCTGATCCGCTAGGCCCTCCCCTGCCCGGCCGCTCAGTCCCAGTAGATGGGAAGGCCGGGGAGTTCGTCGTCATCCTCGGTGCTCAGGCGGGCGGCGCAGAGGATGTCCAGCAGCGTGATGCCTGCCACTGCGGCGATGGCCCATTTGGCGTTGGCACGCTCCCGCGGGCCGTAGACCGGGGTGCTGGTGAGGACGGCGAGGTCCAGCGCATCGCCGGCCACACGGGCGACCAGAAACGGGGCGGAGGCCGGATTTGCGAGGATGGCCGCGCCGTTCGCCAGTTCCCGCACGCCGAAGGCGCGGATCAGCCCGGTGTGGCGGCGCATGCCGATGGTGCGGGCGAGGCTCCGGCCGCCGAGGATCTGAAACAGGCCAAGGCCGATGCTGAACCAGCCGAGGAAGCGTGAAAGCCTGAGGACCTGCATGGGCATTCGTCTCCGCGAGGGGTTTGCGCGGGTAGAACGCCGCCCGAGGTGAAAGGGCTGAGGCGGGCCCTCAGTGAGCGCCGCCGCCCCCTCCCCCGAGCCTGGGCGCCTTCACGAAGAGGACGAGGGGGACCGCCAGCGCGAAGAGGAGGGCGATCGCCACCAGCACGTCGTTATAGGCGAGGATCAGCGCCTGCTGGGTGATCATGCCGGAAACGCGGGCGAGCGCCGCGTGGTCGGCGGCGTCGCCGAGACGGTTGGCGAGGGCGCCGGAGATGGCGTCGATGGACTGGGTGGCGCCGGGGCGGGCCCAGTTGGTGGCTTCCGAGAGGTGAAGGCGGTGGGCGGCCGACCGGTCGATGACGAGGGTGTTGATGAGGGCGAGCCCCACCGCGCCGCCGAGGTTGCGCATGAGGTTGTAGAGGCCGGAGGCGTTCTTGATCATCGCCGGCGGCAGCGTGCCGAGGGCGAGCTGGTTGACCGGCACCATGGCGAACATCGTGCCAATGCCACGGAGCGAGAGGGGAAGCCATAGCTCGCCGAAGGCGGACTGCGCCGTCAGCTCGGAGGTCATCCACATGGCGACGGCCGTGGTGGCCATGCCGAAGGCAAGCAGCAGGCGCAGATCCAGCACGCGCGAGAGCCGGCCGACGATGGGGGCGGCCAGGAACATGGCGAGGCCCGTGATGAACATCGTCTCGCCGATCTGGAGCGAGTTATAGCCGCGGATGCGCCCGAGAAAGAGCGGGATGAGGTAGACCGCGCCGTAAAGGCCGATGCCGATGATGAAGGCAAAGGCGCTGCCGAAGGCGAAATTCGCGTTGCCGTAGGCGCGCAGCTCCACGATCGGGTCGCGCCGGGTGAAGGCTCGCCAGAAGAAGACGACGCCGGCGACCGCGCCGGCGGCGGCGAAGGCGGCGATGGTGGGGTCATCCAGCCAGTCCCAGCGGGGCCCCTCCTCCATCACGTATTCCATGCTGCCGAGGAAGACGGCCATGGCGGCGAGGCCGATCCAGTCGAAACGGCCGAGCAGCCGGGGGTCGCCCCGGTCGATGTCCATCGTGTTCCAGACCACGACCGCGATGAGGACGCCGACGGGAACGTTGATGAGGAACAGCCAGTGCCAGGAGAAGGTCTCGGTCAGCAGGCCGCCGAGGGTCGGGCCTATGGTGGGGGCGAGGGTTGCGGTGAGGCCGATGAGGACGCTGACGGAGGCGCGGCGGGGGCCCTGGAAGAGCAGGAAGGCCGTGGCGAAGACCGTGGGAATCATCGCGCCGCCGAGGAAGCCCTGCATGGCGCGGGCGACGATCATCACCGGCAGGGAGGTGGCCGTCGCGCAGGCAAGGGAGAAGAGGGTGAAGCCCGCGGCGGAGATGGTGAAGAGCACGCGGGTGGAGAGCAGGCGCGAGAGGAAGCCCGAGAGCGGGATCATGACAATCTCCGCGATCAGGTAGGAGGTCTGCACCCAGGAGGCCTCGTCCGGGGAGGCGGCGAGGCCGGCCTGGATGTCGCTGATGCTGGCCGAGACGATCTGGATGTCCAGGATCGCCATGAACATGCCGAGCACCATCACCATGAAGCCGATGAAGTGCCGCTTCGACACCGCCGCCCCGGCCGCCGGGCGGGCGGCGGGTGGTGCGGCGCCCGGGTTGGCCGTGGTGGCGGACATACCGTTCCTGGCCTTCCCTTAGCGGCCGTGGATCATTGCGGCGGCGGCGGCGAATAGGCCGCGGGGCGCATGCGGGTCGTCCCGGGTGTCCACCTCGGCCTCGACCGAGAGGCCGGGACGGAGGTGATCGACGGGCTGGCCGGCATCGACGGCGATGCGGACGGGCACGCGCTGGACGATCTTGGTGAAGTTGCCGGTCGCGTTCTCCGGCGGCAGGAGGGAGAACTGGGCGCCGGTGGCGGGGGCGAGGCTTTGCACGGTGCCGTGCAGCTTGCCGCCGGCATCGACCAAGAGCTCGACCGGCTGGCCTTCGCGGATGCGGCGTAGCTGCGTCTCCTTGAAGTTGGCGGTGACGTAGAGCTGGCCGGCGGGGGGCGCGACGGCGATCAGGTTCTGCCCGGCGCGGACGTGCTGGCCAAGCTGGGCGGCGCGGTTGCCCGCCACGCCCGCGAACGGGGCGCGGATGACCGTGTAGTCGAGGTTCGCCTCGGCCAGGACGAGCATGGCGCGGGCGGAGTCGCGGCGCGCGAGGGCCGATTTGGCCTGGGCGTCGAGCACCGGAATGGCGCCGCGGGCGGATTCGAGGCCGGCCAGGGCGACGGCGACGGTCGCCTCGGCCTTGCGGCGGGTGGCGGTGGTGCGGTCCACGGCCTCGCGCGTGCCGAAGCCGCTGGAGGCGAGGCTGCCGGCGCGACCCGCATCGGTGACGGCGAAGACGCGGTCGGCCTCGGCCTGGGCGACCTGCGACTCGGCGGCGGCGACCTGGGCGACGGCCTGGGCGCGCTGGGCGGCGAGGGTGAGGGTATTCGCCTCGGCCTCCGCCAGGGCGGCGGCGGCTTGGTCGCGCTTGGCCTGCCAGTCGCGGCGGTCGAGCTCGATCAGGGGCTGACCGGCCTCAACGGGCTGGTTGTCGCCGACCAGGATGCGGGTGACGTCGCCCTCGATCCGGGAGGAGAGCACGGCGATGTCGCCGCCGACATAGGCGTTGTCGGTGGATTGCAGGAAGCGGCCAACCTGCCAGAACCAGACACCGCCGAGCGCGCCACCGGCCATGACCAGCAGGGCGAAAAGGGGCAGGAGGCGGCGCGAGCGGCGCGGCCGGGGCGCAGCGGGGGCTGTCGCAGCAGGGGCGGGCGGGGCGGGCCCGGCCTCCGCGGCGGCCTTGGCCTCGGGGGCGGTGGTGCGCGTTTCAGGGTCGGGGAGGGTCGTTGTCCGGGCGTTCATCTTCGACTGAACCGTTCAGTTCAGTTGCATAGATGGGGTGTCTTGGGACATTTGTCCATGGAAAACTAAACCGTCCAGTATCACATACGGGCAGGCCACAAGCCGGAGGATCCCTTGTCAGCTGCTGCCACCTCCTCTTCCGACGTTTCCCCCAAGCGCACCGCGATCCTGAAGGCGGCGGCCCAGTTGTTCATGGCTGCCGGCTACGCGACGGTCTCGATGGATTCTGTGGCGAAGGAGGCGGGGGTCTCGAAGGCGACGCTCTACGCGCATTTCGCCGGCAAGGAGGCCCTGTTCGGGGCGATCGTGGGCGAGCGCTGCGCGGCGATCGCGGCGGAGGCGGAGACGCTGGTTTCGGCGGCGGCCTCCACCGACCGGGCGCTGCGGGAGACCGGGCGGCTCTGGATGCGTTTTCTGCTGGAGCCGAAGAGCATCGCGATCCATCGGATCGTCATCGCCGAATGCGCCCGTTTCCCGGATCTGGCCGCGGCCTTCTACGCGGCGGGTCCGGCGGTCGGGCGGGCCTGGCTTATGCGCCGGCTTGCCGAGGAGCAGCGCCTGGGGCGGCTGCGGGCGGACGCCGATCCGGGCGTTGCGGCCGACCACCTGATGGGCCTGCTGAGGGGGGAGCTCTATCTTCGCACGATGCTCGGGGGACCGACGCCGGACGATGCGGCGGTGAATGCCGTGGTGGATCAGGCGGTCGCGGTTTTCCTTCGGGCCTACGGGGCCGGCACGCCGTAAAGCGGCCTGTCGCCGCGCTGTTTGGCCCTCAGAAGACCCGGGCCATCCAGCGCTTCTCCGGGAGCTTTCCGGCCCTTCGGCCACCCCTTCGGAAAAAATCGGTGTCGGGGCTCCGAAGTCTCTTGCACCCCTGGGAACGCGGGGCTATCTGCCCCCCAGACGCCGCACGCACGTGCCTCTGGCCCGCAAGGTTACGCAACGACGTCAAGCGTTCTGGCAACCCCCTGCCGACCCATCTCGGCCCTCACGACAAAGAGGGTGGAAGGTGGCGCCAGGGTTCTCACTTGGTCGCTGGTTCGTTCGACCGTTCGTCAACCTGAGCATGGCCGTATCGCCGATGGCGAACGCCTGCCGCCTCGCTATGGGGAGGGTGGTGCGATGACTCCGAAAATCGCGCAGTTCCTGGCCGATGTTCAGCCGGCCACGCCGTGCCTTGTGCTCGACGTGGATCGGGTTGAGACGAATTATCGCCGGCTTCAGGCGGCGCTGCCGCTTGCCCGCATCTACTATGCGGTGAAGGCAAACCCGGCCGCTCCGATCCTGGAGCGGCTGGCGGGCCTCGGCTCCTGCTTCGACGCGGCCTCCTACGAGGAGGTCTCGGCGGCGCTCGAGGCCGGCGCGGCGCCTGAAGCGGTTTCCTATGGGAACACGGTGAAGAAGGAGAGCGCGATCCGGGCCGCCTATGCCCGCGGCGTGCGGATGTTCGCCTTCGACTCCGAGGGCGAGCTGGAGAAGCTGGCGCGCTCCGCGCCGGGCTCGCGCGTCTATTGCCGCATCCTCGTCGGCAATGACGGCGCCGAGTGGCCGCTGTCGCGCAAGTTCGGCTGCGAGGTCGAGATGGCGCGGGAGCTGATGATCCGCGCGGGGGAGCTCGGGCTCGATCCCTTTGGCCTCTCCTTTCATGTCGGCAGCCAGCAGACCCACACGGCCGCCTATGCGGCGGCGATCGCCAAGGTGGCCATGCTCTTCACCGACCTCCGCGAGGCCGGGGTGAAGGTTCGCATGGTGAACCTCGGCGGCGGCTATCCCGTCCGCTACCGCTCCGAGGTGCCGGAGATCGACGACTTCGGCGCCGCGATCATGGGTGCGATGGCGGAGCACTTCGGCAATGCCCTGCCGGACATCGTGGTGGAGCCCGGGCGCTTCATCGCGGCGGACGCGGCGGTGGTCTCGGCCGAGGTGGTGCTGGTGTCCCGCAAGTCGAAGGACGATCCGGTGCGTTGGGTCTACCTCGACATCGGTCGCTTCGGCGGGCTGGCGGAGACGGAGGGCGAGGCGATCAAGTACGCCTTCCGCACGCCGCATGACGGGGGCGAGGAGGGCCCGGTGACGATCGCGGGGCCGACCTGCGACAGCACCGACACCCTGTACGAGAAGTCGAACTACCGGCTTCCCGTGTCGCTGAAGGATGGCGATCGGATCGAGATCCTCTCGGCCGGGGCCTATGTGACGACCTATGCGAGCCAGAAGTTCAACGGGTTCCTCCCCCTAGCCGAGCACTACATCTGAATATAGGGTGGATGGATGGGGCGCTTCACGGCGCCCCATCTCGTTTTTGGTTCTACGCAACGGACTTTCTCGAATGGTGCAACGCGCCACGGAATCTGCTTTCTTAAGCATGACGTGTCGGTAATAATGTGCCGAAAGACCGGGGGCTTGCGTGGCAGAGTTCTGGGCTGAATATGGCGCCGCAGCATATCTGCTGGCAGGGCTCTGGGCGTTCTTCGAGGGCGAGACCTTCGTGCTCGCCGCCGCGGCCATCGGCGCGATGACGGGGGCGGTCGATCCCTTCCTGCTGCTCGGCTCCGTCTGGATCGGATCCTTCCTCGGGGACCAGACCTGGTTCATTCTTGGCCGTCGCTATGGGCCAGGGCTGGTGAAGCGGTATCCGAAAGCCGAGGCGAAGATGGCCAGTGCCACCTCGATGCTGCTGCAGTACGGCACGCTCTTCGTTCTCAGCTTCCGCTTCCTCTACGGCATCCGCAACGTGGCTGCCGCCGCTTGTGGGCTGGCTGGCATGGGGCAGCTTCGCTTCGCCGTGCTGAACTTCATCGCGGCCGGCGTCTGGGCAAGCAGCTTCGTCGCCGCCGGTTGGTATCTTGGCGCGCTCATCGGGCCGGAGCGGCTATTCCACTTCATTGCCGGCGGCGCGCTGGTCGTGCTTGCGGTGTTCCTGTTCCGGCGCTTCTTCCGCAAGCGCCGCTCCACCGGGACGGTGCCGGTGGTCTGAGGTGGCCTGCGCCTTGCGGCCAGTCCGATTCTTCTGCGATGCGGCCGACCTTGAATGGAGGGGGACTGGCCGGGGCGGTCGTCCGGCGGAATTCGTGCCGGTAATTTGCCAAGTGCGGTTCAGGCTTTAGGCTGCACCGCATGGACGAGATCGACAGGAACATCCTCATCGCCGTGCAGCAGGACGGCGCGGCGGGACTGGCGGAACTCTCCAAGGTCGCCGGGCTCTCGGTTTCCGCCACCGCGGAGCGGGTGAAGCGCCTTGAGGAGAGGGAGACGATTCGCGGCTGGCACGCCGCGCTGGACCCGGCGGCCGTGGGCTGCGCACTCCTGGCCTTCGTGACCGTGGGGCTGCGGCCTGGACGGGACGACGGGGCCTTCCGGAAGGCGATGCGCCGGGCGCCGGCGGTTTTGGAGTGCCACGCGATCAGCGGGCCCTGGGATTACCTGCTGAAGCTGCGGCTGCCCGACCTCCAGGCGCTGGAGCGCTTCGTGGCGGACGAGGTGCGGGGCCAGACGGGGGTGGAGCGGACGGATGTCGTCGTCGCGCTCTCCTCGGCGAAGGAGACGATGATCCTGCCGGTGGCCGAGGCCGACGAGGAGTAGCCCCCTCCCCTTCCCCGGGGTTCCGGGAGGCCTCACGGCCTCCCGGATTGTGCCGCGGATCAGGCTCCGGGGGTCACGCTCATTGCCAGCGTGCGCTCATCGGCCCGGGCCTCGTAGGCGAGGCCGCGCTTGAGCGCCCAGATGTTGACGAGCTGGAAGAGCGGGATGAAGGCGAGGTCGTCCATCGACATCTTCACGCCCTGCTGCAGCAGGCGCTCCCGCTCCTTGTCGTCGAGGGTGGAGGTGGCGCGCTCAGTCAGGGCGTCCAGCTGAGGGTTGGTATAGCGGCCGTAATTCGTCGAGCCAAAGCGCTTTGCCTGGTCGTAGGTTCCGATGAGGTTCACGAGCGTGTAGGAGGCCTCGCCGGTCACGCTGCCCCAGCCTCCGAGGCGGACGTCGAATTCCTGCCGGCTGTTGCGGACGGAGAAGGTGGCCCAGGGCATCGCCTCCACCTGGGTGCCCACGCCGATGCGCTGCCACATCTGGGCGATTGCCTGGATGGTGCGGGCGTCGTTGGGATAGCGGTCGTTCGGGCCGTGCAGGGTGAGCTTAAAGCCCTGGGGGAAGCCGGCCTCGGCGAGCAGGGCCTTGGCGCGGTCGGGGTTGAAGGGGTCCGGCTTTACCTCGGGGTTGTAGGAGTAGGAGCCGGGGGGCAGCCACTGGCCGGTGGGCGCGGCGGTGCCCTCCATCACCTGGCGGCAGAGGGCCTCGCGATTGATGGCCGCCGAGAGCGCCTGGCGCACGCGGAGGTCGTTCAGCGGGTTCTTGGCCAGGGGCTGGCCGGCATTGTCCGTGATGAAAGCCGGCTTGCCGTCGCGCGAGCGGTCGAGGGTCAGGTAGATGACGCGCACGCCCTGGACCTCGGCGAGGGCAACACGGCTCTCGCGGCGGAGGCGGGCGAGGTCGCTCGTGGGTACCTGGTCGATCAGGTCCACGTCGCCAGCCAGGAGGGCGGCGGTGCGGGCGCTGTCATTGCCGATGAAGCGGTAGGAGACGCGGCTCCAGGGCTGCTTCGGGCCGAACCAGTCGTCGTTGCGGACGAGCTCGGTGCGGTCGCCCGGCGAGTAGGACGCGATCTTGTAGGGGCCGGTGCCGATGGCAGCCTTGCCGGAGTTGTAGTCCTCCGTGCTCGCGTTCCCGCCGGCATGGCGGGAGACGACGGCCACCGAGCCCAGTTCTGTCGGCAGCAGGGGCGCGGGGCTGGCCGTGTGGAAGCGGACCGTCAGCGGGTCCACGATCTCGGTGCGCTGGATGGAGCGGACGAAGCCACCGAAGCCACCGGGGGAGTTCGGGACGTTCGGCGTGCGCTCGACGGTGAAGGCGACGTCGTCGGCGGTGAAGTCGCGGCCGTCGTGCCACTTCACGCCAGGGCGGAGCTTGAACTCCCAGATCTTCTCCGACACTGGCGTCCAGGAGAGGGCGAGGCCGGGGATGAGGCGCGTCTGGGCATCGCGCTCCACCAGCCGGTCAAAGATGTGCATCGAGAGGCTGTTGTTCGGCGAGGCGTTGTAGAAATGCGGGTCGAGCGAGGTGACGGCGCCGCCGATGCCGATGGTCAGTGGGCGCGTTGCGGCGCCGTTGGCCCCTCCGGCGCCAGCCTGGGCATGGGCCAGAGAGGGGGCGAGGCCGGCGGTGATGGCGGCCAGGGCGGCGGGAGCCGTCACGAACAGGCGCCGGCTGGTGGGCTGTGTCACTCTATAGCTCTCCCTTTTGTAATCTCGTGGTAGCGCAAACTAGCGGCACGCTGGACGGACTGCTAGAACCGGCGCGGGGAAGGCGCCAACGGGAAACCCGGGGGACTGCATGCAGCGAGTAGCCTTGGTGGCGCGCGCCGCCCTTTTGTCGTGCCTTTCGATCTCCGCGCCGGTCGTCGCGCAAACGCTGACCCTCGCGGTCGGCGCGCCCGTGACCTCGCTTGATCCGCATTACCACGCGCTGTCGCCTAACTTTGCGGTCGCGGAGATGTTGTTCGACGGCCTGACGGGCTTCGACGCGCGGGCGCAGGTGGTGCCGCGGCTCGCGGAAAGCTGGCAGCCGGTGGCCGAGGATGTCTGGGAGTTCAAGCTTCGCCCCGGCGTGACCTTCCACAACGGCAACGCCTTCACCGCGGAGGACGTGGCCTTCACCATTGCCCGCGTGCCGACCGTGCCGAACAGCCCCTCCTCCTACGGGATCTATACCCGGGCGATCCAGCGGGTGGAGGTGGTGGACCCGTTGACGGTGCGGCTGCACACGAACGGCGCCTATCCGCTGCTGCCAGTCGATCTGGCGCAGGTGGAGATGCTGGACAGCGAGACCCACGCCAACCCGCTGACCGAGGATTTCAATTCCGGGAAGCTCGCGATCGGCACCGGCCCCTTCCGCCTCATCAGCCACCGCAACGGCGACCGGATCGAGTACGCGCGCAACGACTCCTACTTTGGCGACCGGCCGCACTGGTCGCGGGTGAGCTATCGGATGATCACGAACGACGCGGCGCGGACGGCGGCGCTGCTGTCGGGCGACGTGGACTTCATCGACCAGGTGCCGACGAGCGACATCGCGAAGCTACGCAACGACGCGCGGGTGCAGCTGAGTGAGACGGATGGGCTGCGGCTGATCTACCTCGCGCTCGATCATTCCCGCGAGGGCCCAACGCCTTTCGCAACGGGGGAGGACGGGCGGCTGCTGCCGCGCAACCCGCTGAAGGACGTGCGGGTGCGGCGCGCGCTCTCCATCGCGATCGACCGTGCGGCCATCTCCGAGCGCGTGATGGAGGGTGCCTCCACGCCCACGGTGCAGCTGCTGCCGGCGGGGGGCTTTGGCTTCATCCCTGGGCTGGTGGCGCAGCGCGGCGATCCCGATGGGGCGCGGCGCCTGCTGGCGGAGGCGGGTTACCCGAATGGCTTCCGGCTGACGCTGCACGGGCCGAACGATCGCTACATGAACGACGCGCGGATCATCCAGGCGATCGGACAGATGTGGACGCGCGCGGGGGTGAGGACGAGCGTGGAGGCGCAGCCCTGGGCCACCTTCGTCGCTCGCGCGGGGCGGCAGGAGCTCTCGGCGATGCTGGCGGGCTGGGGGACATCCTCGGGCGAGGCGTCGAACCCGCTGCGCTCGCTGCTCGCGACCTATAACCCGCAGCGGGGCTTCGGGGGGTCGAACCGCGGGCGCTACAGCAACGCGGCGATGGACGCGGCCATGGAGACGGCGCTGCGCACGCTCGACAACGAGCGGCGGGAGGCGCTGCTGCGCGAAGCCACGCAGATCGCGATGGACGATGTCGGCATCATTCCGATCCACACGCAGAAGAACATCTGGGCGATGCGCCGCGGGCTGCGGCACGATGCCCGGGCGGACGAGTTGACCCGCGCGCAGGACGTGCGGCCGGCGCAGCCGTGACGAGAAGCAAGAACGGAGGAAGGCGGATGAAGAAGCTTCTGCTCGGCGCGACGGTGGCGCTCGCGGCCATCATTGGCGGCCCGGCGGCGGGATGGGCGCAGACGCTCACCATGGCGGTGGGCGCACCGGTCACGTCGCTGGACCCGCACTATCACCAGCTCTCGCCCAACAATGCTGTGGCGGACATGATCTTCGACAAGCTGGTGAACACGGACGCGCAGGCCCGGAACATCCCGGGCCTGGCGACGGAGTGGCACGTCGTCGGGCCGACGACCTGGGAGTTCAAGCTACGGCCGAACGTGCGCTTCCAGAATGGCAATGCCTTCACGGCCGAGGACGTTGCCTTCACCCTCGCCCGGCTGCCGAACGTGCCGAACAGCCCGGCTTCCTACGCCGTCTACGCGAAGCCGATCACGCGGGTGGAGATCGTGGATTCGCTCACCATTCGCTTCCACACGGCGCAGCCCTACCCGCTGCTGCCGCTGGACATGACGAACGTGCGGATCCTGGACAAGGAGACGGCGGAGAACGCGACGACGGAGGACTTCAACGCCCTTCGCGCCGCGGTCGGAACCGGGCCCTACCGCGCGGTGAGCTACCGCAACGGTGACCGGATCGAGTTCGTGCGGAACGACGCCTATTGGGGCCCGAAGCCAGCCTATGAGCGCGTGAATTACCGCATGATCACGAACGATGCCTCCCGCACGGCGGCCCTGCTGGCGGGCGACGTGGACTTCATCGACCAGGTGCCGACGACGGACCTGGCGAAGCTGCGGAATGACCAGCGCATCGCGCTGAGCGAGACCGTGGGGTTGCGGCTGGTCTTCCTCGGGCTGGATCACCTGCGGGGGGCAAACGAGAACTCGCCGTTCATCACCGACAATGACGGCAAGCCGCTGGGGCGGAATCCGCTGCGGGATGTGCGAGTGCGGCGCGCGCTCTCCATGGCCGTGGACCGGCAGGCGATCGTGGACCGGCTGATGGAGGGGGCGGCGACGCCCGCTGGGCAGTTCCTGCCGCCGGGCGTGACCGGCCATGTGCCGGATGTGCAGCCCACCCGCTACGATCCCGAGGGGGCGAAGCGGCTGCTGGCGGAGGCAGGATATCCGAACGGGTTCCGCATCCAGCTGAACGGGCCGAACGACCGTTACATCAACGACGGACGGATCATCCAGGCGATCGGCCAGACCTGGACCCGCATCGGCGTGCGGACGGCGGTGGAGGGGCAGACCTGGGCCGTTTTCGTCGGCCGGGCGGCGCGGCAGGAGTTCTCCGCGCATCTCATCGGCTGGGGGTCCAATCCGGACGGGTCGCACCCGCTGCGCAACATCCTCGCCAC
This sequence comes from Roseomonas aerilata DSM 19363, assembly GCF_000711725.1. GTDB lineage: Bacteria > Pseudomonadota > Alphaproteobacteria > Acetobacterales > Acetobacteraceae > Roseomonas > Roseomonas aerilata. The sequence continues at coordinate 67,184 of NZ_JONP01000016.1, read as the reverse complement.
CGTGAACGCCGAGAAGGGCTGGGGCGCCTCCAACCGTGGGCGCTATTCCAACCCGGAGGTGGATCGGCTGCTCGAGGCCTCGCTGACTGAACTCGACGAGGAGAAGCGGCAGAAGCTGGTGCTGGATGCGGAACGGATCGCGGCGGAGGACGTGGCGGTGATCCCGATCCACATCCAGACCAACACCTGGGCCATGCGGCGCGGCGTCCGGCACGAGGCGCGGAGCGACGAATTGTCGCGCGCGCAGGACGTGCGGCCGGCGGCTCCCTGAAGCCGGACTTGACTAGGACAGGGGCGTTGACGGAAAGGGATCACGCATGAGCGTTTACCTGTTGCGCCGGCTGATCCAGGCCGCGCTGGTCATGCTGGCCATGTCCGTCATCGTCTTCGTCGGCGTCTACGCCATCGGCGATCCCGTGGAGATTCTTATCTCCCCGGACGCCGATCAGGCGGAGCGCGCGCGCGCCATCGCGGCGCTGGGCCTCGATAAGCCGCTGTGGGAGCAGTACCTCGCCTTCCTGTCGAATGCGGTGCGGGGCGACCTCGGGCGGTCCTTCGTGTTCAACGAGCCGGCGCTGAAGCTCATCGGGCAGCGGGCGCCGGCGACGCTGGAGCTGGCCTTCGGCGCGACCTTCCTCGCGATCCTCGTCGGCCTGCCGCTCGGGCTCTATGCGGGGCTGCGGCCGAATGGGGCCGGCGCCAAGGCGATCATGGCGGGGTCCATCCTCGGCTTCTCGCTGCCCACCTTCTGGGTGGGGCTGATGCTGATCATGGTGTTCGCGGTGCAGCTCGGCTGGCTGCCCTCCACCGGGCGGGGGGAAACGGCGGAGTTCCTGGGAATGCGCTGGTCGTTCCTGACGCGGGACGGGCTGGCCCATATGGTGATGCCGGCGCTGAACCTCGCCCTGTTCAAGATCAGCCTCGTGATCCGCCTGACCCGCGCAGGTGTGCGGGAGACGATGCTGATGGATTACGTGAAGTTCGCGCGCGCCAAGGGGCTCTCGCCGCAGCGGGTGATCGGGGTGCACGTGTTCAAGAACATCCTCATCCCCGTGGTGACCGTGGTAGGGCTGGAGCTGGGCTCGACCATCGCCTTCTCCGTCGTGACGGAGAGCGTGTTTGCTTGGCCGGGCATGGGCAAGCTGATCATCGACAGCATCAACGTGCTCGACCGCCCCGTGATCGTCGCCTACCTGATGAGCATCGTGCTGATGTTCATCGTCATCAACCTCGTGGTGGACCTGCTCTACTCGGTCCTTGATCCGCGCGTGCGGCTGGAGAGCAAGTGATGAGCGCGACCACCGCGGGGGGCGCGCCCGCCGTCAAGGCGCCACGGGTCGAGACGCCGTTCCGGCGTTTCGTCTCGGAGTTCTTCGAGAGCAAGATCGCGACGGGGGCGCTGGTCGTCTTCACCGTGATCGTGCTGGTGGCGGTCTTCGCGCCGCTGATCTCGCCGCAGAATCCCTACGACCTCGCGCAGCTCGACATCATGGACGGGCGGCTGGAGCCGGGGTCGCGCAACGCCGCCGACACCATGACCTACTGGCTCGGCACCGACGACCAGGGGCGGGACATGTTGTCCGGTATCATGTACGGGCTTCGGATCAGCCTTATCGTGGGCGCGGGCTCGGCCATCGCGGCGGCGCTGATCGGGGCCTCCCTCGGGATGCTCGCGGCCTATGCCGGCGGGCGGACCGACACGATCATCATGCGGTTGGTGGACCTCCAGCTCTCCTTCCCGACCATCCTTTCGGCGCTGATGATCCTGGCTTTCCTGGGCAAGGGGATCATGAACGTGGTCTTCGCGCTGATTGTGGTGGAATGGGCCTATTACGCCCGAACCGTCCGCGGCACGGCGTTGGTGGAGCGGCGGCGGGAGTATATCGAGGCGGCGCAGTGCCTGGCCCTGCCGACGCGGCGCATCATCTTCCGGCACCTGCTGCCCAACTGCATGCCGCCGCTGATCGTGGTGGGGACGATCCAGATCGCCCGCGCCATCGCGCTGGAGGCGACGCTGTCCTTCCTCGGCCTCGGCGTGCCGATCACCGAGCCCTCGCTCGGGCTGCTGATCGCCAATGGCTACGAGTACATGCTCTCCGGCAAGTACTGGATCTCCTTCTATCCCGGCATCGCGCTGCTGGTGACGATCGTCTCGATCAACCTTGTTGGCGACCATCTGCGCGATGTCCTCAACCCCCGGCTGAAGAAGTAACGTGCAGCCCAATATTCCCGCCTCCGCCGCCCCGCCCACCCTGCAGGTGCGGAACCTGCGGACGCATTTCTTCACGCGCGCCGGGGTGGTGCCGGCGGTCAACGACGTGTCCTTCAATGTCGGGCGCGGGAAGGTGCTCGGGCTGGTGGGTGAATCCGGCTCGGGCAAGACCGTGACCGGCTTCTCCATCATGCGGCTGGTGGACGAGCCCGGGCGGATCGTCGGCGGCGAGATCCTGTTCGGCGGGCGGGACTTGGCGAAGGCCTCGGAGGAGGAGATGCGGCAGCTCCGGGGAAACCGGGTTGCCATGATCTTCCAGGACCCGATGATGACGCTGAACCCGGTCCTGCGCATCGACACGCAGATGATCGAGACGATGCAGGCGCATCGGAAGATCAGCCGCGAGGACGCGCGGCAGCGGGCGCGGGACACGCTGGGGATGGTGGGCATCCCCTCCCCCGACGAGCGGCTGAAGTCCTATCCGCACCAGTTCTCGGGCGGCATGCGCCAGCGGGTCGCGATCGCGATCGCCCTGCTGCACGAGCCAGAGCTGATCGTGGCGGACGAGCCGACGACCGCGCTGGACGTGACGATTCAGGGGCAGATCCTGGCCGAGGTGCAGAAGCTGGCGGCGACGACCGGCACCTCCATCATCTGGATCACGCACGACCTCTCGGTTGTGGCGGGCCTCGCAGACGATATCGCCGTGATGTACGCGGGCGAGATCGCGGAGTACGGCGCGGTGGACGACGTGCTGGACCACCCGCTCCATCCCTATACGCACGGGCTGTTGGGTTCGGTGCCCAGCCGCAACAAGCGGGGGCAGCCGCTGCTGCAGATTCCGGGGATGACCCCTTCCCTGCTCAACCTGCCGGCAGGCTGCCCCTTCCGCACGCGCTGCCCGCGGGCGGCCGAGGTCTGCGTGCAATCCCCGCCCATGGCCGAGATCCTGCCCGCGCATGAGGCGCGGTGCTTCCGGCCGCATCTCGAGAACGCGGGAGTGGCCGCATGAGCGCGACGGTTGAGGCCCCGAAGGCTTTCGCGCGCGGGGCGGATGCGGAGAAGCTGATCGAGGTGGTGGGGGTATCCCGCCGCTTCGCCAAGCGGCTGGATTTCGCCGGGAAGATCGCGGCCAAGCTCGGCGCGCCGTTGCGCGACGAGGTCGTGCACGCGGTGGACAAGGTGGACCTGACGATCCGCAAGGGGGAGGTGGTCGGGCTCGTTGGGGAATCCGGCTGCGGGAAGTCCACGCTCGGACGGATGGTGGCGGGCATCATGCCGCCCTCGGACGGGACGATCCTATGGAAGGGCCGGGACCGCACGGGGCTGCACGGGAAGGAAGCGCGGGCGGCTATGCTGCAGGCGCAGATGATCTTCCAGGACCCGATGTCCTCGCTGAACCCGCGGCTGAAGGTGGCGGAGATCATCGGCGAGGCGCCGCTCTTCCATGGGCTGACGACGCGGGCTGGCTTCTCCGCCTATGTAGACGAGCAGATGCGGCGCGCGGGCCTCGATCCGGCGTTCAAGGCGCGCTACCCGCACCAGTTCTCGGGCGGGCAGCGGCAGCGCATCGGCATCGCGCGGGCGCTGGCGGTCCAGCCGGAGTTCCTTGTCTGCGACGAGTCGGTGGCGGCACTCGACGTCTCGATCCAGGCGCAGGTGCTGAACCTGTTCATGAAGCTGCGGGGGGAGCTGAACCTTACCTACCTGTTCATCTCCCACGACCTCGGCGTGGTGGAGCACCTGAGTGACCGGGTGGTGATCATGTATCTCGGCCGCGTGGTGGAGGAGGCGCCGACGGAGACGGTGTTTGCCCGCGCCAACCATCCCTACACGCAGTCTCTGCTGGCGGCGGTGCCGAAGATCGAGGCGCGGAAGAAGGCCTTCGCGACGGTGAAGGGTGAGATCCCCTCCCCGCTCAACCCGCCGGCAGGGTGCCATTTCCATCCGCGCTGCCCGCACGCCTTCGACCGCTGCCGGGTGGAGATCCCGGCCTTGCAGGAGGTGGCGCCCGGGCATCGCAGCCGGTGCCACCTGAACGACCTGCCTAACCATGGCGGGCAGCCGGTCTGATGCGGGCGGCTCTCGTCCTGCTGGCGCTGCTCGGCCTCGCTGCTTGCGAGGGGCGGGAGGGGTCGCGCGGGCCCTATGTCGGTGGTAGTGGCGGACTCAACAGCCTTCGCTGAGGAAACCGTCATGGCCCGCTTCGCCTTCGATCACGTTCATCTCCGCAGCCCCGACCCGGACGCGACGGCGGCCTGGTTCGTCGAGCACCTGACGGCGGAGAAGAAGGGGCGGAACGAGGGACCGACGAGCCTGCGGGTGACCCTTGATCTCGGCGGTGTGGACATCTTCATCGACCGCGTTCCCGCGACGACGCCGGGCAACCCTCCGGCGCCCTTTCTTGGGATCGAGCACCTCGCGGTGACGGTGAAGGGCATCGATGCCGTTATCGAGGAGATGCGGTCGAAGGGCGTTCGCGTGGTGATGGAGCCGAACGATGTTCGGCCGGGCACACGCATTGCTTTCATCGAGGGGCCGGAGAACGTGCGGGTGGAGCTGCTCGAGCGGAGCTAGGCGGCGTCCAGCACGAGGAAGAGGTCGGTGTCGCCGGTATCCTCGCCGGCGGCGGTCAGCAGTGCGTGGGCCTGGCCGCGGTGATGGGTCTGGTGGTTGAAGAAGTGGGTGACCAGCAGGGCACGGGGGCGCGTGATCTCCCGGCCTGCGGCGCCGCTGGTCCAGGTGAGGTCACCGGCGAGCCATTCTGGTGAGAGGCGGCTGGTCCAGTCAGTGATGCGGGCGTCCATGGCGGCGCGGCGGCGGGCCAGGGCGTCGAAGTCGGGTTCCAGGCCGGTGCTGGCCTGGCCGCCCCCGACCGGGGGCTTCTCGCCGCCGTCGAAGCGCGACATCCACTGCATGTCACCCCAGAGAAGGTGGTTCAGCGTGCCGTGCAGGCTGCCGAAGAAAGCGCCGCGGGTCTCGCGCCGAGCGGCGTCCGTCAGGCGGGCGGCGGCGGCGTAAAGGCGGCGGTTCATCTCCGCGTTGTAGGCCGCCATCATGCGGCACCAGTCCGGCGTGATCATCAGGGCCTCTTCCAGAAGAAGACGGTGTCGAGCGGCTGGCGGTCGTGGCCCAGCGCGTAGCCGGGCACGCGGCCGGTCTCCTGCCAGCCGAGGCTGCGGTAGAGGCGCTCTGCGTCGCCGCCGGCCTCGGTGTCCAGCACCAGAAGGCTCCGGCCGATGCCGCGGGCGGTCTGCTCGGCGCGGCGGATGAGGGCGCGGCCGATGCCGCGGCGGCGGAAGGCGGGGTCCACGAGGACCTTCGCGACCTCCGCGCGGTGGGGGGCGTTAGGCTGCTGCGCGAGGACGAGTTGCACGGTGCCGGCGAGCTGGCCGTCGCACCAGGCGCCGAGAAGCACCTTGGCGCCGGTTGCGACGTCGGCGGAAACGCCCCGCCAGAAGGCGCGGGCGACCTCGCGCGAGAGGGGCGGCAGGTAGGAGACGGAGGCGCCGGCGGCGACGCAGGCGACGAGGATCTCGGCCAGGCGGCGCTCGGCGCTGGAGGCCGCGGCGGCGTCCAGAACCTCAACCACCACACCGGTCGCGGGCTTGGCGTAACGGAACTCGAGGGAGTTAGAGATGTCATCGAGGATGCGGATGGAGCCGGCGCGGACGTAGCCGCGCTTCTCGTAGAAGCGGTGCGCGGCCTCGAAGCGGGTGTCGGTCCAGAGGATCATGCGCCTGGCGCCGTGGGCGACGGCATGGGCCTCGGCGCGGTCGAGCAGGGCATGGGCGAGGCCGGTGCCGCGGGCGGATTTCGCCACGTACATGCGGCCGATTTCCCAGGCCTCGTCATCATCGCGAAGCGGGCGGGTGGCGACCATGCCGACGATGGCGCCGTCCGCCTCGGCGGCCCAGAGGGCACCGCCGACCTTCTCGAAGTGGGTGGCAAGCGCCCGGAGCTCGGGGACCTCGGCGTCCACGTCGAGGACGCAGTTGGGGTATTCGGCCCAGGCATCGCCGATCAGGCGGATGAAGCCATCCGCATCGGCGTCGGTGCCGGGGCGGATGGCCGGGGTCATGACAGGCCCTGGCAGAAAGCCTGGATGCGGGCGCAGGCCTCGCGCAGCGTTTCGGTGTCCGTCGCGTAGGAGAGGCGGATATAGGGGCTCATCGCGTAGGCGGTGCCGGAGACGGTGGCGACGTGGTTCTCCTCCAGCAGGGCCATGGCGACGTCCTCGTCCGTTTCCAGGCGGCGGCCGCCGGCGGTGGTGCGGCCGAGCAGGCCGGCGACGCCGGGATAGACGTAGAAGGCGCCTTCCGGGCGGTGGCACTGGATGCCCGGCGCCTCGTTCAGCATCTCCACCACGAGGTCGCGGCGGGCGCGGTAGAGGGCACGGCGCTCTTCCACCGCGTCCTGCGGGCCGTCGAGGGCCGCGATGGTGGCGGCCTGGGCGACGGTGGCGATGCCGTTCGTCGTCTGGCTCTGCATGTTGGTCATGGCCTTGATCAGCGCGCGAGGGCCACCGCAGAAGCCGACGCGCCAGCCGGTCATGGCGTAGGTTTTCGAGGCGCCGCTGACGGTGAGCACGCGGTCCTTCAATCCTGGCTCGACGGCGGCGATGCTGTGGAAGCCGGTCTCGACGTAGCTGATGTGCTCGTACATCTCGTCCGACATCACCCAGACATGGGGGTGGCGCATCAGCACGGCGGCGAGCGCGGCCACCTCGTCGCGCGTGAGGGCGGCGCCGGAGGGGTTGTTGGGGAAGTTCAGTACCACCCACTTGGTGCGCGGGGTGATGGCGGCGTCGAGGTCCTCGGGGCGGAGCTTGAAGCCGTTGTTCTGCGGGCAGGGCACGAGAACGGGCACGCCGCCAGCGAGCTTGCCGATGTCGGCATAGGCGGACCAGAAGGGGGTGGGGATGACGATCTCGTCGCCCGCATCGACGGTGGCGAGGATGCCGTCCAGGATCACCTGCTTGCCGCCGTTGCCGATCATGATCTCGTCTAGGGCGTAGTCGAGGCCGTTCTCGCGCTTGAACTTGCGCTGAACGGCGGCCTTCAGCTCAGGCCAGCCGTCGTTCGGCGGGTACTTGGTTTTGCCGGCCAGGGCGGCTTCGTGCGCGGCCTCGATGGCGTGGGGCGGGGTGGCGAAGTCGGGCTCGCCGATGGTCAGGCTGATGACCTTGTGGCCGGCCTCGCGCAGCTCGCGCGCGCGAAGGGACATGCGGGAGGAGCCGGAGAGGGTGATCTCCTGCAGCCTCTGAGCGAGGGCGGGCATTCGGTGCGTTCCAGTGTGGGCGGTGCTTTGAGGGGGCGGAAACTAGGACCCGGGCGGCGTGGCGCCAAGCCCGGGACGCTCGTAGAGAAGGTCGAACTCGGCCTCGCCGGTCAGGTGGAAGCCGGCGCGCTCGTAGAAGCGGGCGGCGGAGCTGCCCTTCAGGACTTCAAGGCGGGTGGCGCGGCCCGGGTGCTCGGCCAGGATCGCGTCCAGCACGGCGCGGCCCAGGCCGCGGCCCTGGGCCTCGGGTTCAAGGTAGAAGGAGTGGATCTCGCGGTGATCAGCGTGGTCCACCACCGCGACGCAGCCACGGACGTGGCCGCCGCTCTCGATCAGGCGGAAGGCGGCGGGGTCGAAGGCAGCCCGCATCCGGGCGCGGCGCCGGGCGGGGTCGAAGCGCCCTACCCGCTCCAGATGTGCGTGCATGACACCCATCGAGAGGTCGAGCAGGGCTTCGAAGTCGCCTTCCGCCGCCGGACGGAAGGCGAAGCTCAGTGCAGGCCTTGGCAGAAGCGCTGGATCCGCTCGCAGGCTTCCTTCAGCTGGTCGTCGGCGGCGGCGTAGGAGATGCGCATGTAGCCGGGGAAGAGGAAGGCGGAGCCGTGGACGGTGGCAACGCCTTCTTCCTCCAGCAGGGCGAGGACGAAATCCTCGTCGGTCTTCAGCACCTTCCCGCCCTTAGTGGTCTTGCCGAGGCAGCCGGTGACGGAGGGGAAGACGTAGAAGGCGCCCTCCGGGGTGTTGCAGTGGATGCCCGGCGCCCCGTTCAGCATGGAGACGACGAGGTCGCGGCGGCGCTCAAAGGCCTGGCGCATCTCCTCCACCGTCTCCTGCGGGCCGTTCAGCGCCTCGACGCCGGCGGCCTGGGTGATGGAGGAGGTGTTGGAGGTGGATTGGCTCTGCAGCTTGTCCATCGCCTTCACGAGGGCGGCCGGGGCGCCGGCATAGCCCAGGCGCCAGCCGGTCATGGCGTAGGCCTTGGAGAGGCCGTTCATGGTGACGGTGCGGTCGCGGAGCTTCGGCTCCACCTCGACCACCGTCGCGAACTTGAAGCCGTTGTAAACGAGCTTCTCGTAGATATCGTCGGTGAAGACCCAGACCTGCGGGTGGCGCAGGAGCACGTCGGTGAGGGACTTCAGTTCCTCGGCCGTGTAGGCGGCGCCCGTGGGGTTGCAGGGGTTGTTCAGCATGAACCACTTGGTGCGCGGGGTGATCGCGGCTTCAAGCTGGTCGGCGGTGATCTTGAAGCCCTGGTTCGGGCCGGCCTCGACGATGACAGGGGTGCCGTCCGCCAGCGCGACGATGTCGGGGTAAGAGACCCAGCAGGGGGCGGGAATGATGACCTCGTCGCCCTTGTCGAGCGTCGCGACCATCGCGTTGAAGATGACCTGCTTGCCGCCGGTGGAGACGACGATCTCCTCCACCTTGTAATCCACCCCGTGATCGCGCCGGAACTTGTCGGCGGCGGCCTGGCGCATGGCCTTGGTGCCGGAAACGTCGGTGTAGCGGGTCTCGCCGGCCTCGATGGCGCGGATGGCCGCGTCCTTCACGTTGCGCGGGGTCTCGAAGTCGGGCTCGCCGGCCGAGAGGCTGATGATGTCCCGCCCCGCCGCCTTCATCTCCCGCGCCTTGGTGGAGATGGCGATGGTCTGGGAGGGGGAGATCTTGTTCAGGCGCTCGGCGGTGAGGGTCATTGTTCTCAGGTTCGGTTCTCAGATAGCGCGGACCCTAGTCTCCCTGGCGGCGCGGCGAAACCGCCGATCCGCGCATTCCAGTCCCGATTTCTACTCGCGGGGGCGCAACAACCAGCCGACTGCCGCGAGGGTGACGCCAGCAGCCACCAGGAGAAGCGTGGCCAGGGCGTTCACCTCGGGCGTCATGCCGAGGCGGAGCATGGAGAAGAGCGCGACCGGCAGGGTGGTGCCGGCGGGGCCGGAGACGAAGGAGGCGAGCACCACGTCGTCCAGCGAGAGGGTGAAGGCGAGGAGCCAGGCGGCGGCGAGGCTGGGCGCCATCAGGGGCAGGGTGACGGTGGCGAAGGCCGTGGCGGGGCCGGCGCCAAGGTCGCGGGCGGCCTCCTCCAGGTCCCGGTCGCGGGAGGCGAGGCGGGACTGGATGACGACAGCGGCGTAGGCGGTACCGAGCGTGGCATGGGCGAGCAGGACGGTCAGGGCCCCGCGGCCCTCCGGCCAGCCTGTCGCGCCCTCTAGCGCCACGAAAAGGAGGAGAAGGGAAAGGCCGGTCACCACTTCCGGCAGAACCAGGGGGGCGCCGGCAAGGGCACCGAAGACCGCGCGGCCAGCAAAGGGGCCGTGGCGGGCTAGAACCCAGCCGGTGGCGCTGCCGAGGAGGACGGCCAGGGTGGCGGCGCCGGCGGCAACGCGGAGGGAGAGCCAGGCGGCCTCCAGCAGGCGGTCATTGGCGGCCAGCGCCGTGAACCAGCGCGTGGAGAAGCCGCCCCAGCGGAAGGGAACCGGATCGGCCGAGAAGGCGTAGGCGACGAGCAGCGCCACCGGCAGCCAGAGGAAGGCGAGGCCGGCCCACATGGCGACCCGGAGCCAGCGCGGCGTCATGCCGAGCGGCCCAGGCGCTGGAAGAGGATGATGGGGCCGAGCAGCAGGGCCAGGAGCGCGATCGCGAGGGCAGAGGCGACGGGCCAATCCCGGTTCTGGAAGAACTCCTGGAAGAGGACGCGGCCGACGAGGGTGGCGTCGGCGGGGCCAAGGAGTTCGGGGATGACGTACTCGCCCGCCGCGGGGATGAAGACGAGGAGGAAGGCGGCGGCGAGCGCCGGAAGGAGCTGCGGCAGGGTGATCGTGAGGAAGGCGCGGCCGGGGGTGGCGCCGAGGTCGGCGGCGGCCTGTTCCAGCACGGGGTCCAGCCGCGTGGCCGCTGCGAAGACGGGCAGCACGGCGAAGGGCAGGTAGGCGTGGACCATGCCCAGCAGCATCGCGCCGTTAGAGTAGAGCAGCGGCAGGGGCTGGTCGATCCAGCCGAGGGCGCGGAGGACGGAGTTGATCCAGCCCTCGTCCCGCAACAGGCCGATCCAGGCGCCGATGCGGATGAGGAAGCCCGTCCAGAAAGGCAGCAGGACCGCGCCGAGCAGCGCGTTGCGCCCCCGCCCGGCGCGGGCAATGGCAATGCCCATCGGGGTGGCGACCAGCAGGCAGAGGCCGGCGGTGAGGGCGGCGACGACCAGCGATTGGGCGAGGGCGTCGCGGTAGTGGGGGTCCTCGGCCAGGAGGCGGAGGTTGTCAGGGTTGATCCCCTCCCCCGCCCAGGGCGGGCTGTAGGGGGGCACGCCCTCGGCCTGCCAGGAGAGGGCCATGATGGCGACCAGCACGAGAGGTGCTGCGACCAGCAGGGCGAGCCAGGCGGCGGGGATGAGGCGGAGGACGGCTTTCATTCGGCGAGCGGGACCACGGCGTCGGCGTCCCAGGCGAGGTGGACCGGGGTGCCGCGGGGTGGTGGGGCGCCGCCCTCCTCGGCGTGGGAGACGCGGATGAGGGCGCCGCCCGCGAGGCGCACGAGGAGAAGGCTGCTCTCGCCGCGGAAGGCGGCCTCCTCGACGGTGCCGGCGGCGGTGTTGTCGCCGGTCGTGGTCGCGATGCGGATTCGCTCGGGGCGGATCGCGGCGGCGGCGGTTCCCTCGGGGATAGGGGTGGGGGCGCGGAGGGTGCAGGCGGCCTCGTGGCAGTGCAGCGCGCCGTCGGCGGTGCGGGCGCCGGAGAGGATGTTGGCGGCGCCGAGAAAGGTGGCGACGAAGCGGGTGGCCGGGCGCTCGTAGAGCTCGCGCGGGGGGGCGACCTGCAGGAGGCGGCCGCGGTCCATGACGGCCACGCGGTCGGCGAGCGCCAGCGCCTCGGCCTGGTCGTGGGTGACCATGACGAAAGCGGCGCCGCTCTCGCGCTGGATCGCGCGCAGCTCGAAGCCCGTGCGCTCCCTCAGATTGGCGTCGAGCGCGCCGAGCGGTTCGTCCAGCAGGAGGAGGCGGGGGCGCTTCACCAGGGCGCGGGCAAGGGCGACGCGCTGGCGCTGGCCGCCGGAGAGGGCGTCGGGGCGGCGCTTCTCCATGCCTTCCAGGCGCACGGTCGCGACGGCCTGGGCGACGCGCGCCTCGATCTCGGCGCGCGGGCGACCCTCGCGGCGGAGTCCGTAGCCGATGTTGGCCGCGACGCTCATGTGCGGGAACAGGGCGTAGGACTGGAACATCATGTTCACGGGGCGCCGATGCGGGGGCACGCCCGCGAGGTCCGCGCCATCGAGGGACACGGTGCCGGAATCGGGCGTCTCGAAGCCCGCGATCACGCGCAGCAGGGTAGATTTGCCGGAGCCGGAGCCGCCGAGCAGCGCGAGGAACTCCCCGGCGGCGACGTCGAGCGAGACACCGTCGAGCGCCGTCACGCCCTCAAAGCGGCGGGTGACGGCGGTGAGCGAGAGGCGTGGGGTCAACGGCCGGCCTTGAAGCGGGACCAGGAACGGGCACGGGTGCGCTCGGCCGCCGGCCCGGGGGCAGCGACGGTGAAGGCGCGGGCGATCGCTTCCTGGGAGGGATAGACATTGGGATCGGCCGCGACTTCCGGCCGCAGGTATTGGCGGGAGGCGGGGACGGCGTTGGGGTAGCGCACCTGGTTCGTGACGCCCGCGATGACCTGGGGGCGGAGCATGTAGTCGATGAAGCGCTGGGCGGCCTCGGGGTTCGGCGCGTCGGCGGGGATGGCGAGCATGTCGAACCAGATCTGCGCGCCCTGGCTCGGCTGGGCATAGGTCAGGCCGGAGTCGCGGCCCGCCGCCTCCGCGCGGTTCCGGGCCTGCACGACGTCGCCCGAATAGGTGAGCACCGCGCAGTACTCGCCCTGCGCCAGGGCGTCCGTGATGGCGGAGGAAGGAATGATGGCGCGGACATGCGGGCGGATGGCCAGAAGCGCCGCCTCGGCCGCGCGCCCGTCGGCGGCGTCGGCGCTGTTGGGATCCTTTCCCAGCCAGCGCAGCACGCTCGGGATGATGTCGATGCCGCTGTCCATGATGGCGATGCCGCAGCCGGCGATTCGCCGCGCGTTCTCAGGCTTCAGGATGAGGTCGAGGCCGTCGAGCGGCGCGTCGGGCGCGAGGGCGCGGATGCGGTCCGCGCGCAGACCCATGCCGATGGTGCCCCAGAGATAGATGGCGCCGAAGCGGTTGCCGGGATCGCTACTGGCCACTTGCGCGAGCAATGCGGGGTCCTGGCCGGACCAGTTGGGGATCGCGGCGCGGTCGAGCGGGCGGAGCGCGCCCGCGCGGGCCAGGCGGGCGAAGCTCGGCTCGCTGGTGGGCACGATGACATCGTAGCCGGAGCGCCCGGCGGAGAGCTTTCCCTCCAGCGTCTCTAGGCTGTCGAAGACGTCGTAGCGGACGCGGATGCCGGTCTCGCGCTGGAAGCCCTCGATCGCCTGGGGATCGATGTAGTCGGTCCAGTTATAGACGTTCAGGACAGGCTGCTGAGCGGAAGCCGGGAGGGCCATCGCGAGAAGCAGCAGGAGAGTGCGGAAAGGGGTCATGCCGTCTCGCGGAGCTGGGCTGGAAAGCGTGAGGTTATGGGGCTCGGCGCAGGACGCAAGATGGGTATCTTTTCTGGGAACTTCGAGGAATTATTTCTTGACATAAGGCAAGGGGTCCTGTAACTCCCCTCTCGCCAACGGGACAACCGCGCCCGCCCCTCAAACCACTCACCATCCGCCCCGCCCGGCCCTGCCGCGCGGGGTTTTTCGTGTTCGCCGCGCAGGAGCCACCCCGCATGTCCTTCATCGCCAACAGCCTGATCTCGCTCGTTGCAGCGGACAGCTTCACCCTGTGGCTCTACAAGACCACGGACAGCCGGGCCACCGTTCTTTCGCCGGGCTACTTCAACGGCGCGGCGGGCCGGCTGCTGCCGGGCCACATGGTGGTGGTGCAGGCGGGCGACGCGACGGCGATCCTGCCGGTCCGCAACAACGGCGAGGTTGGCAACGGCATCGTGGTCGATGCCAACTCGGCGCCGCTGCGGCTCACGGGCGCGGCGACCCTCGGCATCGAGACCGACCTCTCCGTCACGGCGGTCGCGCGCGGCGTCGCCCTCGGCGCCATGCCGAGCGGCCTGAACCAGGGGCAGAACTTCACCGTCCGGGCCAGCGCCTCGGGCGCCACCACGACGCTGAAGTTCAGCGTGCTCAACTCGCTCGGCGCGCCCGTGCTCGGGCCGACGAGCGTGCCGGTCGCGGCGGGCAGCGCCAGCGCCACCTTCGCCGCGCCAACGCCGGGCAACGGCTACCGCGTGAAGGTCGAGGACGCGCTGGATCCGCTGGTGGCGCAGGTTTCTCCCTCCTTCGTCGTCCTCTCCGCCTTCGCGCTCCTGCTCGAGAGTGGGGTCAGCATGCTGATCGAGGCTGGCGGCCGGATGGTCATGTAGCGCCACCCACTCGCCCCGACGCCGCCCGCCCCTCCAACGGAGCCGCCAGCCCCGATGCCCGACAGCAAGATCAGCGAACTTCCTCCAGCCGCCGCCCTACAGGACACGGACGTCTCCCCCATCGTGCAGGGCGTGGGGTCCGGGACTGAGACGCGGCGCGCCACCTTCGGCCAGATCCGCTCCATCATCACCGCGGACCGCCCGCTCTACGTGCGCGACTTCGGCGCGGCTGGCGACGGCACGACGGACGACACGCTGGCCATTCAGACCGCAATGAACAACGCCGCCGCGGCCGGCGGTGGCGTGGTGACGTTCGGCCCGCGCCGCTACCTGGTGGACAGCGCGGACCTCATCATCCCGCCCAACGTCACTCTTCGCGGCGCCGCCGATCCCGGCGGCTTCCGGGTGGACAACGACTACACCTCCATTCCCTACGCCATTGTGCTGAACCCGCTGCGCACCATCCGCCTGCGCCGGAACGCGGCGCTGGAGGGTGTCGCCATCCTGCGCAAGGGCCTCGTCGCACCCTCCAACGTGCGCGAGGCGCTGGACTGCGTAGCCGCCTTCTCGGGAACCGCGGTCAGCGTCGGTGACGGGACGACGGGCGGCAGCCCGACGAACGCCACCGACGCCTCTGTGCGCAGCCTGCTCATCATCGGGTTCACCTGGGGCATCTACAGCAACGGTTCCAGCCGCACGCGCGTGCTCGACGTGGTGGGCGACTGCACCAACGGCCTCTATCTCGGCCGCTCCTACGACATCGCCCATAACGAGCGCATCAACTGGCACCCGCTGGCCACCACGGGCCGGGGCTTCTCCAACACAACCTACGCGGTCACGGGCTGCGCCGCCAACCCGTCCGGCCTCGTGCGGCTGACTGTGTCCTCCGCCCACGAGCTACGCGCCGGGGACCTGGTGGTTACCAGCGGCGTGGGCGGCGTTGCCGGGGCGAACGGCCGCTTCACGATCGCCGCCGTGCCGAGCAGCACGACGCTTGACCTCGCGGCCAGCGCCTTCTCCGGCACCTACACGAGCGGCGGATCGGTCAACCCGACGCTCAACCACCGTCGCGGCAAGGGCTTCTGGATCTACGACGCCGACATGCCGAACTTCGTGAACTGCTTCGAGTTCGGGCATGACATCGGCTGGCACCTCGACGACGAGTGCCATTCGGCGCAGATCGTGAACTGCGGGCTCGACGGCATTGTGGTCGATCCCGCCACGATCGGCGTGCAGATCACGGGCCTGGCGAACCGCAACAAGTGGTACGGCGGCTTTTGGTCGAGCAAGGGCCGTGCCCTGGTTGTGAATGTCCAGGCCTCCGACCAGAACACCATCGCCGGCGTCATGCTTCCCTCCGGCTCCGGCCGCTCGCTGGAGCTGCAGGACGGCGGGCTGGTGCTGATGGGCTGCGACATCTACGGCACCGTCCACCTCTTCAACAACGCGGACAGCCTGCAGATCGTCGGCTGCGACCTCAAGAACGCCGGCTTCACCGGTGAGAGCGCGGGTGCGCTGCAAAAGCTGCAGGTGAGCAGCAGCCGCATGCCCTCCAGCGTCGGCATCAACCGCTCTATCGGCGGGCAGGCGGAACTCGCGGCCATCTCGGCGGCCGGGGCGATCGAGACGCGGCTCTCGGCGCGTAGCGACGGCATCGTCGCGGTGCACCGCCGCAGCAGCAGCGCCGGCGCCATGCTCCGCCTGCACGGCAGTGGCGACACGGCGGCGGCCGCGGTCAGCGTCACCGGCACGGATGTCTATCTTGGCGGCGACCAGACACTGAACCCGAACGCGGCCTTCAACTTTGGCGGCGCGGGAATGACGTTGCCGATGACGCTCCGCACCCGACGGCTCTCTACGGCGCCCGCCGCGAACGACCGTCTCTTCAACCTCGAGGTGAACGGCAACAACAGCAGCGCGGCGGAGGTGACCTTCGGCCGCATCGGTGCTGTCGCCGAGACGGTGACGGCGGGGGCCGAGGCGGGCGCGATCGTGGTCGAGACCCGCTCGGGCGGTGCGCTGACGGAGCGGGTGCGGATCGCCTCAAACGGAGCGATGACGCTGGCTGGTTCGCTGTCGCTGACGGGGTCGATGACGCTGGCGGCCGATCCGGTATCGGCGATGCAGGCGGCGACGCGCAACTACGTGGACAACAGCTTCACCCAGCGTGCCATGCCTATGGTGATGCTCTCCGCCGCGACGCCGCTGACCTTCGCCACGCACAACGCGCGGATGCTGGTGGCCAACCCGGGCTCAACCCTTTCGATCGACTGGTCGGCCACGGGCAACGGGTTCTCCTGCATGGTGCTGAACCGCAGCGGCACCGACCTCGCCCTGCCGCTCACCGGCTTCACCGCGGCGATCGGCAACCCGGACGGCTTCACGAAAATCCGCTCGGGCGGCGTCGCCAGCCTCATCGTCTTCTCGCCGGATGGCGGGACGACGAAGCTCTGCCAGCTCACTGGCGCGGGGGCCAGCTGATGATCGGGGCCACACCCATCATCCACGCGCTGAGCGGCGGGCCGCTCCGGCTTGTGTCGGCGAGCGCGCTATCGGGTGGGTTGGCGCTGATCCGCGCCTCCACCGCGCTCGCGGCGGGGACGGACGGCGCCACCATGCTGTCCTATGCGACGAACGCGCCCCGCTTCCAGGGCGCGGCTCAGCGGCTGGTGATAGAGGGCGCGCGGACGAACGCCATCCGCAACCCGCGCCTGGAGGGGGCGACGGTTGGCGGGACCGGCGCCGGGGCGATGTGGACCTACTTCGGCAACCTCACGAACGGCCTTGGGACTGTTGCCTGTGTTGGCCAGGGAACCTCCAAGGGCCTGCCCTATGTGGACGTGCGGTTCCAGGGCACCCCGTCAGGATCATCACTGGCGTTCACATACGACAGTGGAAACAGCCTGAGCATATCAGCAGGAACGGTGTTCACGCACAGCATATGGCTGGCCATCGTCGGAGGTAGCCTCGCCAACATCATAAGCATCAACAACCGCAACGTGACGACTGGCGGCGCCGGAACCGTGAGCGTGGATGTCTCCGGGCAGCTCACCGGCACGCTGCAACGCTTCTCGAACACCGTCACCGCCGGAAATTCTGCAACATCCACCCAGCAGTATTACAGCATGGGCGTCACGACTGGGGGGCCGGTGGATATTACCCTTCGCTTTGCTTGCCCCCAGCTTGAGTTGGGCGGCCTCGCCTCCACGCCCGTCCTGCCGGCCGCGGGCACGCCCGCCTCCTCCACCCGCACCGCGGACGTGCCGGTCTTCTCGCTTAACGCCACCCGGGCGGCCGCCGGCACCCTGGTCGGCACCTTCATGTTGCCCGCGGTGAGCACGGCCGCGGCCGACGTGCAGGGCCTGCTCGTGCTCGACGACGGCACGGACGCCAACCGCTTCGGGCTGCGCAAGCCCGGCGGGGCGGCGACGCTCCAACCCTTCCGCTCGGTCTCGGGGACGCTGACCTCGGGATCGAGCATCCAGACCCTGGCACCGGGCGTCGCCATCCGCGCCGCCCTGGCCTGGGACACGAGCGGCATCGTGGCCTGCTGCAACGGCGGCACGGTCGTGTCGCTGGCGGGGGCGATCCCGGCGGTCAGCCGCCTGCTGATCGGCCACGGCGCCTCCACGCTCGGTCAGGGGGCCTTCGGCGAGGTCGGTCCCCTGGACCTCCACCCCACCCGCCTGCCGGATGCCATCCTGCAGGCGCTCACCCTCAACTGAACGGGAGACCACCATGTCCGCACTGACCGATTACGCGCGCAACCTCCTTGCCCGTGCCGTCTGCGCCCGCGTCCCGAGCCTTCCCACCACCGTCTACGCCGCGCTCGGCACCGGCGGCACGGCGGCCGCGGGGCTGAGCGGGGAGCCGGCCGGCAACGGCTACGCCCGCCAGCGCGTGACCTTCACGGGTACGGGCGCGCAGCAGAACGCCGAGGCGATCCGCTTCGTCTTCTCCGCCTCGGCCGGCACGCTGACCCATGTGGGGCTCTACGACGCGGCCTCGGGCGGCAACCCGCTCCTCGTCGCCCCGCTTGCCGCCCCGGTCGTGATGGCCGGCACGGGCACGGTGACGGTGGCTGCCAACGCCCTCTCGGTGAACCCCACCTGATGGTCCGCCCCCGCGACCGGGCTGACCGGTCGCGGGGCCCCGGGCTCCGGCTGCGCGAAACGGCCGGGGCACGCGGTTGATCTTTTTATGACAACTCCCGCAGCCTGCTGCACCGGCGCCCGACTTCGCCCATGATCCGCAACGATATCGCCGGAGGCGTCCGGCCAATGCCTTCCCGGGGCCCGGCGGCCGCGGCAGGGCCGATCAGAGTGAACGAAGAGCCCCGATTGGACATCCTCGCTTCCTTCCTCGGTGGGCTCGGTCTTTTCCTTGCCGGCGTTCACGGCCTTGGCGTGCAGGTCCAGCAGATGGCCGGGCGGCGGCTGCGCGTGGCGGTGGCCCATGCCACGCGCGGCGGCCTCAGCGCGGCGCTCAGCGGGGCGGCGCTTGGGGCGCTCACCCAGTCGTCCAGTGCCGTCACCGTCATCTCCGCCTCGCTGGTGCAGGCTGGAACTCTGCCGCTGCGGGGCGCCATCCCGGTGGTCGCCTGGTGCAACATCGGCACCGCCGTGCTCGTGTTGCTGGCGGCGCTGGACCTGCGGGTGGCGGCGCTCTGGCTGCTCGGCACCACCGGCTGCGCGCTGGCCTTCGCCCCCGGCGGCGGGCGATGGAAGTCGGTGCTGGGCGCGGTTTTCCAACTCGGCCTCATCTTTCTGGGGCTCGCCCTGCTGAAGGCGGGAGCGGCGCCGCTGGGCGACTCGGCGGCGGTGCGGGCGGCCCTGCTCCAGGCTGGGCACGGCCTTGCCATTCCCTTCGCGCTCGGCGCGGCGATGACGATGGTCGCCCAGTCCTCCTCGGTGGTCACCGTGCTGGCCATCGCGCTCGCCAATGTCGGGCTGCTCGACGGCGCCCAGGCGGGGATGGCGGTCTGCGGCGCCTCGCTCGGCTCGGGGCTCTCGGTTCTGCTGGTGGGGAACGGTCTGCGGGGCGCAGCGCGGCGGCTGGCGACCTTCCAGGTGCTGTTCAAGGTCGCGGGGGCCGCTCTTCTCGCGTTGCCCTTTCTCCTTCGGCACCTGCTGCCCGACCTGCCCGCTCCGCTCTCGGAAATCGGCCTGCCGCAGCGGCTCAGCCTCCTCTTCGTCGCGCTCCAGCTCCTGCCCGCCCTGCTCGTCACGCCCTTTCACCGGTTCATGCCGGCGCTGCTGGAGCGGCTCTCCCCCGCGACGGCGGAGGAGGCGCTCTCCCTGCCGGAATACCTCTATGACGGGGCGCTGGAGGACGTGCCGACGGCGCTCGACCTCGTCGCGCGGGAGGGGGCGCGGCTGCTCGGCCGACTACCCGGGCTGCTCGACGACGTGCGGGAGGAGGGCGTCGGCTCTCCCCTTCCCCGCGAAGCCCTCTCGGCCGCGAGCGCCGCGGTAGAGCGCTCGGTGGGCACCTTCCTGCAGGAAATCCTCGGCCGGGGCTGCCCACGCGAGGAACTGGAGCGGGCGCTTGCCTTTGAGAACCTCAATGGCCTCGTCAGTGCCCTGCGCGAAACCGTGGCGGAGCAGGCCGGCGTGCTGGAGGCGATTGCGCGGCGCGGGGCGGACGATCCGCTCGGCGGCCTCGTCGGGCCGCTCGCGGAGTCCCTGCACCTCCTGCTGACGGAGCTGCACGAGGCTGCCCTTTCAGGCGATGCCGAGTCCGCAGCGACGCTCTCCGAACTCTCGGCCGACCGCTCGGTCATGATGGACGGGATCCGCCGCCGCCTGGCGCGCGCGGGGGTCGCAATGCAGGACGGGCTGGACCTTCTCTTCCGCGCCACCTCCCTCTTCGAGCGGGCGGTCTGGCTGATCCGCCGCAGCGCCCTTCTCCTGCCGCGGACCGGCGAGGAGCGAGTGTCCGAGGCGGTGCCCGCGGGGGAGGATACGATGCCCCTGGCCGCCGAATAGACCCGCGCGCTCAGTGCCAGTCCCGACTGCCTGGGAAAGTGGGGGAGCGTGAATCCGGCCGGTGGTCCGTCCCGCGCGACACCTCGTCCGCGCGGGCCAGCGGCACCGGCACGGGGCCGAGAAGGTGCAGCCCGTCCAGCAGATCCGAGCGGTCCTCCAATTTTTGGCCGAGAAGGTGGACGACCGGCACCGCGCCCTCGTCGTAGCGCTCCACCTTTCCCTCCACCAGCAGCAGGCGCGCGGCCACCACGGGGGCACGGTTGGCCGCGATGGTCCCGGCGTGGAGGACGAGGTTCACCGTGCCGAACTCGTCCTCCAGCGTGAAGAAGACCACGCCCTTGGCGGTGCCGGGGCGCTGGCGCACCAGCACCAGCCCCGCGACGCGCATCCGCTGGCCCTGCCGCCCTGCCGCCACAGCCCGGCTGTCCCAGGCCCCGATTTCCGCGAGCCTGGGCCGCAGCAACGCGAGCGGGTGTGCGCGCAGGCTCAGCCCCGTCGCGCCGTAGTCGAGCACCGTGGCCTCGCCCCGCGTTTCCGCCGGCAGGCGCGGCGCGGCCTCGGCGGCGATGAAGAGCGGCAGGGGCGGCATCGCCCGCTCCACCGCGGCCGCCTCCCACAAGGCACGGCGGCGATCGAGGCCGAGGCCACGGAAGGCGTCCGCCCGCGCCAGCGCCTCCAGCGCCGCGCGGCCCAGCCCGGCGGCGGCGAGGGCCGCTGGGGAAACTGCCGGGCGGAGCGACGCGATTTTTTTCCCGTCGTCCTTCGGCAGGCCCGAGACGAGGCGCAGCCCGAGCCGCAGCGCCCATCCCTCCCCTTCCCTCTCCAGCGTGCAGTCCCAGTCGCTGGCGGTCACATCGGCCGGGCGGACGTCGACGCCGTGCTCCCGCGCGTCGCGCACGATCTGCGCGGGCGCGTAGAAGCCCATCGGCTGGCTGTTCAGCAGCGCCGCGGCGAAAACCGCGGGATGGTGGCGCTTGATCCAGGCGGAAATGTAGACGAGCTGCGCGAAGGAGGCCGCGTGGCTCTCCGGAAAACCGTAATCCCCGAAGCCGCGGATCTGGCGAAAGCAACGCTCCGCGAAATCGCGCGAGTAGCCGCGGGCAACCATACCTCCGGTGAATTCCTCCTCGAAACCCTCGAGGCCGCCCCTGTGCTTCCACGCCGCCATGGCGCGGCGGAGCGCATCCGCGCGGTCGGGCGTGAAACCCGCGCCGACGATGGCGATCTCCATCGCCTGCTCCTGGAAGAGCGGTATGCCGAGCGTGTTCTTCAGCACGGCCTCGAGCTCCGGACGCTCGTAGCTCACCGTCTCCGGATGGAGCCGGCGATGAAGATAGGGGTGCACCATGTCGCCCTGGATCGGCCCCGGCCGCACGATCGCCACCTCGATCACCAGATCGTAGAAGCACGCTGGCCGCATCCGCGGCAGCATGTTCATCTGGGCGCGGCTCTCCACCTGGAAAACGCCGAGCGAATCCCCGCGCGACAGCATGGTGTAGGTCGCCTCGTCGTCCTGCGGCACGGTGGCGAGGGTCAGGGCCTCGCCCGTCGTCATGGTCAGCAGCGAGAAGGCCCGTCTGAGACAGGAGAGCATCCCGAGGCCGAGCACGTCCACTTTCAGCATCCGCAGCACGCCGATGTCGTCCTTGTCCCACTCGACAGTATGGCGGTTCTCCATCGCGGCCTTGGTCACGATCGCCAACTCCGTCAGCTTGCCGCGCGTGATGACGAAGCCGCCGACATGGGTAGCCAGGTGGCGCGGGAAGCCCTGCAGCTCATCCGCCAGGTCCATCGCCATGCCGAGGCGCGGGTCGGCGTCGGGGTCCAACCCCGTGCTGCGCGCCACGTCCCGCAGCCCCTCTGCGCCGTCGTGCCAGGAGGCCTTGGCGAGGCGGCCGGTGATGTCGTCGGAAAGCCCCATGGCGCGGCCCACCTCGCGCACGGCGCTACGGGTTCGGTAGCGGATAAGGGTGGCGGTGATGGCTGCGCGGTCGCGGCCATAGCGCTCGTAGATGTGCTGGATCACCTCCTCCCGCCGCTCGTGCTCGAAGTCGATATCGATGTCGGGCGGCTCGCCGCGTGCGTCGCTCAGGAAGCGCGCGAAGAGAAGGCGGTGCTTGGAGGGATCGACGGCGGTGATGCCGAGCACGTAGCAGACCGCCGAGTTGGCGGCCGAGCCGCGCCCCTGGCAGAGGATGCCCTTCGAGACGGCGAAGCGGACGATCTCGTGTACCGTTAGGAAGTAGGCGGCGTAGTCGCGGCGCTCGATCAGCGCCATCTCCTCCGCGATTTGCGCGACCACCTTCGCGGGCGCCCCCTCCGGCCAGCGCGCCGCCACCGCCTCCGCCACCCGCCGCGCGAGGGTCTGTTGCGCGGTGAGGCCCGGCTCCAGGATCTCCTCCGGATACTCGTAGGAGAGATCGCGCAGGCTGAAGCGGCAGGCCTCCGCCACGCGCAGCGTCGCCTCCACCGCCTCCTTCTGCCCGGCGAAGAGGCGGCGCATCTCGGCGGTGGACTTGAGATGCGCCTCCGCGTTCGGTGCCGCGTGGGGACCCAGCGTGTCCACCGTCACGCCCAGCCGGATCGCCGCCACCACATCCGCCAGACGCCGGCGGGAGGCGACGTGCATCCGCGCGCCCCCCGCCGCCAGCAGCCCGGCCCGCGCCGCGCCCGCCATGGCCGAGAGGAGGCGCAGGCGGCGCCGGTCGTCGCCGGCGAAGCGGTGGTGCGCGGCGACGAACATCGGCAGGGCGAGCGCGCGCCGCATGGCCGCGGCGTCCGACTGCAAGCGCTCGGCGAAAGCCGCGTCCGGCGCGTCGGGCGGCACCAGGGCCATCACCTGCCCCTCCGCCGCGGCGACCAGAGCGTCGCGCGGGATGGCGCACTCGCTCTTCTCACCCGCCATCCGGGCGGCGGAGAGCATCCGCGACAGCCGCCCATAGGCCGCGCGGTCGGTGGGCCAGACGAGGTATTCCCTCCCGTCCTCCAGGGCCACGCGGCAGCCGGGGACGAAGCGCAGCCCTGCCTCCTCCGCCGCCGCCATGCCGCGCACGAGGCCGGCGAAGGAGTTGCGGTCGGCGATGCCGATGGCATCGTGGCCGAGCGCCTTCGCCGCCACCACCAGTTCCCAGGGGTGGGAGGCGCCCTCGAGGAAGGTGAAGTTCGACATCGCGGCCAGTTCGGCGAAGCCGCTCACGGCATCAGCCCGTGCAGGAACCAGTTGCCCTCTCCCGGGCCGCCTGCGCGGCAGATCCAGAAGCGGCGACCATCGGCCATCTCCAGCCGGTAGTAGTCGCGCATCGGGCGCCCCGGGCGGTCGCGCCACCATTCCGGCGCCAGGCGCTCCGGCCCCTCCGCCGCGCGCACATTGAACCAGGTGCCGCGCCAGCGGATGCGGAAAGGCGGATCGTCGGGCAGCACCGCCATGGCCTCCAGTCGCCCCGGCCGGCGCAGCAGGCGCAGGGGGCGCGGGCGCGCGGCCCAGCCCGCGGGTACGGGCACAGGAGATAAAGGGGCGACGCGCTCCACCGCTCGCTCGGGCCAGTGGCTCTCTCGCGGGCGCAGGCGCCAGGCAGGCAGGCGCTGCACCACGCGGTCCAGCAGAGCGGCCAGAGCGGCGCACTCGTCTTCCGCCCCGAAGCCGGGTTGGGCGGCGGCCAGGGGCTCCGTCCCCTCCGCCATCAGCGCAATGCGGTCGAAGCCGAAGCCGGGTGAGAGCGTCTCCAGCTTCGGGGCGAGCAGGCGGGAGAGGTGGCGCGGATCGCGCCCGGCGAGGCCCAGCCCGACCGAGACCTCCTGCACGCCGCTATCCGCCCGGTGCGCGCGCAGCACCAGGCGGCGCAGCCCCCTCCCCTCCTCTGCCAGCCCGGCGCAGAGCCGCGCCAGCAGGCGGTCCGTCGCGGCGTCGATGGCGGTGCGGGTGATCAGTGGCTCCTCGAAATCGAGGGCGACGTGGCGGTCGGGCACGGGGCGGACGCTGCGGAAGGGCTCGGACACGGCGCCCGTCGCGCGGTCGAGCGCCAGCCCGAGCCCCGCCCCGAAGCGCCGTACCAGCGGCGCCCGCGGCTGCGCCAGCAGGTCGCCGATCCGGTGTAGCCCGAGGCGCGCGAGGTCGAGATGCGGCACCTCCACTCCTCGCAGGGCGGAGAGAGGCAGGGGGGCCAGGGCCGACGCCTCCCCGCCTGTCGGCACGCGGGCGGAGATGCCGCAGCGCGCGAGGGCCATCGCCGCCCCCGCCGTGCCCGCGACCGCCGCCGAGGCCGCGTGGCCCAGCCGCGCCAGCCCCGCCACCGCCCGGCGCATCACCGCCTCCTCCTCCCCCAGCACGGCCCGGGTGCCCGCGATGTTCACGAGAAGGCCGTCCGGCGGGTCCGGCGCCACCAGCGGCGCGATCCGTAATGCCCAGAGGGCGAGCGCCGAGAGACGCGCCGCCGCAGCCTCCGGCCGGTGGGGCAGGGCCGCGACCCCCGGCGCCAACGCCTGCGCGTCGCCCAGGGTCTGGCCGGGCCGGAGTCCCAGCGCCGCCGCCCCCGCATCCACCGCGACGACGAGCCGCTGGTTCCCGACCACGTTCCAGGCGAGGACAGGGCCGGGCAGGCACAGGACCTCGGTGGCGAGCCAGGGCAGGTGAAGGGCAAGGATCCGCGGGCCGACGGGGGAAAGATCGTCAGAGGCATCAGGCGCGGGGGGGGTGGGATACGGGGCCTCCGCCCCTATTCGCGGCGTGCGGCAGGCCCTTCGCCTCATCCCCGCTCTCCCCAGCGGGAGAGAGGACGGCAGGGCCGCAACGGAGAGGCCGAATCGAGCATCATCGTTCGTGAAATGTTCTTGTCGGCGCGCCTGATGGCAAGCACCGCCTGCAAGAGCCCGCCCAAAAACGGGTGAGGCGGCAGGGCGGGCCTTACGAAGGCCGCGCACCCACCCGAAAGCGCAGCCCCTCCGGCCAACAAAAAATTCAGAACTGAAACAATTCTGTTGGTTAGTCCTCCACTGAAGACATCGGGCGAGAATCGTGAAGCACCAGCCTACCGCCCGCGCCGTGCGACTCGCTCTTTTCTTTCAGTCGAGGAGAAGCCATGCCGGGGTGGGCAGATCTGCAACTATCTTAACGAAGTGTGAAGACATCACTCGATTCCCCTCCCGTCGCCATGCTAGCCGGCATAGCGTGACGTCAGCGTCACAAACGCTGTGTGCCCGTCAAGGTAGGGGCGGAGGATCCCGGGGATGGAAATGAACGTGAACAGCTCTGTTGTTTCGTCGCTAAAATTGTCCTTGGCCGGCTCAGTGCGGCCGCATGACGGCATCCTGTCCGCCATCAGCGAGTTGGCCGACCACGTGCGCGCCAGCAACCTCAAGCAGGCGGACGACCTGCTGACGGAGCTTCTCGTCCTGCTCCACACGCAGAAGACGCGCTGAACGACCTACTCCACGCCGCCCTTCCCGCAGGAGAGTGACGCAGTCGCAGCCCGTGGCGGAGCCGTGGGCAGGATGTGGGACGCTCGGTGATTGGGAGACATGGGCAATGACGGCATGGGCGGGTGCAGCCGTCTGCACGGCTTGCGCCGCGAGGTGTGCAATACCAACCCTACTGTGGTGGTGCCCTGGACCGGCGAGCTGACGGCGACGTCTGCCAACGCGGTATCCTGGAGGAATGCTGCCAGAGAGGATTGAACTCTCGACCTCTCCCTTACCAAGGGAGTGCTCTACCACTGAGCTACGGCAGCGTACCGGCCTGCGGGCGTGGCGCTAACTACCCGCCTCCACCGCCGCGCGCAACCCTAACGAGCCAGGAAGTCCGCCCGCCCTGAACCGCTTGACCCGCCGCCCCGCCCCCGCGATGCCTTCCCGGCCATGACAGACGACCCGCCCGAGCTCCCTGCCCCCGAAACACCACCGTCAAAACCCGCCCGAAGCCCTGCCCAGGCCGCGCGGGAGGAGCGCCTGGCCGCCGCGCTGCGGGAGAACCTGCGGCGCCGCAAAGCCCAGTCGCGGGAGCGCGCTCCCCGCCCCCCCGCCCCCAACAAGGGCTGAGCGCCCAACCCGCACCCACCCGGTTGCCGCCCTGCGGCCCAGGGTCTATCCCCGCCCCGCCCCGCCTGAGATCCCGCGGAAGCGCCGAAGGGGAACCCCGTCATGCCCATCATGCCCGACCACTGGATCCGCCGTATGGCGACGGAGCAGGGCATGATCGAGCCCTTCGTGGAGGCCCAGCGGCGGGAGGGGGTAATCTCCTACGGCCTGTCCAGCTACGGCTACGACGCCCGGGCGGCCGGGGAGTTCAAGATCTTCACCAATGTCGACAACGCCCTGGTGGATCCCAAGCGCTTCTCGGACGAGAGCTTCGTCACCCGCGTGGGCGACACCTGCATCGTGCCGCCCAACTCCTTCGTGCTGACCCACACGGTCGAGTATTTCCGCATCCCGCGGGACGTGCTGGTCATCTGCCTCGGCAAGTCCACCTATGCCCGCTGCGGCCTCATCGTGAACGTCACCCCGCTCGAGCCCGAATGGGAGGGGCAGGTGACGATCGAGATCAGCAACACCACCCCGCTGCCCGCCCGCATCTACGCGAACGAGGGCATCTGCCAGTTCCTCTTCCTCCGAGGAGAGGCGCCGCCGGATGTCTCCTACGCGGACCGGGCCGGCAAATACATGCACCAGCGCGGCGTCGCCCTGCCGCGGCTCTAGGAACAGATTATGGACCGCATCCGTCTCCGCGGCGGCCGCCCGCTGCGCGGCAGCATCCCGATCGGCGGCGCGAAGAACGCCGCCCTCCCCCTCATGGCCGCGGCGCTGTTAAGCGAGGGGCCGCTCGTGCTGACCAACGCGCCCGCGCTGGACGACACCCGCACCATGGCCGGGCTGCTCGCCCAGCACGGCCTTTCGGTCGATCACGACACGAACGCCCGCACCATGACGCTCGGCGGGACCGCGACGAACCTCGTCGCGCCCTATGACCTCGTGCGGAAGATGCGGGCCTCTGTCCTCGTCCTCGGCCCGCTGCTGGCCCGCTACAGGGAGGCGAAGGTCTCGCTCCCCGGCGGCTGCGCCATCGGCACGCGCCCCGTGGACCTCCACCTCAAGGGGCTGGAGGAGATGGGCGCGAAGATCGACCTCGATTCCGGCTACATGAACGCGACCGCGCCCGAGGGCCTACGCGGCGCCAAGATCTACTTCACCCAGGTCTCCGTCGGCGCCACCGAGAACCTTCTGATGGCCGCGACCCTGGCCGACGGCATGACCGAGTTGGTGAACGCGGCGCGCGAGCCCGAGATCGACGACCTCGCCCACTGCCTCATCGCCATGGGCGCCAGGATCGAGGGCATCGGCACCGACCGGCTGCGGATCGAGGGCGTGAAGGCGCTGCACGGCGCCACCCATCCTATCGTGCCGGACCGGATCGAGGCCGGCACCTTCGCCTGCGCCGCCGGCATCACCGGCGGCGAGGTCCTGCTGGAGGGCGCGAAGCTCGAGCACCTCGGCACCGTCGCCCGCGTGCTGCGGGAGGCGGGCGTGGAGGTGGAGGAGGCCCCGAATTCTAAGAATACTGGGGGCGTCATCGTGAAGCGCCTCTCCGGGCTGCGCGGCGTGGACGTGATGACCGAGCCCTTCCCGGGCTTCGCGACCGACATGCAGGCCCAGTTCATGGCCTTGATGGCAGTGGCCGAGGGCGCCTCGATGATCACCGAGACGATCTTCGAGAACCGCTTCATGCACGTGCCCGAGA
Organism: Roseomonas aerilata DSM 19363; assembly: GCF_000711725.1. Lineage (GTDB taxonomy): Bacteria > Pseudomonadota > Alphaproteobacteria > Acetobacterales > Acetobacteraceae > Roseomonas > Roseomonas aerilata. The sequence continues at coordinate 39,555 of NZ_JONP01000016.1, read as the reverse complement.
TGAACCGCATGGGCGCGCGCATCAACGTCCACGGGTCCTCGGCCATCGTGCGCGGCGTCTCCCGCCTCTCCGGCGCGCCGGTCATGGCGACGGACCTCCGCGCCTCCGTCTCCCTCATCCTGGCCGGGCTGGCGGCGGGGGGCGAGACGATCGTCAACCGCGTCTACCACCTGGACCGCGGCTACGAGCGGCTGGAGGCGAAGCTCGCCGCCGTCGGCGCCGATATCGAGCGGCTTCCGGGCTAGCTCAAGAATCCTTCATCGAGACGCCCCGCAGGCGGTGCTAGGCTCCCCCATGGACCACCCGATCAATTCCCAAGCTCTCCCAGCCACGGCCGGGACCACCGGCCTCATCCTCGCCCTGCCCAAGGGCCGCATCCTCAAGGAAGTCCAGCCCATCCTCGCCCGCGCCGGCCTGGTGCCGGGCAGCGACTTCCACGACGAGGACAGCCGCCTCCTCCGCTTCCCCACGAACCACCCGGGCCTCGACGTGGTGCGGGTGCGGCCCTTCGACGTCGCCACCTTCGTCGCCCATGGCGGCGCGCAGATCGGCATCTGCGGCGCCGACGTGCTGATGGAGTTCGACTACCCCGAGATCTACGCCCCCCTCGACCTCGGCGTCGGCCGCTGCCGCGTCAGCGTCGCCGGCCCGGCCGACGATCCCGTGGAAGATGAGTACGCCCGCTGGTCCCGCGTCACGGTCGCGACCAAGTATCCGGGCATCGCCCGCCGCCACTTCGCCGCCCGCGGCGTGCAGGCGGAGGTCGTGCACCTCAACGGCGCGATGGAGCTGGCCCCCTCCCTCGGCCTCGCCCGCCTCATCGTGGACCTCGTGCAGACCGGCTCCACCCTCAAGGCGAACGGGCTGGTGGAGCGCGAGGTGATCGCCCCCGTCACCTCCCGGCTCATCGTCAACCGCACGGCGCTGAAGACCGAGCCCGAGCTGATCGGCGCCTGGCTGGCCCGCTTCCGCGAGGCCCTGGCGGCATGAAGCGCCTCGACACACGGGACGCCGCCTTCGAGGCCGGTTTCGCTGCCCTGCTGGACATGGCCCGCGACACCACCTCGCGCGTCGATGGCGCGGTGGCCGAGATCATCGCCCACGTCCGCGCCGAGGGCGACGCGGCGCTTCTCGACCTGACCGCCCGCTTCGACCGCTGGCAGCCCCGCGATGCCGCCGCGCTGCGCGTGACGGCCGAGGAGATCGACGCGGCCACCGCCTCCATCCCGGCCGAGCTCATGGCCGCGCTGGACACCGCGGCGGCGCGGATCGAGACCTTCCATCAGGCCCAGATGCCGGCCGACATCACCGTGCCGGACCCCGCCGGGCTGACCCTGGGAATGCGCTGGAACGCGGTGGACGCGGCCGGGCTCTACGTGCCCGGCGGCAAGGCGGCCTACCCATCCTCGGTGCTGATGAACGCCATTCCCGCGCGCGTCGCGGGCGTGCCGCGCGTGGCCATGGTGGTGCCGACGCCGGATGGGGAGCTGAACCCCCTGGTACTCGCCGCCGCCCGCCGCGCGGGGGTGACCGAGGTCTGGCGCATCGGCGGCGCCCAGGCCGTGGCGGCGCTCGCCTGGGGAACGGCCAGCATCGCCCCCGTGGACAAGATCACCGGCCCCGGCAACGCCTATGTGGCGGAGGCCAAGCGGCAGGTCTTCGGGCGCGTCGGCATCGATTCCATCGCCGGCCCCTCCGAGGTCGTGGTGCTGGCCGATGGCGACCAGGACCCCGCCCGCGTGGCCATGGACCTGCTCGCTCAGGCCGAGCACGACGAGGCCGCTCAATCCATCCTCATCACCGACAGCCCGGCGCTCGCCGAGGCCGTGCCCGCGGCGGTGGAGGCGGCGCTCGCCATCCTTCCCCGCGCCGCCATCGCCGGCGAGTCCTGGCGACGGCACGGGGCGGTGGTGCTGGTGCGCGATTGGACAGAGGCCGCGGCCCTGACCGATCGCTTGGCGCCCGAGCACCTTCAGATCATGACCGCCGACCCCGCCGGCCTCTTCGCCCGCATCCGCCACGCGGGCGCGGCCTTCCTCGGCCCCTGGTGCCCGGAGGCACTAGGCGACTACGTGGCCGGGCCGAACCACGTGCTGCCCACCGGCCGCACCGCGCGCTTCGCCTCAGGCCTCTCGGTCTTCGACTTCCTCAAGCGCACCACCTGGATCGCGGCCGAGGAAGCCGGGCTGCGCGCCACTGGCCCCGCCGCCGTGGCACTGGCCCGGGCGGAAGGGCTGGAGGCCCATGCACGGAGCATCGCGGGCCGGATCGGGATGGCCTGAGGGACGGCCCTTCCCGCCTCTCGCAGGTCACCAATGCAGGCGCAAACCCGCCATTTCCTTGACCGGGACGCCCCGAAGCATCATCTTCCGGATGCTCTGCCACAGGATGCGCGGTTCCCCACCGGGGCCGCGCTCATTTGCGTGCCGGGCCGGGAGCGCATCCGCGCCCTCCGTGGATCCATGCGCCGCCCCTTTGGCAGGGCGCCGCGCTCATTATGAAGGATACGCATGTCGAAGGAAGACATGATCGAATTCAGCGGCCAGGTGATGGAGCTTCTGCCCAACGCCATGTTCCGCGTGAAGCTGGACAACGAGCACATGCTGCTCGCCCACACCAGCGGCAAGATGCGCAAGAACCGCATCCGCGTGCTCGCCGGTGACCGCGTGAACGTCGAGATGACGCCCTACGACCTCACCAAGGGCCGGATCACGTTCCGCTTCAAGTGACCCCTGTTGACGGTGACGGCCCCCTGACCAGGGGCCCGACCGCGGGGCTGGACGACGCCCTCTCCCGCCCGCCCCTGATCCTTGCCAGCGCCAGCCCGCGTCGCCTGGACCTGCTGGCCCGGCTCGGCATCGTGCCTGACCGCATCGACCCCGCCGACCTCGACGAGACTCCGCGCAAGGCGGAGCAGCCGCGCCGCCTCGCGCAGCGCCTGGCCCGCGCGAAGGCCGAGGCCGTCGCCCGCCGTTCCCCTGGCGCCCTCGTGCTGGCCGCGGACACGGTAGTGGGCGTGGGCCGCCGCATCCTCGGCAAGCCCGCGGACGCCGCCGAGGCCCGCCGCTTCCTCGACCTTCTCTCCGGCCGCCGCCACCGCGTGACCACTGGCGTCGCCCTGGTCACCCCCGATGGCCGGGTGCGGGAGCGAGTGGTCGAGACCACCCTCGCCTTCCATCGCCTGACCGGCGCCCAGGCCGAGGATTACGTTCGCTCCGGCGAGTGGGAGGGCAAGGCCGGCGGCTATGCCATCCACCAGCGGGCCGAGGTCTTCGTGCGCTTCCTCTCGGGCAGCCACTCGAATGTCGTGGGCCTGCCGCTTTTCGAGACCGCGCAGTTGCTGCGCGGGGCGGGCTGGCTCACGCCTTGAGCCCCGCCTCGGCGCCGCCAGGTGGCCATGGCTGAACCCCGGATTCTCGTCTCCACCTCCCCTGGGGAGCGCCGCGTGGCGCTCTGGCGGGACGGCGCGCTGCAAGCCGCCTTCGTCGAGCGGCCCGCCTTGCCCGATGGGGTGGGCGACATCCACCTCACCCGCGTCACAGCCCGCGTGCCCGCCCTCTCCGGCGTCTTCGTCATGATGGAGGGCGAGGTGGGCGGCTTCCTGCCCGACGCCCAGGGCGGGGAGGGCGTGACCGAGGGCACCTCCCTCCCCCTTCGCGTCACCCGCGCGGCGCAGGGCGGCAAGGGGCCGCGCCTCTCCGCCACAGGGGTGCCGAAGGACCTCCCGCGCGACGGCCCGCCCCGCCTGCTGCGCCGTGGCCCGGACGCCGCGCTGCGGCTGGCGGCCGCCCATCCTGCCGCCCCCGTCATCTCGGACCATCCGGGCGAGGCGGCCCGCCTGCGAGCCGCGCTCGGCACACCGCGCGTGCAGCTCCTGCCCCGCCCCGCCTTCGACGAGGCGGTGGAGGCCGAATTCGACCTGCTCGCCGCCGCCGAGGTGCCGCTGCCGGGCGGCGGCCGCCTGCTGGTGCATCCCACCCCCGCCCTCACGGCACTCGACGTGGACACGGGCGCTGCCGCCGGCCGCGACAGCGGCGCCCATCGCGCCGTGAACGCCGCGGCCCTCGCCGAGGCCGCTCGCCAGATCCGCCTGCGCCACCTGGCTGGCCCGATCCTGCTGGATCTGGCCGGCGGCTCCGCCAAGTCCCGCGCCGACCTGCTACCGGCACTGCGCCGGGCGGCCGGGCCGGATTCCCTGCTCCGCGTGGTCGGGCTCACGGGGCTCGGCTTGATGGAGATGGTGCGGACGCGTGTCTACCCGCCGCTGCACGAGGTGCTCGGCCAGCCTCTTTCGCCGCTCACCCATGGCCTTGCGGCCCTGCGCCGCGCCGCGCGGGAGGCCGCAGCCCGTCCTGCCGCCGCCCTGGCGCTGCGGGCGCATCCAAAGGTTCTGGCGGCCCTTCGCGGCCTGCCCGGCGCGCTGGAGGACTTCGCAGCGGGGGCCGCGCACCCCATTTCCCTGATCTCCGACCCGACCCTGGCGCCGGGTGAGGACGTGATCGAGGACCAGCCAGCCCATGCCGGATGACAAGAGCGCCGCCTGCCCTGTTTGCGGCAAGCCCGCGCAGCCCACCGCCCGCCCCTTCTGCTCGCCCCGCTGCCGCGCCATCGATCTCGGTCGCTGGCTGGGGGAGACCTATGCCGTTCCGGGGCGCCCGGAGACGGCGGAGGAGCAGGACGTCGATTGATCGCGAAGAATGCGCGTGGGCGGGATGGACAGGCGCCACGGCATCGTCTATCCCCCGCGGCCTCTACCGGCGGTAACGCCGCTTCGCTTGGGCCCAGGTAGCTCAGTTGGTAGAGCATGCGACTGAAAATCGCAGTGTCGGTGGTTCGATTCCGCCCCTGGGCACCATTCCCCTTTCCCGCAAGATCCGGCGTCATCCAGCCCCGGCCGTTTACGGCCAGAGGATGAACGTCGCCGTGAGAAACCCCACATCCCCGCCGCGCGGTGAATCATTCTGTCGCGGCGAGAGGAGGGGCGCGCATTGAAGGACGCTGACCCGTGGCAAGGCCGGACGAACTGGTCGGCGCCCCCACCCGCGCCGACCATCGGCGCAAGCGGGAGGTCCGGCATGTCCGGTAGGCTGTGGTCGCTCGGGATCCTGCTGGTGGCGCTCGGCTTGGCCGCGCGGCAAGTCGGCTGGGACACGCTTCTCTGGCTGCCGATGAGGGCAATCCACTCGGTGCTGTGGATCCCCTCCGCCGCGATCGAGGCGATCCGCTCCGATCCCGGCACTTACGGGGTCGTGGCACTGGGCGTGGTGCTGATGGTGGTCGCGAGCCTGATCCGTCGCCGCGGCGGCTGAGCCGCCACGGCGCTGACCGGGCTAGACGCCGTGCTTGCCCAGCCCGGTCGTCTTCTCCTTCGTTTCCTGCGTCACGCCGTTGTCGGGGCTGTCCAGCTCGTTCGGCTGCCCCGGCGCGTCGCCCTCGGCGCCCTTGACCTTGATGTTCACCGGCCCGCCCGGGGCGTCAGGCCCCGTGAAGTTGTTGTTGTCGCCGGGGCTCGGCTTGTACTGGTGCTCGGGCGACTTGTCGCGCGCGCGCGGAACCGGCCCGCTCATCGAGGAACCGCTGGAGACGGTGTTTTCCTCGGGCATGATGTGTGCGCCCGTCTTCTTGTTGGTATCGATCATGGCGCTCTCCTTAGGGAAGTTGAGGGCGTAACGCCCGCGGCGCGGCGGGGTTCGCCAGCCCGCCCATTCCGCGCAACAGAAGGCATCTGCGTCCCCCTCCTCGCGTTGAGGAAGGCCGCACAGGAGCCCGCGCGATGATCGAGGCCGCTATTTTTGACGTGGATGGAACGCTGGTCGATTCCGTCGATCTCCACGCCCATGCCTGGCAGGACGCACTCCGCGATTTCGGCCACGAGATCGACTACGCGGAGGTCCGCGGGCAGATCGGCAAGGGCGGGGACCAGCTTATGCCCGTCTTCCTTGACGCGAAGGAGCTGGAGGAAAAGGGCAAGGCCCTGTCCGAGCACCGCGCCCGTATCATGCAGGAGCGCTACATGCCGCGGATCCAGCCCTTCCCGGCGGTGCGCGACCTCTTCCTCCGCATCCGGCAGGACGGCACCCGCATCGCCCTCGCCTCCTCTGCGAAGGGCGACGAGCTGAGCGTCTACAAGAAGATCGCGAATATCGAGGACCTCGTGGACGCCGAGACCTCCTCCGACGACGCGGAGCGGTCCAAGCCCTTCCCCGATATCTTCCAGGCCGCGCTTTCCGCCCTCGGCGGGCTCGATCCCTCCCGCGCCGTCGCCGTGGGCGACACGCCCTACGACGCAGAGGCCGCCGGCAAGGCGGGGCTGCGCACCATCGGTGTTCTCTGTGGCGGCTTTCCCGAGGCGGACCTTCGGCGGGCCGGCTGTGTCGCGGTCTATGCGGACCCGGTCGCGCTTCTCGCAGGCTACGAGGGCTCGCCTCTGGCCAGGGTTCCCGCGATCGGCTGAGAGCCCACACCCCTCCCGGCCAATCGATTGCGTCTGCTGAAAAGGATTGGAAAGCGCGCCCGGGCCGTTCCATCCTCCCGCCGCAGCCCGACCGGCGGGGCAACCAGGGCACAACCGCCCCTCCCCGCCCAAGGGCCAAGAAGCAAGAGTGGCAACGACCGCAGGCCCCCGTTCCGGGCAGCGGCAGGCGGGAGGAACGGGGATCATGGCGAGGCTCACGGTCAACGGCCGTGGAGTGGAGGTCGATGTCGATCCCTCCACCCCGCTCATTTACGTCCTGCGCAACGACCTGGCGCTGAACGGCCCAAAGCTTGGCTGCGGCCGCGCGCAGTGCGGTGCCTGCACCGTGCACCTTGACGGCCAGGCCATCCGCTCCTGCCAGCTCCCGCTCGGCGAGGCCGAGGGGCGGCAGGTGACCACGCTGGAGGGGCTGGGCACGCCGGAGCGGCCGCATCCGCTTCAAGAGGCCTTCCTGGCGGAGCAGGCGGCGCAGTGCGGCTACTGCACCAATGGCATGATCATGCAGGGCGCCGCCCTCATCCAGGACCAGCCCGGCATCACCGAGGCGGAGGTTCTGGAGGGCATGCGGGGCAATCTCTGCCGCTGCGGCACCCAGCCGCGCGTGGTGCGCGCGGTGATGAGTGCCGCGCGGAAGGGGGCCTGACGCCATGTCCGCCAGCGCCTCCCTCACCCGCCGCGGCTTCGGCCTCGGCGTCGTCGCCGCGGGCCTCGCCATCGGCTTCCGCCTCGACGCCCCGGCGCGGGCGGCGGGCGAGGTCACGCCGATGCTCCTCGCCAACCCGAAGCTCGACACCTGGGTCCGCGTGACCCCGGACGGGCGGGTGAGCGTGACGACCGGGCGCGTGGAACTCGGCCAGGGCGTGCTGACGGCCATGCGCCAGATCGCCGCCCACGAGCTCGACATCGACCCCGCCGCGCTGGAGGTCCTCTCGGCCGACACCGCCGCCTCACCCAACGAGGGCTTCACCGCCGGCTCCATGTCCGTCCGCTACGGCGGCGAGGCGCTGGGCATGGCCTGCGCCGACCTGCGCGCCACCCTTCTGCGCGTCGCGGCCGAGGCCTGGGGAAGCGAGCCCGGGCGCCTGACGGTGGAAGGGGGCGTCATTCACGGCGCCGACGGACGCCGGATGACCTATGGCGACGCCGCGAGCCGCGTCTCCCTCGTCCGCCCCGTCGATACGGGCGCGCGGCGGAAGGACCCGACAAAGGCGGGGCCGATCGGCGCCTCGCTCCCGCGCACCGATCTTCCGGCCAAGGTCTTCGGCCAGCAGGTGTTCATCCATGACCTGCGGCCGGAGGGGATGCTCTTCGGCGCGGTGGCGCGGCCACCCGGCTATGCCGCCCGGCTTATCTCCTTCGACGAGGCCGCCGCGCGCGCCATGCCGGGGGTGGTGGAGGTGGTGCGCGACGGCTCCTTCCTCGGCGTCCTCGCGCGGCGGGAGGAGCAGGCCCGCGAGGCCGCCAGCCGCATCGCCGAGGCCGCGACCTGGGAGAACGGCCCCCCGCTCTTCGGTGGCGCCGGTGTCTTCGACTACATGAAAGGCGTGCCGGCGGAGGAGAAGGTGCTCCACCGCACCGCGGGCGAGGCCCAGGGCGCCGTACGCCTTCACCGCGCCGAGTACCGCCGCGGCTTCCAGGCCCATGCCTCGATTGGTGCCTCCTGCGCCCTCGCGCAGTGGGAAGGTGGCAAGCTGACCGTCTGGTCGCATTGCCAGGGCCCCTTCCCCCTCCGCACCGACCTCGCCCGCGCGTTGCGGGTGGAGGAGGGCTCGATCCGCGTGATCCACGCCCAGGGCTCGGGCTGCTACGGGCACAACGGCGCCGATGACGTGGCCCTCGACGCCGCCCTCCTGGCACGCGCGGCCGGCGGGCGGCCCGTTCGGGTGCAGTGGACGCATGAGGAAGAGATGGCCTGGGAGCCCTGGAGCTCCGCCATGATCGTGCGGATGGAGGCCGGGATCGGCGGCGACGGCACGCCCACCTCCTGGTCGCACGACGTGCGAAGCTTCTCTCACAACACCCGTCCCGGGCAGCCGGGCGCAGGGGGCTGCAATCTTCGCTCCGCCTGGTATCTCGAGAACCCGGTGGCGCCGCCCGTCTCGACCGACGCGCCGCTGCCGGCGGGGGCTGCCGCGCGCAACGCCGTGCCGATCTACGCGGGCATCCCGAACCAGCGGATCTCCTCGCACTTCCTGCCGGAGGCGCCGATCCGCACCTCCGCCCTCCGCACGCTCGGCGGCTACTTCAACGCCCTCTGCGGCGACCTCTTCATCGAGGAGCTGGCGGCGCTCGCGGGGAAGGATCCCGTCTCCTACCGCCTCGCGAACCTGACCGATCCGCGGCTGGCGGAGGTGCTGCACCGGGCCGTCCGGCTCTCCGGCTGGACGCCCGAGGCGGTGCGGCTCGCCCCCGCGCTGGAGCCGGTGATGACCGGCACCGGCCTCGGCCTCTCCCGCTACAAGAACACGGACTGCTACGTGGCGGTCGTCGCGCGGGTGGAGGTCGATACCCGCAGCGGGGAGGTCCGTCCCCTCGCGCTCTGGGCCGCGGTGGATGCCGGCCGCGTCGTCAATCCCGACGGCCTGCGGAACCAGGTCGAGGGCGGGATGGTGCAGTCCACCAGTTGGACGCTGATGGAGGAGGGCCACTGGAACGCCCACCGCATCGTCAGCGACAACTACGCCGACTACCCCATCCTGGAGTTCCCGGGACTGCCGCGGATCGAGAGCGCCATCGTCGACCGGCCGGACCAGCCCCCGCTCGGCGCCGGCGAAGGCAGCCAGGCGCCGACCGGGGCTGCCATCGCCAACGCGGTGCTGGCCGCCACCGGCCGCCGCGTGCCCGAAATCCCGCTGACGCCGGAACGGGTGCGCGCCGCACTTCTTGCCTGACCGGCCACGGGGGGCAGCGATGCCGGGGGGGAAGGTCGAGACTGCGGCCCTCGCCCTTCCGATCCGCGCCTCGGAGAGGCGGCATACCGTTCCGGAAGGTCAACCGACGGCTGTGTGTCGAGCGATCTTACACCTCCACCGCCACCCACATCCGTTTTCATGCACATTACTGAAAATAAACAGAATTTTTGCTGGCACGGCATGTGCGAATAAGAGCCTGCGATCGACCAGGACCGGTAATTCCGCCGCTCCGATCGTAAGGAAGCAGCGCATGCGCAACCTCTCTGCGACAGCGAAGGCCCTCACGAGGGCGACTCTGGCGGGTACCGCTGTTGCTCTCACGCTCACCGTCGGCACTGTTGCCGCCCAGGCGCAGACCGCCGTCACGTTCAACCCCGGCTCCTTCGGTGCGGCTGCCCCGACCTTCACGGCGGACGTGCTCAACCTGAAGGACTTCTCGCGGGTTGACCTCGGCAGCTCGAGCGGCAACACGACGACCTTCACCGAGAGCGGGTTCCTCCAGGTCAACAATGCCTCGCTGAACGGCAACACCTTCGACCCGACCGGCAACCGCTCCGCTTACAGCCTGTATTTCCAGTACAGCGGCACGGGCACGCAGAACGCGGCGAACTTCACCCAGAGCTCGCAGGGCGTCTTCAACTCCCTCAGCTACACGCTCTACGGGGCGCTCGGGGCGTCCACCTTCAGCGTTGCCAGCGGCACGCCGACGGTCAACAACACCGGTGCGACCACCGTTCTCGCCACGGGCAGCCTGATCAACGGCACGACCAGCTTCTCGGCCAACCCGACCGGCGCTGGCGCCAACATCAGCGCCACCTACGTCCAGCAGCTCGCGAACTTCATCCTCTCGCCGGCGAACTCGACCCTCCGTCTGTTCGGCGCCTTCAACAACAACGAGCAGATCGTGACGGTCGTGAACAACGGCCAGAGCTTCCTGATCAACGGCGGCGGCGGCGACGTCTCCTTCACCGCCACGCCGACGCCGGTTCCGGAGCCCGCCTCCATGATGATCTTCGGGACGGCCCTGGCCGGCCTCGGGGCCATCACGCGGCGCCGTCGCAAGACGGCCTGATCCCCAGGGATCGGCCTGGCCATACGACGGCCAAGGGGCGGTGCCGAAAGGCATCGCCCTTTTTTCATGCCCGCAGCACAGGGTGTTCGGAACAAAATTGTCACAAGTTGTAGGAGCCCTCTGTTACCACACAGGCAAGTGAAAAATATTGTCGCGATACCGGAATATTAGGAATAAAGAACGCAGAGTTTAGGTTCAACTCTGCACGTCGCGGCGAAATGACCCCCTAAACCCCGGAATCATGAAACTCGACTTGCAACCTCCGCGAATTCTGTTCACCACACGGATGCGTGAAGAGAAAAGGCGAGCGATGACAGCAGCAGTCAGCGGGGTCCTGGACGCAGCGAAGGATTTCGAGGTCACCATCGCGGATACGCCTGAACGGCTCCGGGATGCGTACCGCCTTCGGCATCAGGTCTACTGCATGGAACGCGGCTACGAGCCAGGGGATGGCGCCCTGGAGACTGATCGCTTCGACCGACGTGCCGGTCATGCGCTCCTGACACAGCGAAGCACCGGCCGCCTCGTGGGCACGGTTCGGATCGTTGCCCCCGCCAACCGGGGGCAGGGCCTGGATCTCCCGATGCAGAGCCTCTGCGGCGAAGGGGCGTTTCGCTCCATGCCGACCTACCGGACGGGTGAGATCAGCCGCTTCGCGATCTCCAAGGCCCTCCGCGACTCCTCGGCGGACGGCATCCCGCTCCGCCTCGGCCTCATGCGCGGCGTGGTGCAGCTCAGCTCCGAGATGGGCATCCACAACTGGTGCGCCATTATGGAGCACACCCTTCTCCGCCTCCTCCGTGGCAGCGGCATCCACTTCCAGCCGCTTGGCCCGGCCATCGAGTACCATGGCCTGCGCCAGCCCTGCTGGGGCCCCGTGACCCAGGTCCTCGGCCGCATGCGCGAGGAGCGCCGGGCCGTGTGGGAATACGTGACTGACGGCGGCACGCTCTGGCCGCACCAGATCGAGGCCGTCGCGGCCTAGAAGGCCGCCCCTCGCCGCGTCAGCCGCCCTGCAGGTCGGCCAGCGGGCGACGGACGGAGCGCTGCCGCGGTGGCGCGCCCTTCGGCTCCCCGATGCGGGCGAGGAAGATCAGCCGATCCGCCGACGGTCCGGCAAGCGCCCGCAGCCCCACGGCGCAGCGTTCCACATCCCGCCTCAAGGCCTGGCTCGGCAATTCGCTACCGACCATGCCGGCGCAGAGCAGCACCGCAATCCCCGGCTGCATCGCCAGCCCCAGGCGGGTGGCCGTGAGCCATAGGCGCAGCAGGCCCGCGCCCGCCGCCAACAGCCCTTCCGTGTCCCGCGCCGCGCCCTCGGAAAGGGCGACGGTGAAGAAGGCCGCGCTGCCGAGCGCCGTCGCCCAGTCGAGCTGCAGGGCCGCGCTGTGCGCCCCGCCAAGCCGGTTCAGGGCGACCATCCGTCGCCAGTCTCGAATGGCCCAGCGCATCACGGGCAGGGTGGGCCGCCAGAGGCCGGTGGCCCCCGCCGGGATGCCCGTCCGGCTGTTCCCAGGCGCCCAGTCGATGGCGCTGCGATGCACGGCATGGGCGCCGGGCAGGCGCAGGCGGAAGCGGGTGGCCATGGCGCCGAGCCGCGCGAAGGCGAGGCGGCCCGCGTCGTTCTCGTGCCAGCGCAGTTCCAGTCCTGGCCCCAGCGCCGCCTCCAGCGCCGCCCGCTCCCGCGGGAGCAGCGGCCGGCGACGATAGGGCCGGCGATCGACCGAGCGCAGCGGAAGCAGGGCGTAGAGCGAATCGGGCTCGACCCCAGCCGCGACGGGAAAGCGCAACTCGGCCACCAGCCGGCCGGTGCTCTCGTCCAGCCGGCCCTCCATCAGCCGGCCCTGCATCGTCGCCGCGATCCGCAGCGCCTCCAGCATCATGCCTGCCGAGAGCACGGAGGGTTCGCCACCCCGGTACTCGTAGGGGTTGGCGGGGTCGTGCGGGTCGAAGCGGACGCGCACCGCGTCCTCGCCCAGGATCTCGAAGCGCCAGGGCTGGACGTTGTCCCCGCTCGGCGCCCAGCGGGCGGCCTCCAGGATGGCCTCCATCGGGGTCGCCGGCGGCTCCGGCGGGCGTGGGGCGCGAAGCATGGCCGCGAACTGCCGCCGCGCGACCGCAAGCTTCAGGCGCTGGACCGGCTCGTCGTTCCCCCGCCGCAGCTTCGTCGCGACGAAGCGCTGGAGATAGGCGTCGTAGTGATGGTGGACCGGCGCCGCCTCCACCCCGCCGCGAAGAAGAAGGATGCGTGTGGCCATCGCCGCGATCGCGCCCGAGCAGAGCAGGCAGGCCGCCCCGGTCGAAGGGCCGCGGTGGTTGGCGAGGTCGATATAGGAGGGATCGACAAGATAGGCCCGGTGCAGGCCGCGCGGCGCCACACCGAGGAGGAAGCGGAGGTACTGCTCCTCCTCCGGGTGCCCCTCCAGGCGGAAATACTGCTCGAAGCTCATTCCCGTCGGCATGAAGGCGAGCAGGCCCACGCCCATGCCGATCGGCGCCGCGGTCAGGGCGGGAATGCCCAGCTCCCGGCAGCGGGCGAAGGCGCGACGCTTGATGTCCATGGCGAAGAAGTCGATGCCATCGACGAAGAGGTCCGCGCCGTCGAGGAAATCGTCGAGGTTCTCCGGCGTCACACCGTTGGGGAAGGTGCGGATCCGTAGTTCCGGGTTCACGTCCCGCGCCATGGCGGCCAGGGTCTCGGCCTTGGGCTTGTCCATGGTGCTGACGAAGGCACCGGCCTGGCGATTCATGTTCGGCAGGTCGAAGCGGTCGAGGTCGGCGATGGTGAAAGCGCCGATGCCGAGCCGCGCGAGGGCAATCAGGTGCCCGCCCCCCACCCCGCCCATGCCGGCGATGGCCACGCGGCGGGCGCGGAGGGAGTCCTGCTCCTCCGCGCGGACCCAGCCGAGATTACGGGAGAAGGCGGCGTGGTAGTCGAAGGGCCTCATCGGGGGATCGGCAGAAGCGACGGCGAGGTTGAGGGGGTGTTTCTTTGCATGGCCTTTTCATAGGCCTCGAGCTGCGCATCCGTCAGGTCATCAATTTGCAGCAGCTGCCAGTCCCCCTCCGCTGAGCGCCGGACGAGGCGACCGGCGTAGTCCTCGCCCTCGAGCGAAACGCGCCAGATTCCTTCGGCAGCCAAGGGCTGGCGATCACGCAGCCGCGCGACCTTTCCCTTCAGGCCGGCCCCACGAGCAGGATCGCCGGGGCCGGGCCGCTCGGTGCCGCCACCCAACCCCGCCTTACCACCCCCTCGAAGGGGCCTGCTGAGGTCGGAGGCTGCCGCGGTCAACGCCTTGTCCCTCTCGCCAGGAGCCGTGCGCGCGAGCGTCGGCGAACGGTGCGCGTAAACCCTTGCGCATGTGCCGGCAAACGTTTCGTCAATCCGCAGGTTGCCGCAACCGGAAGGACCCGGCCCCGCGACGGGACCGGTGCGGCCCTTTTGCCACCGTGTCCCTGCGACCTTCCCCCTTCCCCCGGTCGGGAGGTCGCGGCAGAAGGGCCGCTTCGTCACCGCCCCGCCCTCCCTCCGAAGGTTGGGTCGGGATGCCCCGGTAGGATGCCCGCTTTCATGAGTGCCGCCCTCCCCGTCGCCGATACCCTTCCAGACCTCGCGGGCACCCTTCCCGCCCGCATCCAGGCGGTGGGCACGAGCCAGATCGGCATGGTGGCCGACCGCGGGCGGGACGACCCGGAGGTGGTGAAGCTCTGGATCGGTGAGGGCGACCTGCCGACGCCGGACTTCGTGGTGGAAGCCGCCCACCTCGCCATGCAGCGGGGCGAGACGCGCTACACCTATTCCCGCGGCATCCCCCGCCTGCACCAGGCCCTGTCCGACTACCACCGCCGCCACTGGGAGGTGGAGGTGGCGCCTGAGCGCTTCGCCATCACCGCCGGCGGCATGAACGCCATCATGCAGGCCTGCCAGGCGCTGCTGGAGCACGGCGACGAGGTGGTGATCCCCACGCCCAACTGGCCCAACCTGGCCGAGGCCGTGCGCGTCACGGGCGGCGCGCCGGTCACGGTGCCCTATCGCCGCTCGGCGGACGGGCACTTCTCCCTGCCGATCGAGGACCTCGTTGCCGCCCTCACACCGCGCACGCGCGTGCTCGTGGTGAACTCGCCCTCCAACCCCACGGGCTGGGTGATGCCGCTGGCGGAGATGGAGGCGCTGCGGGACCTCGCGCGGGAGCGGAACCTCTGGATCATCTCCGACGAGGTCTATGGCCAGTTCACCTACGGCAACGCGCTGGCGCCCTCCTTCCTGCAGATCTGCACGCCGTCCGACCGGCTGATCGTCACCAACACCTTCTCCAAGAACTGGGCGATGACGGGGTGGCGCGCCGGCTGGGTCGTCTATCCGGAGGGGCTGGCCGCGACTTTCGGCAAGCTCGGGCAGTACAACACCACCTCCATCCCGACCTTCATCCAGCACGCGGCCGTCGCGGCGCTGGACGAGGGCGACGGCTTCATCCGCACGATGGTCGGCCGCTGCGCCGAGAGCCGGGCGATCATGGTCGAGGGCCTGTCGCGCCTTAAGGGCGTGACCGTCTTCGCGCCCGAGGGCGCCTTCTACCTCATGGCGCGGGTAGAGACGGGGGAGACGAGCCTCGACCTCGCCTTCCGCCTGCTGCGCGAGGCGAAGGTGGGCGTCGCCCCCGGCACCGCCTTCGGACCGGAGGGAGAGGGCTTCGTGCGCATATGCTTCGCCGTCAGCCCCGAACTCGCGCGGGAGGCGGTGGCGCGGTTGACGCGCGTGCTGGGCGAGCGCGCGGCCTAGCCGCCCTTCCCCTCGCGCCCGGCGGCCCGGCCATGCGCGAGATGCTTCTTGCCGGCGCCTAAATCATTACGGGCCCGTGGAGGCGCTCTCATGTCCGGCTCTCGGCCCGTGCTTGTTCTCGACGCTGATCCGGGTTTCGCCGCAACCGTCAGCGCCGCCCTCGCCGAGGAGGGCTGGCGGACGGAGGTTGTCACGACCCCGGACGAGGCGCGGCTTTCTTTCCAGCGCGATGATCCCTGCATCGCCGTGCTGGACCTCGGCCCTCCCGACGGCGCCGCCCTCGTGCGGGAGGCCGCCGGGCGGCCCGGCCTCGGCGTCGTCGCGGTCGGCGCTTCGGCGGAGGAGATGGACCGCGTGCTCGGCCCCGAGTTCGGGGCGGACGACTTCCTCGCCAGGCCCTTCCCCCTCGGGGAGGTGGTCGCGCGCGTACGGGCGCTCGGCCGCCGGCTGGACGCCGCGAAGGTCCCGCCCCCGATCGCCGGGTGGAGCCTCGGCGGGCTGAGGATGGAGCCCGCCCGCCTGCGCGTGGTCGCGACGGACGGCACCGAGACGCGGCTCACCGGTGGCGAGGCGGGCTTCCTCGCGGTACTGCTCGACTCCGAGGACCACCTGGCCGCGCGGGAGACGATCTCGGAACGGGTCCTCGGGCGCCGCCTGCTGCCGGACCAGCGGGGGGTGGACAGGATCGCCTCGAACCTGAGGCAGAAGCTCGGCGCCGCCTCGGCCGGCCATGTCACGGTCGTGGCGGTCAGCGGCAGGGGATACCGGCTGGTGTGGTGAGCGGGCGCCGCCCTTCGTGACGGCCAGGACGGGCGCACGGCCTCCGCGAGCCCTTCCACTACGGGCGTCCGGATGGTTCAAGCCATCCAGGGCCGTTATGATCCGGCCCGACGCGCGGACCGGTTCACAGGAAACAGCCCCATGCTTCTCCGCTCCCCGGCGGCCACGGCACGCCGCCTCCCCCACCCCGCCGGCGGGATGGGCTGAGCGTGGGAAGCGTCCTTGTCACGGGGGCCGCGGGCTTCATCGGCGCCCATCTCTGCCGCGCCCTGCTCGCGCGCGGAGAGCGGGTCATCGGCCTCGACAACTTCAATCCCTATTATGACCCCGCCCTGAAGGAGGCGCGGCTGGCCGCCCTTACCGGGAATGCGCCGCCCGGCGCCTTCCGCATGCACCGGATCGACCTGGCGGATACCGAGGCGCTGCTGGGTATGATGGCCGCCGAGCCTGACATCGACCGCGTCGCGCATCTCGGCGCCCAGGCGGGGGTGCGCTGGTCGCTGGAGGCGCCCTTCGCCTATGCGGCCGCCAACGTCACCGGGCATCTCGGCATCCTCGAGGGCATCCGTCGGAGCGAGGGACGCATCCGCCACACCGTCTATGCCTCCACCAGCTCGGTCTACGGCTCGCGCACGGACGGGCCCTTTCGCGAGACGGACCGGGTGGACAGCCCCGCCTCCCTCTATGCCGCGACCAAGGCGGCGGGGGAGCTGATGAGCAAGGTTTACACCCAGCTCTACAGCCTGCCGCTCACGGGGCTTCGCTTCTTCACCGTCTACGGTCCCTGGGGCCGGCCGGACATGGCCTACTGGCTGTTCACCGACGCGATGCTGAAGGGAGAGCCGATCAAGCTCTTCAACGGCGGGCGGATGCGGCGGGACTTCACCTTCGTCGACGACATCGTGGCCGGCGTGATCGCCGCGCTGGACAACCCGCCCGCGGATGGTGGCCACCGCCTCTACAACATCGGCAACAGCCGGCAGGAGGAGCTGCTGGACATGGTCTCCATTCTGGAGGAGCTGCTGGGGGTGAAGGCGGTCCGCGTGTTGCAGCCGATGCAGCCGGGCGACGTGCCGGCCACCTTTGCCGACGTCTCGGCCATGAAGCGCGATTTCGGCTGGGAGCCGACCACGAACCTGCGCGACGGGCTCGGCCACTTCGTCGGCTGGTGGCGAGGGCACTTCGGATGAGGTGCGAACCGGGGCGGAGAGCCTAGCCATTCCCCCCTTCCTGCCGCTCGTCGCCCCACCGATCGTCATCTTCTCCTTCACCCGCCCCGACTACCTCCGGCGGCTCTGCCAGTCCCTGAAGGCGCAGGAAGGCGTGGCCGTCACGGGGCGGCAGATGCACCTCATGCAGGACGGCTCGCGCTCCCCGCGCTCGGGCGTCGTCTACGGCGATCCCGCCCTCATCGAGAGGAGCATCGCGGTGTTCCGCGAGCACTTCCCCGAGGGGACGGTGCATGCCGCCCCGGAGAACCTTGGCGTCGCAATGAACATCCAGCGCGGCGAGGAGCTCGTCTTCCGCCGGCTGAACGCCGAGATCGGCTACTTCTTCGAGGAGGACCTCGAACTCGGCCCCTGGTACCTCTGCATGCTCGAGGAGATGCGCCGCCAGCTCGGCCCGCATCCGGAGGTCGGGTACTTCGCCGCCTATGGGGACCACGCCATCCCCTCCGATCCGGCCGCGCCCCAGATCGTGCCGCTGGAGCACCACTGGGGCTTCGGCCTGACGCGCCGCTGCTGGGAGGCGATGCAGGCCTGGTTGGAGCCCTTCCTGCAGGTCTATGCGGAGGTGGATTACCGCGCCCGGCCGGACCTGCGCATCGTCGAGCTCTACGCCGAGAAGGCGGTTGCCCACACCGCCTCCTCCCAGGACGTGGCGAAGACGATGGCCTGCGCCGATCTCGGCTTCGCCCGGATCAACACCGATGTCTGCTACGCCCGCTACATCGGCGCGCTCGGCGAATCCTTCCGCCCCGCCGATTTCAGCGTGCTGGGCTTCGACGAGATGGCCTACGTGACCGCGCCGCCCGCGCAGCCGCCCATCATCACCCAGGCCGCCGTGGAGAGGATCATCCGGATGAAGCGCGAGGCCTGCGTCGAGCACCGTCGGCAGGCCTTCGACGCGGAGCTGGCGGCGATGCGCCAGCGCCTGAGCAACCCGGACCGCCCGGTGACCCGCGAGCAGCTCGACACACTCTGGCTTCTCCTCATGGACCGGCTGCCGGACGACGAGGAGTACTACCGGCAGAATGTCGGGAGGATCTCCCTGCGGCAGGTCCGCCGCGCCCTGCTGCAGAGCGACGAGGCGAAGGCCAAGAGCTTCTACATGCTGCCCTGATCCGGCGATCCCACCCCGGCGACCACCCCGCCACTTCTTGCCAAGGCGCAGCGACTGTGCGGAAATATCGCGGCGCAGGCGCCCCGCGATGAACATGGTGAAACCGGAACCCTCCATGCCCGACTACTCGGCGCCGTGATCCGGGGACACCTGGACGCGCTCACCCCCCTCGGCTTCGTCGAGGGCTGGTGCTTTGACGATGAGGAGCCCGATCGGACGCTCCCCGTCCTCGTCAGGAGCCCCGAGGGAGAGGAACTCGCCGCGGGCCACGCGAACCTCTTCCGCGCGGACCTCGCCAATGTTCGATTCGGCCACGGCTGGTGCGCCTTCCGGCTGCGCCTCTCCCTGCCCATTGAGGACGCGGCCGCGATGCCTCTCGAGTTGTGCGTTCCCGAGCACGAGCAGAAGATCGAGTCGCCGCGCGTCCTGCCGATCCGCGCGGGCGCCGAACCCTCGTGCAACACCATCTCCAAGGTCATCGCCACCGACCCGACCGTGACGGGCGCCATCGAGCAGCTCCGCGCCTACGGCCCTGTGCTGGAGAGCTTCATGACCCGGCGCGGCATCGATGACTTCATCCACACGGCTTATGTCTACGTCCTCGGCCGGCCGGTGGATCTGGACGGGCTGGCCATCTACGGCCCGCTGCTGGAGATGGGCGCCCTCTCGCCCTACGGGCTGCTGGCCCTGCTCGCGGCCAGCGACGAGTTCCATGCGCGCCCACGTTTCCTCGCCGCGCCGAACTCGCCCGCCTTCGTGTTCCGCCGGTCATGAGCGAGCGCAACGCGGTGCTGCCCGAGATCCGGGGGCGCCTGCTGGTTTCCATTCCCGGATCATGGATCGACCGGCTGCGCTTGCCCGGCTCGCTCTTCGGGGGCGAGGTGCTGCGCGACATCGCCATGCCCGTCGAGCTTCGCGCGGCCCTCGCGCTACTCTCGGCCGAGGCGGACGCGCAGTCGGTGCCGCTGCAATTCGTGGCCCGGCCCGAGATCTTCACCCACGGCCGCTCCCGCGCCTGGCTGGATGACCGCATCGGCAACGCGCGGGACCACGTCATCCTCACCGACGGCCACACGCTCCGCACCCTGCCGGGCCTGCGCAACCACATGTTCTTCTATCCCCGCGGCGTCCCCGCGCAGGAAGCGGCGCTGCGGCGCCTGATCGGCATCGCGCCGGAGCTGTTCAGCGGCCTCGCTTCCCAGATTAACGGTGGCCTGGCTTTCCGCTGCGGCGGCGCCTGGCACCGCCCGCCGCCGGTCCATCTCCGGCTGCGCACCACGCCCGACGCGGGGCGGGTGGAGCGCTTCCCCTTCCTCGCCGCCCGGCTCCACGACGATGCGGCCCCGCAGCCGGTCAAGGCGGCGCCGGCCGGCGAGCCGCTGCCGGAGGACCGGCCGATCCGCTACGTCCCCCTCAGCGAGACTGCCCTGGCTGACGGCGTCTTCATGCGGGGTTTGGCGGAGAGGGTGCAGCGGGCGATCTTCGGCGGGCCGGAGCGGCTGCTGCTGGAACTCTCGCGGCCCGAGGGCTCACCGAGCGCGGCGGACCGGATCGCGGCCGCGACGCTCGCCTTCTCGGAAACGCGCGTCGCCTTCCCGCGCAGCCCCTCCTGGAACGTGCAGTTCGTCACGGCGCCGCCGCGCGGGCTGCGGATGGAATCGCTGTTGATCCACCCGGGCATCGCCTTCTGGCGCTACGGCCTCGACTTCTACGGCGCAGCCGAGCGGATCGAGGTTCCGGTGGGGACGAATCCTGTCAACCGCTTCCGCAACCTCCTCTCCTCCTGGCTCGGGCGGCCCGTCGCCGTGCTCCGGCAGGACGCGGTCGGCGAGGTGCCGCGCGTAACGCTGAGCGAGGCGCCATGAGCACGACGGCCACGCGCCCACGTCTGAATATCGATATCGGCCCGCTGCTCGAGGACCAGTGGACCGGCATCTCCGCCTTCACCCGCCGCCTGGTGCAGGCGCTCGATGCCAGCGGGCGGCTGGACCTCTCCTTCAGCGTGCGGATGATGCAGCTCCACGCCGCCGAGGTGCGCGAAACCATCCGCCACGGCTCCGGCGCCTTCCTGCGCGCGCAACTGGACAAGCGCGACGCGGTGGAGCGCCCGCCGCTGGACCCGGCGCTGCCGCTCTTCTACCCCTCCGTGAAATCCCACCCGAACCTCGTGCCGCGCGAGGCGAGCACGATCCACGACATGAGCACGCTCGTGATGCCGGAGACGCATGACGAGCGGAACGTCGCCCATCACCTTGACCCGATGCGCCACGAGCTCTCGACAGACGAGGTGGTGTTCTGCGTCTCCGAGGCGACGCGGCGCGCGGTCTGCGCCACCTTCCCCTGGGCCGAGCGCCGCACGCGCCTGCTCATGCAGTACGTGGACTGGCCCGAGGAGTTCGCGGCCTATGAGCGCAACCTGCCGTCGGTGGAGCTGGGCCGCTACGCCGTGGTGATCGGCACGATCGAGCCGCGCAAGAACCTCGACCTGCTGCTGCGCGCGCTGGAGCATCCAGCCGTCGCCGCCTCGCGCCTCACCTTCTTCGTGATCGGCAAGCGCGGCTGGCTGGTGGACCAGGCCCTGGCGCGGCTGCGGCCGGAACTGGCGCAGCGCGTGAAGTTCACCGGCTTCGTTTCGGAGTTCGTGAAGTACCGCCTGCTGAGATCGGCCGAGTTCCTCGTCCTCCCCTCCGTCTACGAGGGCTTCGGCATCCCGGCAGTGGAGGCGATGAGCCTCGGCAAGCCCGTTCTCGCCTCCCTCACCTCCAGCTTCCCGGAGGTGATCGGCAATGCCGGCCTGTTCTTCGACCCCTTCTCGGTGGACGAGTTCGCGCTGGCGCTGAAGGAGATGTCCGACGCGCGCCGCGTGACGGAACTCGCACCCAAGGCGCTCGCCCAGGCCGCGTCCTTCAGCCCGCAGCGGATGGCGGCGCCGGTGTTGGATTGGCTGGGCGCCTGACGCCCAGCCGGTTCAGACCGAGCGCGCCTCGATCCTCCGGAGCGCGATGCCGAGCATGCGCGGGTCCGACTGACCGCGATTGAGCGGCGAGTCCGTGCGCACGACATCGATGTCGAGACGCATCGCGCCGCCGCGGGGCACCTCGGCGGGTGGCGGCTGCGCCACCAGCACACGCCCCTCAGGCCCCTGCTCAAGGGTCACTGTCGCCCGGGCGCCGCCGTCGAGCGCAACGCGGACGTCGCCCAGCACCTCCGGGCAGAAGGCGGAGTGGACGAGGAGCCGGATCTCAGCCGGCTGCGCCACGCGGGGCAGGAAGACGGCCGCGCGCGGCTCAGGCCCGATCCAGCGGAAGGAACGGCCGTTCGCGCCCGTCTCGGCGTCGTAGAAGCCCTCCCGCAGCATCTCCCGGTCGCAGACGACCAGCGCCTCGCTCGGGAGCGAGGGCTCAGGCTCCGGCTGGAGAGGCTCGACCGCCTGCACGGCGGCCGGTCCGAGATCGCTCCATTCCATGAGGTCCACGCCGGAATTGACGGTGAGCTGCATCGCTTCCATCGCCGCCAGCCGCTGCAGCAACCATGCCGCCGCCGCTTCCGGCGAGCTCCGTTGCGTATCGGTCAAGCGCCCGTGATGGCGGCTTCCGTGAACTGGTACGCGCAGCAGTCCATACAGCAGTCGGTGACCGGCTTTCTCCTGCGCCCGCCGCACTGGAACAGCCTGGGGGCGGTGCTGCGGCAGCCCGCGCTCAGCGAGTCCCTGTCGCGGGGCGGCGCCGAGGCGCTGCGCCGCTGGCTGGAGGCGAGCCGAAGCTGGGCGCCGTGACGACCGGCGCGGGATCAGCTGCCCTCGCCCCCTGCCTTCCAGTTCCAGTTCCAGTGGAAGGCGATGCGGCCAGCAAAGATGCCGATCTTGCGCTCATCATCGCTCTCGCCCGCCTCAACCGGCGAAACGGAATCCATCCGCATGAGCGAGAGCCGCAGGTTGCGCGGCCGGTCCCCGGCGGGCACGAAGCGGAGGACGGCCTGCACGGTCGCGAAGTGGTCGTTCTCGAACAGCACCTCAACCGGCGGACCATCATCGGCCGATAGCCGCACCCGAGCCGGGCCGCCGACTGCCGTGCCGAAAACGCGGCCCTGCAGCTCCACCATCACCACACCGTTTGTGCCCGGCGGCGCGGGGATGATGACCTCGGCGAAAGCTGCCCTCGACCAGCGGCCCGCCGGCTCAGCCTCGTACCAGCCGAACAGATCGACGTCGGACCGGGCACCTCGCAGGGAGAAATCGACGGCATCGGGCGACATCCAGGCCTTTGGCATCGCCGAGGCGCCTGCTCCGCCAGGGATCTCTATCGTCGGCATATGGCTCATGGCTAGATCGTAAGGAGCGATTTGTCGGGCGATGTGAGGCCGAAAGCAAGGAGGGAAAGCCGGCGCGGTGAGCGGCTCATTCCGACGGCACCGATGCACGGCGCTGAATCACAGGTGCCGTCGCCAAAGTAGCAGGTCGCGTCATTATTGATCCACCGGACAAACCGTTCCGTTCTCGACTGTGGCGTGCCACGAAATTGCCGGACCGCGCGAAATGCCATAATCCTCACCTTCCCGCCGGCCGCGCCGCCCGGGCGCCGCCCTGTTCGGGCCCCGCCGCGGCCGGGCCGCGCCTGCCCTTCAGGAGTTGCGGTATCCTGCTGACCCACCCGCCCGGCGAAGCCTATCTGCCCCCGCTGGACGCGCCCGCCCCTTGATGGCTTTCCCCCTCCAGGCGGGCGATTCCGTGCTCGTCACGGGCGGCTCCGGCTTCCTCGGCTCCGCGGTGCTGCGCGCTCTTCTCGCCCGCGGGGTGCGGCTGCGCGCCCTGGTGCGGCCGTCCAGCCCGCGGGAGAACCTGGCGGGGCTCGGCTGCGAGCTGGTGGAAGGGGACCTGACGGATCCCGCCTCCCTGCGCACGGCGCTTCGCGGCGTGCGGCACCTGTTCCATGTGGCGGCGGACTACCGGCTCTGGGCGCCGGATCCCGCCACCATCCTCCGCGTGAACCTGGACGGCACGCGCGCCCTCATGCAAGCGGCGATGGCCGAGGGCGTGGAGCGCATCGTCTACACGAGCAGCGTCGCCGCCCTGAAGGTCGCCGGCGCCACCGGCCCGGTGGACGAGAGCGCCCCACTCGATCCGGACGAGGCGATCGGCACCTACAAGCGAAGCAAGACGTTGGCGGAGCGCGAGGTGGAGCGGATGGTGGCGCAGGAAGGCCTGCCCGCCATCATCGTGAACCCCTCCACTCCCGTCGGCCCGCGCGACATCCGCCCGACGCCGACCGGCCGGATGATCCTCGACGCGGCCCGCGGCAAGATCCCGGCCTTCGTGGATACGGGCCTGAACATCGCCCATGTGGACGACATCGCCGAGGGCCATCTCCTCGCCTTCGAGCACGGCGCGGTCGGCGAGCGCTACATCCTCGGCGGCGAGAACCTGCCGCTGCGCGACCTGCTGGCCGAGATCGCCCGCCAGACCGGCCGCCGCGCCCCGCGCATCCGCCTGCCGCGCGGCCCCCTCTACCCGATCGCCCTCGGGGCCGAGGCCGTGGCGCGCGTGACGGGGAGGGAGCCGCTGCTGACGGTGGATGCGCTGCGGATGTCGCGCTACCGGATGTTCTTCACCTCGGCCAAGGCGGAGCACGAGCTCGGCTACCGCGCCCGCCCCTATGCCGAGGCGGTGGCCGACGCCATCGCCTGGTTCCGCGAAGCGGGACGGCTCGGATGACGGCGGCGCTGCTCGCCGGGCTCGTCGCGCTCGCGGTCTGGCTCGTTCTCGTCCTCGCGCGCGGCGGCTTCTGGCTGTGCCGGGAAAGGGACGACCGGGACACGCCGCCCCCGCCCGCCACCTGGCCCTCGGTCGTCGCGGTGGTGCCGGCGCGGGACGAGGCGGATGTGATCGCGCGCTCCATCGGCAGCCTGCTCGCCCAGGACTATCCCGGCCCCTTCCACGTCGTGCTGGTGGATGACGGCAGCACCGACGGCACGGCCGAAGCGGCGCGCGCGGCGGCGGGCGCGGAGCGGCTGGAAGTGCTGGCGGGCGCGCCCCTGCCGGCGGGCTGGACGGGCAAGCTCTGGGCGCTGGAGCAGGGCGTACGGCGCGCGGGCGCCGCGCCCGACTACATCCTGCTGACCGACGCCGATATCGGCCACGCGCCGGACAACCTCCGCTCCCTCGTCGCGCGGGCCGAGGCCGGGCGCTGCGCCCTTGTTTCCCTCATGGCCCGCCTCTCCTGCGAGAGCGCGGCGGAACGCTTCCTCATCCCCGCCTTCGTCTTCTTCTTCGCCATGCTCTATCCCTTCGCCTGGGTGGCGCGGCGGGACCGCGCCATGGCGGCCGGTGCCGGCGGCTGCATGCTGGTGAGGCGGGAGGCGCTGGAGCGCGCGGGCAGCATCGCCTCCATCCGACGCGAGATCATCGACGACTGCGCCCTCGCGCGCCGCCTGAAGGCCCAGGGGCCGATCCGCCTTCTTCTGACCCAGCGGGCGCGTAGCCTGCGGCCCTATGGCGGCGTCGGTGAGATCGGGCGGATGGTCTCGCGCTCCGCCTATGCCCAGCTTCGCTACTCACCGATCCTGCTGGCGGGCACGGTGGCGGGGATGGTGCTCACCTATCTCGTGCCGCCGGGCCTCGCGCTGTTCGGCACGGGCGCCGCGCGGCTGGCGGGGCTGCTCGCCTGGCTGCTGATGGCCCTCGCCTTCCAGCCGATGCTCCGCTTCTACCGCGTCTCGCCACTCTGGGGCCTCGCGCTGCCGGCCATCGGGGCGGCCTACACGGTCTTCACGGTCCAATCGGCGATGCAGGTCTGGCGCGGGCGGGGTGGCATGTGGAAGGGGCGGGCCCAGGCCATGGCGCCGGGATCGGGGCCTTGAGGGAGCCCGCGCGGCCGAGCCGCGTCCACGTCGTCGGCGCGGGGCTGGCGGGCCTCTCGGCCGCCGTCGCGCTGGCGGAGGCGGGGGTGCATGTCGTGCTGACTGACGCCGCGAAGCACGCGGGCGGGCGCTGCCGGTCCTATCATGACCCGCAGCTCGGCATGGTCATCGACAACGGGAACCACCTCGTCCTCTCCGGCAACCCGGCCGTCGAGCGGTATCTCCACGCCATCGGCGCGGCCGACCGGCTGGCGGGCCCGGACCGTGCGGCCTTTGACTTCATGGACATCCCAAGCGGCGCGCGCTGGACCATCCGCCCGAACGATGGCCCCCTGCCCTGGTGGATTCTCCTCCCCAGCCGCCGCGTGCCTGGCACCGGGCCAGGGGACTATCTTGCGCTCGCCGCCCTGCTCCGCCGCCACCCGGGCAAGCGGATCGACGAGGTGATGGCCTGCCGCGGCCCGCTCTGGGACCGGCTGCTGCGTCCGCTCCTTGTCTCCGTCCTCAACACCCCGCCGGAGGAGGGTTCGGCAGACCTCGCCGGCGCGGTGCTGCGGGAAAGTCTGGCCAAGGGCGGCCTCGCCAGCCGGCCGCGCATCGCGAGCCCGACCCTCGACGCCGCCTTCGTGGAACCGGCCCTGGCCCATCTCCGCGCCGCCGGGGCCGAGATCCAGCTTGGGCGCCGCCTGCGGGCGCTCGGGCTGGAGGAGGGCCGGGTCTCGGTGCTCGGCTTCGCGGATGGCCCGGTGCCGCTGGGCGAGAGTGATGCCGTGGTGCTCGCGGTGCCGCCCTGGGCCGCGATGGAACTGCTTCCCGGCCTCGTCGCGCCCGACGAATTCCGCCCCATCGTGAACGCCCATTTCGCCGCCGAGCCGCCGCCCGGCGCCTCGCCCCTGGTCGGCATCGTCGGCGGCACGGCCGATTGGGTCTTCGCCTTCCCGGACCGTCTCTCGGTCACGGTCTCGGCCGCCGACCACCTGCTGGAGGTCGAGGACCTGCCGGCCCGGCTCTGGGCTGATGTAGCGGCCGTCCACAATCTCCCCGTCGCCGTTCCACCCAATAGAATCGTGAAGGAGCGCCGCGCCACCTTTGCCGCAACCCCGGCCCAGGCCGCTCGGCGCCCACAGGCCTGGACTGCCTGGCACAATCTCGCCCTGGCCGGAGATTGGACCGACACTGGCCTACCCGCCACAATCGAGGGTGCCCTGCGTTCCGGGGAGGTCGCGGCGGCCGTCGCCCTCTCCCCAAAGGGCGTGAATCCTGAGATTGTGGCGGCATGAATGATGCGCCGGGCGAGCTGCTCGCCAGGAACGACGACACGTGGCTGGACGGAATCGAGGCAGGGATCGGCCGCGCGGCCGAGGCCCTGCGCGCCCAGCAGCGCGAGGACGGCCACTGGGTCTTCGAGCTGGAGGCCGACGCCACCATCCCCGCCGAGTACATCCTTCTCCGCCAGCACCTGGGCGAGCCCGAGGACCCGGAGCTGGAGCGCAAGATCGGCAACTACCTTCGCCGCATCCAGGGCGAGCACGGGGGCTGGCCGCTCTTTCACGGGGGCGCCTTCGACATCAGCGCGTCCGTGAAGGCCTATTTCTGCCTCAAGATGATCGGGGACGACCCGGACGCGCCCCACATGGCCCGCGCCCGCGCCGCCATCCTCGCCCATGGCGGGGCCGGGCGGGCGAATGTCTTCACGCGCATCCTCCTCTGCCTCTTCGGGGAACTCTCCTGGAAGCGCGTGCCGACCATCCCGGTGGAGATGATCCTCCTGCCGCGCTGGTTCCCCGTGCACATCTCCCGCATGTCCTACTGGGCGCGCACAGTCCTCGTGCCGCTGCTCGTGCTCCAGTCGCTTCGCGTGCGGGCGCGCAACCCACGGGGCGTGCGGATCCAGGAATTGTTCGTGCGGGCCCGCCTGCGCCGTCGCCGCGCCCGCACGCACCAGCAGCGCGGCTGGGCGATGCTCTTCGGAGCGATCGACCGCGTGCTGACGGAGGCCGATCCCGTCTGGCCGCGCCCGCTACGGCAGCGAGCCATCGCGCGCTGCGTAAGCTTCGTGACGGAGCGGCTGAACGGCGAGGACGGGCTGGGCGCCATCTACCCGGCCATGGCCAATGCCGTGATGATGTACGACGCACTGGGTTACGCGCCTGACCACCCCGACCGCGCGATCGCCCGTCAGTCGATCGAGAAGCTCCTCGTGATCCGCGAGGACGAGGCCTATTGCCAGCCCTGCGTCTCCCCGGTCTGGGACACGGCGCTGATGGCGCACACCCTGCTGGAGGTGGGCGGCGAGGCCGCCGAGGCGGTGCCGCGCGCCCTCGACTGGCTGCGGCCACTCCAGGAACTCGAGGTGCGCGGCGACTGGGCGGAGCAGCGCCCGCTTGTCCGCCCGGGTGGCTGGGCCTTCCAGTACCGCAACGCCTACTACCCCGACCTCGACGACACCGCGGTGGTCGTGATGGCGATGGACCGCGCGCGCCACCAGCTCGGCCTCGGCACGGCCCATGACGAGGCCATCGCGCGTGGGGCGGAGTGGACGCAGGGGCTGCAGAGCAGCAACGGCGGCTGGGGCGCCTTCGACGCCGACAACGTGCACGACTACCTCAACAACATCCCCTTCGCCGACCACGGCGCACTGCTCGACCCGCCCACCGCCGATGTCAGCGCGCGCTGCATCGGCATGATGGCGCAGCTCGGCGAGACGCCGGACAACCCGCGAATGCGCGCCGCCATCGACTACCTCGAGCGCGAGCAGGAGGAAGACGGGAGCTGGTTCGGCCGCTGGGGCGTGAACTACATCTACGGCACCTGGTCCGCGATGATCGCCCTCAACGCCGCCGGCTTCGACGCGACGCGGCCGAGCGTGAGGCGCGGCGCGGACTGGCTCATCTCCATTCAGAACGCGGATGGCGGCTGGGGCGAGGACTGCGAGAGCTACCGCCTCGACTACCGCGGCTACGAGCCCTTCCCCTCCACCGCCTCGCAGACGGCCTGGGCGCTGCTGGCGCTGATGGCGGCGGGCGAGGTGGACCATCCGGCGGTTGCCCGCGGCATCGCCTGGCTGCGCGACACGCAGGACGAGACGGGGCTCTGGCAGCAGGACGCCTATACCGGCGGCGGCTTCCCGCGCGTCTTCTACCTGCGCTACCACGGCTACCCGAAGTTCTTCCCCCTCTGGGCCATGGCGCGGTACCGGAACCTCCGGCAGGGCAATGCGACCCGGGTCCTTCATGGGATGTGAGGGGCCCTGCCCCGGCCTCCCGTGACCATCCTCGCCGCCACCGGGCTGCTGCGCGAGCGGCGCATCCTTTTGGCACCGGGGATCGAGGTGGTCGCCGGCGGGGGTGACAGCGCGCGGCTGGAGACGGAACTCGACCGGCTCGCGCCTGAGGCCCGCGGCCTCATCAGCATCGGCATCGCGGGCGCGCTCGCGCCGGGGCTGCGGCCCGGAGACTGGGTGGTGGCGAGTGGCGTGGCTGACGGCGCAGCCCGCTTCGGGACCGACCCCGCCTGGACCGCGCGGCTGCGCGCCGCGCTGCCCGGCGCCACGGCAGGATTGGTGCTAGGGGCGGATGCGATGGTAGCGGAGGCCGAGACCAAGTCCGCCCTGCACCAGAAAATCGGGGCAGTTTCGGTGGACATGGAATCCCACGTCGCCGCCCGCGTGGCCCAGTGCCACGGCCTGCCCTTCGCCGTCGCCCGGGTGGTGTCCGATGCCGCCGACCGGACTCTGCCGCCGGCCGCGCGGGTCGGGATGCGGCCGGACGGGGGCATGGACCTGCCCGCCGTCCTCCGCGCCTTGATGGCCGCCCCGCTCCAGCTCCCCGACCTGATCCGGACGGGGTGGGAGGCGGAGCGGGCCTTCCGTGCCCTACTCCGCGGCCACGGTCGGCTGGGCCGGTCCCTGGCCACCACCGTGGCGAATCTCGATCCGGCGTGAGGCCTTCGGGTTGGCCTCCCGGATCTCCGCCAGCTTCTTCTCCACATGGCCGGAGAAGACGTAGTCGGCGCGGCGCTGGTTATCGAGCGGGATGTCCTTCGCCATGGCCCCCTCGGTGCGGATGCCGCCCAGCGTCACCGCCAGCGCCTTGATCGGGTTCGTCACCATGTGCTTCACGGCCGAGGCCTCGAAGCCGGAATGCACCATGCAGTCCGCGCACTTCTCGTAGTTGCCGACGCCGTACTTGTCCCACTCGGTGTCGTCCATCAGCTCCTTGAAGGTCTTCGCGTAACCCTCGCCGAGCAGGTAGCAGGGCTTCTGCCAGCCAAACACCGTGCGCGTCGGGTTGCCCCAGGGCGTGCAGGCATAGGCCTCGTTGCCCGCCAGGAAGTTGAGGAACATGCGGCTCTGCGTGAAGGGCCAGGCCTTGCCGCCGCGCCCGCGCGCGAGGATGCCGCGGAACAGCTCCTTCGTCTTGGTGCGGTTGAGGAAGTGCTGCTGGTCCGGCGCGCGCTCATAGGCGTAGCCCGGGGAGACGGTGATGCCATCGAGCCCCATCGCCGTCACCTCGTCGAAGAAGCGGGCGGTGCGCTCGGGGTCGGCGTCGTTGAACAGGGTGCAGTTGATCGAGACCTGGAAGCCCTTCGACTTCGCGAGCCGGATCGCCTCCACCGCCTTGTCGTACACGCCGTCCTGGCAGACGGACTTGTCGTGCATTATCTGATCGCCATCGAGGTGGATCGACCAGGTGAAGGCCGGGCTCGGCTTGTAGTCGTCGATCTTCTTCGTCAGCAGCAGCGCGTTGGTGCAGAGGATGACGAACTTCTTCCGCGCGAGATAGCCGCGCACGATCTCCGGCATGTCCTTGTGCAGCAGCGGCTCGCCGCCCGCGATGGACACCACCGGCGCCCCGCACTCGTCGATCGCCGCCATGCAGTCATCGACCGAGAGGCGCTGGTTGAGGATCTCATTGGGGTAGTCGATCTTCCCGCAGCCGGCGCAGGCGAGATTGCAGCGGAACAGCGGCTCCAGCATCAGCACGAGCGGGTAGCGCTTCCGGCCGCTGAGGTGCTGCTTCACCAGATAGGTGCCGATCCGGGCGGCCTGGGCGAGCGGAATTCCCAAGACTGCGCTCCTCTTGCTGGGTAGTGGGGATGGCCGGTGGGCGTTGACTACTGGGCTGCCTGAACCGCCGGGTCAGAGGTGGGTTCCCTCAGCTCGGCAGGCAACCTGAATTCAACATCCTCCCTGATTCCAGGCATCTGGGCAATCTCGCCGGCCCCGAGACGACGCAGGGCAGCGATGACATCAAGGACCAGCTCCTCCGGCGCCGAGGCTCCGGCGGTCAGGCCCACGGTCCGAACCCCCGCCATCCAGGCAGGGTCCAGCTCCCCCCCATGGCCGATCAGGTAACTCGGCCGGCCCATCTCCTCCCCGATCTCGCGCAGGCGGGTGGAGTTGGAGCTGTTCCGGCTGCCCACCACCAGCAGCAGGTCCACCTGGGCGCAGAGCTCTCGCACCGCCGCCTGCCGGTGCTGGGTGGCGTAGCAGATGCCCGACACCTCTGGCCCCTCCAGGTCCGGAAAGCGCGCGTGGAGCGCCGCGATAATCCCCCGCGTGTCGTCCACGGAGAGGGTCGTCTGGGTAAGGTAGGCGAGCGGCGTGCTCTCCGGCAGGTCGAGCCGCGCCACGTCCTCCACGCTGGCGACAAGGTGGATGGGCGCCTCCACCTGCCCGATCGTGCCCTCCACCTCCGCGTGCCCGGCATGGCCGATGAGCACTAAGGTCCGGCCCCGGGCGGCGTAGCGCCTTCCCTGCTGGTGCACCTTCGCGACGAGCGGGCAGGTGGCGTCCAGCACCGGCAGGCCGCGGGCCGCCGCCTCGTCCTCTACCGATCGCGCCACACCATGGGCGCTGAAGATGGTCACGGCCCCGTCCGGCACCTCGGAGAGTTCCTCAACGAAGACCGCGCCTTGCCCGCGCAGCGTCTCGACCACGTGACGGTTGTGAACGATCTCGTGCCGGACATAGACCGGGGCACCGAACTTCCGGATGGAGCGCTCGACGATCTCGATCGCCCGGACGACACCCGCGCAGAAGCCGCGGGGCTGGGCCAGAAGAACCCGCATGCAGGGCCATCCTCCGTGATGGCGCGTCGTGAATCGGCGCGTTGCGGAGGCTAGACCGGCCTGTTGCATTTTTCCTACGGGGTCGTCCCATCCCGAAACGGCGAGCAGGCCGGTTGCCATCGGGTTGCGCTTTCCGGACACAGTGCCATTAATCCGGGCCAACCACCCGGGCGCGACCCGGCAGCGACGGGCCCGCCGCCCGCCATATCGGGGATTCCGCATGCCCTCCAGTTCCTCGGCCAGCCCCCCGGCCGGCCGGCCCGATGCCCCACCCTTCGACCTTGTGCCCACCGACCGGGCGAGCGTCGCGGCCGCGGACCACGAGGCCCGGAACTGGACCTTCGACAAGCCCGGTCCCGTCCGCGTGGGCAGCCGTGATCACATGGTCATGTTCGCGCGGATGCTGCTGGAGACGCACAACCCCTACAAGCCACGCGTGCTCGACTGGCCGAAGCTCGACCCCGAGGCGCATGCCCGGCTGACCAGCCTGCCGATCTGGGATATCGCCGTGCAGACCGAGGGCCGCGCGTCGCTTCGCGTGCTCGACTATGCCGCGACGATCACCGATCCCCTCCTCCACGAGGCGATGGTGATGGATGGCAACGAGGAGGCACGGCACAAGAAGGTGCTCTCGAACCTCGTCGAGGCCTATGGCGTCGTGCTGGAGCCGGAGCCCGAGTACAAGGGCTTCCGTGACGTCGAATGGGGCTGGATGCGCACTGGTTATAGCGAGTGCATCGACAGCTTCTTCGCCTTCGGCCTTTTCGAGGCCGCGCGCCGCTCGGGCTATTTCCCACCCGACCTCGTGGACACCTTCGAGCCCGTCATCCAGGAGGAGGCGCGCCATATCCTCTTCTTCGCGAACTGGGCGGCCTGGGCGCGGGCGCAGCAGCCCTGGTGGCGCAAGCCCTACTTCCTGGCAAAGACCGCCGCCGTCTGGGCCGTCCTCATCTGGGACCGGCTGGTGATGGCGCGCGACATGGGCAGCGCGTCCAAGGATACGAACTTCACCGCGACCTCCGGCTCCATCGGCGTGACGATGACCGCGGCCGAGATGATCGACATCTGCCTCGCCGAGGACCGGCGCCGCATGGCCGGCTACGACCCGCGCCTGCTGCGCCCGACGACCGTGCCCTTCGTGATCCGCCTCGCCCGCCGCTTCATGGGCAAGGCCAAGCCCGCCACCGAGCCCGCGAGGGCCTGAGGTGAGCACCAATACCGTCATCCACCGCATCGTCCGCCCGGCCGTGCGGGCCGTGGCGCCGAGCGGGGTAACGCCGAACCAGGTGACGACCGTGCGTGTCATCACCGGGATCGCGGCGGCCGTGGCCTTCGCGGGACCGGGGTCCTGGCCGGCCATCGGCGGGGCAATCTTCCTTCTCTCCATGCTGCTCGACCGCGCGGACGGGGAGTTGGCGCGCCAGACGGGCCAATCGAGCGCCGCCGGGCACCGCTACGACCTGATCAGCGACTGCACCTCCAACATGATCGCCTTCATCGGGCTCGGTCTCGGATCGGGCGCGCCGGCGGGGCTGCTCTGGCCCCTGCTCGGCCTCGTAGCGGGTGTCGGCATCGGCACGTTGTTCTGGCAGCTCAACGTGATCCGGATCGCCTCGGTTCGCACCTTCGTGCTCTCGCCGGGAATCAATATTGATCCGGACGATCTCCTGGTCTTCGTGCCCGTGCTCGTCTGGCTCGGCGCCACGGCGCCGATGCTCGTCGCGGCCGCGATCATCACGCCGCTCGCCGCCCTCTGGATCGGCATCAGCGGCGCGCGTCAGGCGCGGGCCAGCCAAGGCCGCTGATCAGGCGGCTTCGAGCACCCTGACCGTTTCGGCAACTGCTTCCAGCAGGCGTTCGAAGTCGTGGCGGTCCAGCGCCCCGATGCAGCCGATGCGGAAGGTCTCCGCCTGGGTCAGTTTGCCGGGGTAGATGAGGAAGCCGCGCGCCGCCAGCGCTTCGTAGAAGGGGCGGAAGGCGAGGCCGCGATCGGCCGGAAGGTGGAAGGTCGCGATGATCGGCGCCTGCACCGCTTCGTCCAGGAACAGCTCGAAGCCCAGCCGCCGCATTCCCGCCAGCAGCGTGCGGAAGTTGTCGCTGTAGCGGGCGTGGCGTGCCTTTGGGCCGCCCTCGGTCTCCAGCAGGCGCAGCGCCTCGACCAGCGCGGCGACGACCTGCACCGGGGGCGTGAAGCGCCACTGGCCATCTGCCTCGAAGCCCTTCCACTGGGCGTGGAGATCGAAGGAGAGGGAGGGACTGACCCCCTTCGCGCGCTCCAGCGCCGGCGGCTCCACCAGCGCGAAGCCGAGGCCCGGCACCCCCTCAAGGCACTTGTTGGAGGAGGCGAGCACGGCCGTCACGGGCGTGGTGGAAAGGTCGATCGGCAGGGCGCCGAAGCTGCTCATCGCGTCCAGCAGCAGCGCGCGCCCGGCCCCGGCCACGATGGCCGCAACATCCTCCAGCGGGTTCAGGATGCCCGTGGTGGTCTCGCAATGCACGAGGGCGACATGGGTGATGGAAGGGTCCGCGCGCAGCGCCTCCGCGACCCGCGCGGGCTCCACCGGCCGGTCCTCGGCCCAGCGGATGGCCTCGACCGCGCGGCCCATGCGCTTCCCGATGGTGACCATCCGCTCGCCATAGGCGCCGTTGATTAGCACCAGCAGCTTGTCGGTGGGCCCGATCAGCGTCGCGATGGCGGCCTCGACGATGAAGGTGCCGGAACCCTGCAAGGGCACCGCCACATGCGTGCCCTCCCCCCGCGCCACGGCCAACAGCCGCGCGCGCAGCTCGGCGGTGAGCGCGATGAAGGCGGGGTCGCGCGAGCCCCAGTCGCGCAGCATGGCGCGGCGCGTTTCGATGGAGGTCGTCAGCGGTCCCGGCGTGAGAAGGATGGGGCTTTCGCTCATAGATGGCCTCTCGCCTCGGTCGCGGGGATGTTGGCACGGTCCGCCGCCGCGCCCCAGCGCCAGACGATCACGCCGGGCACGCCGAGGATCACGTCCCGCAGCCGCCGAACGAGGACGAGCGCGATGGCCTTGTCCGGGGGAATGCCGAACAGCGCGCAGATGAGGACGTAGCCGCCCTCCTGCAGGCCGAGGGCGCCGGGGATGAAGAAGCCGGCGCTGCGCACCGCCTGGCCGAGGCTCTCGATCACCAGCGCCTCTGCGATCCCCGCCTCCGCACCGACTGCCTGCAGCGCGGCCCAGGTCTCGAGTACGCCGATCAGCCAGGAAAGCATGTGCCAGCCGCCGCTGCGCCAGAGCCGCCCTGGCTCGCGGTAGAGCCCCACGACGGCGTCGTTCAGGCCCGACAACTCCCCGAGCGAGGTCCAGCCGACGCGCGCGGCAAGGCCCGGCAGCATCCGCTCGATGAAGCGGAACAGCCCCCAGCGATGCGCGGCCATGAAGGCACCCGTGAGCCCCGCGCCCAGGAGGGTGCCGACCACCGCCCAGAGCGTGGTGGAGTCCCCCGCAGCGTGCGGGATGGTCATCAGCACCGCCAGGCCGAGAAGCGAGAAGACGATCTGCGAGGCCATCTCCGTGCCAAGGTCGGTCGCGACACTCGCGATCACCCGTACCTTCGCGACCCCTTCACGAAAGAGAAGCTGCGCCCGCACCAACTCCCCCAGCGCCTGCACCACCGGAAGGATCGCGTTGGTCGCCACCCTGATCCAGCGCATCCGCGCGAGGCCGAGGATACCGGGCCGTCGCGGGTCATCGATCAGCGGCCCCCAGCCGGCGGCGGAGGCGAAGATCTGCGCGACGTTCAGCGCCACGACGAGCACCATCCACCACCCCGTCTCCAGCAGCAGGTGCAGGATCCGGGCGGGATCGTTCATCGCAATGAGCACGCCGGCGAGGACGAGCCCCACCAGCAGCCCGACGGCACTCGAGAGGATCACACCGGGGAGGCCAGGAAGGCCTGGAACCGCCGCGCCACCTCGGCCGGGCCCACCGTGGGGCGGCCGAGCTTCGCCATGGAGCCAGGGGCGATCCGCAGATGGATCATGGAGGGGCCGCCGCCTGCCAGCGCCGCGCGGAAGGCAGCCTCGAAGCCGTCCAGGCTTTCGGCAAGGAACGCCTGCCGATAGCCGCAGGCGAGCGCGACGGCCGCGAAATCAACGGAGGCCGAGACCGTCGCCTGGCCGCCCGTGGAGTCATGCACACCGTTGTCCAGCAGCACGTGCACGAGGTTGGCGGGGGCATAGGCACCGATGGTCGCGAAGGTGCCCAGCTTCATCAGCGCCGCGCCGTCGCCGTCCAGCACCACCACGGGGCGCGGGCTGTTCAGCGCGACGCCGAGCGCCATGCCGCTGGCCGCGCCCATGGAGCCGACCTGATAGAGGTGCTGCGCCCGGTCCGCGAGGGTGAAGAGCTCCCGCCCGCACTTGCCGGTGGTCGCGATGACAGCGGCCTCCTCGGGCACGATCGAGAGGAAGCGTTCCAGCACCGCGACGCGGGAGGGGCGCGGCCCCTCGCCCGGATAGTCCTCGCGCCGGCCGGGCGGCGGAAGGGCGCGCGGCGCGGCATTGAGCGGCGTGTCGGCCACATCGTCCTTGCGCACGACGAAGGCGAAGGGCAGGCCCGTCGCCTCCATCCGCTCCACCGCGTGGCTCAGCGCCGGGCGCAGCGCCTGGCTCCCCGCCGGGAAGGGCGCCTGCTCCAGCCCCATGAGCGAGATCAGGTCCTGCGTGATGCGCCCCATCACCTCGTGCTGCGGCTCGTCGGGAATGCCGGGCTCGCCGCGCCAGGTCGTGAGGAACAGCGTCGGGATCTTGAAAGGGGCGTTCAGCGAGGTCAGCGGGTTCACCGCGTTCCCCAGGCCGGAGTTCTGGCACATCACCACCGTGCGCCGCCCCGCGAGCCAGGCGCCGGAAGCGATGGCCACCGCCTCCCCCTCGCTCGCCGCGCCGACATAGGCGAGCGACGGCGCGGAGAGCACGCCGTTGATCAGCGGCGTGAGGAAGCTGCAGGGGACGCCCGTGTAGAAGTCGAAGCCGGCATGACCGGCCTCGACGATGAAGTCTTCCGCGGTGATCATCAGGTGAAGTTTCGCGCTTCGGCCAGGTCGGTCAGGGTGTCCACGTCCAGCCAGTGGCCGGTGAAGTACTTCACGCGCACCGGGTGCTTCGCCGCGATGCGGGTCAGTAGCGTCGGCATATCGGCACCTTCCAGCACGCCCTCGGCCTCCATGGCCGCGATCTCCTCGCGCAGCCACTCGGCGCCGCGAGCGCTGAAGCGGGCAAGACCCATCCACTCGCCGCAGATCTCCGCCTGCGGAACCTCGTGCGCCATGCGACGCAGCGTCGCCGGGCTGTCGTCGAGATAGTCGCCGGAGAAGCGGCGGTCCGCGACGACGAGGTCGCGCTGGTTCGGCCGCGTCTGCGTGGCGCCCAGCGTGTCCACGGCCACGACGACATCGGCGCGGCTGGTGAGAAGGCTGTCGAGGATGTAGCGGCGGAACAGCACGTCGCCATAGGCCACCACGGTCTCGCCACGGATCGCGTCCCGCGCCGAGGCCAGCGACCAAGCCTCGCCGGTCGTGGCGTAGCGGTCATTGTCGACCATGCGGACGCCCTGCAGCGTCACCGCCTCCTTATGCGCGCCGCGCACAACAGAGACGTCGCGCACGCCGCTCTCCCGCAGCGTGCCGACAAGGCGCGCGAGCAGCGATTGGCCGCGAATATCGGCCATGCATTTCGGCTGCCCAGGCTCCATCCCCGCCAGTTCGCCGCCCGAGGCCGCCAGCACCACGGCCGAGACCGCCGGGCGGGCCGGCAGGTAGCGGCGCTCTGCCTCCTCCAGCTCCGCATTGCCAACAATGCGGAAGATGTCCTTCACGGTGGCGACGCTGCCCTCCACGCGCACGAGGGATTGGTCCTCGTGGATGCGCGCCGCCGTCTCGCGCATGGCGGCGATGGAGGAGCGCAGGAGGTGGTTCGCCCAGATAATCGTGGAGATGCCGGCCTGGCGGAACAGGTCCGTCGGCGTGGAGTAGTACATCGTCGGCACGATCACGACCGGCGCGCGGTTGGCCCAGCGCTCGGAGAACTCGAAAATCTCCTGCGCGTCCGACTTCTTGGAGTGGATGAGGATCGCGTCGGCACCGGCCGCGTGATAGGCCTCCGCCCGGCGCAGCGCCTCCTCCATGCCCTGGCCGGAGATC
Organism: Roseomonas aerilata DSM 19363; assembly: GCF_000711725.1. Classification (GTDB taxonomy): domain Bacteria; phylum Pseudomonadota; class Alphaproteobacteria; order Acetobacterales; family Acetobacteraceae; genus Roseomonas; species Roseomonas aerilata. The sequence goes on along the minus strand of NZ_JONP01000016.1, from coordinate 2,101 downwards.
AGCGCCTCGACCCGCGCGACGAGCACGAAGTCGTCATCCGTCTGGCTGTCCTTGCCGGCCTTGATGCGGCCGCAGAACTCGTCCACGTCCGCCAGCGGCTGTGCCTCGCCGATGAAGGAGTTCGTCTTCGGGAAGAGCTTGTCCTCGATGCAGACGCCGGCGATGCCGCGCTCGCAAAGCTTCCGCACGAAGCGGCGAACATTGTTGAAGTTGCCGTGCCCGGTATCGCCATCCACCAGGATCGGCAGCGTGGTCGCGTCCGCCATGTATTCGAGCACGTCCAGCACCTGCGTCCAGGACGCCTCGTTGCTGTCGCGCAGCCCGAGCGCGGCCGAGGTCGTCAGGCCCGAGGCCCAGACGCCGCGGAACCCCGCCTCCTGAACGAGCTTGGCGGAGATACCGTCATGCGCCTCCATCAGGAAGGAGAGCGTCGGCGAGGCTATCTCCTGCCGCAGCGCCGCGAAGCGGGTGGTGGGGGCGGCCGCGCGGGGCCGCGTGGCAGGGGGCGTCGCTTCGCTCAAGGCGTATTCTCCGCTGGCGGCGGGCCGTTTAGCACCGGGTCCGACGGCGACACGCGCCTCCGAACTTGCCAGGCCCACACCCGTCATCCTACCTTCACACGATCGGCAGGCCAATATTGGGAACCCCGGATTGAGCGATTCCACACGTCCCGCCTCGGCGATCATCCTCGCCGCAGGAGTTGGGCGGCGGCTCGGGGAGGCACAAGAAGGGCCGAAGATCCTTCTTGAATTCGGCGGCCGAACCTTACTTTCCCGTCATCTCCATGCCCTCGAGCAAAACGGCATCACGAAGGTGAGCATCACCGTCGGACATTGCCGCGAACTCGTCGAGGCGGAGGTCGCGCGCCTCGGCTGGTCGGATCGGGTGCGCTTCGTGCCCAATCCCCACTATCGCGAGGGCAGCCTTGTCTCGCTCCACGTGCAGGCTGAGATGCTGCGGGCAGGGCAGCCGGTGCTGCTGATGGACGGCGACGTCCTCTACGACCATCGCATGCTCGCCACTCTCGTTGCAGCCCCCGGCGAGAACATCCTCCTGCTGGACCGCGAGATCGAGCCGGGCGACGAGCCCGTGAAGATCTGCTTCCAAGGCGAGAGGATCGTGGATTTCCGCAAGCGCCCCGAGCACGCCCATGACCGCCACGGTGAATCCGTGGGCTTCTTCCGCTTCTCCGCCGCGATGGCTGCGGCACTGGCCGACCGCTGTGCATCCTATGTTGAGCAAGGGCGGACGGAGCTGGAGTACGAGGAAGCGATCCGCGATCTCATCCTGGCCGAGCCCAGTCGCTTCCGCGCCGCCGACGTGACCGCCCTGCCCTGGGTCGAGATCGATTTCCCTGATGATGTCAGCCGCGCCCGGGAGGAGATCCTCCCGCAGCTGATCGCGGCCTGATCCCGACGCCCCGAGGACCTTCCTTGATGCCTGTGTTGCCGCCATCCCGCCCTCGGACGCCATTGTTGGATCGCGTGTTGGTACCGTCCGACATGCGGAACCTGTCGGCCGAGCAGTTGCGTCAGCTGGCCGATGAGTTGCGGGCGGAGACGGTGGAGGTGGTTTCGACCACGGGGGGGCATCTCGGGGCGAGCCTTGGGGTGGTGGAGCTGACGGTGGCGCTGCACGCCATCTTCGACACGCCCAACGACCGGCTGATCTGGGATGTCGGGCACCAGGCCTACCCGCACAAGATCCTCACCGGCCGGCGGGACCGCATGCGCACGCTCCGCCAGGGGGGCGGGTTGTCCGGCTTCACCCGGCGCGCGGAGAGCGAGTACGACCCGTTCGGCGCCGCGCACTCCTCCACCTCGATCTCGGCCGGGCTCGGCATGGCGGTCGCGCGCGACCTGCTGGGGGCGCAAGGCGGGGGCGGGGTGCCGCTGCCGGGCGGCGGGGCCGCGCCCGACCGGTCTTCGCAGGCGGTGATCGCGGTGATCGGCGACGGCGCCATGTCGGCGGGCATGGCCTACGAGGCGATGAACAACGCGGGCGCGATGAGGTCGCGCCTGATCGTCGTGCTCAACGACAACGACATGTCCATCGCCCGGCCCGTGGGCGCCATGTCGGCCTACCTGTCGCGCCTCATCTC